>CAWBRX010000028.1:0-160278 GCA_963791135.1 uncultured Chloroflexia bacterium
GAACTCATCGCAAGATGGCAGTAGACAGACTAATGAATCACGCGTAAAGATTCCTTCATCTTAGCCAGTTTTTAGTGTGCCAGCACCCGTGTCACAGACACAGTGCCAGGCACCAAGGTGGCGCAAGCACGACAGAGTGAGTAAGCCACCCGGTGACGCAAGTTACCAACCTAAATCAGTCAGAACGAGAGTTCTGTTGGTGATAAGAGCGGCGGGGGTCCACCCGGTCCCATCTCGAACCCGGCAGTTAAGCCCGCCAGCGCCCATGGTAGTATGCGATCCGTTGCATGCGAGAGTAGGCCATCGCCAACCGAACTCTCTTTCTCTTTTTATGACGGGGTCCACCGCGATCCCGTAATTGCAGTTCGGTCGCCGGGCATGATACAATCTGCACCCTCTAAGGGTGACGGTTCACAGTGCCCGAATGATTATGTTTGACGAACCACCTAGTACCTTCTCTCTAAATCGCAGCTACGGCCGCCCGACAAGCTGCGCTGCCTGCCGCCTCTGGCGTCTGTTCCCTGTATCACAAAGCTGCACACCCATGGGGCTTGCTACATGCTGCAAGCCTTTTTCAATTGGCGCGCCTGCGTTTATCCGTAACAGCATCCAAATTTTGGTGAATAACGTATGACCACTGCTGCTGTGATTCTCGCCGCCGGCTACGGCACCCGTATGAAGTCTGCCCTGCCTAAAGTCGTGCACCCGCTGCTCGGCCGCACCATGATCGAGTGGGCGGTAGACGCGGTCCGGCCTGTCGTCGACCTGGCACCCGTCGTCGTGGTCGGGCACGGTAAGCATGAGGTCCAAGCTGTGCTCGGCGACTGCGTGCGCTATGCGGAACAAGCCCAACTGCTTGGCACCGGCCACGCCGTACAGCAAGCCGCTGCCGCTCCTCCAAGGACAGGCAAATGCTGTGCTTGTCACCTACGGCGATATGCCACTGCTGCGCAGCGAAACCCTGGCGTCGCTGGTGGCGCTCTACGTGCAGCAGCAGCCAGCCTGCAATCCTGCCATCGCCTTGCTGACGGTGACGCGCGCCGAACCACAGGGGTTTGGCCGTATTTTGCGTGACGCCACGGGGGCTGTGTGTGGGATCGTCGAGGATATCGACTGTACACCCGAGCAGAAGGCCATCTGTGAGTTGAATCCGGGCATCTACTGCTTTGATGCGGCCTGGCTGTGGGCAAATCTGCCCAACCTGCCGCTCAGCGCCAAGGGCGAGTACTATCTCACCGACCTGGTAAGTATGGCCGTCGCCCAAGGCCGCGCGGTTGTTGCCGCCCCCGCCCCCGTAGAAGAGGTCGACGGTATCAATACCCGCGTCCACCTGGCGCACGCAACCGCCATCTTGCGCCAGCGCATCCTGGAACGCCATATGCTTGCCGGCGTCACGATCATTGACCCAAGCAACACCTATATTGAGGATACGGTCGAGATCGGCATGGATACTACGATCTTCCCCGGCACGTTCCTGCAGGGGAAGACGCGGCATCGGGGAGCGCTGCGTGATCGGACCCAACAGCCATATCACCAATTCTGAGATCGCTGACGAGTGCCGGGCTATGTATGCCTTCATGGAAGGGGCACGGCTGGACCGCAAGGCGGAGATCGGCCCATTTGGCCGGCTGCGCACGGGCGCGCACCTGGGCGAAGGCGTGCACATGGGCAACTTTGGCGAAGTCAAAGACAGCTACCTGGGGCCCGGCACCAAGATGGGCCATTTCAGTTATATCGGGAATGCCCAGATCGAGGGCGGCGTCAACATCGGCGCCGGGACGATCACGTGCAATTACGACGGGCGCAAGAAGCACAAGACCGTGATCGGTAAAAATGTGTTTATCGGCAGCGATACCATGCTGGTCGCTCCGGTAACGCTAGGTGATGGGGCGCGCACCGGAGCAGGCGCTGTGGTGACGCACGATGTTGCCCCGGGTGAGCTAGTCTATGGCGTGCCCGCACGTGCGATGAGACGAACTGCACAAGAGGGAGAGTCTGGAGAATAGCCGTGGTATATGATTACGTGGCCTGGCTGGTTTTTGCCGTGGCCGCGCTGCTGGTAGGGGTAGTTGCGGCAGTCGAAGTCGCGTTGACCGCCGTGGATCGCCCGCAGATTCACATGCGCAGCGACGCAGGCGACAGCCGCGCTGCGCTGGTCGAGGACTTGCTGCAAGACTCGGCGCAGTTCTGGCTGACGTCGATGTTGGTCAAAACCATCGGCCTGCTTTCTGCCGGTGTGGCCGTTGGGCGTGTCTTTACCGCCTCGGCCGGTGTTGTGACGGTGGTGTTTGCCACAATTTTGGCGTGGCTGGCGTTAGGGGCTGCGCAAATCATCGGGCGCTCGCTGGCAGTCGGCAGTGCAGAACAGGTGGCCTTGCGGCTGGCGCCATTGGCACGCACGCTGGTCGTCATCCTATCACCCTTTACATTCATGCTCTACCGGGCAGGCGAACGCCTGAGCGGCGAGGATGCCGAAGAGCGTGACGACTCCGTCTTCCTGAGCGAGGACGGCTTGCGCCGTCTCATGCAGGTGGACGAAGAAGGCTCTACCATTGCCGAGAGCGAGAAGGAGATGATTGCCGGCATCCTGGACATGAATACGACTGTGGTACGCGAAGTCATGGTGCCGCGCATCGACATGGCCACGCTGCCTGTTGAGAGCACGCTGCAGGAAGCGCTGGATATGATTATGAGCCATGGGCACAGCCGCATTCCGGTGTACGACGATCACGTGGACGTGATCGTCGGCCTGCTCTATGCCAAGGACCTTCTGCCCTGCTTCCGCAACAACCGCACCGACGTCCCGATCCGAGAACTGCTGCGCCCAGCCTACTTTGTGCCGGCAAGCAAAAAGGTCAACCAACTGCTGCGCGAGATGCAGATCCAGCGCATCCACCTGGCCATGGTCGTCGACGAGTATGGCGGCATTGCAGGTTTGGTCACCATCGAAGATATCATGGAAGAGATCTTCGGGGAGATTCAAGACGAGTACGACGTCAATGAGGCCACGCTGTTCCAGGCGTTTGGCGAACACAGCTATATCCTCAACGCCCGGCTCGATATCGACACGTTGGGTAAGCTGCTTGATTTGGACTTGGACGATGAAGACTCGGACACTCTCGGCGGCCTGATCTATGGTCGCCTCGGCCACGTTCCTGTGCAAGGCGAGACGATACTGCTGGACGATTGGCGCCTACGGGTGCTCTCGTTGGAAGGGCGCCGCATCAACCAGGTGCGTGCCGACCACATCCTGCCGCCACCCGCACCCGAACCGGCCGAGCAAGAGGCCCCGGCTCGCCTGCGCAGCCGCAAGCCTGGATTTGATGCTGCAAAGTTGGACCCGTCCCGCCTGGATGCATCTAACTTGACGAATTCCAGCCTGACCAATCATACGTAACGGAGCACGAGGTGTATTTATGACGCCGCAAGAGTTGGTTGCTGCCGCATTGGATGCGCGCAAGCGTGCCTATGCCCCCTATAGCCACTATTATGTCGGTGCGGCACTGCTTGCCGCCGACGGCAGCGTCATTCTCGGCTGCAATGTCGAGAACGCCGCATACCCGTCGACGATCTGTGCCGAACGCGTGGCCCTGACGTCCGCGGTGGCACAAGGCAAGCACGACTTTGTGGCGATAGCGGTTGCCACTGCCAATGGCGGCTCACCCTGCGGTACCTGCCGCCAGGTAATGGCTGAACTGGGCCTGGACATGGCCGTATATATCAGCGATGCTGCCGGCAGCTATCGCACCACCAGTGTGCGCGAACTGCTGCCAGACTCCTTTGGCCCCCAGCGCCTGGCAGAAGGTGTTGCCGGGGATGTTGCTGCCGGCGCACCCGCGGCCTAGCGGTCACCGACCACAGAACTTGAGGGCATAGCAGGCATGTCGAGCAGCGTACCTACCTTACTCGCCACCTACCAACTGCGGCAGCGCGAGTTCCTGCTGCGCATCACACGCGCCATTACCTCGCGCCTGGATCTGCCAAGCCTGCTGGAGCTGATTCTGCGCAGCGCTGCAGAGATGGTCGGCTGCCCCGCAGGCATGATTTTGCTTCAGCCCCAGGCGCCGCCCCTTGACTCGCCTATCCAAGTTGCGCCGCGCTTTCAAGTGCGGGCAGTGTATCGCATTCCCCTTGAGTCGCTGCGAGCATTTGCTCCCCTGCTCGACGTGACGACGCTGACAGCCCTCCATGAAGCTGCGCTGGCGCACAGTGACGACAGCGCGCCGCCCTCCATTGACTTGACCGGCAAGGTGCGTGAAGTTGAGGAGGTGCTTGGCGAGGTTCTCGGCCAGGTGATCGCGCTACCGCTGCTGTTTGAAAGCGAAATGTTGGGCGTTATCTACCTGTTCCGCGGCAACTACGCGTTTACGCAGCTGGACTGGCAGTTCCTCCAAGGGTTTGCGGACCAGGCTGCCATCGCCGTGCGCAACGCAAGTCTCGTCCACCTTCTCGAAACCGAGCGCACCCGGCTGGCAACCATCCTGGAAAACAGTGCCGACGGCATCATGATCTTGAGTGCCGACCGCCAGGTCATGGCCGTCAACCAGGCATTGGTAACAATGGTAGGCATGGCAGCCGAAGATGCCGTCGGCCGGCCATGTGGCGCAGTGCTGCCTCTGGAGAACATCACCGGCAATCATCTCTGCCAGGACGAAGCCTACAGCAGCCAGACCTTGCCGGCGCATGCTTCCTGCGAAGGGGAACTCGCACAGCCGGGTAAGCGGCATATCGTCAGCGTCACCTATACCCCCCTGATGGGCGAAGATGGCCGGCTGCTCAACATCATCGTCAACGTGCACGATATCACCCGCTTCCGCGAGGAAGAAGAGATGAAGTCGACTTTTACCTCGATCATCAGCCACGAACTCAAGACGCCGGTGGCGCTGATAAAGGGGTATGCCCAGACCTTGGCGCGTCCGGATGCCCAGTGGGATGAAGACACTGCCCGCCAGGGGCTCGAGATCATCGAAGAGGAAGCTGATCGATTGGAGGGCCTGATCAACAATCTTCTCGACGTAAGCCGCATCGCCGCCAGCGGGCTCAAGTTGGACCTTGGCGATGTCAACTTGGAGCAGCTTGCCCGCAAGGTAGCCGAGGCCTATCGTACACAAACCGATCATCACAGCATCGTATTGAACTTCCCCGCGCGGCTGCCGCTGGTCTGGGGCGATGAGGAACGGTTGCGCCAGGTGCTGACAAATCTTGTCTCCAATGCCATCAAGTATTCGCCCGACGGTGGCGTGATCCGGATCGGCGGCTGGCTGCAGCCTGCACACGCCGACGCTGTACCGATCGACAAGCCGCCGGCAGGAGTAACAGCCCGCGGCAAGGGTGTCGTCAGCGGCCGGACCATAGGGGATTCGGTGGCAGGTGAGGGTGAGAGTATCGTCGACGGGGACGCGGAGGATAGCGCGCGTGTCGTGATGTTCGTCGCCGATCAAGGGGTCGGCATTCCCCACAGCGAATTGGTGAACATCTTTGACCGCTTTTACCGGGTCGACAGCACGCTGCGGCGCACCACCGCGGGCGCCGGTCTTGGCCTGTTCCTCTCCCGGGCTATCGTCGAGGCGCACGGTGGCCGCATCTGGGCGACCAGCGAACCGGGGCGGGGATCGACGATCTTCTTTTCCCTGCCTGTGAGCGCATAGAAGCTAGAGAGGTAGACGAATGAACGCGGGCGAGGTGCAGGCGCACCCCATTGCAGATTCCTATTGGGTGGAGCCAGGACTGCTGCTGGCCGGTGAATATCCTGGCGCTCGCCAGGAAGCGGAGGCACGTGCCAAGCTGGGCATACTGCTCGATGCCGGCGTGCGCCAGTTTATTGACTTGACTGAAGCGGGCGAATACAACCTGCGGCCCTACTGTCCGTTGGTACAGCAACTGGCGGCGGAACGCGGCATCAAAGTAGCCCACCGGCGCCTGTCGATCCCGGATATGGGTACGCCGGATCCTGCGCACATGGTCACCATTTTGGACGCGATCGATGCTGCCGTGACGGCTAAGCGGCCTGTCTATGTGCACTGCTTTGGCGGCATCGGCCGCACAGGCACCGTCGTGGGCTGCTATCTTGTGCGCCACGGTGCGAACGCCGAAGTGGCCCTGGCCGAGATCGAGCAGCGCCGCCGCGGCACGCCCGACGGCTATCGTGAATCACCGGAAACGACAGAACAGCGCGGGTTTGTCAGATCGTGGCGCGAACCAGGCGTGTAAGGCGCGGGGCGCGGCAAACGGCGCCCGCGGCCTCCGAACGCAGCAGCGGTACCCCCGGCGAGATCATCGACCTGACCCTGACGGGCATGGCGCCGACTGGCGAAGCGATCGGCCGCTACGGGGGCGGCCAGGATCCGGGTATGGTGGTTTTTGTGCCGTTTGGCTTGCCCGGCGAAGAAGTGCGCGTGCGGCTGGTCGAGCGCAAGCGCAGCTTTGCGCGCGGCGAGATCGTCGGCGCGCGTGACGGACGCCCCGGCGCGCGTGTCTCCCGTATGCCCCTACTTCGGCCGCTGTGGCGGCTGTGATTGGCAGCATATTGCCTATACCGAGCAGCTGCACATCAAGACGGCCATTGTCACGGAGCAGCTAGCGCGCTTTGGCAAGCTCCCCGAGCCCCCGGTGCTGCCCTGCATTGGGAGCCCCGTTGCCTACGAATACCGCAACCACGCGCGCCTGCACGCAGCTGCCGATGGGGGGCTGGGCTACCGTGCAGCGCGCTCGCACTACGATCGTGCCGGTGGCAGACTGCCCGATCTTGGAGGCGCCGCTGCGCCGGCAGCTCGCCGAACTGGCCAGCCAGGCAGGCACTTTGCCGCTTACAGGCGAGGCGGAACTGCGTTCGTGGGAAGACCTCATCCAGGTTGGTGGTTTCGCCTATCGCACGAGCGTGGGAGCTTTCTTCCAGGCGAATACCGCCGTCGCGGGGCTGCTGGTCAAAGGCGTGCTGGCGGCCTTGGCGCCGACCGGCGGCGAGCATGTACTGGACCTGTACTGCGGCGTGGGCTTGTTTACCCTGCCGGTAGGGCAGCGTGTGGCCGAGATCGTTGGTGTCGAGTCCAACAGCACCGCCGCTGCGGACGCTGTGCACAACATGGCTGCTGCCGGCGTGCCGGGACGCATTATCAACCAGGACGTCGTCGAAGCCTTGCGCAGTTCTGAACTGGCAGACCAGGCTTGGGACGCCATCATCCTTGACCCGCCGCGCACCGGTGTCGACGGCCCTGCCCTCGAATCACTCGCAGCACTTGGCGCGGCGCGCCTTCTTTACATTTCTTGTGAGCCCTCTACCCTGGCGCGCGACCTGCGCATCCTCTCTGACAAAGGCTATCGCCTGCAGTTGGCGCAGCCCTACGATATGTTTCCCCAAACCCGCCACGTAGAAACACTGGCCGTGTTGGCCAGGGCATAATGCTACTTCTCTAACCAAATGTCATTGTGTCTGTGGAGGACACAGTATGCACACCATCCGTTTTGGCTTTATCTCTTTGTGTCTTCTATGTATGCTCGCCCTGGCCGGCTGCCAACCGGTCCAGAAGCGGGCAGAGACTTTAGACGCAGCACCAGGCGCTGCTTCTGACGCGATGTCTGACGCGATCTACCAGGTTTCGTTGCTCGATGGCCTGATGCAGGGCGACTACGACGGCACCGTGACCGTCGGCCAGCTCCTGCAAGAAGGGAATACAGGCCTGGGAACGTTTGATAAGCTTGACGGCGAGATGATCGTTCTGGACGGCGTGGTATATAAGGCGAAGTCCGATGGGTCCGTGGAGGTTGCCAGTGACTCACAAACTGTGCCGTTTGCGGCGGTCACGAATTTCGACGAAGACATCGCTGCCATCCCGCTGTCTTCCATCGCCGATTTTGCGGGCTTGAAGGTCGCGCTTGACGACATTATTGCCAAACAAACCGGTGACTTTAACCGGTTCTACGTGGCGGAGATCAAGGGCAACTTCGACGTTGTCCATGTGCGCAGCGTGCCCATGCAGAGCAAGCCGTACAAGCCCCTGGCCGAGGTTACAAAAAACCAGGCCGAATTCGTCTATGAAAACATTCCCGGCACTGCCGTCGCCATGCGTTTTCCAGACTACATGCAGGGGATCAACCTGCCAGGCTGGCACCTGCACTTCCTATCTGATGACAAGACCAAGGGCGGCCATGTCCTCGATTTGAAGCTGGCCGACGGCACCGTGAATATGGATACCGTGCTCGCGTTTCAGCTCGTCGCACCGGGTACTGAGACGTTTGCCAACCTGGATCTGGGGGCAGATCTCAGCCAGCAAACGACTGCGGCAGAAAACAAGTAGTAAGCTGACGCACGCTGAGATAACAGCGGCTGCCGCAGCCGCTGTTATCTCAGCGTGAGGTTAAGTGGAAGTACTGCCTGCTAGGTCGGTACGGCCGGCCACGGCTTGATGGCGGCATCAGTCCTGCCTGCCCCGCGCATAAGCACATAGAACGGCTTGCCTTCGGCCTGCCAGTTGCCGGCGGCCGTCGCCAGGATATCGACTGCTGTCTGGAACGCCGGTGCATCGTGATCGTCAAGGTTGGCGGCGTCGTCGTAGACCAGCACGTAGCCCGCCGCCGGCGCCCATCCCAGGTCATTGACTGCCTCTTCAAATGCGTCCCAGTTGCGGCCCACATAGGCGGGCATGGCGAACACCGTCTTGGCCGCCGCCAAGAAACCGGCCTTGTCCTCTATGGTGGAGCCGTCGAGATGGAACAGCTGCCAGCCCTGCTCCTGTGCCTCTGCCTCCAGTGTTGCCACGGATGCTTCAGAGGGAAAACGGTAAACGCCCGGTGCAAATTGCTGCTTTAAGACTGCCTGTAGCTTGCTCATGGCTGTGTGCCTATCGTTCGAGGATGCGTTTGAAGCTGTCGTAATGGTCGTCCGTATAGTACAGCTCGCCGCGGCTGCCGGTCACTATGCGCCGCGCACCTCGATCGTTCTCCCCGGGCGTGATGACTGTATACTCGTGATAATAGCCACGCGGCCGGCTGGGCAGGATGCCTTCCCGGTTCTGGAAAATGACCCCATCTTTGTCAATGGGAACGGCCCCCCGCGTTCGATCAGGCGCAGCGTGTCCCGGGCTTCGCGTGGCAGCTGGTCCACATAGATGACCAGCAGGCCGTCGACGCGCGTTGGTCCTGCACGTGTAGGCGTAGCCTTCGGCGTCTGGCGCGTGGGTGTAACCTTCGGCGTCTGGCGCGGGCGCGGTGTAGGCGTCGGCGTCTTACGTTTCTCCAGGTCGCTGCCCGCCGACTGTGCACCGGTGCCGGCGGAGCCTACAGCCGCCGCCTGGCCTACGGCAGCTTGGCCGGCCGCCTCCGTGCTGCCGGTCATCGCACAGCCGACAACTGACAGCAGCAGAATGGCGGCTGCGGCGGCGAGTGCGGCTATGCGGCGCCCGAGATTGCTGCGCGGTCCGTTCATCTTGATGGTTCCTGCAAAACTTTAGCGTGGCGATCTGGATGCGCTACCACTCGCTCAGCATCCAGATCTCGGCGTTTTCCGGCCCTGCCTCTGCCCCGACCTCGGCAAAGATAGCTACAGCCTGCTTGAGCTGCTGCATGGCCTCGTCGGGCTGGCCGCTTGCATGATACAGGTCAGCCAGGTTATTGCGCAAAGCAGCTTCGCGGTGGCGATCTCCAAGCCGAATGCAGAGGGCGAGCGCAGCATTTACCAGTTCAATAGCCTCACGTGTATCCGCATTGGCAGCATGTGCTAGCGCTAGGCTGTTCAGCGCCGCCATTTCGGCGGGGGGATCGTTGAGCTCGCGGGCGGCGGCCAGGCTGCGTTCGCCGTAGGCTATCGCCGCCGGCAGATCATTGCGTTTGCGCGCGACCAGGCTGAGAATATCGTACGCTCGTGCCGGGACCGCCTGTCCTCCGCCTCCCTGTGCCTGCTGCAGCGCCTCCTGGGACAAGCGCACGGCTTCATCCAGCTGGTGCATTCCGTAGGCAGTGAGACTCCAGTCGACGAGGACCAGGGCGCGGCTGTGTGCGGCGTCCGGAGGCAGGTGGTCGAGCGCCGCCGCAAAGTGGCATACGGCCTGCGCCGCATCGCCCAACCGATGGTGCAGCCGGCCAAGCCGGTGTTCGATCTCGCCCTTGACACCGGCCTCGTTACCCCCGCCGGCTGGCAGACATGCCTGGCGCGCTTGCTGGTAGCTATCCAGCGCCTGGCTGTACTCACCCTGGAGCGTGTGCAGGTCGCCCAGGTGCAGGTGAATGGTGCAGACTTCCTCGGCGCCCAACGCCAGCGCCTTTTCGTAGTAACGTACTGCTTCGCGATTGGCATACACTTGCCGCGCATGTTCTGCTGCCGTGACCGCCCAGTGTGCAGCCTTTTCAAGCACGCCGCCCAGTTCGTAGTGGTAGGCAAGCGCGGCGGCTGCACCGATCAGCCCGGCGCGGCCGCGCCTTGCGCCGGCTGCCAAAACATCGGCAACACGTCGATGGAGCAGCCGCCTACGCACCTGGCTGATTTCGTCGTACACAATGCCTGGCAGCTGGGCATGGGCAAAGTCAAAGCTGTGCATGCCTTGTTCCAGGATCAGGCGGCGCGCCAGCAGCTCTTCCAACGCACCCACCGCTTCGTCTTCGCTGCGGCCTGATGCTGCTACCACGGTCTCCGTGTCAAAGGAATGGCCGATGACAGCTGCAGTAGAAACAACCTGCTGGGCCGTTTCACTCAGGCCGGCCAGGCGTTCGTGCAAGAACTGCCGTACGCCCTGCGGTGCAGGCCACTCGCCTGCCTGAGGGTCAAGCGCACCGGTCTGCAACAAGTCCAAGTATTCCACGACAAAGAGCGGTAGGCCGTGCGTCTCGGCGTGCAGCCGTTGGGCAAGACGTGCTTGGCTTGTGCCGGCAGGCACTTTGCCTGCGTCGCCGGCAGCGAGCAGTTCGGCAATCGCCGCCTCGTCTAAGGGCGGCAGCGTCAGCAGCGTTGCGGTTTGGCGCCGTGCTGCTTCGGCCGCCATCTGCCGCAGCCTGTGGTTCGGCGGTACATGGCCGCTGGCCCAGGTGGCGATCAGCAGCAGCGGCACTCCCTGCAGCCGGCGCACTATGTACGCCAGCAAATCAAGCGTGGCACTGTCGGCATATTGGAGATCGTCGAGCAGCAGCAGCCCCCGCTGAGAACTGTTGAGCAGGTCGGCCAGGGAACGCGTAAGTCCTTCCAAGAAATGGGATTGGCTGCCCGGCACATCAGGCCCCGCCGGATAAGCCGGATCAGGGGGGAGTTCAGGCAGCAGGCGCTGCAGAGCCTGCCGCCAGGTAGGATCGATTCCCGCAAGACGGCTACGTACCCCAGGATCTTCCAGTATCTGCCGCAGCATCTGCTCGATCGGCGCAAAGGCCAGCGTCTCCTCGCCGGCATAACATATGCCGCAAGCGGCCACAGCTCCCCTACTGCGCACATGTGCCGCAAATGTCTGGCCCAGCTTGGTTTTGCCGGCCCCCTCCTCACCCTCTATGACAACCAGGTGACCGCGGGTTTCGACGCCGCGATATGCCGCAAGGAGTGCTTCCCATTGGCTGTCACGTCCGATCAGGGGCGGGGCGACTGGGATCGCCGGAGTTGCCGGCGACGCGGTCGAGCCTGGCTCGGTCGTTTCCTGGATCCCAGGTGGCAATGGGGGACGATGATTGAGGATAGCATCGTACAATTGCGCTGTCTCGGCCAATGGAGGTACGCCAAGCTCTGCATCGAGGATGCGCTGGCATTCCTGGTACTGGCGCAAGGCTGCCGCCCGCTGGTTTGACCAGGCATACAGCAGCATCAGTTGGCGGTGCGCCGGTTCGTGCAGCGTATCGAGCGCGAGCCGGCGGCGGGCATAGTCGATCGCCTGTTCCCAGGTGTGACGGGCCGTGTGACAGGCTGCAAGCGTCTCCAGCACCTGTGTCAGTGTGCGCCGCAGTTCCTCCCCCTGGAAAAACTGCCAGTCGTCATAATTTGCACTGTCGCGCAGCGAGAAGCCCGCCATAAAGTGGTCTTGGTAGAGGGAAGCGGCACGTTCGTACTGCTCGCGGCAGGCGGCGCAGGAGTGGGGCTGCCCTCCCATGGACGCGTGTTGAGCACAGCCTCGCGCCAGGTCCAGGAAAGCCCGCGCGTCACAATAAGCACCGGTTCCGCTATCGCGCGGCCCGTTCCCGTTTCCTTGTGGGGTCCATCCAGCCGTCTGCGACACAGGCGTCGGTGCCAAGCACAGCCCGACCTGTTCCCGTTCGATACGCAGCAGGGGCGTGCGCTGGAGCGAGACGTGCAGCACCGAGAGGGTGCGGCGCAGTGCGCCACGCGCATGAGGCTGATCGGCATCGGGCCAGAGCAAGGCGGCCAAAGCATCGCGCTGCTGGGGCTGCCCGGTGACGGCCAGGTAAGCAAGCAGGGCGACGGCTTTGCGGGTATCAAATGTGATAGGTGCCCCATCCAACACAACGCGGGGGGCGCCGAGCAAGAATAGTTCCAGGTGGGTCAAGCAGCAACTCCTGTACCAGTCTGCGGCGGGCTGGATAGGTGGCGATCTTAGCATGGGGGCAAGGGCCGGTCAAAATAGTCAGTCTGAGTCGCGATTATCGGCTCTTTGCATATCTGGCAGTCCCTCCTATAATGGTGGCGAAAGTCTGAAAGCTGTGCCCATGCCACCAGCGTTCATCGTTTCAGTCCATTGCGCTTGTCTGGAGGCATTCCCCAGTGGAATGTTCTGCGCTAATATCAGTTTCTCCGTGGCTTACACGCGACTCTACCTTGCTGTTGCCGCACTTCTGTAAGGAAGGTGTAAGCGTTGTCGCGTACAAGTAGCCTACAATATTCGCATGTGTCAGAAGGTAGCACGTTTTCTTGCCATCACAGAAGAAGGTAATCCATGTCAGGGGGAAATCTATGTCGTCACACTTGTTGAGTCGCGTCTCAAGACAGCAGGTATTGTGGCGCAGCGGCGCCGCCATGCTGCTGGCACTCCTGGCGGTAGTGTTCACCGCGGGCACTACGCATGCCGCACCGCCAGCCCAAACGTGCGTTCAACCGGGCCTTTCTACGATCATCGACCCTGCGGGCGGCGCGATCCAGGTGCGCATGTACACCACAGATCCGGCCGCCGTGGAGCAGGACCCAACGTCGATTCAGCAGATCGACCTCGGTGGAGGCCAGATCGTGTATGGGTACTGCATCGATTCGACCGAAGCGCGCCAGACCAACGTCACCGTCTGTTTCTTGGGTGACATCACTGACGTGCGCCTGGCGTACTTGATTGCGAAGTACCCGCCGGACCTGGCCGATAACATTCAGCAGGCCGCGCGGCAGGCAGCCGTCTGGCACTACTCGAACGGGAAGAATCTTGCCACCCCGACGCCACACTCTGATGCTGCCACAGATGCAGCCGTGCTGGCGATCTACAACGCCCTGTTGGCTGAGATCGACGCCATCAATTCGACCAACCCCCGGCGATCATGCAGCCCGGCGCGCTGGCGATGTCGATAAGCCCGGCAACTGCCATCAACCAACTGCCCGGCGGGTCGGCCCACCAGATTACCGTTACCGTCACCAAGGGCACTCTCCCGTTGCCTGGGATCCAGGTGCAGGTCGGATCCAACTTCGGGACGTTCAACCAGACGACCGGTACGACCGATGCCAGCGGCCAGGTGCAGTTCACGATCAGCAGCACCAACCCCGGTACGGCCAATATCACCGCTTCCGCCGTGGTGACGGTGCCTAACTCTGTGGTGTATGTCGACCAACAGAATCCGGATACGCTGCAGCCGTTTGGTATTCCCAGCAATACGGTCCAGACGCTGACTGCCACCGCATCGAAGGAATGGCAGACCAGCGTTACGCCGACGGCGACGGCCACTCCGACCAATACGCCACCAATACGCCGACCACTACCCCAACGTCGACGCCGACGAACACGCCGACGAACACGCCAACGGCAACGCCAACCGATACGCCGACCAACACGCCGGTTGTCACCGTAACGCCGACCACTACCCCAACGCCGACGCCGACGAACACGCCGACGAACACACCGACCTCGACGCCAATTGTCACGGTCACGGCGACGAACACGCCAACGCCGACACCTATCATCACCAGTACGCCGACGGCCACTCCTACCAACACGCCTACTGCAACCCCGATCGTGCCGAACTTGTATGCGGTAGGCAACCTCGTCTGGCTCGACATCCCTGGGATACCGCATGACGGCATTCAGCAGCTAATCGAGCAGACGAGCGCCGGCGTGAACGGCGTGCGCGTCGAGCTGGTTGACGGCAGCGGTAATCTCCTTGCCGCCCAAAATACTGCGCCGAACACCTCGGGGTATCCGGGCTATTACCTGTTCACGGGCCTGCCTGCCGGTAGCTACCAGGTGCGCTTCTGCCTGCCCGCTGGCTATACTCGCCACGCTGCAGAACCAGGGCGACGACGACTTCCTGGACAGTGACGGCAACAGCCAGGGGACCAACGACGGCTGTTCGTACTATGCAACCGAGGTGTTTAGCCTGCCTAACAGCCTCACGATAGACAATGCGGACCTGAGCCGCGACTTTGGCCTTTATCGGCCGACCGACCTCGGCGACGATCCCAACAACCCCGTGCAGTACCCGACGAATGCCCGGAGCCTGCCGGCTCCTGCCGACGCCGCCCGCCACATCATCATCGACGGCCTGTACTTTGGCAACCTGGTAGACGCCGAAGACGACGGCCAGCCGAATACCCCGTCCACCGGCGACGATAACAACGGCGTGCCCGACGACGAGGATGGTATCGTCTTCCTCACGGCGCTGCAGCCGTGCAAGACGGCGCAGGTCCAGATGACGGCCGAGACCACGAACCGCGTGGCCGAGTACGGCGCCTTCTTCGACTGGAACGGCGACGGCATCTTCGGCCCCGGCGAAGGCTACACCGGCCAGATCGGTACGACGGGGACGCTGAGCGAAACCAAGGTGCTGTCCATCGCAGTGCCCTGCAATGCGGTGCCGATCGTCTATATGCGCTTCCGCCTGGCATTGAACCCCACCGAAGTGCAGAACGGCACCGGCACCGCCTACAGCGGCGAGGTCGAGGACTATGTGTTGGCGACCATCGGCGACCGTGTCTGGTATGACAACAACCACGATGGCCTGCAGGGTCCTGTCAACGTCGAGCCTGGCGTACCGGGTGTTGTTGCCACCGTCTGCGATGGCACGACAGGCCAGATCGTCTTGTTCGCCGGCCAGCCGCTCACGACGACGACCGACGCCAATGGCATCTATGGCTTCTACAACCTGCCGCTGGCCAATTACTGTGTCCAGTTCGACCTGGCTACGCTGCCGCCGGACTATGATGTCACCACGCAGAATGTCGGCAGCGATCGGACAATCGACAGCGATGCCAATGCCAGCGGCCGCACGAATGCCACCGGCGTGCTGACCCCCGGCCAGATCGATCTGACGCTGGACATGGGCATCTACTCCGTCATCCCCACCGGCGAATCGCCCGGCAATGAGCCTGCAGGCGCGTTCCGGGTCTACCTGCCCGCATTGAAGCACTAACCCTTAAGACAGAGGGGGCGCGCGGCGCCCCCTCTCCGCACGAAACCTAGAACACCGACTCCAGTTCGACCGCATTCCCGCTCTCTGCCGACCGGTACGCCGCATCAAAGATCTCTACTACATGCCGCGCATGTTCGGCCGTCGCCACCGTGGGCAAATCGTCCCGCACCCAGTCGACCAACTGCATGACGTCCTCGTAGACGTGCGCCTCTTCCATGTCCCGGTGCGCGCCCACGACATGCGGCAGTGAACCGTTCATGCCGTACTGGGCATCTAGGTTCATACCCTCATATTCGATCGGCTGGCCATTGATCTGCGACCCGTTGATCACCCCGGCCGTGCCAAAGATCAGCGGCCGGCCCATGTTGGGCAGCCCGCCTGCGGCCACACCGTAGACAAAGGCAAACAGCGCATCGCCAAAATCCAGCACCATGAGCGTGTTGTCGTCCATGTCGGTCGGCAGCATCTGTCCCTGGAACTGCCGCTCGTGCACGCGCACGCCCGAAAATCCAGTCACGCGCTTTGCCGGCCCCAAGATGCCCGTCAGCGCATGCAGCCCATAGACCGTCATGTCGTAGAGCGGGCCACCGCCGGGCTTGCGAAAATACCAGGCCGGGTTGATGTTGGTCAGCGGGTCACTGCCGCTGCGCACCGAGGCTTCGTCCTCGTGGTAGGTGCCAAACGCCGCGCCTGTCACGGCCCAGGTCAGCCGCCCGATTGCCCCCTCCGCCAGCATCTGCTTGATCTTCTGGTGGCGGGGCCGTAGCATCTCGCCCGGCGACGACACCAGCTTGATCCCCTTGGCCTGCGCCGCCGCAATCAGGCGATTTGCCTCGTCTACGGTCGTTGTCATGCTCTTGTTGAAGTGCACGTGCACGCCGGCCGCCACGGCCGCCATTCCCTGCTCGAAGTGCACCCCGATCGGCGAGCAGATCGACACTGCATCGACGTCGCCGGCTGCCAGCAGCTCTTCGAGGCTTGCGTACGCGGCCGGTACGCCAAACTTGGCGGCTGCCGCCTGCGCTCGCTCCACCACCGGGTCGCAGACTGCGGTAATCCGCACGCGATCGCGCACGTCTTCCATCGTGAGGTGGGGAAACAACCCGCGCAAGGCAATGCTGCCTGCGCCTACAACGCCAAGCCGAACGGGGTCACGCATAGTACTTTCTCCATGGTGGATTAGAAACGAGATGATGTGGCAGCCATTGTATCATTCCACAGGCCGTCTTCCAGGATGACTCCGACCGAAGGTCGGCCCCTCCCTGGAAGGGTGTACCAAACGACATCGTTTAGTTCGCACGCCCACGTGCGAGTCTCTGGCGGTCGAAGGCGACGCACCACGTCTACGGCCGGCTATTCGATTATGAGTGACAGGCTATCACTAGTGCAGCAGCTTGGCGATCCTCCTGTGCAACCTCTCTGCGGTCACGCCATTTTCTTCGACGAGGGCTTCACGCAGGTAGCGCATCAGGGCGTGTTGCCAGGGAGAAGCACTGTCGACCGGTACCAGGTTTACCAACTCCAGCGCACTCTTGGCAAAGCCATAGATGTCCCAGTAGGCGGCACACGCTGAAAATTCCCGCAGACCCCCCGTGCCATCTCCTGTACGACGCAGCTGATGATGGGACGGTGGCGCATAGCGCATGGCGCCGCCTAAGGCGATGCGGCTGAAACCGTCGCGCCGCTCGGGCTGCCTGCCTGGCCGCCAGCCAAGCGCAAAATCACCCAGAACGGGTCGGTACCCTGCTATGTACTTTTCTGGGGGATGAATAAAGATATTCTTGGGCGCAATATCGCAGTGGTAGATGTTCTGCCCATGCAGATGTTCGATTGCCCCAGCCAGTTGTTCCAGGATCTGTAGGATCTGTGTGGGGCTGCGACGCAGTTGGCGGTAGGCCGCTTCGCCGCGCCGCTTGCGCAGCGAAGTGGCCAAGGCGGCTGTCCCGCAGTCAAGCACATCGGCGAGGGTCGGACCCGGCACGTATTCTGTCACCAGGTAGTTGACGGCCGCACTCCCGCGCGTGCAGACGCCGGCATCGATCACCTTGAGAATATTGGCGTGCTGCACGCTGGTGAGATGCTCGATCTCGTTCTGCATACTGCGTGTATTGGCGGCCTGCATGCTGCGGGGATCGGTGCGGCGTGCCAGCGTGGGTGAGAGCAGGTAGAACTTAACGGCGCGCGCCACGCTGCGCGGTCCCGTGTCTGGTGCAAACACGACCTGCCGGGCGAGAAAGACGACGCTGGAGCCACCCTGGCCCAGCGGCTCTACATAACGGTTTGGAGGGTACCTGCGCTGAGGCCCACTACTCGGAGGGTCTTCTGCACTCTCGGCTTCAACGCCCGGGCCATTGGCCCCGCCGGCAGTACGGCTGGCGGTACCCCTCTGGTGGCCGGGGGAGACGAGCATATACGTATTGTTGAGCAACGTACCTTCGGGAAAGCGCAACAGGCGGCTGCGGCTGGGCATGGGATGCATGGTTGCACACTCCTTGTAACGGCAAAGCATTCGGGGCGAACCTTTCGCGGGCCGGAAAATCCGGCTGCCCCCGATCCTAGCACGCCGCCAAGGAGAGTGCTTACCATACAGCCTGCATGTACCTAACGCTGCCTGTCAATACTCTGACATTGCCCCTGCAATTCCGTCACCGCCGCCCTACTGTCAGGCAACGTTCGGCAATCGCCCGCCTTCGATCAAGACACGCAACGCAGCCAATCTTCCTACTTATGCCCGGTCGATGACCGCCAGGCAGCGGTCGACTTCGTCCAGCGTGTTGTAGTGGGCCAGGCCCAGGCGCACCAGGCCGCCGCTCGGCTCGACCCCCAGCCGTTCGCTGATCGACAGGGCATAGAAGTTGCCGTTCCAGACAAAGATGTTCTGCTCGGCCAGCTTCTTGGCGAGTTCCTCGGGCGTCTTGCCTTCCTTGCGAATCGACACCGTCGCCATGCGCTGCGTCCACTGGCTGCGCTCGGTGATGCCGTAGATGCGCACCTGGGGGATGCTCTTGAGCCCGGTGATCAGCCGGTCCATCAGCGTCAGCTCGTACTCGTTGATGACCTTCCACGCCGCACGCAGTCGCTCGCGCCGTGTCGTCGTAACCGGCGCCCCGCCGTAGCTGGAGCCCAGCGAGGCGATATAGTCGATGGCGGCCGCCGTACCGGCCAGCCCCTCGTGGTTCTTGGTGCCCGTCTCCCATTTGCCGGGCAGTTCTTCCCCCGCCGGGCGCACGCGGTAGGCGCGCAGCCGCTGCAGGTGCTCGCGCTTGCCAAAGAGAATGCCGGCGTGCGGGCCGTAGAACTTGTAGGCGCTGCACGCCAGGAAGTCGCAGTCGAGCCGCTTGACGTCGAGCAGCCCGTGCGGCGCATACTGCACGGCGTCGACAAAGGTGTAGGCGCCCACCGCCTTGGCCCACCTGATGACCGTGGCTACGTCGTTGATCGTGCCCACGGCGTTGGAGGCATAGCCCACCGCCACGAGCCGCGTGCGCGGATTGATCAGCGACTGCATGTGCTCCATGTCGATCGTGCACGTCTCTACGTCCACGTCGGCCCAGCGCACCTGCGCGCCGGTGTCCTCCGCCAGCATCAGCCACGGCGCCACGTTGGCGTCGTGGTCGAGGCGGGTCACGACGATTTCGTCCTCCGGCCCAAACTCCGCCGCCAGCGAGCGCCCCAGCGCAAAGGTGAGGCTCGTCATGTTGTTGCCAAAGACGATCTCGTCGGTCTCGGCCCCGACAAAGTCGGCCGCGGCCTGCCGGGCATAGTCGATCACGGCGTCAGACCGGATCGAGGTCTCAAACACGCCATGCGTATTGGCGTTGCGCCGCGTCAGGTAATCCGTCATCGCCGCAATCACGGACTCGTGCACCTGCGTCCCGCCCGGGTTATCAAAAAACACCCCGGGTCGTCCGTTGTAGTTCTCCTGCAAAGCCGGAAACTGCGCGCGCACAGCATGAACGTCGAGCATGAGCGAAAATCCTTCTCTTTCAAATAGATGCTTGTTAAACAGACCCTCTCACCCTCTCACCCTCGGTAACCCATCCGCCCACAGCAGCGCCTGCGAACGCACCAGCAGCCCCAGCAGCGCCTCTGCGGTCTTGACCGGTTCGGCCAGGAGGGGGCGGCCGGGCTCGTCCACCGGCACGGTCTCGACACTGCCGTCGGTGGGGAGGCCGGCGGCGAGGCAGGCTGCCTCAAGCGCAACGTCAAAGTCGCCCAGCTGGTCCACCAGGCCGTGCGCAAGGGCTTGTTCGCCTGTCCAGACGCGGCCGCCGGCCAGCGTGTCGAGCTGCTCTACGGGAATACGTCTGCCTTCTGCCACGCGCTGCTTGAACTCAGTGTACACGTGCTGGAGGTTGCGCTCGACGACCGCCCGCTGGTCGCCTTCCCAGGCGCTGAGGCTGCTGTAGAGGTCGGCGTTGCGGCCGCGCTGCACGGTGTCCCAGCCCGCGTCCAGTTTGGTATAGGCGCCCGCCGTCACCGGCTTGGCCATGATCACGCCGATCGAGCCCGTCAGGGTTGCCCGCTGCGCCACGATCTTGCGACCCGGTGCGGCGATATAATAGCCGCCGGACGCCGCGACGTCGCCCATATAGACGATCACCGGCTTCTTGCGGTCGAGCTGCGCCAGCTCGCGCCAGATCAGGTCTGATGCCAGGGCGGAGCCGCCCGGAGAATCCACGTGGACGACGACCGCGGCCAGGCTGTCGTCCTTGGCCGCACGCCGGATCATCTGCTGTGCCGTGGTGGAGCCAAGCGTCTCGTCGCCAAACAGCGGCAGCGGCACAGGCGAGGTGCGGCTGGGGCCGGTCATGATCGACCCGCGCAGGCTGATGACCCCGACCGCCGCCGGTGTGCTGGGATGCGCACGCCGCAGCAGGAGGCCGTTGACCTGGTGATAGCGTTTGAGCTTAGCCGGGTGCGTGGGGGCCGGCGTGTGCAGCTCGCCCAGCAGGGCCGGCAGTTCGTCTTCATAGCCGACGGCGTCGAACAGCCCTCCTGCGCATGCTTCGGCCGCGGAGAGGGGCGCCGCATCGATCAACTCACGCACCTTCTCTGCGGGCAGCTTGCGTCCGGCGGCGATGGCGTCGACGAGGCTGCCGTAGAGGCTGTCCAGGAGCCATTCATACTGCTCGCGCTCCGCATCGCTCATGCGCTCATGCATCAAGCTGTCCATGACCGTTTTCCAAGGCGCCACGCGCACCACGTCAAACTCGACGCCAAACCGTGCCAGCGTCTGCTTGAGATAGGTGGGCTGCACTGCCAGCCCCTTGACGTCCCACTCGGTCAGCGGTGGGGCGACGACGTAGTCGGCGGCGGCCGCAGCGGCATAGCTTGCGCCGGTCATATCTTCAAGATAGACAATGATGCGCTTGGCGCGTGCGTTGACGCCGCCCGAGTTGCGGGCGTGGTCCCACTCGTGAAAGCGGCGAAAGAGCGCGGCCAGGCTTTGGGCCTGGGCCAGGCTGATGGTCGTGCCCTTGAACAGAAAGACGATGCCGCGCACGTTGGGTTCGTCTGCCACGCGCTGCGAGCACGCGGCGGATGTACTCGACGCTCAGCGGTGTGGTGTACATGGGCAGATAGTCGTAGTACCACGGCACCTGCGGCTCGCGCTCCAGCAGGTCGCCGGTGATGGTCATCACGACATAATCCGGCAGGCGGCGCACGAGCAGCAGGCGGCGCAGATTGAACAGCGCACGCACGAACCAGCCCCAGGCATGGCCGATCGCGATCAGAATTCGTTCGTACCAGGCGGGTTCATACGGTACAGCAGTGGGTGTTGCGGTGGAGGTATTAGTTTCAGTCATAAGGGAGTATTTTCCCAGCAACCGGATCGCTTGGCAAAAACCTTGGACCCTACTTCCATCAACGCCAAGGGGTGATGTAAACTGTGCGAGTACAGCAAGCACAAATTCGCCATCATCCACAGGTAATGGCCCAAGCGCCAAGGAGAATAGGGCATGATTATCGGTCTCCCCAAGGAAATCAAGGACAACGAGAGCCGCGTCGGTCTGACGCCGGGGCGGTCAAGGCCCTGACGCGGCGCGGCCATCGTGTTCTCGTCGAGGCGGGGCGGGGCTTGGCAGCTCGATTACCGACGAAGAGTATCGCGCCGCCGGCGCCGAGATCGTGGTCGAAGCGGCCAGCGCCTGGGCCGCCCAGATGGTGGTCAAGGTCAAGGAGCCGATCGAGACGGAGTACCGCTACCTGCGCGAGGACCTGACCCTCTTCACCTATCTGCATCTTGCGGCCGACCGCAAGCTCACCCACAAGCTGCTCGAAAAGCGGGTGACGGCGATCGCCTATGAAACCGTGCAGACGCCTGATGGCCGCCTGCCGCTGCTCCAGCCGATGAGCGAGGTGGCAGGCCGCATGGCGACCCAGGTGGGCGCCTTCTATCTGGAGCAGCCGCAGGGCGGGCGCGGCATCCTGATGGGCGGCGTGCCGGGCGTGGCGCCGGCCAGCGTCGCCATCCTGGGCGGCGGGTCCGTCGGCGGCAACGCCGCCAAGGTCGCCATCGGCATGGGCGCATCGGTGACCGTGCTGGACATCAACCACGAGCGGCTGGTCTACCTGGAAGACATCTATCACGGCCGCCTGGGCACGCGCACCAGCAACGAATACAACATCGAGGAGATCGTCTACAGTGCCGACCTCGTCATCGGCGCCGTCCTGATTCCCGGCGGCCGTGCGCCGCACCTGGTGACCCGCTCCATGCTCTCCAAGATGCGCGAAGGCGCCGTCATCGTCGACGTGGCCGTCGATCAGGGCGGCTGTATCGAGACGACCAAGCCCACCACGCACAGCAACCCCACCTACGTGGTGGACGGCGTCGTGCACTACTGCGTGGCCAACATGCCGGGCGCAGTGCCGCGCACGAGCACCTTTGCGCTCAACAACCAGACCATGCCCTACGTGCTGCAGCTGGCCAATGAAGGGCTGGCCGCCGTGCGCAAGAACAAGTCGCTGCTGTTGGGGCTCAACACCTACCAGGGGCATATCACGCACAACGGCGTGGCCTCTGCGTTCGGGCTCACCTACGAAGAGCCGGAGGTCGCGCTGGGTAGGCGATCCGCATCGGAGCGCAGGCGTCAGCGACGCTTGCGTCGGAGCCTGCATTCCTCGCGGGGCCTTGCGCATTGCGATGTGCGTACCAGGAACAGAAGATGCACGTCATGACGAGTTACGAGATTTGGAGCAATTATGGCTAAGGCAATCACCGAGCCGTTGAGCGGGATGCGCGACTTTTTGCCGCTCGACGTGCTGCGGCGCAACTATGTTGTATCCGTCATCCAGCGCGTCTACCAGCAGTACGGCTTCGAGCCGCTGGAGACGCCCGACGATGGAGCGGCTGAGCACGCTGCTGGGCAAGTACGGCGAAGAAGGCGACCAACTCATCTTCCGCGTGCTCAAGCGCGGCGAAAAGCTGGACAAGGCGCTGGCCGAACAGCCGACCGAGAACTCGGTGGCCGACGCCGGTATGCGCTACGACCTGACGGTGCCGCTGGCGCGCGTGATGGCCGAGTACCGCAGCAAGCTGCCGCGCTACTTCAAGCGCTACCAGATCCAGCCCGTCTACCGCGCCGACCGCCCGGCCAAGGGCCGTTTCCGCGAGTTCTACCAGTGCGACGTGGACATCGTCGGCTCCAAGAGCCAGATGGTCGAGGCCGAGGTGCTGGCCGCCGGCGCCCAGGTGCTGGAAGAGCTGGGCTTTCGCGGCCGCGAAGGCCTTTGCCCTGCGCCTCAACCACCGCGGCATCCTGCGCGGGCTGATGGAGACGGCCGGTGTGCCCGTCGAACTGGAGGGCGCCGCCCTGGTGGCGATCGACAAGCTGGACAAGATCGGCATGGACGGTGTGCGCCGCGAACTGAACGAGCGCGGCATTGCCGACAGTGCCGCCGATGCGCTGCTTGCGCTGCTGCAAGCTGCGCCTGCCGACAACGCCGAAGCGCTGACCTGGCTGGGCCAGGTTCTGTGCGAGCACGAAGCAGGCAGCAAGGGTGTGGCGGAACTGCAGGCGGTCATGCGCTACAGTGCGGGCGGCCCTGCGGCTGAATACCTGCGCATCGATCCCTCCCTGGCGCGCGGCCTCAGCTACTATACCGGCCCGATCTATCGAGATCGAGTTCCCCGGACTCAGCGGTTCGGGCGGCGGCGGCGGGCGCTATGACGACCTGATCGGCATGTTCCTGGGCCAGACGATTCCGGCTTGCGGCTTCAGCCTGGGGCTGGAGCGCATCCTGCTGATCATGGAGGAACGTGGGATGTTCCCGGCCCGCCTCGCCGGGCAGCCGCAGGTGCTGGTCACCCAGTACGACGAGACAACGGCCAACGCCTCGTTCCGCCTGGCCACCGAACTCCGCGGCGCCGGCCTGCGCGTCGACCTCTATCCGGACCAGGACCGCTTTGGCAAGCAGTTCAAATACGCCGAAGAGCGCGGCATTCGCTACGTCGCCCTCGTCAGCCCCCGCGAAGTAGAGGCCGGCGTCGTCGCCGTCAAGGACCTCACGACAGGCGAGCAGGTGGACCTGCCAGGCCCGGCAGTGGCAGAGTGGCTGCAGGCGCGCGTCTAGCGCCAAACGTCCCGGGGACCTCGCAGGTCCCCGGGACATGGGCGACGATATCACCCTCTCACCCTCTCACCAAGTGACTCAGGTCGCCCTCACCGCTCGTCCCGCAGCACCGCCTGCGCGGCAAAATACCCGCACAGCCCGTGTACGCCCCCACCCGGCGGCGTGGCGGAGGAGCAGATGTAGACGTTGTCGATGCCGGTGCGGTAGGGCGTGATGCTGAAGGAGGGGCGCGTGAACTGCTGGAGGAGGTCCTGCACGCCGGCGTTGATGTCGCCGCCGACGTAGTTGGGGTTGTAGCGCTCCATCTCGACGCTGTTGCGGGTGGCACGGGCCATGATCGTGTCGCGGAAGCCGGGCGCAAAACGCTCGATCTGGCGCTCGAGCACGTCAGTCAGATCGGCATCGGAATAGGCCGGCGCATGGCAGTAGGCCCACAAGGTATGCTTGCCCGCAGGGGCACGGGTCGGATCAACCAAACTCTGCTGTGCCACCAGCATGTAAGGGTTGGTGGGCAGTTTGCCCTTCCACACGTCTTCCTCCGACGCGACAATCTCTTCCATCGTGCCGCCAAGGTGGAGGGTTGCCGTGCGGTGACACGCTTCGGCCGTCCACGGCACCGGCTCGGACAGGGCCCAGTCCACCTTGAACACACCCTGATTGTAGCGGTAGTTCTCGAGCTGGCTGCGGTAACCTTCGGGCATGCGGTCACCGGCGATCTGCAGCAGCCCCTTCGGCGCCGTGTCAAAGAGGTAGGCCCTGGCCGGAGGCAGCTCGTCGAGCGTCTTGACCTCCCAGCCGCACTGGATCTCGCCGCCCAGCGTGCGCAGGTAGGCCGCCATGGCATTGGAGATGGCGCCTGAACCGCCGCGAGCTACGGGCCAGCCGACGGCGTGCGCACTCATGCTCAATAGCAGGCCAAATGATCCTGTGGCGGGATGGCTAAGCGGCAGCATCGAGTGGCCCGCCATCCCGGTGTATACGGCCCGGGCCTCTTCGTCGCGGAACAGGGTACGCGCCACCCAGGTGGCGGGCGCCAGAAAGGCGAGCGAATAACGCACATACAGCCATAAATTGTCAGGTATGCGGAGCGGCGCCATCAGGTCATGGACGGCCGCCTGCCAGTCGCGCACGATGGGGCCGATCAGCCGGTTGTACGCCTTCTCGTCGCGTCCGAGGCTGGCCGCTGTCTCCTCCACGGACTGCACGACGGCCACGGCTCGGCCGCCGTCGAGCGGGTGTGCCAGTGAAACTTCCGGGATGATCCACTCAAGGCCATAGTCGGCGAGGGGCAGGTTGCGCAGAAAGGGCGACATAAGGCCCAACGGGTGGATCGCCGAGCAGACGTCATGATGGAAGCCCGGCAGGGTAAGTTCCGCCGTGCGTGTGCCGCCGCCAATACTCTCATAACCTTCAATAACCAGCACGTGCCGGCCCGCTTGCGCCAACGTGATGGCTGCCGCCAGCCCGTTGGGCCCCGAGCCGACGATCACGGCATCGTATTGGCTCATGCCGGCGCCGTTTTCCTCTTTGCTGCAGGTGTACCGGCCCGTGTTGCACCGTTCTGCTCTGCCGCGGGACCGGCACTGAATTCTGCCTCCAACTCTGCCACGGCGTGCAGCCACTCAGCGCTGCTGGCGTCGCTGGGCATGCGCCAATCACCGCGCGGTGAGAGCGCCACCGAGCCAACCTTGGGACCGTCGGGCATCGACGAGCGCTTGAACTGCTGGCTGAAGAAGCGCCGGTAGAAGACGGCCAGCCACTGCAGGATCACACCCGGCGAATACTCGCCGTCAAATGCCTGGCGCGCCAGGAAGAAGACCTTCGCCGGCGGAAATTGGTGGCGCATGGTCTGGTAGAGGAAGAAGTCGTGCAGCGCATAGGGCCCAATCGTGTCCTCAGTCTTCTGCTCCAGCGCGTCGTCCTTCCCCAACGGCAGCAGTTCGGGGGTGATCGGCGTCGCTACGATGTCGTGCAGGATCGTGGAAGTCTCGCCGCTGAACAGCTCCTCGGCACACCACGCCACCAGGTAGCGCACGAGCGTCTTGGGCACGCCGGCGTTGACGTGGTACATCGACATGTGATCGCCGTTAAACGTCATCCAGCCGAGCGCCGCCTCCGACAGGTCGCCTGTGCCCACCACCAGGCCGCCGGTCATGTTGGCCACATCCATCAGGATCTGCGTGCGCTCGCGCGCCTGGGCGTTTTCGTAGGTGACGTCGTGCTTGTTCTCGTCGTGCCCGATGTCGCGGAAGTGGCTGCGCACGGCCTCGCCGATCGGCACCACGCGCAGCTCTGCCCCCAGCAGCTCCGCCAGCTTTTCGGCATTGGAGCGGGTGCGCGACGTGGTGCCAAAGCCGGGCATCGTGATGGCGACGATGCCGCTGCGCGCCAGCCCCAGCCGGTCGAAGGCGTTGGCGATCACCAGCAGCGCCAGCGTCGAGTCCAGCCCGCCGGAGACGCCGATCACGACCGTCTTGGAACCGGTATGGCGCAGCCGTTTGGCCAGGCCCGTGGCCTGGATGTTGAAGATCTCGCGGCAGTTGTAGGCCCGCCGTGCCGGGTCGCTGGGGACAAACGGCAGCCGTGCCAGCTGCGGCCTGATCACCGGCGTGGGCATCAACTCGGCGGCCCGCGGCAGCTCGAAGTCAAAGATGCGGTAGCCGGTCGCTAACCCCGCCTGGCTGAAGCTGCTGTTCTTGACGCGCTCGCTGACCAGGCGCTGCACGTCGACGTCGATCACCACCATCTGGGTGTCAAACTGGAAGCGCTCGGTTTCCGCTAGCAGGCTGCCGTTCTCGGCGATCAAGCGCGTGGCCGGCAAAGACCAGGTCGGTCGTCGACTCGCCGGCGCCGACGCCGGCGTAGAGATAGGCGGCCAGGCTGCGGGCCGACTGCTGGCGCACCAGGTCGTAACGGTACTCGGCCTTGCCCAGCAATTCATTGGAGGCCGAGGAGTTGGTCAGGATCGTCGCCCCGGCCAGCGCCATGATTGCCCGAGGGCGGGTTGACGGCCCACAGGTCCTCGCAGATCTCGATGCCCAACACGCAGTCGGGCATGTTGCCGGCGCGCAGCAGCAGGTCCGGCCCAAAGGGCACCTCTTCGGCCCCGATCTGGTTCGGGAAACGCAGCGTGGGCGGCGTGCCACGCTTGCCCGAGGTAAACCAGCGTGATTCGTAGAACTCGTTGGTCGAAGGCAAGAAGGTCTTGGGGACGATCCCGACGATCTGCCCCCCTGCGACCAGTGCCACGCAGTTAAACAGCCTGCCGAGGACCTGGAGGGGGAGTCCGACGATGGCGGCAATATTGTGCGCGGCCGAGGCCCCGGCCAGTTCACTTAACGCCGCGCGGGCGCGATCGAGCAGAAGCGTCTGCGAGAACAGGTCGGCGCAGGTGTAGGCCGTCAGCCCCAATTCGGGGAAGACGGCGAGCTGTACACCCTGCGCGGCGGCCGCCTCCATCGCCTCGATCGTCTTCTGGGTGTT
Organism: uncultured Chloroflexia bacterium; assembly: GCA_963791135.1. Lineage (GTDB taxonomy): Bacteria > Chloroflexota > Anaerolineae > Caldilineales > Caldilineaceae > Fredericiella. Next base: position 27,580 of record CAWBRX010000028.1, read on the forward strand.
AAAGGCTACATCGGCCACGCGCAGCTCAGGTGAGACGGTGGCGACGCGCACGAAGCCCAAGGCGGCACGGGTGAAGAGGCGGGTTGAGAGTTCGGAGTGATTGGTCATGGTAATGCTGCTTTGCGTTTACCTGACTGGGCCGGGTTCGGCTACGGCGCGGACGGCCTCTTGTTCGGTTTCATAAATGCCGATGGCTTCGTTGAGCCGCGTCAGCTCGAAGATCTGCTTGTAGTGTTCGCTGAGGCCGAACGCAAGCAGCTTCTGCTTCTGGCGCTGGACCCGCACGAGCAGCGTTACGAGCAGCCCGATGCCGGAACTGTTCATGTAGTCCAGGTCGGTGAAATTGAGAGCGATATTCTTTGCGCCGTGCATGGAGGCACGGGTATAGGCGTCCATCAGGACCTCTTCGGCAAAGCCCGTCACTTCGCCATCGATGTCAAACACACTGGTCGCCGGATTGACATTGCGGACGCTGACCGTCACGTTGGACTTGGGCATATTGATTCGCTCCTAAGGTTTCTTGTCACTGCCGCCGCCAAAGAGCCAGCGGATCGGCGTCGTTGCCTTGTACAAGGTCGTGCGTACAAACGCATTTTTCCACACATTACCAATATTATGCCACTGCAGGCCGGGGTCTATGCAGGTTTTGGTATGCTCCACGTCGCCGTCAATACTGTAGCGCGCGGCAAGCGACTTCAGGACGTGGGTCCAGGTGCGGTCCTGCTTGGTCTCGCCGCCCATGAAACGATAGCCGAACTCGTAGATGGGGTCTGTGGCGCGCTCAAGCCCCTGCACCTGGGCAAAAACGTCGCCGTCTTCCTCATAGCAGCTAAACGTGTTAAAGCCTGAGACGGGAAAGCCCTCGGGGGTCATGACCGTGAGCGACTCGTCGTCCGCATAGATCACCATCACACCGCTGGCCATGGGGGTGAGGTTGCCCAGGCCCGGCGCATTGATCAGCTTGGCGTCGATGAACACCATCTCGCCCGGCTGCATGCCGTCAGTGGTGGGCAGAAAGCGATTCTCTTCCGGCTGGAACTCAGGGAAGTGATCCTTCCAGTACTTCATGACTTCGGCCGGCGACGACTGAATCCCCTTGAGCTTGATGCGATAGGTCCGCCGCCACAACTGGCCAAAGCCATGGGTGGGGTTGACCACGTCACGCCCCTCGACGTTTACGGCGGAGGCCCCAAGCGGCACCTCGTCTGTCTCGATATGATCTACCGGCCGTGCCCAATGCTCGCGTTCTGCCTGGTGCATCGCTTCCTTGTTAGGCTGTTCTTGATCCGGCACATCCTTGCTGACCGGCTTGTCTTGCTCGTCCACCATTGCTGCTCCTTCAACGCCCCGAGACTGTTCTGCGCTTCCGCGCTGGAAATACTAACCTGGCCCTGGGTGTTCCCGGGGCAAAGGGGTGCGGGTCAGGGGCCTAACCAGCGCACAGTTAGTGCACAGCCAGCGCACGGTCAGTGACCTGCCAGCGCGCTCTCTTCATCTGGAAATACGGGAATAAAGTCCGATAGGCGGGTGATACGGAACATTTCCTGGTAGTGCTCGCTGAGACCGCAGGTCAGCAGCGTGATCTTGTCGCTGCGCGCCTTGGCGAGGACGGCGACGATCAGGGCGATACCAGTGCTGTTAATATAATCGACGGCGGTAAAGTTTAGCAACAGGCGCTGAGGGTTGGTTGCAGCCGCGCGGGCGTAGCCGTCATCCATGGCGGCGTCCGCAAAGCCGTCGATCTCCCCGCGGAGGTCTAATATGGTAGTCGCCCCCTCCTGGCGCACAGTAGCAACCAGCGGGTTGGCGCTGACAGGCTGAAAATCCAAGGGCGTTTCTCCTCAGTTCTCCTTGTGGCGGTTGACCACCAACTCGACCGTGTGATGGACGTCGTCGGAGGAGGTATGAAGCTCGTCTACCATGTTGCGAATCAGGAAGAGGCCCCAGCCGCGCGGCGACTGCGTGCCGGCCAGCTTGGCGTCAATGTCAGGCGCGGTCGTTGCCGGGATGGCGCGGTCGCCGCCATGGTCGGTGATGCGTACGCGGATCGCCGACAGCGACTCGGCCACCTCGATGCGCACCTCCAATTCCGGCTGATAGCGGTTGCCGTGTTCCATCGCGTTCATAGTCGCTTCCGCCACGGCCGTCTTCAACCGTTCGAGCCGGCTGGAAGGCAGGTTTTCACCAGCCACGATGTCCGCTACGCGCTGCATGGCAATGCGTTCGTTGCCCGGAGCGCTGGGTACCGTAAACTCGGCTAGCTCTTTCCAGTGTCGCATAGACGTCTCCTGCTCCGTAGCATCGGCGACAGCGCCGGGAAGAGCATTCTGCTGTGACCAACGCCGCAGGGTGACGATGGTCACATCATCCTCTTGTTCCCAATCCTCGCCGGTAAATTGGGCCAGTTGTTCGAGCAAGTAAGGCACGAGATCTTCGCCGCAGTCGTGCTGGGCAATGAGGTCACGCAGGCGGTTGAAGCCAAACATGTCATAGCTGGGGCTGTGCGCCTCGACGATACCGTCGCTATAAAACACGACCGTCTCGCCCGGCAGCAGCGTGATCTGCTTCTCGTCGTACCGCATTCCCGGCAGTAGGCCCAATGGCATGCCGGTGGCGCGCATCTCGTCTACCCCGGAGGCATTGCGCCGGTAAGGCAGATCGTGGCCGGCGTTGGCATAACGCAGCAGGCCGCTTTGCGGGTCCAGCACGGCAAACAAGCAGGTGCAGAACATTTTGGGCGGCATGTCGGGACAGAGCAGGTCGTTGGCACGCTCCAACACGGCGCTCGGGTCCTGGAGCCGTTCCGCGGCCGCGCGCAGCAGCGTGCGCGTCGACGCCATCACCATGGCGGCGGGCACGCCTTTGTCGGTGACGTCGCCGATGATCAGTGCCAGGCGGCCATCCGGGTAGTGGATGAAGTCATAGAAGTCGCCGCCGACGGCGCGTGCCGGCTGCCAGAAAGCGGCGATGCTGTATTCATCGATCTGGGGGAGGGTCTTGGGCAGGAGCGTCTCCTGGATCAGGCGTGCGACACGCAGTTCCTGCTCTACGCGCTCGCGGGCGAGCGCCTCCTGCCGCTGCTGGCGCACAAGCTGCGCGACGCGCACGGCGGGGGCGGCCTGCACTGCCAGGTTGTTGAGCATGCGCCGGTCGTCGCCTGTGTACTCCTGGTCGCTCAAGCGTGGGCCCAGGTTGATCAGACCGATCAGTTCGCCCTGTGAGACTAACGGGATTACCAGCTTGACGCCGGCTGCGCGCAGCGCGCTCAGGGCCGGCGAATCGATATGGATGCGGTCCAGCTCGGTCACGCTGGCATTCTGCTGAAAGTAGGCAAGCAGGGGGTCGTCGGGGGCAATCTCCACGTTGGCCGGGCTCGACGGCGCAGCGTCTTGGGCACCTGCGGGAACGGCAGGCGTGTCGCCGTTAGTCCCGCCGGCAAAGGTCCGCAGGACACCGCGCCGGAAAGGGTTGCGCCAGCGAGCGATCGTGCGTGATAAGCCAGTGGTCAACATGTCTCCAATATAAACGTGAACCGTCACGAGAACGTTACGAATGGCGTCACGCGTGAAGAATAGCACGGCAGGGACGATGGTTCAAGCGTGGGTTTTGGGAAGGGGCACCGCAGAGTAAGGTATTTACGCCTTGTTTATCCATTGTTTAGGGCGAGATACGGCAGATGGCCGATCCTGTCTGGACTGGGGCACGCGAGAATGGAATGGTCTTACTTTTCCATACACTCTGCTGGGAGGCACCATGAACAGTAGGAAACTATGGCTCAAAACTCTGCCGCGGGCAGGCGCCCAGATGGGTGTCACCCTAGCTTTATTGGCACTCTGCTTTTTCGCCTTCGGCTGGCAGGCAAGCCCGGCTGAAGCAGATGGTGCGGTCCTGCGTGTGCCGGATGACTATGCAACGATCCAGGCTGCGATCGACGCTGCCCACGACGGCGACACGATCCAGGTCGCGGCACTCGACGCAAACGACCAGGAGTTGACATACCAGGAGAACTTGGTCATCAGCAAGAGCCTGACGCTCATCGGCAACCTGACCGCCAGTTATGAGCCCACAAGCACGTTGGCCACAATTGACGGCGCAAGCAATGGGCGCGCGGTGTGGATCGCCCCGGATAACGCTCCCGTTGGCGCGCTGGCGCAGAACGGCACGCTTTCGGTCACGCTGGATGGTTTTGCGATCGGCCACGGCGATGCCACCGGGCTCGGCGGCGCGTATTTGATCACCGCTGAACTGCCGGTCAATGCGGCGGCAGCAGCGTACAGCGTTAAGCTGTCGTACAGCCCGTCCGCGACGGCAGCCGGCGAAGGCTTGCTGGCCAGGAAAGATGGCGTGCCGCTGGATGTTGGAGCGTGGGCCAGCGACGCCGCGGCACGGCTCGAGCGCCTGCAGCAGCAGGGACTGCTGCCCCTCGACGCGCCGGGCTATGCGGCACTGCAAGCACGCATGCAGGAACTCGCCACAGGGGCACAACAAGCGGTGGCGGCCCAGGCAGTGGCCCAACAGGCCGCGGCGGCGAATCCCCCTGTGCCGGCAGCATCCCCGGCAGCTAGTCCTGTGATGGCGGAGGGGGCCCCGTCCTACGACTGTGGCGGCGGTATTTACAGCATAGATGCCGGCCTGGTGCTCCACAATCTGGTGGTCTACAACAGCTACGGGCACAGGCAAGCCGCCAGCCCCTATGCGGCCCAAGCCCAGTCGAGCGGCTACGGCGGCGGCATCTGTATCGTCGACGCCCCTCCTTCTTCCGTGACGGTTGCCAATGTGACACTCGGCATGAACATCGCCAGCGAGGCGGGCATTGGGTATGGCGGCGGTATGCTGATCCAAAACACGACCGGCGCTGTCCTCACCGCCCTGGATGTTGAGCAAAACATCGCACTCAAGCCCCTGGTAAGCATGGCCGAAGACTTTGGCTTTGGCGGCGGCGTGGCCCTCATCAATGCTCACGACACCCAGATCAATGGCGACGCGGGTGATAATCTGTTCTATAAGAACGTGGCTTCCACAAGCGAACTTGGTCTCGGCGGCGGCATCTATATCGCAGATTCCGATCGTGTGTCGATCGCCAATGCGGAGTTTGGTGCAAACATCGCCGGCGGCGGGCCGCTTAGCGCAAGAGGCGTTGGCGGCGGACTGCGAGTATTTGAGTCGAGCATGCTGGAGGTGACCAACTCGGCGTTCACCGGCAATGTTGCCAGCATCTCAGGCGCCGCCATGGGCGGCGCCGTTGCGGCGTTCTCCGGCCAGGACATGGCGATTGCCAACTCGACGTTTGCGCGGAACGCCGGTTCGCAAGGCCCCGGTGCCGGCTACGGCGGCGGCATCTACCTGGAGGCAATCAACGGCGCACACTTGATGGACAACCGGATGCTATCCAATGTTGGGGCCGCGTATTCCGGATGTTAGAGGCATGGGCGGCGCCGTCGGTGTTTGGAATTCCACCGACATCTTGGCGCTCGGCAACTCGTTTGCCCAGAATGTAGGCGCCGCAGCCGGCGAAGGACACGGCGGCGCGCTGAGCATCAACAACACGCAGGCCATCACCATCTTCGACAACCAGTTTGATGCCAACTGGGGGGCGATGTTCGGTGTACTGTCCAGCACAGGCGGCGGCCTGGAAGTAGGTGGGACCGAATCCATGGTCGTGGCGAGCAACCGCTTTAACGCCAATATGGCCGTACTGTATTCCGGTGATCTCCGCCATGAGACGATTGGCGAAGGTGGCGCGCTGGCGGCTTTCGCCGTGGATACAATGGTCGTTACCGGCAATGTCTTCACAGGCAACGTGGCGCTCACCACCGGGATGACCGGGTTTGGCTCAGAAGGGACCGATGGGGGCGCCGTGGCGATCAATCGCGGGCAAGCCCAAGACCGTGCTGGGTTCGCGGGCGGCCGACCCAGACGGCGCCTCGACTGACGTGGCCGTCTTCGCCAACAACTTCATCAACAACGTTGCGGTCATCGAAGACGTGGGCGCAAGTCCCATCAATGCGGGCGGCGGCCTGCGCCTGACGGCGGTCCATGCACAGGTGCTTGACAACCGCTTTGTAGGCAACAGGACCTGCGGCGTCTGCAGCGGGACAAACAATGGCGGCGGCCTGGCCGTGCTCCCGGCGATCGAAGCGGACTTCGTCACCAGCGCCGACAACATCGTCGCCGGCAATACCTTCAGCGACAACTGGGGGCGTATGGGTTGCGGCGGCCAGTATCGCCAGCAATCTCTTTACCGTTACCAACAACGTATTTGCTGGCAACCAGGCGACCGGGCCGGGGGCAGCAGCGCTTAGCGTGAGCGTCTACCTGCCGCATGACGAACTGCGGCCGGCACAGGTGGCAAACAACACGCTGTACAACAACATTGGCGGGGCGGCGATGGCCTTCGACGGTTGGGATGAAAGCGTGTCGGCCGTGATAAACAACGTGGTCGTCAGCCACACGCTGGGCATTACGACTGAACAGGATCTCACGGTCGTCCAGCTGGACTACAACCTGTTCAATAACAATGGTGCCGATATCGGCGGCCCCGGCACGATCACTAACAGCCATCCGATCACCGGCGCCGTGCGCTTTGTCGACGCGGCGGGCGGCGTCTTCCACCTGATGCCCAACTCGCTCGCCGTCGACGCCGGCGACCCCGCCGGTGCGCCGCCTGCCCCAGAATCATGACATCGACTGGGTGGACCGGCCGTACGGCGCACGCGTGGATGTAGGCGCCTATGAGTGGCACAGCCAGGGCGCGATCTTACCCTTCCTGCAGAAGTAGGGGTCGTCTGAACCTTGATTCGTACGCGCAGCCAATCCCACGAATCAAGGTTCAGACTAGCCTATACCGCAGTATCTCCGGCACCAGCATCAGCGAGGCGATGACGATCAGCGTTGAGCAGATAATGCCCATGGTCGCCATGGAAACGACGGCGATCAATTGGAACGCTAGGAGGGGTGCGAGCACGCCGCGGACGCCGGTGAAGAAGGTGTGGACGGACATGTAGTCGGCGACCAGGTGCGGCGGCGCAAACTTGGTAATCCAGAGGCTCCAGGCGAGGTCGCCGCCCGAGACGGCAATGCCAAAGACGATCGAGCCCAGGATCAGGCCGGCCCAGCTGTCGCCGGTAAAGAAGACCAGGATGCTGGCGCCAAACGCCAGGTTGATGGTGATGCGCAGGACAAAGAAGTTCATGCGGTCGAACAGCCAACCCCACGCCGGGCTGAGCACCAGGCGCACGAGAGCAGGAATAATGGCAATCAGCAGGGCAATCTCCTGCGGGGTGAGAGCCAGGCCATACTTGGGGTTGGCAAGGTATTCGATGCGTAGAGGCGTCATCATTAAGTTGGCAAACCCCATCAGCATCCACACCATCATCGTCATGCGAAAGACGCGATCCTCACGCAGATAGCGCAGCCCACGCATCGGGTTGCGGTTATCGAGCTGCGTGAGCGGCTGCGACGGGATACGCCGGAGCAGCAGCGCCGCCACGGCAAACGCCACGGCAAATAACACCAGCAGCCAGCGAAACAGCTCAATGTTGGTTGTCAGCAGGCGGCCCGCCAGCTCGGCAAAGGCGGCCGCCGCCGCCACGCGGATCACCGTCGTCCGCGAAAACAGGTGGCCGCGCTGAGCGGCAGGATAGTTGTCCTGGTAGACCTGGATGACCAGCGGCGTTAGCGCGCTGAGGCAGGCTGCCCCGAACACGGCGGCAAGCACGTAGACGCTCAGGGTCGGGAAGAGGGCGGCGATCAAGAACCCAACCGTGCCCAGCGCAGCAATGGCCGACGCCCCATGCGAGATGCGGATGCGGCGGCGTTCGACGGCCTGGACGACCAGCGGCGTCAGCAGCAGGCCGACGTTGGCGCCGGCCGCGATCATGGCCTTGTCGGTCGCACCGGCCTGGTAGGCTTGCACCGCAATCAGCAGCAGAAACGTGCCTGTGGCCGTTTCGAGCACGCCCATGGGCACGGCACGCCATTTTTCGATGCGGTAGGTGGTGGATTCCAGCTGTTGCGGGGTGGCGGCTGGGAGGGATATGGACTCGTTAAGCATGACACGTCATCATCGAAACCATGCGCGACTTACGTAGCAGCGTAGAGATAGCCGGGTGTCTGTGGAAACAGGACCTCGAGCAGCGGGCGGAAGCGCCCTTCCACCTGCGCGTCCGGGAAGAAATGGAGAAGTTCGTCCAGGGTGCGCCAGCCCAGGGCCAAGGGTGTAAATGCGTCGGGCGGGCAGCGCAGGGCGGCAGGGTCCGCCGTACCGGGTGAAACCGTGATGCGCCCCGCGGCAACATGAAGCGTGGCCGCGGGGCGATAGAGGCTGATACCAAGGTCGCCGTGCCAGGGGGCAAGCTGCGGCGCCGCTGCGAGGCGCCGTTCGAGCTCAGGGACAATGGCCGCCAGAAAGGCGCCGAGGTCGGGAATGGCCACCTGCCAGGCATAGCGGCCAAGGTCATGGCCGCCCAGCGTGCGGGCCAGCTGCATCAAGAGTGCAGACTCGGCCAGGTTGAGGCGCACTCCCGGCAAGCCACGCTGGTCGGCCCACACTTGCAGCTGGTGGAGGACGGCCACTGCGGCATCGTAGGGAAGCTGCGAAACCTCGTAGACGGCTAACTCGTCGCCAAAGTGGCTGTTGGGCAGGCGCAGGTAGCCAAGGGGCTGGCCGTCTTCCTCCACCATCCACCATTCGGCGCGCAGTTCCGTCTGCATCTGCGGACCTAGCATGTAGCGCCAGGTCGCCTCGCTGCGCCGGGCATAAATGGCCAGGTCCTGGCAGGCATGATCGTAGAAGCCTGCCAGCAGGTCGAGGTCGTCGAGTGTGGCCAGCCGGAAGGCATAGGCCTGTGGTGGCAGGGGTGGCAGCGAAGACTTGTCTACACGCACGCCGCCCTCCAGCGGCAGGGCATAGGTATAGCCAAACTGCCGGTAGTAGAACGGGATGCCCTGGATCAGCGAGATTGTACACGCGTGGTCTGCCAGGCGCCGGCGAAAGTACGGCATCTGGGCGCGCACGAGCCCGCGGTTGCGGTACCGTTCGTCGGTGCCGACGATCCCCATCTCGCCTACGCTGCAGCGTCGCGGCGCCATAGGCCAGCTGCCAAGGAATGAGGCAGAGCGAAGAGACAATCTCGCCGGTCGCTGCTGTCCTCGACATACACCAGGTCATCCGGGCCCATGCCGGGAAATGAGGTGACAAGCGACTGCGTCACGGCGGCAAGTCCCGGCCCATGGATGCTGCCGTTGAATGCGGCCACGCGGTCCAGATCGCTGGCAGCAGCAGGTGTGCGCAGGACAAGCGTGTCGGCAAGGGGTTGGTAGAGTGGCACAGGGCAGATCGTTTCTAAGTCCGGCGACATTCAAAATGGTTGTGCGCTGAGGTCCTATGGGAATTATAGCATAGGCGGGTATAATCATGAGGCTTCCAGCAGCCCGGATTTCGCAAAATTATCCAGCCAATTCTATTTGCCAAAAGGATGATCGACGATGCTGCCTGCTAACATTCGCCCGGCTACCGGCGACGCTTCATGGTTTCTGCACGACCGCTTTGGCCTGTTTATCCATTGGGGGCTGTACGCCCTGCCTGCCCGCCACGAGTGGATCAAGCACCGTGAACGCATTACAGACGAGGATTATCAGAAGTACTTTGACCACTTCGATCCCGATCTCTACGACCCACAAGCCTGGGCCAAGGCGGCCAAGGCGGCCGGGATGAAGTACTTTGTGATCACCACCAAGCACCACGAGGGCTTCTGCCTGTGGGACACGGCACAAACTGACTACAAGGTGACGAATACGCCCTACGGCAAGGATCTGCTCGGCCCGATGGTCGACGCGTTCCGCAGCGAGGGCATGAAGGTCGGCTTCTACCACTCGGTGATCGACTGGCACCACCCCGACTTTCCGGTGGACAAGCTGCACCCGATGCGCGACAACCAGGAGTACCGGGCGGCCAACCAGGGGCGCGATGTGCGCAAGTATGCCGACTACCTGCACGCCCAGGTGCGCGAGCTGCTGACGCAGTTCGGCAAGATCGACATGATCTTCTTCGATTTCAGCTACCCCGGCGAGGACGGCAAGGGCCGCGACGACTGGCGCAGCGAGGAACTGGTGGCCATGGTGCGCTCGCTCCAGCCCGGCATCCTCATCAACGACCGTCTCGACCTGCTGGACACCGACGACGGCTGGGACTACCGCACGCCCGAACAGGTGGTGGTGCAGGATTGGGTGAAGTTCAACGGCCGGCCGGTGCTGTGGGAGACCTGCCAGACCTTCTCGGGCTCCTGGGGCTATCACCGCGACGAGTCGAGCTGGAAGAGCGTCGATCAGCTGGTGCGGATCCTGATCGACTCGGTCTGCTATGGCGGCAACCTGCTGCTCAACGTCGGCCCCACGGCACGCGGCGAGTTCGACGACCGCGCCCTGGAGCGGCTGAGCGGGCTCGGCACGTGGATGCGCCGGCACGGGCGCGCCATCTACGGCTGCACGCAGGCGCCCAAGGAGTTTGCAGTACCTGACAACTGCCGGCTCACCTACAACCCAACGGCCAACCGCCTTTACGTCCATCTCTACGCCTGGCCCTATGCCGAGCTGCACCTGCCGGGCTTTGCCGGCAAGGTCAAGTACGCGCAGCTGCTCAACGATGCCAGCGAGCTGCCCATGATCGAGCGTGAGGCCTGGCAGGACGCATTTGAGGACAAGCAGCAGAACACGTTGATCCTGCAGCTCCCCGTGCAGCGGCCCGATGTGGTGGTGCCGGTGGTGGAGCTGTTTTTGGAGTAGGGGGGATCGGTGCTGGCCTGCCTACTCTTCTTCGGCGGCTTCTCGCTGCTCGCGCGGGGCGAGCCAGACGTGGATACTGGCAGGCTGGAGGCTGGTGGTGATGACTTGCTCGAGTTCGTTGAGAATCTTGGGCAGGTCGGCTTCGTCGCGCGCAGTGGCGGCGAAGTGGGCGAGCATCTGCGCGGCATCGTAGTTGGTGCGGTAGAAGATCCGGTCGACGGCCCGCTGGACGCGCTGGCGCACGGGGTTGAAGAGCAGCATGATGATCGCCGTGGCCAGCGCGACGGCCGGCCGCGAGGTCTGGCGCGTAAACTGGCGGAAGAAGGCCTCGAAGAAGATGATGGCCCCAATATAGGAGACCACGAGAATGGCGGTCACGACGAAGTAGAAGAACGACTTGCGAATGATGACGTCCACGTCGAAGAGGTGGTACCGCCACATGGCGATCGCCATCGAGATGGGGAAGGCCAATAGGGTCAGGCCGTAGATGTTGACGTCAATCCACGTCCGCCCGACGACGATGGGACCGAAGACGCCGATCGTCAGGCCGGAGACGACGGCAATGCTGCCGCCGAGCAGCGCCCACTTGGTGCGCTGGCGGTCGGGTCCGGGCGCGCTGTGCAGGTACTGCAGAATGATAATGGCCAGCGCCGCCAGCAGGTAGATGACGGAGATCAGCCAGACGGCGCGGCTGCTGGCGCCCAGGCCCTCCAGAATGCTGGGCGCGGCCGCCCAGAAGTAAGAGATTACGGCAAAGTAGATGACGATCGCACCGAGGTAGAGCGAAGGGATGATCCAGGAGTGCCGGCGGACGGCGCCGGTTGGGCGCGGGTAGTACAGGGCAAAGTGCACCAGTGCCGGGTAAAAAAGTACGGCCATGCCCGACACCAGGAGGCGCCCCAACCAAAAGCCGTAGCCGGTGACGATATCCCCTACCGACAGCGGCAGCGCCCACAAATACATCTGCGAGCCCAGCATGGCCCAGATAAAGAACACCCGTACGGCAGGCACCTGGGGGCGGCGGATCAAGCAGCCAGACCGCCAGCACCTGCGAGACAAAGACAAAGATAAAAAAGCCCCAGCGTGCCTGGAAGACGGAAACAAATGTCCTGGGCTTCAGGCCGACCAGCATGGTCAGCGGCTGGCCTTTGCGCAAGATGCGATAGACGGCCAGCGTATCGGGCTCAAACGGCAGTATGGCTGCTGTTGGGCACGAAGAGGCGTACCGCCCATTCCCGCATCGTGACGCCGTTGACCCCTATCACGCGGTCGCGCGTTTGCAGGGGGCCTGGGCTGTTGGGGTAGGCATAGACCTCGACGTAGTTCGGCTGAAAGGCATAGGCGCTCGCATCGGTCGTCGCGCCATCGCTCCCGATCGTGACGATACGGATAATAAAGGCGCCTACGGCGAGCGCAAAAAAGAAGAGTCCCAGTGCGAGGACACCCCAAGGGAACGGCCCGCGGCGTGCGGCGTAGGAGTCGCGGCTGGCATAGGGCGCTGTTCGTTCTGGGCTCGCTGCCTGCGGGCTGGGTGCTTGCGGCTGCACTGACAACATAACTCCTTGCGTTTATTCCACGTAGGTACTGTGATCCGAGTGTATTATGGCGGAGCAGCGTCCGCCGACCGCTACGGCAAACGTTACGATGGATGGGAGGAAACAATATACCATAACGAATAGGGACGTCTAGTTAACGGTGCGCGTGGCGAGGAACGTCCCTGGCACGGCGTGCGACGATCGTGGTAACGGGAGTGAGGCTGCGCCATGCCAGGGTCGATGTTGGAGTTAGAGCCCCTTTACAGGACCGGCCGGGACAATGTTCTGGTTGCGGCGGAAGCGGTTGGCCGGGTCGTACTCTTGCTTGACGGCGGCAAGGCGTGCGTAGTTGGGGCCGTAGGCGTCACGTACGGCCAGTGTGCCTTCGTCGCCGAGGAAGTTGACGTAGGCGCCGCGGGCGGCAAAGGGCTGCATGCTGGCGGCTGCGGTCTTGGCCCAGGCGATATGTTCTGCACCATCACCCGCCTCCCATGCCGCGCTGTTGATCACGGCGAAGTGAGGATGGCGGAAGGGATAGGCGGTGGCGGACGGCGCTACGCGCACGGCTGCGCCGTGTACATGCTGGAAAATGATCCCGCTGAAGGGCGAGGTGGCCGCGGCTGCATTGGCCACGATGGCAGCGATCGCCCCGTCGCTCAGATCGGACAGCGAGAACGTCGTGTCAAAGTAGTGGCGGCCGTCAGGCGCCACCGGATCGTTCATGGCCAGCAGGCCACTGTACGGCATCGTCTGCGCAAAGCCAACGGCGGGCTCACCCAGGGCGTAAAGCGGCGCCACGGTGCGTTCGGCCCCGGCAGGGTCGCCGCTGTAACAAAAGGAGAGCAGCGCCGCCGGCCCCACGTTGGGGAAGGCCGTCAGGATGCACATGACGGTCAGTTCGTCGGGTGCAGCCGCGGCGACGGTGCGATAGAGACGCAAGACATCGGCCGCACGGCTGGCAGGATAGACTAGCATGCCGGCATAGACGTTGGGCAGGGCGTGAACACGGTATTCGATGGCGGTGACGATGCCGAAGTTGCCCCCGCCCCCGCGCAGTGCCCAGAACAGGTCTGGGTGGTGCTCGGCATCGGCACGCAGCAGGTCGCCCCCGGCCGTGACCAGGTCGATTGCAAGCACGTTGTCGACGGTCAGGCCAAAACGGCCCATCAGCCAGCCGATCCCGCCGCCCAGCGTGGCCCCGGCGATCCCCGTGCCGCTGCACGTGCCAGTGGGGATGGCAAGCCCGTGCGCCTCCAGGCCGCGGGCAATCTCGCCAAAGTTCAGGCCTGCCCCGGCGCGGGCAACCATGCGCCGCGTGTCGACGTCGAGCTGCTTGAACTGCGAGAGGTCGATCACCAGCCCGCTGCACAGGGCATAGCCAGGCGTGTTGTGGCCGCCGCCGCGGACGGTGAAGGGCAGCTCGTGCCTGAGTGCGAACGCCAGCGCTGCGGCCGCATCGGCGGCGTTGGCGCAGCGGGCGATGGCGGCGGGGTGGATGTCGACAGCCCCATTCCATACATGCCGCGCCTCTTCATAGCCTTCGTCGCCCGGCTGGAGCAGCCGACCTGTGAGGGCTGCGGCCAGTGCAGCGAAGTCGGCGCCCGCGTCGGCGGCATTGTGCAGGCCGGCAGCGGCACCGGCCGGAGTGGCAAGAACGGTATTCATACTCATGGCTCCTCATGTGCTTGTGATTGACAACAATGGAGCCAGGATAGCGTGGACGGCGAGCCCTGCCATCGGGGAAAGTACGCATTCGGGATTTGCGCCGGTACGTATTTGAGGCGGATGGGTACGTAGTGGTCTGTCAAACGGGATTGAATTGCCGGCAATGGGTGTGTGAGTTAAACGATGGCAGGTCATCGGCGTGACGGTCCCGCCGCGACATAGGCGGCGATCTGGGCACGGGTGTTCATGCCGAGCTTGGCCATGATGTTGGCGACGTGGCGTTCGGCGGTCCGTTCGGAGATGACGAGCGTCTCGGCGATGGCGCGGTTGGTGAGACCCTCGGCGACAAGGGCGGCCACTTCAAGCTCACGCGTGGAGAGCGGGGAAGCGCCGTAGGACGGCATGCTGCCCGTCTCACTCGTCCTGGGCGACCGCAATTCAGGCAGCAGCCACGCCGCCGTGACGAGCGTGGCCGACCCACGCAGGGTGCGGCCCGATGCGCCGGGATAGGCAAGGGGCGTATCCGGCAGGCCGTCAAGCAGCGGCGCAATGATGGTGCGGCAGGTGACAGCGGCGGCCTGCGCCTGCTCCGGCTGGCCGGCGGCCAGACAGACATGGGCAAGCGCGGCCGCAATTTGGGCGGCGAGCGGCTGCCGGCCCTGCGCCTCCGCAGCCGTAAAAGCTGCCGCCAGATCGGTTTCGGCTTCCGCATAGCGGCCAAGTGCCGCCAGCGCGAGGCCGCGGAGGTGCCACAGCCTGGGCACGACGCGATCCGCCGTGAGGTTGGCCGTGGCCCCGATCAGTGCCTCGACTGCCTCCAGTGCGGCTGCGCCATCGGCTGCCGCCAGGTGGACCTCGACCGCGGCGGCAGCCAGCAGCCGTTCCTGCAGCGTGGCGCCTGCATGGGGGCCGGGCGCGCTCCCTGCCGCAGGGGCCGGCGCCGTGGCCGCCAGCACGGCACGGGCTTCGGCCAGGCGGCCGGCGCCAGCATGCAGGACGGCCAGCGCTGCGCCGTTCTGGCGTACCCAGATCAGCGAGTTGTGGCTGCGCGCAATGGCCAGCGCCTCTTCCAAGGCGGCGCGGGCGGCCTCCGGTTCACCCAGGTCGGCCAGCAGCGCGCCCATGGCATGCAGGCTGTCGGCCAGCCACCCCGGGTGATCGATTTCACGGGCAATGGCGAGGGCCTGTGCCTGACGGTTGAGCGCAGTATGCCAGCCGCCGGCCTGTGTATAGGCCAGCCCGACGCAGATCAGCGCCATCGATTCGGCCGACTGCCAATGGATCGCCTGCGCTATCCGCACGCTTTCCTCGCCGTACGGGAGACACTCTGCCACCGGCCACGGGTCATATTCAAGGTTGAAGTCGGCGCGCAGGGCAAGACCACTCAGGCTGTGGAGCAGCCCACGCTGGTCGTCGAGCGCGCGCCAGAGGGGGACGGCCTCTTCATAGCTGTATCGGCCTCCCAGCAGGTCGCCGCAGTTATACTGGACGATGGCAAGCATGTCGAGCGTCTCGGCTGTGCCGGCCGGGTCTGCCAGGCGGCGGAAGATCCCGAGCGCCTCTTCGTGATAGTGCAGGGCGGCAAACGGCTGCTCGAGATTCATCTGCCAGTTGCCAAGCTGGTTGAGCGTACGGCCGATGAGGGCTTGATCATCTAGGTCGCGGGCAGCGGTAAGCGCCTGCTGGAGATAGTCTCCCACGCGTGCATAGTCCCGCGTGCCCCAGAGCCGTCCGAGCGCAAGCAGCGCTTCCCACTCCTCACGCGCTGGCTTCCGCGTTTGATTCTGCGCTGGCGTCTGCACTGGCTTCTGTTGGGGGGCCATGTGTGCGCCGTTTGCTGCGTGCTGCCGCTAGCGCCTCCGTAAAGTCCGCCAAGGCCAGGTCAAACTCGTTGCGTAGCGCGTGCGCCTTGCCCCGCTTGAGATAGATTTCCGTCGCAGGCGCGTGCAGCCTGCCGGCGGCGGCCAGGGCGCGCGTGTACTGCTCGATTGCCGCGCGCGGCGCATACAATGCCAGTGCTTCATCCCCCGCCTGGCGGGCGTACTCCAGGGCGTCGGGCCAGAGCTGCCCTTCTGTGTAGTGGTAGGCCAGCTCCGCAGGTGTAGGAGGCTTGCCGCTGGTCGGCTCCCGCCGGCGTGCGGCTAGGATCGTGCCGATGCGCCGGTGCAGCGCAGTGCGCTCGCGCCCCAGCAGCGCCTTGTAGACCGCCTCGCGTGCCAGGGCGTGGCGAAAGGCAAAGTGGTCGGGTGCCTCTTCGACGATCATCTGGGCTGCCAGGAGCTCTTTGAGCTGTGCCAGCAGGTCATACTCGTCACGGGCGAGCACCTCCTGCAGCAGGTCAAAGTCAAAGCGACGCCCGGCTACCGCCGCTGCCTCAAGCAGCGATTGCGCCGGGCCGCTGAGCTGGGCGCGGCGGCGGCGCACCACTTCCTGGATGCTGCGCGGGATGTGGATTTCGCCGAGCGGCTTGCGGCCCCATGTGCCGTCCTCAAGGTAGATGTCGCCGGCCATGAGCAGCGACTTGAGCACCTCTTCGACGTAGAACGGGTTGCCTTCGCTCAGCGCAAAGATGGCGTCGAGGAAGTCCGGGCGAATCGGGCGGTCCTGGGCAAACACGGCACGCAGGAGGGCATCCACATCGCCGCGCGCAAGCGGCCGGAGGTGCAGCTCGGCACAGGCGCGCAGCCGCTCCAGCTCCGCGATGGCGTAGCGGACTGCCGGCGGGGCTTCGTCTGGCCGGAGCGTGAGCACGAGCAGAACCGGCGCGCGTTCGCTGCGGCGGATGAGGTGGACGAGCAGTTCGATCGTGCTGTCGTCGCACCAGTGGACATCCTCGATTACCAGCAGAAGGGGGCTCCGCTGCGCCAGGTCGAGGCAGAAGCCGGCAAACGCTTCAAACAGGCGCTGTTTTTGCAGGTCAGGCGGTAAGTCGTGCGTGTCATCCGATACACGCTGGGGCAGCAGGGGATCGAGCGCTGCCGGCAGAGGCACCGCCTGCTCTTCTGCCAGGTAGCGGTGGAACAAGTCACGCAGGGGAGCATAAGGCAGGACACGGTCGGTTTCGTAGCAGTGGCCGCGCAGGACACAGAAGCCCTGGTTGCGCGCCATGGCCTCGGCGGCGGCGGTCAGCCTGCTCTTGCCAATCCCCGCCTCGCCGCTGATCACCAAGGTCTTGACTCGCTGCGCGTCCGGCAGCGCCCTGTCTCCGCTCGCGGCTGTGTCCGGCCGGCAGACGCGCCAGCAGATCCTGCAGGTAGGCGAGTTCGGCCTGGCGCGCGACCATGCGGGGGCTGATCACCGACTTCGTAAGCGGTCCCCAGGCGAGATCTTGTGACATGTCCTTTCCTTCGCTAGCTCTTTTCTGTTGTTGCACGACCACGCTGCCAAAGTACACCACCGCCAACGGTGCTGTCAAAGCAGCACCGAGGGACACCTCCAAGAGGTAGACGCCAGCCTACGGTCGGACACTTCCAGGAGGTACCCCCACCTCCTACCCCCACCGCCTGGAAGTGTCCGCCGATTCTCTAGTTCTTCTCGGCATTGTTATACTGAATCCTCCTTAGTTGTTAAGCACCTCGATCGCCTTGCCCAGCGCCCGTTCGAGCACTGTGCGGGTAATCTCCGAGTAGGTGGGGTGGGCGTGAATAATGGTGGCCACGGCGTCGAGCGGGGTGCGCAGGGCAATCATGTTCGCCAATTCCTGGATCATTTCGGAGACGTTGTGACCCAGCGCCTGGGCCGCAACCACCGTGTTGTCCTTGACCCAGATCTTGACGAAGCCCTCCTCAAAGGCCTCGATGCGCGCCCGCAGGTTGGCCGTGAACGGGACCTTGTAGACGCCCACACCCGTCAAATCCTGGGGCACTATGCCCACGGCGGCAACCTCGGGGATCGAGTAGACGACGGCGGGGATCACGTCGTAGTCCATCGCGCGCAAGGGCTGATGGCTGCCCGCCCAGAGTGGTCGCAATATTTTCTGCACAGATAACGCCTTGTTGAATTCCTACGTGCGCCAGGATCGACTTGCCGGTGGCGTCGCCGATCGACCAGATCCCCGGCACGCTGGTCTGGAGGTGCTCGTCGACTTCGATCCCTTTCTTGCTGAAGTTGATGCCGGCGGCGGCATACTCCTCCTCATGGATCACCGGGCGGCGGCCGATCGAGATCAGCACGCCCTCGGCATGGAGTTCGAGCGGTGCGCCGGTCTGGCGGTTGGTGGCCGCGACTTTGCCGCCGGCGACCGACTTTACCTCATATCCGGTGAGCACGCGCACGCCGTTGGCCTCCATCAGGCGGGTGATCTCGGCGGAGATCTCCGGGTCGAGCGTAGCCAGGACGCGGTCGAGATACTCGACGATCGTCACGACTGGAGCCCATGTTGGAGAAGATCGTGGCGAATTCCAGCCCGATCACGCCGCCGCCGACGATGACGAGGCTCTTGGGCAGGTGCTCGACGGTAATCAGCCGGTTGCTGGAAACCACGGCGGGGTCGTCGCGATCGACGAAAGGCGGGATGAGCGGCGACGAGCCGGTGCCAAGCACGATGTGGTCGGCGCTGATCTCCACCTCTTCGCCCGTGTAGTGCATCAAGGCGCCGTCGAGGTCGAGCTTGCCGCCCCGCACGCAGACCCGATTGGGGGCGACGAGGCTGCCCTCGCCCTGGTAGAGGGTCACGCCATAGTGGTGCAGGAGGCCGACAATCTCCTCGCGGGCATGGCGAATCACCTCGTCGCGGCGGGCGGCTACCTCGGCGAAGTTGATCGAGTACGACGGCACATGAATGCCATACTTGGCCGCCTCGGCCACGGTGCGGGCAATCTTGGCGGACTCGATCATGGACTTAGACGGGGTGCAGCCCCAGTTGGTGCAGATACCACCCACGTAGTCCCGTTCCACCACCGCCACGGTAGCGCCCAGCTGCGCCAGGCGAATCGCGCACGTGTAGCCCGCCGGTCCAGAGCCTATGATAATTGCGTTGTAGTTCGACATAATGTGCTCCCTTTGTGTGTTAGGCCGAGTAAGGTGGACATTAGCTAACGAAATGTGACTCAACCATCGTTCTGTTCCCCTGCACCTTTTACCCAGATCGCGACGGCGGCCGGCTGCATGGTCTGCTCTAGGACACGGCGCAGCTCTTCGAGCAGGGGCTCGACCTCGGTCTCCTCGCGGCAGTGGGCGGCAAAGGCGGTGAGGGTCTGCTCGGCGTTGTACTTGCGCCGGTAGAAACGCCGGTCGATGCCGGCCTGCAGCTTGCGGCGCAGCGGCAGAAAGATGACGGCGATCGCCAGCGTCGAGATCACGATGGCCAGCGGTGACTCCTGGCCGGTGAGGGCGGCAAAGGCGCGCTGGAGGACGACGACGCTGCCAAAGTAGACGGTGGCGAGCAGCAGCGTGAGCAGCGCATACAGCAGCGTGCGCCGCACCAGGAGGTCGATCGCAAACAGCCGGTAGCGCAGTACGGCGATCGCCAGGGTGATGGGTATGACGAGCAGGATCAAGCTGAGCAGCGCCAGCAGCCAGGGTTCGAGCAGCAGCCGCAGCGGGGCGGGTGCCAACGGGGGTACGGTGAACAAGGCTGTGACCCCGGCGAGCGCCGCCAGCAGCCCGGCCACCACCCACTTCGTCTGCTGACGCTCGACCGTGTTCGAGACGCGCCAGTAGCGATAGGCCTGTGCGATCGGTATCAGCGCCAGGGCGCCAACCCAGATCGTGAACTCGAGCGGCGGGAAGAAGTTGTGCGGGCTGAAGGGTGCGTCCGGGAAGTAGCTGTAGAAGAACTCGGTCACAAACAGCGCAAGGGCGACCCAGCGCGACCACCCCGGCACAAAGCGGCCGTTGGGAAAGAGATAGAACCCCAGGATAAGGCTCACGAACAGCAGGTAGTTATAGGTCGAGTAGAGCAGGAACTGTACGGGTTCGTTGGAATCGATGCCGGCGCTGAGGGCAAGCGAGCCGTACAGGACGAGGGCCAGCGAGAGCAGGTAGGCAATACGGCCGTGGGCGCGCACAAAAATGAGGATGGCAACGGCGCAGAACACTGCCGAAGAAAAGAGGGTGATGCCGATCGACAGCGCGGCGAAGCGATCCGGCGTGAGACCATAGCGGAGGTAGGCGGCAGCGGCATGGGGCGTGAGCGTGCCGAATTCGTCGCCGCATCCCGCGGCCGGGCAGATCGCACGTTCGTAGGCGTACGTCGCCGGCAGGAAGTATAGGGTGATCACGATACTGCTGGCGGCAACGGCGATCCACGCCAGCCGGGCGAATCGTTCAAGTTTGCTCATTCACTCCTCATCGGCTGGCGGCTCCTAACGTAAATCCGTAGACACAGTGCGCTGCGAGCAGCAGGTTGGCGTTTAACACCTGCAGTGGTGCGGGCAGGGTGTGGACCAGGCTCTGGGCCAGGGCGAACAGCAGGATACCGTAGGCGACGCCCAACATCCAACCGGGCAGGGCAGAGTGGCGGTGCAGCCAACGCCAGGCGGGGCCCCAGAGCAGGCCGTAAAACGAAGCGACCGCCAGATGGGCAAAGACGCCGGCAAACGGGGCGCTCCCTTTTTCCCAGCCCAGCGACTGGATCGTCTGGAGGGTCGGCCTTCCAGCCAGCAGCCCGGCGACGAGCAGGAAGGCCAGCATCGCCAGCCCTGCCAGCAGCCCGTTGAGGAGGCCGTCGACGGCAGCCTCGCCCGGCGAGTAGTAGTAGAGTGCATGCGCTGCGACATAGGAGCTTCTCCTCGAGAAACGAAACGCTTTCCAGGAGGACCCCGGCGTGGCAGCTCGGGGTCCTCCTGGAAGACCAGGTCCTCCTGGAAGACGGTTACTTGACGACCAGGGTGCGGACCATGCCGTGGGCGGCATGCGGGGACATGTCGCCGGCAAGGTCGGGCAGGAAGCAGATGACGGTGTATTCGCCGGCGGGCAGGTCCCAGGTCATCCAGGCACGCTGGCCGGCGCCGATGGGCGACAGGAAGGCGACGGCCTCAAAGGGCGGCGGGCCGTCCTGCTCCTGCTGGTCAAGCATGGCCAGCAGGTCGTCCACGCTGGTGCCCTCGGCCAGCTTCACGATCCCCATCTCGTGCCATTGGCCGCCGGTGTTCTCGATCTGCCAGGTCTGCGGCCCGGCGGCGATCTCGTCCGGCAGGATGAACGCAAAGTCGGCCAACTGTGCGGTGACGCCGGCCTGGGGCTCGGCGGCACCGGTCGCCTCGCCGGCGGTGAAGCTGGTGGTCAGCGGCGGGCCGGATTCCGGGAAGATAAGGCCGACGTAGTCGCCGGGCTTGAGGTCATAGGTGACCTCATTGCCCACCTTCTCTGCGGAGTTGCCGATCATCGTGACCAGCGGCACCGCGGCCATGATGTCCTGCTGCGCCGCCGCCATGAACTGGTCCAGCGTGACGCCGTCGTTGAGGCGGGCGAACTCGGGCATGCCAGGTGCATCCTCGGCCATCTGGTAGGCGAAGGTGACGATGCCGGAGGGGACTTCCGCAGGCATGACGATGCCGGCAGCCGAGACGTTCACCTGCACGGTTCCGGCAGTGGCATCGGACTGGCATCAGCACCTGCATCAGCCGTGGGCAGTTGCTTCAGCCGTCACCTCGGCAGTGGCCTCAGCCGTTGCCTCAGATGTGGCCGCAGTCGTGGCTGCCGGCACGGTTGTGGGCATGGCGCCGGTGGGGCTGACAGGCTGGCACGCGGCCAGCGCTATGACTGCGGCGCCGAGGGCGGCGGCCAGGGTGGACTTTTTGACGAGCAATGTGTACTTAGAATGCATAACGATTTTCTCCTCGGGTTGACCGAATTGTTACTTGGGTCAGCGCACGTGGCGGTCAGAGAGCGTGTCTGAGGAGAATGATAAGGAAGCTGCGTGCGGGGATCGTTACGGGAGCCGTTACGGAATTCCGGCGCTCCCCGCGCGCCATGCTAGCGGGCTGCCACACATGATTGTTTAGTCCGCACGCCCACGTGCGGAGGGACACGCCCACGTGCGACTCTGGGGCACGTGGGCGTGCGCACTAAACGATGATGTTTGACAAGGTACTAGCGCCAAATTCTAGCGAGCCTCAGCTGCTAATGTTCCCGCCGGCGTCGAGCGGGGGCGCCACATGGTGAGCAGGAGAATAAACAGCGTGGCATTGAACATGGGCAGCCCGGAGAGCTGGAGGCTGAGGACGCCGGTCGCCGTGTAGTATACGCCGACCGCCAGGTCCACCGCCTGGATGAAGATCATGTTGTCGATCCAGAAGCGCTCTTTCTCGGGCGCGCGGGCGATATAGAACATGCCTACGCCGTACGCCAGGAAACGGGCGGCCAGCATGCCGAGCGGGTAGGCGACATCGGCGGCGGGCACGGAATGGCCCATCAGCGCCAGGAACTGCATGGGCACGAACAGGTACAGCACACCCAGGATCAACTGCACAGCGCCGATCACTCGCAACAACACACGCAACTTCATCTTCGATCTCCTTGTAGTACTTGAATTGATAAACTACATATAGTATTATATATAGTTATACGCAAAAAAAGAGCAGACCGGCCGCTAAGGGTTCAGCAAAGCCAGCAGATCGGCGATCGTCGTCTGCGCCAGGCGCGCTTTCATCGCGGCCTCGGCTTCGGCGAGAACGGCAGACACCGCCTGCTGGGCGCGGGTCGGCTTGTCGCCGGTCACGCGCATCTGGTAATCCTGCCGGAACATGGGCTTGCCGCTTTCGACGGCGGCAAAGATATCGAGCAGCGAAACGTACTGTGGCGGCCGTGGACAGCCGCACGCCGCCGCGGGCACCTTCACGGGTTTCGATGATGCCGGCGCCGGCCAGGCTGCCGAGCAGCTTGACCGCAGTGGGCCGGGGGATGTTGAGGGACGTCGAAAGCTCCTGAGTTGGGACGAAGTCATAGATCCCCTGTCTGAACCTTGTCGCCGACAAAGATGACGGTAAAGATAGCTTGAGAAAAGGCCAGCGAATAGCTCATAACGGTCCAATCGTGAACGGACGGCAAAACTATGCATAGTGTATATGTAGTTTATTGATATGTCAAGGGGGAGTTTGAGGGAGGTGTGGTTCACGATATTGGCCGAGTAGCCAGCACGCCCTCGTGCTGGTCCGGAGCACGCCCACGTGCTCGTGTTGCCGCGGACGCGTGTGGCCTGGCGGCCACCCCGCACGGGGCGTGCGGGCTACGACGGAGGTCCGTGTCCCTGCCACATGCTTTCCACCCCAGTCAGCAGTCGAAGGCGTGCCAGCAGATGTCGTTGCGCTGGCGCTGGTCGTCGAGGACGAGGGCGCGGATGGCGTCCGGGAGTTGGGCGCGCTGCCAGCGGCATTCCTGGCGGCCGGCTTCGTCACGCTCGGCTTTGGGGGCGGCGGCGCGGGCGGCGCGGATGGCGTAGGCGGCGGCGCCCAGCTCGTGGGCGGCGACGTGGGCGACGGCGGCGGCCTGGCCGGCGGCGAAGGCGGCTTCGCGGGCGGGGCCGGACAGAGTCGCGCGCGGCGGCCTGGGCATGGCCGGCGGCGTTGCGGGACGGGGTCATCTTGATCTCGCCCCGCGCCCAGGCGCGCACCAGCTCGATGGCCCGGCGCGGGCGGTCGTCGCCGGGCTGCTCTTGCTCGAAGAAGTGGAGCACGTGCTCGGCACAGTCGGCCGCCCACAGCGCCAGCAGGTGATGGTCGGCATCCAGCAGGGTGCCGCCGCGCCGCACGGTGATCAGCCGGGGATCGCGGTCCTTGCTCAAAATCATTGGTTTACCCCCTGTCAGTCAAGCAGGTACACCGTCACGTGGTGGGCCTCGGTGTCGTAGAGCGCCCAGGAGGGGGTGGAGCGCAGACCCATGATCTCGCCGGGGTTGAGCAGCCAGGCGCTGCCGATCTGCTCGAGCAGCTGCGTGTGGTCGTGGCCGTAGCAGACGAGGTCGAGCTGCCCCGACTGGGCGATCCGCCGCGCCGGTTCCGGGTAGTGGATGACGGCAATCTGCCGGCCTGCCACTTCGATCTCGGCGTAGATGCCGTGCAGCGTGATACGGCTGTGCTGCGCGGCGATCGACTGCAGCAGGCGGCCGTCGGCGTCGTTGTTGCCAAAGACCACGTGGATCGGGCCCGCAAAGTGCTCGGCCAGCATGCGGAGCACGAACGGCGCCGAGAGGTCGCCGCAGTGGATCAGCACTTCGGCGCCGGCCTCGTTGGCCTCCGCCAGGGCGCGTGCCAGCGCCGGCAGATGGTCGTGGCTGTCGGAGATGACGGCGATTTTGGTCATTGCGGGCGCTCCCTGCGTTCGATCACGGGTTTGATGCTGTGCTATACTCAAGTCTATATGGATTGGCGGCAAACGCAAACAGGCGACGGACACAGGGCAAGCTGGCCCAGCGGGTACAGGGCGAACGCAGGGCAAACGCCCCGGAGGAGCCGTTGTCCTGGCACTGCGCGGCCTTGCTGGTGACCATGCTGGCGCTGGCGGGCTGCGGGCAGGTGATCACCCTCCAGCCTACGCCTACGCCGGAGCCGACGGCGACGCTGTCGGTGGCCGTCGTGGTGGCCACGCTGCCGCCCACGGCGACCCCCGCCCCCTATACCCCCGAACCGACGCCCACGGCGACGGTCACGCCTACCCCGATCGTCCACGTCATCCAGGCCGGCGAGAGCCTGTTGGGCATTGCCACGCAGTACGATATCAGCGTGGCGGCGCTGCAGGACGCCAACGGCATCCTCGACCCGCGCTTTCTGCAGATCGGCGAGCAGCTGATCATCCCGCGGCGCGAAGAGCTGGAGGCGGCGGCCGGCGACGACCCGTTCACGCCCACGCCTACGCCGCTGGCGGTGGCAGTCGAGAACGTGCTGTTTAGCGAGACGACGATCGGCGGCTTGTCGGTACTGGGCGAGGTCTGGAATAATACCGGCCAGCCGCTCGAGCAGGTCCGCGTGGGCGTCTCGCTGCTGGACGATGCGGGGCAGGAGATCGGCAAGGCGGACGGGCTGGTGGCGCTGGACCTGGTCGACGCCGACGAGCGGGCGCCGTTTGCCATCCTGTTCGGGGAAACACAGGGCAAGTTTGCGCAGTACCGGGTCTATCCGCTGCACGCGGTGCCGGCCTATGTCGGCAGCTACTATCGCGACCTGGAAGTCAACGACCTGCAGTCAGACGGCGAACGCTATGCGTCGTACACGGTGACCGGGCGGGTGAAGAATGTGGGACCGGAAGAAGCCGTACAGGTACAGGTCGTGCTGACGGCGTATGATCCGCTTGGGCGCGTGGTCGCCACACGCAAGGTGGATCCGGATTATAACGTGGTGCCCGTCGGGGGCGAGACGACCTTTACGGCGGTGCTGGCGCCGGCGGGTGGCCCGGTCGAGCGTGTGGTGGCGGTGGCCCAGGGCCGCCGCATTTCGGCGGTTCAGCAGTAATTTTTATAGCTTATAGGGTACGTATTCTCATGAACGTGAGCCGGCTGGTTATCTGTGGAATGTTATTGAGCCTGTCGCTGCTGCTGGCAGGCTGCGGCGGGGAAGCATCGGCGGCGGACAAAGGGTCAAGCGCAGCATCTGCTACTCCCGCAGCGAATGCTGCGCCCGCAGCGGCAGAGTCAGCACCGGTGGCGCAGGCTGCGCCCGTCGTGGTGCCGGCAGCGGTAGATGCGAGCGGCCGGCAGTGCACGTGCCGGCGCTGCCGCACAAGGCACCGGTCTTTCACAACGCCGATGCCAAGCGCGTCCTGCCCAGCCGGCTGGTGATCCCCGCCATCAAGGTCGACACGCCCGTGGTGGAACTCGGCTGGAAGACCAGCAAGACCGCCAGCGGGTCGATCTTTAGCGAGTGGGACGTCGCCGAATATGCGGCGGGCTGGCACAAGAACAGCTCGGTGCCCGGCGAGACCGGCAACGTCGTCATGAGCGGGCACAACAATATCCTGGGGTCCGTATTCCGCGAGCTGGATCAGCTCAAGCGCGGCGATACGCTCGAGGTCTTTGCCGGCGGCACGGAGTATGCGTATGCCGTGGACGAGGTGCTGATCCTGCCGGAGAAGCATGCCTCCGACGCAGCAGCGGAAGGCCAACGTCAAGTACATCCAGGAGACGACCGACGACCGCCTCACGCTGGTAAGCTGCTGGCCGCGCGACGACAACACGCACCGGATCGTGGTGATCGCCAAGCCGGTCGACCGCCGCCGCCAGCGGCCACGAATTAACGAATAGCTGAGGGGAACGTCCCTGGCTCGGCGCAGGGCCGATCGTCGTAGGGGAAGTAAGCCGGCGCCGTGCCAGGGTCGAGGCGAGCGATCGTCGGCAGGCGTCGGCGGCGAAGTCTGCGCTCGCAAAAACCTTAACCACACCCAATAGCCGGTGGGGGACGGGTTCGCGCCGAATTTTTGGGAATACCAGCCGAGTCTCTTAATGGGACTCGGTTTTTTACTATGTGGCTTCATCTTTCAGAAAGAGGGTCATCAGAAGCGCGTCTTCGCCGTTGTCGTGGTAGTAGCGGCGGCGCAGGCCAACTTCGACAAAGCCGAGCTTGGTGTAGAGCTGCTGGGCGGCCGTGTTGGTGACACGCACCTCCAGCGTTACCAGCGCGGCGCCGGCGTGCCGGCATTCGTCGATCATCAAGCGCATCAGCCGTTCGCTGAACCCCGGCGGCGCAAGCTGGGGATGCGTGGCGACCGTCACGATGTGCACCTCGTCGCCCATCAGCCAGTAGCCGCCGTAGGCCACGATCGGCGGCAGTGCGCTCTTGGCTGTGGCGCCTTCGCCGGGGGTCCATCACCCAGTAGTGGCCAAAGCGGTTGTGCAGGAGCTCGTTGCGGTAGGTGTCGGGCGACCAGGGGGCGGGAAAGCAGAGGATTTCCAGGTCGCCGATGGTGGGCACATCGGCCAGGGTCATGGGGCGAAAGATTGTGTCCATTGCGATGGTGTCCACTAGGGATTCCTCAGGTAGAGCGGCTGCAGGGTTTCGATCGCGTCGCAGGTGCCGGCCGTCCAGGTGCAGGGCGGCAAGGCGGGCAAGCTGCCCCGCACGGCGCAGGCCGCTGACCGGGTCGACGCAGCACGACGTGGCCCAGCCCTGCTGCGGCCGCAAGCGCATCCAGCAGGTCGTGCGCCCAGCTCGCCGGCCAGCCACACCACGCCCGTGTGCGCCGCCAGCGGCGGCGGCAAATTCGGCGACGGTCGCCGGCATGATGGTCCTCGACGGCGGGCCGGTACAGGAGGTCGCCGGCCCCGTACCACGCCCAGTTGTAGCGGCCGCGCCCGGCCTGGATGGCGGCGCAGATTGTGGCTCCCGCCGTGCCGGCTAACGCGACGATAGGGTGCGGCCGTCACGCTCAAGGTGGGAATGCCGACCACGCGCGGCGGCTGCGGCAGGCCGAGCGCCATGCCCTTGGCCGCGCTGATGGCGATGCGCACGCCGGTAAAGCTGCCGGGCCCCGTCGTGACGGCCAGGGCGGTGATGGCGGCGGGCGTGAGGTCGACCAGGCGCAGCAGATCCTGGAGGGCGGGCAGCAGGTCCTGTGTCTGGCGGCGGCGTGCCTGCCAGGTCAGCTCGGCCAGCAGCTGGCGGGCTGCAAGATCGTAGAGGGCGAGCGACGCTGTGGAGGTGGCGGTGTCGATTGCGAGCAGCATGGGGAGAATTATAGCAGACAGGCGCGGCGGGTGTGCTAGACTGGGGGGAAAATTGAGATGTGAACGCAACGAATGGACACGAAGGGGACGCCTGCGGTCCGGGAGAGAGGGTGAAGGCGGGATGGCGGAAGAGCGGGCGCAGTTGTTGTTGGGGGCGCATATGTCGATTGCGGGCGGGGTGAGCCATGCGCTTGATCGGGCGGCGCAGGTGGGGTCGAACGCCGTGCAGGTGTTTACCAAGAACAACCGGCAGTGGATCGGGCCGCCGATCGACGACCGGCGACATCGCGCGCTGGCAGGAGCAGAAGGGCACGCTGCATATCGAGTACGCCGTCAGCCACGCCTCCTACCTGATCAACCTGGCGAGCGACAAGGACGACCTCTGGCAGAAGAGCATGCTGGCGCATGCGGACGAACTCGTGCGCGCCCATGCCTATGCCATTCCGCACGTGGTGCTGCACCCCGGCTCGCACACCGGCGCGGGGGTGGAGTTTGGCGTCGGCCGCGTGGCCGAGGCGCTCAACCGCATCCACGATCTCACGCCCGAGTGCGCCGACACGGTCACCTGTCTCGAGGTGATGGCGGGGCAGGGCTACTGCCTGGGGCGCAGCCTGGCCGAGCTGCGGGCGGTGCTCGACCGGGTGGAGGCGCCCGAACGGGTGGGAGTGTGCCTCGACACCTGCCATCTCCATGCGGCGGGCTACGACCTGCGCACGCGGGCCCAGTACGAGACGTTTATGGACGACGTCGAGCGTGAGCTGGGGCTGGCGGCGGTCAAGGTCTGGCATTTCAACGACAGCAAGGGCGCGCTGGCGTCCAAGCTGGACCGGCACACGCACATCGGCGAAGGGGAGATCGGGCTGGAGGGGTTCCGCTGGATCCTCAACGACCCGCGCTGGGACGGCCTCGGGATGCTGCTCGAGACGCCCAAGGAAGACACCTTGGAAGAGGACGCCGCCAACCTGGCGCGGCTGTGCGCGCTGGTGGAAGACGTAGACCGGATCCCGCCCGGTCTACGCCATGTAGCAAATGCAGTCGTAGACGTGCGCACTTGAGCGTCGCCAAGCCGCTGGTAGGAGGGCGCAGCCGGCGCCTCGATGCCCAGCGTCGCCGCGATCTTCTGGAGGGCGGCGCGTTCTTCGTCGTTGACGGGGACGGCGCCCCAGCCCATAAAGTTGCCGCCTTCCTTGCCGGCCTCGGTGGTCTTGGCGGCGATATCGAGCAGCCAGTGCTTGTAGCCGGCGGCCTCCTCCGGCGTGGTCTTGGCGTCCAGCAGCTTCGCCACGTCGGCCAGCGTATCAAAGGCGGCCTGTTCGGCGCCCGGTGCGGAGGCCATGGCGACGTAGTCGGGGAACTTCTGGTCGGTGTGCGCCCCGCGTTCGATGGCGTACTGGGCGGAGCCGATCAGCGAGTTGCCGAGATAGGGTTCGCGCACTTCCATGATATAGGAGGCGGCGGCAAAGCCTTCGCTGACGGTTTCCGTCTTGCGGCCGAGGCTGGCGGCGGAAATGGCGATGGCGGTGGCGCGCAGGCTGCGCAGGAGCAGGGTTTGTTCTTCGGCGGTATAGTCGGTCAGCACGCTCATAGGGTTCTCCTGTGGTAATGGATCGTTTGGGGCAATCGTAGCAGAGGAGGGCGCGGGGGCGCAAGGGAGTGGCGGCAGTTGGGGGAAAGTCGCACCGAGCTGAATTCGGTGCGTAGCCCAAGCAAAACCCACTGAAGTGGGTTGGTGTGCGCGGCTGCTTCCAATCTGCTATGATTGCACGTCCACGAATAAAGGAGGTATATGAGCAAAGTTTACGCCGAAATATCGATGTCACTGGATGGGTTCATCACCGGGCCGAACGTGCGCGTTGGGAATGGGATGGGCGATGATGGGGACCGGCTGCACGACTGGATGTTCGATGCGAAGACGACTGCCGACGAGAAGATTTTGGCCGAGGCCCGGGCGGGAACCGGGGCGGTCATCATCGGGAAAGGGATGTTTGACGTCGGCTTCGAGCCTTGGGGCGACCCGCCGCCGTTTGGGATGCCGGTGTTTATCGTGACACACGAATGGCGTAAGCCGCTGCCGATGCAGGGTGGTACGACCTACATCTTCGTGACAGATGGAATCGAGGCTGCCCTCGAGCAGGCGCGTGCCGCCGCCGGCGGCCAGAACGTCGGCATCTGGGGCGGCGCCAACATCA
This sequence comes from uncultured Chloroflexia bacterium, assembly GCA_963791135.1. Taxonomy (GTDB): domain Bacteria; phylum Chloroflexota; class Anaerolineae; order Caldilineales; family Caldilineaceae; genus Fredericiella. The sequence continues at coordinate 57,345 of CAWBRX010000028.1, forward strand.
TGCGGCAGTACCTGGCGGCCGGGCTGGTGAACGAGATGCATCTGCACCTCGTGCCTATTCTGCTGGGCGGCGGCATCCGGCTGTTCGAGGACTTCGACGCTACGGGGATCGAGTTAAGGAAGGTCGGCGTGGTCGAGACTCCGGGCGCGATCCACTTGCGGTTGGAGGTGCAGAGGTATTAGGGAACCCACCTCCTGGAAGTGGGGTACTTCCTGGAGGTGGGGTACGCGCTCCGTTTATTGCTGCTCCCCTTCTGAGACGTGGAGGTCTGCGAGATCCTGCGGGGTGAGCGTGATGGAACCGGCGGCGATGTTCTCTTCCAGGTGGGGAAGCGAGCCGGTGCCGGGGATGGCCAGGGTGATTGGCGCGAGTGCCAGCAGCCAGGCCAGAGCGATCTGGGCGATGGTGGCACCGTGCCGGGCTGCAACCATGGCCAGGCGCTCACTCTTGATGTCGCTCCGGCCGCCACCCAGCGGGAAGAACGGGGCGAAGGCGATACCATTGGCTACGCAGGCGTCCAAAACAGCCACGTCGTCGCGCCTGGCGATGTGAAAGTTGTTCTGGACTGCTACCACGGCGGCTATGGCACGGGCCTCGGCGAGGTGAGCGGCGTCCACATTGCTGACGCCGAGGTGGCGAATCAGGCCCTCCTCGCGCAGGCCGGCGAGCACCTCAAACCGTTCGGCAAGGGACTCGCCGTAGGGAGGTCCCATCATGCCGATGCGCAGGTAGACCAGGTCGAGGCGTTCCAGCCCCAGCGCCTTGAGGTTGTCTTCCACCTGGGCGCGCAAGGTGGCGGCGGGCGCCTGGACAACACCAGTGGTACTTGAGACTGGGCCGACCTTGGTGGCGATGACCAGATCAGGCGGGTACGGGAAAAGTGCCTCGCGGATCAGGGTATTGGCACGCACCGAGCCGTCGCGGCTGTGGTAGAAAGCGGCGGTGTCGATGTGGTTGACGCCGAGTTCGACGGCGCGGCGCAGGACGGCGCGGCCGGTTTCGGGGTCGCGCGCCGGGCCCTGGAAACCATTCGTGGGCAGCCGCATGGCGCCGAAGCCAAGCCGGTTGATCGTGAGGTCGCCTAGGGTCAGCGTGCCTGGCCGGCTTGCGAGGGGTGCGTTCGTGTTCTCGGTTTGTGTGGTCATGAGAGATGCTCCTATACTCCGCTCGGTTGCCAGAGCGGGGCTTGAAGGTATCACGGCGAATGGCATGTGTCAACAGCCTGCGTATGGAGTGGCAAACAAGAGGAACCCCATGACCAACCCGGACCCCGCGGCTAGGTTGGCGGCAGCAGCGGCTGCGACCGCCAGTCCATGCGGACTGTGAGCGCACGCGCCACGAAAAAGACGCCGACCGCGAGCCACGCGGCCAAGTCATTGGGCATGCCGAGGCTCAGCGTCAGCGCCAGGAAGAGCACGCAGACAAAGACCAGCAGCAGGGCAAAGTAGTGGCCGGGCTTGACGAGGGCGGGCACATCGCCGACGAGGATGTCGCGCAGCACGCCCCCACCTACGCCGTTGACGGCGCCGATCAGCACGACGCCGGGGAGGGGGATGCCGGCCGCCAGCGAGAGCTGCATGCCGACTACGGCAAAGGCCGGGGTGCCGACGGCGTCGATCACGTCCACAAGGTTATCGGTATGGCGGCGCAGGCGCGGAGTGACCAGCAGGCGCGAGAAGAGGCCGACGATCACGGTCACCAGGAGGATCAGCGGCAGGTAGTAGGGGTTGGTGACCACGGGCGGCGGCTGGTTGAGAAAGATCCCGTCGCGCAGCATGCTGCCGCCGACGGACGACAGCAGCGCCACGATAAAGACGCCGGTGAGGTCATAGCCCTTACTCACCCCGAGGATCGCCCCGCTGAGCGCCCAGGTGAACACAGCCAGGTAGTCGAGGTAGAGAGGCACTTCAAAATGGGTGGGCATAGCGGTCGTTCCTGCAAACAGATGGCATGATGCGCTTCTCGCACGGGGGGCCGCGGATGGACGTATCAGGATACTGTGCAGTTCCGCTGCCGGGCAAACGGCCGTCAGGGCATTGTTACGCAGTTGCGCGTCTCCGACCTGGTGCGTAGCAAATGGGAGAAGTTCAGCCTCGAAGCGGAAAGAGGTAGCGCCCCAGTTGTCGATCCTCAAGGTTAAGATCTGTGAAGAGCCGAATGCCGTCGCACCAAAGCATTGGACCGCAATATAACCTGCCGCGCTATAATAAGCCTATGCCGCCACACGACGAAGCGCCGTGGATCGTCGAATTCTTATCGTGACCGGCAACCGACGGGACGCTAAGCCCGCCGAAGAGTCCGGGGCCGCAGCTTTGTGAATCCTGCACGGCTATCGCAAGCAGAGCCAGTCTGCCCCACCGCACAGATCGAAACTGCGCAGCGTCGACTGGCTGAGCTACTAGCACGCGAGGAACGCAAACCATGACCAGCCGATACTTCCTGCATCCGCTCGCCGCCGCCGAGTTGCTCCGCCGTCCGGCCCGTGTCACCGCTGCCGATATTTCGCCTACCGTCCCCTTTGAAGAAATCGAAGCGCGCCTGCTTGCCGACCCTGCTACCAAGGTCGCCTATGATGCTTTGGAGCCCGCTTATCAGATCACCCGCCTGCGCATCGAAGCCGGCCTTACCCAGACCCAACTCGCCGCGCTGGTAGGTACCAAGCAACCCAGCATCGCCCGCTTCGAACGTGGTCAGCAGCAGCCCACCATTGAATTTCTACGCAAGCTCGGCGCTGCCCTCGGCTATCGCCTCGAACTGAACTTCGTGCCCATCGAGCAGTAGAAGACGGGCGAATTGAGCAAGGTTCGCGCAGGGGCGATACGGTCCCGCAGTTCGGCCGCACCACCACGCTGGCGAACTTGCCTGAGGTCGCGCTTCAGTAATCTAAGGAAATCACGACAACTGTGAATGTTGTGAGCGGGCTTCTTCGAAAAACCGTCACTTTGGTGGTCGCCTTCGATACTGCCCTACGGCATGCTGTCCACTATATATCCATCCCAGAGATATCCCCCGAGAGCGAACACCCAGAAAGCAGCACCCAGGAAGATCGAAACTGTTACTGCTAAGAAGAGACCCATCAGGGCCATCCATCCAAACGTCACCTTGTTCATTCTTCTTGGTATACGAGGCTTGATGGTCTTGTACCTAATATACTCGTAACCATAGGCCGATAGCAGTATCAGCCACACCGCAAACATCCCGAGTACGAGTGCCGAGTTTGCAGGCGACAACTGGGGAAGGCCATTACCTCTGTCATATTCTTAAGATACGGTACGTGTTCACTCTCCCTTTCGATGCGGCAGATACTCCAAGAAGCGCTTGACCGCCAGCGAGAGCGACTTTTGCTCGCGCATGACGATGCCGATATTCCGAAAGGCAGGCACCTCAAGCTCTTTGGCGACGATCCGGTACGGAATGCGCCGCAGGATCAACTCGGGCAGGATGCTGATGCCGAGGCCGCTTTCTACCATCGCCATGATGGCATAGTCCTCCCAGATCTTTAGCGCCACGTGCAGGACTACCTGGTGCCTTGCGATGATCTCGCCGATTTCCACATTTGCGCCCTTTTCTAGCAGCATGAACGGGCTGTTGGCCAATTCGGCGACGGGAAACTTGTCGCAGAGGGCCAGCGGATGATCTTGCGGCAGCACGACCAGCAGGCGGTCTTCCTCCAAAAAGATCGTTTCGAGTTCTGCCTTGGCCGGCAGCCGCAGGAATCCCACGTCCACCCGGCCTGTCAAGACCCAGGCTTCAATCTCCGTATAGTCCCCGATCAGCAGTTCAAACTCGATCTTAGGGTAGTCCTGCCGAAACGCCTTGATCATCTTGGGGAGCCAGTGGGTTGCCACGCTGGAAAAGGTGCCGATGCGGATGAGTCCCGACTGCATGTCGTGCAAGTCATCGACCTGCAGCATCAGGATTTCATGCTCGTTGCAGATGCGCTGCAGCTGGGGCAGCAGCTTGAGGCCATCCGAGGTGAGCCTGACGCCCCCACGCCCTCGTTCCAGCAGGGAAACACCCCATTCCGCTTCCAGATCGCCGATCATGCGGCTGATGCCGGACTGGGTGTAGTGCAGGGCGGCGGCCGCCTCGGTGAAGCTACCGTATTCGACGGCCTTGACAAACGCCAGGTACTTCTGGATGTTCATGTGCATCTGGTTTTCTCATGGAAGGCATGCGAAACATTCGGGAACCTGATGGTAGAAAAGATGATATCCTGGAGGCAGCTAGCAAGTCAAGGGAGTTGTGAATGGCACAAAAATCGACCGGTCCCTATTTCAAGTACATCGCCGCCATGCTCCTGTTTGGAACCAACGGCATCGTGGCCACCCGGATCACGTTGAGCAGCTATGAGATCGTCCTGACGCGCACGCTGCTTGGCAGCCTGTTCCTGGTCTCCCTGTTCGTGTTTTCCAGGCAGCAGCTGCACTGTTGGCGGAACAAGCGCCACTTCCTGTACCTGGCCGTCTCGGGCATCGCCATGGGCCTCAACTGGATGTTTCTGTACGAAGCGTACACGCAGATCGGAGTGAGCCTGGGCATCCTCGCCTGTTACTGCGGCCCCGTCATCGTCATGATGCTCTCCCCCATCGTCTTCCGCGAAACCATGACGGCCCCCAAGCTCCTTGGCTTCCTCGCCGTGCTGACCGGGATGGTCTTCGTCAACGCGCAGGCCTTGTCCGACGGCAAGACGCCCTGGGGCCTGTTCTGCGGGCTCATGTCCGCCGTAATGTATGCGGTGATGGTGATTTTTAACAAGAAGGGGGCGAGCATCCAGGGGCTTGAGAACGCCATGTGGCAGCTGGTCGGCAGCTTCGCCACCGTGGCCGTGTTTGTCGTGGTTAAGCAAGGGTTGGCGATCCAGTTCACGCCCGCCGGCGTGGCGCCCGTCCTCGTCCTGGGGCTTGTCAACACGGGCATCGCCTGCTACCTCTACTTCTCATCCCTGGGCAAACTGCCCGTGCAGACCGTCGCCATCAGCGGCTATCTCGAGCCGCTCTCGGCGCTGGTCTTTTCGGCGCTGCTCCTTGGCGAAAAGCTCGCCACCATCCAGATCGCCGGCGCGGCGCTGATTCTCGGCGGGGCTGCGTTTGGGGAGTTGATGGGGCAGCGGCAGCGGGGAGTGGGATTGGCGACGGTGGCGGCTGAGCCGTAGGGGAGTGCAGGCTTGCGGAAGGCGCTCTTTCTGGAGTCGCCAAACTGACATCTACGGCGCAGGCAACTCAATTCTTTGGTACAGCGGCTTAGTTGCAAGCGGGGGAAGATACTCCTTCCGCACTGCCCAACGGTGACCGGTGGCTTTCTCTGCCTCAGCTGATTCGCTGGTATAGATACCTATGACTTTCAGGTCCGCCCAACGAGTAAGGTCGTGCGCGTCTATCAACGGCACAACGAAGAACCTGCTGCCGTTCACTGGAGTAATAGCAGCAGCAATCGTTGTTCCTTCGTCTATGGGTAGGAGCTCATCATCGCTGATCGCGCACGTTATCAGAATGTATCGCAGCGTACCCTCGACCTCATCATCTACCCAGCCAAGGATGAAGCGGGTCGTGCCGGTGTCGAGGAACATCGTCTTGACCGGTGTGTCTGGCAGCTGCTGCTGGAGCTTGCCCAGGTCCAGGCGCGTGTCGCCTGTGACCAGTTGGACCTGGTAGTCATGCCTGGCGTCGACCTCCAGCCTTGTGTCGGCGGACACATCGGTGGTCCAGCGGCCCATACGCACGGTGTAAATGCCGGAAGGTTCGGCCTGCATGTCGATAAAGTCCTCGGCCGCGTAACGAAGTTGGTGTCCGAGGTCGGCACAGCCGGCCAGCACAGAGGTGACGACGAATAACAGGAGAACGGCCTGCCAAGTAGGTGTACGGGCTTGTCGCATTGAGCGCACGAGGTTCACTCACTTTGCGCATGTTTATGTAGTTGCATGGTCGACAACATTCGGACTGCGAAACCAAAGGTGTGTGATCGCACCATATCAATTGGTGATGAGTGACAGCTTCTTAACCAGCGCTAAGTGCCCATACTTCTTATCAAGGGGCAAACCTGTAAGTTGACTAGCATCGCAAATGGTTTCTCGTACCGGGCGACTGCTTATTGGCTCTTCCTGATCATACTCGATCAAATATCCCTTTTCGGGATACAAAACAACCGGACGAACAAATTGCGGCACAGGCCATTCCTCACGCAGAAAGGGCGGGCTATTGCGGAGAACAAACCAGTCGCCGTTTTTAATCCCGACGTCTGAGAACCAAGCAATGAGCACTGCGTCCTTTGGTCTTAAGCCTGCAGCAGCCTTATAGCTTGGATAGCTTGCATACTGCGTTGGAAAGAAATACCCAAGTGCGTAGGCACTTTTCTCAGCTGCTCTGGCAATCACCCCTAGTGCATAACCGCTGTTCGCTAACGGAATGACCAGCCAATCGCCTTCTTTATAGGTCTTGTTCATTTTCATCGCGAAACATAAGCCATGGAAACGTCGGCACGGCGATGCTGTCCGGCGCGTTGAACTGACCCATTCTACCCGCCGCACCAGAGCAGGTCCAACGTGTAGCCCAGCAGTTGGTGCTCGGCCAGCGCCTCGACGAAGCCATGCCCATCCTCCCGGTCGAGCACCAATACCTCGGCACGACAAGTCTGTGGGATCTTGAACAGGTGATGCGGCCCGAACTTTGCGGCCGTGAAGACGTACTTGTCCGGCCACATCCGTTTGTTGTACTGCATGCGCCACTCAGCGGCGTCGAGGCAGTCGGTGCAGGGTACAACGTTGAAAAGGTAGAAGGTTTCGCCGCCATAGGGCAGCGGCAGCAGTTCGCCGGCCGGCTCAAGAAAAGGGCGCAGGCGATCCACGGCACGCGCAGAAAGGATGGGGCTGCCCTTGTGCAATTCAAAGAAGTCGCCCACTACATGTGTAGGCTCTTTGAGTTCCAGGGCGGGCGGCTGCCAGTCTGCGCTGCGAGATGTACAGTTCGTGACTAACACTGCCTCATCATCGAGTGATTTCGGCAGAAAATACTGGTAGCGGTATGTGTTGGCATAGAAGCTATAGACCTTCATGAACTGCCTTCCACACAGGGAATCAATCGGGCAATTCGATCTTCCAAGGTCCAGTCATTGCCCCAGGTCGACGTTCGAGGTCATTCCAGATGTCAGACGCCAGTACAAAGATATCGAGATCCTCGTAGTCAATGTGCCTCCAGCCACATAGGATTCGGGGCCTTCTCACGAGGGGCAAGGCACACCACCGCGATCTATCAGATGACTTCTCCCGTCGTCGGATCGATGGCCCACCAGCCCGTCACCTGGCAAAGTTGCCTAACATCAGCAATCGCGTCTTCTGCCCCGTGGATGCTGATCGACATTGATTCTACCTGATTCTCACCGTGAAGACTGAAGGCAGGTGGATGGACTTCCCTCAATAAAGTCGAGGTTGAGTCTTCTCCTGTGCCGTCGTAATAGTACTCCTTGGGCACTTCTAAAAACTGCTCGCAGCCCATTCCCTCCGAGACATGCCATACCCGTTCGATAGATGTTCCCGTCTCCGTTGGCACAAGTAGGATGCCGCCGCACTCCAGGACGAGATCGGTTGGCGAGTTATAGCATTGCAGCAGGTAATCTTGCTTGACTGTTTCCACCTTCCAAAGCCGGCCCGTGATGGTCTTCTCCTGAGAAGGGGCGGCATTCAGAAAGGTCACATATGCGTCGCGAACCTTCTCAATCCCGTCTGGCGTGAAGCTCTTGATGGGGGTTCTCAGTTGTCATTGGCGAGGTCTGGAGCGCCGGATAGTCGGGCGGGACGCATTGATACTTGGCGAAGACTGAAGGCAATATCAATATGCCAAGTGTGATTGCCAGCGCGACAAATAGGGCTGCGAGCGGGAGAATGATCAGGAGGGCGAGCAGGCGTACAAGCCTTGGCAACATCTTTCACTGCCTTGCGGATTTGGGCCGTCAACTACTTTGTCGTCGAAGGGTTCGTGCGAGGTCAGTAAGTTGTGCCCAAAGCTTACCACGGCGAGGAGGTCGGCGCATCGGCCAAAGGATAGGTATTAGGGGCACTTTTCCGACGTACTACGCATTCACCCCTTGAGGCGCAAGATGCCCTTTTCTAACGCCGTGGTCACAGCTGCGGTGCGGTCATTCACCCCGAGCTTGCCGTAGATATGGATCAGGTGCGTTTTGACCGTAGCTGCGCTGATGTGCAGCTGCTTGGCAATTTCCTGATTGCTGTGGCCCTGAGAAACAAGCGCCAGGACCTCAAGCTCTCGCTCGCTCAACTGTTCCTCGGCCGGGGCTCGCATGTGCGCCATTAAACGGGAGGCGACGACTGGCGTCAAGACCGATTCGCCTTGCGCCACCTGGCGCACTGCGGCAAAAAAGTCCTCACGCGGCGTGTCCTTGAGGAGATAACCGGTCGCACCCGCTTGGATCGCCTGGACAATATCGGCATCCGTATCATACGTGGTCAGGACGAGAATATGCGGCGGGTTTGCTTGCTCACGAATTGCCTTGATCGCCGTTACCCCGTCCATGTTGGGCATCTGCAAATCCATCAGAATGACGTCCGGCTGCAAAGTTTGGTTGAGGGAAATCGCCTCCATCCCGTCGCTTGCTTCGCCGACCACCTCAATGTCAGTCTGGCTGCTCAAAATCCCCTCAATCCCGGCCCGCACCACCGGATGGTCATCCACGAGCAGAACGCGAATCGGTTTCATACCTATCCTCCTATCCGGCAGATTGAGGCTGCGCCATCTGTTGAATGGGCAGCTGGATCACCACCGTGGTACCCTCGCCCGGCTCACTCTCCACCGTCAGGGAGCCGCCAACCTGGCTGACTCGCTGGCGCATGGCCGTCAGCCCGTAGCCACCGCCCTTGCTGGGAGGTGGAGCGTTTTCAAGACCAATGCCATTATCCTGTACGTCCAACATCAGAACATCGCCCATATAGGAGAGGGTGACCTGCGGCAGATGAAGCTTGCGCGTGTTTCTGTACATTGGCCAGCGCCTCTTGTACGGCGCGGATGAGCGTCGTTTCCGCTTCCGGATGCAAGTGGCTGTGCGTACCGGTGATGGTCGTCTGCGCCTGAATACCGCTCTGCTGCGCCCAGCCCTGTACCACCCGCTTGATGGCTTCCGGCAAGGGCGATTTCTCAAGCACCTCGGGCCGCAAATCTTGGACCACGCGCCGGGCCTGGCTCACGCCGCGCCGCGCCATCTCTTTCGCCTGCGTGAGATGGTGGCGGCTTTGGGCCACATTTTCAGACAGGTTTTGTTCGCTCGCTTCCAGATGCGTGATGATGCCTATGAAGTCCTGCGCCAGGGTGTCGTGAATCTCGCGGGCCAGCCGCGCGCGCTCTTGCAGGATTCCTTCGCGCCGTTCCACTGCTGCCAGCTCAGCACGGGTAGCCTCCAACTGCTCGATGAGTTCACGGCGGTCAGCACTTTGCGTCATGATGCCATTGAGAAAGAAGGCGAAGAGGATAGCCGCCGCGCTCACGATCAAAAACCCTCCCACCCACGCGCTGCCGAAGCCTGGAAACAAGCCCTCAAGTCTTGGCGCCTGCCAGTACGCAGCCATTCCTATCAGAACGATCCCGATTGGAATGGCCCACCTGAGCCGCACGTAACTAAAGACTTGCGGCAGCAGGCTGGCCAAGACAAGGTTAAAATCGGGATAACGTGAAGCAAGCGCAAACCACAGCCCGATAGCACCGGATAGGTAGATGAGGGCGGGCACACGATAGCGATCCCGTTCAACGGCAAAGTCTGAGGCGTGGTTGCGAAGATAGTACACAAACGCCCCGTTCCATAAGGCGAAAACCACGGCCAGGAGTACCATCTGCCCCTTCTGCGCTGCCGTGTATCTCTCGTCGAACCAGACCTCGACAGCGGCGAAGAGGAGGGTTGCGTAAAGAATGAGCGACCACAGCCACCAGATTTTGTCCCAACGGTCTCTTCTTGCCGGACACTGCTCGCTCATTTTTACGCTCCCTACGCCGAACTTTTATGCGTCTACCAATCGGGCTGCAAGTTTAGCACGCTCTATTCCCACCGGAAAAGACAATTCCTATTGCCGTTGATGAAACCCCTGCAGGCTGACAAATTGCGTTGAGCGCTCCTGGCCCGCTTGATCCGTCCAATTGACGGTCGTTACACGAGTAATGCGGTGGATTTCAACCCCTGCTTCGCTCGTAATCACCTTGTTCATGATGTGCTGGCCGGAAGACACGTTCGGCAGACCATAGGAAGCCAGATCTTGGGAAGAGGCCGGCGTCACCGAAATCCAGACGTTTTCGCCCAAGTGGTGACTCTTGGAGACTTGTCCGTTTGTTTCGACGAAATAGTCGCCGAGAGTACCATCCCCCAGCAGAAAGTAGCCCTCTTTCCCGGCGATTTGCATCGGTGGGATATTGCTGTTATCGAATACCATTTCGCCGGTCGTGAGAACATACGCCTGTTCACCATCTATCTGGGGATGCTCAGCCTGGATCGTATCTGTCCAAGACACAAGCTTGACCACCTGGCCCTCTTCGTCGATGCCAAAGAGGGTCCACGACCCGGCATAGGTTCCCGCCAAGTCGCGCACCGCCTGGGGAACGACTGAGAACATGTTTTGGCTGTGACCGTCTCGGGGTTGAACGGCCAACGGGATCACGCTGAATCGGTCGGCACACGCTCAAGAGCAGCGCCAGCAGCAAAACGGCAATCGCTGCGCTCGCTAATTTAGGTGTATGCATGTGCGTTTTCTCCTTTGCATATCGGTTCAAAAGACGTACCGATAGTGTAGGAGAGAAACGCGGTTTTGTAGCCCACCAACCGGTGGATTTGCGGTTAGACGGCGGTGTATTTACGCATCAACCAGTTGGTTGATGCAAAGGGGCAAACGTGATGCAACTGCTCGTTTTCAGCTGCCACTGGCCTATTTACGAGGGTGTGTTTCACGAATTTGGCCGTGTAGCCCGCACGCCCCGCACGGGGCGTGCGGGCTACACGGGAGGTCCGTGCTGGCGCCCTATGGGCTACCCGATGAGGGCGGCACCCTTGGCCGCCAGCACCATGTCCTCTTCCTCCGGCAGGCCGCTGACGCCGACGGCGCCGACGAGCTGGCCTTGGTAGAAGATCGGGACGCCGCCGCCCCAGGCGGTGTAGCGCAGGTCGCCAAAGTTGGTCATGGGATAGTTCTGGCGCGCGCGACAGAGTCGCCGATCTCACGCGAGGGCTTGCCTTCGCGGGCGGCGGTGAAGGCCTTGTTGATGGCGATGTTGATCGAGGGCAGCTTGCAGCCGTCGGTGCGCAGAAAGGCGAGCAGCTCGCCGTGGATGTCGGCGACGGCGATGGCGGCACCCTTGCCGTTGACCTCCAGCTCGGTGCGAATGGCGTCGACGATGCGCAGGGCGTCGGCATGCGAGAGATGGTAGCGCTTGTACATGTGGTTGGCCTCGCTGTGTGGGCGGATCTCGGTTGGCTGCCTATAGGCCGGCAGCAGGCACAAGGCGCCAGGGCGAAAGCCTGCGACCACCTCCTGGAAGTACCCACCTCCTGGAGGTGTCTAGCGGGCCGGCCGGCGGACCTTGTGGCCCTACTTTACCATGTCCACCATGACCTTCGCCACTGTGGGCGGGTGGAGGAGCATGTTGGCGTAGTTGGCGTTGGCCATGGGACAGGCGCATTCTTTGCGCTTGATGCTGCCGCGCAGATCCTCCATGGCCTGGCCGCGCCAGAGCTCGCCTAGATCGTAGTTGACCTTGCGCAGGTTGCCGGCGGACTCGGCCCGGATGCAGCAGCTCCAGAGGTCGCCGTTGGGCGCGATGTGGGCGCTGGCCCAGCCGGCATAGCACGGGATGACCTGCTCGCGCTCGTGCAGCACCCGCTTGGCCAGCTGGTAGTACTGCGCCCGGAAGGCCTGCGTGAAACGGGCGATCCCCTTGGCCGGCGCCTGCTTCGCCTGCTGGCTCAGGAAGTCGGCGATCTCGTCGTAGTCCTTGGGCCGCGGGGTGATGCCCCAGCCGACGGTGTCCAGCTCGACCCGCTCCTCGGCGACCTCGGTGATGTAGCTGTCGGGCTCGAGAAACTTGAGCCCCTCCTGGATCTCCCGGAAGCGGTGGGCGTTGAAACGGCTGATGACCGTGTGCACCGTCAGCACCAGGTTGGGGTAGCGCTGCTGCAGCGCCTTGAGCTGCTTCCAGGTCTCCATCGACAGCTTCCAGTTGCCCTCGACGCCGCGGATGTCGTCGTGCTCGTCGCCGATGCCGTCGAGGCTCAGGTTGATGCCGATGCTGCTCTTGGGGCACTCGCGGCACATGCGCTCGACCTTGGCCAGCACGCGGTCGGTCAGCATCCCGTTGGTGGGAATGGTGATGACCTCGGGCCGGCAGTGGCGGTAGGCGCTGATGACCAGGTCGTCGAGGTCGGCGCGCAGGAAGGGCTCGCCGCCGGTAAAGGTCATGTAGAAGGGCGCCTTGCCGAGGCTGGCGAAGACCTTGTCCCACTCCTCCAGCGTGAGGTCGTCATTGGGCTTGCGCCAGACGTCACAGGTCCGGCACTTGCTGTTGCAGCGGAAGGAGACGCTGATGACGACGGAGAAGGGCTTGACCTTGGGCCAGCCAAACGCGCGGAAGGCCCAGTAGAGCGGCAGCTTGGGTGCTAGTCCCAACATAAGGGTTTGATTTCACTCACAATAGTATTTTGCCAGGCCGGCCACACGGGCGCCGGCGACCTGCACCAACAGGTGCGGGTCAATTTCGAGCGTGCGGTCGGTGCGGCCGGTGCCGCAGAAGATCACCTGCCAGCCCAGCGCGCCGGCGTCGATCAGGACTTCGGTCTGCGTCATTGGGCGCAAACGGCGCCACGCCGCCCAGCTCGTAGCCGAGTTCGCCCTGCACCTCCTCGGGCTCGAGCCGCATCAGCTTGTCGCGGCTGACGCCGACGGCGGCGGCCAGCCGCTTGTAGTCGACCTGCGCATAGCCACAGAGGGCCGCCAGCACCCAGCCGCGGTTCTTCACGCGGAAGGCGATCGTCTTCATCAACTGGTCGACCGGGAAGTCCAGGTTCGTGTCCGCATCCTGGATCGTCACTGAGGGGGCGTGTTCGTGGATGCGGTAGGCGACACCGGATGCGGCGAGGGTGGCGGTGATCTGGTCGTAGAGCGTGGTGGCGGTAGTGGCGGACAAGTTGTGCCGGTATCCGTCTGATATGCGATGACGGGCACAAGGTCTCGGCGCATTTGAGACTGCAGGTCGATGAGTTATCGGCACTTCGCTTGCGAATCCGCCGGACCTTGTGCCCCTACGATATCGTGTGAGACATTCGCTTCGTGTCGCTGCCGGGCCACCCGCTGGACGAGCAGCCGCCGATGTGGCGCCGATTGCGTCGACGTCGTGCCGCAGACCGCGTGCGGCCTACGCGGCGCCCTTGGCCTTTTCCGGCGGCGCCTGGTCTTTGGTGCCGATGAAGAAGCGCCTGATCTGCGCGAAGGTGCCGGGCAGGTTGGTCCAGTTCTCCTTGAACATCATCTTCTCCCAGACGCGCTCGGGGCGGTAGAGATAGAAGCGGCGGTAGGCCTCGCGCCACTTGCGGACCACCAGGTCGGGGTCGTAGCCCTCGTTCATGGTGAAGCGCGGCTTCTGCTCGTGAATGGCAAAGTCGCCCCAGTTGTCGGCAAAGACCTCGCCCGCCTTGCTTCGATCATGTCGTACATGACCGTGCCGGGGAAGGGGGCGGCGAGCATGAAGTTGGCCAGCTTGGGGTCCAGTTCGAGCGCCAGCTGGATGGTCTTTTCCATCGTCTCTTCGTTGTCGCCCGGCATGCCAAAGATGAAGAAGCCCATGGTCTGCAGCCCGGCGGCCTTGGCGTTGGCAAAGGCCTCGCGCACCTGGTCGAGCGTCTGCCCCTTGCGGATGACGTTGCGCAGCATGTTCTCGTCGCCGTTTTCGACGCCGAAACCCACGCGCTTGCAGCCGGCCGCCTTCATCAGCTGGAAGAGCTCGAGGTCGGTGTGGTTGACCTTCATGCCGTGCACGGTGACCCAGGGCACGGTGTTGAGCCCCTCCTCGATCAGGCGGCGGCACAGCTCCTTGGCGCGCGGCAGCTTGAGGTTCCAGATGTCGTCGGTGACGCCGATTTCGGTCGCGCCCAGCCCGTTGACGAGCCACTTCCACTCCTGGATCACGCTCTCGACCGAGCGGGCACGCCAGGTGTCGCCGGTCACCGGCTTGGAGCAGAAGGTGCACTTGTAGGGGCAGCCGCGGCTGGTCAGGATCGTAAAGCTGCGCGCATGGCCGTCGAGCCCGTCGGTGAGCGGCTGCAGGTTGGTGTAGCGGTCGATCTTGAAGAGATCGTGCGCCGGGAAGGGCAGCGCGTCCAGGTCGGGGATCATGGGGCTTTCGGGGCTGGCGACGATCTCGTCGCCGCGCCTGAAGTGAATGCCCGGAATGACGCCCGGCTCGCGCCCGGCCTCCAGCGTGTTGATCAGCTCGAGGAAGGAGTACTCGGCCTCGCCCTTGAAGACGTAGTCGACGTAGGCGTCGTGCGGCGGCTGGAGCGACTCGAGCGGCATGATCGTCAGGTGCGGGCCGCCCATGACGGTGATCAGCCCGCGCTGCTTGCCCAGCTGCGCCATGGCCCACGCGTCGGGCATCAGCGGCGTGGTGGCCGTGACGCCGATCATGTCGTACGGCTTGCCCTCGGCCTCGGCCTGGTCAAGATAGTAGTCGACGCCCACATCTTCGATCGAGGCGTCGAAGATCATCACCTCGTGGCCGCCCTCACGCAGGACGGCAGCCAGGTAGCCCAGCCCCAGGGGAATGTGCTTGCGCACGCTCCAGACTTTGGCTTCGGGGCTGGCAAGAATTACACGCATTAGATGTCTTCCTTCAGCATATCGCAGCCCTTCGGCTTCGAACGGCCTTGCGCAGGCCGGTCTTTTCCTTCTTGGGCACAAAGGTGTTCATGGCGATGCGCATGTTGCGCGGCAGGTTCATCCAGAAATCCTTGCTCTTGACACGGCGGATGATCGGCGAAGGGCGCAGGTAGAAGCTGCGGTAGGCCTTGCGATACATCTCCTCCACCAGCTCGGCGGTCATCTCGCCCATCTCGTAGCGCGCCTTCTGCTCGAAGAAGACGTAGTCTTCCCAGTCGTTGATCAGGAAGCGCCCCTGGCGCTTGACGATCTCGTAGACCTTGGTGCCGGGATAGGGCGTCATCATCGAGAAGTTGGCGATCACCGGGTCGAGCTCGATGGCGAAGTCGATCGTGTTCTGCATGGTCTGCGCGCGTTTCGCCGGGCAGGCCGATGATCATAAAGGCGATCGTCTCGAGGCCCACTTCCTTGGCATTCTTGAAGGCCTGGCGGATCGTGTCGTGGTCGACCTTCTTGTCGATGAGCGCAGGATCTCCGGGTCGCCCGACTCGACGCCAAAGGCCGTGCGCTTGAGGCCGGCCTGCTTGAGCAGCCTCAGCATCTCCTTGGTGGCCAGGTTGGCGCGAATGCCGTTGACGAAGATCCACGGCACGTGGTTGAGGTTGTTCTCGATCAGCAGCGTGGCCAGCTCTTCGAGGCGCTTGATGCGGATGTTGGCGCTGTCGTCGAGCACGCCGATCTCCTCCGCGCCCAGATCCTCGACCAGGTGGCGCCACTCCAGCAGCACGTTCTCGGGGCTGCGGCTGCGCCACTTGATGGGCATGATGCTCTGGCTGCAGAAGGTGCAGCGGTAGGGGCAGCCGCGGCTGGTCATGATGCTGAGAAGCTGCGCGCGCCGTCCACGTGGTCGGTGGCCGGCTGCAGGTTGGTGTAGCGGTCCATCTTGAAGAGGTGATAGGCCGGCCAGGGCAGGCTGTCGAGGTCGGCGATCGGCGTGCGGTCCGGGTTGTTGTGGATGCGGCCGTCGCTGGTCTTGTAGGTGATGCCCAGGCAGTCCTGAAAGACTTCGTTCTCGGGGTGGCAGGAAGGCCTCGGTGTGATACTCGGGCTGGTCCTTGAGGTACTCCTCGAGGCGGTTGCTGATGTCGATCCAGGTCTCTTCGCCCTCGCCGCGCACGACGATGTCGACGTAAGGCTTCTCGCAGGCTCTCTTCGGGCAGCACGCTGACATGGGGGCCGCCGAGGACGATCAGGCAGTCGTGCACTTCCTTGATCATGCGTGCCGTGCGCCAGGCCTGCTTGACCTGGGGCGTGTTGGCCGTGATGCCCACCAGCTGCGGCTTGTACTCCTGGACGAACTCCGCAATCGACTGGTCTTCGATGTCGGCGTCAAAGACGATCGACCTTGTCGCCGCGGCGCTCGCTCATGGCGGCCAGGTAGGCCAGGCCCAGGTGCGCCGTGGTGCGGGTGTCAATCGGGAGACGAAATCTGGGATTCACTCAGGGCTACGCGCACGTAAGTCCTCCTTGCGCAAATCAATAGCTGCTTTAATAGCCGGCAATAACGAGTGCATCAACAACAATGAGCCTGAATAACAGGCCGATTCTAGCACGGCGGGGGGAATTGCTCAAATTAGTATGAAAGAAATGATAAAAATTAGGCGCCGCCAAGCATGGGTTCAATAATGGCCCACGCTCGGGTCGATCTCCAGCGCCCAGGCGGCGATGCCGCCGCCCATGTTGTAGACGTTGGTCCAGCCCTGCTGGCGCAGCCACATGGTGACCTGGGCGCTGCGGACGCCGTGGTGGCAGAAGACGACGATTTGGCGTCTCCTGGTTCTGCGCCTCTTCGGGCAGGCCTTCGAACTGGAACTGGGCCAGGCGGCTGACGGGGGCGGAGGCGACGCGGTAGTCGTGAATGGCGGCGCGCTGCAGCTCGTAGGGCTCGCGCACGTCCAGCCAGACAAAGTATTCGTCGCCGTTGAGCTTGCGCTTGACGTCGTGGACGGTCAGCTCGGGCGCACCAAACGGGTTTGGCATGGGGGCTAGGCCTTTGCGGGCACGGGGGCGCCTGTGGGCTGGCGCCGGTAGAGGTCGGCGATGGTGACGTCGGTGATGGCGTTGACGCCGGTGATCTCGCTAAAGTTCTCTTTGAGCAGCCGCTGGATCCCGAGCTTCATGGTGAGGATGCTGATGGGGCAGTCGATGCAGGCGCCCAGCATCTTGACGTGGGCGATGCCCTTTTCGTCCACCTGCATGATCTCGACGTCGCCGCCGTCCATGTAGAGGTTGGGGCGATAGCCGTTTAGCACGACCTGGATGCGTTCTTCCAGCGTGCCCTCTGCTGCGGGATTTTCTACAACGTTTACTGCCGAATCCATGTACTGCTCCGGTCAACCTATGCTCCGCACGTGGGCGTGCGGACTTAACGATGAATGGGTCCTAGCTGACCTGCTCGTCCAACCGCTGCCGGCCCGCAAAGCCGCTGTTGATGTCGTGCCAGTAGGCGATGTCGTCTTCGCCGTGGTGCCAGCAGAGAAAGACGTCACGACCGGCGCGCGTGCCCAGGAAATCGACCAGGCCCATATCGAGGTCTTTGACCAGGATGCCCAGCTCCGCAATGCCCTTGACGCCGTGTTCGATGCGCGTGCCCTGGACGTACAGCTCGCCGGCTTCCTTGCAGCCGCCGTTTTGCGCCGCCTTTTCGATCGCAGGCAGGGCATCGGGGCGCAGGCGCAGGATCTCCTCGCGCGCGGTTTGGATTTCCTGCATGTAGCGCTTGACCTGGGGGAGAGTGGCGCGTGCTTGGGCCAGGGTATAGTGTTTGGTGTTCATGGCGGCTGCGCTGTTGTGCCGGTGTTGGCGGCACGGAATGCCGCACCGAGTGCCGCACCAAAGAGCCCGCCGAGAGCCCACCGAATGAATTCGGTGCTAGGCGATGCAAAATCCACTAAAGTGGGTTGGGTGCCCAATGCTGGCGTCAACCCCGACCGGCTTTAGCCGGTTTCGCACTTGCTAGCACCGAATTCATTCGGTGCGGCCTCGTGCGACCGGTGCGGCACTCGACGTCTCTTTTAGTGATGGCCGCAGCTCTCCGGCATTTCTTCGCCGTCGTGGCTCTTGGCCGTGCGGAAGCTGCTGCCGCAGCCGCAGGAGCTGACGGCCTGCGGGTTGTCGATGTGGAAGCCGCCGCCCATCAGGTTGTCGACGTAGTCGATGCTGGCGCCGTCGATGTAGAACAGGCTGGTCGGGTCGACGATCACGCGCATGCCGTGCTGCTCGTACACCTCGTCGCCGTCGCGCGCGGTGTCAAAGGTCATGCCGTACTGCATACCGCCGCAGCCGCCGCCCTTGACGAAGACGCGCAGCGCGTGCGAGTCCTTCATACCCTTCTGCTCCATGATGCCGCCCAGCTTGTCGGCGGCAGTCTCGGTCAACGTGATCATTTTTCCTTGGCTCCTATTTACTCTCGGTTGCTATCCGGTTCTGTCAGTTTACTGCCGGCCACTATCAGGTCATTACCCGCCGATCTGGTTCATGGCACGGTTATCGGCAAACACGCCCTGGGCGAGGCCGTGCCCCCACGGCTTGTGGAAGGCGCCGTCGCGCATCAGGACGCGCATGTCTTCAAAGCTGGCCCCGTTGCGCAGGGGCGTCAACAAGTCTACTTCGTCGTCGCGCAAAAGGCAGAGACGCAGCTTCCCATCGGCCGTCAGCCGCACACGGCCGCAGCCCTGGCAGAAGGGCTCGGTGACGCTGCTGATGAAGCCCAGCGTGCCCATGTGCCCCCGGGATGCGGAAGGGGCGGCTGGGGTCGACGAAGTCGTAGCCGGCCTCCTCCAGCGGGCCAAAGACCGCCTCGATGCGCTGGCGCGCATCTCCTGGAAGGTGACGACGTTGCTCTGCTGGAAGTCGCCGATCTCGCCAAAGGGCATCATCTCGATAAAGCGCACTTCCCAGTCGTGCTCGAGCGTGAGGCGGGCCAGGTCGATCATGTCCTGCCCGTCGTTAAAGTCGCGCACGATGACGCGAGTTGAGCTTGATCGGCCGCAGCCCCACCTCTTCCGCCGCCCGGATGCTGCGCCAGACGTCGTCGACGTTGCCCCAGCGGGTGAGCGTGTGAAACTTCTCGGGGTCGAGCGTGTCGATGCTGATGTTGACGCGCTTGAGCCCGGCGGCCGCCAGCGGCCGCGCCAGCTTGTCGAGCAGCAGCCCGTTGGTCGTCATGGCCAGGTCCTGGATGCCCGGCGTGCGGGCAATCTCGCGCACCAGGTCGACGACGCCCGGGCGGATGCTCGGCTCGCCGCCCGTCAGGCGGATCTTGTTGACGCCCAGGCTGGCGCCGACGCGCACGAGGGTGAGGATCTCCTCGTCGGACATCAGCTCGTGCGCGCGGGCGAAACTTCATGTGCTCCGGCATGCAGTAGACGCAGCGCAGGTTGCAGGCGTCGGTCAGGCTGATGCGCAGGTAGTTGATGCGGCGGCCGTAGCTGTCGTGCATCGGCTCGATCGCATAGGCAGTCGGCGTCGGCGCCGCCGTATATCCCTGCGGCAGCGGCCCCAGGCGAATCGTTCCATATGCAGTTTCCTGCAGTTCTACAATCCCAGCCACAAATCACCCACTTCCTCACCGCTTACGCGGCGAGTTCTATCTCCTGCCGAATCATCACAAATCCGCCCTGCTCGCCTGCCGGCACGCTCGTGCCGACCGCATAGGTGCAGCACTTGCCGTTGTCGGCCACCGAGCCGGTGCGGCAGCAGTGGCGGCCGACCAGCTCGTCGATCAGCAGCTGGTCCATGGCGCAGAGCTCGCGGTGCTCGCCGGAGACGCCGGCGTAGGGACAATTATACTTATGCAGCAGATATCCGCCACCCGCGTCTTCGCCCACGGGTTCCCAGCGGGCCAGGTAGCCGCGCTCGTTGAGAAAGTCCGCCACGCGGTCGAGCCGGCGTTCGAGCGGCAGCTCTGCGATGCTCTGCGAGGTCGCTCTCGGCGGCGATGTCGCGGGCGATGGCGCCGAAGGCCACCTGCACCTGTTCGGGCGGCAGCACGCTTTTCATCTGGCGCACGAGCCCTGCCGGCCAGGGCGGCGAAGTTATCGGGAAAGAGCGTGGCGGCGTCGGCGGTCAGCACGTAGAACTGCTGGGGCCGGCCGACCGTGCCGTTGCGTTCCACGCGGCCGACGCGGATCAGGGCGTCGCCCTGGAGGATATCCAGGTGATGGCGCACGGAGACCGGCGCCATATCCAGCCGCTTCGGCCAGCTCGGCCACGGTGGCGCCGCCCGTCTCCTTTAGGATCTCCAGAATGCTCTTGCGAACTGCGTGCACTAGCTCATCCTTCGTGCCTGACCTACGCGCGCAAACATCGCTCGTGACTGCTAACTGCGTATAGATACCACAGCGTGGCAATACTGTCAATTATTATGAAATTAATGATAATTATTGCGGCGGAGTGGGACGTCCCGGCTCGGCGCAGCGTGGGGTAGGCGTGATCGTGGCGCGTGCCGGGTCGAGGCGGTTGTCGGCGAATCACACCTGTGCGGGCGCCGCGTCCGTTAACAGCAGGGTGGCGGCGGGGAATTTCATGTTGCTTTGCAGATAGCCGTGGCGCTCGAGGGCGTCGACGGCGGCGGCGGGCAGCTCCTCACCGCGGTCGTCGCCGTCGCCGGGGCAGTAGCAGGCGGTAGACCTTGGCGCCGTCCAGCGTGCGGTGCATCTTGAGATAGCAGCCGCCCTGGAGGGCGGCGAGGATGCGCCGCTGTTCGGTGTTCAGGCGCATGGCGCCTGGACCGGATCGGACCGGCTGCCTCTACCCCAGATCCGTCACGTACTGCTGCAGCTCGCGCTGGTTGATCTTGAGGTACTGGTCCGGCACGATCTCCGCCATCTCGTCCTCCGTCAGGCGGATGCGCAGGATCTCCAGCGCGTCCTCGGGCGATTGGCCGTAGGCGAGCTTTCGTTTGCCGTTCTTGAGGGCAAACAGGTACATAAAGTGGGGATTGGAGAAGCTGCTCATGGTTCCCTGTCTCCCTTACGCCTTGATCAGGGTGCCCTGGTAGAGGTCGGCGCCGCGCGCCGCCGTCGTCGAGGCCGCGGTTGATTTCGGCATCGTACTTGCCGGCCAGCAGGTCGCGATAGAACTGGTAGTCGACGCCCTTGACCTTTTCGTCGTCGGGGAAGCGGTGGTAGTTGTCCTTGGACATGAGGCTCTTGCCCTCGGCGATCAGCTGGTTGCCCAGCGCCGAGCCGGGGTAGGGGGCGTAGAAGGCGATCGACGGGAAGACGCGCTTCATGCGCTTGAGCATGCGCATCGTCTTGAAGGCATCCTCGCGGGTCTCGCCCGGGATGCCCAGCATGATGTTCGACCAGAACTTGGGCGGCTGTTCGCCCTTGGCCTCGAGGTCGTCGCCCAGGCGGTTGACCAGGTCGATGGCGAAGTAGTTGTCTTCCTCGGTGCACTCCTTGTTGAGGAGGCGCAGCATGCGGTCGCTGCCCGACTCGAAGCCGATCGAGATCGTGCGCCAGTTGGTCTCGCGGATCGAGCGCCTCGAAGAGGTCGGGCCATTGGCGCACCGTATCGGCGCGGCCGGCCGCCCAGTAGGTCCAGCGCTTGGTCTTGGCGCGGGTACTTCTCGATCCACTCCTTGAGCCACTTGGGGTTCTGGAAGAACATCGAGTCGTGGATCACCACCGAGCCGACGCCGTACTTGCGGTCGAGGAAGTTGAGTTCGTCGATCACCTGGTCCACGGGCTTGCGGCCCATGTTGGGGATATAGGAGTTCTCGTTGCAGAAGACGCACTGCCAGGGGCAGACGCGGCGTGGTGAGCAGGGTGACCACGGGGCCGGGTCCCCAGCCGCATTCGGGTTCGAGCGGCCACTGCCATTTCCAGCGCCGTTTCATGCGCCAGCCGCCGTGCGGTTGGGGCCAGAGCGTGCGGTCGATCATGGGCCATTCGGCCATCGACTTGGCGCCGATCGCCCTGGACCAGGCGCGGGTAGGCGAGCGGGTCCTTGACCAGGTCGACGATCACGCCTTCGCCGGGTCCTTGGCAGATGCGGTCGAACTCGGGGATGGCGAGCATCTCGTCGGGCGCCACGGTGGCGTGCATGCCGCCGGCCAGGACCAGGCCGTTGGGGTTCAGCTCCTTAAAGATCTGGGCCGCCTTATAGGCCGAGGGGAAGGTGTAGCTGCGGACGTTCATCAGCAGCATATCGTAGCCCTTCATTTGTTTCGCCAGCTGCTCCCACGACGGTCACGGCGCGGGTCGAGGCCAGGTCGGTCTGGATGCCGTTCTGGTGGAGGATGGTGCGCAGGAGGCCGAGGCCGTGGTCCTGCCACTGTTCATGCGGGCCGCTGGGGTTGACCAGGTCGCCCAGGTCGCCGAGGTCGAGCCAGAGAATTTTGCTCTGCGGCTGGGGGTGAGCCGGTTTCTGCCAGGGCCAGGAAAATGCCACGATGGATGCCTCCCGAGTAAAGCTGATCCCGCGCGCCGCGTGCGGGCGAGGCGGGTAGTTGATCGGCGCGAGTATAGCACGTGGCGGGCAGAGGTGTCAATTATTATGAAATTCGTCAGAATATTTGTTGGGGCTAGCCGTCGTTCAGTTCGCACGCCCACGTGCGACTCTCCCGGCACGCAGGGCGAGGCTTCCGGGAAGGGGGGTCTTCCGGGAAGGGGCGGCTTCCCGGAAGGGTGCTGCCGGAGATGGTCCAGCTAATCGTCCAGCCCCAGCGTGCGCCGCTCATCATCCGTGAGCAGGTGCGCGGGGCGTTGAATACGCGCGTCGGCCTGCTCAAGCAGATCCTCAATGTTGGCATGCCCAGATGCGCACCGTGCCGCCGTCACCGGCGCTGACGATCTGCTGCCCATCAGGGCTGTACGCCGCAGACCAGACAGACCCCGTGTGGCCCTCGAGGCTGCGCACGGCCGCGCCGCTCGCCACATCCCAGATGCGCACCGTGCCGTCGGCACCGGCGCTGACGATCTGCTTCCCATCGGGGCTGTACGCCGCAGACAGGACAGGCCCCGTGTGGCCCTCGAGGCGGCGCACGGCCGTGCCGCTCGCCGCATCCCAGATGCGCACCGTGCCGTCGTCACCGGCGCTGACGATCTGCTTCCCATCGGGGCTGTACGCCGCAGACCGGATCCGACCCGTGTGGCCCTCGAGGCTGCGGACGGCCGCGCCGCTCGCCGCATCCCAGATGCGCACCGTGCCGTCGTCACCGGTACTGACGATCTGCTGCCCATCCGGGCTGTACGCCGCAGACGCTGACGTACCCCGCGTGGCCCTCGAGGCTGCGCACGGCTGCGCCGCTCGCCACATCCCAGATGCGCACCGTGCCGTCAGCACCGGCGCTGACGATCTGCTTCCCATCGGGGCTGTACGCCGCAGACCAGGACCCAGATCTCGTGTGGCCCTCGAGGCTGCGCACGGCCGTGCCGCTCGCCGCATCCCAGATGCGCACCGTGCCGTCGTCACCGGCGCTCACGATCTGCTGCCCATCGGGCTGTACGCCGCAGAGCTGACCCGATCCGTATGACCCGCGAGGCTGCGCACGGCTGTGCCGCTCGCCACATCCCAGATGCGCACCGTGCCGTCTCACCGGCGCTGACGATCTGCGCCCATCGGGCTGTACGCCGCGGACCGGACAGACCCCGTGTGGCCCGTCGAGGCTGCGCACAGCCGCGCCGCTAGCCACATCCCAGATGCGCACCGTGCCGTCGGCACCGGCGCTGACGATCTGCTGTCCCATCAGGGCTGTACGCCGCCGACAGGACAGACCCCTTGTGGCCCGTCGAGGCTGCGCACGTGCTGCGCCACTCGCCACATCCCAGATGCGCACCGTGCCGTCGGCACCGGCGCTGACGATCTGCTTCCCATCCGGGCTGTACGCCGCAGACAGGACAGACCCCGTGTGGTCCTCGAAGCTGCGCACGGCTGACCGGTCGCCACATCCCAGATGCGCACCGTGCCGTCGTCACCGCGCGCTGACGATCTGCTCCCCATCCGGGCTGTACGCCGCAGACCGGACAGACCCCGCGTGGCCCGTCGAGGCTGCGCACGGCCTGTGCCGCTGGCCACATCCCAGATGCGCACCGTGCCGTCGTCACCGGCGCAGACGATCTGCGTCCCATCCGGGCTGAACGCCGCCGACCAGACAGACCCCGCGTGGCCCGCGAGGTTGCGCACGGCTGCTGCCGCTCGCCACATCCCAGATGCGCACCGTGCCGTCGGCACCGCGCGCTGACGATCTGCTGCCCATCCGGGCTGAACGCCGCCGACAGGACACGCCCCGGTGGCCGTCGAGTTGCGCACGGCCTGCCGCCGCTCGCCACATCCCAGATGCGCACCGTGCCGTCGTCACCGGCGCTCGACGATCTGCGTCCCATCCGGGCTGAACGCCGCAGAACGGACCCGACCCGTGCATGGCCCGTCGAGCTGGGCCACCTGCTGCCGCTCGCCACATCCCAGATGCGCACCGTGCCGTCGTCACCGCGCGAGACGATCTGCGCCCCATCCGGGCTGAAGCCCACCGACAGAACAGACCCCGCATGGCCGTCGAGTTGCGCCACGCTGCTCGCCACTGGCCACATCCCAGATGCGCACCGTGCCGTCCTCACCGCCCGAGACGATCTGCGCCCCATCCGGGCTGAACGCCCACCGACCAGACAGACCCCGGCATGGCCGTCGAGGTTGCGCCAGCCTGCTGCCGCTCGCCACATCCCAGATGCGCACCGTGCCGTCATCACCGCGCGAGACGATCTGCTGCCCCATCGGGGCTGAACCCCACCGACCAGACATACCCCGCATGACCGTCGAGTTGCGCCACGGCTGCGCCGCTGGCCACATCCCAGATGCGCACCGTGCCGTCATCACCGCCCGAGACGATCTGCGTCCCATCCGGGCTGAACGCCGCAGAACTGACGCCCCCGTCATGGCCGTCGAGGCTGCGGCCAGCCTGCTGCCACTGGCCACATCCCAGATGCGCACCGTGCCGTCGTAACCGGCGCTAGACGATCTGCGTCCCATCCGGGCTGAACGCCGCAGACCGGACCCGACCCGCATGGCCGTCGAGGCTGCGCACCGGCGCGCCGCTCGCCACATCCCAGATGCGCACCGTGCCGTCCTCACCGGCACTGACGATCTGCGTCCCATCGGGGCTGTACGCCGCAGACCAGACAGACCCCGTGTGGCCCGCGAGGCTGCGGACGGCTATGCCGGTCGCAGCATCCCAGATGCGCACCGTGCCGTCGTCCCCGGCGCTCACGATCTGCTGCCCATTCGGGCTGTACGCCGCAGACCGGACAGACCCCGTGTGGCCTGTCTGCACTCTCACTGGATTCAAGTCGGCAGCTCGCCAGATGCGCACCGTGCCGTCCTCCCCTGCCGAGACTACCGTGCGGCCGTCCGGGCTGAAGCCTGCGTCAGTCACCGCGCCCTGATGGCGCCGCTGTGCGGCCGGCAGGGTCATGCGCCAGGTGGCGTTGTCCACCGCGCTGCGCAGGGTGCTGTCGAATAGCGGCGGTACGGTCACAGTGATCGACAGCATGGTTTGCACGGCGTCACGTGCCAGGATCAAAGCCAAATCGCCGGCGTGGTGGTCTTCGGCAATCAATAGCTGCGTGCGCGCCGCCATCTCGCCTGCCGCGCGCACGTTGGCGCTGGACCTCGGCGTTGGCTTTCTCTTGTTCTGCCGTCGCAGCATTCTGATCGGCGCGCATTTGCTGCACTACCGCCAACTCGGCCTGTCTTTGCGCCTCAGCCTCATTCGTCACGGCTACTGCGCGCATTGTGGCCTGGGCAGCAGCTTGGCGTTTGGCCTCCGCGGCACCGTCTGCAGCAGCCTGGCCGGCATCAATGGCATAGACGAGCAGGGCAACCGCCGCGACCAGCAGCGCGCCGCTCAGCGCCAACAGCCAGCGCAGGCGGCGGCTGTTGCGCTGCTCGGCAGCCGCCAACTGCTGCGCGTACTCCAGTTCCAGCGCACGCTCGCGTGCTGCGTGCTCGGCTAGTTCGGCGGCCGCTTCAGCCGCGTGCCCGGCCTCTACAAAGGCCCCCTCGACTTCATTCAGGTCACGGCAGGCCGCTGCCGCCGCCAGCTGGGCGCCACGCCACAGCAGGTCGGGGCTGCGCCCCTGCTGCTGCCAGGCAGTGGCGGCTTCCCGCAGGCGGAAGCGCTGGCGCAGGGTCTCGCGCTCTTCGTCCAGCCAGCTCACCAGCCGGGGCCAGTTGCGCACCAGCGCTTCATGTGCCACCTCGATCTGCGCATCGGGATGCTCGCCCAGCTGAACGGCCAGGCTGCTCTCACTTTGGAGGATCGCCGCAATGGCCTTGGGGTCCACGCCGGTCAGCTTGAGCAGCCGCTCCTCGAAGACCAACCGGTAGAGCACACGTGCCACACGGTCGCTGGCCGCCGCCCCCTGGAACGCGTCCAGGAGGCGCAGACGGCTGCTGGTGAACTCCGTGCTGCCCACGCCCGGCCGCACCATGCGCAGCAGCTGGTCGCGCACTACCTGCTGGTCCTCATAGGGCAGGTGCGTGAAGAACGCCTCGGCGCTGCGCTCCAAGGCCTGGCGCGGGTTGCCCACTTCGGCATAGACCGCGCGCGTAATCCGGTTGCGCCGCCGCTGCTGCCAGAGCTTGAGCAGCGTATATTGCAGCAGCGGCAGCCCGGCACGCCTCGCCGAGGATGGTGGAGATCAGGTCGTCGACAATGCCCTCCTCGAAGCGCAGTCCCACCAGGGCTGCCGGCCCCTCGATGGCGCTGCGCAGTTCGTTGATGTCCAGCGCCTCTACGTCGACGCGTGCGCTGCGCCAGCGCTCCCACAGCGCCGGCAGCCGCGCCAGGCTGTCGACGAAATCCGTGCGCATGGTGATGATCACCACGTGGCGCGGTTCCGGCGTCTCCACCAAGGCCAGCAGCTGGCGCACAAAGGCATCGCGCGCCTCCTCGTCGTTACAGAGGGTGAAGAGTTCCTCAAATTGATCGACGACCAGGAGCACAGGCAGATCGCTGTCCCCGCGGCCAGCATCGCCGAGAGGTAACTCACGTCACGCGCAAAACCCTCGCGTGCGAACAGGCAGTTGTGCCGCCTGCGCAACCGGCAGCGTCGGCTGCCCGTCCAACTGCACCCGGACTGCGGCGGCCAGGTTGGCCAGCGGCTGTGAACCGGGCGTCAATGTGATCACCCGCCACGCCTCACTGCCGGTCACGGCGCCGCGCCGCAAGGCCGGCAGCAAGCCCCCCAGCACGACCGACGATTTGCCTGAGCCTGAGGCGCCGGCAACGGCCAGCAGCCGATCGCCGCGCGCCAGGCGCTGTACCATTTCCTGCACCAGCCGCTCGCGGCCGAAGAAGTAGGCCTGCTGGTCCTGGCCAAAGGCGGCTAAGCCCTGGTAGGGGCAAGGTTCGTCAGGCAGCTCGGGTGCCAGTAGGGGATCAAAGTCGGCGAGGCGCGCGGCCGGCGTGGGTTGGTTGGCGCGGTAGAGGGCATTGGCCCAGTAGTCGAGGATGCTCTGCGCGGCACGCCGGTCGCGGCTCGAGATCGATGACTGCGCCGCTGGCCTCTGCGCGTGCCACAAAGGCGGCGACGCGCGCCCAGAAGTCTGGGGGCGATGCGGCCGCATCGACCTGCAGATCGCGTTCTTGCAGCAGAGCTTCATGCGCTTCCTGCAAATCGGCCAGGGAAGGAAAAGCGAGCGGCGGGGCTTCCTGGATCATACGAGTTTCTCCAAAAGCATGTCGAGCGGGCCGCCTGCCTCTTTGAGCAGCATACAGAGCGTGCGCAGGTCATGGTCGATCTGGTTGAGACGGCGTGAGACGGCGCGCCGGCAGCGGTCGACGGCATCGGCCAGGGCCGGCAGATCAGGCTCTGCCAGGGCAAGATCGACGGCCGTGATCTGTTCTGCCAGCGCCCGTTCGTGTTCGCCGGCCGCCGGCGCGCACAGGTCGCGCAGGTGCTGGCGCAGCGATCGCTGCCAGTGGGGAGCAAAGCGCCGGCCGCCAATGGGCAGCGTGTCTTGTTCCGTGCGCAGTTCGTTGTCGGCCTGCTGCCAGCGGTCGTGGGCGTTGCGCAGCTCAGTCAAGCGCGCGGCCAGCTGCACCAGCCCATCTACGTCGCCGGTAAGCGCGGCCAGCTGTTCGGTCTGTTCCTGTCCCAACTTGCTGCGTGCTTGGATGAGGGCGCCATGCATAGCCGCCAGGCGCCGCGCCAGTTCCGCCAGCTGCAGGCCATCCACGGCCGCAATCAGGCGGTCGTTCATACGCGGGGTCTGTGTGTTGATTACCCAATGCACTTCGGCGAGCGAGGCGTCCAGGAGGACAAGGTCACGTCCCCCAAAGGCGCGCGGCAGATCACCGGCGGCTTGTGCCAGTTCGCTGCGGCAGTCGGCCACGTCAGCGGCAAACGAAGCCGCGGCGGTGGCGTCGCACAGGCGCTGGATACTGCTGCTGAGGTCATCACAGCTGCGTTCGAGGCCGCGCCACGGCACCTGCCCCGGCGGGAGCAGCCCACGCTCGTCGGAAATAAGCGAGTAGACGACCAGGTAGCTCGACTCCATCTGCTGCAGCAGGTCGTGGGCTTCTTTGTACTCGGCCATCCGGCGCAGCTGCAGGCGCGCGTTTTCGAGCATGGTGCGGGCGCCCAGCAGCAGGTTGCGCGCCTGGGGGATCTCCACCATCAGCCCCAGCAGGCGGGTGAGCATATCGGCAAATTGTTCGGGGGTAGCGCCCTGGATGATTTGGTCACGGCCAATGAAGGCGCCGCCGGCAGTCACGGCGCCGCCTACGGACGCACCGCCGCCGGTCTGAATGGTCGTCTGAACACCATCAAGCGCCATATTCGTGCGCATCCTTCACAGAGGGTACTCGTGACACGCATCTACTATTTTCTATAAATAGTATCGCGCAGATCAGAGCATTTCGAACAGCGGAAAAGAACTCAGTTGAGGGGTGCGTCACGATTTTGGCAGCCGCCCACGGCGAGACCGCGCCCGAATTCATGATTTTGTCGGGTATTCGGAAGGGATAGAATAGGGCAGGCAAAGGGAGAGGTGAGAGGGAGAAAGAGGGAGGAAGCTGATGACAATGGCACCGCGGCAAGCGCAGGAGATCCCAGCGACACGGAGGAGTTGGTACGGGCCGTGTATCCGGAGGGCAACGAGTATATCCGGTTGCGGGATGAGCTGGGGCAGTGTTTCGGGATGAGCAGTTTGGGGACCTGTATGTCGCGCAGGGGCAGACGGCGATGGCGCCGGCGGTGTTGGCGTGGGTGGACGGTGCTGCAGTTCAAAGAGGGGTGGTCAGACCGGGGAAGCGGCGAATGCGGTGCGGGGGCGGATCGATGTGAAGTATCTGCTGGGGCTGGAGTTGAAGCATCAAGGGTTTCACCATTCGGCGCTGGGGGCATTTCGGGCGCGGCTGGTGGAGAACGGAGCGGAGGCGCGGCTGCTGGAGGAGTTGCTGGCGGTGTGCCGGGCGCGGGGGTTTGTGAAGGCCGGTGGGCGGCAGCGGACGGACTCGACGCCGGTGGTGGCGGCGGTGAAGAGTCTGAACCGACTGGAGTGTGTGCACGAAACGCTGCGGCTAGCGCTGGAACGGGTGGCGGAACTAGAACCGGAATGGCTGCAAGCGCAAGTACCAGTGGAGTGGTATGAATGGTACGGCCGACGTCTGGATGCCTCGCAGATGGCGAAGAGTGCGGCGGAGAAAGAACGCTGGCAGGTGCGCATCGGGGAGAGCGGCCGGCAACTGCTGCTGGCGGTGCAGGACGCACGTACGCCCGCCTACTTGCGCCAGTTACCGGCACCGCAACTGCTGCAAATGCGTCTGGATCCAGCAGTACTGGGTGCAGAAGGGCCGCATCCAGTGGCACTGACGCAGCACAGCTATCGGGCTGGGCTGTGGGATGCCGCCACCTTTGCCACGCACCACTGGGCGGAGGCTTGCCGCCGTGGCGTGGACAACGCCAAGGCCGTCGTCTGTGTCAGTGACGGCGCCGCCTGGATATGGGCGATTGTCTTCATGTGTTTTGCCGTGCGCATCGAGATTCTGGACTGGTGGCATGCCGTGCAACGGCTCTGGACGATTGCCAATGACGCACTTCACCTCTGAGCAGGAGGCTGCCCGCTGGGTCGACGACCCAGAAAGCCGCCTTTGCCCACAGCCGCTTACGCCAGGTGATGCACGCCACGCGCCTGCTCTATCCCAAGGGCACACCGCTGCCCGAACCCGTCCGCCAGGCGGTCGGCTACATCTTTCATAACCGCCGCCGCATGGACTATGCCGCCTTTCGCCACGCCGGCTACCCCATCGGCAGTGGCACCATCGAGTCCGCCTGCAAAACCGTCGTCCAAGCACGCATGAAACAGTCCGGCATGCGCTGGAGTCGCCAGGGCGCTCAATCCATGCTCGCCCTGCGTTGTCTCCTCCTCAGCAACCGCTGGGACGAACTCAGCTACCCTCGCTCCGCCTTCCTGATTCTCGCCTAAATTCTGGGACGCACCCCCCCGCTGTTGCGCGGTACTAGAATCTCCCAGGTATTTGTGCTATGCTTTAGCTGTAGTCAGCCGGCGAGCAGCGCAAGCCTACGCTGGCGAGATCTGCGCTGTGTGCTGTAGGAGGTTGAATATGCAGACTTTTGTGAAGACGACAAAGGCTGTGCGCCAGGTCGAAACCTACAGAATCTACACAGGCAGGCCCGACGCTGCCGCGAAAGCCGCACGATGTGCATGCCATTCATCAGCTGCAGCAAGCAATCGGCAACCGTGGCGTGCGCCAGATGTTGCAGACCAGGGCTGCGGGCCCCTCCCTCCTGTACGGCATTCACGCCACCGGCGTCCTGCGTATCGCCCGTTCGCCAGGTCCCGGCAGCGGCAGCAAGTCAAAGCTGCGGTCGGAGGGACTGAGTCCCACGGAGATCAAGCTGCTCAACGAGGTGCGGAGCCGCTTGATCCCGCCCGGTGAAAGGTCGACCGCCATTGTCGGCGTGCTGATTGCGGAAGACGGACGGCAGTTTGAGTTCAAGAGTGGCGGGGGACAGGGATTTTCCTCGCACGTCGAAGACAAGGCGACAGCCAAGATGGAGGAGCTTGGCATCAAGAAAGCTACGCTGCTGGTGGAAAAGGAACCTTGCCAGATCTGCGACCGAAGTGTTTATCCGGCGGACACCGGTCCCGAGACCCCACTAAAAAGTTCGAAGACGGGGAAAGAGATAAGCCGGCAGACGCCAAAGATCAACACCGCTTTGCCGATTGGCACCGAACTGACGGTGGTAGACCCGGAGTCTGCTTCCATTTACCGCGGCGTAAAAACCTCTCCCGCCGTCCCGATAAAATCACCAGGCAAGTCAGGGGGCAAGCAGGCCGGTGGAGGTACGCTCGAGGGCGCCCATTCGCCTAAGCCCCGTTCTTCGACGGCGTCCGGCCCGGCGCCAAAGGTCGGGCCGGTGCCAAAGCCGGCGACCGGTGGTGGCGCAGCAGCCGCCGGGGAGTCTGCCGCCAGGGAAGTGCGTGCGGCGGCGCTGCGCCGCCGCGAAAGAAGTTGCGACGGACTTTAAAGTGCTTCGGTTTGCCAAAGGGCTGACCGCAGCAGTTCACATCGTCAGCTTCATTGGGACACTTGCGACACTGGACAGCTTTGCCACGATGACGTCGAATGCGCTCGCCGGCAAAGGGTTTATCTTGACCAGGCAGATTGCCGAGGCTGAAAAACTGAGATCCGAAGCCTCGTCCCTGAGGCGTGACTATGCGCCGTTCTCTGAAGCTCTGACCGAGAAACAGTTCACCTTCCTGCGTGCTGCCGGTGATCCACTGGCGGCGGGCCAGGCGGCATCCAGCATTGGCGACCTGGACACCAGCCTGGAAGGGCTCAAACGCGATCTGGCGCAGCAGATCAGCCGCGTCAACGCAGCCTTAAAAGAAGCCAAGACCAAGCAGAAAGCAGCCGAGGCGATCTTGAACGATCCTCAGGCCAGCGCGGCCTTGGCCGCCGTCACGTTCGGCACTGCTGGACTAGCGCAGTTGTTCGCCGCCGCGCAGGATTTGGAGCGCATCGCGGGCGCGCTGGGCAGTGCGGCCGGCGACCTGACCATGTGCTGAGGCAGGTGGGGGAGGATTCTGAATTCATCAGTGGCTGGTTCAGTTCCCTGTTTGCGATCTGTCGCAAAGGTGGCCGATGCAGATTAACTGTCGTAAAAATCCCCTTTGTCGGCACCTCGCGCATGCACTGGCTGCCTGGTGAAGCGGAGTAAGGCGCTTTCCGCCTGTTCTGCTGCTGCCGGCCGTAGCCTATGCTCTTGCTGCCCGTCTTGGGGGCGTGCGGCGTACGCGGCGAGCGATTATCCGACCCACTGTCGTACCCTTCGGCATGCCACCGGCGCAGGATGCCGGTGACAAGGCTACGCCGGGAGAGGCGCACGTGGGCGTGCGCACTAAACCCAGGGCCGTTCCTACCTAGGTCGTGAGCTGGCTAAGCGTCGTAACTGCACGCGCTCGCCCAACGTACCGCAGCCCAAACAAACACCTATGTCACTCCCTGGACAGTGTTGCTTGCGTAATGTTTGTGAGGGTTGCGTGAGGGTTTTCGCGGCGACGGAGCGTCTCCAGTGGTGGCGAATGCATTTGACGTGGTAATGAACTTGGCGGTGCCTTCAGGCCGGGTGTAAGCTGTAGGGGCCCGATATTCCTCCGCTTACCCGTTAGGAGTCTCCGATGCAACCTCCGCTTGCGGCTGCCCCCGTCGAATTTGAGCAGCGCGTACACAAGGCACTGAAGTTCTGGTATGACAGCCACCCGAAGGAAGGGCTGCTGGATGACCTGCTTATTGCCCAACGTGCCGAGCCCGCGCTGGCCTTGACACGGCGGCAGCGTACCAATCTCTTGCTTGAGCAGGGAATCTCTTATCTCGGCCACCACAACCCGCGCGACGCCGAGCTGCTTAAGCTGCGTTTTTGTTTTCGTCTCCCGGTGGAGGAAGCCCGCCGCCGGCTCAATTATGCCGAAAGCACGATCTATTCGAAGCAGAACCAGGCAATCACACGCCTGGCTGCCATTCTGTATCGGGCTGGAAACGACCGCATGGCACGAACGAGCCGCCCAGCTGTCAGGCCGCCTCGAATCGCCGCCGGCGCGCCTGGTGGGCCTAGACGACCAGATCAGCGGACTCGCCACATTGCTCAAGGGGTCTGCGGGGCCCTGGCTGCTGTCGATCGAAGGGATCGGCGGGATCGGCAAGACGACACTGGCGGCGGCCGTCATGCGCCGGCTGGCGGCTGAGAATGCCTTCGAGGAGTTTGGCTGGGTTAGCGCCCAAGTGGTGGGCTTAGACCTATGCGGCCAGGTGCACTCGCGCCCACGGCCCGTGCTGACCATTGAGGCCTTGGTGGCAGCTCTGGCAGCGCAGTTTCTGCCCGATGGCGACACGCAACTGCGACGGCGATCTTGAACAGCAGCTGGCGCACCTGCGGCTGCGCCTGGCGCAAGTTCCTCATTTGATCACGGTCGACAACTTTGAGACGATGCTTGATCCTCATGTGCTGCTGCCGCTGTTAACTTCGTTGGCTAACCCATCCAGATTTATTCTCACCTCACGGCGGCGCTTGATCGGCGAGCCCAATGTCCACCTGCATCCGGTACCCGAGTTGAGCGCAGAGAACGCACTGCTGCTGCTGCGCCAGGCCGCCGAGGATCGCGAACTGGCTGCGCTGGCGGCATGCTCCGATGACGATCTGCTGCCGATCTACAATGCCGTCGGCGGCAACCCGCTGGCCCTGCTGCTGGTCGTCGGGCAGACGCACGTGCGCCCGCTGCATGCCGTACTGCAAGGATCTCTCGGCGGCCCCGACACATCCGCCGGCCATGCTGTTTGGCTATATCTATCGGCAAGCCTGGGAAGGGCTGACCACCGTCGACCGGCAGGTGCTGCTGGCGGTGTGCTCGGCCCAGGTAACCGACCTCGACGCCGCCAGCCTGGGCGCCCTCTGCGGTCTTGACGCTGATCGGACTACCGCAGCGCTGCAGCGGCTGATCCAGGCGAACCTGGTCTACATGGAAGGGGACCTGGATGCCTGCCGCTACCGGGTGCATAACCTGACGTACCGGTTCCTGCAGACGATGGCGGCAGGTTGGATGGCGAAGGGGTGAGGGGTAGACGGGGCACAAGGTCCGGCGGAGGCAGCCATCGCCGTCACGCGGAAGCTCGCACCGCCTGACCTTGCGCGGCCCTACGCATTATCTACGCCTTACTGCCCGCCGAAGAACTTGCCGATCCACGGCATGAAGAACTTCTGGATCGTCTGCGGCTCGACGTAGCAGGACTGCGAGACGTCTACCTGCAGGCTGCCAATGGTCTTGTTGCCTAACCCGTCGGTGATCTCCACCCGCACGGTGTGGACGTTGCTCTGCCCGCTGCCTTCTGCCGCACACGCATAGGTGTGGCCGGCGGCGGGGCCGTCGGACGCGACGTACGCGCTGCCGTCGCCAAAGTCCCAACGCCAGGCGATGGGGTTGACGATCGACGGCGGATAGCCCGGCGGGCACCGTCGCCGTGTAGGAGGACGTGAAGAGGGTGACGGCCGTGGTGGTCGCCGGCGTCGTGTTGCTGATCGACGCCGTGCCCGCCTGCGAATCGACCAAGGTGAAGACCCGGCCGAGCAGCTCGACCGGCGTCGTCGGCGTCACCACCCCGTTGGTGCCTACCCCCATCCCCTCCAGCCCAAAGCTGGCGTAGAAGGCCTTGCCCAGATACGGCAGGTCGGGCGACTCGAGCACGGGCTGGTCACGATGCGCCATCGCCACGGTCCCGTTCTGGCAGGTTGAAGGGGCCGCCATAGTTGAGGATCGCCACCCCGCCGCGGCCTACTTCGTCGTCGGCCAGGTAGGGCGCCAGCTCGTCGACGTAGAGCTGCGTCAGGCTGACCACCACGCCCGCAAAGAGCGGCGGCGCCGACGGCGCCCGCGTGGCATACCCGCCCGGGATCAGCCCGTTCGAGATGCTGTCCTGCAGCCAGGTGGACCCTAACCCCCAGTTGTAGAGCCAGTTGGTCGTCGTACCCGGCGTGGCATCGACCGTCGCCGCCAGGTCCTGGCCCATGGCGATGACCTTGCCGCCGTTGTTGAGATAGTCGAGCAGGTTGTACTGGTCCTGCGACCGTCAGCCCGGCCTCGGGGACGTAGTTGTCGCCGGTGAACCACAACACGGCCCCATACCCCGCCAGGTGCGCCGGGTCCGGGATCGTCGTGGCGGCGCCAATGCTGTCGGCCGTGTTGACGACCTCATAGGTCGCGCCCGAGCGCGTCGAGCGTGGCGGTGTAGACGCCCAGGTAGTCGCCAAAGGACGGGTCGAGACCGCTGCCATCGTTGTCGATGATCAGCACGTCCGCCACCGGCGCCGCGGGGATGACACGCGCCCATACGGGCATGTGCGCATGGTGCGCCGCGCCGTCAAGCACGATGTAGCCCTGGTTCTCGGCAATGCCCTGGCTCGTGGCCGGCGTCCACGGTCACCGAGACGACCTGGCTCTGGCCAAAGCCCAGCGCAAAGACCGTCGGCGTCACGGTGAAGCCCGGCAGCGCCGTCGTCGCCGTGAAGCCGCCGCCCGTGTAGAGCGTGCTCACGTTGTAGGTCTCCGTCTGCGTGGCCACGTTGGTCACGCGTCACGGCCAGCGTCTGCAGCGTGCCGGTCGGCACTGCGCCAAAGCTCACGCTCGGCGGGTCGAGCAGCACGCCGGGGTCGAGCGCGTGCGTCAGGTCGAGGCGGCCGGCGCCCATGTCGAGCGGCTGCGCGGGCGCGCCGTCGAAGTTGTAGACGTCGGTGTACTTGGCGGTGGACATCAGCGCCGACTTGATGGCGGCGTTCGACCACTGCGGATAGGCCTGGCGCAGGAGGATGGCGGCGCCGGCGACGTGGGGGGCCGCCATCGAGGTGCCGGAGGCCTGGCCGTAGCCGAGATACTGCGCTTCACCCGTGGCGCCGGGGGTGTAGCCCTGGGCCAGGATGTTGACGCCGGGGGCGGCGATGTCGGGCAGCAGCGCCAGCCCGACGCCCGGGCCGCGGCTGCTGAAGTTGCTGACCTGGTCGGGCGTGTTGCCCAGCTGGAAGGCAAAGGTGTCGATCACGGCGACCGCCGCGGGGTCCGCGGTGTAGGCGTCGACGATCCCCTGGCCGGCCGTGTTGCCGACGAAGATCGAGGTGATCGTCACGTCCTGCCCGACGGCGCCGGGGCCCATGTTGATCAGCTCTTCGCCGCCGGCAGGGGTGTTGTAGACGATGGCAAAGGCGGCGCCCGCCTGCTCGGCATTGAGCACCTTGACGCCAAACTCGCACCCGCCGCGCTCGATGACCGCCGCCTTGCCGGTGAAGGTGTCCGGCCGGCCACGGGTCACAGCCCGTGGTGTTGCTGATGTTGACGCTGGCGGCCGGCAGGACCGGGTAGGTGATCACCGTGGCGATCGGCAGCGGCGTGCCAAAGGAGGCTTCGGAGAAGGGCACATCTGGTCACGGGGCTGCCGGGGACGCGAGAGCCGGCCGCTGGCCAGCGTGCCGCCCGTCGTCGTCGCGGCGACGTTGATGTAGTCGGGCAGCGGGTGGTCGAGGGTCGAGTTGGAGGGGCCGGCGTTGCCGGCCGACATGGCTACGAAGACGCCGGCGGCCGCGGTGTTGGCCAGGGCCGTCTCGAGTCGGGTCGCCCAGGTTGCCGTTGGAGAACGGGCCGTTGCCCCAGGAGTTGTTGAGCACGTCGGCGCCGTCCTTGACGACGTCTTCGAGCGCGGCAATGCCTTCGGCGTTGTAGAAGGAGGTGTCGCCGTTGACGCTGCCGTAGAAGACCTTGTAGCTCATCACGTAGGCGCGCGGGGCCACGCCGGAGATCGTGCCGATCGGCAGGCCGCTGTAGACCACGTCGGTCACGATGTTGCCGGCGGCCGTCGAGGCGGTGTGGACGCCGTGCGAGGTGCCTTCGGGGCCGGGCCAGGCGCAGGCGTCGCCGCAGCCGCTCAGGCCGGGGTTCGCCGTCTGCGGCGGATCCCAGGAGCGGAAGTAGGCGCGCGAGGTGATGATCTTGCCGTTGTTGTTGTTGGTCAGGCCTTTGCCGTTGGGGCCAAAGCCGTTGGGATAGGCATAGCCCTTCGCCGCTGAACATGGGCGACAGGTGATGGACGCCGCCGTCGACCGAGGCGAACTTGACGCCGTCGCCGGCATTGGCGCGGCCGCCGAGGACGTTCCACACGGCCGGCGCGTTGATGAGCAGCGTGCTCGTGTAGAGGGCGGGGTAGTGCGGCATGTCCGGATAGACGGCCTTGACGCCCGGCAGCTTGGCGATCTGCTTGCGGGCGGCGTCGCGCTGCGGCGGCGCGTGAGGCCGCTGCCCGGGTTGATCGCCATGCCGTTAAAGACCACCTGGTAGGTGAGGTTCTGGCCGGCGCCGGTTTCGTCGATGTACTGGGCGACCGTGGCGGCGGGCAGCACGGTCTGCAGTTGGCTGACAAACGCCGCCTGCTCGGCCTCGATCTGGGCGACGTACGCCTGGGCGTCGGCGGACTCCGCGTCGAGCCGGCGGCGGGGTTGGCGCCGGCGGCCGCACGGAGCTGCGTCTTGTAGGCGGCGGCCAGCGGCGGGGCGTCAAGCTCGACGATCAGGAGCGGTGAGCGAGTCGGCCCGGATGGTGGGGGGCTGTCGCTGGTCGGCGACTGGACGGCCAGGGCCGCGCCGCTAAAGGCGACGAGGCAGATGGCCGCTACGAACAGGGGGAGGAGCACTCGTATTCTGTGCACGGAAGACTTCCTTTCAAGGTGTACTACGAGGGAACAGCCGGGAAGCGCGTGCGGCCGTCTGGGGCGCGATGTGGCAGGGATGAACGGGCGCAGCGCGTGAGATGGGGCGCGGAGGTTGTTAACGGCGGATGGTGTCCACTAGAAGCGGATGGTGCGCAGAACGCATTTTCTGGGAGGAAAAACGTTATACCACGATGGGGGGAGAAGGGCAAAAATCGCGTTTGCGCGCGTAAGGGGGTGAGAGGGCGTTTGCGCAGTAATGGGCAGAACAAGAGTGCCCGGCTTGCCGCCATCGGATAACCCGCACGTGGGCGTGCGGACTAAACGATGGCGGGGGCAAGCCGGGCACTGGTGCCGTTCTAGCGGCCTGTCAGCCGCCACCGGATAACCCGCACGTGGGCGTGCGGACTAAACGATGGCGGCGGCAAGCGCTATTCCTTGAAGTCCTTGCCGACCCAGGGGATGAAGTACTTCTGGATCGTCACCGGCGCCGTGTTGCAGGACTTGGACACGTCCACGTCCCTGGCTCACGACGGTGCCGTTGCCGAAGCCGTCGATGATCTCCACCCGCACGGTGTAGGTGTTGGCGCCGTCGGCCTGGCACACATAGGTGTGGCCGGCCTCGGAGACCGTCGTGGCGACAAAGCCGCTGCCGTCGCCGAAGTCCCACCGGTAGGAGACGGGCTCGGCCAGACCACTCAGGATAGCCGGCGGGCACCGTCGCCGTGTACCCGGCCGAGAAGATCGTGATCGCCGTCGTCGTGATCGGCGTGATGTCGGTGATCGTCCCGGTGCCGGGCTCGGAGCTGGCCCAGGCCAGCACGTCGCTCATCAGCTCGAGGCCCGTCGTCGTCGTCAAGACGTCCGTCGCTACCTCGCCAATGCCCTCAAGGCCAAAGGTGGTGTAGAACGCCCGGCCGAGATACGGGATGACCGGCCCCTCGAGCACCGGCTGGTCGCGATGGAGCATCGCTACCGTGCCGTTGAGCACGTTGAAGGGGCCGCCATAGTTGAGCACGGGCACGCCGCCGCGGACGACATAGGGGTTGTCGCTGATGTCCGGCTTGATCTCGTCGATGTAGATCTGCGTCAGGCTGACCACCACGTTGCTGAAGAGCCGCGGGGCGCTCGGCGCACGCGTGGCATAGCCGGTCGGGATCTCGTAGGCGGAGATGCTGTCCTGCACCCAGGTGGCACCAAGGCCGAAGTTGTAGAGCCCGTTGTACTGCGAACCCGGCGCAGCGTCGACCGTCGAGGCCAGGTCCTGGCCCATGGCGATCACCTTGCCGCCGTTGGTCAGGTAGTCGAGCAGGTTGTACTGGTCCTGGTTGGTCAGACCCGCTACCGTGACATAGTTGTCGCCCGTGTACCACACGACGGCCCCGTAGCCGGCCAGGTGCGCCGGGTCCGGAATCGTGGTGGCCTCGCCAAAGCTGGTCGGCCGTGTTGACGATGTCGTACGTCAGGCCCAGCGCGTCCAGCGTGCTGGTGTAGACGGGCAGATAGTCGCCAAAGCTCGGGTCGAGGTCGCTGGCATCGTTGTCGATGAGCAGGACGTCGGCAGCCTGGGTGGCCGGGGTGACACGCGCCCACACGGGCATGTGCGCGTGGTGCGCCGTGCCGTCGAGCACGATGTAGCCCTGGTTCTCGCCGATGCCCTGGCTGTCGGTCGAGGTGACGGTCACCGAGAGGACCTGGCTCTGGCCAAAGCCCAGCGCGAAGACCGTCGGCGTCACGGTGAAGCCCGGCAGCGCCGTCGTGGCGGTGAAGCTGTCGCCCGTGAAGAGCGTGCTGACGTTGTAGGTCTCCGTCTGCGTGGCCACGCTGGTCACCTGGACGGCGATCGTCTGCACGGTGCCGCTGGGGACGGCGCCAAAGCTCACGCTCGGCGGGTCGAGGAGGACGCCGGGGTTGAGCACGTTGGTCAGGTCGAGGCGGCCGGCGCCCATGTCGAGCGGCTGGGCCGGCGTGCCGTCATAGTCGTAGACGTCGCGTGTACTTGGACGGTGGACATCAGCGCCGACTTGATCTGGGCGTTGCTCCAGAACGGGTAGGCCTGGCGGACGAGGACGGCAGCGCCGGCGACGTGGGGG
Organism: uncultured Chloroflexia bacterium; assembly: GCA_963791135.1. GTDB lineage: Bacteria > Chloroflexota > Anaerolineae > Caldilineales > Caldilineaceae > Fredericiella. The sequence goes on from CAWBRX010000028.1 coordinate 97,061, forward strand.
GCCGCCATCGAGGTGCCGGAGGCCTGGCCGTAGCCCAGGTACTGCTCTTCACCCGTGGCGCCGGGGGTGTAGCCCTGGGCCAGGATGTTGACGCCGGGGGCGGCGATGTCGGGCAGCAGGGCCAGGCCGACGCCGGGGCCGCGGCTGCTGAAGTTGGCGACCACGTCGGGCGTGTTGCCGAGCTGGAAGGCATTGCCGGAGACTACGATGCACGGCGGCCGCAGCGCCCTCTGTGGTGTACCAGTTGATCAGGGCGGCGCCGTTGTTCTGGCTGACGAAGATCGCCGGGATCGTGATGTCGTCGCAGCTGGGGTCACCGCAGCTCATACCCTGGATGGTGTCGCCGCCGACGTTGTTGTAGATGACGGCCATCGTGGCGCCGGCCGTCTGGGCATTGCGCACCTTGGTCGAGAAGTTGCAGGTGCCGCGCTGGATCAGCGCCGCCTTGCCGGCGAAGGCGCCGGCGGGGAAGGCGTTGCAGCCGTGTACGTTGGGCGGCGTCGACCGCAGAGGCCGGGCAGGATAGGTGGCCGTGATGACCTCGCCGACGTCGATCAGGGCGCCGAACTCGGCCGTGCCGTAGGGCATCTGCTGCGAGGTCAGGGGCGCCGGGCACCGTGGCATAGCCGTCGGCCAGGGTACCGCCGCTGCTGGATGCGGCCACGTTGATGTAGTCGCGCAGCGGGTGGTCGAGCGTCGAGTTGGACGGGCCGGAGTTGCCGGCCGACATGGAGATGAAGACGCCGGTGGAGGCGGTGTTGGCCAGGGCAACCTCGAGCGGGTCGCCGGCGTTGGCGGTCGAGTACGGGCCGCTGCCCCACGAGTTGTTGAGCACGTCGGCGCCGTCCATGGCGATGTCTTCGAGGGCGGCAATGCCTTCGGCGGTGTAGAACGAGGCGATGTCGTTCACGCTGCCGTAGAAGACCTTGTAGCTCATGACGTAGGCGCGGGGCGCCACGCCGCTCATCGTGCCGACCTGGTAGCCGTTGTAGACCACGTCGGTGACGATGTTGCCGGCCGCCGTCGAGGCGGTGTGCACGCCGTGCGGGGTGCCGTTGGGGCCGGGCCAGGCGCAGGCGTCACCGCAGCCGCGCAGGCCGGGGTCGGCCGTCTGCGGCGGGTCCCACGAACGGAAGTAGGCGCGCGAGGCGATGACCTTGCCGTTGTTGTTGTTGGTCAGGCCCTTGCCGTTGGGGCCAAAGCCGTTGGGGTAGGTGTAGGTTGTCGCCGCTGAACATGGGCGCGGGGTCCACCAGGCCGCCGTAGACGCCGCCGTCCATCGAGGCGAACTTGACGCCGGCGCCGGCATTGGCGCGGCCGCCCAGGGCGGTCCACACGGCCGGTGCGTTGATGAGCAGCGTGCTGGTGTAGAGGTCCTGGTAGTGCGGCATGTCGGCGTAGACGGCCTTGACGCCCGGCAGGGTGGAGATCAGCTTGCGGGTGGCATCCATGCCGGCGGCCGAGATGTTGGCGCCGGGGTTGATGGCCATGCCGTTAAACACCACCTGGTAGGTGAGGTTCTGGCGGGCGCCGCTTTCGTCGACGAACTGCGCCACGGTGGCGGCGGGCAGGGCCGTCTGCAGCCGGTTGAAAAAGGCGACCTGTTCGGACTGCAGCTGGGCGATATAGGCCTGGGCGTCAGGCGACTGGGCGTCGAGCCGGCCGTTGGCACCGGCGGCGCGCAGCTGTGTCTTGTACGCGGCGGCCAGCGGGGGCGTGTCGAGTTCGACGATCAGCAGCGGCGAAGCAGAACCGGCCGGCGGCGGTTGGTCGCTGGACGGCGACTGCACGGCCAGTGCGGCGCCGCTAAAGGCGGTGAAGCACAGGACGGCAATCAGGATGGGTAAGACAATGCGGAGTCTGTACATCGTAGAGGTTCCTTTCTCGAGTACTTTAGGATGGATCAAGTGCTGCAGCGTGCGAATTCCAGGTGAGTGAGGAATGGGCGCGCTGCCATACCGGAGATGCGGAAAGACAACTGCAGAAAAACGTAAGACAAACTACATAGATGAGACAGTCGCCAATATAGCACGGGTGGCGGGTTTGCCAAAAGCGCAGGGGTGCGTGCGTAGGGCAGAGGTGGCGGGAGGTGCAGGAGGTTCCACCGCCGGTCGGCGACGCGCGTCGCGCGGGCGGGTAATGCCCGCCGATTGGCAAAAAAGTTGCATTTAAGGCCTACATCATGTACAATTTTGCACTAACGCGAGTCTTTCCATTAGAGGGAAACCGAGGCTTATGGAATCCACTACGGTAACCAACTTTAAGGACATCAAACAGGAACAGCTCAAAGAGTTCCTGCACGATACGATTGAGGTGCCTGAGGACCTGCAGGCCAACGTCATGGTGACGACGCTGGACAAGGTCTATAACTGGAGCCGCTCGGCGAGCATGTGGCCGCTGCTCTTTGGCCTGGCCTGCTGCGCCATCGAGATGATCGCCACCGCGGCCAGCCGCTGGGACCTGTCCCGCTTCGGCATGGAGGTCATGCGCCCCAGCCCGCGCCAGAGCGACCTGATGATCGTCTCCGGCACGGTGACCAAGAAGATGGTGCCCGCCATCGTGCGCATCTACAACCAGATGGCGGAACCCCGCTACGTGCTGGCCATGGGCGCCTGCGCCACCGGCGGCGGCCCCTTCAAGGAGGGCTACAACGTCGTCAGCGGCATCGACAAGTACATTCCCGTCGACGTCTACGTGCCCGGCTGCCCGCCCACGCCCGATGCGCTGATCTACGGCATGCTCAAGCTGCACGAGAAGGTGGAGCGCCAGAGCATCACCAAGGTGCCCTGGTACCGCAAGAATGCCAGCGAGTTTGTGCCGGTGCCGCTGTTGGGGCCCGACATCTTCGACCCGCGCAAGGTGCAGATGATCAAGGAGCACACGCTGGGCGCAGGCGGCGGCCGCGGCGACCGACCGGCGCGGTGGACCTGGCCCGGCTCACACCGCAGCCGATGCCGGACGATGTCAAGGCACGCATTCGCGCGGCGCAGGCCAAGTACCGCACGCTCAAGCAGACGGCCTGACCGGCCTGCTCGGGACCATGACGCATTTTCCAGAACCATTGGGGGGTAAATGAGTACACCAACAGTGGTCGCGCCAGAAGCGACCCCAGGAGCGAATGCGGAAGCGACTGCCGGCAGCTCGCTGCCCTATAACGATGCCGTGCCCGGCGCCGTCATCGGCACCTGGGCCGAGGATACCGACAAGGCGCTCTTTGTGGCGCCGGACAAGCTGCTGCCGCTGCTGACGCACCTGCGCGACCGCGAGGGGTATGACTTCCTCTCCAGCGTGACCTGCGTCGACTACTCGGCCTACAAGGGCAAGGCGCGCGGCGGCATCGCCGAGCGCTTTGACGTGGTCTACCACCTCTACAGCACGAAGAAGGGCGGCGGCCCCGTGCGGCTGCACGTGCGCGTGCCCGAGAACGAGACGGTGCCGTCGGCCACGAGCGTCTATCCGGGCGCCAACCTGCAGGAGCGTGAAGTCTACGACCTGTACGGCATCAAGTTCGAAGGGCATCCCAACCTGCGCCGCGTGCTGACCTGGGAGGGCTTTCACGGCCACCCCATGCGCAAGGATTGGAAAGAGCCCTATTTCGAAGAAGAAACCAAGCCGTTCAAGAGCCGCCATCCCGACGGCAACTATGTCTGGCATGAAGACAAGCTGCCGTGGGGCGACAACGTCACCTATCCGGCCGGCTGGGATCCTGACACGCTGGGAAGCACCGGTGACCTATGTGCCGGTGAGCCAGGCGCCGCGGCATGACGGCTACGGCGACCTGGACACGCAGAGCATCGTCGTCAACCTGGGGCCGCACCATCCGAGCACGCACGGCGTGTTCCGCATGCTGACCCGCATCGAGGGCGAGACGATCCTGGCGCTCGAGCCGGAGATGGGCTACCTGCACCGCAACCACGAGAAGATCGGCGAGCGCAACACCTGGTTGATGAACATGCCGTTCACCGACCGGCTCGACTACATCAACTCGATGAGCAACAACTTCGGCTATGCGCTGGCGGTGGAAAAGCTGCTGGACATCGAGGTGCCGGAGCGGGCGCAGTACATCCGGGTGATCATGGCCGAGTTCACGCGCATCATCAACCACACCTGGTCGATCGGCTTTATTCTCAACGACCTGGGCGCGCTGCAGACGCCGGCGCTCTACGCGATCGAAGAGCGCGAGATGATCCTGGACCTCTTCGAGGAGGTCAGCGGCTCGCGCCTGATGTGCAACTACACCGCTTTGGCGGTGTCGTCCGCGACCTGACCGCCGGGCTGGGAGGAGCGGGCCAAGTACCTGGCGCACGACCGCCTGCCGCGCGCGCTCGACCAGCTGGACGAGCTGCTGACCGGCAACGAGATCGTCAAGGCGCGCGGCCGCGGCGTCGGCTACCTGTCGGCGCAGGACCTGATCTCGCTGAGCGTCAGCGGCCCGATGATCCGCGCGGCAGGCGTGCCGTACGACATCCGCAAGGCCGAGCCGTACAGCATCTACGACCGCTTTGACTTCGACATTCCGACGCTGCCCGAGAGCGACATCTTTGCCCGCTACTACATTCGCCTGCTGGAGGCGCGCGAGAGCGTCAAGATTCTCAAGCAGGCGCTGCGCGACATCCCCAAGGGCGAGGTCCTGGGCGGCAAGGGCGGCTACACGTTCCGCCCCAAGGAAGGCGAGGCCTATGCCCGCGTCGAGGCGCCCAAGGGCGAGCTTGGCTTCTATGTCGTCAGCGACAACAAGGCCAACCCGTACCGCTACCACGTGCGCGCCCCCAGCTACATCAACCTGAACGCGCTGGGTCCCATGTCCGTGGGCTACAAGATCGCCGACGCCGTCGTGATCCTGGGCGCGATCGATATCGTGCTGGGCGAAGTAGACCGCTAAGCGACCTACCGAGTCGCCAATTCCGGAGGAATTCATGTTTGGAACCGGACTGCTAAAGGGCTTGGGCATCACGCTCAAGCATTTCACCGATACCTTCACGCGACGACCGGCAGAAGGTGCCCAGCCGCTACCAGGACAGCCGGGACCTGGGCAACGGGCGCCGCATCATCGAGCAGCCGATCACGCAGGAAGGCCTGCTGACGATTCAGTACCCGGAAGAGAAGCGGCTGCTGCCGGAGCGCTTCCGCTACATCCCGATGCTGCTGTGGGACACCGAGAAGAACGAAGATCGCTGCACGGCGTGCGGCATCTGCGCCAAGGTCTGCCCGCCGCAGTGCATCTGGATCGTGCGCGACACCGACGAGAAGGGCAAGCCCGTCACGCGGCCGGCCGAGTTCTACATTGACGCCGCCGTCTGCATGAGCTGCTCGTTCTGCGCCGAGTTCTGCCCGTTCGACGCCATCAAGATGAACCACGACTACGAGCTGGCGGTCTATGACCGCTACCCGCAGCTGGTCTACGACAAGGCCGAGCTGACGGTGCCGCTGGAGTACTATGCGGCGCTGTGGCCCACGCAGTTTGCCGAAGAGCAGGCGCGGCATCAAGGCCGAGGAAGAGGAAGAGGCGCGCAAGGCGGCCGAAAAGGCGCGTGCGGCCGAGGAGAAGGCCAAGGCCAAGGCGGCGGCAGCGACGCTGCCGCAGCGGCGGGCGCACCGGCAGCTCCGGCAGCCGCCAAGCCCGGCCGCTCGAAGGAAGAGCTGGATGCCCTGCGCAAGCAGTCGGCTGCGCTGGCGGCTGCCAAGGCCGCGGCCAAGAAGGCCGACGGTGGCGCGGAAGAGGTAGCGGTGGCCGGTGAGGTCGCCCAGGCTGCGGCCGCGGCGACAGAAACCGCAGCAGCCCCGGCGGCGGTTGACCCGGAGGCGGCGGCCAAGAAGGCACGGTTGGAAGAACTCAAGCGCCAGGCGGCCGAGAAGGCCAAGGCGCGCAAAGAAGGCGGCAGTTGAGCGAACTACGTTACCCGGATGGCGCCGGGCGCTGCTCAGCACCTCGCCTGAGTATGAGTGTTACAAACCAGACTTGCCGCAGCGGTAAGTCTGGTTTGTTCTATGTGCACATCGATTGCAGGACACAGGCAGCAGACTTGACGGGGAGCAAACCCCGGGAGAGAAAACAATGGCGCTTATCCTGAATTGGCTTGGCCATGGCACCTGGAACATCGATGCCGACGGCGTGCAGATCGTGATCGATCCCTTTCTTGCCCCGCACAACCCCAGCGCCGCAAGTGACGGCCGATGACCTCAAGCCGCAGTTTATCCTGGTCACGCACGGCCACGGCGACCACGTGGCGGACCTGGTGGCGCTGGCGAAGGGGAGCGGCGCGCTGGTCGTGTGCAACTTTGAGATCAGCGAGTGGCTCAACCGCCAGGGAGTGACGAACGTCCACGCCATGAACTTTGGCGGCTCCTATTCGTTCCCCTTTGGCCGGGTCAAGATGACCGTCGCGCTCCATTCGAGCATGCTGCCCGACGGCTCCGACGGCGGCAACCCCTGCGGCTTCTTGATCAACTTCAACGACGGCCACGACCTCTATTTTGCCGGCGACACGGCGCTGACCTATGACATGCGGCTGATCGGCGAGGTCGGCGGGGTGGACGTGGCGATCCTGCCGGTGGGGGACAACTTCACGATGGGGCCCGACGACGCCATCATTGCGGCCCAGTTTGTCAAGGCCAAGCACGTGATTCCGTCGCACCACAACACGTTCCCGGTGATCGAGGTGGATGTCGAGCAGTTTGCCCGGCGGCTGCAGCGGGAGACGGGCATCGACTGCACGGTGCTGGCGGTGGGCGAGAGCTTGACGCTGGATTGCGAGAGGGTGAGAAGGTGAACGTGTTGAGTGTGGTGGCGCTGCTGATGGCCGTACTGGCGCTGGCGTACGCGCTGGCGCCTGCACACGGAGCTGGATCGGGCGGCTTCACGCCTGGATCGGTACAACAAGGCCCTGTTCGACGTGGGCGAGGAGCTGCGGCAGGTGCGTGCCCGCCTCGACGACGCCGGTACGCTGCCGGAGGGGACGGGGCCCAGGACGCCCAATATCACGCTCGATTTTGAGCGCTAGCGGCAGGCGGGGCGGCGCGGGTGTAGACATTTTGGAGGTATTATTCATGTCGGATCTTAGCGAGTATGGCGTTCATACCAAGGCGGAGCTGCTGTTCCCGGCACACCTGATTCCGAGCCTGCGCGACCTGCGCGGCGAGGAGTGGCGGTCGCTGGTCGACCGGGTGGCCGCCCTGGCCGAGACGCATCCCGACAGCCTGGCGTTTGTCCTGATGATGATCGAGCTGGACGGCTGTCTCAAGTGCAACAGCAACAACTACAAATTCCTGCGCGGCTGCTACCTATGCGCCACGCAGACGATCCAGTCGTATAAGGGCAGCGACCAGGACCTGCTGTCGCTCTACAACAAGGCCAAGCAGGAGTTGAGCACACACCTCCAGCAGGGCGTCCAGCAAGGTATCCGGCCGGGCGAGACAAGCCTGGCGGGGTAAGGCAGGCGGGGGAGTGCGCGCCGATCGCAGAGAGCCGCAGCGAGCCGCACCGAATGAATTCGGTGCTACCCAGGGCAAAACCCACTAAAGTGGGTTGGTGTGTCCCTGAACCTGGCGTACGCCAACCGACTTCAGTCGGTTTTGCCTTCGTCAGCACCGAATTCATTCGGTGCGGCCCCCGCAGCGGGCTACGCCCGAGAATGCCCGACAAAATCATTCATTCGGTGCGTTCGACATGAACCGAATTCATTTGGTGCGCTCGGCCTGCACCTGACGCACCGGCGAATGGCGGCTAACTGGCGGCGTACTGTGCGGCGAACTTGGCGACTTGGGCGCGCGAGTGCAGGCCCAGCTTTTCCTGCGCATGGCGCAGGTGGATGCGCACGGTCGCCGAGCTGATGCCGAGCATCTCCGCAATGATGCGGTTGGTGCAGCCTTGGCCTACCAGGCTCAGCACATCGCGCTCGCGCGGGGTCAGCTTCTCCGCCCACTGGACCAGGTACCGGTCGGTCGTCGAGATATGATGGACCAGGCGCTGCGCCAGGACAGGCGGCAGATAGGATTCACCCTCTGCGGCGGCACGGATGGCAGCGATCAGCTCGCTGGGTTCCGCCGCCTTGGTCAGGTAGCCAATCGCGCCGGCGTGCAGGGCCGCAAAGAAGACGTCCTCTTCGTTGGCGACCGAAAAGGCCAATACCTTGGCGTTGGGCCACTGCTCGCAGATCAGGCTCGTCGCCTCCAGCCCGTTCATCTTGGGCATGACGAGATCCATCAGGATGACGTCCGGCCGCAGAGCGCTTACCATATTGACCGCTTCATCCCCATCCCGTGCTTCGCCCACCACGACGATGTCGGGTTCGCTTTGCGTCGCGGCGATGACTGCCTTGCGTATCAGAGCATGATCATCGGCGATTAGAACTCGAGTCACACGATTGCGGTGCATGTGTTCTAGCACAATACTTCTCCCAGGGGAATTCGTGGCACAATAATCAGTATTTGACGCACTCATTCTCGCTCTTAAGGTACTTCTTACTCGAGTGATTTTGCAACAGACAGATTACGTATAGGCCTAGGACAAAATGACACCAGAAAAAACCGCTGATTTCGCCAATGCGCCGCGCCGGGTTGCCATTATCGGCGGCGGCGTGACCGGCTTGACGGCGGCATATGATCTCACGCGCTCGCCCGCCCCCAGTGGGCCCTCTGTTTTGCCCGCCGTGACGATTTACGAGCACGGCACGCAGCTGGGTGGGCTGGCCGCCGGCTTTAAGGGCCGGCCAACCTGGGAATGGCCGCTCGAGCATTTCTACCACCACCTCTTTCTGTCGGATAAGGCGATGCTGGGGCTGCTGGACGAGATCGGCTTCCGCGGGGCGCTAAAGACCTACCGGCCCAACACGGCCATTCACACGCAGGGCAGCAACTATCCGCTCGACAGCGTCACGCGCGTGCTGCGCTTTCCCCTGATCCCCTTTCTTGACCGGCTGCGCATGGGGATGGTGATCGGCTACCTGCGCTTCCATCCTTCCCGGCCGTGGCGGGAGTTCGACAAGCTGCTGGCGGACGAGTGGCTGAAGCGCTGGATGGGGCCGCGCGCCTACGAGGCGGCGTGGGAGTTCCAGCTGCAGGGCAAGTTTGGCGACTACTACCGCCAGGTAAACCTGGCCTGGTTCTGGGCGCGGCGTCTATGCCCGCACCACGCAGCTGGCCTACTTTGACGGCGGCTTCCAGGCCTTTATCGACCAGCTGGCGCGCCGTGTGCAGGAGCAGGGCGTGGACATCCACACCGGTGCCGCCGTCGAGGCCGTGCGGCCGCGGGCGGGCGGGGGCTTCACCGTGGAGGTGGCGGGCCAGGCTCCGGAGGAGTTCGACCAGGTGCTCAGCACGGTCGGGCCCGGGCTCATGGCAAAGCTGGCCCCCGACTTGCCCGCCGACTACCTGGGCCAGCTGCACAATCTCAAGAGCATGGGCGCCGTCGTGCTGACGGTGGCGCTCGACCGCAAGCTGACCGAGAATATGTACTGGATCAGCCTGCCCAAGCGTGAGGGCATCCCGTTCCTGGCATTAGTCGAGCACACCAACATGATCGACCCCGGCCACTATGCGGGCGACCACCTGCTCTACCTGGGCGACTACCTGCCGCCCGAGCACCGCTACTTCGATCTCAGCGCCGAGCAGCTGCTGGACGAGTTCGCCCCGCACCTCGCCAAGTTTAACCCGCAGTTCGACCGTTCGTGGGTCACCGGCGTATGGGTCCACAAGGCCAAGTACGCCCAGCCCGTCCCGCCGGTGGGCTACGCCGCCATGATCCCCGCCACGCGCACCCCGCTGCCGGGGCTGTTCTTCGCCTCGATGAGCCAGGTGTATCCATGGGACCGCGGGACGAACTACGCCGTGGAGCTGGGGCGGCGCGTGGCGGGGGAGATGAGCGGGTGACGTCAACTACGTTTAGTCCGCACGCCCACGCGCAGGTCACGCGGGCACGCCCTCGTGCCCGTGTCGCCGCCCCTCATCCCCTCATACTCACCCCAGCCGGTGCCTGCCCGCCGCCAACTCGTGCGTCTCGCCGTTCGGCAGGATCGCCGTCGCCGTCGTGTTCGGCGGCACGACGATCTCCCAGCTAAAGCGCCCATTCTCCAGCTTCCAGTCGGAAACCAGCTCGCCGTAGGGCGTCTCCAGGCGGGCGGCGGCGCAGGTGAGGTCGCCGCCGGGCTGCGGGCGCAGGATGGTGTGCTTGTAGCCGGGCTGCTGCCGGGTCGATCTCGATGCCCGCCACCGTGTTGTAGAGCCACGCCCCGATCGCGCCGTAGGCATAGTGGTTGAACGAGTTCATCCCCGGGTCCTGGAAGCCGTTCTCGGGCGTCCAGCCGTCCCAGCGCTCCCAGATCGTGGTCGCGCCCTGGGTGACCGGGTAGAGCCACGAGGGCCAGGTGGTCTGCGCCAGCAGCTCGTAGGCGACGTCGAGCCGGCCATTGCTGCTGAGCACGTGCGGCAGGTAGGGCGAGCCGACAAAGCCGGTGGAGAGATGGTCGCCGCGGCGCTCGATGTCGGCGCACCAGCTCGGCCGCGGCCAGCGGGCGCAGCTTCGCGGGCAGCAGGTCGAAGTGCAGCGCCAGCACGTAGGCCGTCTGCGTGGGCTGGAAGAAGCGGGTGTCAAAGACCTTGGACGCGATCGGGCCGTAGTCGACGGTCTTGAGGTTGCCGCGCGAGATGGCGTCGGCCTCGGCCACCTGCGTGCGGCCGATCGCCGCCTCGGTCTCCGCATCGCTGCGCTTTGCCCCCACCAAGAAGCGGGCGGCGAAGGCCTTCTTGACGTCGGCGAAGAGCTTGCGGTATTTGGCCGCGTCGCGCGTCTTGCCGAGCACGGCGGCGATCTGCGCCATCAGGTTGGCGTCGTAGGCCAGGAAGGCCGTGCCGATCAGGTCGCGCGGGGTGTCGGCGTTGATCGAGAGCCAGTCGCCAAAGCCCGGCCAGCCTTCGTAGTCGGGCGCGCAGCGGATGTAGCCGGGGCTGCGTCGCCAGCAGGAAGTCCATGAAGCGGGTCATGACGCCGTAGTTCTTCTGCCAGGATGCGCTTGTCGCCGTAGCACAGATAGATCGTCCACGGGCAGATCACGCCGGCGTCGGCCCAGGCCGGGCCGCCGTCGTCCATCAGGGCGACCCACCATGGGCACCACCGGCGGAATGCACGCCCTGCTCGCTCTGCGCGTCGGCGACGTCCTGCGCCCACTTGGTCATGAAGCCGGCCACGTCCATGTTAAAGGCGGCCGTGCGCACAAAGACCTGGATGTCGCCGGTCCAGCCCAGGCGTTCGTCGCGCTGCGGGCAGTCGGTGGGCACGTCGACGAAGTTGCCTTTCTGGCCCCAGACGATGTTGTGCTGGAGCTGGTTGAGCAGCGGGTCGGAGCAGGTCAAAGGCGCCGGTCGGCGCCATGTCCGAGTGGAGCACGATGCCGGTGATCGTGTCGCGGTCGACCTCGCCGTCGATAGCCGCTCAGCTCGACATAGCGGAAGCCGTGGAAGGTGAATTTCGGCTCCCAGGTCTCGACGCCCTCGCCCTTGAAGGTGTAGATGTCGGTGGCGCGGGCCGTGCGCAGGTTGTCGGTGTAGATCTCGCCGTCCGGCGTCGAGCACCTCGGCAAAGCGCAGGACGATGGTCGTGCCGGCCGGGGCGCTGCCCTGGAAGCGCACGCGGCCGACCATGTTCTGGCCCAGGTCAAAGATGTAGCGTCTGGCCGTAAAGCCCACGATCACCTTGGGCTCGGCGACCGGCGCCAGCTCCTCGATGCGGCGGACGGTGGGGCCGTTGGTGGCGACGAGGGCGGCGCCGGTGTCGTCGAACAGCTCGACGGGCAGCCAGCGCCGGTCGTCGAAGGCGGGTGCATCCCAGCCCGGGCATCTCCAGCCGGGCGTCGTAGGCCTCGCCCATCAGCAGGTCGTTGTGGAGGAGGGGGCCATACCAATGCTTCCAGGTGCGGTCGCTGGTGACGGTGATCGTGGCGCCGGACAGCGGTCTTGACCTCCAGCTGGGCCAGCAGGCGGGGCCGGTCGACGTACTGCTGGCGGTGCCCCCAGCCGATATGGCCGGCCGCCCAGCCGTCGCCCAGGATGGCGCCCAGCGTGTTCTCGCCGGGCTGCAGCAGAGCTGGTCACGTCGTAGACGTTGTACTGGACGCGCTTGTTATAGTCCGTCCAGCCGGGGGCAAAGACGTCGTCGCCGACGGGCTTGCCGTTGATGCTGGACTCGTACAGGCCCAGCGCCGTCACGTAGAGGCGCGCACTGGCGATCATTGGCGCGGGAGGGTAAAGCTCTTGCGCAGGTAGGGAGCCGGGGCCGAGCTGCGTGCGCCGCCGCGCAGGGCAGCGCCGATCCACTTTGCCTTCCACTCGGAGCGCTTGAGCAGCCCCATCTCAAACCAGGCCGGCTCGGATGGCTGCGCTGGCGCCCGCCGCGTCCCACACGGTCACCTGCCAGTAGACCCGCTGGCGCGAAGACTGGCTTGGGCCCGCCATAGGGCACGAGCACCGAGTGCATCCGACTCCACCCGCCCGCTGTCCCACAGGTCCGCCTTGCCCTCTGCCAGGAGGGCGGGCGCGCTGGCGGCGAGAATGCGGTACGCCGCCTGGCGCAGCCCCGATCTGGTCGCCCGCGAGCTTCCAGCTGAGGCGTGGCGCCGTCACGTCGATGCCAAGCGGGTTGGTGCGATATTCGCACGTCAAGTCTATCAATTGTAAGCATATGGCGTTCCTTCGAATGAGTTTTGTAAGCGGGAATGGGGATATTGTAACACAATGGAGGGGTGAGACTGGCGTAGCCCGCACGGCGTGCGGGCTACGCGGCCAGGTTCGTGAAACGCACATGTGCCTCACTGCCGCGCCGCCTTCAGCACGACGACCGCCATCACGATGGCGACCAGCGAGATGATCGGGAAGATGACGATCTCCGCCACCGTCATCGGGCACGCCGGCAAAGTACTGGCCGAGGATCATGGCGTCGAGCGCCAGGCCCATGGTGACGAACTTCATGATCGCCACGGCGGTCAGCAGGTAGCCGAAGGGGCGGCGCCGGAGCAGCTGGACGGCGGCCAGGACCATCATCGGCACGACCACGCCCAGGTCCATCGCCTGGATAAAGAGGGTCGTGCTGGTGCTCATGCCCACCGGGGTCGTGCCGTTCGAGCTGGGCGGGGACGATGCGGCCGAGCCAGGCGAGGATGAGGAAGGCGGCGCTGAAGAAGAGAAAGCCCGGCGATGGTCTTGCGCGGCAGGCGGTCGCCAAAGGCCGCGGGCAGCGTCGGCAGATCCACCGACGAGCATGGCCATGATGAAGGCGTAGAGGCTGAGCGAGAAGAGCGCGACGTAGACCAGGAAGAGGGGGTTGAAGGCCGCGCCCAGCGCCATGACGGTGTAGGTGTAGAGGAAGTAGGCGAGCGTGCCGGCCAGCAGGAAGGTGCCGCGCAGGCTGCCGCGCCGGTAGAGGACGAGGGCGATCGCCAGCAGCGGCACCGCCAGGACGAGCGTCACCATGTCCTGCGGGATGGCCTGCGCCACCATGTCGGCGCCGTCGTAGCGATAGATGCCGCGGCCGTAGACGGTGACGGTGTCGCCGCGTACGGTGGTGAATTCGAAGGGGCCGCTGCCGCCGCCCTGGTAGAAGACACCCACGCCGGCCGCCAGGACGGCCAGCAGGAGGATGAGGACGACGAGCACGGTCAGGGCGGTGGACGGATGGACGACTGGCGGACGGCACTGCCGGCTGGGCGTGCCGGCGCACGCGGTGCGGCGGTTCGTCGGCAGTTGTGTGCTGCTCTGCGTGTGGCTCTTGTTATGAGGCGACTCCGTGACTGGTTGGCCGGCGGCAGCTGCTGCCTGCGGCCGGGGTTTCGTGCAGGTGGCGCATGTAGAAGAACACGCCGGCCGAGCCGGCGACGGTGAGGAACAGGTACATGCCCAGCTCCTCGACGGCCAGCGGCATGCCCAGCTGCGCCGCCCAGACGGTCGAAACCGCCAGCAGGATGCCCGACACCGCCGCCTTGATGAGCAGGATGCCGCCCAGCAGGTAGCCAAAGGGCCGGCGCTGCCACAGCTGCACGGCGGCGATTGCGATGGCCGGCAGCAGGAAGCAGAGGTCGAGCACGAAGACGAGGGCGGTCACACGCGGCTGCTGCGCCGCGATGTCCTGGGCCAGCATGCTGCCCCACAGCGGGACAAAGAGCAGGGCGATCAGCAGGATCACGGCCAGCGTGCGCACCGGCATCTTGTCGTCGACGCCGGCGGCGAAGGTCCCGAAGGTCGGCGCCGGCCAGCAGGCCGATCAGCGAGTAGACGCCCAGCCCCATCAGGGCCAGGTAGAGCGGGTACAGCACCGTGTAGGTAAAGCCGAAGACGTAGAAGGCGTAGTAGTAGATCGTGTAGACCAGGACGCCGCACCAGACGACGAACGCCCGGCGCGAGCCCCGCCGCGTCCAGATCATGGCGGCGGCCAGCACCGGGGCGGCCAGCAGCGACACGAGGTCCTGCACCCACAGCGTGGCCACCAAGCCCGGCGTGGTGATAAAGGGGGCATAGAAGTTCTTCACGCAACACCCCTGCCCCGGCCGTGACGGCGAGCAGGAGCACGATGAGGCTGCCCATGATGGTGTAGGGGCGTAACGATTTGTGCAGCATTGCTGGTCTCCTTCCTCAAGAGGTGTGATGCGCTACGATGGATCTATTGGCTAGCGCAGTGTCCACGGCCGGCTGCGACAGACGGCTTGCACCGCGTTCAACGGTCAGCAGGACGATACCTAACCCGTGCAGGTGGCGGATGATCCCCACCAGGCCGGCCTGGTCGGCGGTGATGCCGGACAAGGTGGTAACCGTCACCTCATCCGGCCCCTGTGCCGTCGTGATGGTCAGCGGCCCGCACCAGTCGGCGAGGTTGGGGTCGATCGTGCCTTCGACGGTGATCGTGTAGCGGGTGCGTTCGTCCAGGTGTGACATGTGTTCCTTCCTTGCGTTTGCGCTTGCTGTCATCAGCATAGGGCAGGCGCGGCGGGAAGGGACCACATCATGATGTAGTGGCGAAGGGGAGGAGGATGTAGGGGCATGAGGTTCGGAGACAGCAACCGAGTTCGCAGGGGCACTGCAGTTCCGCTGGAGCACGCTGGCAGCGAGGACGCCTGCGCTCCGTGCCGCTGGACCTCGTGCCCCTACCCCTCAGCCGCGAATCAGCCCTTTGCGCACCGCCAGAAAATACGCCAGCGGCGCCGTGGCTTCCATGGGTTCGGTCTCGATCATGCGCTCAAACTCCGCAATGGGGATGCAGACCGGGCGTCATGATCTCGGCGATTTCGGGCTGGGCCGTGCCGGGCGTCAGCTCGGTGGCGGCAAAGACGTGGACGACCGAGTCCATGCAGCCGGGCGCGTGGTGGAAGGTGCCCAGGCGGTGCATGTGGGCGGCCGTGTAGCCGGCCTCCTCCAGCAGCTCGCGGCGGGCGGCGTCTTCAAAAGATTCGCCCTCGTGGACACCGCCGCCCGGAAGATCGTACACCTCGCGCTTGACCGCGTGGCGGTACTGCTTGACCATCACGATCTGGTCGCCAAGAATGGGCAGGACCAGGACGGCGACGATCTTGTCCACGTAGTCGTAGTTGAAGGTGAGGCCGTTGGGCAGCTCGATGCGGTCGACGCGGATCTTGAGAAAGCCGTTATAGCCGAGTTCGGTGCCCAGTGTCTTGACTGTCCATGGGAAGGGGGTCCTTTCGCTGTGATTACAGCAGATCCATGCTGCGTGCCTTCTCGAGCGCTGCGGTGCGGTTGTCCACCCCGAGCTTGCCGTAGATGCTCTTGACGTGAAAGCGGACGGTGTTGAGGCTGACGATCAGCTGCTCGGCGGCCTCCTGGTAGGTCAGCCCCTGCGCCATCAGGCGCAGCACTTCGAGTTCGCGTCGGACAGGGGCTCGACGAGCGCAGATTGGTCGGGCTGCACGGCGGGCTCGGGCGCCCTGCCCGGCTCCGCGCCGAGGGCAGCGCGCAGGCGTGCCGTGTAGGCTGCCTGCTCCGGATCCGGATCGTACTCCGCCAGCAGTTGGGCCATGGCCGGGCCCAGCCCGATAAAGAGGCGGAGGTAGCCGCTGGGCGCCGCCAGCTGGAGGGCGCGCCTGAGGTCTGCCTGCGCCGGCCCCTGCTTGCCCTGCGCCTGCAGGGCGATCGCGCGCACGCAGAGCGCCTCGATCGTGCGGCCCAGCCGGCCGCCGGCTTCGGCGGAGGCAAGCGACGCGCCCGGCCAAGAGCGAGGATCGTTGCGATCGAGTTCGCCGGCCTCAGCGGCCAGACCGTCTGCCGGTCGCCTGCCGGACCGTCTGGCGGCCAGGCGGTAGAGCAGCAGGTGCAGGTGGGCCAGGTGGATCACCTCGCGCGTGTGGTCGGTGGGTGCGTCGACGGCGACGCCGCTGTCGTCCAGTGCCGTTTGCGCCGCCTGCTCGTCGCCGCGTGCCAGGGCCAGCGTCACCTGCTCGCTGACGATATAGGGCGCGACCCAGGCCGGCATGCTGCGCCCGCGCAGCCTGGCGCGCCTGCTCGACCAGCTGCTGCCGCCGCAGCGGGCTCGCCGCGCGCCGCTTCGATGCGGGCGAGCACGATGCTCCCATACGCCACGGCCGCGACATGGCCGCTCCGCCGTCCCAGCTCGAGCGCCGCCTGCGCCTCCAGCCGCGCTTCTTCCAGCTCATTCCATTCATACAGCACGTGCGCCAGTGCCCCGCGTACGGATGCAACGGCAGGCGAATGCAGCGCGCCCACCTTCTCGGCTTCGGCAATGATGCGGCGGCAGAGGCCGGCTGCTTCCTGCAGCTGGCCGCGCTCGCAGAGCAGCAGCGACAGGTTGGCCACGCTCAGCATGGCCGCGACCATGTTGCCGGCCGTCCGGCACAGCGGCAGCGCTTCCCGGTAGGCAGCAATCGCCTCGACCGTGTGGCCCGCATAGTTGCAGGCCGTGGCCAGGCAGAACCGTGTGGCGCCCTGGACGTAGGTGTCGTCTGCGGGCGCGATGGTGACCGCCTGCCGCGCCATGGCACAGGCGCGCTCGGTCTCCCCCCGCAGCGAAACCACGCCGGCGCGCAGGCCCAGTATCTCTGCCGCCAAGGCGGCCTGCGCCCGGGGCCCGGCTGGGGGCCGGCCCTGTGCCGCCGTGCCTGCGAGCCCGGCTTCCGCATTGTGCAGATAGCGTTCGATTTCGTCCAGCTGGCCGCGCAAGAGCAGCGACCAGGCAAAGGCGACGTTGGCTTGGGGACCCGCCGCCTGCCACTCCGGGGGCAGCCGCTGCAGCCAGGCGGCCACGGTCTGCGCATAGCCGCTCAGCACGAGCGGCCTGGCATGTGTTTCGAGCAGCGCGACGGCGCCGGCATAGATCGCCGGCTGCCAAGGCATGGTCGATGGCGGCGGCCGGCTCGTCGTGGCGCGCATACCAGGCTGAGGCGCGCCGGTGCAGGGTGGGGATCAGCTCGCCCTGCGTGCGCTGCAGCTGGCCCTGCAGCAGGTCGCGAAACAGGTGGTGATAGCGAAACCAGGTGTGCTCTGCATCCAGGGGGATGACAAAGACATTGGCGGCATACAGCGCCTCCAGCAGCTCCGTGCTGTCCGTCCGCTCGCGCACGGCGTCGCAGAGCGGGCCGGTCAGCCGTTCGAGGATCGAGGTCTGCAGCAGGAAGTCCTGCACGGCCGGAGGCTGCTGGCGCAGCACCTCTTCCGTCAGGTAGGTCAGGATGAAATGGTGGCTGCTGGTCAGCCCGGCGATGAGGGCGCCGGCGTTGCTGCTCTTCTGCAGCGACAGCCCTGCCAGCTGGAGGCCTGCGACCCAGCCTTCAATCCGCGCATCCAGCTCCGCCGCCTGCTGCGGCGAGAGCGCCAGGCCCATGCTCTGGTTGAGAAAGGTGGCGGCTTCGTCCGGGCGAAAAACGCAGCTCCTGGGCGCGCAGCTCGACGAGCTGCCCCTGGGCACGCATGCGCGCCAGCGGCAGCGGCGGATCCTCACGCGTGGCGATCAGCAGGTGCAGCTGCGGCGGCTGGTGGGCGACCAGTGTCGCCAGCGCCTGCTCGATCCGGGGCTCCTCGATCACGTGAAAGTCGTCGAGCACGAGCAGCACGTCCTGCGGCAGCTGGGCCAGGTCGTTGATCAGCATGATCGCTGCGGCCTCGATCGGCGGCGCCTGCCCGCCTGCGAGGGCGGCGCGCAGCTCGCGGCCGAGGCTGGGGTCGGCCGCCTGCAGGGCGGCGATCAAGTACGCCAGAAAGCGGTTGGGGTCGTTGTCGCCCGCATCCAGCGAGAGCCAGCCGACCGGCAGCGGCTGCTGCTGGGCCCAGGCGGCGACCAGGGTGGTCTTGCCAAACCCCGCCGGCGCCGAAACCAGTGTCAGGGGATAGCTCAGCGCCGCATCCAGCATCCCCACCAGCTGCGGCCGCGCCACCATCCCCGGCCGCAGGCGCGGGAGGAAAAGCTTCGTGGTGAGCAGCGGCGACCCCACCGCCGGAGTTGGCGCTTGTGGCATAGGGTAGATTGTAGCGGGGCGCGTGAAGGGCGTCAATGGTTGGAGAAGAGAAGAAGATTGAGGGGACGTTGTGGTGAGATTCCAGTGAGAACGTCCCTGTCTCGGCGCCGCAGCATTACGATAGGCGAAGTCATCGCAGCGCCGTGCCAGGATCGAGGCGGGCGATCGTCGCCAATGCACCGGGGCGCGTGCCGGGGAGCGTTCACGCTCTCGGCACATCCGTCGCGGCGACTAACCGTCTCGACCCCGGCTCGCCCGCACGTAATTCCACCTACACGTAAACCCGTCGGGCGAGCCGGGGTCGTTGCAGTATAACGGGGGTGTGGCCGTCAGGCCACACGCGTCCGCGGCAACACGGGCACGAGGGCGTGCCCGATAGACCCGCACGAGGGCGTGCGGGCTACGCGGGCAAAAACGTGAACCACACCCGTATGACGGGAAAAACGTGACGCCTGCCCCGGATCGGGAGTAAGATTGATGGTGTCTCGCCATCCACGCACAAAGCAAGAGAGTCCGCCCATGTCGCACGAACCTGACCATCCCCACGCCCGTCGACGCCTCTGGTCGCCGGTCCAGCATGCCGCCGCCGACAGCCTGCTGCTGGTGCTGATTGCCACCTTTGCCGCCACGGTGCTGCTCGTCCGCCTGTACCTCGAGCTGACCGGCTTTCCCCAGGTCGGCGGCAAGACCTTTCACCTGGCACATGCGCTGTGGGGCGGCCTGCTGCTCTTTGGGGCGGTCGTGCTCCTCTTGATCGTAGCCAATCGCTGGGCCCTGTGGCTGGGGGCCGTCCTGGGCGGCATCGGCATCGGGCTGTTTATCGACGAGGTGGGCAAGCTGATTACCCGGTCGGTCGACTACTTCTATCCACTCGCATTTCCCATCATCTATGCCCTGCTGCTCATCTGTATCTGGGCGTACATGCGGCTGCGGCGGGCGCGGCCGCGTGGGAGCCGCGCACTGCTCTACCAGTCGTTGGAGCAGATGCAGGCGGTGCTGGACAACCGCCTCGACCAGCAGGCCCAGGCGCGGCTGGCGGCACAACTGGCGGCGCTCGCGGCCAAGGCCGAGGACTCCGACCACCGGCTGTTTGCGCAGCAGCTGCTCGGTTATGTCGGCCAACACCCACCGGCAGGCAAGCACGAACACGGGTGGCTGATGCGCCAGCTGATCACTATACGCTTCTACCTGGCACACCACCCCTCGCTGCGCGTGCTCAAGCTGATCCTCGTCGCGGGCTTTGGGGTGATGGCCGTACAGGGGGTCATTCGGTTTGCCAACATCTCCAGCCTGGCCGCCGGCCACCTCAGCGGCGCCGCCGGTACCGGCGGCGTGCCGTACATTGTCGTCAACGCCAAGGCCACGTATGCGGTAAATCATCCCGGCTGGCTCTTGTTCAACCTGGTCATGGTCGTGATCGTCGGGCCTGCTTGCCCTGATCGCCGTTGTACTGCTGGCGGGCGGGCGCGAACGCAAGGGGATCTATATCGGTGCATTGGCGTTGGTGCTGGCGCTAACGGTCGTGGACCTGGTCACGTTCTACTTTAACCAGTTTTACACGGTCGGATCGGCACTGTTTCAGCTCTCGCTGTTGGCGGCGGTGGAGTGGTATCGCTGGCGGCTGGAGAGGCACATCGAGCATCACAGCGAGCACCATGCTGCCAAGGTGCAGGAAACAGCATAGTGCACAATGGGGGAGCAGATTTCTCGCGCAGATTGCGTATTGCCGCCACGCGGGCGATCCCCTAGCATAGACTCCTACCATGCAGGGTGATCCTTCACAGCTTCTGCGTTTATTACACATAGCCGACAGCGCCTTGCCGGTCGGGGCGACTGCGCATTCGTTTGGGCTGGAGACGCTCGTCCAGGACGGCGACGTCGACCTCGCGCGGCTGGAACGCTGGTTCGGCGACTACCTCCTCGAGGCCGGAACAGTGGACGCGTATTACTGCCGCCGCGCACACGGGATCGGTCTGCACATGGACGAGGTGGCACCCGCGGCGTGGCTGGGCGATTGGCGGGCGGCCAACCAGGAACTTAGCGCGCTGCGACCTGCCCGCGAGAGCCGCGCCGCCTCGCACGCGCTGGGCGGGCGCCTGCTGCGGCTGCTGGCCGACCTGGAGCCGACCCCGGCCTGGCAGGCGGTGCTCAGTGGGAGCGAAACCGAGACGCATTACTGCTGTGTATTTGGCCTGGGCGGCGCACTGCTGGGGCTTGACGCCGATGTAACGGCGCTTGCCTTGCTGCGGCAGAACGTGGCCGGCCTCGTTTCGGCCTGCCAGCGCCTGATGCCCTTGGGGCAGGGCCGGGCGGGCCAGCTGCTTTGGAAGCTGCAGGGGGCAATCGCCGCTGCTGCGTCTGCGTCCGTAGATTCTGCTCCAGGGCCCGAGATTCCATTTACCTTCACCGCGCTGCTCGACGTGGGCAGCATGCGGCATCCACAGCGCAGCGTGCGCCTGTTTATCAGCTGATATGGCGGCATTGGCGGCACCACAACGGGCAGTCACAGGTGATGGCGCCAGGCTGGCACGGGGGCGCCTCGAACTCGTGTTTGGTGTGGACGCAGGCAGCCGGCCCGGCAGGCGCTGTACGCACGCGCCTGCGCCACAGCCTGCAGACACCGCCACTGCGGGTCGTGCGACCGTTTGACCTTCCGCGCGGCGGTGCGCTTGTCCACCTGCACAACGTCTCCGGAGGGGTGCTGGGCGGCGACCAGCTCGACAACGAGATCCGCCTGGAGGAGGGTGTGCGGGTGCAGGTCACCACGACCGGATCCACGCGCATCTACCGCCATCGCCCCGAGGGGCCCACGGCGCAGCAGGTGACGCGTTACCACGTGGGGCCTGATGCGCTGCTCGAGGTGCTGCCCGATTCCCTGATCCCCTATGCCGGCTCCCGCTACCGCCAGGTCACCTCCTACCATCTCGCGCCGGGGGCGGGCCTGCTGGCGTGGGAACTGGTGACGCCCGGCCGCGAGGCACACGGCGAGCGGTTTGCCTACGACTCGCTCGAACTGCAGACCACGATCTGCGCGGGCACCGTCCCGCTGGCGATCGAGCGGCTGCTGCTCCAGCCCGCCCTGCGGCCCCTGGACTCGCCGCTGCGGCTCGGACGTTACGGCAGCTTCGCCACCTTTTATGCCTGCAGGGTCGGGCAGCCCCCGAGCGTGTGGCCGGAGCTGGAGCATCTGCTGGCGCGAGCTGGCGGCAGAACGTAGTGAAGTGGGCGAGTGTGTATGGGGCGCCAGCACGCTGCCGGCGCACGGCGTCGTGGTGCGCGGGCTGGGCGTCACGCAGCGCAAGCTGGCTGCCGGGCTGCCGATCTTCTGGTCGGCGGCGCGCAAGTTTTTATATGGCGAAGAGGGTATTTTGCCGCGCAAACTTTATTGAGACAAGTTACTGGATAAGTTAAAGGGACAAGCGAAAGGAATTTGTATGCACTTGACGCAGCGGGAACAGGAGAAGCTGCTGATCGTGGTGGCCGCCGACCTGGCGCGGCGGCGCCAGGCGCGCGGGCTCAAGCTCAACTATCCGGAGGCGATCGCCATCCTGACGGCTGAGATCATGGAGGCGGCGCGCGACGGGCGCAGCGTGGCCGACATCATGGGCTTCGGGGCGACCATCCTCCGGCAGCGACGACGTGATGGATGGGGTGGCCGAGATGATCCACGAAGTCCAGGTGGAGGCGACGTTCCCGGACGGGACGAAGCTGGTGACCGTCCATGACCCGATTCGCTAACACCGTGCTGGCTCCCCCCATCACCTTGCCACCCCGTACCTCGTGGGGCGAGCCTCGCACGAACGAATGATCCACGAAGGACACGAAGATCACGAAGGAGACGAACAGGGATGATCCCAGGGGAAGTGTTGGTGGATGAGGAGGCCGGGCCCGTGCTGGCGAACGCGGGGCGGGCGACGGCGCAGCTGGTTGTGTACAACACGGGTGACCGGCCGATCCAGGTCGGCAGCCATTTCCATTTCTTTGAGGTGAACTCGGCGCTGCGCTTTGACCGGGCGGCGGCCTACGGCATGCGGCTCAACATTGCGTCCGGCACGGCAGTGCGCTTTGAGCCGGGCGAGGACAAAGAGGTGACGCTGGTGGCGCTGAGCGGCACGCGTACGATGTATGGCCATGGCGGACGGGTCAACGGCAGCCTTGACGACGAAGGCGTGCGCGGCAATGCCCTGGCGTGGGCAGAAGGGAGCGGAACACGATGAGCTTGCAGATTCCACGCTCCGTCTATGCCAGCCTCTACGGCCCGACCAAGGGCGACCGGGTGCGGCTGGCGGATACCGAGCTGCTGATAGAGGTCGAGCACGACTACACCGTCTACGGCGACGAGATCACCTTTGGCGGCGGCAAGGTGATCCGCGACGGCATGGGCCAGAGCAGCGGCGCCGCGCGGGATGGGGGCGTGCTGGACCTGGTGATCACCAACGCCTTGATCCTCGACCACTGGGGCATCGTCAAGGCCGACATCGGCGTGCGCGACGGCCGCATCGTCAAGGTAGGCAAGGCGGGCAATCCCGACACGATGGAGGGGGTGGATCCGGACCTCGTCGTGGGGGCATCGACCGAGGTCGTGGCCGGCGAGAACCTGATCGTGACGGCCGGCGGCATCGACAGCCACATCCACTTCATCGCCCCGCAGCAGGTATACGAGGCGCTGTCCAACGGCATCACGACGATGATCGGCGGCGGGACAGGGCCGGCGACGGGCACCAACGCCACGACCTGCACGCCGGGGGCCTGGAACCTGGCACGCATGCTGCAGGCGGCCGAGGCGTGGCCGCTCAACTTTGGCTTCCTGGGCAAGGGCAACGCCGCCCTCGCGGCGCCGCTGGTCGAGCAGCTGGCGGCCGGGGCCTGCGGGCTCAAGCTGCACGAGGACTGGGGGACGACGCCCGCCGCCATCGACGCCTGCCTGGCCGTGGCCGACCAGTACGACGTGCAGGTGGCGATCCACACCGACACCCTCAACGAGGGCGGCTTTGTCGAGGACACCATCGCCGCCATCGGCGGGCGCACGATTCACACCTATCACACCGAGGGGGCCGGCGGCGGCCACGCGCCCGACATCATCAAGATCGCCGGCTATCCGCACATTCTGCCGTCGTCCACCAACCCGACGCGGCCGTTCACCGTCAACACGATCGCCGAGCACCTGGACATGCTGATGGTCTGCCACCATCTCAACCCGCTGGTGCCCGAGGATGTGGCCTTTGCCGAGAGCCGCATTCGCGCCGAAACGATCGCGGCCGAGGACATCCTGCACGACATGGGGATCATCAGCATGATCTCGAGTGATTCGCAGGCCATGGGGCGCATCGGCGAGGTGGTGACGCGCTGCTGGCAGACGGCGCACAAGATGAAGGTGCAGCGCGGACCCGCTGCCGGGCGACAGTGGGACCAGCGACAACGCACGGGCCAAGCGCTACGTGGCCAAGTACACGATCAACCCGGCCGTCGCCCACGGCATGGCGCACCAGATCGGCTCGATCGAGCCCGGCAAGCTGGCCGATCTCGTGTTGTGGAAGCCCGCGCTGTTTGGGGTCAAGCCCGAGCTGGTGATCAAGGGCGGCTTTATTGCCTGGGCGGCGATGGGCGATGCCAACGCGTCGATCCCCACGCCGCAGCCCGTGCTGTACCGGCCGATGTTTGGCAGCTTCGGGCGCGCCATCGGGCCCAGCGGCATCACCTTCATGTCGCAGGCGGCGCTGGACAACGGCATCCCGCAGCAGCTTGGCTTGACCAAGCAGGTCGAAGCCGTGCGCAACTGCCGGGCGATTGGCAAGGCGCAGATGGTCCACAACGATGCTACGCCGAATATCGAGGTGGACCCGGAGACGTACGAGGTGCGGGTGGACGGCGTCCTCGCCACCTGCGAGCCGGCCGCCGTGCTGCCCATGGCGCAGCGGTATTTCTTGTTCTAACGTCTGGTCTCGGAGTGCAGGCGTCCGCCGACGCTTGCGTCGGCGGACGCCTGCACTCCGGATCCGTTCGACCTCGTGCCTTTCGTAACCCACGTCCCGGGGACGTCGGCGGCATCCGTTCGCCTCGACCTAGGCACCGCTGGCGGCGCACCTCGGCGCAACCTCATTCCCCCCTAGACGCTCGCTCATGCGCCGAGACAGGGACGTTTTTCCTCCGCCCTCTACCCACCAAACCTCTGCCACATCATCCCCATATTGTGCATTTATGTCACCAAATTATCGAAATCGATACGTCTTTTCATTAAGATTTCTCTCACGATGTGCAAATATGTACTGCAAATTGTACAGTATGCATAACTGAAAACGCTTACTTTCGTCATTTCTGACCCTACTTACCCCAAAATGTCTTTGCTACACTAAGCCGCACCTGGCCAGGGTACGTACGACGAGACGCAAACCAACCGAACAGAGCAACAGAGGGATACGGGAGAACCTGTCAATGACACAATGGTTACGCAGTGCCTTAGGGGGAGAGGGGCATTGGGCTGGACGATTGGTGGTAGCTAACGCTGGTGCTGTCCTTGGCGCTAGCTGCCTGCGCAGCGCCCGCAGCATCGCCCGCCGCCGCGCCGGCCGGCGATGCCACGAGCGAGGCGACCGCGGCGGCAGCCGAGGGCGATACGATAAAGGTGGGGATCTTGCATTCGCTGAGCGGCACGATGGCGATCAGCGAAGTCTCGGTGAAGGATGCTGACGCTGCTGGCGATCGAGCAGATCAACGCCGCCGGCGGCGTAAACGGCAAGCAGCTGGAGCCCATCGTCGAAGACGGCGCCAGCGACTGGCCGACCTTTGCCGAAAAGGCGCGCAAGCTGATCGAGCAGGACAAGGTGGACGTGGTCTTCGGCGGCTGGACCAGCGCCAGCCGCAAGGCCATGCTGCCCGTGTTTGAGGAACTAAACGGGCTGCTCTTCTACCCGGTGCAGTACGAAGGCCTTGAATCTTCCCCGAATATCTTCTACACCGGCGCCGAACCCACGCAGCAGATCATCCCGGGCGTCGACTACCTGGTCAAGGACCTCGGCGCCAAGAGCATCTACCTGCTCGGTTCCGACTACGTCTTCCCACGCACGGCCAACCTGATTATCAAGAAGCAGCTCGAAGATCTGGGCGTGACCCTGGCCGGCGAAGAGTACGTGCCCCTGGGAGGCACCGAGTTCAGCACGATCATCAGCAAGATCCAGGAAGCCAAGCCGGACGCCATCTTCAACACGCTCAACGGCGACAGCAACGTGGCGTTCTTCAAGCAGTTCAAGGATGCCGGCTTCACGTCCGAGACGCTGCCCGGTCATGTCGGTGAGCGTGGCCGAAGAGGAAGTCCGCGGCATCGGTCCGGAGAACATTGCCGGCCACTACACGGCCTGGAACTACTACCAGACGGTCGATTCGCCCGAGAACAAGGCCTTTGTCGAAGCCTACAAGAAGGCCTACGGCGACGATCGTGTGACGAGCGACCCGGCCGAAGCCGGCTACTTCGGCGTCTACCTGTGGAAGGCGATGGCCGAAAAGGCAGCCAGCACCGAGGTCGACAAGGTGCGTGAGGCCGCCAAGAGCGGCGAGATTTCCTTCGCCGCACCGGAGGGTACGGTCAAGGTGGAGCCTGAGAGCCAGCACACCTACAAGTATGTGCGGATCGGCAAGATCAACCCTGAAGGCCTGATCGACGCCGTGTACACGAGCCCCGAGGCGGTCAAGCCCGACCCCTTCCTGAAGAGTATCCCGTGGGCTGCGGGCCTGGCCGAACAGGCCGGCCAGTAGTCCGGATCTCCTGTTGCTTTGATGGGCCGGTCGCGGACCGCCGCGACCGGCCACATCTGTCTGAAAGCCATACTGTTCAACCATCAGGAGTGAAGCGGGGGAGACAGAACACATGGAACTGTTGGTGCTGCAGGTCTTCAACGGATTAAGTCTAGGTTCGATCTTGCTGCTGGTCTCTTTGGGGCTGGCACTTTCGTTTGGTTTGATGAACGTCATCAACATGGCCCACGGCGAGTTCATCATGATCGGCGCCTATGCCACCTACTTCTGCCAGCAGATCCTGGCGCCTTACCTGGGCGGCGTCGAACTGGGCGTCTGGTTTGTGCTGGCGCTGCCGATCTCATTTCTCATCGCCGCACTTCTGGGCGTGCTGCTGGAGGTGACGGTCATCCGCCATCTCTACGGCCGACCGCTCGACACGCTGCTGGCGACCTATGGCGTGGCCCTGGTGCTGCAGCAGGCGGCGCGGACCATCTTTGGCGCCCCCAATGTCAACGTGGTCAGCCCCGCCTGGCTGGCGGGCGGCTTTGAGATCGGCGACGGCATCATCCTGCCTTACAAGCGCGTCTTTATCATCGGCCTGGTCATCGTGGCCGTGGCGCTGCTCTACCTCTATCTCTACCGCAGCAGCGGCGGGCGGCGGCTGCGGGCCGTCATGCAGAATCGCGACGTGGCATCGAGCCTGGGCGTACCGGCCCGCCATGTGGACGCCATGACCTTTGCCATCGGCGCCGGGCTGGCCGGAATCGCCGGGTGCGCGCTGACGTTGATCGGCCCCATCGGCCCCTCCTTGGGCACCTTCTACATCGTCAACGCCTTTATGGTCGTCGTGCTGGGCGGCGTCGGCAGCCTGCTGGGGACGATCCTGGCTTCGCTGGCGGTCGGCATGGGCAACACCTTCCTGGAGATCTCGACCTCGACGACCGTGGCACAGGTGCTGGTCCTGCTGTTAATTATCGCCTTCTTACAATGGCGCCCGCGCGGCCTTGCCAGCCTGCAGACGCGATAGGGGGAAAGAATCGTGAAGCAAACGTTCGGATCCTCTTGGCTGTCACGCTGGGCTGTGCCCTTGGTGTGCCTGCTGATCCTCCTACTGATGCCGCTGATCTTGTCGGATTTTCGCCTCAACCAGTTGGGGCGTTTTCTCGCGCTGGCGATCGTGGCGCTGGGCCTCGACCTCATCTGGGGCTACGGCGGGATGCTGAGCCTGGGCCAGGGCCTCTTCTTCGGGCTCGGCGCCTACGGCTTTGCCATGTTTCTCAAGCTGCATGCCGGCGGGCGGCAAGCTGCCCGATTTTATGTTCTGGAGCGGGTTGACCGAACTGCCCTGGTTCTGGGCGCCCTTCTCTTCGCCTGTGTTCGCCGTGGCCGCGGCGCTGGCGATCCCGGCGCTGCTGGCAGGTATTCTCGGGTACTTTGTCTTTCGCAGTCGGGTGCAGGGCGTCTACTTCTCGATCATCACCCAGGCGCTGACGCTGCTGACCAGCATCTGGTTTGTCGGCCAGCAGGCGTACACCGGCGGCACCAACGGCATCACCAACTTTGGCGGGGCGAAGCTGTTCGGCCTGGCCGTGCAGAGCAAGCCGATGCAGCAGGGCTTCTACCTGGCGACCGTCGTGGCGCTGATCCTCGTGTTTGTGGGCGAGCCGCTGGCTGGTGGGCACGCGTTTTGGCCGGGTGCTCGTGGCGACAAGGGACGACGAGAGTCGCGTGCGCTTTCTGGGCTACAACCCCGTGAGCATCAAGGTCACCGTGTTTGTGCTATCCGCCGCCGTCGCCGCCCTGGGCGGGATGCTCTACGGGCCGCAGGTCGGCATCATCTCGCCCTCCATGATGGGTGTGGTGCCGTCGATCGAGTTTGTCATCTTCGTAGCGCTGGGCGGCCGGGGCACGCTCTGGGGGCGATCGTCGGCACGCTGCTGGTGAGCTACGGCCGCAGCTACTTTAGCGAGACCTTCCCCGACCTCTGGGTCTTCTTCCTCGGCTTTCTCTTTATCGCCTGTGTCTTGTTCTTCCCGAAAGGTGTCGTCGGCTCCATCGCGGACGCGTGGCACCGGCGCGGCGCGCGGCGGGCGGCGAAGGCCGCCAGGCCGCAGGCAAGCGTGGCCGGTTCAGGCATCAGGCGCAGGTGTCGCCGCTTCCGTAGAAGGAGGTTCCTGATGGCGCCTGCTACCCCATATGTTCCCGTCGTAGACTCGATCCTGGACGTGCGTGAGCTGACCGTCAGCTTTGACGGCTTCAAGGCGCTGGACGGGCTCGACTTCTTTATGCAGCGCGGCGAACTGCGCTTTGTGATCGGGCCGAACGGCGCCGGCAAGACGACGCTGCTCGACGTGATCACCGGCAAGACACATCCAGACGAGGGCGCCGCCTGGTTTGACGGGGCGTTCAACGTGCTGCGCATGCCCGAGCACGTGCTGGTGCGGCGGGGGATTGCACGCAAGTTCCAGACGCCATCGACCTTTCCCAGCCTCACCGTCTATGAAAACCTGGAGGTAAGCGCCGGCTATGCCGACGGCCTGGGGCGGCTGCTGCGCAAAGACGCAGCCCGGCTGCGCGACCGCATCGAGCCGGTGCTCGCCCTCATCGGCTTGCAGGGGCGCCGCCAGACGCCGGCCGGCACGCTGGCGCACGGCGAGAAGCAGTGGCTGGAGATCGGCATGCTGCTGGTGCAGGAGCCAAAGCTGCTCCTGCTAGACGAACCCGTGGCCGGCATGACGCGGCCCGAACGGATGCGCACGGGCGAACTCCTGGTCGAGATCACCAAGCGCTGCTCCGTGCTGGTGGTCGAACATGACATGGAGTTTCTGCGCAACTTCGCCTCGACCGTCAGCGTGCTGCACATGGGCAAGCTGTTGTGCCAGGGCCCCGTGCTGCAGGTGCAGAGCGACCCACGTGTGGTGGAGGTGTATCTCGGCCGCGGCCATAGCCACGTGCCCGGCGCCTGAATTGCCTCTGTTCAGTGCGCACACCCATGTGCGCTCCTGTGTGCATCACACGCCATTCCGTTTAGTGCGCACGCCTACGTGCGCTTCTGTCTGCGCATTTCGCCGTGGATTCGGTGTAAACGAGGAGAGGGAGACACACGACAATGTTAGAGATTGACAATTTAAACGTCCAATACGGCGAAAGCAGCGTGCTCCACGACGTCACGCTGGAGGTGCCGCCCGGCAAGGTGGTATGCCTGTTGGGGCGCAACGGGGTGGGCAAGACGACGCTGATCAAGAGCATCATGGGGCTGCTGCGGCCGCGGGCGGGGCGCGTGCTGCTGGGCGGGTCCGACGTGACGTACTGGTCGCCCAGCCGGCGGGCCCGGGCAGGCGTTGGGTATGTGCCGCAGGGGCGGGGCATCTTTCCCCATCTCACGGTGTACGAGAACCTGCTGATCGGCTTTGAGGCTGCTCCCAAGCGCAAGTTCGATGCCGCGGCGCTGGAGGAGGCGTATACGCTCTTCCCGGTCCTCAAGCAGATGCGCACGCGCCTGGCCGGCACCTTGAGCGGCGGCCAGCAGCAGCAGCTTGCCTTTGCGCGTGTGCTCGTGCGCCGCCCACAGCTCCTGCTGCTCGATGAGCCGACCGAGGGGATTCAGCCGTCGATCATGGCGCAGATCGAGGACCTGATCAGCAGCCTGCGTGAGCAGGGCCGGACCTCGATCCTGCTGGTCGAGCAGTATCTCGACTTTGCGTTGAACGTGGGCAACTATTTCTATGTCATGCAGACGGGTGCCATCGTGATGCACGGCGCCACTTCGGACTTTGACAGCGCGGCCGCACGCGAGTACCTTGCGGTGTAGCGGGTGTCGATGAGGGGAACGTTTAGTTCGCACGCCCACGTGCGAGTCTCTACCACGCCTATGTGCGAACTAAACCGATGGCGATTGACTGACCACCAGAAAAGAGACAGCTATGGAAACCAGTATGATGACTTCAGCCCCAGACACGCCCGCCATCGCTCCTCCGCTGCGCGTGGGCGTGGCCGGGCCGGTTGGGAGCGGTAAGACGACCATTGTCGAGTGCCTGAGCCGTGAGCTGACGGCCGGGGGCTACGAAGTGGCGGTGGTGACTAACGACATCTTCACCCAGGAAGATGCGGAGTTTCTGCGCCGCCGCGGCGTGCTGCCGCAGGCGCGCGTGCGTGGGGTAGAGACCGGCGGCTGCCCCCACTCCGCCATCCGCGACGACGCCTCCATGAATCTGGAGGCGGTGTGCGCGCTGGAAACTGCCTTCCCGCAGCTGCACCTGGTGCTGGTGGAAAGTGGCGGCGATAACCTGGCGGCGGCGTTCAGCCCCGAGTTGGTCGACGTCTGGATCTATGTCATCGATGTGTCGGCAGGCGACAAGATCCCGCGCAAGGGCGGTCCCGGCAACTCGCGCTCGGACCTGCTTGTGATCAACAAGATCGACCTGGCGCCGCTGGTGGGGGCTTCGCTCGAGGTGATGGCGCGCGACGCCAAGAAGATGCGCGGCGACCTGCCGTTTGTCTTCTGCAATCTCAAGGACGGCACCGGGCTGGACGCCGTCATCGCCTGGCTCGCGCCGCAGCTGGCGCGCACCGCCCCCCGGCGCAAGCGGTTGTGGGATGGGCGCATCGAGTACGACGGCCCCCCGGAGATGTTGAGCCACGCTGCGCTGCACAGCCACCAATTTGAGCGCAAGCTTGCGGGCGTGCTGCCGCCGCGCTATCAAGTTGGCGCACCCACGGCCGCGCCGATGGCTGCGGCAGCCCTCCAGTATGATGCTGAGGGCCGCGTTGCGTGGGGCGTGATGTGGACTGATTTCTGCGACCTGGCGCTGGCCGGCGGGCCGCCGCACCGCGCAGGCTTGCTCGAGCCGGCCGACCCGGCAGAAGTGCGCAGCCGGCCAGAGGAGTACGCTGCCGTGGTGGACGAGCTGGCACGGGGGATTGCGCTTGTCACCGGGCTGCCCGTCGTGCGTGAAGGGGCGCCTGGCTGGATCGGCGTCGCCTGTACGGACGAGAAGATGGCCGTGTGGCTGCTGCGCGCCGTCGTGGCGGAGAACGTCTGCGTGCGGCGCGACGGCGCGGTGCTGTACGTGCCGGCGGGGCCGGGCTTCCGGCTGGATTATGAAATTCGCAATGTGATCACCGCCTTGGCGAAGACGAACCACTACTGGCGCGAGCACGTGGCGGTGTAGGGGCACGAGGTCCGGCGGAACAATGATGGCTTGCACCCCACCAAGGTGATCGTCATAATGGCGAGACTCTCGCCGCCGGACCTCATGCCCCTACGATCGCGCTCTATGCGCGAAACGCAGCCCATGCGGTACCCCACATTTCCCCGCCTCACGTAATCTCGCTATACTGGAATCATTATTGCCCGCACGATTCTGGATAGCTCCTTGCTGAACGCACCTCAGGATGGGGTACGATCAGAAGTAAAGACTGTCTATATTTCATTTGCCAAAGGATTGCTTAAAATGGCTGGATTTCCGAATAACGGCTCCCCCTCCGCCGATACCATCATGCAGGCCCTGGCGACGGTGCAGGAGCCGGAGCTGCATAAGGACCTGGTTGCGCTCAACATGATCCGCGATCTGACGGTGAGCGGCGGCGACGTGGGCTTTACCATCGTGCTGACCACGCCGGCCTGCCCGCTGCGCGCCAAGATGGAGCAGGATGCCGTCGACGCCGTCAAGGCTGTTCCCGGCGTCAAGAACGTCAACGTGCGCTTCACGGCTGATGTGCGTGCGGACCACCGCATCATCGGCAAGCTCAACATCCCGGTGAAGAATATTGTCGCCGTGGCTTCGGGCAAGGGCGGCGTGGGCAAGAGCACGATCGCCACCAACCTGGCCGTGAGCCTGGCGCTGGACGGCGCCGCGTGTCGGCGTGCTTGATGCCGACATTTACGGGCCGAACATCCCCATCATGTTTGGCCTATCCGGCCGGCCGGCGATCCGCGACGACAAGATGGTGCCCTTGGAACGCTACGGCGTCGAGGTGATCAGCATGGGCTTCCTGATGCCCGAAGGGGAGGCCGTGGTGTGGCGCGGCCCGATGCTGCACAAGGCCATCCAACAGCTTTTCACCGACGTGCACTGGGGCCCGCTGGACTACCTGATCGTCGACCTGCCGCCGGGGACGGGCGATGCGCAGCTGAGCCTGGCCCAGAGCGTGCCGCTCACCGGCGGCATCATCGTGACCGGCCCGCAGAAGGTGGCGGTGGCCGACGCTATGCGCGGCGCGACGGCCTTTAAGCGGCTGGAGGTGCCGATCCTGGGTGTGGTCGAGAACATGTCGGGTGAAATCTTCGGCCAGGGCGGCGGCGAGCAGGCGGCACGTGACCTGCATGTGGACTTCCTGGCGCGCATTCCCCTCGATGGCCGCGTGCGCAGTGGCGGCGACAGCGGCGATCCGATCGTGATCACCGACCCGAAAAGCGAGACGGCGGTCGCCTTCCGCAACTTCGCCCGCGTCGTGGCGGCCAAGATCAGCGTTATGGTCGTCCGCCAGGAGCCGGAGTTGAAGATTATTTAGTAATGTCGCCCATGTCCCGGGGACATTCTATTTTCTCCTACGGCAGTTCGCTATCCTGCTTCTGCAGCATCTTGCTCCGCGTCTGTTCTACCTGCAGCATGGCGGAGACGGCGGCTTCGTGCAGGTGGTGAACAAACTGGCGCAGGTAGTCCACGCCTACTTGTTCGGCTTCGCCGTACCAGGGATTCATGACCGTCGAGCGCAGCACGAACAGGCCGTGCCGGCGATATTCGGTGAGGTCGACGCCGACACGCTCCAGCATGGGGGCAATGGCGCCGGCGTCGTACTGGCGCTGCTCAAAGCGGGTGCGTGAGACGAAGAAG
The DNA here is from genome assembly GCA_963791135.1 of uncultured Chloroflexia bacterium. Lineage (GTDB taxonomy): Bacteria > Chloroflexota > Anaerolineae > Caldilineales > Caldilineaceae > Fredericiella. The sequence continues at coordinate 130,086 of CAWBRX010000028.1, forward strand.
GGCTGCACGGCGGGCGGCGAACGGCGGCCGTCCAGCGGGGCAATGCTGGTGGCGCCGTAGATCAGCTCGTTCAGCAGGTTGAGCCAGGGCAGCCGCCAACTGCCGGGGACCAGCCTGCCTTCTTCCCAGCGCATGGGCTGCGCCACAAAGCAGACGATGTTGGTGTCGGGCTCAAACAGCGGCACAAAGGTAAAGGGCAGCTGGCAGCGGTCGTTGCCAATCACCTCGGCGTGGATCTCCTCGAAATGGTGGCGGTGGTTGGTGAGATGCTTGAACAGCTTCTTGGCGCTGAGCAGCGTCGTGCGGACGATCTGGCCGTGGCCGTGCACGTTGAGCGGGATCGTTTTGTGCGCCAGCCAGCAGGAAAGCGCCGCTGCGCCCGGCTTGGAGCCTTCGACGATATAGGGCCCGACGGACTCGATCCGCAGCGGCTCGTCGGCAGCCTTGATGCCGCCTGCCTCGTCGGAAATGTACTGGGCACGTTCGACGATGTGCTCGGTGACCAGGCCATTGCGAAAGGCCACGATGCCGGCAGGATAGGGGACAAATCCCATCTTGTGCGGATCGACCGTGGTCGAGTCAGCATCGGCCATCGCCAGGTAGGCGGCATAGATGTCACGGTCGGCCCAGCGCACGTCGCCGCTCTTCTGGACCTTGTGCCGGGTCCCCGCTTCGAGGGTGACCCGCTCTTCCATGCGCAGGGCACGAATATACTGGTCGCAGATCGCTTCCAGCGGGCTGCCGTGGGGCAGCTGCGCGAGGTCGAGGCCGCAGAAGAGGCTGCGAATATAGCCGCCCCAGGCGGCGTCGACGTGAAACCAGAACGACCGGTTGAGGTCCCGCTCCCGCTCCTCGCGCAGGAAGTGGATCTCATGGATCGGGTCGACGGCGCCCTCCTCGGTGGTGCCGACGATGCCGACGACGGCGGCGACATATTCGTCCTCCCGCAGTTCGTGGAGCATGCGGCGCAGTTCGGCCATGTTGAGCTGAAAACGGGATGTCACCGGCACGCTGCGCACCGCGGCCTCGCCGTAGCCGAGGATGTTGGCCGTCTTGACGATCGAGTAGTGCGCCGCGGCCGAGACAAAGATGACGGGCCGCAGGCCAGTGCGGTTGAGCACGGCAGGCAGCCCACGCTGGCTGATGTTGTACTCGCTGGCGGCGACATGTTCGTTGATCTCGCTGAGCACCTGGTGAACGGGCAGCCGCTGCTGTTCCGTCAGGAAGCGGGCCAGCTTGCGCCACATCAAGATGGCCTCACTGGGGCGCAGGGCGACCAGCTCAGCCGTGGAGAGTTCTTGGATGAGGGCCACAGTGCCGTTGGCGCGCTGGGTGGGGAAGGGCACATCCTGCTTGATGCAGAACTCCTGCACCATCAAGGGGACAAACTGGACCGTACGCGCCACCCAGAGCGCCTCCAAGTTGGCGACCGTGCCGCCCGAGGTAATGTGCGCCCAAGCGCGCTTGGGGTTAAAGCCAAGCATGGCGGCCACCATGCGCCCGACTTCAAGCTCCAGTTCCACCGTGATGGGGGCGGCCTCGGCCGTGACGTTGTTGGGATTGAAGAGCATGCCGGCAAAGTAGCCGAGCACCGAAGGCAGCGTCTGCTCGGAGAGCATGTGGGCGATGTAGCGGGGCGAGTGGAACGGAAAGTGCTGTTTGAGCTTGTTGAGCGTCTCGTCCAGCGAGGCCGTCAACGTGTCTACCCACGCCTCGTGGCTGTCGGACCGCCGCTGGACGCGGTTGACCACGACGGGGTCCGAGGGGAAGTAGTTGCGACGCCAGTGGACATAATCTTGAAAGATGTAGTCCAGCAGTTCCCGCCACACGGCGGCGTTCTCGGCGCGTGGACCGAGAAACCAGGCGGCCAGGGGGTAGGCCGGGTCGGGTTGACCAAAGCGTTCGTCATCCGGAGGCAACAAGGTTGGGTCCTTTCATCTGGCTGGGGCACACACTGCTAGGGACATGGTAGCTGATATGGGTGGGGGAGACAAGGATTTGAGGCAGGTGGAACGTCCCTGGCTCGCCGCAAACCGATCGTCGTGGGGGAAGTGAGCTTGCGGCGTGCCAGGGTCGAGGCGGACATTCGTCGCGGGGAAGGCGGGGGAGGCTTCCGGGAAGAGGGGGGTCTTCCCGGAAGCCTCCTTGGTTCCCGGCACATTCGTCGCGACGCCGCAGGATGGGGTAGTATATTGGTCAAACTGATTCATCCATCTTGATTTGATCACCAAAGGAAGTACGTGATGTTACCGACCAAAGGTTACGCTGCGGCGGCCGCCAAAGTGCCGCTGGCGCCCTATGACTTTGACCGCCGGGAGCTGAAGGAGCACGACGTTCTGGTCGACATTCAATACTGCGGCATCTGCCACTCGGATATTCACCAGGCGCGCGACGAATGGGGCGGCGCCATTTTCCCGATGGTGCCCGGTCACGAGATCACCGGCGTCGTCGCCCGTGTCGGCAGCAAGGTGACCAAGTTCGCCGTTGGCGACAGGGTCGGCGTCGGCGTCTTTGTCGACTCCTGCCGCACCTGCGTGGAGTGCACCCACGGCCTGGAGCAGTACTGCACGCGTCTCGTCCAGACCTACAACAGCCGCGAGCACGACGGTACGCCGACGATGGGCGGCTATTCCGACAAGATCGTCGTCAACGAAGATTACGTGCTCTGCCTGCCGGACAACATGCCGCTCGACGCCTCAGCGCCGCTGCTGTGCGCCGGCATCACGCTCTACTCGCCCCTGCGCCACTGGGGCGCCGGCCCGGGCAAGAAGGTGGCGATCGTCGGCCTGGGCGGCCTGGGCCACATGGGCGTCAAGCTGGCGCATGCGATGGGCGCCGAGGTGACGGTGCTCAGCCATTCGCTCAAGAAGCAGGAAGATGCCAAGCGCATGGGTGCCGACCACTTCTATGCCACGTCCGACCCGGCCACCTTTGAGAAGCTGCGCGGCTATTTCGACCTGATCCTCAACACCGTGTCGGCCGAGCTGGACTGGAATGAGTTCATGCGCCTGCTCAAGACCGACGGCGCCATGGTGATTGTCGGCCTGCCCGAGCACCAGATCCCGATCGGTGCAGGGGCCTTGATCACCGGCCGGCGCACGCTGGCCGGGCTCGATGATCGGCAGCACGCAGGAGACGCAGGAGATGCTCAACTTCTGCAGCGAGCACGGGATTGTCTCCGACATCGAGGTCGTCCGGATCCAGGATGTGAATGAGGCCTACGAGCGCGTCGTGCGCAGCGACGTCAAGTACCGCTTCGTCATCGACATGGCTTCGCTCAAGTAGCGGGCACAAGGTCCGGCAGGGGGATTGCAGGCTCCGACGCAAGCGTTGGCGGCGCCGTGCTCTACCCCCGCCGGACCTTATGCCGCTACGCGTCTATCTGCCGCCGTACTTCCTCTACGAACGCTGCCATCCGGTCGAAGTGTGAGCCCTGCCAGTAGATCCGCCCGCACGTGTCGCACTGCTGGAAGCTGTCGTAATACAGCTTTGTCTTAGGCTCCAGCCGATCCAAGATGGCGCTCTTTTCGACATCCTGGAGCAGGCCGTTGCAGTGGATGCAGCGCCGCCACGGCTCTATCTGGCTGCCCAGCCGATAGCGCTTGAGCACGGAGACGAGCTGCCGGTGCGGATCGACCTCACGCGGGCAGAAGCCGTAGACGACGCTCTTGTGTTTGAGCAGGCCGCGGTCGCGCGTCAGCAGCACCCGCCCGCTCGCCGGCAGCGATGGCGGCAAGCTGGGGGTCGTCGTAGTCGTTGCGGTAGAGGGTGTCGAAGCCCAGCATGCGGAGATAGGCGGCCAGGCGGCCCAGGTGGGTGTCGGCCACGAAGCGGATCGGGGCTGGGACGGGCGGGCGGAGTTGTATGTAGGCTGCCGGCAGCTCGGAGATATCTTGCGGATACACCTCAACAAGATCGCCGTCCTGGAGCTGATATTCCAGGTCTACCGGCTGCTTATTGACGAGGATCGCTTCCACTTCCGGGTGTGGGACGCCGAGTGACTCGATGGGGTGTTTCACGCCGGCATGTTCCGCCAGCGCCTGGTCGATCACCTGGTGGCGCTGTGGCGCGGGGAGGAAGTCGTTGAGATCGCCGTAGAAGAGGAACCGAGTGTGGATCATAGCACCCCTGTTATATCATCTTGCGCGGGTGCGTGTCGATGTAGGGCAGGACACCGTATAGACATTGTTTTAGGAGAACTTGTATGCGCATGAATGCGACAACCGTACTGCACATCATTGACCTGCTAGCGACCGGCGGCGTGCAGGTGTGGCTCGACGGCGGCTGGGGGGTGGATGCGCTGCTTGGCCGGATCAGCCGCCCGCATTACGATCTCGACCTTGTCCTTAGATTAGACGATTTAGCGCATGCCGTGGAGCTGTTGGTGGGCGATGGGTTTGTCATTACAGAGGAAGAGCTTGGCCGCGCCGTGTTGGAACACGCCGAGCATGGGCGCGTCGATCTGCACCCAGCGAGGTTTGATGTGCAGGGGAACGGCGTGCAGGTGCAACTCCCTGCGCCGCCCGCAGCGCCGCTGGTCTATCCCAGCGACGGTTTTGTGACGGGCTCGATCCTCGGCCGCACGATCCCATGCATCTCGGCGGACGTGCAGGTCTCCGTTCGCCTCGGGTATGACCGTTCCGAGAAGCACAGGCAGGATGCCATCGCGTTGTGCGCAGCGTTTGGGCTCCAGGTGCCCGAGTATTGGGACGAGGCGTGATGCCGCGACTTATGCCAGGATCCGAAGTCCGTCGTGGACACTGCCATGTGTGCTGGCGGGAGCAGCGCGGTGCCCCTACGTGGGACTGACATCATTGTCAGAAACGGACAGCGGAGCCGTCATGTGCCTGGCAGGTGTGACGTCAGGCGCGAGGTGCCGATCGGAGCAATAATCAAAGGCGAAGTATATCGTATGTTGATCCGCCCACGCCGGTTCATCGACAGAAACCCCAGTACTGGAGATGACGCATGGACAGCTACTTCCCACTCGGCTCGCATGCCGTTCTCCGAACGGCACACAGGCATATTCCCATCGGCGCTATTGAATTCGTTCTCCTGCATGGCGACTGGCATTGGTATCCCGGCCCGCGTGGAGGGCCGGAGCGCTGCATGGTAACGCTTAGCCGGCGGCATATCCCGCAAGAAGAATGGGTAGCCTTCGGCCACCTTGCTGGGACAATCGTCATCATCGAGGATCCCCGCAAAGTCATTACCGTGATGAAAAAGCGGTCTAAGGAGACGGACCTGCACATGCCGTACGCACGCAAGCGGGTGCCGTGGCAGCGTTACCTGGATGACGGCATGTTGAGCTAAACATGCACCCTTTATTTTAGATGAAGACCGCCGGCAGCTCCGCTGCGAACTGCCGGGCCAACTCACGAACTGTACCATGCGGCTTACCGCGTCCGCACGCACGGCAAGAACAGACTCCGTCGACGCGGTGAGGGCGAATTCGGTCAGGTGGCTGACCGTGAAGGTCACCCGGTTGGCGGCGCGGTCGACGGTGCAGCCGGCGCAGGGGAGGACGCGATCCCAGGCGGTGCCGTCCCAATAGGCGACGTTGAGGGAATTTTCGTCCAGGCCGAGCGCCTGAAGAGCTTCGTCGGTGTACGTTACCTGGATGGTCAGGGGCTGGGCGAAGTGCGTGATCGGCTGGCCCGCGCCGTCGAAGGCCTGGAGGGTGAAGGCGCGTACGGGCACCTGCGCGTCGTCGAATTCCTGCGTGGGCGCGGCGATGTCGTTGAGCACGAAGTCTGCCCCTGCCGCCGTGGCGCCGGGAGGCACGGTTACGCTGATGCCGCCGGCTGCGGCAAGCACACCGCCGCTCGCGGGCAGATGCCTGGCGACGGCCTGGCGGTAGAGTTCCAGGTTCATGTCCATGTGCTCCCAGGTGGCGCTCGCAACCTTGTAGACGGTCACATCCGGCGAGGAGGTCGTCTGCAGATCCGGCAGGACGTGCAGCGTGCCCGCCTCCAACTGCTGTACGGCATCGTCAAACGGGAGGTCGAAGACGACACGGATCTGTTGGAAGTGCAGCGTGGAGGCGCCGCGCCAGTAATAGGGGTTCTGCTCGAACACCATTTCGGCGCCCTTCCGCCAGGACTTCAGCCGATACGGCCCCACGCCGATCGGCTGCTCCATGATCTCGGGCAGGCTGAACCAGCCGGCGGTGGGGACTTCGGCCAGCGTCTTGCCCTGGTACGGGCCGGCACTGAGGATCACCTGGTGCGAAGGATAGAAGAGGAAGGGCGGCTTGAAGTAGCCGGGATCCTGGTAGCCGGGTTTGTAGGTGACGGTGTAGGCCGTGTTGGCGGTCACGACGGTGGCAATGGCAGCGCAGGTGCGCTCTATGAACGACTCGGCGGCGGGGTCGCAGTCGTGCCGGTAGGCAAGCTCGATGTCCGCCTGCTTGAGCGGCTGCCCGTCGGACCAGCGCAGTTCGGGGTGGAAGAAGTAGGGGACGACGTACTGCTTCATCTGCACCGGGCCGCCGGCATAGGTAACCTGCTGGCCGTCGGCACGCTGGATGATCTACGCCCGGCGCGAGCGCGACGGTGTTGCCGTCGACGTCGACGATCGCATCGCCCGCGTTGACGGTGACGTCGCTGCCCTGCGCCAGCCCGCCGATGAGAGGCAGTTCCGCCAGCAGCGCGGGCTGGAAGTCATAGTCCACCTGCGACACTCCCTTCTCGAAGAGCAGCCATTCCAGGCGGGCGAACGCGCCGCTGGTATCAAACCGGTAGAGACTTTTCGGCTCTTCGCCGCTCATCACCAGGGTGGTGACGCCGGGGAGGCTCCAATCGTGGATGTTCCAGGTGTCGTATTCGGTGGCGCCCGGCTGGTAGTTCTGCAGCGCAGTGCGGGCGCCATAGGTCTCCAGCCGCTGAAAGAGCGGGAGGCTTACCATGTCGCGTGCGAACTCGGTCTGCACGGTGGCGTACTCCGCAGCCTGGGTCGGGCGGTCCAGCGTGTTCAGCGCGCGTTTGAGGGCTGCGTCGGCGGTGGGGTTGCACCAGCCCATGTAGTTCTGGCCGCGCCAGTTGTTGTCGACAGTGGGGATGTAGTCGCAGCCGTAGGCCGTCAGGCCGCCAGGATTATGGTGCGTCGCGGGATGCGTACGTAGCTGGGTGCGCGTGGTGCCGAGGATTCGTGCAAGGCTCGCCCCACAAGGTACGGGGTTGGGGATGTGATGGGGGGCGAGCCAGGCACGGTTGGAATGTATGGTGCTTGACAGGGGGGGCAAACGGCGCGATTATTAAACCGGTTAACTAAACCGGTTTAGTTGGCCGTCCATTCATTTGCATACCCTCATATTGCCAGATCGAAGGAGTATCGAACTATGAGACTGCGGTCGTTTGCTTCCCTGACTCTCGCATTGTTGATTGTTGCTGCGTTTCTGCTCGGCGCATGCCAGGCAGTTGCACCGGCTGCGACTACGGCGCCGGCGGGCGGCGAGGCTGAGGCAACAGCTGCTCCCGCGGCCGAAGCGTCGCAAGGCCCGGTGAAGCTGACGTTCTGGAACAACTGGGACAATGTCAACATGGAAGTCATGAATGAGATTGTCGCCAACTTCAACAAGGAACACCCCGACATCCAGGTGGAGAGCGTCTTCCAGCCCTATGCGGACATGATGACGCTGCTCCAGACCTCGATCGCGGGCGGCAATGTGCCCGACGTGGCGGCGGTGGATCTGATCTTCCTGCCGCAACTGGTGGCCACGGGCGGCGTCGAGGCGTTGGACGACTATATCGCCAACAACGCGGACGTCAATATCGACGACTTCTACCCGCGCCTCGTGCAGTACGACGTGATCGACGGCAAACGGTATGCGCTGCCGGTGAGCACCAATAACATGCAGCTCATCTGGAACAAGGACCTGTTTGCCAAGGCCGGTTTGGATCCGGCAGTGCCGCCCAAGACCTGGGAAGAGATGCAGGCGATGGCGGAGAAGTGCCAGGACCCGGCCAACGGCGTCGTGGGCTTTGAGTATTACACCCAGCCGGTCGGCGAAGGCATCACCTGGCAGTTCCAGGTCTGGCTGTGGGCGGCAGGCGGCCAGTTCCTCAACGAGGACAACACCAAGGCAGCCTTTAATACCCCCGAAGGGCTCAAGGCGCTGACCTACGTGTCGGATATGCTTGCGGGCAAGGGCTCGCAGCCGGGACCGTGGGGCCTGTTTGGCGAACAGAAGGCCTGCATGCAACTCGACGGCTCGTGGCTGTTCGGCTACCGGAAAGATGCGCCGTTTGCCTGGGATATCGCCCTAGTGCCGGCGCCTGAGGGCGGCGAAAGCGCCACCAACGTCGGCGGCGAGCACGCCTTTGTCTTCTCCGGTTCGCCCAACAAGGAAGCGGCCTTGGAGTTCGTCAAGTACATCACCAGCCCCGAAGTGCAGCTGCTGTGGGATACGAAGACCGGCTTCCTGCCCGTGCGTAAGTCGGTGGCAGAGAACGCCGACTATACCAAGTGGGTGAACGAGACCGAACCGCGCATGCAGCCGTTTGTCGAAGGGATGGCGTACGCGCATACGCGGCCGGCGACCCCCAAGTACAACGAGGTGTCGAACGCGTTTGCGACCGAGATTCAGAAGGCACTGCTCGGCCAGGCCACGCCGGAAGAGGCATTGGCCGCGGCGGAGACGGCGGTGAACGATATCCTGGCGCAGCCGTAATCGATGCGTGATTGAGGAGAGCATCACGTGGCTGCGTGGAGAGGGATACCCGCCGGCCAGGTGATGCTCGGATGTCAGGCAGGCGTGCACGTGTTTCTTGAACAAGTTCGCGGCGAGCTCCGCCTACAGGAGCGCACGTGGGCGTGCGGTTGCGCACGTGCGCGTGCGCACTACGATGAAGGTGAATGTGCGCAGGGATGACGCCGTGGGTGTGCGGTTGCGCACGTGGGTGTGCGCACTAAACGCGTGGGGGCGGCGCACGGGGCGTGAGTATAAAACAAGGTAACGATTTAGTGATGCAGACTGTCTCCTCTTCGCCGCCGAAGCCGCAGCGCTCGCGGTGGGCTGCGTTTGCGAACAGCGATATCCCGACGGCGGTGCTTTTCCTGCTGCCGAGTGCCGTGATCCTGGGGGTGTTTGCGTTCTACCCGATCGCGGACGTGATTCGGCTCAGCCTGTTCAAATGGGACAACATGGGGCCGGTGCAGACGTTTGTGGGCGCGGGCAACTTTCGTGCGCTGTTGGGGAGCGCACGCTTCTGGAACTCGCTTTTCGTGACGCTCGAGTACGCCGTGGTGGTGACGGTCATCAGCATCGCCGGCGGGCTGGTGCTGGCGGTGCTGCTCAACCAGCGCTGGCTGGCCGCCCGCTCCTTCTGGCGCAGCCTCTATTACCTGCCAACCATCACCCCCACCGTCGCCGCGGCCATGGTGTGGATGCTGCTCTTTAATCCCGGCCATCGGCTATGTCAACGTGCTGCTGCGTGCCGTCGGTATCAATGGGCCAAACTGGTTGGGGGATCAGACCTGGGCACTGCCGACGATCATGCTGCTGGGGATCTGGCGGCGCATTGGCTTCAACCTCGTCATCTACCTGGCTGCGCTGCAGGCGCTGGCGTTGGAGCAGTACGAAGCGGCCGAGGTCGATGGGGCCGGCGCCTGGCAGCGTTTCCGGTATCTGACCGTGCCGCTCGTTAAGCCGACGACGGCCATGCTGGTCATTCTCGGCGTCGTCGATTCGTTCCTGGTCTTTGACCAGATCATGGTGCTCACACGCGGCGGGCCGGCCGGCGCGACCGAGGTGATCGGCTTCTTCATGTATTTGAACGCGTTTTCGTTTTTCAAGATGGGCTATGGATCTGCCATTGCCGTGGTCATGCTCGTGGTGATCGCGGCCTTGACGCTGCTGCAGTGGCGCCTCACCGGTTTTGGCGGCGAAGGGGCCGGGCAGGAGTGACCATGGGGGGCCGGCGCCGGCGTTACTTGTCGTCAAACCTCAAGCTGCTGCTCGTGCTCGTGCCGGTAGCGTTTGTGATATTGGTGCCGTACCTGTGGATGGTCACGGCGTCGCTCAAGCCGCGCGGGCTGATCGGCGAGCCGCCCTACCTGTACCCGGCCTATTTCGAGTTTGGCAACTATGCCAAGGCCTGGCAGGCGGCGCCGTTTTTGCGCTACTACTTCAACACGTTGGTGGTCGCCGTCGCCGTGGTCGCATCACGCGTGGTGCTGGCGAGCATGGCCGCCTATGCGTTTGCGTGCCTGCGTTTTCCGGGGCGTGACGTGCTCTTTCTGCTGTTTATCGGCACGATGATGGTGCCGTTTCAAGCCACGATCATTCCTGCCTTCTTGATCGTGCGCGACCTCCATTGGCTGAACAGCTACCAGGCCATGATTGCGCCGCGGATGGTGGACGCCTTTGCGATCTTCTTGCTGCGGCAGAGCTTTATTGGCGTGCCGCGCGATTATTTCGACGCTGCACGGCTTGACGGCTGCCGGCACTGGGGCATCCTGTGGCGGATCGTCGTGCCCCTCAACCGCGCGACGGTCGTCACGATGGCGCTGTTTGCCTTCCTCTTTGTCTGGAATGACTTTCTATGGCCCTTGCTCGTGGCCAACGACGAGAGGCTGCGCGTGATCCAGGTCGGTTTGCAGGCCTTTTCCGGCCAGTATATTACGGAGTGGACTTACATGATGGCCGGCACCGTTACGGCTACCATCTTACCGATTGTCCTGTTTATTGTGGCACAGAAACAGTTCGTGGCCGGGTTGACGAGTTCCGGCGTCAAAGGCTGAGCGAGAAAGGTCGACAGATGGCAGACAACGCAGATCAACCCGCCTGGGTACAAGATGCTGTGTTTTACCAGATCTTTCCCGAGCGGTTTGCCAATGGCGACACCGCCAACGATCCGCCCGGCACCGTGCCTTGGGATTCGCTGCCCACCCGCGAGAACTTCTTTGGCGGCGATCTCCAAGGAATTTTGGATCACATCGACCACGTCGTCGATCTCGGCGCGACAGCCCTCTACCTGACGCCGGTTTTTACCGCGCGCAGCAGTCACAAGTATGACACCTGCGACTATCTGGCGGTTGACCCGGCTTTCGGTTCGGCGTCTCTGCTGCGCAAGCTGGTCGACGCGTGCCACGGCCGTGGGGTGCGCGTCGTGCTGGATGCGGTCTTTAACCACTGCGGCGACGGCTTCTGGGCGTTTCAGGACGTAGTGGCGCATGGCGCGGCATCGCCGTACGCCGATTGGTTCCAAGACTTGTCGTACCCGGTGCAGGAGAACCCACCGTCGTACCAGACCTGCGGCGGCGCGGCCTTCCTGCCCAAGCTCAACCTCCTCAATCGCGAGGTGCGGGAGCACCTGCTGCACGTGGCGCGCTATTGGCTCGAGAGCTGCGACATCGACGGCTGGCGTCTAGACGTGCCTTGGAAGGCGCCGTTCGACTTCTGGCAGGAGTTCCGCGCGGCCGTCAAAGCGGTCAAGCCCGACGCCTATATCGTCGGCGAGACCTGGCGTGACACGGTGCATTGGCTCTCCGGCGATACATGTGACGGTATCATGAATTACCCGCTGCGCGACTGCATTCTCGACTACTGCGCCCGTGATACAATGGACGCCGAGGACTTCGCCTATTTTGCTGCGCGCCTGCGCAGCGTGCACGGCAGCGCCGATGCCTTGAACCTGAACCTGCTTGGCAGCCATGATACGCCGCGCCTGCTGACGAACTGTGGGGGGACACGTGCGCGCGCCGGTTGGCGACCGTTTTGCAGTTCACTCTGCCGGGTGCACCGATGGTGTATTACGGCGACGAGATCGGCATGGAGGGCGAGAACGACCCGGACTGCCGGCGCACGATGTGTTGGGATCCAGCGCGGTGGAACCAGGAGATGTATGCCACCATCCGCACGCTGGCCTCGCTGCGCCGGAACTATCCAGCCCTGCGGCGCGGCAGTGTAGAGTCGCTGCTTGTCTTCAACGGCCTGTACGCATTCCGGCGCTGCGCACCGGAGGGGAACGTGGTCGTCGTGACGAACCCGCGGCAGTCGTTGCCCAATGTCGCCATTCCATGCGGCGAAACGGCAGCACCTGGTGTACAGCGCACCTGGCGCGATCTGCTGTCGGGCCGGTCGTTCGAACAATCCGGCAGCAGCATTCATTTCGACGTGGTGTCTGAGCAGAGCGCGTATGTGCTGGTCCCTATGGAGCAGGCTAATGGCTAAAGCAACGGACACGCCCCCATGCCCAAGGTAACGATCTCCGAAATTGCGCGCCGGGCCGGCGTCTCGAAGACCGCCGTATCGTTCGCCTTTAACAATCCGAGCCGCCTGTCGGATGCCACGGCCAAAAACATCCTTGCCATTGCGGAGGAACTGGGCTTTGTGCCGAACCCGGTCGCACGCAGCATGAGCACGGGACGCACGGGGGCCATTGGCGTCCTGGTGCCGCAGCCGCTGCCGGAGGTCTTTCGCAATCCCTTCCTGCCGGCCTTTCTGGAAGGTGTAGGCGAGATCTGCACCCGGGCCAAGCTGTCGCTGATGCTGGCCCCACCCGTCGAAGGCAGCATGCGCCGCGCGATCGACAACGCCGCCGTCGACGGGTTTCTGACGCTGGGGCTGGAGGAGTTCAAGTCCACGATGGTGGTCCTTCGCCGGCGCGGCGTGCCGTATGTCACGGTCGACAGCGATCCGATCGAAGGGGCGCCGGCCGTGAATGTCGACGACGAAGGGGGCGCACGCGCGATCATGCGCCACGTACTGGCCGCCGGCCATCGTGAGATCGCCATCATCGCCATTCGTTCGGGCAAGCAGGCACACTACCGCGAATATGTGGGGACGCTGCGCAACCGGATCAACGGCTACCTGGGGGCGCTGGAGGAGTTCGGCGCCGCCATCGACGGGCGCAAGGTGCGGCTGCTGGAGGCGCCGTCGACCGAGCAGGGCGGCTACGACGCCATGGTCAGAATCCTAAAAGGGACACGCAAGTCGACGGCCGTCGTCGCCATGAGCGATATCATCGCGGTGGGGGCCATGCGTGCGGCGCTGGAGCGCGGGATGGCGCTGCCGGCGGACATGTCGTTTGCTGGCTTTGACGACATCCCGCTGTCGGCCTGGGCCAGGCCGCCGCTGACGACCGTGGCGCAGCCCACGTGTAAAAAGGGCCAACTGGCAGCCGAACTGCTGCTGCAGACGCTGGAGGGGGACACGGCTGCGCCGCATCATCTGCTGCCGGCGGAACTCGTGGTGCGGGCTTCGGTGGCGCCGCAGTAGACGAGGTGGGGAGAGACGCACGTGGGCGTGCGGCTGCGCACGTGGGCGTGCGCACTAAACGGGATGGGGACAGGAGCGCACGAGGCGTGCGCTGCCGTAGATTCGTGCGAGGCTCGCCCTACGAGGTATGTGGGTGGGGAGGTGATGGGGGCGAGCCAGGCACGGGCTGGAGGTGACGGATGACCTACCGTTCTTGTGTCAGGTGTTAGTACCCGTTTTCACAATTTCCGAGTAAAATACCTTTCAACTGCATAACCTTCCGGCAACCGGTATGAAACGGGCCGGCTGTATGGTTCTTATATAGGAATCTCTGCCGTTCCCCAGCGCCACTAGTTTAGAAAGGTCTGCCATGCTTACCCTCTTTGAAAAAGTTCTATTTATTGCCGCCGTCTGCGCATCGATCTATTTTGGCTACGTCGGCTTCCGCAAGGTCTACGAAGTCGTGATGCGCGGCTCGGGTGAGAAACCGACCTTCCGCCAGATGATGGGGAAGCTGTGGCACGCCGGCCGTCAACTGGATCACGACGAAGCCGATCTGGAAGACACGCCCCTTCAGCAGCATCTTCCACATCATGATCTCGGCCGGCTTTGTCTTCTACTTCCTGGTCAACTTTGGCGACGTGCTCGAAGGGCTGTTCCCCATCACCTTCCTGGGCAACAACCTGCTGGGCGACTTCTACCGCTTCCTGGCCGACCTGGCGACGATGAGCGTGCTGATCGGCATCATTTACTTTATCTTGCGCCGCTTTGTCTTTCATGACAAGGCCCTCACCTATCGCGAGAACATCAAGCTGCTGGACCGGGTCAAGAACGGCGGCATCCGGCGCGACTCGCTGATCGTGGCGCTGTTTATTCTCTTCCACGTCGGCTTCCGCTGGCTCGGCAGCAGCTTCAAGGTTGTCCTTGGAAGGCTTCGACCCGTGGCAGCCCTTCAGCAGCGCCCTGGGCAGCCTGTGGGCGAGCTGGCCTGAAACGGCACAGGTCGTCGGCGAGCACCTGGGCTTCTGGATCGGCGCTCGGCTTGATCCTGGCCTTTATGCCCTACTTCCCCTACACCAAGCACTTCCACCTGATCATGTCGGGCGTCAACTTCCTGACCAAGCCCAAGCGCACGTCGCTGGGCACGCTCGAGCCGATCAACTTCGAGGATGAGTCGATCGAGGAGTTTGGCGTCGACAAGATCGAGAAGCTGCCCTGGACGCACCTGGTGGACGCCTACTCCTGCATCATGTGCAACCGCTGCCAGGATGTCTGCCCGGCCTATGTGACCGGCAAGGAGCTTTCGCCCTCGGCGCTGGAAGTCAACAAGCGCTACTATCTCAACGAGCACCTGACCGAGCTGGCAGGCGGCGGCGAGTCCGAGTTCTACGCTGATCGACTTTGCCATCAGCGAGTCGGCGGTCTGGGCCTGCACGGCCTGCGGCGCCTGCGTCGACATCTGCCCGGTCGGCAACGAGCCGATGTTCGACATCATGTACATCCGCCGCCACCAGATGCTGATGGAAAACGAGTTCCCCACCGAACTCAAGCAGGCCTATCGCGGCATGGAGCGCAACGGCAACCCCTGGAACCTGAGCCCGCGCGACCGCATGAAGTGGGTCGGCGACATCGAGGTGCCCACGGTGGACGACAACCCCGACTTCGAGCTGCTGTGGTGGGTCGGCTGCGCGCCCTCGTATGACCCGCGGGCGCAGGAGACGGCGCGCGCCTTTGCCAAGGTTCTCAACGCCGCCGGCGTCAACTATGCCATTCTGGGCGAGATGGAACGCTGCACCGGCGACTCGGCCCGCCGCTCGGGCAACGAGGCGCTCTTCTTCGAGCTGGCCCAGGGCAACATCGAGGTGCTCAACGAGGTGATGGGCGACAAGACCGCGGCGCATCGTCACCACCTGCCCGCACTGCCTGCAGACGCTCGGCAAGGAATACGGCCAGTACGGCGGCAACTACGAGGTGATCCACCACACGCAGTTGCTCGCCGAACTGACGGCAGCCAAGAAGATCAGCGTGCAGCGCGCACGGCGACGTGGACATGATCACCTTCCACGACCCCTGCTACCTGGGCCGCCACAACGGCATCGTCGAAGAGCCGCGCCAGGCGCTGCTGAGCACCAACGCCTTCATGGTCGAGATGCCGCGCCACGGCAAGCAGTCGTTCTGCTGCGGCGCCGGCGGCGCGCAGATGTGGAAGGAAGAGGAGCACGGCACGGCAGCGGTCAACGTCACCCGCTACGAGGAAGCCGCCGCCACCGGCGCCAAGACCATCGCCGTGGGCTGCCCCTTCTGCCTGACGATGATGACCGACGCCTCCAAGGAGGCCGGCAAGGGCATCAAGGTGAAGGACGTGGCCGAGATCATCGCCGAGCGGCTGGTGGTGGCAGAACAGGCTGTAGGCCGCTGCGCTGCCGCAGCGCGCGATCAGCGCAGTTTAGACGCCAAGTATCCGTGCGCACTGAAGCGCGGGGTACTTGGCGTTTTTGTTTGGCTGGCGCGCCCGTGCCTGGCTGGCGCCGCAGGTCATGGTGCGCGCCGGGACTGGCGTCGCGGCGAGCCAGGCACGTTAGTGGGACGTTGGCGGTACGGGCCTGGCGGCGCGGGGTGTCTTGGCAGAACCTTCCCTGCTCGGGGTGCGTAGTATATGTATGAAAGGAGCTGAAATATGCTGCGTATGGTGAGTATTGCGCGAATTATGTTAGTGGCGACCGTGTTTCTGGCGGCAGGGTGCCAGCCGGTGCGGCCGCTTGCCCGACGCCGGAGGCAGCGGCTGCGCCGACGGCGAGTCTCAGCCTCGGAGAGCGACTGTGGAAGCGTGACGGCACGAAGCTGCGACGGTAGAACCGTCGACGGCGGAGCAGCGCCGGCAGAAACGCCAGCGGTGGGTACCTACAACGGCAAGCTGTCGATTGCCGGGATGGAACTTGATATCGTGGTGACACTGCAGGCCCAGAACGGCGGTACGGCGGCTTACAGCGGCACGATCGACATTCCCGCAGCAGGGTGCCACGGGCATTCCTCTGCACGATATTACGGTGGACGGCGCTGCTGTGCATTTTGAAATGCTGGCAGGGCCACAAACTGCAAAGTTTGATGGCGAAATTGCCGCTGACGGCACGATCAGCGGCACGATGACGCAGTCGGGCTATGAGGGAACGTTTTCGCTAGCGCCGCAGCAGGCGGCGAAGCGGCAGCGGCAGTGACGAGCGCCAGGCGGAGCAGGCGACACCAGAGGCCTGCTGCCAAGCCACTGCCGGCAGGCGTCGCCTCCACGTATACCGATCCTGCGGGCTGTTTTCCGTGCCGGTACCCACCAGTTGGACGGTGAGTGAGCAGGATGGATACGCCCTGCTGAGCGATCCGGAAGGCACGATCAAGGTCTACCTGATGACGGCGAAGGGCACCGATATCGACCAGGCCATCGCTGAGGCATGGAAGATGGTCGATCCCGCCTTTGCGCTCGAGGTGGAACAGACGGTGGATGCACCATCTGCTGCCGGCATCGAGCAGACAATAGGTCCTCACCTACAAGACGGGGGATCCGCAATCGCGTGGTGCAGGCCCAGGGCCGGCTCAAGGATGGCACCGTCTATATCGACCTGTATGATGTGCAGATGGCCGGCGTGCAGAAACGTGCGGCACAGCTGGGGATCATCTCCTCCGGCTTCAAGGTCCTGGCGCAGCAGCAAGTTGATCTCAGCAGCGCGCAGCCGCTGACGATTACGACCGCCATCACCGAGGAACTCGAGGCGTTTATCGACAAGTACATGGCCGCCTTCGAGATTCCCGGCGCTGCGGTCGGCATCGTGCAGAACGGGCAGCTGGTCTACGCCAAGGGCTTTGGCGAGGCCAACCCCGAGACCGGCGCGCCGATGACGCCCGATACGCGCATGATGATCGGTTCGACCGGCAAGAGCCTGACGACCATGATGATGGCCACGCTGGTCGACGACGGCTTGATGTCGTGGGACACGCCGGTGGTAGAACTCTACCCGTCGTTTAAGGTCAAGGACCCCGAACTGACCAAGACGATCACCATGCGCAATCTCGTGTGCGCCTGCACGGGCGTGCCGCGGCGGGACATGGAGTGGCTGTTCAACTCCAACCATCTCACGCCGAAGGACACAGTCGCTGCGCTGGCCGACTTTGAGTTCTACACCAAGTTTGGCGAAGCCTTCCAGTACAGCAACCAGATGGTGGCGACGGCCGGCTATATTGCGGGGCAGGTCGCCGAGGGCAACCACGGCGATCTCGCCGGCGACTATGCCAAGGCGCTGCAGGAGCCGTGTGCTGGACCCGATCGGCATGATTTCGACCACGCTGTCATTCCAGCAGGTCGAAGCGGACGGCAACTATGCGATTCCGCACACGGCGATGCTGGACCGCACCTATGCGCCGATTTCACTCGACGTGGAACGGTTCCTGCAGTCGATCGGGCCGGCCGGCGCCCACTGGTCGACGCTGAACGACATGGCACGCTACATGATCACGCAGCTCGCGGACGGCGTGGCGCCGGACGGCAAGCGGGTCGTCTCGGCCGAGAACCTCAACGTCACGCGCAAGCCGCAGATCGCCATCAACGCCAACGCCAGCTATGGCCTGGGCTGGATGGTCACCAGCTACCACGGCCAGCCGGTGCTCACCCATGCCGGCAATACGCTGGGCTTTACATCTGAGTTCACCTTCCTGCCCGCAGGCGGACCTGGGCGTCATCGTGCTGACGAACGCGCAGGGGAGCAACCTGTTCAACGGCAACGTCACGGCAAAGCTGCTGGAGCTTGTGTTTGAGCAGGAGCCGCAGGTCGAGAAGCAGCTTGACTTTATCATCGAGCAGCTGGCGCAGCAGACGGCGAAAGTCCAGGCGCGGCTGGGCGACAGCATCGACGAAGCGGCGGTACAGCCCTTCCTGGGCGCGTATACCAATCCCGTGCTTGGCGATGCCGAGCTCTCGCTCAAGGATGGGAAGCTGCTGCTGGACGTCGGCGAGTTCGTGGCGGATCTGCGCCCGTACAACGACCCGGATACGCAGTTCAGCGGCTACATCCAGGTCAGCCCGCCGGGACAGGGGTTGACGTATCGCCTGGTGAAGGACGATGCCGGCCAGCCGCAGATCATCTTTGGCCAGGGGGCGGAGGAGTATACGTTCACGCGGAAGTAGGGATTGCGCTCGTGCAGGCGCTGGACACCTGCTAGCTCAGAACGCCGAGTGTCTGCGCAGACGCTCGGCGCTTGTCGCTGCTACTTGCGCAGCTTTTCGTAGTACTGCTTGCGGAACTTGGCGACCTTGGGGGCCACGACCACCTGGCAGTAGGGCTGCATGGGGTTGTTGGCGAAGTAATCCTGGTGGTAGTTCTCCGCCGCGTAGAATACGTCCAGCGGCACCACCTGCGTCACGATCGGCTTGGGCCAGATCTTGGCCGCCGTGATCTCCTTGATCACTTCCTCTGCCACCCGTTTCTGCTCTTCGTCGTGATAGAAGATCGCCGAGCGATACTGCGTGCCGACATCCGCGCCCTGGCGGTTGAGGGTGGTCGGGTCGTGAATCGTAAAGAAGATCTCCAGCAGCTCACGGTAGGTGACGACTGCCGGGTCAAATGTGACCTGCACCACCTCGGCGTGCCCGGTGTTCCCGCTGCACACGCGCTGGTAGCTTGGGTTCGGCACCGTGCCGCCGGTGTAGCCGGACACAACCTTGGTCACGCCGCGCAGCTCCACGTACACTGCTTCGAGGCACCAGAAGCAGCCGCCGCCGAGCGTCGCCTGCTGCAGCCCATTGTCTGAACTGCCATTTGTCTGGGACATGCTTTGCTCCCTTGTCTAAATCTGCCGTTTCTTATCGCAGATCCAGTGTACTGACTTTGGGAGCAAATGTCTGTAAGTAGGCCGGCCCACAGCGTCCATGTGGCGGCCGGGCCCGGCTGCTTTACGGCAGTTCGTCCTCGTCGAAGACGAAGGGATAGTATTCGTCTTCCATGCAGCTGGTGGCGGGGCGCTTGTCGGGGCGGTTGAAGAAGGCGCGGACGATGCGCTCGCCGCACTCGTCCACAAAGGTGACGCCGTGGCCGCCGCGCGGCATCTCGACATAAAAGCTGTTGGGCAGCGTACGCTGCGCGAGCTTGGACCAACGCGACCGGCGTGACCGGGTCGTACTCGCCGGCCGTCACCAGGGTGGGAATGTCGCTGTGCACAGCCTGACTTTCGATGGCATCGGCCTCGCCTGCGCCCCAGATGTCGCAGACGGCAAAGGTTTCCTCCAGGCTCTCCAGCAGCCCCTCGGTGACGGACTTGGGGTAGTCCGCCACCATCGCCGCCGCTTTGTCATAGTCGCTGAAGATCACTGATTCGTTGCACTCTACGGAATAGAACATGCCCTGCGAGTCGGCATCGTTGGCGGGTGGTTTCGTCGTCCTGGGCCGGGCTGCCCCGCCCTCTCGCTGCCAGACTCCTGGTTGTACTCTGCCGCCATTGGCGTACTCGTCCAGTTTCACCCACGGATCGTAGTTGCCTTCGGACGCTGCGTAGATCGACGAGGGGCAGATAGGGGATCAGCGTAGTGTCGTAGAGGGAGTTAAACAGGAAGTTGACCAGGTCGTCGCCCGTATAGGTGTAGTCGCCCACTTCGACCGGCGTCTTGTTGAGGTCGGCTACCACACGATAGAAGCGCTTCTTGAGGTTGGGGAAGGCGTCGGCACATTCCTCGTCGCCGGCGCAGCCCTTGACCAGCGTTTCGATCGCCGCAATGCTGTTGGCCGGATCTTCGGTGTAGCCTTTCACGTTGGGCGGATAGACCGAATCAAGCACGACCGCGCGCACGCCGTCGGGAAAGTCGCGCATGACGGTCAGCGCCAGGCGCGTGCCGTAGGAGACGCCGTACAGGTTCCACTTGTCAATGCCCAGGGCAAGCCGCAGATCTTCGACGTCGGCCGCGCTGTTGGCACTGTTGTACTGCGCGAGATCGACGCCGTCAAGCGTCAACCGATCACGGCAGGCGGTCGCTGCCGCCACCATGCTGGCGTAGCCGCTGTCCTCCTCGGTCGAATAAGCGTCAGTTTCGGGGCAATCGAGGCTGGGCAGCGAGAAACCCGTCCCGCGCTGGTCGAGGAGGATGATGTCGCGTGAGGTGTGCAGCAGGGACTCCAGCCAGTAATCGGGATCGGCCAACGCGCTGCCGCCCGGGCCGCCTTCGAGGTAGAGAATCGGATCGGTGCGCGGCCGCGCACCGCTGGCGTGAATGATCGCCACGGCCAGGTTGACGTAAACACTGTTGGGATCGGCGCGATTCTCCGGCACGGTCAGGTAGCCGCAGGTGATGTTCTCACCGTCGAGCACTTCGAATGGGCATGTGCTGTCATGCCAGCCCAGGGTGGCGTAGGGGGGACGGTCGTAGTCGTCTGCTTGCTGGGCAATAGCGGTGTCGTTGCAGCCGATGAGGACGGCGGCGGAAAGCAGCAGCGTGAGCAGCAGCACGGTTGGATGGTGTTTCAGTTTTCGTAGCTCCAGTACACAGCTCCGCACGTAGGGCGGCGCACGCTAGGCGTGCGGACTAAACGAATCAGGGCGTTACATTGTCGGCGACCACTCGACAAGGGCGCCTGCCACCCAGGTGGGCGGCGGGGCGTCGTAGAGCGCCGTGGCGTCGGTGTAGCCTAGATCCAGGATCGCGCCGTTCATCGGCCCGCGCAAGCAGCGAATGACTTGTCCTGCGTCGCGCGCATCGCTCTTGACCCGGACGCAGTGCTGGTTATAGCCCCAGTAATCGCCCAGCGCCAGCAGCTCGATGCCCTCTTCGATACACGCCTGCGCATAGGCCAGCCCTTCGGCATCCGGCGAGTGCGCTTCTTCCGGCGGCGTACCGTAGCCGATGCCGTGGTGGAATGCGTCCGCCGTCGAAACGATGACGGCCTGCTCGGCGAGCGCCGCCAGTTCGTCGATGCCCGGCAGTTCCCACGGCTTGCCTGCTGCCAGGTACGGGTAGCGTTCGATCACCTGCGGGCCCTTGATGCCGCGCCGTTTTGTCTCGGCGGCCCAGAAATGGCGAAAGCTCATCAAGGCATGATCGCTGCGCCACTCATCGCCGCGCGTGAGGCCTGTGCCTTGGATCCCCCAGTGGCGGAAGCGACGTGGGTCGGCGCCGTTGGCGACCGCCACGCGCGCCTCTTCCATTTCCGGCGTAAAGGCATGCAGCACGCTGATCACCAGCACGCGGTCGGCACCGCTGTCGAGCGCGGCGTGGACGGCGGCTGCCACCTGGTGCCCGCAGTCTGCCACGCTCGTGTGCGGAAATACGACAATTCCACCGGCAGCCAGTGTAGGCGCCAGGTCCCACCGGCGGCCCTTGTCGAGCAGCGCCAGCGTGCCTTCATCCCCCAAGGCGGCGTGCTCAGCCGCGTATTGGGCGAGGATTCTTTCTTGTAGGGCATCGTGGGCAATGGCCATAGTTGTCTCCTGGCAAACAATGACAGAGTTCGCAATTGGCGGGGCTGCTGCTATACTACGACGCATGCCGATTCAGGTCCAACCGACTCCCAATCCGAACGCGATGAAGTTCGTGCTTGGGCGGCCGATCTTTGCCCGCCCACTCAGCTTCTCGAGTGCCCAGGCGGCTGCCGGCCATGCGCCGGCGGAGGAAATCTTCGCGTTCAAGGGTGTTTACAACGTCTTTATGGTGCAGGATTTTGTTACGGTCAATAAGCTGCCTGACATTCCCTGGGAAACCCTCGTGCCCGCTGTGCAGGCCGTATTGGAAGATTACATAACAGCGTACGTTACAAGTCACGAGTCAGGTGTTGCATGAAAAGCTCTCCAATTATTGTCGCCAGTGAGAATGGACGCGCCGGCGCCGCTGCCGCCATGGAAATGCTGCGCGGCGGCGGGCGCGCGCTGGATGCGGTCGAGATCGCCTGCCGGGTCGTCGAAGATGATCCGGACGAGCACAGCGTCGGCTACGGCGGCCTGCCCAATGTGCTGGGCGAGGTCGAACTGGATGCCTCGATCATGGATGGGCGCACGCGCGCAGGTGGCGCCGTCGCCGTGCTGCGTGGGTACGGCCGGGCGATCACGCTGGCGCGCCGTGTCATGGAGGAGACGCCCCACGTGCTGATCGCCGGCCACGGCGCCGACCGGCTGGCGGCCGAACTGGGCGAGCAGCCGGCCGACCAGCGCACGGAGGAGTCGCTGCGCCGCTGGCGCGAACGTTTTGACGAACGGGGCGTGACACCCGGCGACGAAACGGACCTGCGCGAGGTGGCGGGGCTGCTGACGCGCCCGGTCAACCTGCAGGACAAGATCTACAAGGCCGCGCGGGTGGACACACTGGGCACCGTCAATTTCCTCGTGCAGGATCAGTATGGCGACCTGGCGTCGGCCGTCAGCACCAGCGGTATAGCCTGGAAATATCCCGGTCGTATAGGTGACAGCCCATTGATCGGACCGGGCAACTACTGCGATAATCGCTATGGTGCCGCTGCCTGCACGGGCATGGGCGAGCTTGCCATTCGGGCCGGAACGGCGCTCAGCGTCGTGCTTGTATATGAAGATGGGCATGTCGCTGCGCGAGGCCGGTTTGGAGGCACTGCGCGACCTGCAGGGCTTGGCCAGCCGTGAAGGGCAGTATATGAACATTGTTGCCCTCACGCCGCAAGGGGAACATGCAGGATTCACCACTGTGCCCGGCAAGAATTATCTGTACATGAGTGCAGATATGGCGGCGCCGCTGCTGGCAGAGCGCATCTGTCTCTGATATCTGCGATATCTGCCTGGGACAGACGCGTAGGTCTGGGATTTCGAGCGAGGGCCCTATGTCCACAATCGTCAAAATGCCGCAGCTCGGCGAGAGTGTTGTCGAAGGCACGGTGGCGCGCTGGCTCAAGGGCGCCGGCGACCGCGTGGCAAAGAACGAGGCGCTGCTCGAAATCTCGACCGACAAGATCGACACCGAGGTGCCGGCGCCGGCCGATGGCGTCCTGCTTGAGATTCGGGTCGCCGCCGGCGCCACCGTCAAGGCCGGCGCCGTGCTGGCGATCATCGGCAGCGCAGCCGAACATGCTGCGGCCCAGCCCCCAGCAGATGTCGCAGGCAACGTGGAACTCAGCCGTAGCGCCCGCGACGTTGATGCCAAGAATGGCGCTCTCATCGCGGACAGGGCTGAAGTGAAAATGACGGCCGGCGACGATATCGCTGCCGCACGCAGGGACAGTGAAGACGAACGCCCTGGTGGACGCAGCTTTGTCAGCCCGGTTGTCGCGCGCATGGCTGCGGAGCACAACCTCGACCTGGCGCAGATCGCCGGCACCGGCCTGGGCGGGCGCGTGACCAAGAAAGACGTCACGGCCTACCTGCAGCGAGGGGCTGAGCACGCCGCTGGAGATGCGGGAGGCGCAGATCTGGACGGCGCAGGCTTTGGGGCCAGGTACTGGGCAGACAAGCGACGCCGATGGCGAGCAGCTCCTCGCTAGTGAGAGCGTCGACGCTCAGGCGGCCGCACTGAATCCGGACGAGGTGCTGACGCCGCTGACGGCCATGCGCCGTGCCATTGCCCAGCACATGGTCATGAGCAAGCGCACCAGCCCGCACGTGACCAGCGATCTTCGAGGCGGACATGACGGCGGTGGTGCGCCATCGCGAGGCCAACAAGCGCTCGTTTGCCGCCAAGGGCGTTGCCCTGACCTACACCCCCTATTTTGTGGCAGCCATCGTCGCCGGCCTGCAAGCGCCGTGCCCGAGGCCAACAGCCGCTTCACCGACGACGGTATCGTGGTCAACCGGCGCATCCACGTGGGCGTCGCCGTGGCGCTTGGCGCATGGCCTGCTCGTGCCGGTGATCCGCGATGCCGACGAGAAGAATCTGCAGGGGCTGGCACGCCTCGTCAACGACCTGGTCGAGCGCACCCGCGCAAATTCAGCTGCGGCCGGACGAGGTTCAGGGCGGCACCTTCACGCTGACCAATCACGGCACCGGCGGCAGCCTCTTGGCCACGCCCATCATCAACCAGCCGCAGACGGGCATCCTGGGCGTGGGCGCCATCGTCAAGCGGCCGGTGGTGCGCAGCAGTCCAGCGCCTCGCTGCTGCCCAATGCGGACGACAGCATCGTCATCCGCCCCATGTGCTATCTGAGCCTGACCTTCGACCACCGTGTGTTGGACGGCGCACAGGCGAGATGCGTTCTTGACAGCAGTCAAGCAGAGACTAGAGAATTGGGAGTAAATCTGTACTTGTAGACGGTAAACCAAAGCAGGGGGCGATCGTTTGCGATCGGCAGCTGCAAGCTTTTGATCGGAGAAACCAATGGCAGACCACAGCTATCAATATGATGTCGTCGTCGTCGGCAGCGGGCCGGGCGGCTATGTGAGCTGCGATCCGGGCGGCGCAGCTGGGGCTGAAGACGGCGATCGTCGAGCGGGAGAGCCTGGGCGGCGTCTGCCTCAACTGGGGCTGCATCCCCACCAAGGCGCTGATCCACAACGCCGAGATCGCTGAAGACGCTCCACGACGCCGCCGACTATGGCTTCACCTTTGACAACCTGCGCGTCGACTTCGGCGCGGCCGTCAAGCGCAGCCGCGACGTCGTCGGTCGCCAGACCAAGGGCGTTGGCTTCCTGATGAAGAAGAACAAGATCGACGTGATCCAGGGCCATGCCGTCTTTGCCGACGCCCACACGCTCAAGGTCGGTCCCTCCGAGTTCGTGCCCGACGCCAAGGAGCAGAGCGTCACCGCGCCAACTTCATCATCGCCACCGGCGCACGCGCGCGCAGCCTGCCCGGCACGCAGATCGACGGCAAGCGCGATCATCCAGTACCGCGATGCCGTCGTGCTGAACGAGGTGCCCAAGAAGCTGATCGTGGTCGGTTCCGGCGCCATCGGCATGGAGTTCAGCTATGTCTACAGCACCTACGGCGCCGAAGTGACGGTCATCGAGATGCTGGACCAGATCCTGCCGCTGGAAGACGCCGAAGTGGCCGCCGAGGTGCACGAAGGCCTTCACCAAGCGGGCGTCAAGATCCTGACCAGCACGCGCACCGAGAAGGTGGAGTCGGGCGACGATGGCGTCACGGTGACGGTGAAGAACCTCAAGACTGACGCCGTGGAAACGCTGACCGCCGACAAGGTGCTGATGGCCATCGGCGTGCAGCCCAACACCGACAGGGTAGGCCTGGACGCGGCGGGCGTCGAGCTGGACAAGCGCGGCTTCATCGAGATCGACGACGAGCATGCGCACCAACGTGCCCAACATCTACGCCATCGGCGACTGCACGGGCAAGCTGGCTGCTGGCGCATGTGGCCAGCGCCATGGGCATCGTGGCCGCCGAAACGATCGCCGGCGCCGAGACGCTGCCGATCCCCGCCGAGCGCTACATCTTCATGCCGCGCTGCACCTACTGCGAGCCGCAGGTGGCCAGCCTGGGCTACACGGAAGCGCAGGCCAAGGAAAAGGGGTTCGACATCAAGGTCGGCAAGTTCCCCTTCATGCCCAACGGCAAGGCGCAGGGGCTCAACGCCAAGGTCGGCTTTGTCAAGATCATCGCCGACGCCAAGTACGGCGAGATTCTGGGCGCGCACCTGGTCGGGCCCGGATGTGACCGAACTGCTGCCGGAGCTGAGCCTGGCGCAGTTCATGGAGATCACGCCGGCCGAAATCGCCCGCAACGTCCACGCGCACCCGACGCTGAGCGAAGTGATCATGGAAGCCGCCCACGCGGTGGAAGGGCACCCGATTCATATGTAGGTAACATGGAATCCACTAGGGATCTCAACCAGGCCAGCGCCGTGTTGGAACTCTCCGTGCGTTTCGCCGAGACGGACGCCATGGGGATCGTCCATCACAGCAACTACCTGGTCTGGTTTGAAGCGGCACGCGTGCATTGGATGGATGTAGCAGGCGTGCCCTATGCTGAGGTGGCGGCGGGCGGCAACCATTTTGCCGTGACCGCCGCCTGTGTCGAGTATCGGGCGCCCGCGCGCTTCGGCGATACGGTGCGCGTCACTGTTGCGCTGGCCCACTTGCGCAGCCGCCAGGTGCGCTTTGAGTATTCCATTGAGAATGCAGCCAGCGGGTCGCTGCTGGCTACAGGCTACACCGAACACATCAGTGTCGATCTTTCAGGGCACATGGCGAGAATTCCCCAGCCCATCATGGATCGATTTGCAGCCGGTATTGAGCGGATGGCGGCGACACAACGCCAGTTAGTTGAAGGATAGTCGGATGGGCGCCGTGAGAGGGCCACGTTGCGGGGCGCGCAGGCGCAGAAGAGACCGCAAAGGAGACGGGCAATGATCGACGTAGAGCAGCACGGCTCTGTGCGCGTGTTTCGTATGGCGCGTTCGTTGTTTGGCCGGCCCCTATATTGGACTGCTGCCTACTGGCTTGACGGCCTGCTGATCGACACGGGGCCCACCTGTACGGCCCCGCAGCTGGCAAAGATCCTGGCGGGTGTCCCCGTGCGCCAGATAGCCATCACCCACGCCCATGAGGATCACATCGGCGGGCTCCATCTTCTGCGCCGCCAGTATCCATCTGCGGTCGTATATGCGCCGCGCCTGGCGCTGCCGCTGATCGAGGAGCCCGAAAAGATCGGCATGCAGCGCTATCGGCGCGTGTTCTGGGGAACGCCGGAACCCTGCAGCGGCGTCTGTTCTCTTGACGATGTAGACGATCGGATTGCAGTGGGCGAGTTTGTGCTGCGGGCCATTGAAACGCCGGGGCACAGCCGTGACCATGTCGCCTACTTTGAGCCGCGCTACCGCTGGCTTTTCAGCGGAGATGCCTTTATTGGCGGTCGCGATGTCGCGTGGGCGCCCGAGTTCGACATGTTCTCCATCGTCAGCAGCTTGCGCACGATGGTCAGCCTGCGGCCCGAGCGGTTGTTTCCCGGCAGTGGTTCGATTCGCCGGACGCCTGTGCCTGACCTGCATGGCAAGATCAGCGCCTTGATCCAGCTGGCCCAAGAAGTGGATCGGCTGGAACGCAGCGGCCGCACCACGCCTGAGATGGTGGAGATGTTGTTCCATGGGGAACCGCGGATCAAGTTCTGGACGATGGGGCATTACTCGGCTGCGAACCTGGTAGAAGCATGTCGCAGCTACAACGCGATCGTGAAACCCTTTGATACAGAACCCTTGAGCCCACCGTCGAAGGCCGCACCCAAGCGGCCTGGCGATCTGCCGGATTCTTCGGCAAATCGTTCATCGGACCCTGGAGATGTCCGACGGTAGGAGTTGGCTCAGTCGACGAAGTTCGTGCCTGTCTCTGTATCCCCCGTGCCTGGTCGCCGGCGGCGCTCAGGCTTTTTGTTTGATTTGGAGCGAAGTTCATGCGCATCCTAGTAACAGGTGGCGCCGGCTTTATAGGCGCACACTTGGCAAACCGCCTACACGGCGAGGGCCACTATGTCCGCGTGCTGGACAACTTGAGCAGCGGCGACCCCGCACTGTTGGCCGACGGCATCAACTTCACGCGCGGCGACGTCCGTGATGTGCCCAAGCTGTGGTCGCTGCTGCAGGGCGTGGACGTCGTCTACCACCTGGCGGCATTGGTGAGCGTCCCCGCGTCGGTGCTCTACCCACGCGAATATAACGATGTCAACGTCGGCGGCACCGTAGCGCTGCTGGAGGCCTGCCGCGATGTCGGCGTCAGGCGTGTCGTCCTGGCCAGCAGCGCAACTGTGTACGGCGACCAGAAGGTCAAGCCAGTTACTGAGGATTTGGCGCCGCATCCTGCGGTTCCCTATGCCGTGAGCAAGCTGGCGGCCGAACGCTACCTGTTTACGATCGGCGGCTCGGAAGGCTTCGAAACCGTGGCGCTGCGCATCTTCAATGCCTATGGCCCACGCCAGCAGCTGCCACCGACGCATGCGCCGGTCGTGCCGCTGTTCATGCATCAGATCCTGGGGCGCGGCTCCGTCGTGGTCTTTGGCGATGGGCAGCAGACCCGCGACTTTGTCTATATCGACGATGTTGTCGATGCGCTGGTGAGCGCCGCCACGGCCGCCAACGTGAATCAGCAGATAATCAATGTCGGCAGCGGTGAAGAGACGTCGATCGACCAGTTGATCGAACAGATCGGCGCCACCGTACATGCCAAAGCGGACGTGATTTACAACTCGGAGAAGTCCGGCGGTATTGGGAGCCTGGTAGCAGATCTAGCCAAAGCGAGGCAGCTGCTCAAGTACCGGCCGCGCACCAACCTGGTGGATGGTCTGCGCAAGTTGTACGAACAAGATCCACGATTTTCGCGCCGCAGCGATTCACGTGTCGAGCGCGTATAGCAGAGGGAGGGACATTTGTTTTTGACTCGACGCCAATCCATCGTGATTGCAGCGCTGTTGGCTTTGTTCGTACTGGCCGGCTGTTCTCGGCTTGGCGAGCCGGGTATGCGGGTCTATCTCAACCAGCACAGTGCGGAAGTGGACAAGGCGGCGAGCAGCTACAGCCGGCCGGTGCGCTTTACCATCGAGCCCGGAATGGCGGCGCGCACGATCGGCAAGGAACTGCAGCGTTTTGGGCTGATCCAGGATCCCACGCTCTTTGAGGCATATGTGCGCGTCAACGCGCTCGACGACAGGATTCAGGCCGGCATCTATATGCTGGATCCGTCGATGACGATGCGCGAGATCGTCGAAGCGATCCAGCACGCCGAAAGCGAGTCGGTCAGCGTCACCATTCCGGAAGGCTGGCGGTTTGAGCAGACGGCCGATTATCTGACGAAGGCCGGTGTGTTGTCGATCCCGGCCAAGGGCGAGGCCTACCGCAGCCTGGCTGCATCGGCAGCGGCGATCGAGCCCGATCGCTATCCATTCTTGCTTGATCGGCCGCACGGCGCCAGCCTGGAAGGCTATCTGTTCCCCGATACCTACCAGCTTCCGTCGACGAATGCCACGGCTGTCGATGTGCTCGCGCGCCAGCTAGATACCTTTGCCGAACGCGTGGTGCCGCTTTATCAAGAGGCCGCGCCAAGGGCACGACGGCTTTGACCCTGCATGAGGTGTTGACGGTGGCCAGCATTGTCGAGCGTGAGGCGGTCGTGCGCGATGAGCGGCCCACCATTGCCGGCGTCTATCTAAACCGGCTTGCTAGCGGCATGAAGCTCGATGCCGACCCGACCGTGCAGTATGCGATGGGCTATCAACCGGCGACCGGCCAGTGGTGGAAGACGCCGGTCACGCTGGAGGAGTACTCGCTGTGGACAGCCCCTACAACACGTATCTGTACGCCGGCCTGCCGCCGGGGCCGATTGCCGCGCCCGGGCTGAGCAGCATCGAGGCCGTGCTCAACCCTGAAACACACAACTACCTCTACTTCGTCGCGCTGCCCGACGGCAGCGGCCGCCACGTCTTTGCCACGACCTACGAAGAACAGCTGCAGAACGTCGCGAAGTATATGGGGCAGTAGGTGAGCGAGTAGTATGGAGTAGCATTACATGTCCCGGGGATCGGCGAACGTCTGCGTTCGCTTAAGGTCCCCGGGACATTGCTGTCTATAAGGGGCTACTTGCTTGCCGGGAGCCTCGGTCTGTCGACTGCTTCCTGGAGCACCTGCTTGAAGGTGTCAAGCGGCAGCGCACCGGGGATTATTTGACCTTCGCCATTGTAGAGGACGATGAAGGTAGGCGTGCCTTGTACGAAGGGGCATCCTTGCTGATGTCGCTGCTCACGCGCTCCGCCGCATTGCCATCCTTGAGGCAGGCCATGAACTTGTCTACATCCAAGCCGATTTCCTTGGCGAGCGCCTCAAATTCCGGATTGGGGTCGGAGACAGCCCACTTGTCCTGATTTTTGAACAGCGCTTCATGCATCTCCCAAAACTTGCCCTGGTCGGCCGCGGATTCGGCGGCTGCACCCCCGGCAGGTGCCTGCGGGTGGATAGAGAGTGGGAAGTGTTTGAACACCCACATCACCTTACCGGTGTCGAACAAATTCCTCGTCCAGCGCCGGCTGCGTCTCCTCTACGTGCTGTTTGCAGAAGGGGCATTGGAAATCTGAGAAC
>CAWBRX010000029.1:0-39703 GCA_963791135.1 uncultured Chloroflexia bacterium
GTCCATGGGAATACGGTCACCGTCTTCCTTGCGGGCGCCAGGGCCTGCGGCGACAACTTTGCCTTGCTGGGGCTTTTCCTTGGCGGTTTCCGGCAGGAAAAGACCGGTCGGCGTCTGATCATCTGCTTCAATGGGCGTTACGATCACACGGTCGCCCAACGGCTTCAGTTTCATAGGACTGTTCCTCCTTGCGTTATAAATGTTCGATAGAAAAGTGCCTATATATGCAACACGCTTCTTGTTGTTGTATCGTAGCACGGCTGACTATTGCTGTATCCGACTTTTGTCGAATTTCGACCTGCTGCCGCTCGGCAGAACACTCTGCGTGCCTTTGCCACATTCTGAACAGACAGAGAGGCCTGGCTCCGAAGAACCAGGCTTCCCAAACCCCACGGAAGAGCGAGAATGCGTTGTTAGCGGTTGATGCTGACCGGGTGGGTCCGCAGGCGCAGGGTCGCCGCCGTCCGCTTGCTGCGGCGAGCCGCGTCGTAGACCAGGGCGAAGATCAAGGCTGCCGCCGCTAGGCCGGCAATGATCCATGCTACCACGCTGGTAGAATCAGGCGCCCTGGCCGTCGTTGCCACGGCCGCTTCAGCCGGCTGGGCAATTACCTTCGCCTTGCCGAGGGCCTGCGGCGTGCGGCTGGTCGTCGTCAGGGCGTACACGGCGCCTGTGTAGCCGGCTACCGGCAGCAGCTCGGTAACAACCTGCGCGCTGTTGTTGGCGAGGCCGCGCCACGAAGCGCCACCGTTTGTGCTCATCGTCACACCCACCGGCGACTGGTGAACCAGGGTGCTGCCGTTCAAGTAGCTGATGGCGGCATACAGTACGTCCAGTTGGGCCGGGTCGGCGGCGAGGGCATCCACGTGCAGACGAGTGCCGGGCAGTAGACCCAAGCCATCGTTCGCCAGCGTCCAGGTGCGGCCGTCCGTGCTGGTCACGACACCGCGGTCGGCTGTACCGACAAAGACCTTGGCCGGAAAGCCGTTGGTGACGGCCATGGCGGTCGGGGCGCTGCCCAGGTTCCCCACCTTGCTTCAGGTAAAGCCACTATCTTCGGCGTGATACAGGTCCATCGTAGTGCGCACGAAGGCCAGGCCGGCGCCGGTGTTATCGGTCACGACTTGCACGATAGGCGTGTCGAAAGCAACCTGCCCTCCTGCAATCATGCTCGACCCAACGTCACGCAGCCGGAAGAGGCCGGCGGTGTCTGTCCCGGCATACAGGACACGGTTGACGCTGTCCATGGCCAGGGTGGTCACACCACCGACGCCATTATTGTTCAGGGGCACGCGCATCCAGCTCTGCCCACGATTCGAGCTGTGGTAGACCACCAGCTGATTGGCTGCGCCGACGTAGACGTCGGCCGGCCGGCTCGCATCGATCGCGATCGCGCCTACGATGACGCCGTCCGGCATGTTAATCTTGCGCCACTCACCCGGGTGACCGGCGAAGAGCCGGCCGCTGTCAACTGCATAGTTGATGCCGGTCACGCCGGCTTGCGGTCGTGTACGCACCGACATTTTCTAGGTCGGCCTTCACGACAACCGCTTCGCGCCTATCCGGTGCGCTCACGAGGCCCATAAAGACGGCGAAGATCACAATCGCAAGCGCCAGACCGATGCGGCCCTTGCGGCCGAGCGTCGTCTTGACCGCATTCGCCCAAGCATCGACGCCTGCTTCAGGGCTCCAATGTTCAGTATCTTCAAAGATGATTTGCTTGGTCATTTGTGTTTCTCCTCGACCATTCTCGAATGACGCCAGCTATTCTCGCCTGCTTTTCTTAGCCAATCGAGCCTTCCATCTGCAACTGGATCAGGCGGTTCATTTCTACGGCATATTCCATCGGCAGCTCTTTGACCAGCGGCTCGATAAAGCCGCTCACGATCATGGCCGCTGCCTCGTCCTCGCCGATGCCGCGGCTCGACAGGTAGAAGAGCTGCTCTTCGCCGATCTTGCTGACCGATGCCTCGTGGCCGACGCTGACGTTCTCCTCCTCGATCTCGATGTAGGGGTAGGTGTCGGAGCGGCTGTGGTCGTCGAGCAGCAGCGCGTCGCAGACGACATGACTGCTGGAATGATGGGCGCCCTTGGCTACCCGCAGCAGGCCGCGGTAGGAGGCGCGGCCGCCATCCTTGCTGATCGACTTGGAGACGATCTTAGAGCTGGTGTATAGGTGCACCGTGCACGACCTTGCCGCCGGCGTCCTGGTGCTGGCCCTTGCCGGCGAAGGCAATCGACAGGATCTCGCCGTGCGCCTTGGGGCCGAGCATGTAGACGGCCGGGTACTTCATCGTCACCTTGCTGCCCAGGTTGCCGTCGATCCACTCCATCGTTGCACCCTCATAGGCAACCGTGCGCTTGGTCACCAGGTTGTAGACGTCGGTGCTCCAGTTCTGAATCGTCGTGTAGCGGCAGCGAGCATTTTTCTTGACGATGATCTCGACCACGGCACTGTGCAGGCTGTTGCTCGTGTAGATCGGAGCCGTGCAGCCTTCGACGTAATGCATGCTGGCGCCTTCTTCGACGATGATCAGCGTGCGCTCGAACTGGCCCATGTTCTGGGCGTTGATGCGGAAGTAGGCCTGCAGCGGGATGTCGACGTGCACGCCCTTGGGGACGTAGACGAAGCTGCCGCCGCTCCACACGGCGCTGTTGAGCGCCGCAAACTTGTTGTCGGCCGCCGGGATGATGGTGGCAAAGTACTCGCGCACCAGGTCCTCGTGCTCGCGCAGGCCGCTGTCCATATCCAGAAAGATCACGCCGATCTTTTCCCACTCGGCGCGCAGGCTGTGGTAGACCATTTCAGAGTCGTACTGGGCGCCCACGCCGGCCAGGAACTTGCGTTCGGCTTCGGGAATGCCCAGGCGGTCAAACGTGCGCTTGATATCCTCAGGCACGTCGTCCCAGCTCTTGCCGGTGCCGCCTTCCATGGGCTTTAGATAGTAGGTAATCTCATCAAAGTTAATGCCGCTGAGATCTGCCCCCCACGTTGGCATGGGCTTGGCGAAGAAAATATCGAGCGCCTCGTGGCGGAACTTGCGCATCCAGTCCGGCTCGTGCTTATGGTCGGAGATCTGGTCGACCACGTCATGATTCAGACCGCGTGCGACCTTGAAAAATGGCTGTTCCGTATCATGAA
The DNA here is from genome assembly GCA_963791135.1 of uncultured Chloroflexia bacterium. Lineage (GTDB taxonomy): Bacteria > Chloroflexota > Anaerolineae > Caldilineales > Caldilineaceae > Fredericiella. Next base: position 3,143 of record CAWBRX010000029.1, read on the forward strand.
ACCCGTACTGATATTCTTCCTTGACGCCAGTAAGTTGCGCCCGGTCGATTTGAGTGGCCATTCGTTTTCTCCCTCTGCGTAGGAACCGCAAATATCTCGATCATCGAGACGCCGACTCGAGCCCGGGGATACCAGTGCTTGTTTAGACACCACGAACCTCTTGTTGTATCGTAACATCGCTGACTACTGTTGTATCCGACTTATGTCGAATTTTGACAGTCGAACATCGACCCACTGCCGATCACTAGAGATGCGGACAGAGCCCATGCGACCGCCAGATATAGATTCCCTGATCGAGAAATTACATGTCGTGCCGGTCTTTGAACGGCTGGAGGTAGATGTTTTGGCGGTAATGGCGCACCGGGCAGTCTGGCGCGAGTACGAAGCTGGCGCCATTGTCTTTCTAGAAGGGGATACCCCCCGCGGCTTCTACTATCTGCATTCGGGCTGGCTGAAGGAGGTCAAGATCTCGCAGGAAGGCCGCGAACAGATTCTGCAATATCTGGGTCCCGGCGAGATCTTTAACTATATGGGCATCTTTGTTGGCCGCCCCAATCCGGCTACGGCTATCGCCTTGGAGCCGGCAGGTGTCTGGCTGCTGCAGCGCGAGTCTTTTCAACAAGTGCTGGCCACAAACCCCAATCTGGGCGTGCGCGTCGCCGAAGCGCTGGCAGATTACGTCGTTCACCTCGTCCAACTGGTTTCGGATTTGTCCCTGCACACTGTGGAGGCGCGCCTGGCGCAGCGCTTGCTGGCCCAGGCCGAAGCCGATGTGGTGTATCGCCAGCGCTGGGCAACACAAGCTGAGATGGCGGCGCGGCTGGGGACGGTGCCGGATGTCATCGGCCGCGTGCTGCAGAAGTTCGTTGAAGAGCAGCTCATCCGGGTCGAGCGGCAGCGGATCTGGATTCTGAACCGCGCGGGACTGGCCGCCAAGGCGCGGCTCGAATCATAGGTGCAGGCAGGAACTTGCCGTAATCCGACAAAAGTCGAATACTTCTGCGCACGCAGGTGCTATGCTTTGTGCATGGGCCCCAGCGAGCGCCTTTGCGGGGAACGGCAGCATTGTGCTGGTCTGACCGCGGCGTTGGCTCGTTACGGTGAGCCCGAGAAGGACCATGCCGTGCAGATTCCCGCCGCTGATGGCCGCTACCAAGACGACCGTGATACCGAGCTGCTTGTCGCCGGCTTCATTCGCCCAGTTCATGCCCGCGACCGGACGGTCGAAGTCAAGAGGGACATGATCATCCTGACCGGCGAGGGTCGCGCCGCAGGCAGGGTAGCCGGCGTCGTTATCAACCGGCACGATCGGCAGGTGACGCATATCCTGCTCAGCCAGCGCAGCCAGCCCCCACAGTACCGTCTCGTACCCATCGCGCTCGTCGTGCAGGTGCAGGGCGGGCAGGTGCTGTTGGACATCTTCAACCAGGCTGTCGACAGCCTTCCCATATGGCATGGGGCGTGACCCCTCTCCGTTGAGACCAACTCGCAAGGCAATCTCTATGGAACGCTGGGAATATACAACCACTGTCTTAGCCGCCGACATCAATACCGACGACGTGCGCGCCACTATCGACGACGTGTTTCGCGGGCGGCGGCCGCCAAAACCCACGCCGGAAACCCTGATACCCTTGTTGAACGCATTTGGCGAGGAAGGCTGGGAACTGGTCAGCCTGGAGCCCATCGTGATGGCTGACGATCACCGCGTGACCACCAGCCGCGGTACAAACCTGTATCTGGCCGTCTTCAAACGTAAGAAACTGCAGGCGGGCGCCTAGCCAGCGAACTCCGCAATTCTATTTCCGGGAGATTTACATGCGCAAAATATCTAGAGGCGGCTGTATCGATTTTCCTATTTTCCTTGGCGTGATTTCCGCCATCATATTCGGCATATGGTGTGGCTGGCTCTTGGCCAACACTGTCATCTGACCAACTGCTCTGCTGTGGAACTACAATACCTTCGTCCTCCGCTTCGAAGATGTCTACATCGACCTGCTCACCGACAGCGGCACCAACGCCATGAGCGACCGCCAGTGGGCCGGCATGATGCTGGGCGACGAGGCCTACGCCGGCAGCCGCAACTTCTCCTACACAAGTAATAAATAGTTGTTGACAGCTAAAGGGTACTGTGATACTGTTGACTTCACGTCTATTAAACTAAACTGCTCTGAAATTGTACCGCCCAACAATTTCCTAGCCACTACAAGCCTGCATCACGATACGGCAGTGCCCTCGCCGATGCAGCTGTCACCTAGGTCCGGCAGCGGATAGCCAATCCGCTGCTCGATCATGCGCTCACAGGAAAAACATCGCGCCTGACCAACTGACCCGTGATCCTTAGTCGATTGGCTCACATTATGCCAAAAATCCTGTTTCTTGCGGCGAACCCTGCCAACTCAACCCAACTGCAACTGGACGAAGAGATTCGCGCCATCGACCAGTCGTTGCGCATGGCTTCGTTTCGCGCAAGTTTTGAGCTGTACTCTCATTGGGCTGTGCGCTATGGCGACATGGCAGAACTACTCTTGCGCTATGCGCCTCAGCTTGTCCATTTTAGCGGCCACGGCAATCCAAGCGGTGAGATCGTACTCGCCTCGCCTGGCGGCGATGGCCATGCTGTTTCTGCCACAGCTCTTGGCCACCTCTTTGAAAATTTTAAGAGTGACGTTCGCTGCGTGGTCCTCAATGCCTGTTATTCACAGCCTCAGGCGGAGGCAATTGCCGAACACATTGAATGTGTCATGGGCATGACCGCCGCGATATCAGACGTTGCTGCCGCTGAATTTTCGGCTGCTTTTTATGTGGCTCTTGGTTACGGGCGCAGCGTTCAGTCGGCGTTTAACCTGGCGTGCAATCGGATCGATCTGGCGGGGCTAGGCGAGCAGGATACGCCTAAGTTGCTGGCCCGGTCTGATCCTGACCAGATCTTTCTGGCTGCGGCACCCCCCGCCGGAAAAGCTCAGACAGCGGAAACGGAGACGCCAAGTGGTAGCTATATGATTTCCGGCCAAATCGGCGATCTTGGCGCCGGCGCTCAAGCAGCGATCGGGGTCAACATCAGCCAAGCCGATCCAAACGTTGCATCCCAACAGCCACCAGTGCCTTAGATCAAAACATGCATCGATCCCAGTCAAGGAGACCGCAGATGACTTCCCGCACGCGGATTCCGGCAGGCAGGTTGCTTTACCTTCTTCTCATCATCACATTGTCGTTGTTTCTTGGTGCCTGTAGGTTGATCGAACCTGGAGGAACGATACCTCCAACTTGGACCCCAACATCGACCCCAACCACTGAGCCAACCAACATCGACCACAGAGCCGACCCTAACGCCGACCCCAACACTGACCCCAACACCGACCCCAACACTGACCCGAACACCGACCACAGAGCCAGTTTGCAAAGGTGACTTTTTGGCTAGCGGTGTCCCCAAACGAGCAAGAGTGGGTTCAGAGTCAGCTCGATGAGTTTTCGAGCAGTACGGGCATTGAGGTGGACGTATCCTGGCTCATAGATACAGAACTCCCCTCGGGCTTGGCCACTGCATCTGCTGCTGGCACGCCGCCCGACCTCGTGGGATTATGGCTCACTCAATTCAGCCAGTTACAGGAGTTGTTCTCCCCCATCTCGGACATAAATCCGGATTTCAGCCTTGCTCCTTATACGCCTAGCGCCCGACTGGCTGCCACGTTGAATGAGACTCCCTATGCGCTGCCTTGGACGCAGGATCTTTGTATCCCCAATTTTCGTCTGCTGGCAATCCCAAAGGGAGCCGCCCAGCCTGAAATCGCGTACAAGTTGGCTGCATTTCTTGTCGAACAAGAACGCCAGCAAGCGAACTACGATAAGTTGCAGACATGGTATCCCACACTCAGCGAGCTTTACTTCTCCCGTGGCGGGCCGGGTTGCCCAAAGGAACAAGACCCCACCGTAGTCGTTGAGCCGACCGAAGAGGAGCGCAGCGAGATTATCGCAGCAGTCCAGCAACCCATGACTGACCTGGAGTCTGTACTCAAGGACAACGGGAACTGGCCTGAGAGCCAGCCTACCACCCTCAATTTCCCAGCAACGACGGGTGCAGTCTTGCCCTATGAGGAGGGTCAGGCTGCCGCTGGGCAGTCTGCATCTGAGCAGTGCGGCAAAACTGGGTGCGTGGCATTCGGCGTCACCCCCGTGAAATTTGGATCTCAGGGTGTGTCTGATGGGGGGAAATTGCGGCTTGCCCAGAATACGCCCGTACTAGTCTCCTTCCGCGCTGAGGACTTAGAAGCATATTCCAAGGATCATCCGGGTGAAGGCGTTATCATCGGCGCAGTACAGGTTTTCGACGAGTCGGTGTTTAGCCCCCCTATTCCAGCGGGCACATACGCCGCGGCTTGGACATCTTCTGACAAGCCTCGCTGCACCGTTACCACCTCGGGCACATTCTACCTCCTCACTGCGGACGGCACGCCTCAATGCATCGGGCAGGTCTCCAGCTTGGTCGGCGAAAATGTGGATCCGTCTGTCGGGCCTGATTTCGCAGAACCGGTGGCCATTGCTGAGGAGGGCTCCTGGTGGTTCTCATTCCTTTTTGATCGCCGTCGCGGGCGTGCTCCCTAGCCCGCCGGCCCCGGGGCGTCTGGTAAGTCCATGCCGTAGATTGCTATGAGCGTTGTACCTGTCATGAACCAAGTGAGATGCTGCCCATGCTGAGATCTCCTCTGCAACCGTTTGTCGATCGCAAGGAACAGGTGGACTTCTGCTTTGCTACTGCCGCGTCGGGCCGCGGGCGCGACATCCTTGTGCTTCAAGGCCCCAACGGAATCGGCAAAACAGCTGTCTTAAACGAGGTCGAGAACCTTTGCGCCGCCGCCGGCATGGTGTGCGCTCACTTGGACTTCGTCACCCGGCGAGAGTACAGCGACTACCCTAATTTCCTATCCGCCGTAATCGATCTTTGGTGCCAACTAGAATTAGGCACGCTGGCGGAGCTGCAAGCCCTGATTGGAACATCCCTCGGTGGCTATGGAGATCTCCCGCATGTTGACGTGCCGGCTGTGCAGCAGGCGGTTACTGCTGCTGTGACCGCGGCCGCCTATCCACCTCAGGCGGCGGGCGAACAATCTGCACCTGTGCAACTGGCCGCCGCACAACAGCCAGTCCAGATAAATGGCACAATCGGCAATCTCGGCGCCGGCGCGCAGGCGGCAATTGGCGCCAATATCGTGCAAGTGCAAGTGCAATTCAGCCAGATCGTTCGTCAGGAAGATGGACGTATTCGCGAGCCGTTAATCCGCACCCAAGTCACACAAGCGTTTCGCACGCGGCTGCAGCATCTGACTCAGCAGCACAGAACCGTGATTCTGCTTGATTCATGGGAGGCACTGCTGACCGGACAGGCATTCCTCAAAGATCCAGGCGCATGGTTGTGCGACCAGTTGCTTAGCTGGTTGGCACAAGAAGAAATTGCCAACTGCGTGGCGATCGTTGCTACTGCCGAGGAACCGGAACTTGGTGCACTGCTGCCGCGTATACGCCGTATGCCACTAGGTCCTCTGCCGACGGCAGCTGTGCAGCACTATTACCAACAGGTGATTGCCGAGCCTCTGGCTGACGAGGTGTTGCAGCAGCTAGTCGAAATCTCGCAGGGCATTCCACTTGCGATGAACCTGTTGGCCGACGGTGTCATTGGGCGCCAGATGTTGGCCGGCCGACAGGCTGCCGCCGGCCCCACTAAACGGCGATCGTAGACACACGGAGGCTGTTATCGGGTTTGCGGTGGAGCGTTACCTGGAGAGCCTGCCCATCAGCGCAGCAGCCGCAATTCGCGCGGGGGCCGTCGCCCACCGCTTGAACCCGAAGCTGCTCGCCGCACTGGGGGTTGCCGAAGAAGATGTCGAAATCATGCAGCAGTGCAGCTTTGTCAACCTAACCACGGATGCTCACTCGTTTACCTATCATTCGTCCGTGCGCAAACACTTCCTCGCCTGGTGGGACGATCAAGACATTCGTCGCTACAAGGAACTTAACCGGGCAGCCCTTGACTACTTCGCACAGTTGGTTGGTGATCCGGCAACGCCGCAACAGTCGCTCTACGAGTACCGAGCGCGAACTCTTCTATCATCAGTTGGTCGATAGTCCTGACAACGCCTTTGTTGGTTTGGCCGGCATCTTTGAGGACACGGCCGACCAATATGCCCTTGACCAAGCCCAGGGCTTTCTTGAGCAAGCTGCCGAACTCGAGCGTCGCGAAAAGCTAACTCCTGCGGGCACTGTTTGGCTTGCTTATTTTCGAGCACGCCTCAACCTGCTGAAAGGCACAAGCGACGGTGACAAAGGGACTTTGGCACGCTTAGCCGAGAGTGCACCCAATGAGTTCCTGCAAGTGTTGGCGCGCTGGAATCTGGGTATCTTGTGCGTGGACCACAACCACTGGTCTGAGGGTGTGCGCCACCAGCGCGCTGCATTGGACGGCTTTCAGCGCCTCAAAGAGTCAGGCTTTGCCGTGCGCAGCATGATTACTTTAGGGCGCGCCTACTGTGATCTTGCCGAGGCAAGTGGCGGCATCACGCTCAGGCGCTACGAGCGTACGAGCACGGCTCGCACCGTACTTTACGTTGTTCTAAACCTGCCTTTTCTTGTCTACGAACGGCTCGTGCGCCGCCTGCGTTTTTTGCCCAACTGGTATTTTGGTACGAATTACCAGAACTGGATCGTAGCCTATCTGTTGACTGAAGGCGCCAAGTGGTATCGCCAGGCACACGATCAGCTGGTGAAAGCCGGCAGCACCCGACCCTTGTTCCAAATCGAACTCGTACTGGCCGATATCGATCACCGGCTGAATCGCTGGTCGCGCGCACGCAACCGCTACGCCGCCCTCACGCAGTTGCTTGGCACAGATCAAGCTCAAAACTCCTATCGGCGCGCCCAGGTCGCCCTCGGACTGGGGCGGACAATGCTGGAAGAGCACAAATTTGTCGCAGCCGAGGCTGAACTGCGCGACGCACTGTCGAGGTTTCTCCGCTATGAAGACAGCCGCTCAGTTGGCCTTACCGCAGAACTGCTTGGCCAGGTCCATTTCGCTCAAAAGCAGGTGCAGCAGGCGGTTGTTGCCTGCCAACAGAGCCTGGCGGCCTATCTTGCTGTAGGGGACTCGTTGTCGGCGACGCGCGATCGCCTCGGTGCTCGACGATGTTGCACAGCAGCCTGGTCTTTCCGCCGATATTGCTGCCCACGCCAGGCAGCTTAGTACACAGGTCGCAGAGCGACAGTACTTGGTTCGTTTTCCGGATCGCTTGCTGCGCTGGTTTCGCCGCTTGGCATTGCTCGGCGCGCTCCCGTTAACCTATATTGTGACGTTGATCTTCTGCGTTGCGGTTATTGTGACCGCTATGATCGTCGAAGGCGAATTCCTATTTTCGCTCCAAGGCTGGAACGCCGCTACAAAGCTGGATGATATCGCCGTCATCACTGCGATTGCGCTCCTGCCGATTCCTTTCATTATCTGGTTCTACAGGCTCACCTATACCCTGTTGGGGATTGCTGTCGTGCACGTACTCGGGCGGCGGCTAAGCCCAATCGAATCCGAGCAGCCCGGTGTTATCTCATGTACAGACGAATCTATCACATGTGAGTATCCGCGGGACGTGCAGCCCACAAAGGTTGATTGGAGCGAAGTCGCGGGCGTTTACTCGTTGGAATACCGCCTGCGTACTCGCCCCTTTGAACTCATATCCGGCTCGCTCCTGACCACTGCCGCAGGGGCTGGTCTTGTGCTTGAAGGTGTGACGACTGGTTACAGCCATCTACTGCGCGACGTGCGAAAGCACTTAGCTGCGGCGCAGCCTGCCTTGCACGTGACGGACTTCGACTTCGTGATCTTCGACCGCCGTTGGGTGCTGATCGTCACCATCGCAGCTGCTCTGATCGCAGCCTCCTTGCTGGCGAGAGGCTTCCGTGTAAAATATGACATTCTTCCTGAAGAATCAGCTTCAACTCCGGCAATTACCGCCCAACCTGGCGAAGAGTCGCCAACCGAGCCGTTTCGGACAGTAGTCCCACCGGTTACATCTGCCGCTGCTGCATTGTTACCCGTCTGGATTTTGCTCGGTGCGTCAGTCGTCGTATGGCGGCTCTTGGCTCATCGACTCCGTGTTGGCAAGATCTATCAGCGCCCCCGGTCGGCTCTGCCGATCTGGAGTATTGTCCTTGTCGGGACTATGCTAAGTCTCATGACAATCTTGTGGGTGTTGAATGCTGCTTCAGTCGCTAGGTAGCCGCTTTCCTAAACACGCCCAAACGCCTGAAATACAGAACAAAATTTAGCGAATTGGCGCGTATGATGTATGATCGTTCATCATGGACGCCATTGATGATTACGATCGTGCAATTCTCGACGCCCTTCAGCAGGACGGCCGCATCGCCAACGCCGAACTCGCCCGCCGCCTGAACCTGTCGCCTCCCGCCATCCACGCCCGCCTGCGCCGCCTCGAAGAGGCCGGCCTGATCGCAGCGCTACGCCGCGCTGCTCGACCGCGAAAAGCTCGGCTTCGACCTGCTCTGCTTTGTCAATATCAGCCTCCAGCGCCACACGCGCGAACACGTCGACGTCTTCCGCGACCGCATCCGCACGCTGCCCAACGTGCTCGAATGCCACCACGTCACCGGCGAATACGACTACCTGCTCAAGGTCGTCGTCCGCAACCGCAAGGAGCTGGAACACCTGCTGATGGAGGAACTGACGCCGATCCCCGGCGTCGCCCATATCCATACCAGCCTTGTCCTCAACGAAATCAAGGCAGCGACGGCGCTGCCGTTAGATTCATAACCCGATCTCGATTCTGCAAGGAGGCACGCAATGACCGTTCCACAAACCATGGGCCAGCAGTTCGGCCGCCGCTCCTGGGCCGAACCGTGGAAGATCAAGATGGTCGAGCCGATCAAGATGATCGACCGCGCCGCCCGCGCAGGTCGCCCTCGACGAGGCCGGCTACAACACCTTCCTGCTCCGCTCCGAAGACGTCTACATCGACCTGCTCACCGACAGCGGCACCAACGCCATGAGCGACCGCCAGTGGGCCGGCATGATGCTGGGCGACGAGGCCTACGCCGGCAGCCGCAACTTCTACCACCTCGAAGACGCCGTGCAGACCTACTACGGCTACAAGCACCTCGTCCCCACCCACCAGGGCCGCGGCGCCGAACACCTGATCAGCCAGGCGCTGATCAAGCCCGGCGACTATCGTGCCCGGCAACATGTACTTCACCACCACCCGCCTGCACCAGGAACTGGCCGGCGGCACCTTCGTGGACGTCATCATCGACGAGGCGCACGACCCGCAGAACCCGCACCCCTTCAAGGGCAACATCGACCTGGACAAGCTGGAGGCCCTGATCGCAGCGCGTCGGCGCCGAGAAGATTCCCTACGTCAGCCTGGCCGGCACCGTCAACATGGCCGGCGGCCAGCCCGTCAGCATGGCCAACGTGCGAGGCCTGCGCGCCCTCTGCGACCGCCACGGCATCCGCCTCTACCTGGACGCCACCCGCATGGCCGAGAACTGCTTCTTCATCCAGGAGCGCGAGGAAGGCTACGCAGGACAAGCCCATCGCCGCCATCCTCAAGGAGTTCTGCTCCTACACCGACGGCGCCTGGATGAGCGCCAAGAAGGACCACCTGGTCAACATCGGCGGCTGGCTGGCCATGAACCACGAGGACCTCTTCGAGAAGGCCTCCAACCTGGTCGTGGTCTACGAAGGCCTGCACACCTACGGCGGCATGGCCGGCCGCGACATGGAGGCGGTCGCCATCGGCATCGAGGAGTCGGTGCAGGACGACCACATGCGCTCGCGCATCGGCCAGGTGCGCTACCTCGGCGAACTGCTCAGCGACTGGGACATCCCCATCGTGCAGCCGGTCGGCGGCCACGCCATCTTCCTCGACGCCAAGCGCATCTACGCGCACATGCCCCAGTCCGCCTTCCCGGCCCAGACGCTGGCCGCGCGAGCTCTATCTCGACTCCGGCATCCGCGCCATGGAGCGCGGCGTCGTCAGCGCCGGCCGCGACCCGCAGACCGGCGACCACCGCTATCCCAAGCTGGAACTCGTCCGTCTCACCATCCCGCGCCGCGTCTACACCCAGGCGCACATGGACGTCGTCGCCGAGTCCGTCAAGGCCGTCTACGACGCGCGCCACACCGTCAAGGGCCTCGAAATGGTCTACGAACCCGCCTACCTGCGCTTCTTCCAAGCCCGCTTCGCCCCCCTCCGCTAACTCTCCGTGCCTGGCTCGCCCCACCCAGCTTCACCCCACCTGTAACCCGGTGGGGCGAGCCTCGCACGACTCCTCCGCATGATAGGGCGATCCCCTCATTGCCAACACTGCGCATTTGCATTACACTCCTTTTCATAACCTTCAATAGTGCTCTCTGGAGGAGTGGTTGCACGACGGCACGCTTGAGGGAACCGCCACCCAACTATTATCCGAACTAGAACGCATCTTCCCAGGCGACAGTGAGATGGCTCGCCGTATGCGCGCCTTTGACTGGTCGCGTCACGAGTTGGGCCTCGCCCACCACCTGGCCGCAAAGTCTCAAGACCGCCATTCGGATCATCCTGACCTCGCGCCAGCCGATGTTTATCTGGTGGGGCAGGCGCCTGGTCAACCTCTACAACGACGCCTATATCCCCGTGCTGGGCGGCAAACATCCCGCCGCCCTGGGCAAGTACGCGCCCGACATCTGGCACGAGATCTGGCACGTGGTCGGCCCGCGCGCCGAGCAGGCACTCAGCCGCGACGAGGGCACCTACGACGAGGCCCTGCTCCTGCTCATGGAGCGCAACGGCTATGTCGAGGAAACCTATTTCACCTTTTCCTACAGCCCCATCGTCGACGAGGCGGGCGGCTACGGCGGCATTTTCAGCCCTGTGACCGAGGAAACCCAGCGCATCATCGGCGAGCGCCAGCTGGCCCTGCTGCGCGAGCTCTCCGTGCGCACCGCCGATGCCCGCACCTGGCAGGACGCCTGCACGCTGAGTGCCGCCGCCCTCGCCACGAACCCGCATGACATTTACTGGGCGCTGCTCTACATGATCGATGCCGACAAGAACGCGGCCGTGCTCGCTGCCGCCACCGGTGTGGAACCGGGCAGCCGCGCGGCGCCGCTCGTCGTTCCTCTCGACGAAGGGGAACTTGTGCCCGCCGTGCCACGCGACGGTGTGCCCGGCACCATGGCAAGTACCGCCGCCGGCTGTCAGCCGGCTGCCCGTGGCCGCTGGCAGCCGTTGCCCAGGCGCGCCGGCCGGTCTTGCTGGACGACCTTGCCTCGCTGCCGCCTGCTGTCGCCGCCGATCTGCCCGCCGGCGTGCGCGGCTTCCCCGCCACCCGCGCCATCGCCATTCCGCATCTCCACTTCCGGCGCGACAGGCAAGACCGGAATTCTCGTCGTCGGGCTGAGCCCGCTGCGCCTGTGGGACGATAGCTACCAACGCTTCCTCGACCTGGTCACGGGCGAGATCGCCGCCGCAATTGCCAATGCCCAGGCCTACGCCGAGGAGCGCCGCCGCGCCGAAGCCCTGGCGGAACTCGACCGCGCCAAGACGACTTTCTTCTCCAACGTCAGCCACGAGTTCCGCACGCCGCTGTCCCTGATGCTCGGTCCACTCGACGACCTGCTGCGCGACGGCCTCCCTCCTGCCGCCCATCAGCAGGTCGACATGGTGCACCGCAATGCCCTGCGCCTGCTCCGGCTTGTCAACACGCTGCTGGACTTTGCCCGCATCGAAGCGGCGCGCATGGAGGCCGCCTACGAGCCGGTCGACCTCGCCGCCCTGACCACCGACCTGGCCGCTACCTTCCGCTCTGCCATCGAACGGGCCGGCATGCAGCTGATCGTCGACTGCCCACCCCTGCCCGAGCCCGTCTACGTCGACCGCGAGATGTGGGAGAAGATCGTGCTCAACCTTCTCTCCAACGCGTTCAAGTTTACCTTTGCAGGCGAGATCGTGGTGTCGCTCCGCTGGCGGGACGACCACGTCGAACTCTCAGTGCGCGACACCGGCACGGGCATCCCCGCCACAGAACTCCCGCATGTCTTCGACCGCTTTCATCGCGCACCCGGCGCCCGCGGCCGCACGATCGAGGGCACCGGCATCGGCCTGGCGCTGGTCAAGGAACTCGTGCGCCTCCACGGCGGCACGATCGAGGCCGCCAGCGTCGTGGACCAGGGCTCCGTCTTTACCGTGTCGCTTCCCACCGGCTGTGAGCACCTGCCGGCCGGCTGCATCGGCACGCCCCGGACCCAGGCCTCGACTGCCCTGGGCGCCATGCCCTTTGTCGAAGAGGCGCTGCGCTGGCTTCCAGATGGCACGATGGCGCTGGATGGCACGCTGGACGGCACGCCGGCTAGGATTTCAGCCGGCAGCGCGCCGGCTGTCGGCAGCGCACCTGGACTTAGGCGCAGCCAAAGAGGGGGGCTATCTCACTGCCGCCGGTGCAGCATCTCAGCTTGGCGCTGCCCGCATTCTGGTGGCCGACGATAACGCCGATATGCGGCTCTATCTCCGCCAGCTCCTGGGTGCCCACTGGCAGGTTGAAACCGTCGCCGACGGCGCGGCCGCACTGCAGGCGGCCGCCGCCCGCCCGCCGGACCTGATCCTGTCCGACGTGATGATGCCGGGTATGGATGGCTTTGCGCTGCTGGCGCAGCTGCGCAGTGACCCGCGCTGGCGCGAGATCCCGGTGATCCTGCTGTCGGCACGCGCCGGCGACGAAGCCCGCATCGAGGGCATGGCGGTCAGGCGCCGACGACTACCTGGTCAAGCCCTTCTCCGGCCGCGAGCTCGTGGCGCGCGTCCAGGCCCACCTCGAACTGGCCCGGGTGCGCCGCGAAACGGCTGCCGCCCTGCGCGCCGGCGAGGAGCGCTTCCGCAGCCTGGCCTTCGAGCTGGAGCAGCAGGTGCGCCGGTTTGATGCGATCACCTCCGCGGCCGAGGACTGTATCTACACGTTTGACCCGGCCGGCCGCATTACGTACGCCAACAAGCGCTTTCTCGATCTTTGGAACCTGACTGCCGAGCAGGCCTACGGCAAACCCCTGTGGGAACTGAACTTTCCGGACGCCGAAGCGGCGCGCCTGACACGCCAGATCGAGCAGGTCGTGGCCACCCGCAGACCCCTGCGCGACGAGATGATCACCATGGGGCATGCGGGCGAAAGCGCGGCGTACGAATATATCTTCACGCCGATTATTGACGCTGCCGGGAACGTCGAAGCGGTGGCCGGCATCTCGCGCGATACGACCGACCGCCGGCGCATTGAGCAGCAGCTGCGCGAGAGTGAAGATCGCCTGTACGCCCTCAGCCAGTCGCTGGAAGTGCGCGTCCAGGAACGCACGCTCGAGCTGGCGCGCAGCAACAAGGAGCTGGACCAGTTCGCCTACGTCGCCTCGCACGACCTCAAGGCACCCTTGCGCGCCATCGACTATCTGGCGGCCTGGATCAGCCAGGACGCCGCCGGCACCTTGCCCCCCGCGTCGCAGGAGCACCTGCAGAAGCTGCGCGGCCGCATCCGGCGCATGGAACGGCTGCTCGACGACCTGCTGGCCTACTCGCGCGCGGGCCGTCACCTGCACGAGCCCGAATGGGTGGACACCGAGACGCTGGTGCGTGACGTAGGCTTCATGCTGGCGCCCCCGCCCGGCTTTGCGCTGGACGTCCAGCGACCCCTGCCGCAGTTGTATCACCGAGCGCGTGCCCCTCGAAACCGTGCTGCGCAACCTGATCGGCAACGCCATCAAGCACCACGACCGACCCTGAGGAAGGCTGGGTGCGCATCTCCGCCGAGGACAAGGGCGACTGGGTAGAGTTCACCGTCGCCGACAACGGCCCCGGCATCGACCCCCAGCACCACGAGCGCATCTTCCAGGTCTTCCAGACCCTCAAGCCGCGCGACCAGGTCGAAGGCAGCGGCATCGGCCTCGCCGTCGTCAAGAAAACCGTCGAAAACCAGGGCGGGGAGGTCGCGCTCATCCCCCACCCCGCCCGCGGCGCCACCTTCTGCTTCACCTGGCCACAAAGCCCGCTTAATTCCGCCCCAGTCCACACTAATATCTTTCGCGTAGACCGAACGTCCCTCGTTCGGTACCTCGCGCAGACCGAACGCCCTCGCGATCTCCCGGCAGGCCGCACTCCGCCCGCAGCCGCTCCCTGCCAACACGCATGCTCCGCCCCTAGACGCAAACCCGGGCACGCGCTCGCGCCGGCACACCCAGCGAAAACTCGCTGACTCATTCGCGCCAATTTTGCGCGACAATAGGTGCAGCGCAATGTTAACACCACATGGAGGTGCGCCTTGAACCACCCTGCCACCTTGTCCCGCCCGCTCCACCAAGGCTATGTCCAATGCACCGCGTGTGAGCACTGGTGCGCCATCGCACCGGGCGAGGCAGGCAAATGCGGCGTGCGCCGTAACCTGCACGGCGCACTCGAACTCGTGGTCTACGGCACCGCCATGGCCGCCCACGTCGATCCGGTAGAAAAGAAACCGCTCCACCACTTTCTGCCCGGCAGCGAAATCCTCTCGATCGGCACCGTCGGCTGCAACCTGTCCTGCGCCTGGTGCCAGAACTGGGAGACTGTCCCAGCGCAAGGACTTTGACCCCGCCTGCGACTTCATCGGCGAGGACTGGCCGCCCTCAGCCCTGGTCGCCACCGCCTGCCGCGACGCCATCCCGTCCATCGCCTTTACCTACAACGAACCCGCCATCTACTTTGAATACGCCTACGATACGGCGCAGCTTGCCTACAGCCAGGGTATCCACTGTGTCTTCGTTTCCAGCGGCTTCGAAACCCTGCAGGCGATCGACCGGCTGGCGCCCTACCTGAGCGCCGCCAATATCGACCTCAAGGCCTGGTCGCCCGACACATACCGCCGCTACTGTGGCGCCCGCGTCGAACCCGTGCTCCGCAACATCCGCCATCTCGTGCAGCAGACGGGTACCTGGACCGAGGTCACGACCTTGGTGATCCCGGGCGTCAACGACGGCGACGACGAACTATGCGCCATTGCCGACTTCTTGGCCGATATCAGCCTCGACATCCCCTGGCACGTCTCGGGCTTTACGCCCCACTACCAGATGCGGGACAGGCCGCCCACGCCCCCTGCCACCCTGCGGCGTGCCTGGGAGATCGGGCGCGCCGCAGGACTCCGCTACGTCTACACCGGCAACATCTGGGGCAGCCGCCAGCTGGCATGGCTGCAGCAACACCTGCTGCCCGCACTGCGGGACGATCCTGATCGAGCGCGCCGGCTACCACGTCCGCCAGCGCTGGTTGGAACAGGGCCAATGCCACACGTGCGGCGCAGCGATTGCAGGGAGGTGGAGATGACAGTCCAAGCGGTAACCCCACGCGAGCCGGCGCATGCCGGCGACGCCTATATCCGCCAGCCCGCCGTCGCCGGGCGTTTCTATCCGGCCAATGGGGCAACCTTGGCCGGCGAGGTGCAGCGCCTGCTCGCCGCCGGCCGTGCCCTGCGCACGGGGCCGTGTGCGTGCGCTGGTTGCCCCCCACGCCGGCTACGCCTGCAGCGGCGAAGTCGCCGGCGCCGCCTATCGGACATTGGCCGGTTCAGCCACCAGTGACGTCCAACGGACGGTCTACCTCCTGGGCCCGGCGCATTGGAAGGCGGTGCACGGTGTCGGCCTCTCCAGCGCAGCAGCCTTTGCCACGCCCTTGGGCGCAGGTCGAAGTAGCCGCGGACCGCGTGCACCAGCTGGCGGCGCTCGGCGGGCAGTACCACGTCGACGACGGCGCCCATGCGCCGGAACACTGCCTCGAGGTGCACCTGCCGTTCCTGCAAACCGTGCTCCCCGCGCCGCGCATCGTCCCCCTGCTCTTCGACGACGGCGCCAATCCCGAGCGCGTGGCCGAGCGACCTCTGCACCCTGCTCGCAGGCAGCCCCGACGATCTCGTCGCCGTCAGCACCGACCTCAGCCACTACCATCCCTACCAGGACGCGATCATCCTGGACCACGGCTTCCTCAAGGCCTTGGCTACCGGCGACATGCCGGCTGCCAACGCGGGCGAGGCCTGCGGCCTGCTGCCCGTCCTCTGCCTGATGTACGTGGCCCAGCACTTCGGCTGGCAGCCGCACCTGCTCGCCTACGCCAATTCCGGCGACACCTGCGGCTCCCGCCGCGAGGTCGTCGGCTACGGCGCCATCGCCTACACCGCCTGATCCTGCCGGGCCCATTTCAGTTGGGCGCGGTTGGCTCACAAAGTCCGCCGGCTTTGGACCGCAGGCGTCCACGCCTGCTCCCGCCGGACCTTCTGCCCCTACGATGCGTCAACCCACGCGGACTCCTGCATCGTGTGACTTGCCTCCCACCCGAGGATGGCCTTCTTCCGCGTCGATCCCCACCGGTACTCCTGGATGACGCCGCTCTTGCGGATCACACGGTGGCAGGGAATCAAATACGCAATCGCATTCGCCCCCACCGCACCGCCCACCGCCCGCGCCGCACTCGGCTGGCCGACCCACTGCGCCACATCCTCGTAGGTGCAGGCGCTGCCCGGCGGAATGCGCAGCAGCGCCTCCCACACCTTGATCTGGAAGTTGGTGCCCGCCAGCAGCAGGCGGACCGCGTCCCCGCTGGGGTGTTCAGGGGCGAAAATCTTGTCGACCACCGCGGCGGTCGCCTCCGGGTTTTCGTACAGCTCGGCCGCCGGCCAGCGTGCCCGCAGCGCCTGCCAATTCGGCCTCGCGACCCGCCTCGCCAACGAAGTTCAGCCCACAGATGCCGCGCTCGGTGCTCGCCAGCAGGCATTCGCCAAACGGCGTGGCATGAAACCCATATTGGATAGTGAGCCCGTGCCCGCGGAGCTTGAACTCGCCCGGCGTCATCGCCTCGACGTTGATAAACAGGTCGTGCAGCCGTCCCGGGCCCGAAAGCCCCGTCTCGTACGCCGCGTCGAGCATCGTGCGTGACTCCGCCAGCAGCTGCTTGGCATGTTCGACCGTCAGAAACTGCACAAACCGCTTGGGGCTGATCCCCGCCCAGCGCTTAAACAGCCGCTGCAGGTGAAAGGGGCTGATCGCCAGGTGGCTCGCCAGTTCCTCCAGCGACGGCTGGCTGCGGTGGTTGGCCTCCAAATACGCGATCGCCGCGGCAATCAGCTGATAGTCGCTCGAACTGGTATCGCCCATCGGCACCCTGTCGCCTCATCGGCACTGTGTTGTACGTCGTGCTGCATATCTTCCACTGCGCTGTAAAACCTGGCCGCCAGTCGGCTCGTCGTTACACTATCGGGCATGGGGTTCATCGTCGCTAACATCGTTCGCTCTCCTGGGAAAACATCCTCGCCTCCCCATTCTCGCGCCCCGCGCCGCCCACTTCCACCCGATTCTTGCTAACCTTCGCAACAACCCCCAAACACCCGCCGCCTATGATAACACGTAAATCAGGCGAATCTCCAGGCATATCCAAAGGACGCCACCATGGGCCATATCGTCAACTCCCCACGCGCCTACCGCCTCCTCCAGCAGCGGCTCGACCGCAACGTCACCGGTGCGCCCGACTCGCCCGTCCTCCGCCAGATTCTCGAACTCCTGTTTCAGCCCGACGAAGCAGAGTCTGGCCGCCCAGATTCCCACCGCTTCATCAGCCTGCGCCGCCTGGCCCAGCGCACCGGCATGGAACCGGACGCCCTCGCCGCGACCGTCACCAGCATGGCCGCACGCGGCCTGGTCTTCGACCTCGAACATGAGGGCAAGCGCTACGTCGCGCTGGCGCCGGTCGTCATCGGGTTCTTCGAGTTCACCTTTATGCGCACCCGCCCCGAGAGCTACCCGACCCACGCGCTGTCGCAGCTGTTCGAGGAGTACATGTTTGGCGACGAGCGTTTTGCCCATGCCGTCTTTGCGGGCCAGGCGCAGATCGGCCGCTCCCTCGTGCGCGAAGAGGCGCTGCCCCCAGATGGCCCAGAAGACGGCACTGAAGGCACCACCGGCGACTGCACCGAAGTGCTAGACTGGGAGCGGGCATCCAAGATCGTCGAATCTGCCAAAAGCCACGCCGTCTCGCTGTGCGCCTGCCGCCACCACGCGCAGCACCAGGATCGCGCCTGCGACCGCCCCCAGCGCACCTGCCTGACGCTCAACGGCGGCGCCGAGCTGCTGGCCTCGCAGCGGGATCGCCGAACGCATCACCAAGCGCGAGGCCATGCAGATCCTGGAAGAGTGCAAGGCCGCCGGGCTGGCGCAGACGGGCGACAACGTCCAGCAGAACGTCAGCTATATCTGCAACTGCTGCGGCTGCTGCTGCGGCATGATGAACGCCATTCGCCGCTTTGATATCCGCAATGCCATCGTCACCTCCAACTATCTCTCCACGATCGACCCTGCGCGCTGCAAAGGCTGCGGGCGCTGCGTCAAGGCCTGCCCCGTCAACGCGATCCACCTCGCCGAGGGCGAGAAACGGCGAGAAGCATGGGCGCAAGCGCAAGTGGGCCGTCCGTGACCCCGATCTATGTCTCGGCTGCGGCGTCTGCTATGCCGCCTGCAAACACGGCGCCCTGCACATGGAACGCCGCGCCCGGCGCGTCTATACGCCGGAAACGACCTTCGACCGCATGGTCGCCATGGCGATCGAGCGCGGCAAGCTGGGCGACCTGCTGCTCGACAACGTCGAGGGCTGGGCCCCGCAGGCGCTGGCGCGCATCGTCCAGGTGGTCGAGCACACCCCCGTCGGCCCGGCGCTCGCCGCCGTCGAGCCCCTCAAGTCCGTCTTTCTCCGCGCCGTCGTCACCGCGGCCCGCCAGTCTGCGAGGCAAGAGCGCCGGCCTGTTTTGAGAGAGCTCAGCTCATTGGGGGGATTGCGTTACAATATCGTTCATGACCGAACAACCTGCTCCGCTCGACCCGCGCACGCGTGAACTGACCATCCTCAACGCCGTGGCGCAGACGCTCAACCGTTCCGTCTCGCTGGACGCCGCCTTGCGCGCCACCCTGGCCAAGGCCGCCGAGCTGCTCAACCTCCACGCCGGCTGGATCTGGCTCCTCAACGAGGAGAACGGCGAACACTACCTGGCCGCAGCCCAGAACCTGCCCCCCGCCCTCGCCGCCGACCCGCGCAAGATGGAGGGCTGGTGCCAGTGCGTCGAGGCCTACCTGGAGGGCGGGCTGGCCGAGGCCGAAAACATCGACGTCATCACCTGCACGCGCCTCAAGGGCCTGGTTGCCGGGACCGACGGCCTGCGCTACCACGCCAGCATTCCTCTGCACACCTACGGCAAGCAGATCGGCATCCTCAACGTCGCCTCGGCCGACTGGCGTGAGCTCTCGCCCGGCGACCTCAGCCTGCTCTACACGATCGGCGACATGCTGGGCACCGCCGTCGAGCGCGCCCGTCTCTACGCCCGCAGCCAGGAGCTGGGCGCCGTGGCGCGAGCGCAACCGCCTGGCCCGCGAGATCCACGACACGCTGGCCCAGGGCTTGTCGGCCATCACCCTGCAGTTGGAGACGGCCGACGCCTTTCTGGAAAGCGCACTCCTCGAACACACGCTGGCCCAGGGCCATGCCGGCGCCGAAGACGACCGTGCGCCGATCCCTGTCTCTGCCTCCGACCCTGCCTTTGACGGCGCCCGCCGCGCCGTCCAGCGGGCGTTGGCGCTGGCACGCGGCAATCTCGACGAGGCCCGCCGCTCCGTCCTGGATCTGCGCGCCGCACCGCTCGAAGGGCGCAGCCTGGCTGCTGCCCTGGCCGGCCTCGCCGCCGATACGACGGCGCAGGCCGTGGGCAAAACGATCGTCAACCTCTCCACGGTCGGGGGCAGCCGCCCGCTCCCGGTCAGCGTGGAGGTCGGGCTCTATCGCGTCGCCCAGGAGGCCGTCGCCAACAGCCTCCGCCACGCCGGTGCCCGCCGCGTCCAGATCACGCTCACGACCACCCCCGCCTACGTGCGCCTGCTGATCGAAGACGACGGCCACGGCTTTGAGGTCGACCAGGTGGCAGGCGATCGCTTTGGCCTGGCCGGCATGAACGAGCGGATTGGCCTGCTGGGCGGCACCCTCCACGTGCGCAGCGCGCCGGAGCACGGGCACGGAGATCGAAGCCACCGTGCCGCTCGCAGAGTGCGCCATGATCCGCATCCTGGTCGTCGACGACCACCCCATCGTGCGTGACGGCCTCGCTCGCCGTCCTCGGCACCCAGCCCGACCTGCAGGTGGCCGGCGAAGCCGGCGACGGTGTCGAGGCGCTGCGCCGTGTCGAGGAACTGCAGCCGGACGTGATGCTGCTCGACCTCGAGATGCCCGGCCTCGACGGCGTCGGCGTTCTGCAGCAGCTGCGCGCCGAGGGCAGCAACCTGCCCGTGATCGTCTTCACTGCCTTTGACACCGACGAACGCATCGTCGAGGCGGTGCGGGCGGGCGCCCGCGGCTACCTGCTCAAGGGCGCCCCGCGCGCCGAGCTCTTCGCCGCCATCCGTATCGTGCACGCCGGCGGTTCGCTGCTCCAGCCGCTGATCGCCTCCAAGCTGATCCAGCACATGACCCAGCCCGCAGGCCGCGGTCCGAGCCAGGCGCCGGCCGCCAGCCCAGTCGAGCCGCTCGACTGCGCGCGAGCTCGAGGTGCTGCAGCTGCTGGCCGCCGGCCAGACCAACCGCCAGATCGCCGACCGCCTGGTCGTCACCGAACGCACCGTCAAATTTCACGTCAGCTCGATCCTCGCCAAGCTCGGCGCCGGCAACCGCACCGAGGCCGTGGCCCTCGCCAACCAGCGCGGCCTGGTCAAGCCTGCATAAACCACTATGGTAAAATCTCCTCCTATGATCCGACACAATAGTATTATCTTGCGCATCCTGCCTGTCGCCGCGATTCTGGCAGTTGTCCTCTCGTTGTGGTCTCCGCGTGCCGTGCACGCCCAGCCCGGCCCCGCAGGAAACCTGCGAAGACGGCCTCCAGGCCAGCGGCGCCACCTACCGCATCTGCATGCCCGCCGTCTGGAACGGCGACCTCATGGTGTACGCCCACGGGTACGTTGCGCCCACCCGCCCGGTCGGCATTCCCGAGGACCAGCTCGATCTGCCGGGCGTCGGGCCGGATCGACACCATCATCACCAACCAGGGCTATGCGTTTGCCACGACCGGCTACAGCGTCAACGGCCTGGCCGTGGTCCCGGCCCAGGCCGACCTGATCGACCTCGTCAACATCTTCGAGCAGAAGAAGGGGCCCGCCGACAAGGTGCTGCTGGCCGGCGTCTCCGAAGGCGGGCTGATCGCCGCGCTGCTCGCCGAACGCACGCCCAGCGTCTTCGACGGCGTGCTTGCCCTTTGCGGCCCCTACGGCAGTTTCACGGGCCAGGTCGACTATATCGGCGACTTCCGCGTGCTCTTCGACTACTATTTCCCCGGCTTGATGCCGCCCACGCCCGTCGACATACCCGACAGCCTGCTGACGACCTGGGAGACCGAGACCTACTCGACCACCATCAAGCCGGTCATCGACAACCCTGCCAACAGCGCCACGGTCGACGAACTGCTCAAGGTCGGGGGCGTGGCCTACAGCCCGACCGATCCCGCCACCCGCGAGCGCAGCGTCGAACGCATGCTGTGGTACAACGTCTACGCCACCGACGACGCCGCGGCCAAGCTGGGCGGGCAGCCCTTCAACAACCAGAACCCCTTGCGTGTCTACACCGGCGCGAGCGACGACGCGGCGCTGAATGCCGCCGTAGCGCGCTTTGAGGCCTCACCCGACGCCCTGCTCACCATGGCCACGCAGTATCAGACCACCGGCCGCATCAAGATCCCCGTCGTCACGCTGCACACCACCCTCGACCCGGTGGTGCCCATCTGGCATCAAACCGAGTACACCGCCCAAGTGCAGGCCGCCGGCGCAAGCAGCCTCTACGTCGCTTACCAAGACGCCAGCTACGGCCACTGCGCCTTCAACCCGCTGCAGGTCCTGTCCGCCTTCAACAAGCTCGTCGTCATGGTCGACCAGGTAATCAAGCCCCAGCTCTACCTGCCCACCATCAGCCCGGGTCAACCCTAGCACGAGACGCACCGTGCCTGGCTCGCCCCCCATCACCTTCCCAACCCCTACCTGGTGGGGCGAGCCTCGCACGAATCACTCTCAGACTGCCACGCCCAACAGCGCCTTGGCTAACGTGACCGCCTGGTTGGCGTTGGCACCATAGCCGTCAGCCCCAATCTCTGCGGCAAATTCCTGGGTTACCGGCGCGCCGCCGACGATTATCTTGACCTGCTCCCGGATCCCCGCGGCGACGAAGTGGTCGATGGTCACCTTCATGTTGGGCATGGTGGTGGTCAGCAGCGCCGACATGCCGACCACGGCCGCGCCTTCCGCCGCGGCCTCCACAAACCGAACCGGCGGCACGTTGACGCCCAGGTCGATCACCTCGAACCCAGCTCCCTTGAGCATCATGATTGCCAAGTTCTTGCCGATGTCGTGTACGTCCCCTTGCACGGTACCCATCACCACCTTGGCGATCGGCTTGACGTCGGTATTCTCCAACAGTGGCTGCAGCAGCTCCATGCCGCCCTTCATGGCATGCGCCGACACCAACATCTCCGGCACGAACACTTCGCCCTGCTCGAACAGTCGCCCCACCTCATTCATGGCGGGGATCATGCCTTGGTAGAGGATCTTGTCTGGCTCCACGCCGGCGGCGATCAGCTGCTCCACGCTGCGCACCGCCGCCGGCCGGCTGCCGTCGAGTACCGCATCGTACAGAGCATCAAGCAGCGCATCAGAGTCGGAGTCAGGGCGAGAATCAGGGTGAAGATCAGGGGATGCGCGGTTGTCAGCCATTGGTGTTCTCCGTCTCTGCTGCCGGCTGTGTGCGGCCGGTCAGGTCGTACATGGCATAAACATTGTCCAGCGGCGTGTCCGACTGGATATGGTGCGAACTGGCGAGGATGTAGCCGCCGTTCCTGCCCAGCACGCGGATGCGTTCGGCGACTTCCGCTTTTACATCGCCCACGCTGCCACGCGGCAGCGTCTTGATGATGTCGATACCGCCATGAAAGCTGAGGCGGTCGCCGAACTCATCTTTGAGCCGCTGTGGGTCCATCCCGGCGGCGTCGGCCTGCACTGGGTTGAGCAGGTCCACGCCCATGTCGATCAGCTCTGGAATCAGTGGGTACAGGGCACCGTCGCAATGATACATGACCGGCTTGCCGTATGTCTTCGCCACGTCGATGATGCGCTGGTGCAGCGGCTTGATTACCCGGCGCCACATGCGCGCCGAGATCATGAGGTTCTGCTGCGTGGCCACGTCATCGTAGAAGTAGACCATGTCCAATCGGTCGCCTGCCAGCTCCAGCACGCGGCGCGTGTTCTCGACATAAATCTCGGTCAGCCGCTCCATGATGTACTGGGGAATCTCCGGCTGGTTGACCATGTCCATCAAGAACTCCTGCATGCCGCGCAGCTGCCATGCTATCTCGAAGACGGACCCGATGCGAAAACGCAGGTGATATTCCTCCTGCGCATCATACTGGGCTAGCAGGCCGCGCAGCGGCGTAAAGTCCCACCAGTCCGGCTCAGGCCAGGGATGGCTCTTCAGGTCTTCGACTGAACCGGCAGCGGCAAGCGGCCAGACGGCATATTCCTCGTACGCCCCTGTGGGGTTGTTCACAATCCGGATGACATGACCCCAGATATCGCGCGCGGTGCCGTCGGGCAGCTCCTGCCGCCACATGCGGTTGGGCGTCGATCGGCTGAGTGCGTTCCACCAGTCGATCCGCGCACCGGGAAGCAGCGCCTGCGCCGGCGGACGGCAGAACTGGTCGTAGGAGATGACACGGCAGTCCACGGCGAAGCGCTGGAGGATGCTTTCCCAGGCCGGATCGAAGAAGTCTTCGTCGCTCAATGGCCGGCTCTGTACGCCCAACCGGTCCTGGAGCCGCCGCCAGATTTCAGGCGTGGCCAGAAAATCCACCGGCAGGCGGTCCGGCTGCTCGTGGCGCAGCGCGGTCAGCACCCTTTGACGAGGTGTGACTGTGCTGCCGGTGCGCTGCGGATTCGACATGCTGCGGTCCTTTGCTCTACTCACTATTTGCCGCGATTCATCTGCTCGACGCGCTTGCGGTACACCTCGGGAACCTTGAGGCCTGGTTTGGAGAACCACACAGGGGCGTCCACCCCCGAATAAAGCAGTATGTTGCCCCAGGGATCGAACGCGCCTGTGCGCACGATAACCTTGGCCTGCGCCGCCATCTCGCTCAAGATTTGGGCGTGGGGAATGGGGGTAAAATCACTGTCGGCAAAGATGCGCTGCACCTTGGCCAACAGCGGCGGATTGTTCTCCGCCATCTCGGCGGCATAGCCGACGCGCTCGGCGATCAGGTCGCTGCAGATCGCCTGCAGCACCGTTTCCAGGTCCGGCACGTCGGGGATCAGGGCAAGATCGATGCGCCAGACGGTTTCGGGGATGGGAAAGCCGGCATCGCAGACAATCATCAGGTCGCCATGGCCCATGCTGGCGATGGCGTGGTTCAGTTCGGCATTAAGAATGGCGCCGCGTTTCATCGGTTTCCTGCTTTCTGGTTGGCCTGCATCAGGCACGGGTTAGGAATCAGCTACGCAAAGGTTTGGCCGTAAATGGCGTCGGCGGCGTCCCGCGCGGCAAGCGCCGGGATCACGCCCAGCTTGGTACACGCGAGTGCGCCGCAGCCGCTGGCGAACTGGACGGCCTGCAGCAGAGGTTTTCCTTCGGCCAGGGCTACGGCCAGCCCGGCATTGAAGGCGTCGCCGGCTCCAGTTGTGTCTACCGCCTCAACCGCCGCGGCCGGCACATGGGTTTGGCCACCATCGTCGATCACCAGCGAGCCTTTCTCGCCCAGCGTGACGATCAGCGTACCCCCAAAGCGCTGTCGCAGCCTCTGGGCCAGCTCGTGCGTCGGCGCCGAATCGGCCGGCGACAGCCCCATCAGGATGCGCAGCTCTGTCTCATTGGGCGTCAGGTAGTCCACACAGCGCAGCACCGCATCGTCCAGCGGCGCCGCGGGCGCCGGATTGAGGATGGTGCGCACGCCGTGTTTGCGCCCGAGCTCCATCGCCCGTGCCGCGGCCGGCACGGGCAGCTCGAGCACGCTCATCACCACGCTGCTGTGGCGGATCTGCTCCTCCACCTGGTCGACAAAGGCCGGATCGACCAGCTTGTTGGCGGCCATGTCCAGGATGATACCGTTTTCACCCTGTTCGTTGAGGATGATAAAGCCGACACCCGTCGCCATGGCCGTCGTCTTGTGCAGGTAGGTCGTGTCCACACCCTCGCGCGCATAGAGGTCGGTTGCAATTTCCCCCAGCTTGTCGGCGCCGATAAGGCCGGCGAAGAAGGCGTGCGCCCCCAGCCTGGCGGCGGCGACGGCCTGGTTGGAGCCTTTGCCGCCTGGTCCCATATCGAAATCGGCGCCGACCAGCGTCTCACCAAAGTGCGGCATATGCGAGGTGCGGATCGTCATGCCGACGGCGAAGCTGCCGACGACGGTGATCACCGGTGCCACCATACGAATCTCCCTTCTCATGACGTGTAGAAATGTGTGGCCTGCCCCATGGCGCAGGCTAGGATCGGCTCTTCGGCGGCGTCTGCGCGCCGGAACTCGCCGGTGATGCGCCCGCGGTGCATGACCAAGATGCGGTCGCACTGACCTATCAACTCGGGCAGTTCGGATGAGGCAATTAGCACGCCGACACCGGCGGCAGCGAGGTCCTGCAGGATGTGATAGATTTCCGCCTTGGCGCCGACGTCGATGCCGCGCGTGGGCTCGTGCAGGATGAGCAGGTGCGGCTGCGTCGCCATGCCGCGCGCCAGGATTACCTTCTGTTGGTTGCCGCCGCTCAGGGTCGCCATTTGCTGGACCAGGCCGGAGATGCGGACGTCCAGCTTGTCCACGTACGCCTGGCTCAACACTTGCATGCGGCGGGGCTGGAGCATTCCCGCCGCCGAAACGTCGCGGAGGCTGGCTGCTACCACATTGTCGCGCACGTTCATCGCCAGCAGCGCGCCTACCTGCCGCCGGTCGGCCGGTACAAATGCCAGCCCCTGCTGGATGGCCTGCGCGGGATCCTGCAGTGCCGCGGGCCGGCCGTCGACCTCAATCTCGCCCGTGTGCCGTCGCAGCCCAAAGCACGCTTCCACCAGCTCGTCCTTGCCGGAGTCCGGCAGGCCGGCTAATCCGACGACTTCGCCTCTGTGGACGGTCAGCGACACGGCGTCTACGGCTTTGCCCACGGTCAGGTCGCGCAGGCTGAAGATGACCCGGTCCTCGCCGCCGGCGGCGTGCTCGCGGTGGTACAGCGTTTCGACCTCACGCCCCACCATGCGGGCGATCAAGGCATCGACCGTTGCATCGGCGGCGTCCAGCGTGGCGACCCACTTTCCGTCGCGCAGCACAGTGATACGGTCGGCGAGGCGCAAGACCTCCTCCAGGCGATGCGAGACATAGATGATACCGACGCCCGCGGCCCTGAGCTGGCGCAGAACGTCGAAGAGATGCGCCGTCTCGTCGTGGGTAAGTGCCGAGTTGGGTTCGTCCAGGATGAGCAGCTTCACGTCGCGGGCAAGCGCCTTGGCGATCTCCACCATCTGCTGCTGCGCCACCGACAGTTCGCTTACCAGCATGGCGGTGTCTATGCCCGGAAGCCCCAATCGTTGCCAGTACGGCGCGTGCACGGCTTCCGAACTGTCGACGGCTGAGCGGTGCGATGCCCGGCCTGGTCGCAGCGCTGCTAAGGCCAATGTTCTCAGCAATCGACAGGTTGGGACAGAGCGCCAGCTCCTGGTAGACGACACCAATGCCCAAAGACTGTGACAAGAAGGGGTTGGCAATCGTGCGCGGGACGCCCTCAAAGACAATCGTGCCGGCGTCCGGCTGCAGCTCGCCTGCCAGGATGTTCATCAGCGTCGACTTGCCTGCGCCGTTTTCGCCGATCAGGGCATGAATCTCGCCCTTCTCCACCGAGAGGCTGACGTTGTCCAGCGCCTGTACGCCCGGAAATCGCTTGCTGATGTTGCGCAGATCGACAAGAGGTGTTGGTTGCATGAGCGGTCTCATACCTGCTGCCCGGCAGTCTGCCACGGGCTCGCATTGCAGGCGGTGCATACGCATGAGACTTCCCGCCGCCGGGAATCGAGGGCGGGAAGTCCCATAGCTCAATCACAGTTATTTCAGATACTGGTCCAGGTTCTCCAGGTTGATCACGCCCACGCCGGTGTCGACATCCGTCAGTTCCTTGCCGTTCAGGAAGTCCACCAACATGCGCACAGCTTCATAGCCCTGCCGGTCAGGCGCCTGGCTGATGCTGGCGGCGACGTACCCGTCCTTGATCAGTTCCAACGTGGCCGGCAGTTCGTCAAACCCGACGACCGTGACCTGGCCCTTCAGGTCATTGCGTTTGACATACTCGCCGTCGGCCGGCGTCGAGCAGCATTCAAGCGACAGTACGCCCGTTACGGTGGGATTCGCCAGCATGGCGTTTTCGACCGCCGAGTAGATCTGCTGCGGTTCAGTGCCGGTATTGACGGTAGTCAGGACCTTGATATCAGGATACTCGGCGAAAGCACGCTTGGCGCCCGTCTCGCGGTCGATCGACCACTGCGCCGCAGCGTCAAGGGTGGTGATGATGACCTCGCCCTTGCCGTCGATCAGGTCCGCCAATACCTTGGCTGCCTCGTAGCCCGACTGCTCCAGGTCCTGGCCGGCAAAAGCCAGGCGGTTGCTGTCCGGATTGTCGGTGTTGTATGTCACGACAGGGATGCCCTGTTCCAGCAGCCGGTTGATAACAGGCGCCAGTGCATCGGTGCTCACCGACGAGATCGCGAGGCCGTCGACGCCCGACTCGACCAGGTTCTCCAACTCGGCAATCTGCTTCTCGGCGTCTGCGCCGACGGGACCCACAAACTTGGCGTCCACGCCCAGCTCGCTTGCGGCCTTCTCGACACCCTGCTTCAAGAAGGGGGCGAACTCATTGGACACGTCGTGGTAGGAGACGTAGATGCGGAGCGGCTGCGCCGCTCGCCACGCGCTCGGCAATGGCCGGGGCCAGCGTAAAGGCTGCCGGCGCCGCCTCGGCTGCCGTTGGCTCTGCCGCAGCTTCCGTAGCGGTTTCTGCCGCGGCTTCTTCGGTCGGGGCAGCCGTGGCCTCGGCGGCCGTATCGGCAGGCGCCGGAGCCGGCGCGGCAACCGGCGCACAGGCAGCCAGCAGCAGCGTCACGGCGACGAGCAGGGACATCATGAGAAACCATCGAATGTTTTTCACAGCAATCCTCCTTGTTCTGGGGAACGGTTGTTTGTAAGTGGTGCGAACCGATAGTCAGTTGTGAATACTTCACCTCCTTGTCGGCGGCCGGCGCCTCAGCGTGCAGCAGCTTTGCGGCTGCTGCTCGTCCACTTGTCGATGCCGACCGCCAGGATGATCACCAGGCCGATGATGGTTTCCTGCCAGAACGGCGAAATTCCCATCAGCACCAGGCCGTTTTGCAGCACGCCGATGATCAGCACGCCGAGGATCGTGCCGAGGATCGTGCCCTCGCCGCCTGACAGTGAAGCGCCGCCGACGATGGCCGCCGCAATGACGTCCAGCTCGACGCCGATACCAGTGCGTCCGGCCTGCCCGCTGGGCAGAAACGCGAGGCTGAGGATACCGGACAGCGCCGCTAGAAAGCCCATGATGAGGAAAGCCGTAATCTTGGTGTTGTAGACCTTGATGCCGGAGGTGCGTGCCGCCTTGTCGCTGCCGCCGACGGCGTACACGCGAAACCCGAAGACTGTCTTCGCCAGGAGCAGCCAGCCGACCACGGCCACGGTCGCAAAGCAGACCAGCTGCATGGGCACGACACCGAACAGCCGGCCTTGCCCCAGGAAGTAGAACAGATCGAGTGTTTGCGGATTAGCCCCCTGCGTCGCATTGACGGTCACAGGCTGGCCGTCGGTAATCAGCAGCGCAGTTCCGCGCAGCACGCTCATCATGCCCAGGGTAGCGATAAACGATGGCAGCAGTCCGTATGTGGACAGGAGCCCATTCACGGCGCCGGCTGCCATCCCGATCAGGAGCCCGACGCCAATCGCCGCCCAGAGCGGCCAATTGGCGAGAATCAGCATGCCGCACACCAGTCCGGCCAATGCATAGATTGAGCCGACCGAAAGGTCCACCTCGCGGCTGATCAGGACAAAGGTCATCCCGATCGCCATGATCCCTATCAGCGACACCTGGCGGCCGATATTGAGCAAGTTGCGCACGGTCATAAAGGCCGGCGTGGCCTGCCAGAGAAACAGGCACATGAGCAGCAGCGCCACCAGCACGCCCGTCTCGCGCGCCGCAGGACACGGCGCAGCCGGTCGCCGGCCGTCACCCCATTGCCTCGCATCTGATTCACTGTGGGTGCATGGTTGCTCACGTACCGCTCCTCACTTCTCTACTTTGGCGAGCATCGCCTGTGCGACTGCATAGATCTCGCTGCGGTCTGCCGGGGTCGGCGGCCGCCACCTCCGCTGCCACCAGGGCATCACACTGCTGCCGGATCGCGTCAATGTCAGGCACTGCGTCAGGGTGCAGCGCCCGCAGCGCGTCTAACCAGCGGTGACCGTAGGCGGCGTGAATCGTCTCGTCGGCCCAATCGAAGTCCATGTCGTGCTGGCTGAGCTTGTCGTCGTACGAAGCAAACGCCTCGGCCCGCTTGGTCTTCTTGCCGATATTCTTGGTTTCGAAATAGTGCAGCATTCCCAGCCGGATTACTGGGTCCTGGCCGCGTGCGCTGTCGTAGATGTAGCTGCCCAATGGGATCTCCTGCGGCTGGTAGCCCCACGTCTTGAGCCGTTCATAGCCCATGCGCGTGTGGCGGCTCTCGTCATACGTCCAGCGAGCGGCGTCAAAGATGAACTCCCAACCCAACTCATCGCCGAATGCCTGCAGGATGGCGCCGCCGGTTTCCACCGCCCATACTTCGTTGATATGGCTGACGGCGCTGCGCAACTGCAGCTGCACGCCCTCGCCATAAGGGAAGCTCGGATCCACCACGTCCGGCCAGTAGTAGCGGCAGAGATGATATGCCGGGTCACGGGCTGCGATCTCGGCGAGCTGAAAAGGTGTGCGACCGGGCAGATCGGCGGGGAGGGCCGCCGGCTGCGGTGGGGCTACACCGACGCCGCCGACCTGGATCAGGCGCACCCCGAGCCCCGCTACCCACGCTTCCGCTGCCTGTGCTCGTTCCGGTGCAGCCAGCAGCATCGCCTGTGCCATGCTGGTCAAGGCGGCGATCTGCTCAGTCTTCTCGTCGATGGCTGTGCGCAGCGCGCGCAGGATCGGGCCATCCGCCAACACGTCGGCCAACTGCTCGTACTCGCGATAGGCGGCCAGCAGCGCCGGCTTGTACAGCCGCGCCAGCGACAGGACAAACGCCTCTGCGCTTGGAGCATCCTGCGCGGCGTCAAACAATTCGATCAGTGGGGCGTCGTCCCCAATTTCCATCATGCGGCTCGGGAAGCGCAGTTCAAACACCCGCTCGCGCAGCGTGTGCGCGATCATGGCATCCTGCCAGAAAAATACGGGCAGCAGCGTTTTGATATCGAACGCGGCGATGCCCGCCAGCCAGCCGCCCTGGCTCAGAATCAGCGATCGTTCGCAGAAAAAGTAGCGTTTCAGAATGCGAGCCGCATCCAGCCGCATCCAGCGGCCGCGCTCGTTGTCGCCGGGAAGAAAGACTTGCTTCATGGCCTGGTTTTCGGCTCCTCTACGTGATTCGTCCCGGGCGCGGCACCTGACACGACCGCTACGGCCAAATCGAGATTGCCCTTGCCCGTGCGGCTGACCGCCGCCACCAATCGAAAACAATCGCCGCGCAGCCAGAGATCCGAGCATTCGATGACGGCGCCGTCCTCTAGAAACGTCAGCTGCTCTACGTGCATGACCGGATCGCCCTCACTCATGTTGAGCAGCGCCGCCACCTCGGCGCTGGCCGCCAATGCCTGGAACGTGCGCTGGCCGCGCAACAGCTTGCACTGATAGCCGTCCTCAAGCACTTGGAACAGGCGCTCGGTTCTGAAGTCGGTGCGCTCGATCCCCTTGCACTGGGCATACACCACGTAGTTATTGAGAAAGACGACAGGCTCACCTTCAACCTGCCGCACACGCTTCAGGTAGAAGACGCGCTCGCCGGGTGCGATGTTGAGCAGTGCAGCTACCCGGCCCTTGGCAGTAGTAACTGCCTGCTCGAACACCTGTGTTTCGTAGGCGATACCCTTGCTGATCAGGTCTTCAGAAAACGTCACCAACCGGTCCGCCAGCGGCTGTTCGACCACGTGCGGGGTGACAAATGTACCGCGCCCGTGCGTCTGCGTCAGCAGACCCTCGGCGATCAGGTCGCTGATGGCCTTGCGCACCGTGCCACGGCTCACGTCCAGGTCGCGCGCCAGGTCCACCTCAGCCTTGAGCTTGAAGCGCGCAGGCCACACGCCAGTGCGGATCTGCTCTTCCATCCATCGTTTGATCTGCCCATGGATCGGCGCCGGTCCGGTGCGATCCAATGCTGGGTAAACCATGGAAGCTCCCAAGAATGACTGTCGCCGGTCGAACCTACAGGGCTCGGACCGGTATTCTATGTGATCGGGATCAAAAAGTGGAGAAAAGTATATAGACGTTTATATACCTTGCCTCCATTATAGAGAGCGCCGGCTATTTGTCAAGCACCAACTTGCAGAGATCGGCGCTCACTCCCCTGACCCGCCCCACGCCCCCTGTACCAACGTACAGGCGCCTTTCTGATCCTGCGATCGATGCGCCGCGCCCCTCTCCGGCGGTACAGTACATGTGCACGGCAGACGGCCGTGACGAGAAAAGGATCGACATAGATGACACACACACAAACAGCCCTCATTACCGGCGCAAGCCGCGGTCTCGGCAAGACATTGGCGCAGTTTCTGGCGGCGCAGGGCACGAATTTGATTCTGACGGCGCGGGGAGGCGAGGCACTCGATGCAGCAGCAGACGAGCTATCCAAGTTTGGCGGCCGGACGATCGCCTTGGCCGGCGACGTGGCCGATGCCGGTCACCGGCGGGCGCTGGCACAGGCGGCGGAGGAACTGGGCGGATCGGACCTGCTGGTCAATAACGCTTCAATCCTGGGGCCAAGCCCGTTACCTGCGCTGACGGAATATCCGCTGGAATCGCTCGAACAGGTGTTGGAAGTCAACTTCCTGGCACCGATCGGCCTCGTGCAGGCCACGCTGCCCCTCTTGCAGCGCCGCCGCGGCCTGGTCGTGAATATCTCCAGCGACGCCGCCGTCGGCGGCTATCCCGGCTGGGGCGGCTACGGCGCCAGCAAGGCGGCGCTCGACCTGGCGAGCCTGACGCTGGCCAACGAGCTGGCAGACAGCGGCGTCGCCGTCGTGAGCGTCGACCCCGGCGACCTGCGCACGCAGATGCACCAGGAAGCCTTCCCCGGCGAGGACATCTCCGACCGCCCGCTGCCCGAGGTCACACTGCCCTTCTGGGCCTGGCTGCTGGGGCAGGAGCACGCCGCCGTCAACGGCCGCCGCTTCAAGGCCCAGGCCGACGTGTGGGTGTCTGAACCTTGACTCGTGCGTGACGGCCCACGTGGCGCTTCTCCGGCGATGTGGTGCATTGCGAACTGAACGGACCGATCGCAGGCACCAGAATGATGCAATTCCCTTGCTGGAAAGGCAGGACGATGTATGCAACGCGACGAACTTCGTTTGAACGCCCCCAGGAACTCCAGGCCACCGCCCCCGCCGAACTGCGCGGGCTGGCACGTGACGAGGTGCGGTTGATGGTCAGCACGCCGGCGGGCCACACGCACACCAGGTTTATGCACCTGGCCCAATATCT
Organism: uncultured Chloroflexia bacterium; assembly: GCA_963791135.1. Classification (GTDB taxonomy): domain Bacteria; phylum Chloroflexota; class Anaerolineae; order Caldilineales; family Caldilineaceae; genus Fredericiella. The sequence goes on from CAWBRX010000029.1 coordinate 35,997, forward strand.
GCAGGCCGGCGACCTGTTGGTCGTAAACCGGTCGGCGACGCTGCCGGCCAGCCTGCCGGCCGTGGCTGCGATTGGCAGCTTCCGGCTGAATCTATCCACCGATTACGGCCGCGGCCTCTGGCTGGCGGAGCCGCGCTGGGATTTTGACCGGCCTGGGCCCCTGCCGCTGGAGGTAGGGGAGACGATCGCCGTCGCCGGGTCGCCGGCCACCGTGCTTGGCGCCGTATCCGGGCCTGCCGCGCCTGCGCTTTGTGCAGCTGGGCGAGCAGGCACGGCGGCTCCTGCACCGCTGGGGCGAGCCGATCCGCTACGGCTACGTGCGCGATCCCTATCCCCTCTCTGCCTACCAGACCATCTTCGCCCGTGTGCCCGGCAGCGCCGAGATGCCCTCCGCCGGCCGCCCCTTTACGAAGCGCGTGCTGCAAAGCCTCAAGCAGCGAGGGCGTGCAGATCGCCAGCGTGCTCCTGCACACCGGGGTCTCAAGCCTCGAGGTCGAGACGCAGCCGCCTGGAGGAGCACCCGATGTACGCCGAGCCCTTCGCCGTCCCCGAGGCTGCGGCCGACGCCGTCAACCAGGCGCGCAAAGAAGGCCGGCGTGTGATCGCCGTCGGCACCACCGTCGTGCGTGCGCTCGAATCGGCGTGGGACGGCTGCGCAGTCCGGCCCACACAGGGCTTCACCCGGACCTTCATCCACCCCGCCCGCGGCGTCGCGACCGTAGACGGCCTCATCAGCGGCTTCCACGACCCCTTGGCCAGCCACCTCGCCATGCTCTACGCCGTCGCCGGCCAGGATCTGATCCGCGACGCCTACGCCCAAGCCGTCGCCCACGGCTACCTCTGGCACGAATTCGGCGACAGCCACCTGATCCTGCGCTAGACTTAATGTCCCCGGGACCTCGCAGGTCCCGGGGACATGCCGCGCGTGCATGACCGGTGGCGCCATCAATCACCACTGCAGACCTCCCGTCGCCCGACCTGGTGGCGCAGCCTGCGCACGATTCGGTTCAGCTTGCTCCACCACTTGCTATGCTTTGCCTATGTTCGAACGTGCATACATAATTGGGGACCAGAATCGTGTAGGTCAGTTTTGGTCCACAGTTGGAGGATGTCTATGCGACAGGTCGAGCTTAGCCTGGCCGAACCGCTGCTCGAATTCCTGAGCCACCATCGCCAGTACGGCTTCAACGGATAAGAGCGCCATGGTCCAGGCGGCGCTGCTGCAGTTGCAGCGTGATATCGAGCAGCGCCAACTGCATGAATCGGCAGCGCTGTATGCCGAGGTCTACGCCGAAGACGACGACTTTGCGGGAGCTGCACGGGCAGCGCGATTGTCGGATGGCCTGAATGACAGCAGCTGTATCTGGCAGTGGCAGATTCTGACGTCTAACCTAGCCGAACGTCTTCTGATGATCTCGACCTGTTTGTCGACGACGATCCCATTTCCCTTTGTGGTCTGCCCGTATCATCGACGTATGTGCTCGCAGCGACCGCTGGATTACACGCGTGCTGGTTCGTGAGGAACGATACGTTCGGCGAGTCTTGAAATCGCGAAGATAACCTGAAGCTCGAATCGAACGACGTACCCGCGATATCGGCCAAATCGCAACCCATCCGATCTTAGGGCGGCTTGACAGCGCCGAGAATATCTTGGCAAACAAGATCTCTGCATTGATCGGTAGAGAAGAACCTAAGGATCTTGCCGACATTTGGGGGTTCTGCTGCACGCTGAAAATGCCGCTCGCACCAGCCATCGAGGATGCAAACAGCAAGGCGGCTGGCATCTTTCCGGCTGACATTGCCCGTATCCTGTGCTCGACAACAGAAAGGGATTGGTCTCTGGTTCGGTGGATAGAGCCGCCTGATAAGGACACGTTCATCGCAGATCTGTATAGGTTGGGTGAGACTCTCTTGCTCGACCTGTAACATCCCCCTCTCTTACCCCGTATGATCCGCCCTCTCCCACCACCACAGCGTCCCCACCACCCCAATCACCGCCGTCGCCACCACGATCACATAGCTGATCACCCCCAGCTGCGAATCCTCCGGCCCCGCCATGCCCGCGTATAGAGGCAGGGATCGCCCAGGGGAAGTACTCGCCCCACCCCGCCGCGGCCACAACCTGCGCCAGCACGACGAAGAAGATGGCGATGCCCATCGGCGCCAGGTAGCCACGCCCGACGCCGGCGAAAAAGGCGACGGGCGTGATCAGCAGCATGGTCAGCAGCGCCGCCCCGGCCACGGTGCAGGCTGCCCTGCAGGATCACCGCAGACGGCACCGGCGGCAGCCCCACCAGCGCGCCGACCACCAGGCCCAGCCCGTAAACCAGCAGCGCCAGCAGCACCCCCCACACGACACACACCACGAACTTCGCCAGCACGATGGTCGTGCGCGGCGTCGGCAGCGCCAGCAGGTCCTTGAACGTGCTGGTCGGAATACTCGCGGCCAAACACCCAGCTGGCGATGATGCTGAACACCATGAAGCCGCCGATGGCCACCGCCTGCGCCAGCAGGCCCAGGTAGGTCGGCCAGTCGGCCGCGCCGCCGACGATCTGCGCCTTGGCGCTGATCATGCCCATGCGCCGCGCCAGCTCGGGATCCTTCATCACGATCATGAAGAAGCCGCCCGCCAGCGGCGCCATGGCCAGCGCCAGCGCCGTGAACAGCGGCACCCTGGAGCGGCGCGCCTTGAGCAGCTCGACTTGCGCTCGCCTGCAGCAGGTTGTTCATGCGGCGCCCTCTTCCATGCCCACCAGGCGCAGAAAGTAGCTGCTCCAGGTCCTCTTGCTCGACGCGCAGCATGGTCGGCGGGTGGCCCGCCCTGCACCAGCTGCGGCGATCTCGTCGGGCCGTTCGATCGCGGCCGCATCTGTGATTTCGAGCAGGTCGTCGCCCTGGCGGACGTGGTAACCCGGCGCCTGCCAGGACGGCCATGCCCGCCCTGCGCGTCACGCGTGCGCACCACCAGGCGCCGGCGCCGGTTGCGCTCCAGCTCGTCGACGTCCAGCTCCTCGAGCAGCCGCCCCTGGTGGATGATGCCGATGCGCTGCGCCAGCGCGGGCGACCTCGCCCAGGATGTGGCTGGACATGAAGACCGTCACGCCCTGCTCGTCGCGCCAGCTCGAGCAGCAGATCGCGGATCTCGACGATGCCGGCCGGGTCCAGGCCGTTGGCCGGCTCGTCCAGGAGCAGCAGCTCGGGGTTGTGCAGCAGCGCCTTGGCCAGGCCCAGCCGCTGCGCGTTGCCCAGCGAGAGCGTGCCGGCGCGCCGGTCGGCGTAGGTGCCCAGCCCCAGCCGCTCGATGATGCCGGCTACGGCCTGCGGCGGCGTGCCGGGGTGCAGGCGGCGCACCACCTCCAGGTTCTCGCGCACGGTCAGCTCCGGATAGGCATGCGGCGTCTCCACCAGGTAGCCCACCGACTGCCCACGGGTTTGCCCGGCTGCCCGGCGCGCCGACCGGCTGTGCCCAGCACCCGCGCCGTCGCCCGCGGTCGGCCGGATCATGCCCAGCAGCATGCGGATGGTCGTCGTCTTGCCGGCGCCGTTGAGGCCCAGGAAGGCGTAGATCTCCCGTGCCCGACGCGCAGCGAGACGCCTCGACGGCGGCTACGCTTGCCGTAGTGCTTGCTGAGCCCATCTGTTTGAATGGCTGCGCCTGTGTTCATACCGGATGGTAACGTAAGCTTGCGTTGCCGGCAACCAGCAT
>CAWBRX010000030.1:0-194539 GCA_963791135.1 uncultured Chloroflexia bacterium
AGGATACCGGCAGCGTCTCCAACCTGCGCTTCTACGAGACGATGTTCGGCCGCGACCACGTCTATGGGCGGGCGACCAGCGGGTACATGGAGACAGTGGCGGCCTTCAAGCGCAGCGACCTCACCAACTTCTACCAGGCGCACTTTACGCCCGACCAGGGCGTGATGGTGGTGACAGGGGCCGTCAACGCGCAGGAGGTCCTGGACCTGCTGGGCAGCAAATTCGGCGACTGGCATGGGCCGCAGGGACGGCGCACGTCGGCGCCGCCCACGGTTCAGCAGCTACCACGCAGCGCACGGCGGTGGCCATGAGCGACAAGGTCCAGTCGGACGTCGTGGTCGGTGTCCCGGCAATAGGGCGCAGCCACCCTGACTTCTATGCCGTGCGCGTGGCGAACTGCATCCTCGGGCAGTTTGGCATGATGGGGCGGCTGGGTACACGGTGCACGAAGAGCAGGGGCTGGCATATTACGCATACAGCAGCCTCATGACCGAGCTGGTTGGGGGCGTCTGGGTGGCAGGGGCAGGGGTCAACCCGGCGAACGTCGATGCGGCCATCGAAAGCATCGAAGAGGAGTTTGCCCGGATTGTGGTGGAGAAGTTGTCGAGGACGAAGAATTTGGCGGACAGCCAGGCCTATCTCACGGGCGTGCTGCCCCTGACCCTGGAAACCAACGAAGGGGTGGCGGGGACGCTGCTGAGCATGGAGTGGTTTAACTTGGGGCTCGATTACCTGCTGCGCTACAAAGATTTGATCAATGGCGTGACGGCTAACGACGTGCGGCGGGTGTGCGCCGAGTACCTGCGGCCGGAGCGGTGCGTGACAGTGGTAGCGGGGCCAGATGCTGCGGACGGGCGTTGACCTGATCGAGATCGAGCGGGTGCGCAGGGCGATCGACCGGCACGGCGCGCGCTTTCTAAACCGGGTGTTTACAGCAGCCGAGGTCGACCAGAGCTGCGGCCGCATTGAGTCGCTGGCGGGCAAGTTCGCCGCAAAAGAAGCGGCCGCCAAGGCGTTGGGGACCGGCGTATGGCGCAACGGAATCGACTGGCGCGACTTCGAGGTATGCAAGGACCCCGAGACCGGCGCCCCTCAGCTGCAGCTGCACGACGCCGCCATGGAGCGGGCCATTCGCCTGGGCTTAGGCACCTGGTCGGTGAGCATCTCTCACGACCGGACGCGCACGATCTCGTTTGTAGTAGCAACATAAAACGAGGCTTCCGGGAAGCCCCCCCTTCCGGGAAGAGGGGGGTCTTCCGGGAAGGGGGGCAGGGGGTGAGAGGGTGATGGCGTTTATCCAGGTGACGACGGCAGTGGATAATGCGGAGGATGCGGAGGCGATCGCATCAGCGCTGGTGAGCCAGCGGCTGGCGGCCTGCGTGCAGATCGTGGCCCCGTGAAGAGCACCTATTGGTGGGACAACGACGTGCAGGTCAACGAGGAGTGGCTGTGCATCGTCAAGTCGCGCGCCGACCTGTTTGAGAGGAGCTGAGCGCTGTCCTACAGCAGGTACACCCCTATGACGTGCCGGAGCTGCTGGCTACCCCGGTCGTGGCCGGGGGGAAGGCCTACCTGGACTGGCTGCAGGGTGAGTTAAAGCAATCGCAGGCGCTGCCCTCGTCGCCGGCGCAAACATAAGCAAGGCCAGAGCTAGTCAGCTCGCTTGCGGCATCGCTTCAACTGTTGGCAGCGCTGTCCTGCGCTCCTGCAGGCGGCGGTTCACGTAGTCGATGTGGGTGCGCAGATCATAGGAACCAGGGCATGTAGCTGTTCGGCAGGGACAGCTCGTGCATCAGCCGAGCATCGATTTGTACGAGTTCGGCACTGGCAGCGCCGACTTCCTGCAGGTCCATGCTGTCAACGCGCTGGTCGATGCGGTGGATATCCTTGTACCAGCGGTTCACCTTGCGACTCATATAGGCTTGGTACAGCAGCGGGCTGCGCGACAGCAGCGGCAGCAGGATCAGCAGGATGGGTATGACGAAGAGCAGGTAACGGTCGAACATGGCGGAGAGCCAGAACGGGAAATAGCGATCGAGCGTGAACTCCCGGTTCTTGACTCGCAGCAAATAGGTCTCGGCTTCTTTGCTGATCGGAAGATCTGCGTTGTTGGTGTCAGGAAAGACGTTGCGCCCGGCAAAAAAACCGCCCGGACCATGCAACTCGACGGCGGCAAAGGCCAGCAGGCGCACAATGTCCGGGTGCAGGTCGTTACGCATCACGAGGTTGGCCACGGTCGACACCAGCTTTATGTCCTGGCGCGGCCTGACATCGACCAGGTCTAGCGTGCCCTTGGGCAGATCCAGCACCGAGAGAAAACGATGGCGCCGCGCAATCGCATTGGCATCGGCCAGGCTCATCAGCTCCAGGCTTGGTTCCTGGAGATACTCGTTCAAAATGGGGGCCACGGTGTTGGCCACTAAAAACGCCGAGTCGATCGAGCCGTCGCGCAGTCCGGCAAGCGCTTCTCCCGAGGGCAACTCTAGCAACGTGGTATTCTCGTCTGCAATGCCAAAGTCCTTGAGCAGCAAGCGGGCCAGCTGATTGGTGCCGCTGCCGGGTTCGCCGATGGCGACGCGCAGCCCTTTCAACTGCAGGGGTGAGTCGAGCGGCGTCGACGGTGCAAGCTCCTTGCGATAGAAAATCCAGGCCGGCTCATACCCGACAGTGGCCAATGCACTGACCTTTTCGGGATCGCCCTGCGCGGCAATGCCGCCCTGGATAAAGGCGACGTCGCCCTGGCCTTCCTCCAGCATGCGCAGCGCTTCCACAGAGCCGGCTGTGGGCACGATGTTAAGCGTGAAACCATCGTGGGCCGCAACCTTCTGGTAGAGTTGGCCGCCGAGATAATAGGCGCCGCCTTCGCGCCCGGTCAAGAACGTGAACGAACGCGGCGGCAACGAGGTGATGACTTGGACGATGGCGCCCAAGAGCAGGAGAATGCCCACGCCAGCCAGTATCCAAGGGAGGCGGCGTTCGATCTTGTTCATATCAGTGGCTGGAACGTCCTAGGAAAAAGGCCAGGGCGGCGATAATCAGGGCAATCGTGGCGCCGAACGGCAGCAGGTCGGATTGCCCATCCCATGACATGACGGCGGCGAGACCGGTGACGCCCAGCAGCGTGATGACCACGCCGATCAGCATCACTTCGAGATCGTGCACCGAGTCGACCTTGAGCCAGGGGGCGACCCGCACATGGCGGCCGACGGTCAGCTGGTAGAAACCGCCGGCGATGACGTACAAGATGGTCGCCAGCAGGAAGACGTCGATGGCCTCGACGAAGTGCAGGCGCAGCGTCTCCAGGACATGCCCGTGCGGATCGGTAAAGGCTGCGAAGATCACATGAAACGTTTCGTAGAAGCCGGCCAGCATGAGCACGACTGAGGCCACGAAGGCGCCGATGATCGGCAGAATGAAGATATAGGCGGTCTTGGGGAGCTGCCGTTCAAACTGGTTGGGTGGCAGGTCGGTTGGCACATCGTGCGCCGGGTTCTGTGGTTCTGACTCGTGGTGCGCCATGGAATCCTCGTTATGGTTGGTTAGCAGGTGAAGTAAGAAGCCGGGCTTCGATGTTTGCCGGCTCGATGCTGCCTGGCAGGCCGATGAATACCAGTCTTGTCTCCGGTACCCCGTCGCCCCAAGGTTCGCCGGCGGCCAGCTTCCAGCGCTTGCCGACAAGTTGCAGCAAGTAGCGGCGGTCCGGGTCGTCCACTAGGTAGACGAAGCCCTTGGCACGCAGCACGCCCTCGGGCACTGTGTCGAGGAGTGCCTGCACGTTGTCGCGACGAATGGGCGCCGCAGCAGTGATGCTCCATGTCTGGTACATAGCGTCATGCGCCTCAGCATGCGTCTGATCGGCCGCATGGTTGTGCTCGGCTGTCACTGCCCATTCCTTGACAGCAGGCGGCGCCACAGTCAGGTTGCCCGATAAGATCGAGAGGGGCACCTGGCCGTTGACCGTCTCGACAATACGTGCGGCTGGAACAAGGTCCGCCAGCCAGGCACGCACGCTCGACCAGCTGCTCTGGCGTGACCAGGTCGACCTTGTTGAGCACGAGCAGGTCGGCGCCCTTGAGCTGGCGGATGACCGTATCGCCCACGTACTTGTTGGCGGCCTTCTCGCGGATCTGCTCGGCGTCCACCAGCACGATGACGCCTTCCAGGTCCAAGCTTCAGGATCTGCGCCGTACTGGCCGATCTTGGCCGGATCGGCCACGCCGCTGGCCTCGACGACGATGTGGTCGATCTCGCCGCCTGCGCTTGCTCGACCGGTTGAGCGCCTGAGCAGGAAGCCGTCGACCAGGCTGCAGCAGATGCAGCCGTTGGCCAGGTTGATGGTCTCGCCGTCGTGGCTGGCGATGAGGTCGGCGTCGATGTTGACGTCGCCGAAGTCGTTGACCAGCACAGCCAGGCGGAGGCCCTGGCTGTTGCGGAGCAGGTGGTTGAGCAGCGTCGTCTTGCCGGCGCCGAGATAGCCGCCGATGACGGTGTAGGGAAGGCTGTTGGGCATGGCAGTTCAGCACCCAGTCATTACGCAGCGTCACGCTTGTAGACGGTCTTGCCTTCCTTGAAGGTCTCGACGGCCTTGATCTTCAGGATGTCGTCGGTCTCGCACCGTGAGCGGGTTGGCGTCGAGGATCGACCAGGTCGGCCAGCTTGCCGGCCTCGATCGTGCCCTTCTGGTCTTCCTCGCGGATCTGCCAGGCGGCGTTGATGGTCAGGGCCTTGAGCGACTCCCAGCGGTCGATGCGCTCGTCCGGGCCGATGCACCTTGCCCTCGCGCGACTGGCGCGTGACACGCCGACCACATCATGCGCATCGGGTCCATCGGGCGTGACCGAGAAGTCGGTGTGGTTGGAGCAGCACCAGCCCCTTGGCGATGGCGGACTGTCATCGGGCTGATGAAGCTGCGCACGCTTCTCGCCCAGGTTGGCCATGTGCTCGTCGCCCCAGAAGAAGGTGTGCACGGTGAAGAAGCTGGGCGAGAAGCCGAGCTCGACATAGGCGTCGAGCTGGTCGGGGCGCATGACCTGCGAGTGGATGATCACCGTGCGGCGGTCGTCGGCGGCCTTGACGCCGGCGGCCCGCGCGCCGTCGATCATCATGTCGATGGCGGCGTCGCCGTTGGCAGTGGCAGAAGACCTGGATGCCCTTGTCGTACACCTCGGCCAGCGCCTTGTTCACCTGCTCCGGCGGGAACAGCGGCTGGCCGCGCCAGTTCTCCTCGCCGCCCGGTCCCTTGGTGAGCAGCGGCTCGGTCCAGAAGGCGGTCTTGCCCTGCGGCGAGCCGTCCAGGGCGAACTTGATGCCCTGCAGCTTGAGGCGGTTCTGATAGATGCCGAAGGCCTGCGGCGTCTCCGTCCGGCAGCTCCATCGGCCCGCCCGCGAAGTTCGGGCGCGTACTCCCGCGACCAGCGCCGGCACCTCGAGGATGCAACGGCAGGGAGACGACGTCGAGGTAGAGCAGGCCCTGCTCGGCGCCCTTGCGCAGGAACTTGAGGTCCTTGGCGTGGGTGGCACCTTCCTGGGCAGGTCGTCACGCCGGCGCTGGCATAGATCTGCTGGGCCTCGTCGAGGGTGTCGAGCAGCTCCTGCTCACTCGGCTGGGGCATGTTGCCGAAGATGGGCAGGAAGGCCGTCTCCATGATGAAGCCGGCCGGCTTGTTGGTGCCCGGCTTGCGGTTGATGATCCCGCCCGGCGGGGTCTCGGTGTTCTCGTCTAGCCGACCGCCGTGAAGGCGGCGGAGTTGAGCACGGCGCCGTGGTTGGAGCTGTGGATCAGCATCACCGGGTTGTCGGGGAAGTCGGGGTCGAGGTCGTCGCGGGTCAGCTCGCGGCCCTCGGCCAGGTTGGAGCGGTCGTAGCCGTAGCCGATGATCCACTCGCCCTTCTTGATCCCGTGCTTCTTGACGTGCTCCTGCAGCACCGGGACGAAGTCGGCGATCTTGGTGATCGGGGCCGACGGGCGGGCCCGAGACGTTGGCCCACTTGACGATCTGGGGCGCGTTCATGAAGTGGCCGTGCGAGTCGATGAAGCGCGGGCATCAGCGTCTTGCCGCCCAGGTCGACGAGCTCGTGTGTGGTCGGTCTTGGTGCGCATGACGTACTCTTTTTCGCCGGTGGCGATGATACGCCCGCCGGCGACGGCGATGGCCTCGACCTCGCGGCGGTTGTCGACCATCGTGATGATGGGTCCGCCGTAGTAGATGACCTCGGCTTGTTTTTCGGTAGACATGGTTTCTCCAGGGTTGCCTTTAGACTGGTATCAGTTGATGTCGTGACAGAGCTGGTCGACCGCCACGGTGGCAGCCAGGATCAGCACGTCGTCGGCGCCGGGTTCAATCTCCACGCCATAGGTGTCGCGCAGCCGGAACCACTTCTTGGAAACCTCGGCGATCTTGTCGTGACCGGCCTTGATCTCATATTCGTGGTCCAGCAGGTTGCCGCGGATGTCGTAATCGCCCACGCCGTCAATCGACAAGGTCAGGTGGTCGCGCACGATGTTGATCAGATCCTTCTTGACGACGGCGTCCTTGCCGCCCGGGCGATCCAGCTTGATCTGGCCGCGGATGGTGATGACCTTGCCGCGCAGCTTGACCAGGACCTTGCCATGCGGATCTTCAAAGTCGAGCGAATCGGCCAGGGCCAATACCTTGCCGTTGACCTTGAAGGCTCGCTGCCCCTGCTCATTCTCAATCCAGAAATCGTCACCGATGGAGAACATGCGTTCCTTCATCTTGTAGCGCGTGGCGCTGCCGCCGCGGCCAAACTCCTTGCGATCTTCTTGCTTCTGCTCTCGACGTTCTTTGCCACCAAACATTTGACTTTCCTCCTGAGACTCTTGAAACACTGCTACCGATAACTACCTACGCCCGAAGGCGCGCTGGGTGCCGGGCAGCATGGCCAGGACCAGCGCAGCGACGTTCACCAGCAGTTGGAGCGCCACGGCATTGAACGTCGTGCTGCCCAGGATTGCCAGGAACAGGAAGATGAGATTGATAACCGCCATCACCACCACGAACAGCCAGCCTGATGGGTTGAGATTCCAGATCCAGCCGGCGACCATGAACCAGATCACGCCGACGATGACGGCCATGATGGCGCCAAACCATTGAGCCTGGGGCAGGAAGAACTTCATATCGCCCCAGGCGGCGATGGGCAGCCAACCCATGTAGCGGGCTGCATCCAGGAAGTTGAGGATGCCGGCGATGACGGCCAGGGCGGCCAGCACGTAGACAGCCCAATTCCGTTCGCGTTCATAAGGTCGGTTGGTCACGGAAATTCTCCTCTTGTCATGTATACTGATTACTTCTTGACCGGATGGACTTCGCCTTCGAAGACTGTGCCCCAGATAGAAATGTCCTTCAAACCTTCCGTGCCCACCTCGTAGGGGTCCTGCTCCAGCACGGCGAAGTCGGCCAGCTTGCCCGCGCGGATCGAGCCGATCTCGTTCTCCTTGCGCATGACCCAGGCGGCGTCGATGGTGATGGCGCGCAAGGCGGCATCCAAGCTCACGCGTTCCTCGGGACCGTTAAGCTTGCCGTTGATGGTCACACGGTTGGCGGCGGTCCACGCCAGCAGCAGCGGTGAAATAGGGGCCATCGGGCAGTCCGAATGGAAGGTGAAGGGAACTCCCAGCCGCTCGAGCGTGCCAAAGCGGGTCATATAGTTGCCGCGGTCCGGACCGAGCCACTCGTCGCTGAAGATATCGCTCAGGATGAACTGGTAATACGGGTTGCCCGAGACGACAATGCCCACTTCCTGCATCTGCCGGCACTGCTCTTCGGTCGTGAACGCGAAGTGCTCGAGCGTGGCGCGGTGGCCAAAGCGGGGCTTGACGTCCTGGAGGCGCCGGATGATGTCGATAAAGAGGTCGGCGCTGAGGTCGCCGTTGATATGGGCGTGGATCTGGTAGCCGGCCTTCCAGAATGGCTCCGCATAATCGTAAAAGAGTTCGGGCGGCGCCATCCACATGCCGCTGTGGCCGTCCATATTGCCGGGAAACCGTACTGGGAAAGACCACCGTAAATGGCGCCGTCCACCTGCGGCTTGAAGTGGCGATCCAAGCAGACGCGGCGGCCGTGGTACTTCTTAGCCCATTCCTCGGCCTGCTCGAAGGCCTCTGCCGGCTTGAGCCCGCGGGTCAGAAAGTCGAACTGTGTTGGGGTCAAGACGGCACGGCACGGCGCCTCTATGGCCTCGGCGGTCTTGACAATCAGTTCGGCCTCCCCGGAGGGGTCGCCGAAAACGCCAATACCCATGTCGAGAGCAGTAGTGATGCCGGCCTGGTGCAGCATGCCGAAGAACGTCGCCATGCCCTTGGCATAGCGGGCAGGCTCACAAGTAATCGCCGCCAGCTTGGCGACGAGGGGGGCGGCGCCATTCTCCCAGAAGATGGCCGCGGTCCCAGTCTGTTTCCGGTTTGCCCTTTACATCACCTTCCGTGAGGCCAAACCATTTGAGCGCCTCGTCGTTGCAGACGAGTTCATGAAAGGAGCGGTGCCACAGGATCACCGGCTTATCGGGAAACAGGGCGTTGAGCTGCGGCCGGTATTGATCTCCGTGCCAGAGTGGGATGAAAGCCCCAGCAGATGAAGGGGATGGTATCCCAGTCGGTATGCTGCGCGTACAGATCCTTCAGGCGCGCTACATAGGCATCGGGTGTTTTCGCGCCGGGAAAGTTCCCAGTAGGCAGCGTCCAGTCGTCCGGCGCCAGGAACGGGAATTGCGTGGCGACAGCAGGCAGTGACGGGTGGATGTGCGCGTCGATCAGCCCGGGCATCAACACCTTATCGGCGAAGCGGTCATCTACCTCGAAGGGGTAGCGGTCGAGCCAGGGGCGCAGGCTCTCCAGCGACCCCACGGCTACGATCTTGCCGCTGGCGACGGCCACGGCTGTGGCCGTGGGCATGGATGCGATCATCGTGATGATCTTGCGCGCCGGGAAGACGGTCATCTTACCGAAGTTGGGGTGGTTGGATTTCTTGGTTGGCATCTTGTTCTCTACAAAATCGTTAAAATTGTGTGTTGCAAGCAGCACGCTACCGGGCACAGGATTCCAAGTGATTAAGGGATACAACCATCAAGCCGTTTCCGTGCAGATTGACCAAGAGGCCGATCAACTCGGACTGATCCGCCACGTGCAGGGTCATGCATGTAATCGGCGCCTGCTGCGCATCGCGTGAGGTGGTGAAGTCGACGACAGGCAGTGACGCCAGCCAGGTAGGGCCCAGATGCGAGTACACCACTAGACGATAGAGGACGTGCTGCTTGCGCATTGCTCTGTTCTTCCGACTGCTAGCATCCTGAGTTCGATCCATACCGCGTTGACTTCCCAACAGCAATTTCAAGTAAAAGATTAGCACGCAGCGGCAGACGCCAATAGGACATCTAGGCCTCAAAATGTACCAATATGTACCAGTGCCGTTGCGCGTTGTGTGCGAGCCCTAGTCAACCATCGTCGAGCCCGCCACGCGGCGAAAGCGCAGCGAACGCCGTACGCCTACGGCAATCACGCTGGCAGCCAACAGCGCAAGACCCGCCAGCACCCAGCACGTCAGCGTGTAGCCTGCCGCCAACGCGGATCGGTAAGCATCCGACAGCAGCTCGCCATGCGGATCGGCGGCCAATGGCACACGCTGCACGATAATGGCAGCCAAGAAGTCAAGCAGCTGAGCGACCTGCCCCAGCTGCGCCGCAAGCTGGTCTTGCATGGCGGCCTGACCAAAGCGGATTGGCAGCAGGGTGCCCAGGAAGGCGCCGACGACGGCGCCGATCTGGAGGGTGGCGCTGTACATGGCGGCGTTGACGCCGACGTAATCGCCGGCGAGCGTCTGGAAGAAGCCGTTGGTCCAGACCGTTTTGGTCGCCAGAATGGCAAGGCCGAAGGCGAAGAGCGCCGGCGCCTGCCAGATGTACGGCATCGTCAACGGGGAGATCGCCATCATGCCGATGGCAACTGCCACCACGGCCAGCCCGGTGGCAAGCAACTGCCCCACCCGCAGCGCATGCAGCAGCCGGTTGATGACCAGCAGTGAAGCGCTAGCATGCCGGCAGCCATCGGCGCCAGGGCCAACCATGTGCCCCAGGTGCTGCGGCCCTGGGCAAGATCGAAGAGATCGTGTGTCGGCAGATAGAAGCCCACCAGCAGCAGCTGGAGGACGACGCCGGTGGCGATCAGCGCCGTCACATCGCGTGTGCGCAGCGGCACAGCCTGCTGCAGCGCGGGCGGCGTCTGCAGATTCCACCAGACCACGGCGATCACGCCGATGAGAAAGGCCAGGAACGCGCCGCCGAGAATTACGGCCAGCCAGACGTTGGCCACGGTCGCCTCCAGCAGGCCGAAGACAATCGCCAGCACGATCAGCGTCAAGCCAATGTGGCCGACGACGACGACGTGGCGCCTGCCGGCGACCTTCTGTTCCGGCACATATTTCGCGGCGAGGACAAAGGCGACGAGGCCGATGAGCGCAGGCAGCAGGTAGGCTGCCCGCCAATCCAGCAACGCAATGGCCAGTCGCCCCTGGCGCGAGGCCAGCAACAACGCCAGGGAAGTGCTGAGGATGTACCAGGACAGCGCACGCGCCTGCTGCTTGCCCGAGTAGAAGAAGTAGAGGGGCGCCAGGGCCAGGGGCAATACGAACGCTCCTGCCACAATGGCGAGCGCGCGCCAGAGAATATGCCAGCTGCCCGCCGGTGCGAAGAGCACGCAGGTGTTGGCGACGACGGCCGCAGCCACCCCGACGAGCAAGAGTCGGCGGCGGCCGTAGACGTCGCCGAGCAGTCCCCCTGCCAGCAGGAACAAGATCGACAGGATCGCCGCCGCGCTGGTCACAAAGCGGACATCGGCCCAGCCGGCGTCGAAGAGCTCCTGCCCGGGTGGATAAAAGATCCAGAGCGGCGGTTCAATCGCCTTGGCGGCGCCGGCGGCACAACAGGCTAGCAGGAGTCCGGTGTGATTCTTCATTGATCTTGCATCTCGACGGTCTGAGTATGCGAACTCAGCTAGCGTGCGCCTTGGCGCCGCCGAGGGCTGCCGGTGCGGCGCCTGCACGCTTGCCGAAGATGCCGGCGGCGAGGAAGAGGATGGCCATCCCGACCACGCTGCCTACCAACACGATGACGATTACCTCTGGATCTGGAAATTGGTCGTCGCCACCAGCAGTGCCGCCGAGATATTGCGCTGGCCGGCGCCGAGCCCGGCAATCGAGCGCATCCCCGGGCCGCCGCTGCTCAGCAGGAATCCGCTCAGCAGGGCGCCGCCGATGAGGAGCGCAGCGCCCAGAAAGGCGCCGGTCCCCCAGGCAGCAAGCAGGTCCTGGAAGCCAATCAGCAAGCCCAGCACGGCCATCGCGATGAGACTGAAACTCGATGCCTGGTTCATATAGGGCGCCAGCGAACCAGCCGCATCCGGCTGCCATGCCTTAACGAAGAGCCCCACGGCCAGCGGGATCAGCATCAGCGTGATCAAGGGGCGGGCGATATCCCACGGGTTGACGGCCACGCCGGGGATCAGCAGCGGCAGGACGACCGGCGCGTAGACGACGGTGACCACCATTAGCAGCACCATCAAGCCCACCGCGAAGGCCAGGTTGCCCTTGGCAATCCCCGCCAGCTTGGGGAGGAACGGGGCGCCGGCGCAGGCGGCCAGGATGATCAGCCCGCTGCGCAGCCCTTCGCTCAGATTGAGGACGGCGGCGAGGGCGTAGGCCAGGGCAGGCACGACGACGAAATTCGCCAACAAGGCCAGGAGGACCAATTTCCAGTCCTTGAGCGGTTCAAGAATCTGGGGGATGGTCAGGCTTAACCCGGTGCCGAACATGCTGGTGAGGACAAAGACCAGCACAAACAGGTTGATCAGCATCATGACAGTTTCTTGCATCATCGTTCTCTTTTCTGTTGCGTCGTTTTGTCTGCGGACGACCTTTTGCGCCATACGCGACGGCTGCCGCCGACAATGGACAGGGATTGAAGTGACGGCTGCAGTTGCCACTCGTTGACGGCAAACGTGCGCCAGTTGTAACGGATGACAAGCCAGCGTGCCACGGTGGCAAACGCGATGGCCACCCAGGCGGCGGTGTTGCTGTCGACGCGAACGCTGGCTAGCAGCCCCCAGTAGAGCAGCAGGGCGCCGATCAGGATGACGCCATAGAGCTGGCCGGGCCGGAAGAACTGGGGTACGTCGCCTACCAGGACATCGCGCAGTACGCCGCCGGCCACGCCGTTGACCAGCCCCACCAGCAAGGCGCCCAGCAGGGGAATGCCGGCCAGCAGCGACATCTGGAAACCGATCATGGCAAAGGCAGGCGTGCCCACCGCGTCAATGATGTTGACCAATTGGTCCCACCAGGCCAGGCGTTCCCAGTAGCTGCCAAAGAGACTGATGACCACCATCGCGCCTAAGGGAATGACGATATACTGGGTCTCGCTCAGCATCACCGGCGTCTGCTGCAGGAAGATGCCATCGCGGATCAGCCCGCCGCCGACGGTTGAGACTAGGGCGAGGACAAAGACGCCCATGAAGTCGAAGCCGCGGCTGCGCGCCACGATCGCACCGGTCACGGCCCAGCCGACCGCCGCCAACAGTTCGAGAAGCGCGGGAAACTGAAATTCAGCAATTGGTGACACTGACATCTCCGTCGCTGCCGCTACGTGGGCTGGCTCATGCGCGCAAATAACTGTGAGCGCAAGCCTAGCAGGTATTCAGCAGCGCGTGTAGGACATTGCAGCGCCAATCTGTACCAAATGCGTACTAGGTGGGTGGGAGTAAGTGCAGTGTCTTGGCCAACGCAATCGCTTCTTTGCGCGAGGTTACGTGGAGCTTTTCATAGATGTGACTCGTATGATTGCGCACGGTAAAGACGGAGACGTTCAGGCGCCTGGCGATTTCTTTGTTGGTCAGCCGCTGCGCCAGGAGCACCAGGATGTCCTCTTCACGGTCGGTCAGCGCCGTAATGCCGTCCTGCGAGTCCAGCAGATTCACAGGCCTGGCCGCCTGCCTGGCACTGCTCCATGTGCCGTAATCGGCCAACAATGCGGATGCGGCCTCGGCGCACATGCCGCGCTGGACCATGGTGTAGAGCATTTCGGCAACGTCGGCGCCCTGTTCGAAGTACACGTACCGAAAGCCGCGCGGCATCCCGCTCGCGACCGCTTGCTGCATCCAAGCGAGCGCTCTCACTTCCTGGCCGGTCCGCCGGCAACAGCACGCCAGCAGCACTGTCGCCTGCACCACCTCGACCAGGTAGCCTCGGCGCGTGGCAATCTCCAAGGAGTGATGAAGTGGCTGGATAGCTGCACCGATCTCAGCAGCCGAGCCGGCGGCGAGCACAATCTTGGCCGCAATAAATACCTGCACTGACAGGAAGGGAAGATCCGTTTGGAAAAGTGTCGGGTCTGCGCGGACGTGTACAAAATTCCCGGCCCAGGCAAAGAGCAGCGCGACGATCGCCGGAGAGCAGGGCAGCGTGCGCGGCTAGCGCCGTGACTTCGTCGAGTGTAGCAATGTTTTCTCGCTCTGCAGCAATCCGGCGCACCTGCTCGATCGCTTGGGCACCCACATCCGTGCGTCCGAGTTCGCACGCCAAAGCCACCAAAGGCGACAAGGCCATTGGCAGGTTTTGCAAGTGGGTTTCCTGGGGCCGGTCGAAGATGGGCACCAACGCCTCAAATGCCGGCAGCGACTTACCCTGCTGAAACAATGACCAGCCAATCGCAAAGCGCGCCCCACACGCTGGCCATTGGCAATTCATAGCGAATGGCAAGTTGCAGATAGCGGTGCCCTAATTGCTCCAGCTCGCCCAACGCACCGTCAAGATACAAGAGACTCCCCAGACCCTGACAAAGGCGGGCCAGATAGTCTCCGCTGCCGAGATCGGCCAGCTCAAGTTCACGCATGATCTGCCGGTACGCTGCGTCGCGCTGCCCAAGACCAAGCATCACATGCACCAGCGAAATAAAGGCAAATCCTCGCACCCATCCATACTGCTGCGCCGGCGACAGCCGCAGCAACGCCTCTTGGATGAAGGCCAGGCGGCGCTCAAGCGGGGCTGCGGCGAAGAACCAGGCCCCACGCAATGCGTTGACCTCACCCCACAGTACCTGCGGTGGCAAAACAATGTCAGATGGTGTATCAGATGACAGCAACGTCGCGGCTCTGCTCAGCCAGGAGTGCCATTGCCGCATAGCGGCCGTAGATCTGAAGGATCCACGCCTTGGCCAGCAACAGCCCAGGCCGCCGGGCAACGACTTCATCCGGCAAGCATGAGATGCGGCGCCATAGATGGTCCCATTCCTGGCTATTCTGGAGACGATGGCGATCGGTTTCGACCAGGTCCGCCGCCTGGTCCCATATGCACTCGGCGATATATTCATCGATGGCTTCATCAATCCAGCCGTGGCTGAGCAACCAGTCGATGGCATCACGACGGATCGCGCCAATTGAGTCGACGGGATACATGACGACTGCCCTGTTTTGCAGCATGGCCCGAAACTCATGGTGATAGCGAAAAAGGGTGCCGTCTCTATCCAATACCACGAGGAACATGTTCTGCTTGCGCAACTGCTCGACGATGTCGCCACAAGTACTGGCAGCAAATCCTGTCATGGTGGCAGCCAACTCGACATTGAAGCGCGCCACCAGAGCGGTCTTGAGCAAGAACTCTTTCGCCGGAACCGACGCATGGTCCAGCACCTCGTCGATCAGGAAGTCGGCGACGTGGAGGTTCTCATGGCGGCGAAGGTGGTCAAGAAACTCGCCGTCGGGCTCGCGGCTCAGCGAGGCGGCCGCCAGCTGTAGCCCGGCAGCCCAGCCTTCGGTGCGTGCCTGGAGAACGGCGACAAGCGCAGGTGACGCTGCATTCGGTAGGCGCAGGGCGAGGAGAGCGGACGCTTCCGCATCGGTCAGGCGCAGGTCATCTGCACGCACTTCGGCCAGCTGCTGCCGTGCGCGCAGCCGCGCAATGGGCAGTGCTGGGTCGTGGCGAGTCACGATCACCAGGTGCAACTTGCTCGACGCATACTGGATGCAGTGGGCAAGCACAGCATGGATATCGGGCGCCGTGATCAAATGATAGTCATCAAGTACGAGCACTACCTCGCAGGGAAGATTCAGACAAGCATCTGCCAGAGAATTGGCATAGTTCGCAGGCGGAACACCCTGCACGGTGATACCGGTGGCGACTGTGGCCAGCGAACCGGGCGCCACCGTTTCGAGCGCAGCTACAAAACGCGTGAAGAACGTGCTGTAATCGTCATCCTCGGGATCCAGTGCGTACCAGGTCTTCTTGATACTGGGGTCGTCAAGGCTGTGCAGCCATAAGGCGACGCCGGTGGTCTTGCCGTAGCCGGCGGGTGCGGTGACAAGCGTGAGGTGGCAATGCAAGCCCAGGTGGAACAGCTGCATGATCCGGGGCCGGTTCACCAGCCTAGGATTGAGTACTGGGATAATGAACTTGGTGGCGACGGTGCTGGTCATAGGCTTGCAGTGTTACCACACCAAGCTTGGTGGATATGTTAGGTAGCCACTAAGCCGTATTTTAGTGCAGCATGCCTGGATGCACAATGATACTTCACAGCCCAGCGAGGGCCGTCAATGTTCGCCGACCTTGGTCTATGGGCACCGCCACCTACTGCCTGACGCCCAGCACATCCAGATACTTCGCAGGCCAGTTCGTAGCGGCCGAAGCTGGGCATGAGATAGACGCCCTGGACGTAGGGCAGCTCCTTGAGCTGCGAGCAGCAGTTCCTGCGCCATCTTGACGCCTTCCTGGCGGCCGTTGGGGCCGGCCAGGCGCATGCGCTCGAGCGCATCCTCGCTGAGGGTGATGCCCGGCACCTCGTTGTGGAGGAAGGAGGCGTGCTTGTGCCCCTGCAGCGGCAGCACGCCGATCAGCGACGGGCACCGGGAAGCGGCCGTGGCGGTCTTCGTAGACGCGCACGAAGTCGCTCCACAACTGCGGGTCGAAGATGGGCTGCGTCATGGTGAAGTGGGCGCCGCCGCTGACCTTGTGGTGGAAACGGTCGACCTCCTGCGACGAGGTCGGCACGCGTCGGGTCGCAGGCCACGGCAATGGTGAAGGCGCCCTTCTGGCCCATCTCCTGGCCGGCCAGATCTAGCCCCTGGTTGAAGCGGTCGATGATGCGGACGAGGCCGATGCTGTCCACGTCGTAGACGGGCGTGCTCTGCTGGTTGCCGCCCAGGCTGGGCGGGTCGCCGGTGAGGGCGAGGATGTTGCGCACGCCCAGGGCACGGGCGCCGATCAGGTCGGCCTGGAGGCCCATCAGCGAGCGGTCGCGCGTGGTGTAGTGGACGATCGTCTCGATGCCCACCTGCTGCTGGATCTGGATACAGAGCGAGAGCGCGCTCATGCGCACGCGCGCCATGGGGCTGTCGGCGACGTTGACGGCGTCGGCCCCGACCTTGGCAGGCGTGGCGGGCGCCCTCGATCTGCTTCTGGGCGTTGAAGCCGCGCGGCGGGTCGACCTCGACGCTGATGACGAACTTGCCCTCGCGCAGCTTGCGCAGGATGCCGGTGGGCTGCTCGTCCTCCTGCACGCCATAGTCGGCCATCGCCTGGGGACCGCTCTCCTCGATGCCGGAGATAAAGGGCGCGTTGGCGAGCCCCTCGGCCGTCAGCTGCTGGTCCAGCGCCGCCCGCATCGAGCGGATATGCATCGGGGTGGTGCCGCAGCAGCCGCCGACCAGGCAGGCACCCTGGGCCAAAAAGCCCATCGTCTCGCGGCCAAAGTACTCAGGGCTGGAGGGATAGTAGAAACGGCCTTCGACTCGCTCGGGGAAGCCGGCATTGGGCATGACACTGAGCAGGACACCGGGCGCGGCCGCATGCAGCGACTCCACCGTCTGGAGCATCGAGGCGCGGGCCAACCGAGCAGTTGACGCCCACCACGTCGGCGCCGACCGCCTGCGAGCCGCTTGACCACCGTCTCGGGCGAGAGGCCGGTGACGGTCAGCCCGTCCTCGGCAAAGGTCATCGAGGCCACGATGGGCAGGTCGCAGACCTGGCGCGCCACCTGTACGGCAATCTCCAGCTCGTCGAGGTCGACAAAGGTTTCGAAGAGCAGCAGGTCGGCGCCGGCCTCCCAGAGCACGCCGATCTGCTCGCGGAAGGCATCGCGCACCTCCTGCTCGGTCAAGGGGCCATTGGGCTGGAGGCGCTTGCCGAGGGGGCCGACGTCGCCGGCGATAAAGATGGGCTTGCCGGTAACCTCACGAACGTCGCGCACCAGGCGCACGGCTTTGAAGTTGAGGTCGCGCACCTTTTCGGCCAGACCATATTCGGCGAGGCGCACACGGTTGGCGCCAAAGGTGTGGGTCTTGAGCACCTCGGCGCCCGCGGCGGCATAGGCCTGATGGATCTCCGTGACCCAGCCGGGGCGCGAGATGACCAGGTATTCGAGACATTGTTCGCTGCTCGCGCCCTTGGCGTACAGCATCGTACCCATCGCGCCGTCGGCCAGGAGGGGGCGGCGGCGGAGCTGCTCGAGGAAGGGGTGCGACTGGCTCATGTTGGTTCTCACTGTTTGAATGTAGCCCAGATTCTTTCCGAAACGAGGGCAGTATAGCATAATAGACTGCTGTTATGTGGCAAAAGCCTCCTTGGGGGCGTGGCGAGTGTAGATGTTTGTGGTGAGATTACTTTGACGGAAGCGACATACTTGGAACCGCCTGTGCCGGCGCCGGATAGCCAGCAGGCAGCCTGATAACCAGGCCGGCAGCCAGGCAGGTAATTTGCCCGGCAGCCAGCCAGGCATCCAGCCGATTGTAAGTGATTTGCGGTCGTTGATTGCCGGCGATATGGCCGTCGAGTCGGTGGAAGTGCCCCGCGACGCCGAAAAGGAAGGCGTGCTCGTCGTGCGCGGGCGGCTGCTGCGGCCAAGCCACGAGGTGTTTCCGCGCTGGCTGGCGACCATCAACGAACTGGGGTATACGCCGACGCTGCGCCCCGGCACTGACCGATAATCCTGAGGACGTCGTGGTGCGGGTGCACGAGGGCGTGGCGCGCAAGGGGAAATCACGGGCGTGGATCAACGCCGTGCTCTTTGTGCTGACGGTGATCAGCACCCTCTTTGTCGGCGCGCTGTACAGCAGCGCCGTCGCGACCGTGCAGTCGCCGTGGGAGTTTATCAGCCCCGGGTTCCTGCTCAACGGGCTGCCGTTTGCGGCGACGCTGCTGGGCATCCTGGCCGCGCACGAGTTCGGCCACTACTTTGCCGCCCGCTATCACAAGGTGGCGGTGACGCTGCCCTACTTCATCCCGATGCCGCTGACGTTCGGCACGCTGGGGGCGTTTATCCAGCTCAAGGAGCCGGTGCCCGACCGGCGCAAGCTGTTCGACATCGGCGTCGCCGGCCCGCTGGCGGGCCTGGTGCTGGCCGTGCCGCTGCTCTTTGTCGGCCTGTATACCAGCGTCATGGACCAGCTGCCCGCAGGCGGCGGCTACATGATGGAAGGCAACAGCATTTTCTATCTCACCGCCAAGTTCATCGTCTTCGGGCAGTGGCTGCCCAACTTTGCTACCGGCCAGGATGTGATGATGAACCAGGTCTGCTATGCGGCCTGGATCGGCCTGCTGGTGACGGCGCTCAACCTGCTGCCGGTGGGGCAGCTGGACGGCGGGCACACGGTCTTTGCGATGTTTGGCGAGAAGGCACGCTACATCAACCGCATCACGGTGGGGATGCTGGCCTTCTTTGCCCTGGCCAGCCTGCCGTCGTGCAGCAGTTCGTGCCCCTGCTTTCCAACGTGGCCTATAGCGGCTGGTTCCTCTGGCTGTTTCTGATCCTGTTCCTGATCGGCGTCCAGCACCCGCCGGCGCTCGACGACGTGACGCGCCTGGACCGCCGCCGCTGGTGGCTCGGCGTTCTGGTGATCATCATTTTCATCTTGATCTTCGTGCCGGTTCCGATGCGCGAAATGTAAACCATACGCAAAAGAGTGAGCCCTGCTATGTCCCAACCCTTGTCTAAACCGCTATCCATGCAAGAAGTGATTTCCCGCCTGCACGAGTTCTGGGCGGCGCAAGGCTGCACGATCTGGCAGCCCTACAGCGAGAAGGTGGGCGCGGGCACCATGAACCCGGCCACCGTGCTGCGCGTCCTGGGGCCGGAGCCGTGGAACGTGGCCTATGTCGAGCCGTCCTTCCGCCCCGACGACGGTCGCTTTGCCGAGAACCCCAACCGCATGCAGATGCACCACCAGTACCAGGTGATCCTCAAGCCGGATCCCGGCAACCCGCAGGAACTCTACCTGGCCAGCCTGGAGGCGATCGGGCTCGACCGCACGCGCCACGACATCCGCTTTGTCGAGGACAACTGGGAGTCGCCGGCGCTGGGCGCGTGGGGCCTGGGCTGGGAAGTCTGGCTGGACGGGCAGGAGATCACCCAGTTTACCTACTTCCAGCAGTCCGGCAGCCTGACGCTGGACCCGGTCAGCGTCGAGATCACCTACGGCCTCGACCGCATCGTCATGTACCTGCAGCACAAGACGCAGGTGTGGGATATCGACGTGGACGGCGTGCACACCTTTGCGCGAGCTCTACAAGGACCCCGAGGTCGAGCACTGCGTCTACGACTTCGAGCTGGCCGACGTCGAGCGGCTGCGGCAGATGTACGACCTCTACAAGGCCGAGGCCGACGCCTGCATCCAGCGTGGGCTGGTCATCCCGGCGCACGACTTTGTGCTGCGCCAGAGCCACACCTTCAACCTGCTCGACGCACGCGGCGCCATCGGCGTGACCGAGCGGGCCAAGTTCTTTGCCGACATGCGCGCCCAGGCAAAAGCAGTTTCCGAGCTCTACGTCCAGCAGCGCGAGCGGCTGGAGTTCCCCTGGCTGAAGAACGGGCACGGCGACGGCCAGGCACCGGCGCGCGGCCGCCAAGGCGGAGAGCACCGCGCCCGTCACCAGCCACGCAGGCCTTCCTGCTCGAGCTCGGCTCGGAAGAGCTGCCGCCGCAGGACGTGGTGGACGGCATCGCCCAGATCGAGGAGAAGATGGCGGCGCTGCTGGCGCAGTACAAGCTCGAGCTACGGCTCGCTGCGCGTGACCGGCACGACGCGCCGCCTGGTCGTCTATGTGACCGACCTCGCGCCAATGCAGGCCGACGAAATCGTGGAGAAGCGCGGCCCGGCGCTGGCCCAGGCCTACGACACGCTGGGCCAGCCGACCAAGGCGCTGGAAGGCTTTGCCCGCGGCCAGGGCGTGGCCGTGGCCAGACCTCGAAACGCGCGACAACTACGTCTACGCCGTCAAGCGCGTGGCCGGGCACGCCGCGCAGAGCGTGCTGCCCAGCCTGTGCCTCGAGCTGCTCAACGGTCTGCGCTGGGGCAAGACCATGCGCTGGAACAGCAGCGGCATCGGCTACCCGCGGCCGCTGCGCTGGATCGTGGCGCTCTACGGCGACCAGGTCGTGCCCTTCACTTGGGCGGGCGTCGCCAGCGGCCGCAGCAGCCGCGGCCCGCGCTTCGCCGATGCCGCGGCCAGGCTGCCGGCGGGCGGCTTCACGACCTTCCCTGTCACCGACGCCGAGGCGTACTTTGACGCCGTGGCGGCCCAGGGCATCGTCGTCGACCGCAGCGAACGCCGCCAGCAGGTGGCGGAGCTGGTCGCGGCGGCAGCGGCCACGGTCGGCTGCGACGACCACCGACGAACCGGCGCTGCTGGACGAGGTGACGGACCTGGTCGAGGCGCCGCAGGCGCTGCTGGGCACCTTCGAGGCGCACTATCTCGACCTGCCCGCGCCCGTGCTGATCGGCGTGATGAAGAAGCACCAGCGCTATTTCCCGGTGGTCAAGAACGGCAAGCTGGTCAACCATTTTGTGACCGTGGCCAACAGCAACGAGCTGGCCCATCCCGAGGTCGTGCGCGAGGGCAACGAAGGCGTGATCCGCGCCCGCTATGCCGATGCCGCCTACTTCTACCGGCAGGACACCGGCGCGCACGCTCGAGAGCTACACGCCGCGGCTCGCCACGCTGACCTTCCATGCCAAGCTGGGCTCGATGCTGGACCGGGTCGAACGGCTCAAGCAGCTGGCGCCCGCCGTTGCCGAGATGCTCGGCGCCACGCCGGCCGAGGTGGAGGTCACCACGCGGGCCGCCGAGTTGAGCAAGTCGGACCTGGTCACCAACATGGTGGTCGAGATGACGAGCCTGCAGGGCATCATCGGCGAAATCTACGCCGTCAAGGGCGGCGAGACGCCGGCAGTGGGGCAGGCGATCCGCGAGCAGTACCTGCCGCGCTACGCGGGCGACGACGTGCCGCCTCGCGGCCGGGTCTGGCGCTGTCGCTGGCGGACAAGCTGGACAGCCTGGTCGGCCTCTTTGCGGTGGGTGCGATCCCCACCGGCAGCGCCGATCCCTTTGGCCTGCGCCGCGCCGCGCTGGGCATCGTCAACAGCCTGATGGCCACGAAGACGGACTTCAGCGTGCGTGCGGGCTGGCGGCGGCGGCCAAGCTGCAGCCGGTGCCGGTGAGCGACGAGGTGCTGGCCGAGACGGCGACCTTCGTCGAGCGGCGCCTGGAAGGCGTGCTGGCCGAGCTGGGCTATGCCTACGACGTGGTGGACGCAGTGCTGGGGGTACGCGGCGACAACCCGGCCGCGGCCGTGCGCGCGGCGGATGCACTGACGGCGATGGTGGCGCAGCCGGACTGGAGCGACGTCTTCACGGCCTATGCCGCGCTGTGCCCGCATCACGCGCAGCCTGGGCGAGCGGCTGGCACTCAATCCCGACGGCGTACGTCGAAGGCGGTCGAAGGCGAGCTGCAGGCGGCCTATGATGCTGCGGCAGCGGCGATGGCGAAGGCCGCAGCGAACCGGCCGAGGTCCTGTGGCCCGTGCTGAAGGTGCTCAAGGAGCCGATCAACGCCTATTTCGAGAAGGTGCTGGTCAACGCCGAGGATGAGACCCTGCGCAAGGCTCGCCTGGCGCTGGTCCAGCAGATTGCGCTGCTGCCGACGAGGCGTGGCGGATCTGAGCAAGCTGCAGGGGTTCTAGAGGGAACGGGAAACCCGTGCGAGGCTCGCCCCACCAGTTTGCCGGTTGGCAAGGTAAGGGGGGCGAGCCAGGCACGGAGAGTGCTACGGCAGCATCTGCACCAGCTGGCTGTCGGCGCGCGGGGCCAGGAGGGTGGCGCCGCTGGTCGAGATGGTGTAGGTGGCGGGCACGGCCGAG
Source organism: uncultured Chloroflexia bacterium (assembly GCA_963791135.1). Lineage (GTDB taxonomy): Bacteria > Chloroflexota > Anaerolineae > Caldilineales > Caldilineaceae > Fredericiella. Next base: position 22,189 of record CAWBRX010000030.1, read on the forward strand.
TTGTTGGAGACGATGACGGCGTAGGTGCCCTTGCCCGAAGCCTGGAACGCGGCCTGCAGCTTGCCCTTGTCCGGGCCAAACGTCACTTCCGCACCGCCGGCCAGGCCATAATCTTCAGGCCGCGCCGCCGCTGACGATGCGGCGCATGCCATCTTCGTCCACGACGATGAAGTTGATATTGCCCTTCAGGGCCTCCTGGTCACGCGGCGCATAGTCAAGCGTCAGGACGACGACGCCGTCACGGATGGTCGGGATGAGGCTCCAGTAGTTGTGGGCATAGGGCGTAGGCAGCGAGCCCTCGATCTTCGTGAGGACGTCCAGCAGGGGCGCTTCGCCGTCGGCTGCCTCGGGTGTTCCGATCACGGAGTCAGCGCTGGCGGGCACGAGGTCGGTCAAGGAGAGTGAACCGGCGCCGGTGCCGACTGCCAGGGTAAGGGACTGGCCGGAGAGATGCCGTGGTGGACGTCATGGCGGCCGGCACAGCGCTGGTGACGGGCACGCTGGCAGGCAGGGCACCGGAGCCTGAGGCAGTGGCGCCCCCAGCGGCATCCGCAGCGGCACTCAGGGCTTCAAACTCGGCACGGGCAGCAGCCGCTTCGTTGGTCTGGCCATAGCGGTCGATCAGCTGGCCGCCGGTGATGCTCATGACGTAGGTCACAGTCAGCGGCGATACGCTAAAGGGGACGACCGTGTACTCGCTCTCGCCCGAGGCGGTGAAACCGCCGACGAGTTCGTTCTGATTGGGGCTGAACGGTTTGGGCGAGCCGGCGGCGAGTTCGACTGCGTCAAAATCTTCGCCGTAAACAAAGCGGCGCAGTGCGTCCTGGTCCCAGACATAAAAGTTCACGAGGCCATCGGTTTCCCGGCCGCGCGGCTCATACACCATTTCGATGCCGATCGTGCCGTTGCGCACGTCCGGCTGGACGTTAAGGAAATGGCGGCTGAGGGCAGGATCGAGCAGACCCGAGAGGCGCAGGGCGTTGACGCTGGGTGCAGCCTGCGTGGCTGCGCCCGTGGTGGAGGTTAACGCCAGGGGTGAGCCCTTGGTAATGCTGCACGCGTGCCTCCATCGTTTCGGTCGGCGTCGTGGATGCTTCCAGCGTTGGTGGATTGAGCGGCGCCGGGGCAGCGGCGACGACCTTGACTTGGCAGTCGTCGTCCAGCAGCACGCCGTTGAGGGCAGTGAGCGTGTAGCCCCCGATCTTGCCGCCGCTGTTATAGACGATAACCGTGTAGGGACCCTTGCCCGAGGCTTTAAAGACGGCCTGGTACTTGTTGCCGATCGGGTCAAACTGGAGGGGCGCGCTGGCGGCGATGTCGAGATCAAACGGGTCGGCGCCGGCCAGCACGCGGCGCAGGCCGTCGTCGGTGAGCACAAGGAAGTTGATGGCGCCGCGCAGGTCCTTTTCGTCGGCAGGTTCCAGGGCGATGGTGAGGACGACGGTGCCGTCGGTCAGCGTAGGTTCCAGCCCCAGGTAATGGTAGCCGGCGGGGAGCAGCATGCCGTTGACGCTGGTGGCACGTGCCGTACCGGTTGCTGCTAGCGGTGACGCAGGTAATGCCGATGGCGCAGAGGGTACGGGCGGCGCGGTGGGCGCCTGCGGGGCCGCTTGTGCAAATGCGCGGCTGCCGGTAGCGGGCAGAAGCAAGGCAAAGCAAGCAACAGCGAGGGCAAGCAGGGCGCGGCCGGCAGGTGCAGCAGTCCATCGCTGCATGCGGTGCGCGGGATCATGGGCGGTAAAGGACATTTGTGACTCCGTAATCAGGTGATGCGGTCTTGTTCCAGCGGCTACGATATCACGGTTGTGTATGTATGAACAAGCGCCATGCTTAGCCATCACGACATGAACAGCCCTCCGTCAACGTTGATTGTCCGGCCGGTGATGTAGGCGGCGTCGTCAGACGCGAGAAAGGTGACCAGCCTGGATGTGGGCGAGAAGGTTTCATCAGCGCGTTGCGTCATGAACAGCTTGGCAGATTGGCCGAGGCTGGAGTAGAATGGTGATATAAGGGTTTCGACTTGCCGGCGGGTGCGGGATTAGACGGGACCTGCCACTAGCTCCCATGGACGGCCCATGCATCAGATGCCCATCAGCCAAGCGGGGCCAAACGCGCTGCATTTGATCGAGGCTTCGAGCGCCAAGATCCAGATTTATACGTTGGGCACGCTCCAGGTGGTGCGCGACAGCACGGCGGTCACCGAGAGTGACTGGCACACGCGCCAGGCACGCCAGCTGCTCAAGATTCTGCTGACCGAACGGCCTCGCCCCGTCTCGACCGACGTCCTGATCGAGATTCTCTGGCCGCACAGCACGCCCAGCGCGGCGGCGACGACGCTGCGCAGCGCCATCAATGCCCTGCGCAACGTGCTGGAGCCCGATCGCCCCAACCGCGCCCCCTCCAAGTACATCGTGACCCAGGCGCCGGGCTATGCCTTTCACCTGACCCAGGACATCTGGCTGGACGTCGAGGAGTTCGAGCGGCGCCTGACACCAGGCACACACGCTCAACGACCCGGCGCTGCGGCTCTATTTCCTGGAAGGGGCGATCGCACTCTACCAGGACGATTACCTGATCAGCGACCCCTATGCCGACTGGCTGCAGACCGAACGCGAGCGGCTGCGCGAGCGCTTCTTTAACGCGCTGCTCCAGGCGGCAGAGCTCTATGCCGACGCCGGGCTGTACGCCGACGCCATCACCAACTGCCGGCGGCTCCTGGCCAGCGACGAAGTGCGCGAGAACGCCTACCAGGCGTTGATGCGTTACCAGGCCGAGTCGGGCGACAGCGCCGGCGCCCTGCTGACCTATGAGCGCTGCCGCACGCTGCTGTCCGACGAACTGGGCGCCGATCCCAGCCCGATGACCCAACAGCTGCACCAGCGCATTCTCAACGGCGAAGTCGAACCGCGCCAGGTTCACGCCGGCGCCGGATTGGGAGCTGCGGCTGCGCTCAACGCCGAAAGTGCGCTGGTCGAGGCCAGCCATCAGCCCATCGTGCTGCCGCAGCGCACCCTGCTGCCGGTGCTGGATGCCGACTATTCGCGCATCTTTGTCGGCCGCCAGGCCGAACTGAACGTGGTCGAAGAACGGCTCCAGCAGGTATTTGACGGCCGCGGGGCCCTCCTGCTGCTGGAAGGCGAGGCCGGCGTGGGCAAGACACGCCTGGCCTACCAGGTGCTGGGCCAGGCCGGCCAGCGCGGCGCCACCGTCATCAGCGCCACCTGCCAGGTGCTGGAGCGCGACCTGCCGTTTGCGCCGCTGGCCGACAGCCTGGGCCGCTATCTCTATGGACTGCCGGACGTGGTCGTGCGCAGCCTGCCGGCGGCATCGCTGGGACAGCTGATGCAGATCATTCCCAGCCTGCAGGATCGCCTGAGCGGCATCAATGTGCCTGCCCCTGACCTGGCGGGTACGGCCGACGAAAACCGGCTGCGCCTGATCGATGCGATCGTGGCGTTCTTCGTCTCGCTGGCCAACCAGCGCCCGCTGGCGGTCTTTTTTGACGACCTGCACTGGGCAGACCCCGACACGCTGTCAGTCCTGAGCCGGCTGGCACAGCGGCTGGGCGATGCGCCGCTCTTCCTGATGCTCTCCTATCGCAGCGAGGACCTGCCCGACAACGATGCGCTGGCAGCCCTGCTGCATGGACTTGAAGCGCAGCCATCCCTATGCCCAACTGCACCTGGACCGGCTCAATCGTGACCAGGTGCAGGAGTTTGTCACGCTGCATCTCGGCCCCAAGCTCGACGCCGGGGGCCGGCTGGGCACCATCTTGTTCGAGACGACGAACGGCAACCCGCTCTTTGTCACCGAGACACTGCGTGACATGGAGGAGCGCTGGCAGGAAGCGGCGGCGACCATGCGGCCGCTGGCGGAGCTGGACAGCCCTGAACTGGAAACGCTGCGCCAGTCGATCCTGCTGCGCCGCAACCAGCGGGTACAGGAGATCATCCTGGAGCGGATCGACCGGCTGCCGGCGGACGCTCACACCATCCTGAATCTCTGTGCGGTCATCGGCCGTGACTTTAGCCTGGACCTGCTCGAGCGGGCGGCGGCGCACGACCCGCTGGAGGCGCTCGAGGTGCTGCTCGACCGCAAGTTCCTGATCGAGCGGCCCGACGAGCGGCTGGATTTCAGCCACGAGGTTGTACGCCAGGCGGTCTATGACAGCCTGAACATCCTGCAGCGGCGGCGGCTGCACCTGGCGGTGGCAGGAGCCCTGGTGGACCTCCACCAGGACAACCACAGCCCATCCGAAGTGGCAATGCACTATTGGCAGGCGGGCACAAGCTACCGGCGGGTGGCGGCGGAATACTCGGTGCGCGCCGGCGAACGCCTGCTGCGCACCTACGGGTTCCGCCAGGCGATCGAGGCCTTTGACCGGGCACTCAAAACGTTTGAGGAATTGACCGACAGCCGCGCCTGAGTACATCCGGCGCGGACTCGAAGGCATGGGGTTGGCCTACGAGAGCCTCTTCGATGCCGAAGGGGTGACCAACACCTACCGCAAGCTGCAGACCTGGGCACGCAAGCAGGGCGATCGGCCGTTGATGATCGCAACCTACAGCCGGCTGACCACGATGCTGGGGCTGTTTGGCCAACAAAACGAGAGCAACGTGCAGCTGCGTGAGCTGCTGCGCTACCTCGGGACAAGAGACACGGACGGAGAGGCCCCAGGGAATGTCAAGAGACACCCTCGCGTGTGCTGGTGGATCTGCTCGAACGGCGCGAGCTGATCTACAGCCGCGACGGCGAGAACGGCACCCCCGGTGCGGAGGACGCCGAGCGCCACACATGGCAGCCGTATGTGCCTGCCCCGCGGCCCGTCGCCGATCCGGTGGAAGATCTGCTCAAGATCCTGGAACCGGTGCATGCGGTGCCGCCGCTGTTCGACTATGCCTGGACGCTGTTGGTGCAGGGAGAATTGGGCGAGGCAACACGCATCCTGGAGTCGGTCGTGGATCTGGCGACCGTCACCAACCAGCCGTCAATCGCCAGCGCAGCCTATCACCAACTGGCAGTCACGGCGCGCATTTTGGGCGAAAACGAGCAGAGCCAGCTGCTCAACGACCAGAGCATCGCCATCAACCGGGCACGCCCCGGCACGGCGGCCGAATTGGGCAGCATGTGGCCGCGCATTGCCAGCGGCTTTCTCTCGCTGCAGGCCGGGCGCCTGGACGAAGCTGAGCGCCGGCTGCGGCGCGTGGCGGACTTTCTGAGCGAACGGCGATCCTTCCGCAACTACTACAACAGCGCCAACATCGGGCTCGGCCTGGTCGCACTTGGAGCAGGGCAGGGTAGAGGAGGCCCGCCGGCTGCTCAGGGAAGCGCTGGTGGACTCGGTGCATCTCTATCCCTACACCCACGTGCACGCCCTGTTGGGGCTGGCACGCATTGCCCATATCGACGGCAACCTGGAGGAGCGGAATCGCTTGCTGCGGCAGGCGCTGCAGTACGCCGGCAAGCGCAGCCTGCTCGAGGAATATATTGCTATTGTCTTGGAAGTAGCCCGTTTCCGCCCCGCTGGGGCGCCGGTCGTCGAGCTGATTGCGTCCGCCCTCACTTATGTCGAGTCAATTGGGCTGGAGGCGGCGGTGCGGCAGCTGCATGCTGCCATCGGGCAGCTGGATGTGGCCGCGGTGCTTGAGGCAATTGCCGGCGAAGTGAGTGCCAAAGCAGCCGCCCAGGGTGAAGCAGCCCCATAAAACCAGAAAACGGGTGGCTTGCGGGCCACCCGTTTCCCTGGATTCTACAATCCACATCCCAACAACAGGCTACAACCGAGCGTACTTCACGTATATCACCGCAACACCTTCGGCCTGGAAATACTCGACCTTAATGGTGTGAGGCCCTGGAGAGAGATAGTGGTCGCACTGAACGGTCGTGGCCGGCCCGATACGCCAGTAGTCGATGATTAACTGGTCATCGACCCAGATGCGCACGCCGTCGTCGACCGTGGCCCAGAAACGATAGTTACCGCCGTCGAAGTTCTCGACCTTGGTCCAACGCACGCTGAAGTTGTTGGCGCCAACGCCGTTACCCGGACCCCACGTGCCCCAGTCAAAGGCAATGTTGGGATCCTGGCGCACGAAGGTCGGGGGGGGGACCAGATCGCGGTTGTTGAAATACTCGCCGTTCCACGCGCCATACAGAGGAGGCACGGGGCAGGGCTGGCCGCACGGCTGCGGGCAGGGCTGCGGCGGGCACGGTACGGGCGTGGGGGGTGGTGGCGGCGGCAGCGGGCAAGGCTGGCCGCAGGGATTGCCACACGGCTCAGGCGGGCACGGTGGGGGCCGTGGTGGCGGGGGTGGCTGCGGATGCCAGCCGCCTCCACCGGGGATGCAGAGCTGCTGCCCGACGAAGATCAGGTTCCAGTTCCAGATCCCATTCGCCTGGGCGATCGCCCAGGGGCTGACGCCGTACCAGGCGGCAATCCCGCTGAGGGTCTGGCCGGGTTTGACCCAGTGCCAGGCCACGCAGTTGCCGGATGGTGGTGGCTGTGGGGGCTGCGGAGGCTGCGGATTCCAACCGCCGGGGATGCACAGCGTCTGGCCCACCAACACGCGGTTGGGATTCCAGATGCCGTTGGCCTGCATCAGGGCATTAACAGTTGTGCCAAAGCGCACGGCGATGCTGCTGAGGGAATCTCCAAACTGCACCGTGTACCAAGTGCTGCAATTGCCGCCGTTCCATTCTGCTGGCTTAGTGATTGCTGAGGGCGCCGCTCCCCCCGACGGCGCCGCCAACGCCGCACCGGGTAGCAACGCGCCAAGCAATGTGAGGGCCAGCATGAAGGTCAGCACAGCGCCTTTTAGCAGGCGTGCTCTGGCTGTAAATCGCTTCATGACCAGACTCCTTTCATGAAATGCTTGACGAATGACCTGTTGTATGGGATGAAATCTATGTCCAACCGGGAGCGAAGCCGGCGAGCGATGAGATCCGCAACTTCTACATCGCGCCGCCACTGACTGCCTTCGCCGCCGGGGTGAACCAAAACCAGTACTGCACCTCAAAACTCAAACGCTTGCCCGCGTTCGGGCGCCGTTACCTTGCTAAAGCCGTCGCCGAGCAGCAGGCGTTGGAACGTGTCCATCGCCGGGGGCTCGCCGTGCACGAGAAACACCTGCTGCAGCCGCTGCCGATCGACCGGGTCGATCCAGGCGAGCAGTTCCTTCTGGTCGGCATGGGCGCTGTAGCCGTCGATCTTTTCGACATCGGCGCGCACGTCGTAGCTCTCGCCAAAAATGCTGACACGCTGCTCGCCGTCTTCGAGCTTGCGCCCCAACGTGTTTTCGGCCATGAAGCTCACAAGCAGGACCGTATTGCGTGCATCTTCGATGTTGTTCTTGAGATGGTGCAGGATGCGCCCATTTTCGGCCATGCCGCTGGCGCTGATGATGACGGCGGAGTCGGTGCGATTGTTGAGCTGCTTGCTGCGCCGCACGTCGCGCACGTATTCGACTTCGGGATAGTCGAAGGGGCTGCGCTCGTTTTCGCCGACGAGGAACTTCTGCACTGCCTCGTTCCACGCCTCGGGATGCATGCGAAACACGTCGGTCGCGTTGACGGCCAGCGGGCTGTCGACAAAGACCTTGATGTCGGGAATGTCGCCGCCGGCATCCAGCTGGTTGAGCGCGTAGACAAGCTCCTGCGTGCGGCCCACGGCAAAGGCAGGGATGATGATCTTGCCGCGCTTGCGCACCGTCTTGTTGACCACATCGCGCAGCTTCTTGCGGGCGTCGGCATAGTCCCCATGCAGGCGGTCGCCGTAGGTGCTCTCCATGATGACGATATCGGCTTCCGAGAACATCTGCGGGGGGCGGAGGATCGGGCTCTGGGCGCGGCCGATGTCGCCGCTAAAGACGATCCGCCACTGCTTGCCGGTCTTGAGTTCGCGGATATCGACCTGCACGGAGGCCGCGCCCAGGATGTGGCCGGCCTCGATAAAGGTGACGTCGACGCCGTCGGCAACCGTGACCTTGCGGTGGAAGCCGATGCCGACAAACTGGTCGAGGCAGGCGCGCACGTCAGCCTGGGTGTAAAGTGGCTCGATCGGCGGCTCGCCGTCGCGGGCGCGCTTCTTGTTGACGTACTCGACGTCCTGCTCCTGGATGTGACCGCTGTCCATGAGCATGTAGGTGCAGAGGTTGCGCGTCGCCTGCGTGCACCAGATGTTGCCGCGAAAACCGTCCTTGGTGAGGTTGGGAAGATTGCCGCTGTGATCGATGTGGGCATGGCTAAGCACCACCGCATCGATCGACGCCGGGTCAAAGGGGAAATGTAGATTGCGCTCGTACGTTTCGGCGCGACGCCCTTGGAAGAGGCCACACTCGAGCAGCACGCGCCGCTCGTTGACCTCTATCAAGTGCATCGAACCCGTCACCTCTCGAGCCGCACCCAGAAAAGTGATCCGCATAGTTCGCTGTTGTTGTATGGGGCGACGCCACTTGCAGGCGTCGCAATTTTTGGCGAGAAGGCAGGAGCGCAACTGATTTTGCCACTCCCGTTGTTATTCTCTTTGCATATTGTAATGCATTTTGAGAATATTTCAATCCCTAATTTTTGCGAATATGCAGGAATACGTCATTTCTACAGCAAAATTGCCACTTTTCTTAGACGAATGTTGGTCGAATGCCGCAATAGATGACAATCTGGTAGTCGAGTGACGCTCTGTTAAGGCAAAGCAGCAGGTGGCGACGCGCCAAACGACGGCCGCCGGGTATGCTATAATGCGTCTAAACATAACGAGTAAGGAACCGGGAAGGACTCTCTATGGATGGGCGTATGGATAAGCGCAGCCTGCTGGCCGCAGCCCGCGGCGACGAAGCCGGCAGACCTGCTGCTGCGCAATGGGCGGATCGTAAATGTCTTCACGGGCCTGGTGGAGCAAGGTGACATTGCCATCTGGCGCGACCGCATCGCGGGGATCGGGCCGGGCTACACGGCACGGCAGGAGGTCGATCTCGGCGGCGCCTATGTCACGCCGGGGCTGATCGATGCCCACGTACATATTGAAAGCAGCCTGCTGGTGCCGGCGCAGTTTGCGGCTGCCGTACTGCCCCACGGCGTGACCAGTATCGTCGCCGACCCGCACGAGATCGGCAACGTGGCCGGCGTGGCGGGGATCCGCTACATGGCCGCCGCCTGCAGGGGGCTGCCACTCAGCGTGTTCCTGATGGCGCCCTCCTGCGTGCCGGCGACGGCGATGGAGTCGAACGGCGCCCGGCTGGAGGCCGAAGACCTGGCGCCGCTGCTGCAGGAAGGGATCGTACACGGGCTGGCCGAAGTGATGAACTATCCTGGCGTTACCTGCGGCGACCCTGCGATCCTGGCCAAGTTGGAAGCCTTTCGCGGCCGGCCCGTCGACGGCCACGCGCCGAGCTGGCTGGGCAAGGCGCTCAACGCCTACGTGGCGGCGGGCATCGGCACCGAGCACGAGTGCACCACTGTGGCCGAAGCCCAGGAGAAGCTGAGCCGGGGACTCTACATCCTGATCCGCCAGGCGACCAACGCCCAGAACCTGCGCACGCTGCTGCCGCTGGTCACCCCGCTCAACAGCCGGCGCATCTGCTTCTGCACCGACGACCGCGTCCCCGCAGACCTGGTGGACGAGGGCAGTATCGACTTCATGGTGCGGCAGGCGATCGACTACGGCATCGATCCCCTGGTGGCCATCCAGATGGCGACGCTGAACGTGGCCGAATGGTTTGGCCTGCGCGACCGCGGCGCCATTGCGCCCGGACGGCGCGCCGACCTGCTGGTGTGCGACGACCTGCGCGATCTGCGCCCGCGCCAGGTCTATGCCGGCGGCCAGCTCGCAGCCGAATCCGGACGCCTGGTGACGCCAGCAATACTCCCGAGCGTGCCGGTGCCGCCAGTGTCGGCGCCTCCGTCAACGTGGCCTGGGCGGACGTGGACTTCCGCATCCCGGCGCAAGGCCAGTTCATGCGTGTCATCGGCAGTCTGCCGGACCAGCTTGTGACCGAAGAGCGCATTCTGCCTGTATGTCGTGTGGATGGGCTTGCCGTGGCAGACCCCGGCAGCGACATGCTGAAGATGGCGGTCATCGAGCGCCATCATGCCACGGGCCATGTAGGACTGGGCTTTATCCAGGGCATTGGGCTCAAGCACGGCGCCATGGCCGGCACGGTCGCCCACGATCACCACAACCTGGTCGTGATCGGCGCCGACGACGCGTCGATGCGGCAGGCGGCGCAGGCCGTTGCCGATCTGGGCGGCGGGCTGGTGGTCGTCGCCGGCGGCGCAGTGCAGGCCGCCCTGCCCCTGCCGGTGGGCGGGCTGATGAGCGACCGCCCGATCGCCGAGGTGCGCGCCGGCTACGATGCGCTGCGTGCGGCCGCCGCAGCGTTGGGTTCCCCGCTCCACGATCCCTTTATGGCGATGAGCTTTATGGCGCTCGAAGTGATTCCCAAGCTCAAGCTGACCGACCACGGGCTGATCGACGTGGAGCAGTTTGCGCCGGTCGAACTATTTGTCAATTAGGGCCCCTGGACGGACAATGGCACTTGCCAGAAAGAATCCAGAAAGAATACCGCAAACCTTTGAGGGAACACAGGAAACGGGACTATGTTTGAAACAATTGTTGCGGCGCCGCCCGACCCAATTCTTGGCCTGACCGAAGCGTTCAAGAAGGACACGAATCCCAAGAAAGTCAACCTGGGCGTCGGCGTCTACAAGGACGCCGCCGGCCAGACCCCCGTTCTAGATTCGGTAAAGAGCGCCGAAGAGCGCCTGCTGAAGAGCGAGAACACCAAGAACTACCTGCCGATCGACGGGCAGCCCGAGTTCGACCGCGCAACCGTCGAGCTGCTGTTTGGCGCCGGCCACTCAGTCCTGGCGGCACAGCGCACCGTGACGGCCCAGGCGCCCGGCGGCACGGGCGCGCTGCGCGTGGCGGCGGACTTCGTCTTCTCCACGCTGGGGAAGCGCACCGTCTGGCTGAGCGATCCGACCTGGCCCAACCACCCGCAGGTCTTCAAGGCCGCCGGCCTGCCGACCGCCGCCTACCCCTACTTCGACAAGCAGACCAACGGCGTCGCGTTCGAGGCCATGCTCAACGCCCTGCGTGCCGTGCCCGAAGGCGACGTCGTCGTGCTGCACGGCTGCTGCCACAACCCCACCGGCGTGGACCTGCAGCCGCAGCAGTGGCAGGCGGTGGGCGAGGTCGCTGGCAGAGCGCAAGCTGCTGCCGCTGGTCGACTTTGCCTACCAGGGCTTTGCCAACGGCCTGGACGAAGATGCCGCGGGCCTGCACCAGCTGGTGCAGCACTGCGACAGCATGCTCGTCGCCAGCTCCTACTCCAAGAACTTCGGGCTGTACAACGAGCGTGTCGGCGCGCTGACGCTCGTGGCGCCGGACGACAAGCAGGCCGAGGCGGCGCTCAGCCACATCAAGCGCGTGGCACGCGCCAACTACTCCAACCCGCCGGCGCACGGCGGCGCGATCGTGGCGACCGTGCTCAACGACCCGCAGCTGCGCCGCCAGTGGGAAGCCGAGGTGGCGGAGATGCGCGACCGCATCAACACCATGCGCCACCTGTTTGTGGAGACCCTGCAGGAGAAGGGCGTCGACCGCGATTTCTCGTTTATTGCCCGCCAGCGCGGCATGTTCTCGTTCTCGGGCCTCAACGCCGACCAGGTCAAGGCGCTGCGCGAGCGCTTTGCCATCTACATCGTCGGCTCCGGCCGCATCAGCGTGGCCGGGATGACCGAGGACAACATGGACTATCTCTGTTCTGCAATCGCCGAGGTGTTGGCTGACGACAAGGCCTGATCTCGCATTTACAGTCGACGGATTGCGCGATCCGGCGCGGCTCGACCAGGTGCTGCGCCGCCGCTTTCCCGAGTGGGGGCGGCAGGCCGTACAGCGTCTGATAGGGGCGCGCGGCGTACAGGTGAATGGCAAGGCGGTGTGGTTGGCATCGTGGCAGGTGCACAACGGCGACCGCATCGACATCGAGGAGGCGCCGGCAGCTAAACCGGCGCCTTTGTCAACGTGGGACCAGGCCTGGCTGCTGGCGGCCGACGAGCACATGGTGGTGGTCGACAAGCCCGCCGGCCTGCTGGCCGAAAAACCGCCGTACCGGGAGGCCCCCAACCTGCACACGCTGGCGGAGACGCAGTTTGGCCCGCTGGTGCTCGTGCACCGGCTGGACCGCGACACGTCGGGCGTACTGGTGCTCGCCCGCACGGAGAGTGCCAATCGCGTGCTCAGCGCCGCCTTTCGCGAGCATACGATCGAGAAAGAATACGTGGCCGTGGTGGCGGCACCTAACCGGCTGGAGCAGGAAGGGGTGATCAGGGCGCGCCTGGCACCGGACCCGCAGCACCGGGAGCGGATGATCGTAGTCGCCAAAGGTGGCCAAGGAGCCATGACGCGGTATATGGTCATCGCCTCGCAACTCGATCGACAATGGGTGCGGCTGTGGCCGCAGACGGGCCGCACCCACCAGCTCCGCGTGCATCTCGCCTCCATGCAGGCCCCCATCCTGGGCGACCGTTTATATGGCGATGAGCTGGCAACTGGGCATCCTGCGCCCCGGCTCCTGCTGCACGCCCGCCGGCTCGTGCTGCCGCCGCTGGCATGGGGCGGCGAGCGCATTTTGATGGCGCCCTTACCCCCAGAATTCCGGTGGCCGGGGGTGGAACTTGACTCCGAGCAGGGCCCGGCAGGTTCGTAGACAGACCAGGGTAGACAGGCTGGGAAAGCATGTAAGCAAGCCGTGGACATCGATACCGAGCGCACCCCGCTCCCCTATCGAGGAGAGGGGCAGGGAACACAGCAAGAGGAGCAGCGGACCGCACAACAGCCGGCAGAAAGTCCGGCAGAAAGTCCGGCAGGCGGCCCCGCGGCAGGATCTGGGGCAGGATCTGGGGCAGGCGCTGTGCAGGGCGAACCCTCCGTGCTGGTGCTGGCACTGTTGGGGCTTGGCATCGTAACGGTGGTGCTCGGCGTACTGGCCTTCTGGTTTGCGGGCAGTGTACGCCGCATGGAGGCCATTGCCGTGCAGCAGCAGGCTGCCCTGGCTGCTGCCCAGGCCCAGGCCGCCGTCGAGGCGACGCAGGCAGCGCAGGCCGCAAAGACGCAGGAGCGAGGCCAGTGCAGGTGGCGGCGCAGGCCACCGTGCAGGCTGCCACCGCGCGGCTGGCCGATGAACAAAACAAGAGCGCAGCGTACAGCCGGATCGTCCGCGCCAACCAACTGGCCAACAACGCCCTGCTCGAGCTCACCCAACATCCGCAGGCCGCCCTGCTCCTGGCGATCGAGTCGCTGCGCATGCAGCAAGAGAACGGCGAGGCACCGTTGGCGGAATCCGTCCAACGGTTGCGCTCGATTCTCGGCGCAACGGGCGGCATGCCGCTGCGCACCGAGGGCGAAACGACGGCCCTGGCGGTCAGCAGCGACGAACGCTGGGTGGCGGCGGGCGGCGATGCAGGCAACATCCAGCTTTGGGATCTTCACAATCTAGAATCGTGCGCCGCGCCTGCTGCAAGGGCATGAAGGCCCCGTGTATGATCTGGCATTTGGCACAGACAATCACACGCTGTACAGCGCCGGCGGCGACGGCACACTGCGCCGGTGGTCGTGGCCTGCTGCCGAGTCTGCTGCCGAGTCTGCTGGGAGCTGCGCAGGCAGTGGAGGGAAAGGTCATCACGGGCGCCGTCAGCACGGTTCCCGGCGAGCGGCAGTCGCCTTTATATGCGTTGGCGGTTTCGCCCGACGGCAGCCGGCTGGCAGCGGCGGGGGAAGATGGCGTCGTGGTGTTGTGGCAGACCGGCGCCGCGCCGGCGGATGTGCTCACGCTGCAGGGCCACAGCGGGGCAGTCAACACGGTGGCGTTCAGCCCGGACGGGCACCAGCTGGCAAGCGCCGGCATCGACGGCACGGTGCGCATCTGGAGCAGCCAGGATGGCGAACAGCTGGCGCTACTGGCCGCCGGCGAAGGCTCGACGCTGGCCAATTTCATCAACCTGGTGATGTTCAGCCCTGATGGCAAGTGGCTGGCAAGCGGCAGCAGCGATGGGAACGTCCGCCTCTGGCGTGTACCTGCGGGGGAGGCCGCAGGGCAGACGCAAACCGATCCATCCGTGGCCTCTATCCCGCTGCTGGGCCATGCCGCAGCCGTCAATGCCCTGGCCTTTTCGCCCGACGGCGGTTGGCTGGCCAGTGCCGACGACGGCGGCGAGGTGCGCCTGTGGAGTGTCGGGCAGCCCGACGACAGCATCCTGCTTGGGCGCCACACGGGTAATGTGCGCGGCCTGGCCTTTGTGGAAGGCGACAGCGGTCCCGTGCTGGTCAGCACAGGCTACGACGGCGAGGTGCGGCTCTGGAATTACCGCAATCCCGACGCCGACCCCCTCGTCGTGCGCGGCCACGACAATGCCATCAATGCGCTGGCAGCACCAACATCAAGCAGCACATCCGGCAGCGCATCCGGCAGTACATCCGCTAGAAGCGGCCTTCCCGATATGCTCATTACGGCCGGCTATGACGGCTCGCTGCGCGTGTGGCGCACGAAAAGCCCCTATGCCGAGCCGCACCAGGTGCTCCGGGCGGGTGGAGCCGTGGCCGACGTGGCCGTCAGTCCGGATGGGACACAGCTGGCGTCCTTCACCTTCGACGATTCGACAATCCAGCTTTGGGACGCACAGAGTGGGAGCGAGGAGAGGGCGCTGGCGCGCGGCGACGCGCCTGTGGCAGGGATTGCCTACAGCCCGGCGCGGGGGGTGCTCTGGGTCGGGGCCAGGGATGGCAGCATTACGGAGTGGGATACGGACGAAGGTGTGCTGCTGCGCCGCTGGCACGCCGGCGACGACGCTATCAACACCGTCGCGGAAGGCCCGGCAGGAACTCCAGCCGCCGGCCTGCTGGCCAGCGGCGGCGAGGACAGCATGGTCCGGCTTTGGGACATTCAGAGCGGCAGCCTCGTACGCGAATTGAAAGGCCATACCGGCGTCGTTACCGGCGTGGCATTTACGGAAGACGGCAAATCACTCGTGAGCGGAGGCGAGGGCACCGGCACGCTGCGCATCTGGGACGTGGCGACGGGGGCAGAGAAGCAGGTGCTGCAAGGGCCGACTGAGGGCCTGCTGGACGTGGCCGTGCAGCCGCATGGGCCGTGGCTTGTCGGCGCCGGCAAGGACGGCGCAGTCTGGGTCTGGAATGCGGATGCGCTGGCCTTTGAGCCGGCGCGGCTCAGCCGGCACGGCACGGAGGTCAACGCCGTCAACTTCAGCGCAGACGGCCAGGTGCTGGCCAGCGCCGGGTCAGACGGGGCCGTCTATCTATGGAGCACGGTCAACCCATCAGCAGAACCGGATGCGCTCGACCGGCCATGGCAACAGTGTCAACGGCATCAGCTTTGCGCCGGACGGGACATGGTTGGTGTCGGGCAGCGGCGACGGCACGATCCGGCGCTGGTCGCTCAGTATCGATGAGCTGATCGCCGAGGCATGCCACACCGCGGGCCGCAACTTTACGCTTGACGAGTGGACCCAGTACTTCCCCACCGACGTAAGCAGCTACCGCAAGACCTGTCCTAACCTACCGGGGCCAGATTCAGAGCGCGCGATCACCACGTTTCGTGCGCACGCCCACGTGCGCTCCGGTCGTGCGGCAAAAACGTCACGGCGCCTTGACGGATACCGGCTCGGTGGGTGAGGCGTTCGAGCAGCTCGTTGGCTTACTGGTCAGGCACACACGATAGGCATAGGTTGTGCCGCTGGACAGGCGCGAATCCGTACAGCCGTAGCTTTTCGCTTCGCCGTCAAACGGGACAAAACACGCCTTGACGGGACGCCAGGATCCGCCGTTAGTCGAGCGTTCCACCACAAACACGGTACCACCGTCCTGCTCCGATGCAATAGACCACCCGATTTCGACACGCCCGCGCAGCCTGCCGGCAGTTGCGTGCAGGTCGGTGATGGAGGTGGACGCTTCGAGCTCGGGCGTGGGTTCCACAGTCGGCTCCACTGTCGGCTCGAGCGTGGGTTCCACAGTCGGCTCGGCAGTCGGCTCGGCAGTGGGTTCAACAGTAGGCTCTGCTGTTGGCTCCACTGTGGGCTCGGCCGGCGGCTCTGCGGGGGTCTCAAGTGCCGTCCCGGGCTTCGCTTCAGATTTCGCTTCGGATTTTGGTTCGGGCTTTATTTCGGGCGTAGGTGCCGGCGGCGGAGCATCGGCCTGCTGCAGGGTCACCAAAGAAGCGGCGTACGCCGGGGCAGGCAATAACAACAGCAGCAGAGCGACCAGGGGTGTAAAAAACACGGTCGCCAGTTTCACAGTTCTTCCTCCTACGACAGGGGCGGGCATGCGCGAGGGGCGGCCCAGCAGGTTCTCCTGCCTGCGGCAATTCTTACAATTTGACACGGATGCGCTGTTCCTCGGCCCGTTAACGGGCAACCTCTTTGCGGAGTATACCATAATCTGTATCCATAACGATGCAAGAAGATACAGCGGTTCCTGTATTTTGTAAATCTATTCCGATCATCGGGCGCGTAATTCGGCGCATAATTCAGGCTTTGCCGGGGCTTATGGCATACTGGATGCGCGTTATTTTTGCCTACCAGAGCGTGCAGCGTGCGCCAAACCATGTGAGCGAACGAAATGAAAAATCTCTCTTCCCTAGTGACGTCCGTGCCGGCCTCGCCGACGACGATGATGATGCAGCGCGGGCCGCGAACTCAAGGCGGCCGGCAAGGATGTGATCAGCCTGGCCGGCGGCGAGCCGGACTTTGACACGCCGAGCCATATCGTCGAGGCCGGGTTTGCGGCCATCCGGGCGGGCGACACCCACTATCCGCCTTCGCCGGGCACACCCGCCCTGCTCAAGGCGATCGTCGAAAAGCTCAAGCGGGAGAACAACGTCCAGCACATCACGCCGGAGCAGATCATGGTCACGCCGGGCGCCAAGTGGGCACTGTTCGCCACGCTGGCGGCGGTGCTCGAACCGGGGGACGAGGTGCTCGTGCTCGATCCGTCCTGGGTCAGCTACTCGCCCATGGTGCTGCTGCAGCGCGGGGTGCCGGTCAGCGTGCCGCTGCGCGAGTGAGGACGGCTTCCAGATCACGGCCGACCTGCTCGAGACGCTACATCACGCCCAAGACCAAGCTGTTGATGGTCAACAGCCCGAACAACCCCACCGGGCGGGTGCTGAGCCGCGCCGAAATCGACGCCATCGTCTACGTGGCCTGCCGGCACGACCTCTATGTGCTCAGCGACGAGATTTACGAGCACATCATATTTGGCGACCACGTGCACTACAGCCTGGCGGCCGAGCCGGGGATGGCCGAGCGCACGATCATCGTCAACGGCTTCTCCAAGGCCTATGCCATGACGGGCTGGCGGCTGGGCTGGCTGGCGGCGCCGCAGCCGATCGTCAAGCTGGCGCGCATCTACCAGACGCACAGCGCCCAGTCGGCTGCCAGCTTTACGATGGCGGCGGGCGTCGCCGCGCTGACGGGGCCGCAGGAGTGCATCAAGGAGATGGTGGCCGTCTACGACCAGCGGCGCAAGCTCGTGCTCGACGCCTTTGAGGAGATCCCGGGGATCGAGTGCCCGCCGGTGGAAGGGGCGTTCTACGTCTTCCCCAGGTTCACCCACAGCAAGAAGAGCAGCCTGGAGATCACCCAGGCCCTGATCGACGAGGCGCTGGTCGTCTCCACGCCCGGGAGCGCCTTTGGCGCCGCCGGCGAAGGCCACATCCGCTTTAGCATTGCCGAACGCACCAGCGACCTCGAGAAGATGGTGGACCGGCTGGCCAAGGTGACGCCGCGCCTGTGAGCGGGGAAATCAAAGAAAGAGCATTCGACGTGAGAGTGTTGTTGATACGGCACGGGCAGTCGGCCAACAATGTGCTGGCCGAGACCCACGGCCACGATTATGCGGCGTACATGGCGGGGCGGTTGCATGAGCCGCCGCTGTCGGAGATCGGGCAGCGCCAGGCCGAGCTGCTGGCAGAGAAGCTGGCGGCAGGCACGGCCAACCCGATCCCCCCGTCAAAGCGCCTGGGGTGGGTGACCACCGAGTATCCGATCGAGCGGCTCTATGTCAGCCCCATGCTGCGCGCCATGCAGACGGCGCTGCCGATCAGCCGTGCGCTGGGGCTCGTGCCCGAGGTGTGGGTGGATATCCACGAGCACGGCGGCATCTTCACCGGCAACCCCGAACTGGGCGACATCGTCGGTTATCCCGGGCTGACGGCGGCGGAGATGGCGGAGCAGTTCGCCACCTACCGGGTGGTAGAAGGCGTCGGCGACAAGGGCTGGTGGATGGGCGGCTACGAGGAGATGGACGTCTGCTACACGCGTGCCTGCCGGGTGGCGGAGCGGCTGTTTGCGCTCTACGAGGAGTGCGAGGGGAAGAGCATCGCGCTCGTCACGCACGGCACCTTTCTCGATGCGCTGATGCACACGCTCTTTGTGCCCGACGAGCCCTACGGCAACCGCGTCCACTTCAGCCATCTCAACACAGCGGTGACCCGCCTCGACTTCGGCAAGGGCCGCCGGGTGGCGCTGCGCTACCAGAATCGCGTCGACCACCTGCCGCTGGAGATGCTGACGCGGTAATCCCGTGCCAGGCGCTGCCCACGAGATTTCCCACCGCGAAACCGTGGGCAGCGCCAGGCACGTTCGTATCTCACCCCTTAAAGAAGTTGCTCACAAAAAACCACAGATTCGCCGGGCGCTCGGCGAGGCGGCGCATGAAGTAGGGGTACCAGGCGGTGCCGTAGGGGACGTAGATGCGCACGCGGTAGCCCTGGGCGACCAGCGCCTCCTGCAGATCGCGGCGGATGCCGTAGAGCAGTTGGAACTCGTACTCCTGCCGGCCCACGTTATTGTGCTGGGCAAAGTCGGTGGTGGCGGTGATGATCGCTTCGTCATGGCTGGCGACGGCCAGGTAGACGCCGTTCTTGCGCGCCTGCTCGCCGAGCATCATCTGCACCAGGCGCACCATGTTGGCGTCCGTGTCGGCCTTGACGGCGAAGGCGATATCCGGCGGCTCCTTGTAGGCGCCCTTGACCAGGCGCACCCACGCGCCCTCCTCGATCAGCCGGTTGACATCCTGTTCAGAGCGGAACAGGTAGGCCTGGATGACCACGCCGACGTTGTCGAAGCCCTCGCCAAAGCGCAGGCGGCGGTAGATGTCGAGCGTGACGTCCACCAGCGCGCTCTCCTCCATGTCGATGCGCACGCGGCGGCCGTACTTGCGGGCGCGTGTCGAGGATCATGCGCAGGTTGCCGACGGCCAGGTTCTCGTCGATATTGAGGCCGAGCTGGCTCAGCTTGAGCGAGACGTTGGCGTCGACGGCGGCGGCATCGATGCGGTCGAGCAGGTAGAGGATCTGGTCGCGGGCGGTGTTGGCTTCACTGGCCTGGCTGACGCTTTCGCCGAGGTAGTCCATCGTCGCCAGCAGGCCGCGGGCATTGAGCTGCCGGGTGGCGTCGATCGCCTCGTCGACAGATTCGCCGGCCACAAAGCGGCTGGCGACGAGCCAGGCGGGGGGAAAGCCGGTCACCAGCGACCGGGCCCAGCCGGCGCGCGACAGGTACAGGAGCAGCGAGCGGAGCCAGGTCTCGCCGTTGCGATACAGCAAAAAGCCGCCGCCGGCCAGCGCCAGCAGCGCAAACAGGCGTGCGCCGGCACCTCCCCTGCGTGCAGGCGGTTTTGTGATCTTCGTTTTGCCCTTTGGCTGCATAGTATCCCCCTCTATGGTTTTGCCTGTATTGTACCACCTTCGGCAGAAAGAGGGCCGGGAGGCACACCAAGCCGAAAATTGCATAGATGAACGGCACCCCGCTACAATGGGATAGTTATAGTTATCCAGTTTTCATATAGATTTGTTGGCAGGTTTATGTCTGATCCTCTTTCTTTACTCGACCTCTTGATTGTTGGGCTGGGCGCCGTGGCCGGCGGTGCGGTGAACGCACTGGCGGGCGGCGGCACGTTGATTACCTTTCCGCTGCTGACTGCCGTCGGCGTCCCGCCGGTGGCGGCCAATATCACAAACACGGTGGCGCTGGCGCCCGGCTACCTGAGCGGGACGATGGCGCAGCGGAATGACCTGCGCGGGCAGGAACGGCGGCTGTGGTGGCTCCTGCCGACAGGCGTGGTAGGCGGCCTTCTCGGCGGGCTCCTGCTGCTGCGCACAGAGGAAAAGGTCTTCCGCGAGCTGATCCCCTACCTGATCCTGCTCGCCTGTTTCCTGCTGGCGATCCAGGGCAAAGTGCGCGCCTGGCTGACGCGGCGGGCGGCCAGGCAGGGCCATACCGGCCTGCCGGAGTGGTGGTCGATCCCGCCGGTGCTGCTGGCCTCGATCTACGGCGGCTACTTTGGCGCCGGGTTGAGCGTGATCATCCTTGCTGTGCTGGGCCTGGTGATCGAGGAGTCGCTCAACCGGCTCAATGCCCTCAAGCAGGCGGTGGCGTTTGCGGTCAACGTGGCGGCCGCAGTCTTCTTCGTGTTTTCCGGCCAGGTGGTGTGGACGGCGGCCATCGTGATGGCGATCGGCGCCATCGTGGGCGGTATACTCGGCGGCCGGCTGGCAGGGACGATCAAGCCTAACGTGCTGCGCACGGTGGTGATCACGATCGGCGTGATCGTGGCGATTATCTATTTCGTGCGCTGACCCTCGCTGCCAAGGGCGTGGAGCCAGCCGTCCGCTGTCGTGATGTAGAGGCGGCCGGGGGCAAGGGCGCCGCCTGTGACGTTGGCGCCCTCGGGCGCAGTCAGGGTCCAAATGCTGCCCTTAGCGTCCACGTCCAACGCCATGCAGAGGGCAGGCCCGGCGGTGGCGCACATGTAGGCGCGGTTGCCGGCGTCGATGCCCAACAGGCGCATCCGGGTCTGCATGACCTCGATGTTGGCGAGGGCCCGGCTCTCGGGATCGAGCCAGACGATCCGCGAGTTCCCAAGATTTGTGCCGTAGAAGATCCAGAAGTCGCCATTGGCGGCAACCCCGGAGTCGGTGGGGAGATAAATGCTGAGCCCGCCGATGTTCCACGCGATCATGTTGTCGGCCACTGCCTGGCCGTTTTCGACGTGCCAGCGGATGGCGTTGTTGCCGGCCGTCAGGTAAGTTCCCCCGTCGGCGCCGGTGACATAGGCCGGCATCATGAACTGCATCTCGTCCTTGATCGGCAGCGCCAACGCGGCCTTTTCGCCGGTGGCGGCGAGAAAGATGCTGTTGCTCAAGAAGATAAGGTTGCCGTCCGGCGAAAGGCGCGGCGGGGTTTCGACGGTGGTGCCTTCAACGCCAGACGATACCCAGAGGCCGGCGCCCTGCGGGCTGACGGCCTGAATGCGGTCGACCCGCGTGAAATAGATTGTGCCGTCAGGGCCAACGGTTGGCCCTGACGTGGGACGGCGGCCTTCGCTGGTAAAGCGCCAGCGGGTGCTGCCGTCAGGGGCCAGCGCCGAGAGCCCCAGATCGACGTCGACCACATACAGAGTGCCGTCGGCGCCCAGGGCCGGCGAGCCGACCGGGGCAGCAGGAATCGTCCAGCGCTGCTTCTCCTTCCCGTTTGCATCCAGCGCAATCACCGTACCATCGGCACCGGCAGCGTAGACCGTGCCGTCTGCGCCCACGGCAGCCCCGCCGGTCGAAACCGCCCGGGAGTTGATAGGACCACAAGACGGTCGGGGTGATGGGGCCGGCGGCGTCGATCTGCAGCGTGCCGTAGGCGTCGTGGCGCTGCGATCCCCACGCGCTGCCGCCCGGCAGTGCCAGGCTGAACCCGCTGGGCGCCGGGGCGCCGGCATTGGCCTGCGCCAGCCAGAACGCGGCGCCGCCTGCGGCGATCACGACGACAAACACGGCGCCTGCTGCGAGCCCCCAGCGGCGGCGGGCGGCCGGTGCAGCGGGCAGGAGCCCGCCATTGATCCACCCGGCGACACGGTTCAGGCCGGCGTGGAGCCAGCTGAGTTGCCCTGCCCGTTCGCCCTGCAGCCGGCGGCGCAGCCCCTCGCCGAGCAGGCTGAAGCCAAAGATGATCACCACGACAAAGCCGCCGATAACGATCATAGGCCACGGGTCGAGGATCTGCTCGATAGCAGCCGCCAGCATCTGCCCGAGTTCGGGGATGCCGGCCGTGCTGCGGGCGACAAAGTCCTCGACCGTCAGCCAGGCGCCGCCGCCGATGTAGTAACCCAGAAAGCCCAGGGCGGCGGTGGTCATCAGCGTGCTGCTGATCTCGATGGCCAGCAGCATGGCCGTCAGCGGCAGGAGGTGGCGCAGGATATGGTAGATCACCTGGTGGGCAGACGGGGCTCCCATGCTTCGCCCCGCCTCCATAAACGGCTGCTGGCGGATGACACGAGTCTGCGTCTCGACGTAGCGGGCGGTTTCGGCCCAGCCTGTCAGGCTGAGGCCGAGCAGAAACGCCAGCAGGCCACGCTGGATGCCCACGAACGCGATCGTTGCCAGGGCTACCACCAGGACCGGCACGGCAAGCGCCAGGCGGGTGGCGACCGAGGCCACGCGCTGGCCCCAACCGGTTCCGTAGCCGGCCGCCAGGCCGATGCCGAGGCCGAGCAGCAGGCGCACGGCGGCGATGATGATGACCAGGGAGAGCGTCGGCCGCACCGCCCATAGCAGCCGGCTGAAGATGTCACGGCCGGCACGGTCGGAGCCGAGCAGGAAGCCGTTGGAGAAGGCAGGGAAGGGCGGCCCAACCCACTTGCCGTCGATGTTGAGCACCGATGTCCGTGCCATCGGGTCCTGGGGCGCCAGCCATGGCCCGGCCACGGCGACCACGGCCACCAGGGCGACCAGGATCGAACCCAGGATGAGCGGCCAGTTGCTGGGTTTCCGCGGGTTGCGGCGCGCGGCCTGCATTTCGCTCATGGTCATAAATAAAAAGACCGCGCTAAGGCTTGACCGAAGCGCGGTCGCCGCCGCATGATGGTGGTCGCCAAACACGCCCATACACGGAGGCCACCATCATGATAGGACAGGAAACGCTGCTTGTCACACTGGTACGCTTGGTGAATCGGATCCCGCTGGTTGCGCCGGCAAAGCAGCGGAAGCGCGGGCGGCCGGCGACGTATCCGGATCGGCTGTTTCTGCAAGCATTGGTGATCATGATTGTGCGGCATCTGTATACAGTGCATGAGCTATTGAGTGTGCTGGCGGAACCGACGGCGGAAATGCAGACATTGCGCAGCCTCTTGACCATCGATGGCCGCTTTCCGACGCGGCGGACCTGGGAACGACGCTTGCAGGCACTGCCGGCGACGTTGCCGGCGCAGATCGGTTGCCTTGGGCGCGTGTTGGTGAGCATGCTGCAGCCGTGGGCAAGTTGCGGGCGTGCGGCGGCCATTGACAGCACGGTGTTGAGCGCCAAGGGTGGCGTGTGGCACAAGAAAGACCGCGAAGCCGGCGTTGTGCCGCATAGCTCCATCGACACCGAAGCCATTGGACCAAGTCGGGCTGGCACGGGTGGGTCTATGGTTGGAAACTGCACCTGGTCACCACCGTGGCTGCCGTCTGGATCCCGCTGGCGGCTGACCTCACGGCCGCCAATGTCGCCGATAATGAACATGCCCTGCGTCTGCTCCCGGAATTGCCCGCCGAAACCCGTTATCTCTTGGGCGACCAGCATTACAACGATCCTGCCCTGCATGTTGCCTGTGCCGCCGCCGACCAAACCGTCATTGCCACCCGCAAAGGTGCCTATCCGCACTGCGACCCAGGTGCACCCGTGCGCAAGGTCTTTCATCAACTCCGTTCCCATGCCATCGAAAACTTCAACCAGCAGTTCAAGGGCATCTTTGACGTCCACCGCCAGGTCCCGACCAAGGGTCTGGTCAACACGCGGCGTTTTGCCCTCGGCGCCATCTTCGTCTATCAACTCTGTCTTTGGCATCGCTTTGAGCTCGGTCTCGACCTCCGTTGCGGTCTCAAGGCCTTTCTCAAAGCCGCCTGACTATTTATCTCGTTTAGTTGGCACGCCCACGTGCGCCCCTGCATTGCGTAATCCATCTTGGCCTCGGCCTACACCCGCTGGCGCGGGTCGGCGGCACGCGCCAGCGCGCCGGCCAGGAGATCGGTAATCAAGAAGATCGCCGCAAAGATCGTGAGCAGCGACGCCACCAGCGGCGGATCCAGGAAGCCGGCATCCACGTCGCCGAGGCAACCTGCGCCGGGATCAAGGTGGCCGCCATCAGGAAGCCCAGCCCGGGCCAGCCAAACAGCCACTCGACCACGATCAGGTCGGCCACGAGCAGCCGCACGGCCCCCGCCAGGGCATGCGCCACGGGCGCCCACACGTTACGCAGGGCGTGATGCCAGATGACACGGCGCTCGGCCAGGCCCTTGCCCCGGGCGGCGACAATGTACTGCTGGCCCAGTTCCCCGGCCAGCAGGCCGGCGACGATCTGGGCGATCATGGCGGTGGGGCGGACGCAGAGTGCGACCAGCGGCAGGATCAGGTGCCAGTCCCAGCCGTACCCCTGGATCGGCAGCGGTACGTTGCCGAGGCGGGCATAGATGGTCAAGAGCAGCAGCAGGGCGACGCCGAGACGGCCGATGAAGAAGGCGGGGGTCGACAGGCCCAGAATGGTGAGGCCGGTCAACCAGTCGCGCACGCCGGGCGGATTGAGGCGCACGCCCAGCAGGCCGATCAGAAGGCCGAGGGCCACGCTGATCACCAGGGCCAGCAGGAGCAGCCCGGCGCTGGCGGCAGCGGCACGGCCGAGGATCAGGAAGAAGTCATCCTGGTAGACGGCGACCTCACGATAGTTGCCCTGAAGCATCCCGTGGACGTAATTCGAATAGCCCGACCACAGGGTGCCGGTCTGCGTCGCGCGCGCAAAGAATGGGTTGCCCGAGATGGTACGGGCCAGAAAGGCATAGGTATAGCCCCCAAAGTTGGCCGCAGCCAACAGGAGGACGAGCAGCAGGATGCGCAGGCTGATTTTTTGTGCCATAGGCTATGCAGGTTGGTCAGGCTAGTCGCGCACCGGGGTGAAGATGAGGGCCTTCCAGTGGGCATGTTCTGCCGCCCACGTAGGCGGCAGGGGGGCCGCCGCCGGGTGAGCCGGTCAACTGTGCAGCGGTGGCGGCGCTGCAGCGGATTTCGACGCTGTAGCGGCTGGGGACGTGGCCGCCGCGCTCGACGCGCCGGCGCAGGTCGTTCAGCCCTTGCTGGATGGCGTAAATCTCGGCAGAAACTAGACCGGCAGCCGGGTCGGCAGAGAGCCAGCCGCCTTGTGTACGCCTTCACCGCCGTCGGCACGGCCGTCCAGCAGGCGCACAAGCTGCCAGCGCCAGGGTATATCCTTAGCAGTGTCCTTCGCCGGGCCCTTCTCCGAACCTGCATTTTCTGTGGTCCACACGTTGAGCGCAAATTCGGGATGGCCTTCGCGTTCCACCTGGAAAAAGCGGTGCACGTCCTTGAACTCACGGCTGAAACGGGCAGGCGGCAGATCCTGGCGGGCGCGGCGGCCATAGCCCTTGCTGCTCAGCCGTTCGTCGAGGATGGCCACCACGCCGCGGTCGCTGCTGCGGCGGATGAGACGGCCAAAGCCCTGCTTGAGCGCCAGGGTCATCAGAGGGCGTCATGTACTCGTCAAAGGAGCTGCGCCCCTCCTGCTCGATGGCACGCATGCGGGCGCCGTGCAAGGGGTCACCCGGCGTGGGAAAAGGCATCTTGTCGAGCACGACCAGGCTCAAGTCCTCGCCGGGAATATCGACGCCTTCCCAGAACGAACGCGTCGCCAGCAGCACGCTGTAGGGCGTCTCCTTGAACCAAGCCAGCAGGGCATCGCGTGGGGCGTCGCCCTGGGCGCGCACCGGCCAGACCACGGCGCCGCAGCTGCCTGCAGCCGTTCATTGACCTGCTGCAGCCCGCTCCAGTTGGTAAACAGGCAGAGGGTGCGCCCACGGCTGACTTCGAGCAGCCGCTCGATCTCGGCGGCGACCGCATTGTAGTAGGTGTCGGCGGCCTTGTAGTCGTAGGCCGGCAGCGGCGGCTGGTAGAGCAGCGCCTGCTCCGGGTAGTCGAAGACGGGCGGCAGCACACGCTCGACGCCGGTTTCCGCGATCCCGCAGCGCGCCTTGAAGTGGACGAAGCGGCCGTCGGTGGCCAGCGTGGCGCTCGTGCAGATGACCGTGCGGTCGACCGGGTCGCCGTTGTCGTTCTCGGGCTGAAAGAGATACTGGCTGAGCAGGCTCGCCGGGTCGATGGGCGCGGCGTGCAGCTCGATGCTGATATAGCGCCGGTCAAAGAGGCGCACGGCGTAGCGCACCATCTTGTCGTCGTAGCGGTTGGTGGCGACCGTGCTCAGCTTGGCGGCCGTGCTGTTGACCGTCTCGACGGTCAGCTCGTAGTAGCGATTCTTCTCCGCCACATCTTCGGGCGGGCGCACGCCGCGTGCGGCGGCCTGTTCGACCTCGGCGGCGTAGGGATTGGCCTGCTTGAGACGCTGGCCGAGCTTGCCCAGGGCGCTGCCAAGCTGGCGCATCGTTTCCAGGTCCTCCTGCACTTGGAAGGCGTTGTCGCGGCTCTGGTTCGAGACCTCCTGGAAGGCCAGCGTATTGAGATAGCGCAGCTGCTCCATCTCCTCGTCGGGCACATGCTCCTTGAGCGTCGTGCGCGTCAGCAGCTGTTCGACGGTGTAGTCGGTGACGACCGTCTCGTAGACGGCCGTGGCGATCTGTTCCAGGTGATGCGCTTCGTCGATGACGTAGACGCTGGCGGGCGGCAGGATGCGTTCGCCGGCAAAGCCCAGCTCCAGGGCATTGAGCAGCAGGTGATGGTTGGTGATGATCACCTGGGCCTCGGCGGCGGCATCGCGCATGAAGTTGATCCAGCAGTTGTCCTCGTCATGCCGGCAGTCGCCGTGCAGACAGTCGTCGGGGAAGCTCACCACGCGCGGGCGCAGGTCAGTGCCGAGCACGAAAGGCAGTTCGTCCACGTCGCCGGTCTCGGTCTCGTCCAGCCAGGTGCGCATGAACTTGACCTGGTCGTCCTCGCGGTCGTAGAGCGAGATGTAGCGTCTGCTCGGCGAGTTCCTTCTCCCACTTCAGGTTGCAGACATAGTTGCTGCGCCCCTTGACGACGACGGCGCGAATCTCGCGGCCCAGCACCTGGCGCAGAAACGGGATATCCTTTTGAAACAGCTGGCTCTGCAGCGACTTGTTGGCGGTGGACACCACGACGGTCTTGCCGCTGAGGATGGCAGGCACGAGGTAGGCGATCGATTTACCGGTCCCGGTCGGCGCCTCGATCAGGGCATGTTTGTGCTCGAGGATCGCCTGGCGCACGCCGGCGGCCATTTCGACCTGGCTGGGGCGCTGCTCGTAGCCGTACATCTGGGCTGCCAGGGGCCCGTTGGGGCCAAAAAAAACCGCAGGGTCAAAGGCATTCAGCGCCGGCATTGCGGCGGCCGTAGATGCAATGCCCTGCTGGGGCTCACCGGTTTGGGGGTCATCGTCGATCTGGCGCGAGGGCAGATCTTCCAGCGCGGGCTCATCCCAGGCGGGGTCGTCGATCGGTGCTTTTTGTTTCCTGGCCATACCGCCAATCATAGCACAGATGTGCGGTCCGCCCAACCGGTATACCTACCACAAACCTCTATAAAAAAGGAGCCGGACAAGATGTCCGGCTCCCATGCTGTTGAATTGTGAGTGCTCGTCACGCCATTGTGACGGGCACACGGCGCCTGCTTAGCGGGCGGGCAGCATCACTGCATTGATCGCCTGGATCACGCCGTTGCTGGCCGTGACGTCGGGCTGGGTGATGAAGGAGTCATTGACCTTGACGCCGTCGGCGGTCACGGTGAAGGTGACATTGCTGCCCTCCAGCGTGGTCTCCTGCTGGCCGTTGGTCAGGTCAGCTTCCAACAGGCGGCCCGGGATGACATGCAGCTTGCAGCAGCTGGTCCAGCTCGGGGATCTGCAGGAAGCGAGCTTCCGTGATGTTGTTCTCGGTGAACAGGTTGTTGAAGGCCTCGTCGGTCGGCGCAAAGATCGTCAGCGGACCGGCGCCGTTCAGCGAGCTCTCCAGGCCGGCCTGCTTGATGGCGGCCAGGAGAATCGAATAGTTGCCGGCCTTCTGGAGCGCGTCGAGCACGCTGCCGGAAGCAGCCGCAGTCGTCGCACCCGCAGCGGTCGTGCGCGTGGTCGCGGTGGTGGCGGCGACGGAGGCAGTGCCGGTCGTGGCCGTCGTCGCGGTGGTCGCCGCAGTCGTGGTCACGGGTGCAGTGCTGGTCACAGGGGCGGTCGAGGTGACCGTCGTGGTCGTGGCCGGAGCCGCAGCCACGGTGGCCTCAGGCGTGGCAGCCGCTGCAGCAGCAGCGGGCGTCGCCGCAGCAGCCGGGGCGGACGCCACGGCGCCGATCTCGGCCGCTGTCGGCAGGTTGATCACCTGGCCAACCTCGATCACGTTGCAGTCGGCGATCTTGTTGAAGGCGCACAGCTGTTCGTACAGGCGATAGTCACCGTAAAGGTCGCGGGCAATGATGGCCAGCGTATCGCCGGACTTGACGGTGTAGGTGCCGCCGGGCTCGCCCACAACGCCGCTGCCGGCTGTGGTCGTCGTAGTAGTCGTGGCAGTCGTCGCCGTCGTAGCACCGGCAGCGGCCGTTTCGGTCGTGGCGCCGGTCGCAGCCGGGGCAACGCCGCCCGCCTGCTGGGCGGTGATCGTCTGGCCGGAATCGTCGAGCAGAATGCCGCCGGTGGCCGTCAGGTCATAGGTAGCCGGGACGCGCGAGTTGTTCTGCACGATCACGGTGTACGGGCCAAAACCGGTGGACTTGAAGGTGGCCGAGCGCTTGTTGGAGGTATCAGGATCCAAGAAGAACTTGGAACCGGCCGCCAGTGCAACCGTGCTGGCGCTGTCGCCCGCCTGGAAGCGCTTGAAACCGGCATCGTCGAGCACCCAGAAGTTGATGCGGCGGGCCAGTTCCGTGTTGTCCTGCGGGTCGTAGGTCATCACAAGGGTGACTTCGCCATCGCGCTCGGTGGGCTCGAGGCCCAGGAAGTGCTGGCTGAACTGCTCAGGCAGCGAGCCCTGCATGGTTTCGGCGCGCACGGGGCCGGCCGGCACGGCGGCGGCCGTGGTCGTCACCGCCGCAGAGGGGGCAGGCGTAGCCGCCGCGGCAGTCTCTGTTGTCGTTTCAGTCGCCGTGGTGGCAGCCGTCGCAGTCACTTCTTCGGTTGCGGCAGCGGCCGGGGCGGCTACGGTCTCGGTAACCGTACCAGTGGCGGCAGCCTCGCCGGTGGCCTCAGGCGTCGCAGCACCCGGGACGCGGACCTGGCCGGAATCGTCGGCAAGGGTGGCGCCTTCGGTGCGCAGCGTGAAGCTGGCGTCCGTGGCCGAGTCGTTATAGAGAACAACGGTATAGGCAGGGCCGGTGGCATTGAAACGGGCGCCCTGCACGTTGTCGGCGCCGTTAAGGAAAAACGACGACTGCCCCTGACCGACGTTGTTCTCGATCAACGATTCGCCGCCGAGCACCCTCTGCAGGTTGCTTTCGTTCAGCACGTAGAAGCCTACGTTGCTGCTGTCGGCATTAGGGCGATCCCAGTCAGCCGTTAGTGTGACCGTACCAGGGTTGCTGTCAGGCGTAAGCGCCAGCCAGACCTTGGCGAACTGGCCGCCCGTCAGCGTACCCGAAACTTCCTTTGCGCCCGACACCTGCTGCGCTGCAGCCGACGGCGCCGTCTGGGCCGTGGCTGCCATTGCAGCCGGTGCAAAGCCGGTCACGAGCAGTGCTGCCACGAGGGCCGCACCGAGCAACCGCTGCCAATTTGTTTTGTACATTAGAAACCTCCGAATGTCGTTATGATGCTTGCAGTTCCGTTTTATTTGTTACTTTACTTCTGCTTAGCTTTCTGCTTTGCTCTCTGCCTGCGTCGGCCATTAGGAAACTGACGCCACCAGTTAGAACTGCAACAATGAACGAATGCATAATTTATGCATTATACAGCCGCCCTCCTGCGCACCCAAATGACTGGCCCCAGTGTGCTGCTTCACTTCTTGCGAGACAGCGTGCCTAACCTCCTGGGATGGGTGGAACCGTAGGCAGGGGTGTAGGCGTGGGCGGCGTCGCCTGCACATTACGTACATGGTAGTCGCTGTGGGTGTAGTCCTGCCGGACAATTCTCAGACGGAAGTCATACGCACCGCCCGGAAGAAGGCTCAAATCCAGGTTCGCCAGGTTGCCATTCACCAGCGGGCGAGTGTCACTTACCAGAAACTGCCAGTTCTCAGCGCCGCTGGGCGACCAGTAGATCTCCCAACGCAGCAGGTCGGGAACCGCGGTCGTCCCTTCAATTCGCATCACGCCGGAAACTTGGGTGCCGTCGAGCGGGAAGTAGATGCCGGGCGCCGTCTTCTGGGTACTGACCTGGTCCTGCTGTTTCAGAATGACATTGGGCGTCTCGTTGGCCACGCGCAGCCGGCTGACAAAGTACTCGTCGTAATTAGCATCGCGAGTAAACGTTGCGCAGCCGCAGGTCGTAGAAACCATCTGCGACGGTCGTGGTGTCCCAGGTGTACAGGGGCGACTGCCACAGCTGCTGCTCACTCGTATAGAGCCATCCCCATTCCACGTCGCCGCTGGGCTTGACATGCAGTTCAAAGTGGTCAAACGGGTTGAGGACGGTCTTGCCGTTTGCCGTCCCGACGATCGGCACGCTGCCGCGCACGATGGCGCCGTTGCGCGGTTCAAAGATGCCTTGGCCGTTCTCGATAAAGCTGCGGAACTGGGTGTCGGCGTAGCGGTCGGCGGCTGCGGCGTAATCGGCAGCAGCGGCGAGGCAGGCTGCGGCGTGCCCTGCGCGTTGACCGCGGGCGTCGCGGTCGGCGGGTCGGAGTTGCGTACCTCCAACTTGCGCAGGAAGGCCTCGGTGTAGTTGCCGTCGCGGCGAATCGCCCGCACGCGCAGGTCGTAGAAGCCATCCTCCAGTTCGTAGGTATTCAGGACGTGCAGGATGCCGCTGCGCACTACCTTGCGGTTTGTCGCCAGCCAGCTCCAGTTTTCGGCCCCGCTGGGCGAGATGTGCACCTGGTACTGGACAAAGTCGGTAATCACCGCAGTCCCGATGATCGGGGCAAAGCCGGCCACGGCGTCGCCGGATTGGGGGTGAATGATCTCGTTTACAATGCGGAAGTCCGGGGTGACCGTGGGCGTAAAGCAGCGGGCCTGGCGGCGTGCCAAACGGCGTCGGGATAAACGGCGTCGGAAACGCAGGCGTGGGAAACGGCGGCGTTGGCGTAAGCTGCGGTGAGGGCGACAGCTGCGCCCAAACATTCGCCATAGGGCGCTGCCGGGCGCTCAAAATCACCACCGCCACTGCCAGCAACACCAGCAGCCCGCGCGTGCGGACCTTTGGACTCATCATGCGCTCCCCTCGCTGAACGGGGGCAAGCATCATCAACAACATAGCTCTCTCAGTATATAACAGGCCGCCCCAGAGTCACGTTGGGCAGGCATACAGTACGTTCCTGCGCGCCGCATGCCTGAGTGCGGCGGCTGTCAGCCGCACGGATGGCGAGACACGCGCACGTTGGCGTGCCACAAGTCCTGCACCAGGCGTGCGGCGACCGGTGACCTAGTGCCGTAGGTAATACTCCTCGTAATTTCCATCCCGGTGCACGACACGCAGGCGCAGCGTGTGGTCGCCGTTCGGATAATTGGCAGTGTTCAATACCGCCAGCGGCGTCGGCGCCGGGACAGGCTGTTCGCCTACCGAGACAAACGCCGCCGTCTGGCCGCCCACCAAGACGTCGAGCTGCCACTTCCAGAAGTCGGGCAAGTTGGCTGCCGCCTGAACAACTATGTTGCCGCTGACGACGCTCCCCCCTGCCGGGCTGTAGATGCCGTTGCTGCCGCCCGCGGCGATGGAGGGTTCAGGCGTGGGCGCGCCTTCTGTTTCGCGTGGCTGCCCATCATCGACGCCGGCATAGGTGTCGGGGCCGAGCGGGGCGCCAACGGCGACGCTGCGCACGTTGCTGCCGTAGACGGCCGTCGCCCATTCAAACGCGTGGCCGCAGTCGCCCCAGACAAGGCTGCGACCGTTGTTGCGCGCCCACCGTGTCACTTCGGACTGCTCGTCGCGCAGGCGATCGTTGGTTGCCAGCACGAGGCGTTGGGCGGGATCGGTCTCCAGTTCGCTATTCGGGCCGCCAACTGCCGGATCGCCTGCCGCGATATAGGGCAGGTCGAGCAGCAGGATCGGCGCCGCAGACGAATCTACGACCACCGGGCCCGCAAGCTGCCCCATGGCCGTTTCCGTCGTCGGTTTGGACTACCACCTGGGCAAGCGGCTGGGGGGCCAGCGAAGGCGCGGGAATCGGCGCAGTGATCGAGGCCACGCTGGCGAGCTTGGTGGCGAGTGCGCCCCCATCGAACCTTCATCCGTGCCGGCCACGGCAGCAGGCTGCCACTGCATCCCGAGCCGGCCGACGCCGCGCTGGCAGCACCAGGCTGCTGCGAGCCTGCAGATCTTCGGGCATGGTCAGGCGCATGACGCAAACTGCC
This sequence comes from uncultured Chloroflexia bacterium, assembly GCA_963791135.1. GTDB lineage: Bacteria > Chloroflexota > Anaerolineae > Caldilineales > Caldilineaceae > Fredericiella. Next base: position 54,695 of record CAWBRX010000030.1, read on the forward strand.
GGCCGGATGGTCTGGCCGTTCGCCATCTGGACGCTTACGGGTGCCATCACCCCGCTGAGAAAGCTGTCGGCGTATGGCCCGGCCGCCGCCATGTGTTCGAGCCAGCGCTGGGCAAAATATTCGCCCCCCTCGCGGCAGCGCAGTTCCGGCGGGCAGGTACGCGCCACCTGGGAGACACCGGCCGGGGGCACGAAGTTCCAGGCCTCGGCGTCGGCCGGGTCGGCCGGCGCGTTCAACATCTGCAGCAGCGCCGGGTCGGCGAGCACGGCCTCCATAAACTTATTCCAGATTGGCCCGGCGCCGGTGATGCCGTCGGCGTTGCGCATGGGCCGGCCGTCGTTGTTGCCTGCCCAGACACCGGCGACCAGGTACTTCGTGAAGCCGACCGTCCAGTTGTCGCGGAAGTTGGTGGTCGTGCCGGTCTTCGCCGCCGCGGGCCGGCTGAGCTTGAGCCGGCTGTTTTCGCCAAAGATCGGCGCACGGGCGGCGTTGTCGCTGATGATGTCGGTGACCAGGAAGGCGGTCTCAGGCGACACGGCCTGCTCCGGCTGGGCGCTGGGGCGGGATCTGCACGCGCACCCCGTCGCTGGTGAGCACCTGCCGCAGCGGCGTCGGCTCGACAAAGCGCCCGCCGTTGGCCAGCGTCTGGTACGCAGCGGTCAGATCGTACAGGCTGACCTCGGTGCCGCCCAAGGCGGTGGACAGGCCATACTGCTCGATCTTCTGGGCATCAAAGCTGGAAATTCCCAGCTTGTTGGCCGTGGTGACGAAATCGGAAGGCTCGATCCCGTCAAAGAGCTTGATGGTCGGCACGTTCAGGCTGTTGGCCAGGGCCGTACGCACGGTCACAGGGCCGCGGAAGCGCTGGTCATAGTTCTCGGGCCGGTACTCTTTGCCGTTGTCGGCGTGGGATACTTGACCGGCAGATCCCACAGCAGCGTCGCCGGGCTGACAAGACCCTTGTCGATCGCCGTGGCATAGACGACGGGCTTGATGGCGCTGCCCGGCTGGCGCTGGCGCAGCACCACGTTGACCTGGCCGCCGATGGCATCATTGGTGTAGTCGGCGCTGCCGACCATGGCCAGGATCTCGGCCGTGCCGGGCTTGAGGGCAAGCAGGGCAGCGTTGTTCAGATTGTAGCGCGGGCGCAGCGCGTCGACCGTCTCGCGCACGATCTGCTGGGCGAGGTTCTGCATGTCGAGGTCCAGCGTCGTACGGACGGTCAGCCCGGAGCGCAGCAGGTTGTACTTTTCGCGGGCTGCGGGCCAGGTAATCGACCAGGTACTGGAGGAAGTGAGGCGCCAGGTTGGGCCGGTCGTTCGGGTCGGCACCCAGCGTGATCGGTTCGCCGTAGGCGGCATCCGCCTCGATCTGCGATATGTAGCCGCGGCGTGCCATCAGGTCAAGCACGATGCGCTGGCGGCTCTTGGCGGCTTCGAGGTTGACAAAGGGATCGAGCAGGGCAGGCTGCTGGGGCAGGCCGGCCAGCAGCGAAGCCTCGGCGAGGGTCAAATCGGCGGCCGACTTGCCAAAATAGGTGCGTGCCGCCGCTTCGGGTCCATAGGCAAGATGGCCAAAGTAGGCCAGGTTCAGATACAGCTCCAGGATCTCGTCCTTGGAGTAGAGCCGCGTGAGATCCTGGGCCAGCAGGACTTCGTTGACCTTGCGGTCGAGCGAGCGGCTGAAGCGTTCGTCGGGCGGCAGAAAGAGCTTGCGCGCCAGCTGCATCGTGATCGTCGAGGCGCCGGCCACGACGCCGCTCACCCTGGGTATTCTGCACCAAGGCACCCACCAGGCGGCGCGGGTCGACGCCCTCATTTTGGAAGAAGCTGCCGTCCTCAGTGGCGATGACGGCGTCGAGCAGGTGGGGGGAGATACGGGCAAGCGGCACCCAGGTGCGGCGCCCTTCGTCAAACAGTTCGGCCAGGACACGGTTCTGGCGGTCGTAGACGATGCTGCTCTGGAAAGACACGCGGCTCGGGTCCCGGCTGGTAGCGCTGCAGATAGGCTTCGGCGATCGCGCGCGTGCCGCCCTGCGGCCTCGGCTCCAGTTGAAAGTCGGCCGCGTACTTGCTCAGGTAGTGGGTGACGATACTCTCCGCCGCCGCCGGCGGGACGCCGCGCAGCTGCGACGGCAGCACATCGGGGCTGCTGCAGCCGGAAAACAGCAGCGCCAGGGCAGTCAAGTAGAAAGAGCAAGTGTTCTGCCAGACATAGAACGTTTGACCTCCGCCCACGCCATCGGGGAGGCACCAAGCACATACTAGATTTCACAGGTCATCAGGCGGCCAGAACGTGAAGATGCGGCAGCGTAGGCAGTACCGCGCAGAAGCGGCTATCGGCCGATGTTGCACCTTGGCTTGCGCCCCTGCGGTCACCTGGTTGTTGCAGCTAAGTTCGTCTGAGACGACGCTCAGACAACGCCACGGTTAAGTTGTTTGTTCCGAAGGACACGTATGCGGCGGCAGCGTACAAAAGTCGGTGCGAATACCGGCGGCGTTCAGGAGAAACTATGGGGATGGAGCAGAAAATAAAAAGAGGCGACGGCCGGATTTGAACCGGCGATGGGGGTTTTGCAGACCCCTGCCTTACCACTTGGCTACGTCGCCTTACCGGGTAAGGATGGTAACAGCAGGGGCCTAGATTGTCAAACAGAAAGTGGGCGCAAGGTGGTAATTGGCTGCCCGGTTTCAGCCGACTCCATGGCGGCAAACATGAGCGCGGCGCTGGCAAGATTGTCGCGGCCACTCGTGAGCGGTTCGCGCCCGCTGCGCACGGCGTCGACAAACTCGGCCAGCGAGCCGGCGCGATCCCAGTATGTGAGGGCAGGCAGCGCCACACGGCTGGGCCGCTTGCCGCGCGGACGCAGCGTCACGGCGTCGGCCTCCAGCGAGTTGTCGTCGCGACCGGTCCAGGCGATCACACCGCCGGCACACTCGATCTGCCATTCGCCATCCCAAGTGGTCTGGGCGCCGGTGCTGACCCAGCTGCCGCGATAGTCGACCACCGCGCCGCCGTCAAAGACGATCGTGGCCACGGCGGCAGGGGGCTCGGTGAAGTTGCTCCAGGGCGGGTTCCAGGCGTGGCAGTGCACGGAATGGGGTTCCTGGCCGAGCACGTAGCGCATCAGGTCAAAGTGGTGGATCGCCATGTCCATGAGCAGCGGATGGCGAATGTGATAGTGGCGGTTGCTTTCACGCGGCGCGCAGGTTGGCGTAGCGCCGAAACTGCACGCTGAGGCCGCTCACCGGGCCGAGCGCACCCTGGCGCACGAGGGCGGCGGCGGTCTGGGCAGCCGGATAGAAACGATAGTTCTGGCTGACCATCAGCACCTTGCCGGCATCGGCCGCTGCTTCCACGACTTCCTGGGCTGCGACGAGCGAGGTGGCAAAGGGTTTCTCGACCAGCACGTGCTTGCCCGCCGCCAAGGCGGCAAGCGCCGCCGGCGCGTGCCCGCCGACCGGGGTCGTGACGAGCACGGCATCGGCCTTAGTGGCGGCGAGGGCGGCATCCAGCGAAGGGAAGCAGAGGCCTGCGTCGACGCCGACGTCGGCACGCAGCTGGATCAGCATCTGGGGCTCGACGTCGACACAGGCGACGACCTCTACCAGCTCAGGGTGCAGCGCCAGCACCTTGGCCCAGCTGCGTCCCCAGCCGCCCATACCAACTTGAATCAGACGAAGTGGTTGCATATGTTTCTCAATCCGATTCGTCTGGCCCCGATCTTTGGCATCCTAATGATTTGCAGATTACACTGTGCCATAATGGCCATGCAACTCCAAGATGAAATCCTCTATTGCGCTCGCTGCGGCATCTCGTTTCTCTGGTCGCAGGAAGAGCAGAAATGGGCAGAGGGTGCGCCTGCGCCCAAGTACTGCCCCGGCTGCCGCCAACTGCTGCCGGCCGAAGGCCGCGAGCGCGGCCAGGTGAAGTGGTACGACGCCCGCAAGCAGTACGGCTTTATCGTGCGCGCCGGCCAGCCTGACCTCTACGTTCACCGCAGCGCCCTGCGCAGCAGCCGCCTACTCCGCCCCGACAGCCTGGTCGAGTTCGGCGTCGAGCAGACCGACCGCGGCCCCGCCGCCGTCGACGTCGCCGTCATCGAATAAATTAACTCTCCTTCCACACGGCAGCAACCGCTCCAAAACGTATATCGGCAAGGATGTTGGCACAGTCAGACCGTTTGTGCCAGACCCGGGCAAAACATGCCCCTGTAACCGAGGAGACAACCTACGATGTACGAGCAAACACTCGCCGCCAAAATGAACCAGGAATGGGCCACTTCGCCGCGCTGGGCCGGCATTGAGCGCCCATATACGGCCGAACAGGTGCTGCGCCTGCGCGGCAGCTTCAACGTCGAGTACACGCTGGCGCGCATGGGCGCCGATCGCCTGTGGGAACTGCTGAAGAGCGAGCCGTTTGTACGTGCACTCGGCGCCATCACGGGCAACCAGGCGGTGCAGATGGTGCAGGCCGGGCTCAAGTCCATCTACATGAGCGGCTGGCAGGTCGCCGGCGACAACAACACGTCGCTCGAAACCTATCCCGACCAGAGCCTCTACCCGGTCGACAGCGTGCCCAACCTGATCCGCCGCATCAACAAGGCGCTGCAGCGCGCCGACCAGATCGCGCACATGGCCGGCAAGCACGACACCTACTGGATGGCGCCGATCGTGGCCGACGCCGAGTCAGGCTTTGGCGGCGCGCTCAACTCGTTCGAGCTGATGAAGTTCATGGTCGAAGCCGGCGCCGCCGGCGTGCACTTCGAGGACCAGCTCTCGTCGGCCAAGAAGTGCGGCCACATGGGCGGCAAGGTGCTGGTGCCGATCCGCGAGTTCGAGCAGAAGCTGGTGGCAGCCCGCCTGGCAGCCGACGTGATGGGCGTGCCGACGCTGGTGGTGGCGCGCACCGACGCCGACTCGGCGCAGCTGCTGACGAGCGACATCGACCCGCGCGACGTGCCCTTTATCCAGCACCACGAGCGGACCTACGAAGGCTTCTTCTACATCAACGGCGGCGTCGAGTACGCCATCGCCCGCGGCCTGGCCTATGCGACGTATGCGGACATGATCTGGTGCGAGACCTCGCGGCCCGATATTGGCGAGGCGCGCGAGTTTGCCCAGGGCATCCACGCCAAGTACCCGGGCAAGCTGCTGGCCTACAACTGCTCGCCCTCCTTCAACTGGCGGCGCAACCTGGACGAGCGAACGATCGCCACCTTCCAGGAACAGCTGGGCGAGATGGGCTACAAGTACCAGTTCGTGACCCTGGCCGGCTTCCACTCGCTCAATTCCGGCATGTTCGAGCTGGCGCACGGCTACCGCGACACGGGCATGGCGGCCTACACCAAGCTGCAGCAGCACGAGTTCGACATGGAAAAAGATTGGGGCTTTAGCGCGGTCAAGCACCAGAGCTTTGTCGGCGCCGGCTACTTCGACGAGGTGCAGATGGCGATCACCGGCGGCACCGCCTCGACGACCGCCCTGCACGGCTCCACCGAGGAGGCCCAGTTCGTCGCCACGCCGTGAGAGGTTGTCTGAACCACGATTCGTAGGATTAAAGGATTGACTTGATTAAAACGCGGCGTCATGCCGGCAATCAAGTTAATCCTAGAAATCCCACGAATCGCGGTTCAGGCAAATTGTCCCAAGAATCACGGTTCGAACTAACGTTGCCGAAAGGCGAAATCTGTGCTATAGTACAGATAGAATTCTCTCGGCAATGGCTGCCGAGCCAATGGCAACGTCAAAGGAGATAGTGCCGTGACCAAGCATCGTATTCTGGTACCCAATGATGGGTCCCAATTCTGCCGCCAGATTTACCCTCAGATCACCAAGTTCATCCCGCCCGAGGATACGGAATTGATCCTGCTGCGCGTGGGCCATCAACCGGAAGGGTTGGTGGGGACACCGCCGCGCCCGGCGGCCATGAACGTGTCGGTACCGATGTATGATACTCACCGGGATGCAGAGTATGCGGCGCATCCCATCTTCGCCAGCCAGGAGTACGACGAGCGCGGAGGCGGAGATCAAGCGGACTATGATCGACGATGCCCACGAACTGCAAGAGGCGGGCTACGAAGTCAAGGTCGAAGTGCGCTTTGGCGATCGCGGGGAAGAGATCATCAAGTACATCGAGCACAACCCGGTGGATATGGTCGCCATGACCACCCACTGGCGCACCGGCATTCAGAAGCTGATCTTTGGCAGCGTAGCCCAAGAAGTTGCCGGCCACGTGACCGTACCGGTCATGATGATCCGGCCCGAGCACAGCAACAACTAGTACCTTGGCGTAGATCACCGTTCAGTTCGCACGCCCACGTGCGATTCTCTGGCACGTGGGCGTGCGAACCCTGAACGATGACGCATTGAGACAGTACTAGCCGGCAAAGAGCGTGGTCAGCTGTGCGCGCTTCACCAAGTCCGCCATCTGTTCGTCGCTCGGGCGCTGCGTGTAGCGGGAGGCGGCGTCGAGCACCTTGGGCAGCAGGTTGATGTCGCCCGCCGTGTTGAGGAAGACGCCCGGCCGGCCCTGCACCCAGTGGACGGCCAGGTCGATGTCCGCCTGCTGTTCCAGCGGCTCATACCAGGTGTTGCGGTTGCGCTCGGTCGTAGCCCAGGGCCCCCGCAAGATCCCCTTGATCGTCTGCACCGCCACATTGCGCTCGGCGCAGGTCTTCACGAGCTGCTCGAAATCATGCTCGTAGACCTCATTTTCCATCATAGTGATGTTGTAGGGCAGCAGGACCGAGTCGAAGTCGAAGCGCTGCAGGGCACGCCGGTGCATGGCGGCAATGGTAAAGCCGTGGCCGGTGACGCCGATGAAGCGGACGAGCCCTTGCTCGCGCGCCTCGATGCACGCCTCCAAGGCGCCGCCCGGCCCCATTGCCACGTCCCACTCGTCAGGGTGGGCCAGGGAATGGAGCTGGATCAGGTCAATCTGGTCCACACGCATGCGCTCGAGCGAGCGATGGATAGAGGCCTTGGCGGCTTCATAGGTGCGGTCGCCGGTCTTTGTCGCCAGGAAAAAATCCTTGCGGTGGCTGGGCATCCAGGGGCCGATCCGCAGTTCGGCGTCCCCATAGCTGGCGGCAGTGTCGATGTGATTGACGCCGTACTCGAGCAGCACGTCAAGCGTGCGATCTGCTTCGGCCTGCGACACGGACCCCAGTGCGGCGGCGCCAAAAATGGTGAAGGTGCTCATGTGGCCGGTGCGGCCAAAGGGGCGTTTATCGATCGCTGGGTGGGCGCTCATGGTTGATCCTTTCGTTGGAAAAGAGTACTTGCCGCGACATACCGTCGTCGGGTCTATTGTAGAGGAAGAAACACTAAACAGGAAACCCCTGGCGGTAAGGCACCTGCTAGACAAGGATACAACAAGACACCGGATGCCGGCGAGCATAGCTCACTTGTGCACCCGGTGTCCTTTTCTACCTCGATACGCCCTGATCGAGCGCGAAGCTTACAGCCCCGGCGGCAGCAGCGACGAGAGGTCGCCCGACCGCTCTACCTGGTTGCCGGAAGTCTGCTCGCCGAGCCAGGTCTGGAAGGCCTGGGCCCGCTCCTGCTGCAGCTGCGCCTCGTCCTTGGGCCGGGCCGGATCCTTCTCCAGCACCTCGATCAGGTGGTAGCCGAAGTCGGTCTTGACCGGCTCGCTTACCTGGTTGAGGGGCAGCGAGAAGGCAGCCTCCTCGAACGGCGCCACCATGCGGCCCTTGCCAAACCAGCCAAGATCGCCGCCGTTGGCGCCCGAACCGGTGTCGTCGCTGTAGGCACGTGCCAGGGCAGCGAAGTCTTCGCCGGCCAGGATACGGCTGCGCAGTTCGTTGGCCAGCGCCAGCGCTTCGGCATCGGGGTACGGGCCGTGCGTGCCGCTGATGGCTTCCGTGCCGGTAATGTCGGCTGTGCCGGTAACAGCTTCCGTACCGGTCACCGTCGCAGTGCCCGTGACGGCCGCAGTCGCCGTGACTGCACCGGTCGTCGTGGCCGCAGTGGCAGCAGTAACAGGCGCCGTAGCCGTCACGCTGGCCGTCGAGGTCACAGCGCTCGTCACAGCACTCTTTACTGCCTCCGTCACAGCTGCCGCAGCAGCCGTCACGTCAGCAGTCGACGTTACCTCGGCGCCGGTCGTGACGGCATCCGTCGCCGTGACGTTCGCCGGTGGTGGTCACGTTGAGGCCGCTGTCAACCGCACCGGAAAGGATGTCGGTGCCGCTCAGCGGTGCGCTGGGCGTAGGTGTCGGCTCTGCCACCGTCAGCAGGATATGGCGCGCGTGCACCTGCTCCTCGGTATCGGCGACCTTCTCCTTGCCGATCACGTCGGAGAGCTTCTGGCGCAGCAGGCGGCTGCGGACGATCTCACGGTAGTCCTTGATCGTCAGGCCGGAGTCTGCCGTCAGGCTCTTTTCGAGATTGGCCAGCCCCTCCGTGTACGCGGTCTCGGTGATGACGGCGGCCGGCGGAGGTTCGGTCGGCGTGGCCGCCGGCGTCGTCGTGGTGATCGCAGCATTCGGATCCACCGCAGCGGTAGGCGTCGGCGTCCACTGGGCGGCCGTCGCCGTCGCAGCGACACCGGCCGTGGCCGTCGCCGTAGCCTGGGATTCCGTGACGAGGCCCTGCGAGTTGGCAATTTCTTCGCGCAGCGCCTGGTCCACTTCTTCGTCGCTCACGGTGATGCCGCGTGCGGCCGCTTCCTTGGCAATCACGATATCTGCGATCATGCTGTCGAGCGTCTGGTTGCCGATTGAGAACGGGCTAGCCAGCGTGTTCTGAAGCTGCGTAATCTGCGTCTGGAAGTAGCCCTGGTTGCCGAACTGCGCCTCCAGCTGCCTGCAGACGCGTCAGCTGATTTTGCATCGAGTTCCTATCGAAGCGCACGCGCTTCTGGAACTGCGACGCCGTGATGCTGACATCGCCGACCTTGGCAGCTGCCGTGTTAGGGTAGACCAAGAATTGGTAGGCGAAGCCCATTATGACAAGTGCCAGCGCCAAGCCGAGCGCGATACCGACAAACGTATAAAGCTTCTTATGCCGCTCGCGGTCGCGGTGGCGCAGCAATTGCTCCTTCGCGCGTCAGTTCGCGCTGGGCTTCTTCACTCTGCACCTTCTCATGTCGCTTGGACATATGGCTTACCTGCGTCTCCGCACCTGGCGGGTCTGGTCGGCGGTATAGGGCAGTAGGGCGAGGTGGCGCGCACGCTTCACCTCACGCACGATGCGGCGCTGCATCTTGGCGCTGACACGCGTCTTGCGGCGCGACATGATACGGCCGCGGCGGTCGAGGAAGCGCGACAGCAGCGGGACGTTCTTGTAGTTGATGTCTTCGATCTTGACATCGCTGCCGACGCGGCGGCGTTCGCCCTTCTCGCGCTCGACATACTCTTCAGGCGCGGAAAAACCCTCGCCGCCCTCTTCGCTCTCTTCGCTCTCTTCGCCCTCTTCACGCTCATCTTCGGCCTCAGCAGCGGTATCTTCGCCGTCGAGGTTCGGATAGGCGTTGGCGTAGGGTTCGATTTCCGGTGTGTTCTCGAGTTGCTCGTTCATTTCGTTGGTTCCTTTGCCACCTGGCGGCTGATCAATATTCATCCTGACGCATCAACAAATAGCGGATCACATCTTCGGAATAGCGAAGAGTGCGGTCCACTTCGTCGGCGCCGCTGGGCGGCATCGCAAAGCGCTGGAGGATGTAATAGCCTTCGAAGTAGCGATTGATCGGATAAGCCAGGTTGCGGCGCCCCCAAGGTTCGGTCACGATATCCGTGCCACCCTGAGCAGCAATCAGGTCCGCCACGCGCTTTTCAAAGCCCTGGATGGCGGTGTCGTCCAACCCTGGTTGGAGGACGTATACCAACTCGTATTCTCTTGTGTCTGCACCGTTCATGCTTGTAAAACTCCTTATGCTCTTTCTCTGGAGATGCCCGCAGGCAAACCCTGCGAACAGAAAGAACGAGGGACCGGGGTGCACCGGTATCCCTCGTTGCAAACCATCGTTCATTGTATCATCGCCCAGGTAAGCGATCAAATTTTGAGATGTCCGCAGGCATACAAGGTATAATGCCGCACATGAACGGAACAAAGAGCGAAAGCCACGGCACCCCCCATTTCCCTAAGTTACGGCCGCTTGACGTGCGGCCGATTGTCCACGAAGGCCAGCACTATATTCTCCTGCGCGACCCGCAGCAGCTAAGCGAACATCAACTGCTGGTGCCGCAGCCGCTGGCCGCCGTCCTGGCATTTTGTGATGGCGAGCACGACGTGCCGGGCATGGTGGCAGCCTTTCAGCAGCACTATGGGATCACGCTGCCCGAGGAAAGCGTCGACGAACTGCTGGACGCGCTCGACGGCGCGGTCATGCTGGACAACGACCGCGCCGCGGCGGCACACGCCGCGGCCCGCGCGGAGTTTCGCAGCGAGCCCTACCGCGAGCCGGCACTCGCCGGCCCGTCGTATCCCGCCGACGAGAAGTCGTTGTGGCGCCTCCTGCAGGATTACCTGGAAGAAGCAGGCGAGATCGAGCCGCTGGCAGTCGATTGGTCAGGGCCCGTCGGGCTGCTGAGCCCGCACATCGACTATGGCCGCGGCGGCGAGGTATATGCCCAGGTTTGGAAGCGTGCAGCGCAGGCCGCGCGGGAAGCCGAACTGGTCATTCTCCTCGGCACCGACCACTACGGCAGCGACCTGTTTTCGCTCACACGGCAGAACTATGCCACGCCCTACGGCGTCCTGCCGACCGATACCGAGATCGTCGACCGGCTGGCTGCCGCCATTGGCGAAGAAGCGGCCTATGCCGGCGAGCTGCGCCATCGCGGCGAGCACTCGCTGGAGCTGGTGGCCGTCTGGCTGCACCACATGCGCGCGGGCGAGCCGGTGCCGCTCGTGCCCATTCTCACCGGTTCATTCCATCCTTTCATGGAAGATGGCAGTAGAGCCGCAGGACGACGAAACCGTCCGCGCCGTCCTGGAGGTGTTACGCCAGGCAATGGCAAGGCAAACGTGTGCTCGTCGTCGCGTCCGGCGACCTGGCCCACGTGGGTCCTGCGTTTGGTGGGCGGCCGCTGACGGCGGCCGGCCGCGCAAAGCTGCACGCCGCCGACGAGGAATTGATTGCCGCCATGCAGGCAGGCGATGCAGAGGGCTTCTTCGCCGCCATCCGGCGTGTGCAAAACCGCAATAATGTCTGCGGCGTGGCGCCAATTTCACTCACCATGCAGCTGGTCGGCGACAAACCGGGTGAGCAGTGGGGCTATGCCACGTGCCCGGCCGACGAGAAGGACACCTCTGTCGTCACCGTGACCGGTATGCTGTTTGCGTGAACTCACCATAACTCGCGGAACATTCGCCGGATTGCCACCGTCCTAAGGCTAGCTCAGAGGAAAGAGCAGCCGTCGCCGCCAAGAACATCGCAACTTTCGCAGGCGATCGGCAAATGGATAGGAATAGCGACCCCAAGCTAAAGCGGGTCGCCAAACACGGAGGAACAGCAACACTTATGAAGCAGAACATTACCCGCACCTTGCTGGCAGCCGGCTTGTCGGCCGCCGTGCTCTTTGGCGCCGCGGCCGTGAGCGCACCGGCGTGGACCAATTACGGCGTTGCGCATGCGCAGGACGCCACGGCAACCCCTTTACCGGCCGATGCGGCGCCCACGCCCGTGCCCGCTGCAGCACAAGGGACGGCGCAGAACCTGCCGCGCACGATCACGGTCGTGGGCGACGGTACCGTCAACATCAAGCCCGACGTGGCGCGCGCCAATATCGGCGTCGAGGTCGTGAAGCCGGCAGTGGACGAGGCGGCAGCCGAGAACAGCAAGGTCACGGAGCAGGTACTTGCTGCCTTGAAAGAGATGGGCATCGCCGAAGAGGACATCCAGACCTCCGGCTACAGTGTGTTCTCGGAGCGCTACAGCCCCGATGGTTCACCCAGCACCGAGGTGCAGTATCGCGTAACCAACACCGTGAACGTGTTGATCCGCGACCTGGACAAGGTCGGCGCGGTTCTTGATGCGTCGATCCAGGCAGGCGCCAACAACATCTATGGGGTTGAGTTCCTGCTCGACGATCCGACGGCAGCCCGTTCGGCCGCACGCCAGATGGCGGTCGAGAATGCGGCGGCCACGGCGACCGAACTGGCAGACTTGACGGGCGTCCAGGTCGGCCCGATCGTCAGCATCAGCGAAGTGATCGGCAACAACGGCGGCTTCTACAGCAACCAGTTCACCCAGTTCTCGACGGGCGCGAGCGTCGGCAGGATGCCGACCCCCGTGGAACCCGGCCAGCTGCGGCTGACCATGCAGCTGCAGGTGACCTACGAACTTGGTCGACTCAGCTGCCCACCAGCGTGGGATTACGACGAATTCGATATCGCACGGCCAGTGATGGCCGTGCGATATTTTTTGTTAAACTCATATTAACCTCGCATCGAAATTGCTGTTAGCGTAGTTAATCACTCTGTGGTAGAACATATCCTGCAACGCGCAAGACCCAGGGAACCCAAACCCACCGGTCTCCAGCACATTGTTCATCAACCGGTTCATCAACGGACAGACAACTCAGGAGGAAACCTATGACGCAGAAGCGGCATAAATTGCTGCACGCAGCGGTTCTTGGTGCGCTCATTATTGCAATCGCGGGCTGCGCCGCACCGGCCCCGGCCACCACCGCACCGGCAGCCGAAGCAACGGCGGCAGCAGAGCGACCGAAGCGACCGCAGCGGAAGCGACCACCGAAGCGCACCGAGGCTGCCGGCCGCGGCGCCGCGGCCGCAGCGCCCGCCAACATGGACGAGCTGATCGCTGCCGCCAAGGCCGAAGGCGAGCTGACGACGATCGCCCTGCCGCACGACTGGTGCAACTACGGCGAGGTCATCGAAGGCTTCAAGAGCAAGTACTGGCATGACGGTCAACGAGCTGAACCCGGATGCCGGCTCGGGCGACGAACTGGAAGCCATCAAGGCCAACAAGGACAACAAGGGTCCGCAGGCGCCCGACGTCATCGACGTTGGCTTTGCCTTTGGCCCGCAGTCCAAGGATGAAGGCCTGATCCAGCCCTACAAGGTCAGCACCTGGGACTCGATTCCGGACGAGGTCAAGGATCCCGACGGCTACTGGTATGGCGACTATTACGGCGTCATGTCGTTCATGGTCAACAAGGACGTCGTCACCGGCGACTCGCCGCAAGACCTGGGCCGACCTGCTGAAGGACGAGTACGCGGCTTCCGTGGCGCTCTCCGGCGACCCGCGCACCTCCAACCAGGCGATCCTGGCGGTCCAGAATGCCAGCCTGGCCAACGGCGGCACGCTCGAAGACCCCAGCGAAGGGCCTGAAGTTCTTTGCCGACCTCAACAGCAAGGGCAACTATGTGCCGGTGATCGCCAACAACGCGCTCGTGGCACGGGCGAGACACCCATTCGCGATCACGTGGGACTACAACGCCCTGGCCGGCGCCGACTCGTTCGAGGGCAACCCGCCGGTCGAGGTGGTCGTACCCACTGATTCCCGCCTGGCCGGCGTCTACGTGCAGGCCATCAGCGCCTATGCACCCCATCCCAATGCCGCCAAGCTGTGGATGGAGTACCTGTACTCGGACGAAGGCCAGCTGCTGTGGATGAAGGGCTACTGCCATCCCATCCGCGAGGCTGACCTGCGCGCCCGCAATGTCGTGCCGGAAGAACTGGCGGCCAAGCTGCCCGACGTCAGCGGCGCCGTCTTCCCGACGGTCGACCAGCTCGTCAAGGGCAAGGAAGTCATCACCAGCCAGTGGGACAGCGTGGTTGGCGTAGACGTGACAGGCAACAGGACTAAGCATGTATGCAGCAGGGTGAGAGGGTGATGGACGACCTTGTCAGGTCGCCATCACCCTCTCACCCTCTCACCCTCACATCACAGCGGAGGCCGCCGCACATGGCCATCAGCACAACCGCTCGCCACCGCGGCGCCGATCACCTGGACCTGGCTTGGGGTGCTGCCGTTCTTCATTTTTGCCGATTCTGTTTATCTTTATTCCCGTCGGCCTCCCTGTTTATCGACAGCTTCCGCAGCCCGAGCGGCGGTTTTACGCTGCAGCATATCATCGGCCTTACCGAGCCGCCGATCCCGCAGTCCTACTGGCTGAGCATCCGCATCAGCCTCTTTACCGCGCTCGGCGGCGGGCTGCTGGGCTTTCTGATGGCCTATGCGCTCACCATGGGCAACCTGCCGCGCTGGCTGCGTCCCGTTACGCTCACCTTTGCCGGCGTGGCCTCCAACTTTGCCGGCGTGCCGCTGGCCTTCGCCTTTATCTCCACGCTTGGGGCGCACGGGCTTTGTCACCGTACTTGTACGTGAGCTATTTGGCGTCAACATCTACGGCGCCGGGTTCAACCTCTTACAGCTTTCTGGGCTTGAGCCTCACCTACATGTACTTCCAGTTCCCGCTGATGCTGCTGATCATGGTGCCCGCCATCGAAGGGCTGAAGCGCGATTGGCGCGAGGCGGCGGAAAACCTGGGGGCCTCGTCAACCCAGTATTGGTGGCGAGTAGGGCTGCCCATCCTGCTGCCGTCGCTGCTGGGCACGATCTTGCTGCTCTTTGGCAATGCCTTTGGCGCCTATGCGACGGCCTATGCCCTCACCGGCGGCCAGCTGGACCTGATCACGATCCAGATCGGCGCACAGATGCGCGGCGATGTGCTTGCGCAATCCCAACCTGGGCTATGCCATGGCGCTGGGCATGGTCGTCATCATGGCGATCTGCATCATCGGCTACACCTGGCTGCAGCGGCTGTCGGAACGCTGGCTGAAATAGAGAGGATTCGACGATGAAACGCGGCGTCAGTTGGTTCGCCTGGCTCTGGTTTGTACATCGGCGCGCGCTCTATTTCATGATCCCGCTCTGGGGCACCTTCGTCTTCTCGCTGCAGAAGCAGCGCGGGCACCTTCAGCTTGCCGGCCTACCAGGATGCGTTTGCCGACCCCAAGTTCTGGGAGACGTTTCTCTTTTCCAACGTGATGGCGGTCTTCACGATCCTTGCCAGCCTGCTGCTGATCGTGCCGACCGCCTACTGGGTGCACCTGCGCATGCCGCGCCTCGCGCCCAGTCGTCGAATTCGTGACGCTGCTGCCCTTTGTCATTCCGGCCATCGTGCTGGTCTTTGGCTTTATCAAGATCTACAGCCAGCCGTTTACGCGTCTTTGGCATTCCCATCTTTCCCATCGCTGACCAGCAGCAACCTGCTGACCAACTTTCTGCTGGTGATGGCCTACACGGTGTTGGCGCTGCCCTACATGTATCGTGCGGTCGACAACGGCTTGCGGGCGATGGACGTGGCGACGTTGACGCGAAGCAGCGCAGAGCCTGGGCGCCGGCTGGGTCACGATCTTGTGGCGCGTCATCATGCCCAACCTGCGCTCGGCGCTGTTGAGCGGCGCGCTGCTGACCTTCGCCATCGTCGTCGGCGAGTTGACGATCGCCACCTTCCTGGCACGCCCGGCCTTTGGCCCCTATCTGGCGCTGTTGGGCAACCACCACGCCTACGAGCCGGCCGCGCTGACCATCGTGACTTTCTTGCTGACGTGGCTGGCCATGGGTTTGATCGACCTGGTCACACGTGGGCGCGAACAAGGCACCGTGACTGCGGCGCACTAATCACAGATAATGACGGACAGGGACCATATGGCATTTCTTGAGCTCACCAACGTACGCAAGGTGTTCCCCAATGCGCAGGCGGCGGCCGTGGAAGACTTCAACCTGGCAGTGGAACGCGGCGAGTTCGTCTCGTTCTTGGGACCCAGCGGCTGCGGCAAGACGACGACGCTGCGCATGGTGGCCGGCTTTGAAGTCCCTACCTCCGGCAGCATCGTGATGGACGGCAACGACATCACCGGTATTCGCCCCAACCAGCGCAACATCGGCATGGTGTTTCAGTCGTATGCCCTGTTTCCCAACATGACGGTGGCCGACAACATTGGCTTTGGCCTGTCGGTGGCCCGCGCGCCCAAGCCCGAGATTCAGCAGCGAGTCAAGGAGATGCTGGCGCTGATCAAGCTGGAGCAGTTGGGCGGGCGCTATCCCTACCAGCTTTCCGGCGGCCAGCAGCAGCGCGTGGCCCTGGCACGGGCGTTGGCCATCCGGCCGCAGCTCCTGCTGCTTGACGAGCCGCTTTCGGCCCTCGACGCCAAGATTCGCGTCTCGCTGCGCAACGAGATCCGGGCCATCCAGCGCCAGCTGGGCATCACCACGATCTATGTCACGCACGACCAGGAAGAGGCGCTGTCGCTTTCAGACCGTGTGGTGGTCATGAATCAGGGCGTAATCGACCAGGTTGGGGTGCCGTTTGAGATCTACAACTTTCCCAAGACCGCCTTTGTCGCCTCCTTTGTCGGCACATTAAATGTTCTCGACGCCGACGGTCCTTGACCCACAAACGGGGGCCCTAGAACTGGCCGGACAGTCTCTCTACGCGCCGCCCCCCCTGGCTGGGCGCACTGCGGGAGAAACGGTCAAGCTGGCGCTGCGGCCGGAGCTCTTCTCGCCGGATTCGACCGGGGTCGCAGGCGAAAACTGTCTGAACGGAATCGTCGAGAACGTGGTCTTTCTGGGTGCCGTGGTACGCATCCACGTGCGTGTCGGCAGCACCCTGGTGTTGATGGACGAGTTCAACAATCCCAACCTCTCCGTGCCGGCGATCGGCTCGACCATCCAGCTCTACTTCCAGCGCGAGAACTGCCTGCTGCTGGCCGCGTAGCTGCGTCCGGAGCGCATGTCACCGAATTCAATCGGCTAGCGCCGAATTCAATCGGCGCGGCCCTCTTGCGTTATGATGGCACTATGAGCCGCAGGCAAGCTGCCTTTCCGATCCTTTCCCTAGCTCTCCTCCTGGCGCTGCTGAGCGGCTGTTCGCCGGTGCAGCGCCCGCTCGACCGGCAGCTGCGCGCCATTGTCGAAGATCCGGCGGCCCCCCTGGCGAGCCTGGCCGTGGTCGTCGTGGCCGGCGATACCATTGTCGACGAGAGCTATTGGGGGCAGCGGACGATTGACGCCGCAGACCCGCAGCGCAGCCGGCCCGTGACGCCGGCCACGAAGTTTCGGGTTGCCTCACTCTCCAAGGTTGCGACGGCCATCGGCGCCATGCAGCTGGCCGAGCAGGGGAAGCTTGACCTTGACGCCGACATCAGCAAGTATCTTGGGTTTGCACTGCGCAACCCGGCCTACCCCGACCGGCCAATCACGGCACGGATGCTGCTGAGCCATACCTCCTCCCTGCGCGACGCCGGCTTCTACAACTTGCCCCTGCCGTACACCCTGCGCGATCTGTTTGAGCCGGACGGTGCCTACTACTCGAATGGTGCTCACTTTGCGGCCTCCGAAGGAGACGCGGATCGCGGGCCGGGCGCCTTCTTCACGTACGCCAACCTCAACTATGGCGTGCTGGCGACCGTCATGGAGGCAGCATCCCAGGAACGTTTCGACCAGTACATGGCGCGCCATCTGTTTGGCCCCCTCGGCATTGATGCGGGGTTTACCGCAGCCGACTTGTCCGATGCGGGTGTACGCGAGCTTGCTGCCCTGTACACAAAACAGGATGCGCAGGGAGTCTGGGATGCGCAGGGGCGCTGGTACGCGCAGGTTGACGACCTGCACGGCGTGCGCCCCCGGCCGCGGCCGCCCGCAACAGGAGACGCCAGCCCAACCATGGCAATGCACCACAAGACAAGTGCCAAAGCGCCGCATCTTGCCGCACAGCCCTACGCCATAGGCACGAATGCAACCATCTTTGCGCCGCACTCGGGCCTGCGCATTTCGGCGCGTGACCTGGCCAAGCTGATGCTGCTCTTGCTCAAAGGCGGGCGCTACGGCGACCGCCAGATATTGGCGCCGGCTACCGTAAACAGCATGCTGCATGACGCGTGGCATTTTGATGCGCAGCGCTGGAACGGCGACCCATTCCACGGACGCTATCGTGCCTGGGGGCTGGGGTTACAGCATGTCACCGGCGCAGCGGATGAACTCGGGGGCGACCGCCTGGCGGCCGGTAGCAAAGAGCAGTTTTGGGGCCATCGCGGCGAGGCCTACGGCCTGCTGGGCGGCATGTGGTTTGATCCGCAGCGGGAGGTTGGCTTTGTCTTTTTGGCGGGCGGGATCGGCGATGATCCCAGCGCGCATTACGGAACCTATTCGTCAGCCTACAGCTGGGAAGAGCTGATACAGACGGCGATCATCGGCGAGATCGATCGCGTAATCAATTGAAAGGACGGTGCTTCAATGCGCGTTGTGGTAATTGGTGGCAAGGGTCATGTCGGTACGTACCTGATCCCCCGACTCGTGGAGGCAGGTCACACAGTCATCAACGTCTCGCGCGGCGAGCACGCCCCCTACCAGTCGCACCCTGCCTGGGAAGAGGTGCGCCAGGTGACGATCGATCGTGCCGCCGCCGAGGCTGACGGCAACTTCGGCGAGCGCATCCGGGCCTTGGACGGCGAGGTCGTGATCGACATGATCTGTTTCACCCTGGACAGCGCCAAGCAGATCGTCGAGGCGCTGCGCGGCCAGGTCCAGCACTTCCTGCACTGCGGTACCATCTGGATTCATGGGCCGACGGTGGTTGCGCCTACCACGGAAGATCAGCCGCGCAAGCCCTTCGGCGAATACGGGGTCCAGAAGGCAGCGATCGAGGCCTACCTGCTGGACGAGGCGCGGCGCAAGGGATTCCCGGCCACCGCTCTGCACCCAGGGCATATCGTCGGCCCCGGGTGGAACCCACTCAACCCGGCCGGCCATTTCAACCCCATCGTCTTTTCGCAGCTGGCGCGCAGCGAGACCGTGACGCTGCCCAACCTGGGCATGGAAACCGTCCACCATGTCCATGCCGACGACGTGGCGCAGGCTTTCATGCAGGCAATCCACAACTGGCGGTCGGCGGTCGGCGAGAGCTTCCACGTCGTGTCACCGCAGGCGCTGACCCTGCGCGGGTACGCCGAAATGATGGGGCATTGGTTTGGCCAGCCCGCCGTGCTTGAGTTCGCAGGCTGGGAGCAGTGGCGTACGACGGTCAGCCCAGAAGAGGCACAGGCGACGTGGGACCATATTGCCCACAGCCCCAACTGCAGCATCGCCAAGGCGCAGCGGCTGCTCGGCTACCAGCCGCGCTACACGTCGCTCCAAGGCGTGCAGGAGGCGGTGACCTGGCTGATCGAGCAGGGGATCGTGCAGTACCGCAGCGGTGCTGGGCCGCTCGCAAAGCCATAAGCACGAAACCATGAATTACGACGCACTGGCGGCAGATTATGCTGCTAACCGCCGCGTGCACCCTGCCATTCTGGCGAAGCTCCTGACGGCCGCCGGCAGTTTGCATGCCGGTACAGTAGTAGACATCGGTTGCGGCACCGGCAACTATGCGGCCGCACTGCAGGAGGCGGCCGGCCCTGCCGGCGTGCTTGTGGTTGGCGTCGAGCCATCGTACGGCATGTTGGCCTATGCCCAGGCCCAAGGTATCAGAGGCTGCCAGGGGCAGGCCGAAGCGATTCCAATGGCCACGGCGGCAGCCGGCCTTCTGTTTAGCGTCGACGTGATACATCACGTGCGTGCTGTGCCGGCGTACTTCGCCGAAGCGCGGCGCGTGCTGCGCCCCGGCGGGCTGATCTGCACCGCAACCGATTCGGAGGGGATCATCGCCACGCGCCGGTCCGCTGGCCGCGTATTGGCCGGAGACAGTACCAAGCGAGTTGGAGCGGTATCACCCGATCTCCAGGCTCAGGCGGTGGCTCGAGGGTGCAGGCTTTCAAGGCATGCGCGACGAGGAGGTCGAGTTTGCCTACTTGCTGCATGATGCGGAGCCCTACCGCCGCCGCGCCTATTCGACGCTGCAGCGCATCGACGACGAGGCCTGGCGGCGCGGGCTGGCACGTTTGGAGACGGACCTCCAACGTGCCCCTGTCCCCTGTGTCGCGCGCTACACCCTCGTTTGGGGTGAGGCCCCGTAGCCATCCCAGTGCTGATAGGCGGCTGGGCACGTGGGCGTGCCCTTCCGCACGTGGGCGTGCGGACTAAACGATGACTTTTGGCAGCCCCCAATTTCTATCTGTCGGGGGCGGCGGCGAAGATGCGCCCTAAGATATCGGCGCGCTCTTCGGGCGTGGCCCAACGGGGTTGGGCATAGTCTTCCAGCACCATCGTCAACAGCTCAGTGTTGATCAGCTTGCCCTCATAAATAGTATGGCGGGCGGCTAGTTCTGTGCGCGTCTCCCAGCTCCACATCTGGTCAAAGAACAGGTTCCCCAGGCCGTATGTGATGATACCGCTGCCGCCGGGGTCTTGCGGCCCATAGGGCTCCTGGGCTTGCGGCACGTGGCTCATGACGCCCGTGACAATGTCGGCGCCCGCGTCTCGCAGCTCGCGGAATTCGGCAATCTGCAGCGGGATCGGATAGGGCTCGTAGGTTTCCTGGTGCTGCAGCTCTACGGCCACGATGTCTACCTGGCTCGACAGCTGGCGGACCATCTGCAGGATACGGTCCTTGTTGTCGTAGTAGTAGCATGCCCCCGGCTGGTCGGCGCTCGCCCATGCTCCCGGCGGGTCAAAGGCCAGTGCGGCGATAAAGGCAAAGCGATTGCCATTGTGCTCCCAGATCAACGGCGCACAGGCCTCGTCGACATTCATGCCGCTGCCGTAGATCGGAATCTTGTTATCGCGGTACCACTGCAGGGAACGGCGCGCCCCTTCCCGCCCAAAATCGTTGACATGGTTGCCCGACAGGCCGACGATATCGGTCCCCACCGCCGCCAGCGCAGCCCAATAGTTGGTATCACTGCACAGGATCAGGTTGTTTTCGCTTGGGTCGGCTACGCAGTCGTCGAGGAAGGGCACCTCATCGCTGATGTGCGTGATATCGGCAGTCGAGAAAACATCGGAAATCACCTTGGCAGGATAGTCATAGCCCTTTTGGTCCATCTTCAGCGCCGTCACACGTGACATGGCCGTAACGCCGGTCATAATGAGCTGAGTCAGCTTGCGATGCATCGCGATTGGTGGCCGGTTGTACTGCTCCCTGCTAAGAGGGACGCCAGCAGCGAGCTGCCGTTGCCTTCGACCGACAGCGTGACCGCCAGCGGGTAGGTGTTCACCTGGAACGTGTTCGACAGCACGTTGAAACTATCGACGGTCAGCGCCTTCATGCGCGGATCAAGCTGTTCAAATGCGACAATCCCCAGGCTGTCCGGCGCACCCTCGAGGCGGCCGTCCATGTCGGCGGCGCTCACAACCTCGACACCGGCGGCCTTGTCGCCCCAGATCCCGGTAAGCCAGCGCGCAGCCTCGTCGGTCACAAACAGCTGCCCGGCCGTGGAATCGCGCCAGCGCTGCTGCAGTTCGGTCGAAGTGACGTCATCGCGGATGGTGGCAAAACGCGCCGACGGCCGCCAGCACACGATTGGCGAGAGGATGGTTGGCCGCAGGCGCGGGCAGCAGGACGACCTGTGCCTGCGCATTGTCGGGCTGGTCCAGCACAGTCAGCGGCTGTGGGCCCCCATCGGTTTGCAGTTCACCGGCAGCATTCAGAATGGCCAGCAGGGGCGCCGTCCATTCCTCCGGCACAGCCGGGGATACGCCGACCGTGACGGGACCCGTAATGGATTCGGGCGTCGGCGTCGGTCGCCGCAGCAGCGGCGAGGGTGAAGGTGTCGGCGGCTGCGTAGCGACGGGTGCGAAAGCCAGTGGATCTTTGGGGAAGGTCACATCGCCAAGCGGCGGGCTCGGGGGGTTCTCCGCAGTGACGATGGGGTGCGGCGTCGCCGTCGGCAAGATGGCGAAATCAGGCCTGGATACCGGTTTGCATGCAGCCAGCAAAAATAAGGCTAGCAGCAGTGAAGCCCCTGCTATACCACGAACACTCCATGAAGAGCGCATTTGTTGTACTTGATCCTTCGTCGGTTCTTAACAATGTTACCGGAGGTGGGCCCGCACCGTCATGACAGGCGGTGCGGGCCCTTAGCGGAGTTACCCTATTGGCAGACGACTTCCTGCACCTCGCAGAAACCGGTCGTCTGGCACCAGAGATTGCGCGCCTGCTGTGCAGCACAGCTGGCCGCGGCCGCGGTCACGGCAGCCGCCCCGCCGGCAGCACCGGCTGCCGCTGACGCAGCGCCAACCGCCGCTGACGCAGCCCCAGAGGCGGCGCCGGCAGCACCCGAAGCAGCACCGGCGGCACCGGCGCCGACGGCCGAACCGGCCCCCTTGATTGCCGAGCCTGCCGCGCTGGCACCCGCACCAACTGCCGCGCCAGTCCCGTCTATGATTTTGCCGGTGCCGTCGCGTACGGTATTCCATGCCGTCTTGGCACCTTTGCCAATGGCGTTGCTTGTGCCGGACGCCGCGTCTCTGCAAGGCACCCAGATCGAACGCGTCCCGCCTGCCACAAGGGCGGCGACGCCGGACATCCACGTTCCAGTCTTGCTCCACCAGGCCTGGGCCGCCTCAGCCGTGGACTCGAGCAGCGCATTGGCGTGCTCGTCAGCTCGCTGATAGCGCCGCCGCCGATCTGCTGGGCGACCTCGGTTTCGATTCCCACCACGGGCACGCGCAGCTTGCCGCCCAGCTGCAGATAGGGCAGCTCTCCCAGCGTAAAGGGGATATACAGGGCAAGCTCGCCGCGGGTCTCCAGCACCTGGTTGGGGTTGATGGAGGACTTGGCCACGCCGCCGAGCATCAGGCCGTTCATGTCAACCCGCAGGGTACCGTCAAAGCCGAGCGGCTCCCCCTCGATGCGCAGCAGGCGCGCCAGCGGGCCGCCGTTGATGCCCATGCCGCCCGTAAACTGGAGGAAGTTCTTGCTCATGTCGGGTGACAGCAGGCCGCCGACGCCCACGGTGGTGCGTGTCGGCAGCACCACGCCGCTGAGCAGCGGAATGCTGGCGCGGCTGCAGCCCCATGAGCCCCAACAGCATACCCACGTCCGTGATCTGCGCCAGCGTCACGCGGCCGTCGAGGTAGAGCAGGGCGGACTCCGGGTCGATCACGACCGAGAAGGTGTCGCCCTCGGGGATGGTAAAGCGCATCGGCTGGCCGTCTTGCGTGCCGCCCGGCATACTGGCGTCAACCTCAAACCCGGTCCCGAAATTGGCAAACAAGTAGCGCTTGTCGGGGTCCAGCACAGTGCTCAGCCCGCTCAGCGTGGAGCCGTAGTCGTAGCCGATCTCGGCGCCAAATGGGCCTGCGATCTTCAGATTGGGGCCCAGGTTGAGGCTGGGGACAATCGACGTTGACTTGCCGTGCAGGCGATCCAGCTTGCCGTTTTCGTCCAGATGCAGGCTGAAGTCGCCGTCCTTCATCTTGATAGAGCCGAAGGGCAGCGTGACCGTGATGCTGTCGCCGATCTCCAAGCCGGCGCCCTTCGAGAGCAGCGGCACGGCGCCGGCGGGAAGGTCCAGCTTTATCGGCATGCCGGCGGGCACTTCACTGGCCGACTGCATGTTGCCGCCGAGATCAAAAGCGATCGAGCAGATGCCGTCTTGGCAGCTCACGGCGTAGCTAGTAGCACCTGCCGGCTTCTGCTCGGTTTGCTGGGCAGCCGCTTGGGCGCTGCCTGGGGTGCTGCCGCAAGGGCGGGTTGTGCGACCAGATTTGTGGCAAGGGCCAACGCCAAGGCAAAAGCGGCTAGCCTGCGCAGTCCGTACCTGTGATGAGGAGTTGACATGATGCTTCCTTTCAAGCTCTATAGGTGGAAGCCCTGGCGGGCGGGATCCCTTCCGGATGGTGCAAGAGCCAGTTCCGCGGCACGGAACTGGTCGATTTGATTGGTACTACTATACAACATGCTTACGCCCTCTCGGAAGCGACAGACGGCGCAGGTGTCGTACGTACACGCTCAGAGCAACGTCCCCGGCTCGCCCGACAAGCTCACGTGCAGGCGAAATGACGTGCGGGCGTGCCGGGGTCGCGACCAGTGGCCACCTCGACCCCGGCACGGCGCCACGATCACTCCGCCTACACTCAACTGCTGCGCCGAGCCGGGGACGTTCGCGGGACATGGCCGTGTGCTCGATGGTTTCGCACGACCGAGATCGACAACATTTCCATCGTCGGTTAGTTCGCTGAGGACAGTTAACGACAATATACATCAGGAAAGAGACATCAAACATGGCAGTCTTGAATGCGGCGGCGGCGAGTACATTTACGCTTCGGGCGGCGACATCGTCGTGAACCGGTGGGATTTGGCGCGATGCGGATTACGGGCAAGGGAATTTGGGGCGAACCGGCGGATCGGGACAAGGCCCTGCGGGTACTGCGCCGCCTGCCCCAACTGCGCATCGACTTTATCGATACAGCCGACGCGTATTGGCCAGAGGTCGGCGGACCTGATTAGCGCGAGGCACTCTATCCGTCAAGGGCATCGTCGTCGCTACCAAAGGCGGGTACGCGCCACGGACCCGACATCAGGGCACCAGTGGGACGACCGGAGTATCTGCGGCGGTGTGCTGCTGATGGCGTGCGACGCCTGGATGCGAACGGATCGACCTGTGGCAGCTCCACGGGATCGACCACAAGGTCACGGCAGAAGAAGCAGTTCCAGGTCATTGCCGGCATGCGCCGCGAGGGGCTCATCCGCCATGTCGAGCTGGTGAGGTCAGCGTGGAGGAAGTCCAGGCGGCGCAGCAGTTCTTCCCGGTGGTCGGCATCCAGAACCTCTACAACCTGACCATGCGGCAAGGTCGAGGAAGTGTTCAACTACTGTGCGACGCAGCGAGATCGGTTTCGTCCCCTGCGTTCCCGCTGAGCCACAGCAGCCTGGCGCTTGCGGCACGCTGCTGGACGAGGTTCCGGCGAAAGTTCAGCACCACCACGGCACAGGTTCGCTGGCATGGGTGCTCAATCGCCGTCCGGTAATGCCGAATCCCAGGCACGAGCAAGGTCGCCCACCTGGAGGAGAGTGCGGCGGCCGCACAACTCACACTTAGTGACGAGGACTTCCGCCGTCTCGACACTGCGGGACAGCAGGCCTGGGAAAGCCAAAGACACTAGGCTGCTGGCACCGCCACTGCGATAAGCAGCAGTTCTCGATTCATAAAGTGAGGGCTGCTGCCTCCCCCTAGGTATGGCCTCGTCCCTGGCACGGCGCCCGTCACTTCCACCTGCACGATCGCTCCTGCGCCGAGACAGGGACGTTTCCCCCACGCCAATGGATCCACCGCGCCAAATCTGCGGTACAATGATACCAACGGGTTTGTTACCAATCCCAGGTGACTCCCCTGCCACTGCCAGAGCAAGGATGTAGAAGGCACTTCTATGCTTGTTCTTTCCCGCCAGGACGTAGAAAAACTGCTCACCATGCCCGACGCGATCGCCGCGGTGGAGGACGGCTACCGGCAGCTCGCCGCCGGCAACGTCACGATGCCGCAGCGTGTGGCGACGAATGTCACGCCGCACAACGGCATCCATCTGTCCATGCCGGCCTTCGTGGGCGCCGGCGACATGACCACGGATGACGAACCCGGTACACTGGCGATCAAGATCGTTACCGTGTTTAGCGACAATCCCACCAAGTATGGCGAGCCGACCATACAGGGCGTGATCCTGCTCCACGACGCGCGCACAGGCAAGCCCCTGGCGCTGATGGACGCCGAGCAGCTGACCGCCATGCGGACGGGCGCCGCCAGCGGTGTCGCTACCAAGGCACTGGCAAGGCCGGACGCTGCCGTGGCGACCATCCTGGGGTCTGGCGTGCAGGCCGGCACGCAGCTGTTAGGCGTCTGCACGGTGCGACCGATTCGGCGGGCATGGGTTTTCTCGCTCCGCCCGGACCAGGACCAGACCTTTGCCGAGCGTATGAGCAGCCTGCTTGGTATTGAGGTTCAGCGTGCGCCGGATATGCGCACTGCCGTCGCCGAGGCCGATGTGATCTGCACCGCCACCAACAGCACCTCACCTCTCTTTAAGGGTGTCTGGCTGCGGCCGGGGACGCACATCAACGGGATCGGCTCCTATACCCGTACCATGCGTGAACTAGACACGACGACCATGCTGCGCAGCAGGGTGTATGTCGACGGGCGCACGGCGGCACAGACAGAGGCGGGCGATATCGTCATCCCGATCGCCGAAGGTGCCATGACCTATGATCACGTCATTGGCGAGATCGGCGCAGTGCTGCTAGGCACAGCCCCCGGCCGCCAGGCGCCGGAAGACATCACTGTCTTCAAATCGGTCGGCATGGCCGTGCAGGACGCCGTGACGGCGCCTATTGTGTATAGACGAGCAATCGAACAGGGACTGGGCCAACATGTAGAAATGGCCTAGATTCGAGGTCGGTCGATATGTTTGTAGTCGAAGATCGCGGTCGTGAACAAGCTGGAGAACGCAAGTCAGAAGAAACCCTCGCAGCAGCCGCCGGCATCTATGCCACCAACTCCCACTACTGGCCACCAATCGGGGTTGACCGGGTCGACCTTTACCTGACTTCGACGCCGAGCCACCGCATGCTGGACGCCACCTCAGTGCGCTTCCAGACCGCCGCCAACGAGATGCTGCAGTACTTCACGGTCAGCCACGGGGGCGCACTGCGTGGTGATAAGCCTATCTGTGCGGGCCTCTATACCATCTACGCCCACAACCGGGTCCACTACTGGGAGGGGCTGACGTTCGGCGGCATGGTCAGCATCACCGCGCACTATGCGTTCACCCACGTCGCCGTTACCTCGCCGGCGCCTATCTTTGTCCTGATGGGCAACGGCGACCCGATCCAGCACCTCTTATTTGACGAGTTGATGGCCGCCGTCGCCCGTCACCGCGCCGAGGCACATGAAACCGACAGCCAGTACGCCCAGCGCCTGGCAAAAGCCGATCCGTACGCGCTGTTTCTGGCCTCGTTGGGCACCCTGCACCGGCTGGCCCGGCATGGCCCGCCCTCGATGGCGGGCGACCGCCATCTGGAGGTACAGCGCGCCGTTCAGCGCATGATCGACGCCGTGCGCAAGCAGGACGGCTGGCCGGCACACGTACCCCAGCTCGAGGACCTGCTCTAGCGCCTTATCAAATGTTGAGTTCGCACGCCCACGTGCGACTCTCCCCTATCTTTCGGACAGATCGAACTCTACCCTCTGGGTCAGCGCCCTGCCTGCCGCGGGACAGGCGCCGCGTCCTCCGCAGCCTGTTATAACTATAGCAGGCAATCCACCCACAAACAGGTGAAATGAACGGAGGATAGGCACCATGACATTCGATCCTCAATACACAATGCCGGCAGCCATGAACGACGCGCGGATAGTAGCCGGCGACATCTATCGCAACCAGGCATGGAAGGCGCGTGCCGCGCCGCTTCTGGGCCTTTATCACACGGACGTCTGGCCACCTCCAGGAGCTCTGCTGCGGGCTGCAGGCCGGCAGCAGCCATGAGGGATCGTACGTCGGGCTGCGCGAGGTAGCAATCGACACGATCTGCGGGAGTGAAGAGCGTGCAGATGACTTCGATGATTTCTTCCGGCCGCTAGCAGGCCACAACCGTGACCGCTGGGTGAGCGTAGCCGAGGCCCGCCTCCGCGGCGTGCAAATGCCGCCGGTACAGCTCATCGAGGTGGGCGGCCGCTACTTTGTGCGTGACGGCCACCACCGCATCTCGGTAGCTAAGGCGCTGGGCGAATCATACGTCGACGCCGAAGTCGTCCGCTGGCAGATGCGGTAGACTAAAGTAGATATGCCGGGAATGCTAACGTGCCGGGTGAACGTCGGCACGTTAGCATTCCGGCACGTTGTTCGAATACCCCAAAACCCTACCGCAATTGGCTCATTTTGGATCACACAAGAGGGTACGAATCAGTGTACAATTGCGTAGAAGGCATAAGGGTATATACATCGTCAGAAAAGGAGAGTACCATGCGTGGTTCTGTATCCATCGCAGTCGGCGTTATTTTGGCGCTGACTTTATTGCTCGCGGGATGCGGCGGCCAATCCGAGCCCACACCTACGCCGACTGCCGTGCCGACAGTCGCGCCGGCACCTACTGTCGCGCCTACGGAAGCACCCAAAGAGGCTGCAACCGAGGCCCCGGCTGAGGCCGCGACAGAAGCAGCCACGGAAGCCGCAACCGAGGCTGCCACTGAAGCCGCAACTGAGGCCGCAACTGAGGCCGCAACTGAGGCCGCAACTGAAGCAGTAGCCGCAACGGAGACCACCACCGAAACGGCAGCCGCAGCGACAACCGCCACTACCGAAACCACAACCGGCGCGGCAGTGGGAGCCGGAGCGACCATCAGCTGGACCGTGGACTCTGCCCGCCAGGTTGCAGATGTCGTGGATGAAAAGCAGGCGGTGGGGGCGGCAGTATCACCGAATGGCAAGTACATTGCCTGGTATCAGGAAAGCGGCCGCGCCCGCAAGAAGGAGCAGCAGATCTGCATCTTCACCTTCGAATCTGCGGGCAAGCAGTGCTATACAATGGCGGAAAAGGCCTACATGGGCTATCCGTATCAGCTGAAGTGGTCGCCGGACAGCACGCAGATCGCCTACAGCGAGAACCCGATCCAGCTCGGCTATGAGAGTGACATCTGGGTCATGAACGTTGCCGACGGCACCTTCACCGACCTGACCCAGGATAATCTGACCGGTTCGTGGCAGACCTTTGTCTCCGACGGCACGATGCCAAACCTGGATTACCTGCCGGCCTGGAACGAGAAGGATGGGATGATCTACTTCTGGCGCGGTGTCCCCACCGGCCAACAGAAGTTCAGCCTCAGCCTCCAGCGCATCGACCCCAAGGGTGGCGAAGCTACGCAGGTGGCGGACCTCGCCACTTCACTGCCGGGACAGATCCCCTACTTCTACTATCAGACTGTTGCCCTAGACGGTTCGTCCACCGTATCGCCGGACGGCACCAAGGTGGCCGTGCTGATGGCCAGCCTGAACGACATGGGTGCGGCGCAGTACAGCCTGTACACGGTCGATCTCGCCAAGCCCGATGCCGCCCCCGTGCTGGTGGCGGAACCGACCGCCTGGGGCGCCGCAGTGCCCACCTGGCAAGATATGCCCACGAGTCCGCTGGGTATCTCCTGGCTGCCAGACAGCTCGGGCATGGTGGTTGAGGCCTACAGCAACAACACCTGGACCCCGTTCACGGTCTTCTACTACATCGACGCCGCGACCAACAAGATGACGCCGGTGGTCGACTTCAGCGGCCTGGCCGATGCCTCGGCCTATGCCGAAAATGCGCCCGGCACCGACATCCCGTGGCGCTACTTCTCGCCTTGGGCAGCTTCGCTGGCGCCGGTCGGCAACCAACTGCTGATGCTCAACGATCTTGGGGGTGTCACCGGCATCTTTGTGGCGCCGCTGCCGCCAACGGGTGAACTGCCGCCGCTGGTGCAGACCTCCGAGGAGTGGGTCACCACCTCCACCTCGACCCAGGCCAGCCACAGCCGCGACGGCAAGGTAGTCATGTACGATCTGCTGCTGCAAATGAGCCCGGCGAAATAGCGGCCAAGAGCAGCGCCTGACAAAAAGGGGGAGAGGACGCTTCGTCCTCTCCCCCTTTTTGTTCGTAGTGCTGAAGTTACTGGTCTGTACCGCGGCAGGGAGCGCAGGATCGTCGAGACGCTGTCGGCGAAGGCAACCGCCGCCCGATCCGTCAAGCTGGACGCGCTTGCCGCACCTTGATCTGTCTTGGCCATTCCCTCTTCGCGCATGCGCGTCAGCATTACCTCGGCATCGGCTTCGGCGATCTCACCGCGTTCGACCGCGTGCTGCAGGAATGCCTGCGCCGCCTCCAGGGTCAAGACGCCCAGGCCGAGCCCGGCCAACAGTGCCTGGCGGCCAAGAATGTACAAATTGGCCGTCTGCACGATAGCTTCATTGCGTACGTTAATCAGCAGTTCATCCAGCTGCGCTTTAAGCTGTTCCACGTTCTGCTCTTGCGGTTCCTCGTTCATCGGGACTCCGTATTCTCCCACTTAAATAACTTCCGAATAGCTAAAAAATGCGCCGCGGCGGTCGACGCCAGTAGGCTCACCAATGATTTGTAGTTGTGTCCGCAGCGGCAGATCCTCCGACGAAGTGCCTACCATCAATTCGAGCCGGCCAGGTGCGACGACAAGCTGCATCGCCTCGTCCAGGTAGGCACACTGATTTACCGGCAGGACAAAGCGCACGCTGCGCCGTTCCCCGGCGGCGAGATGCAGACGCCGGAACCCCTTGAGTTCCTTGACCGGGCGTGTCACGCTGGCATCAGGCAGGCGCACGTAGACTTGCACCACTTCATCGCCGGCGCGTGTACCGGTATTGGTGACGTCGACGGTCAGCGTGATCTGCTCGCCTGGGCGGACGCTGCTGCGTGTGACACGCAGGTTGTCTACCAGGAAAGTGGTATAGCTGAGGCCATGGCCAAAAGGATAGAGCGGTTTGTTGCTCATCTCCACATATGCAGTTTTCCACTGGCTGCGTCCCCCCGAAGCCTTGTGGCCGCAGTAGATCGGCACCTGGCCGACTCCTCGCGGTACAGTAATGGCTAACTTGCCGCCGGGGTTGTAATCGCCGAGCAGCACGTCCACCACGGCATCTGCCCCCTCTTCACTCGGCAGCCAGGCCTCGACGATGGCCGGTACGTGCTCGTCGATCCAAGGAATGGCGGCCGGACGCCCGTTGATCAATACTACCACGACCGGCGTGCCTGTCCCCTGTACGGCTTCGACCAATTCTTCTTGTGCCCCCGGCAGCCGCAGTTCGGCACGGTCGCGCGCCTCGCCGGTCGTACATGGGTTGGTCAGCCCCGCTCGATCGCCTACAACTACGATCGCGACGTCGGCTGCCCGCGCAGCCATGATCGCAGCGCCAAAGTCGGCTTCCGAACGCTCGAGCACGCCGCTGCCCTGGGCATAGTGGATCTTGACGTCGGGCAGGAGCCTTTCTCGCAGCACCTGCAGAATCGACTTGATCGGGACAAAGGTGTCGGCCAGCTCGATACTTTCCGGCGTGGGCACATCAAAAACGTTGCCACCCGCCGCGATCATCTCGTTGAGTGATTCGACATGGCAGGGATAGGCATAATCGCCAATCAAGTTACGGACGCTGTCGGCGTTGGGGCCGATCACGGCGATAGACTTGAGCGTCTTGGCCAGCGGCAGCAGGTCCCCGTCATTTTTGAGCAGCACGATCGATTTGCGGGCGATCTCGCGTGCCAGCTGGCGCTGCTCGACAGTATCAAACACCTCGATCGCCCGGCCGTCGTCGACGTAGGGGTTCTCGAACAGCCCTAACGCAAACTTCATCCGCAAATGCCGCGAACGCTGCTGTCAATCAGCGAGATGTCGATGTCACCACTGTCGAGTGCTGCGCGGCAGGGGTGCGCCATAGCAGTCAGTATTGGGCAGCTCGACGTCCAACCCGGCCATGAGGGCCTTGGCGGCAGCAGCTTGCTTGTCCGCTGCGACCCGGTGAAAGGCGAACAGCTGGTTGATGGCAAAGTAGTCGGAGACGGTGACACCTTCAAAGCCCCACTGCCGGCGCAGCAGGTCGGTCAACAGGTAGTAGGAGCTGCCGCACGGAATGCCGTCCAGTTCGTTATAGGCATTCATGATCGACAGCAGCCCCGCTTCCTTGACTGCGGCTTCAAAGGGGAACAGGTAGACCTCGTGTAGCTCGCGGGCGTTGATGTGCGGGGGCGCCCAGTTCAGGCCCCCTTCCGAGGCGCCGTAACCCACAAAGTGCTTGCCAGTCGCCAGCACGCCTTTGGTCAGGTCACGGCCCTGCAGGCCGCGCACAAACTCGACCCCCATGCTGGCCACAAGGTAGGGATCTTCACCATAAGTTTCCTCAGTGCGGCCCCAGCGCGGGTCACGCGTCACGTCCAGCAGCGGCGAGAGGCCCTGGTGGGCGCCGGCGGCCCGCATCTGCTGGCGAACGACGCCGGCCATCGCCTGCGCCAGCTCCGGTTCCCAGGTACAGGCAACCCCGATGGTCTGCGGGAAGCAGGTAGCATTGCGCGCCATATAACCACTGCAGCACTCTTCGTGGATCAAGGCCGGAATACCCAGCCTGGTCGAATCGACGATATACTTCTGGATCTGATTCGCAAGACGCGCTGGCGGCGTTCGGACCGAGGCTGCTTGCGCCGGCCAGGCGCGTCACCTGGCCAATGCCGCTGCCCATCAGCGCCGCAGCCTTTAGCGGATCGAACTTCATGTGGGTCAGCAGTTGAAACACCCAGCAGCTGCCAAGCTGGACGATCTTTTCGTCGGGCGTCATCTCTGCCATGAGACTGTTGACACGGTCGTCGATCGAGGCAGACGCGTCACGGAAACTCTTTGCGCGAATCACGATGCGATTCCTTTCCTGCCACACACGGAAGTGGTGCTGTCATAGAACAGCGAGCGCAGGGTTACACCGTGCGCTCGCTGTAATGGACGACTCTTGTGTACCGGCCACCGGCAGTATGGCCAGTCGCAACGTCAAGGGCTGCTCGCTGCATTGGCGGATACACCGAACAACGGGATCAGGCAATAGAATCAGGCAATAGAATCAGGCGGCTGCGGGTGTTCCGCAATTGGCGCAAAACTTGTGATGAGCCTCCAATCGGCTGCCGCAGTTGGTGCAGAAGCGCGGCGCGCCGCCACTCACAGTGCCGTTCCCAACAGGAGCAGCTGCTGCAACCGCCAGCGCCGGCGCAGTTACCGGTACGGTGCGGCCACCGCGTACGGTGGCTGCAGCGCCACGGCAGCAGCAGGCTTTACCGCACGCGCGGCCGGATCCAGCACACGGCGGCGCTGTGCAATCTCGGCTTCCATCGCCGCGTCCATGTCGGCGCTCTGCGGTGCCACCTCCTCGATCTGCTGGAGCAGTGCGACGGCCTGGCGGCGCAGTCGCTGGTCGTAGAGTTGGTAATCCTCTTCGCTCAGCTTGCCCACCTGGTAGTCAAATTCGAGGTCCTTGATGGCCTCAGTCACGGCATCCTTGCGGCCGAGAAGTTCGGTCAGCCGATCGTCCTCAACCATCACCGGCGCCGGCCCGGGCTTGAGCAGCGGCCACACCACAAAGGCGAGCGCTCCCACAGACAGTACCAGCGCAATCAACATCGCAATCCACATCATAATGTGACTCTCAATCATCCCCTGTGGCATAAGCCACCGAAGGCACATTGGCCGTTGAACGCCGCGAGCTGTGCGGCCAGGCCGCAATCAAGGTGCCCAGCACCAACACCAAGCCCGCCTACCCACATCCAGGCTGTCAATGGGTTAATATAAATCGTAAATGTCGCCGTCCTGCCGCCTTCCTCCCAGCCATTGAGCACAACATAGACATCTTCAATCGGGCTCATGCGCAGGCCAACTTCGCTCGTCGGCATGTCGGGCGTCTTGTCATACACGTTGCGCTTGGGGATCACCGTACCGATGACATTGTCGCTGCCATCATAGACAATCACACGGGCGCCAAACTCCGTGAGGTTGGGCTGTCGATCGCTCTCAAGCCCGGCGAACTCGAGCGTGTAGCCTGCCACCTGTGCCGTTTCCCCCGGAGCAAGGGTCACATTCGTTGTCTGCTGGTAGAACTCGTTGCCGATCACGGCCACGCCGACCAGCACGATGCCCAGGTGGACAATATAACCGCCGTAGCGCCGGCCGTTACGGCTCCACAGGTGCCCCATCGCAGTGAACACGTTGTCGCCGCTGGTCCTGCGCCGCGCATTGACCCCGCGCACGTACTCCTGCACGATCGTCGCCGTCACAAAGGCACAGATGGCCAGGCCGATAATCGGGTACACGCTGCGGGCGATGACAAACACCAGCACCGCCACCACGGCTGCGGCAGCCAGCGGCCAGGTGAACTGCTTGCGGAACGCCGTCGCGCTCGTGTGACGCCAGCCCAGCAGCGGGCCGACACCCATCAGGAGCAGCAGCACCAGGAAAAGCGGGCCGTTGACCTTGTTAAAGAACGGAGCCGCCACGCTGATGCGATCGCCGGTTAGGATCTCGCTGAACATGGGGAACACCGTGCCCCACAGCGTAGCGAAAGCGATGCCGGCAAATATCCAGTTGTTAGCCAGGAAGGCGGCTTCACGGCTGGTATACGATTCGATCTGCTGTTCGCTGCGCAGCAGCGGCAGACGATCGAAGAGCAGCCACAAGAAGCCAAACATGACGATGATCAGAAAGCCCAGGAAATACGGGCCGACATCGCTGCGCGCAAACGAGTGCACGCTTTCCAGCACGCCGCTCCGGGTAAAGAACGTGCCAAGAATGACGAGGAAGTAGGTCGCCCAGATCAGGACGACATTCCAGACTTTCAGGATGCCGCGCTGTTCCTGGATGATGATGCTGTGCAGGAACGCAGTACCGGTCAACCAGGGGAGAAACGAGGCATTCTCGACCGGATCCCAGGCCCAGTAGCCGCCCCATCCCAATTCCATGTACGCCCACTGGCTGCCCATGATGATGCCGGCGGAGAGGAACATCCAGGGAATCAGCGTCCACCTACGCACCGTGCGCACCCATTCGTTGTCAAGCCGCCTGCTCATCAGGGCGCCGACGGCAAAGGCAAAGGGTACGACCATGCCGACGTAGCCCAGGTACAGCATGACCGGATGAATGACCATCCAGTAGTTCTGCAGCAGTGGGTTCAGGCCCTGGCCATCAGGCGGGACAAAGCCGACCCGTTCAAAGGGATTGGCGGCAAAGACCAGCAGCGTCAGGAAAAAGAGCGAGGTCGTCAGCAGCACGGCGTTGACATAGGGCATCATCACCTGCAGCCGGTTGCGGTTTGAGACGGCCACAATTGCGCTGTAGCCGGAAAGCAGCAGGCACCAGAAGAGCAGGCTGCCTGCCTGTCCACCCCACAGCGCCGAGAACTTGTAAAAGGTCGGCAGGGCACGCTCGGAGTGGTTCCACACATAGGTCAGTTCAAAATGGTCGCCGAGCAAGCCGTACCACAGCAGCGCTGCCGCGGCAACAACCAAGAGCGCAACGGCGTAAACGGCATTAAAGCTGCTTGCCACCAGCTTGGTGTTGCGCTGCTTGCCGCCCCAAAAACCGGCCACAATGCCAAAGGCGGAAATGACCAGCGCAGTAATCAGTATGAGATAGCCGACATCAAATATCATTGTTGTCCCTGTCCTCTAGAACGACGACCGAATTCGCATTGGGTACACTCGCTTTGGCAAGCCTACTGGGGGCGAATCTTGGCGAGGTATTCTTCCATCTTGGCCTGGCTCACGATCGGCCCGATCACAATGTCGGTGATGCTGCCCTGCGGATTGATGAAGAACGTTTCCGGCACACCCTTGATGCCGTACCGGCGCGCGGCTGCGCTTTGCAGATCGGGGCCGCTGGGATAGGTGATGCCGAACTCCGCCATGTACGCCTTGGCGGCCGGCTCCTGGTCCAGGTAGTCCAGCCCGATAAAGACGATGCCGTTGTCCTTCTCGCGGCTGCCAGGTCTGCTCCAGCATGGCAGCCTCGTCGCGGCACGGGTCACACCAGCTTGCCCAGAAGTTGAGCACGACACCCTTGCCCAGCAGGTCGGTCGAGGAGATCGTCTGGCCGTCAAAGGTAGTGAACGTGAACGCAGGTGCGACACCGCTGGCGCGCTGCTCGGATTGATTGGTCTGGATCAGGCGGGCGGCCAACAGCAGCACAAAGGCCAGCAGGATCAGGACGAGCACACCCTGCCAGACGCGCACAGCTTTCTTGTGCTTAGCGGCGTCACTGTCCACGGCCTCAGGCGCCGGTGGCAGTTCATCAGCCAGGGGAGGGGTGGCTTGCAGTTCAGTCATAATGCTTCAGTTCCTCGTCTAATTTCTGGGCATATTCGTCGGCACTCGCAGTGCCCTGCCCAGGCGCCGGTGCGCCTTGCATCGCAGCGGGAGCCGTACGCACCATCTTGCGGGTACGGGAGTAGACAAATATCCCACCGCACGATAAGCGCCACGACCGGCAAGACCCAGGCCAGCCAGTTAAAGCCTTCCATAGGTGGTTCGCCCAGGACCTGCGGACCATATTGGGCCACAAAATAGTTCTTGATCGTCTGGACGTCGACGCCCTGGGCCAGTTTCTCGCCGATGACCTCTTTCATCTGGCTGCAGGCCTTGAGTTCACAGGCGTCAAGGCGCACCCCGGAACACAGCGGACACCAAAGCTGCTTGGCCACGGCGTCGACCTGGTCGGCGGTCACCGTGCCTGCGGCCGGCAGCGGGTGCAGCTGCAGCGGGTGCGTCCGCAGGGGACGTGCCGGCTTCCTCCTGCGGGGTTGCCGTCGCATCCTGGGCGTCCTGGGCATACACGGTCTGGACCGCCGAAAAACACAGGAATGCCACTGCAGCTAACAACGCAAGCCGGAACATAAATCGTTTGGAGGGGGAGAGACGTAGCGGAAGTGCTGCCAAAGTATACTTCATAGGTTTTGTAAGAAAAGCGACTAAACGTTTCCAGGGCAAATCAGGCACAGTATACCACAACTCGATTTGCGCTTACCTTAATCACGGCTTCAAAACAAGACCGGGCACGTGAACCGTACCCGGTCTGTTGTACAGTAGGGTATGAGTGTCAGCTGGTCTCCCTTACTCGGATTCGGGCCGGGTCATGCCCGACACGTCGCCGCCAACGTTCTCAATGGAGTCGTACAGGGTCTGGATGATGTACTGGCCATTGTGTGCGAAGGCGCCGGGGTCCTTACCCGAGTACTGGTAGTTGTAGGCCGCCCGCAGCAAGCGCGGCGTCCACGTGGTAAAGGCATTGTCCGAGTTGATCTCCTCGGCGTCCGCCGTACCGTTGCCGTTGGTGTCGACGAAGAAGTACGGGTAGCTGGCGTCGCTGTAGACGATGCCGCTGCCGACGGTGTCGGTCGCGTACTGCTGCATCGCCGCAAGGAGCGTGTCACGCATGCTCTGGATCTCGAAGTAGATGCCTTCCGAATCGTCGCCGTTCCCATCGAAGTCGGTGAGATTGTAGCGAATATTCTGGAGATCTTCCTTCGCGGTCACTTCTTCGTGGCACTCCGTGCAGCTATCCCAGTCGACTTCCTGCGTGTGAGCGCTGTGGCAGTCCGTGCAGTTGTTCGGGCCATCGTCGCCACCGTGCTGGAAGAAGCCGACGTACGTCTTGTCTGCGTACTCATACGCACCCTTCGCTTCGGTGCCATAGCGGGTTGCGCCGGCCGCGAAGTAATGGGGGTTGAGGAAGCGCAGGCTCTCGGACTGTGCATCGTCTTCAGTGTCGCCGATCAGCTTGTCGACGGAGACGGTGGACTCACGACCCTGGTGGCAGTTCATGCACAGGTTCGTGTCCGGGTCACCACTGTCGATCACGGCGCCGCTCGGGAACTTCACATTGGTGGTCTCGTAGCGTGTGAATTCCTGCAGGTCGTTGTGGCACGTCGCGCACTGGAAGCCATTGGCCGGGTGCTGTGACACAACTGCGCCTTCCTGGATGAACTGGGGCAGACCGCCGGCGCTGTGGCACTTGGCGCAACTGCCAGGCACGACGCCTTCTTCGTCCCAGTGGCGGAAGGCTTCCGCCGAGCCGGCAAAGTGACCGGAGTCAATGCGGTTGAGGGCCGTCATGTCGATCGGCTCTGCCAGCTTGGCGTTCAGGTCTTCGATCGAATCGTACAGCAACTGGATGATGTACTTGCCACCATGGGCAAAGGCGCCGGGGTCCTTGACGGACGTCTGATAGTTGTACGCGGCCTTGAGCAGGCGCGGCGTCCAAGCATCAAACTTGCCTTCACCTTCGTCCACTGCGCCGTTGGCGTTGGCATCCAGGAAGAAGTACGGATAGGCGGCGGCGTCGTAGACGATCGCCTTGCCCGTCACTTCGTTGGCATATGCCTGAATGGCCTGCATCAGGACATCCTGCATCCCGGCCAGTTCAGTAGTAGATGCCTTCCTCGATGTCGCCGTTGCCGTTGTAGTCCACCTCGGAACCGGCCATGCGGACGTTCTTCAGATCCTCAACGGCGGTGACGTCTTCGTGGCAGCCCTTGCACTCCTCAACCTTGACTTCCAAGGTGTGCGAGTTGTGGCAGTCGATGCATGTCGTGAAGCCCTCGACGTGGGCGAACATGCCATCGTACGCCTTGCCGTCATACTCATACCCACCCTTGGCCAGCGTGCCGTACTTGGTGGCGGCAGCGGCAAAGTAGTGGATGTTGCGGAAGCCAAGCTGATCGCTCGGCGTGTCGTCGTCTGCCAGCTGCGGCATCGGCGATCGCCTGGTCAACGCTCACCTTGGATTCGCGACCCTGATGGCATTCCATGCAGCGGGATTCATCGCCCAACCCGGAGATGACCAGGCCGCTGGGCATGGTAACGCTGTCTTTCACAAGCGTGACGTCGTTGTGACACGCTACACAGTCGACGACCGTGCCGATGGCCGCTGGAGCGTCCACGGTGCCGGCAGCGCTGCCGTCGGCGCCCAGGAAGTCCTGGTAGCCAGGGCTGCTGTGGCACTTGGCGCATTCAGGCGGCACTTCGGCCGGGTCTTCCTCGTTCCAGTGGTTGAAGGCTTCGGCCGTGGTATCAGCATGGCCTGAGCCCATCCAAGCATCCAGGAACGGGACTGTGACAGTGAGCGTACCGGTGGCATCACCTTCCTGGCTTGGAGTGGCGAGGAGCCCCGACGAAGCATCGGCCGCCTGGGCCGAGCCGTACGACACTATCATAGCTACACACAGCGCGACGACCACACCCGCGAGAAATAGGACACGTTTCACTTGTACCCCCCATTTCCTTTGTGATGGTCTTACAAAGCGGAATAAGATCCAACAAACAAGCGATGCCGTCTGTCTCGTATCAGGCTGCTCCTTTCCTTTCGCGTATGCGTAATAGAGCTATGGCAAGTCAACCAGACCGCTGACACTCACACGAGTACACTATGCAGCTCACTGACGCCGATTTGTCGGGCACTTGGTATGGGACGTTACAATCCTACACCAAGTTACACCGAAGTACAAGCGTTTCTTGTAAACTGCCGACCAACCGGTTTACAGCTGTGTTCAGGGAGCGGCCGTTGCCGTCGCCGCCGGCACAAACACCTCGGTATTATCTGCCGGTACGGTTGGGATCGCGGTCTGCTCATAGGCCACGAAGAAATACAAGCCCACCAGCAGCGCTACCGACAGCACGACGGCAAACGGCACAAAAGTCCTCATTCTGCGCCGGCGCGTTGCCTCGTCCGGGCGCCGGCCGTGTCCGGCCGGTTTCAATCTGCGCCAGTTCCAGCGGATGCTCTTCCACCATCTCATGCCGCGAGATCTCACCGGTAAACATGCTCTTGTTGAAATGCTTGATATGCACGTTGTACAGGTGCCACGTGAGAATTGACAGCACCGCTAAGATTGCCTCACCGCCATGCGCCGCTTTCGCCGCCGGGATAAACTCGCCCGGCAGAAAAGCGGTGGTGGCGATCGGATTCCACAGCATGAACCCGGTGATCGCCATCAAGACTGTGCCCCAGATAACTGCCCAATACTCTACTTTTTCGCCAAACGTGTAGCGGCCCATCTTGGCGGCTACCTTGTACACGCCGATGTTGTAGCCAAGCGTCTGCAGCGCATCTTTCACATCCTGCCAACCGGGCAGCATCGTCATCGACACACGCTCCACGTAGACTCGATAGGCAACGGCGATGAAATGGTAGATTGTCACCAGCAGCAGGATGAACGCCGCATCCCGGTGAATAATCCGGGTAGTCTCGATCCCCCCCATGGCGGCGATCATCGTGTCGGCCCAGGGCTGGGCCGAAAACTTCTGCGGCAGCCCCGTCAAGGCAAGTACTGTAAAGCTGACCAGGAGCAGTATGTGCTCGAACCTTTGCAGCGGGTTGAAACGATGATACGCCGACGGCTTGGGCGCTGCTTTCACCGCCTGCCGATCACCCTCGAGTGTTGGGGCCTGCTGCCCCGCCTGCTGTTGAATCATAGGTCTGTATGCTTTCGTCATTCTTCTCGCCATGCTTCTTGCCGCGAACACGATCCCAGATGCGCCGGAAGATGTCCGTGCCGATAAAGAGCAAGAAGCCGCCGACCGTAAGAGGAATCAGGATCATGTAGAAGAGGTCGACCAGGTACACCAGTGGATTGTGCTCCAGCGACGGCTTGAAGTGACTCGTCCAAGCATCCGGGAAATTGGCGGTGGCGTCAGGATGGCACTTCTGGCAGGTGACCAGCAGGTTCTCTTTGATCACCTGGGAGTTCTCGTCGGTGGTCGGCAATGTTGTGCACGCCATGGCAGTCGTAGCAGACCGCCTTGTTGGTTTCCTGGTCCGGGTGCTGCTTATCGAACAGTTCGACGGTCGTGCCGTGAAAATCGGCGACATAGGTATTGAAGACATCGGTCGAGATATCGTACTTCGCCATCTTCGTCTCGTCGGCGTGGCACTTGCCGCACATCTCCGGCGAACTCAGGCGGAACTGCGCCGTCGTCGGATCGCCGATGTCGTGCACGCCATGACAGTCGGTGCACACCGGCACGTCTGGGTTATCCTCGCCCAGCAGGGCCGCGCCGTGCACGCTATGGGCATATTGCTCGTTGATCGTCGAGTGGCACTTGCCGCAGGTCTGTGACACCCGTGCACGTGGGACGTCCGGGTCCTGGATGGCATGGTTGCCGTGGCAGTCGGCGCAGGTCGCCGCGTCCAGGTTGCCTTCGGCGATTGCCTTTTCGTGCACGCCGTCGTTGTGGCGCTGCGCAATGTCCTCGTGGCAGTCGGTGCAGACCTCTTCCATGTCGACCGTCAATCGCTGCGCGAGGTGGCATCGAGCTCGGGATGCGGGAAGCCGTTAAAGGCCTGGCTGCGATGGCAGTCGGTGCATTGCAACGCCTGGTACTTCTGCCCATCGACCACACGCGTGCCGTGCACGGATGAGAGGATGTCGGAGGCGTGCACCTCAAGGCTGACTGTCTCACCCGAAGGCAGCGTCAGATCGCGTGTCAGCAGGCTGTGACAGGTCTTGCACTTGGCGTCCGCCGGCTGCGGCTCACTGGCATGGCAGGTCTCGCACGTCTGGTCGGGCCCCAGGTTGGCGACGATCTCGTCGTGCACGCTCTGCACCTTCGGGTCTTCGTAGCTTTGATGGCAGCCCTGACAGGTTCCGATCGGATCGGCCTGCATGGCCTCGGCCGGCGCCACAGTGTGCCCGCCATGGCAGTCGACACACGTGGGAAGGTAGGGTTATCCTTCGCCTGCAGATGGCCGGGATTGTGCTCAGAGGCGGGCGTGTGACACTGCTCGCAGTTTGTCGCAACGTCCGCCTGGTACTCGTCGAGCGTCAGCGCCGGGTCAGTCTGGTGAGGATAAAGATAACGACGGCGATCTTGGTGGCAGTCGGTGCAGTAGACCGGCTGTGCAGCGTCAGTGCCATGCACAGACGCTGCTAGCATTTCCAAGTCAACGGTCGCCGTCACGACCTCGCCCGAGGCAAAGGTGTGTTGGCCCGTCGTGTCGACATGGCACAGCTTACATGCTGTGTCGGGCGGCAGCGGCGGCTCAGCCTGGGCGTGGGTCGGCGACCACGAAAGAAGTATTACCAGACCAGCGACGAAAGTCGCGGCGAATAACGGTACAAGTCTTAAGACTGTGGTTGAGTTTCGGGTGCACCTGCATTGATCCATTGAATAATCCATTCTAACTCCTCCGGCGGCAAGCTGTTGGGGTGCCCCTCACGCTGGAGCTGCACCAATAAGCTTTCCTCCGCATTGCCGGGGACGATTGCCGGCCCGAGATTGCCGCCCGCCATGGCTCCCGCATAGGTGTCCAGATAAAGACCGGCGGTGCCACCATGACAAGACGTACAGCGCGCCTGCAGGATCGGGCCGACAAAATCGTCCCAGGTCAAAGCCGCCTCTGCTCCAGGCAGTGATGTGGATAAGAGATTGGTCAGTTCGACGATCTTGGCAGCATTGAATCCTGCATATTTCCAGTCGACGGCATGGCAGCTGCTGTTGGAGCAGAAGCTGGTGTCGCTGGTGCCGCCCGGATCGGACACGTCATGGCAGCCCTCGCAGGTGTCGTCAAACTCGAAGCGATGGCGCGCAATCCAGTTGGAGTCGATGTGCGACTCCGGCTCGTAGGCTTCGCTCAGCGCCATATACGCCGTGCTGCCGTCCTGCGGCGCCTTGGTCGGAATCGAATGGCAGAGATTGCACTCGACCCGGATGCTCTCTCCGGCTTCGTTCAGATGCTTGCCATCATGGCAGCGGAAGCAGCCGGGTGAATCCTTGTGCCCCACGTTGTCCGGATGTGTCGTCCAGTTGATCTCCATGTCCGGGTAGACCATCTTCTTGTACATCGCATCGACTTCGGCAATCGCCTGGTCAACCAACTCCTGGTTGGCGCTGTAGTAGTCGGGCCAATTGGCCTCGTAGTAGTTCTTGAGTCCCTCAATGGCATTGGACGCATCGTCCATCGGTCGGATACTCGCGTTCCATGATGGCCACGGCATTCTGCTTGAAGTAGGGGATCTCCGGCGAGATCACGCCGCGCGCCATTGCGTCGTCAAGCGCCGCGTCCGGCGACTTGAACTCGTGCGAGTTGCGGTTGTGGCAGGTCATGCAGTCCATCTGCTGGATGCTGGTCCTTGTTGGCTCCGCAAAGTCGGCCGGCAAATCGGCTTCGGCGTCGGTGTAGATCTCGGTTTCACCGGTTTCGGGATTCGTAACCTTGACCCACGGAATCTCCTGCTGGAGATGGGGATCGTCCGTGTAGATGTACTCGATATCGTTTTCGATATGCCAGTGAATGCCCTTGCCCAGCCCCTCGCGCTGGGTGCCGCCGCCGACCTTGAAGGACAGGTAGGTGGTCGTCAGTTCGTTGTTCTTGGCGGCGTCGTAGGTCTTGATTTCCTTGACGCTGTTTGCCGAGAACTTCTCGGGATTGTGGCACTTCTCGCAGACCTGCGGCGCCGGGCGCAGGCCCTTGACATAGATGGGCGTCTCGTAGTCGGCACCGACAAACTTGATCACATGGCTGATATCGTGGGCCTTGCGGAAGAACTGGGTGGCGATCGTGGCACGGCCAATATGGCATTCGACGCACTTCACACGGGCGTGCGGTGAGGCAAGAAACGACTCGTACTGCGGCGGCATCGTATGGCAGACCAGGCCGCAGAACTCGTTGCTGTTGGTGACCTCCCAGCCGGCGCCGCCGATGACAAAAGCGACCGCCAAAAATCCAAGCAGCGAAGCATAGGGCAGGATTCGCCGCCCAAACGATGCACCGGGATCGGGCCAGAAGAAGCGCCGCAGGCCGCGGCCCAGCTTCCGCGCTCCCGTATCGATCCACTCACCAAAGCGTGCGAACCAATTAAGCATTCTGTTTCCCCCGGCTGCGGAAGCGGTAGAAGGCCCAGGCGACGGCTACGACCACGACAATCGCCATCGCGACGTAGACTGACCGGCGTATCCACACGCCATTTTCAAGCTTGTCGAACTCCGCGGGCGGGCCGACTGCCGAGATCGGCGTTGGCGGCGGCGGCGACGTAGGTGTCGGCCCTGGGCCAAAGAAGGCGCCGGCGACCGGCGTAGCCCTCGCCTGCGCAACGGCGATCGTCTGTGCCGCCCATTGCGGCCGTTTCGCCCGCACCCTGATGGCACTGGTTGCAGGCGTTGGGCATGTCGGCCACCCCACCATGATCGATGCTGCCCTGCGGATTCGGCTGCATAAACGCATGGTTGTGCATGTCGAAGGGCGTCGCATTGGTCGCCAGCTTCGGCATGTGGCAGTCAGTGCAGGCGAACTCATGCTTCTGGATGGCAGCCTCGTGGAAGGGCGTGTGCCTGACGAGGGCGCCCTGCTGCTCGTGGCAGTCGACACAGAGCTGGTTCAGCGGCTTGACGATCTGCCCCTCCGCTGCTCCCGTATCGTGGACGGCATGGCAGGTCGTGCAGTTCACTTTACCGGAGTCCACCATCGTGTTGTCCAGTATCCAGTCCATGTACTGCTGCTCGTGCAGCTTTGCGCTGCCGTCCGGCCACAGTGCCTCCTCAGAGGTCGTAAAGGTAAAGTGATCGGTGAGCGTGTCACCCGGCCGGTAGGTTGCCGGGAACGGGTGCCCATCGGGCGACTCGCCGCGGCTGTGGCAGGCGCCGCAGACCTGGTCGTCGACCTCGGCAAACGGCTTGACGTTCTCTGGGTCGGCAGCATGCGCCTCGCCGGGACCGTGACAGCTTTCGCAGCCGACGCCAAACTCGCTAAAGGTCCAATTCTGCGTCTCCAGGCCCGTCACGTGGCACGAGCCACATTCCTGGCGCCAGTCACGCGTCTCCCAATCGTCCGGGTGATAGGGTTCCCATTTTCCGGTCGCCACAATCCATTGGGCCGGCAAAATTGCGAAGGTATTGCTGACCGTTTGCGGTCAGGTAGAGCTGCGACCAACGGCTGCCCAATGTATAGGCGAAATCGCTCGGCCCGAATGAAAGGGCTGGATCCTCCTGCGTGAAATCGCCGACGATCGCAGTGGGATCTTTCGCAGGATCCTGCACCAGCTTGGCGTGCAGGGTATGCTGCCATGTGCCGTACTTATCTTCGTGACAGCCCTGGCAGCGGGCGCTGCCGATATAGCCTTCGGCACCTGCCCCAAAGCCGGTGCGTGGCGCAATCAGTTCGGTCGCCCACTCCGTCGTCTGGTCCTCATGGCACTTGACACAGTTTGCCGGCATGCTGTTGGCGATGTTGTCGACGCGATCGATCGCATGGCTGCCGTGGCAGTCCACACACGCAGGTGGCGTATATTCGGCCTGGTCGGCATTGTGGAAGGGCAGATGCGGGTAGTGGCAGCTCTGGCAGTTGTT
The DNA here is from genome assembly GCA_963791135.1 of uncultured Chloroflexia bacterium. GTDB lineage: Bacteria > Chloroflexota > Anaerolineae > Caldilineales > Caldilineaceae > Fredericiella. The sequence continues at coordinate 99,415 of CAWBRX010000030.1, forward strand.
TGAGACCGCCAGGGCAAATTCGTGCTCGTTCTGGGCTGGATTTTCTACATGCGGGTAGCGATAGCGGGTTTCGTTCTGGTGACAATCATTGCAGGCGACCGCTCCGGTCGGCGACGACGAGGAGTGCGGCGAGGCGTCCAATGCTGCCAAATCGACGCCCAATGTCATGGTCAGGCCGTCACTAAAGGTCAGTGCGTCGGTCTTCTCCCCGTGACACTTGCGGCAGGCAAGATCCGTAGGGGGGTAGGTTAGTCGCGGGGACGTCATCGACGGCGCGCCCGCAGCCTCAGTCGTGGGGGCGGCAGCAGCGCTCGCAGCGGGAGCCGGCGTTGCTTCTGCTGTGGTCGCCTCCGTGGGCTTCGGCGCAGCAGGTGTTGCTTCCTCTTCAGGCACTTCGGTCGCTTCCGTAGGCGCTGCTTCTGTGGGTGTTTCGGCAGCTGCCGCATCGGCTTTGACAGTGGACGTAGTCTCGGCAGAAGCCTTTACGGTTGGAGTCTCGCCTGGCAGGCTTGGTTGAGCCTCGTTGCAGCCTCTTCCGCAGCGTGACCTTGGCCGTTGCACTGGCGCTGCGGGAGTTGTCTTGCGCAGCCGCTACCGTCGGAGAAACTGAGCTGTTGCCTTGGCCGAAGCAGCACGCGTGGCAGTAATTGCGACGGCGGCGGTAGACGTGATCTCTGCCGTGACGGTTGCTGTCACAGTTGCCGTGACACCGTCGCCGGCGACCTTGTTGCCGGAGCCGTCACCGTGGGTGACGGCTCCTCATCATCACTTTGCGCCCAGACTTGCCCGCTGCCCGCAAAATAGAGGCAAAAGAGTAGTGTAACGCCGAAGAGAAAACCGGCAGAGATTATACTCCCACTAAGCCTACGCATCGAGCACACCTATCGCCGTGTTAGTTACCGTTTGCTACTTCTCGTTCTCGCTGCCCTTTAGCGCAGGATCATGGAAGCCCGCAGCCAGCTCCATGAGCTTCTCGTCCTCAAAGGCAGGCGCCCGGCCGGTCTCCGAGTGGCAGCTGCGACATGTGAAGTCCAGCGCCAGGCCTGGGCCGACAAGCTTATCCTTGCTGTCGAACTGGTGTACCTCGGTGGGATTGATAGCCATGGTGTGCACGCGCATGTCGCCTGTGAACTTCTCCGGATCGGCCACTGCTACCTGCACCATCTTGGGCATGTGGCAGTCTACGCACTGGGCATGCTTCCGGTCGGTGACCTTCTGGTTCAATGCCTCGGAGAGGTGACAGGCCTCGCACTCGACCTTGGCGCCAAACCCCTTGGCGGCCACCGTCGTCGTGTGCGGATTGTGGCAGTCGGTGCAGTTGAAGAGGTGCTTCTTGCCCTCAAACGGCACCATGTTGATATCTGCATGCGATATGAAGCCGTTCGTAGATGTGATCACCTGCGAAGTATCCCCACGGGCATGGCAGTCACCGCACAGTTCCGGGCTGCGATCGACCGTCATCGTCTGGAGATAGGGATCGTTCACATGGTTGCTGCCGGGACCGTGACAGGCCTCGCAGCCGACACTGTCTTCCGCCCAGGTGCCCACAAGCCCGGCCAGGCCATCCTGGTTACCCTGCGGGATGTACCCCGTCGTGTGACAGCTGCCGCAATCAAAGGCAACGGTTTCGCCGGGATGATAGGCGACCCATTCGGCATCGGCCTTCAGCGACTTATTCTCCAGGTTGTACTGGGTTTTCGCGTCTTCGGCGCCGGTGATGAGGTTGCCCTGCTTGTCGACAAAGCGCGCCTTCCAGTTGAACCCGCCGATGACATACAGAATGTCATCCCAGGTATAGCCTTCCGGCGGATCCTTCAGCTTCGTCGTGGGATAGGCAGGCGCCTTGCCGTCCACGATGGGGTTGAGCGCCCACGCGTGTCCGGTCTTCTGATACGTGTCGTAGAGGTCTTCGTGGCATTCCTTGCACGCGGAACTGCCCACAAAGGTGGCAGCCCGGTAATCAAGCCCAGGGGCGCCCTCGGGGCCACGCGGACCGGCCGGCCCCGGAGGGCCTGCGGGCCCTTCAGGCCCAGCCTGGCCAGCAGGGCCAATCTCACCGGCAGGGCCCACCAGGGCCGGCCGGCGCGGCACATGCTGCAATGACTGCTATTCCAATCACGACAACGAGTAGGACGATAAGCCTACGCATTGTTTCCTCCTCGCTACAAGACGGTACTAGACGGTACAAGTCGTGGGGAATCCCCCCCATAGGATATCGGTATTTACCCCCACTGCCATCCTACGTTGGACCGGTTATTTACCTGGTCAGGTGGCTAGGGGCGAATCGACAAACTCTCAACAGTGCGCTTGCCAGGGCCGGCTCAAGCGCCTACTTCTCCTGTTTTTGCATTACATTGATGAGCTGTGCCTTTAAGTAGGCACGCCGCGTCGCCCAGTCGGCGTCGCTCACCTGGCCTAACGCATGCTGATCATCCAACAGCGCAATCTGGCTCACCAGCTGTGCGTGCGCCGCACCCTGATCCTCGGCACCGGCAGCGGCGAGCGTACCGCTGTTGCGGCGCATGGCGACGCCGACGACCGCCAGCAGCCCGGCAGCGACAAGCGCCATCATCACCCACGTCACCCAAGACTCGAGCGGCGGCGGTGCTGCCCCCAACTCGGCGGAGGTGCTGGCATCGCCGGCTGCTGCAGCGGCAGCACGCGGATCGGCGCTGTTCTCACTCAGCAAACCTGCCATCTTGAGTTCGATCGTCTGCGGCGTAAACCCGGACTTGCGCCAGATCTGGAACGACTGCCCCGATAAGATCTTGGACACCGCCCGACTCCAGCTCTGGGGCGTCCACCTTGAGGCCGGGAATGTCGGCAATCAGCAGGCTCAATTGATCGACGGGATAGGGGAAGTCCTGCCTGATATCCAGCGATGTGCCGTTATAGGGAATCGCATAACGCAGGACTATTTGGCGCGTGTCGACGCCGGGAACTACGGGCAGCGTATCATAGATAGTGTTGCCTACCTGCTGGAACCGATCGCCCAAGGCGCCGTTGTCAAACGTTATCTCGGTTGCCCCATCAGGTACATGCAGTTCCAGTGTGCCCGGTTCATTCATACCGTCAACTTTGCGCCCGACGAATGTGCTGTCGCCGCTGTTACCAAAGGTGTAGATCTCCCCGACCAGCAGTGCGCCGGGTTGATGATCCATGATCCAGTGCGCCCGCGTGATGTTGATACCCGCAGGATCGTCTGTCGTGCCAAAGACGGTGATGGTCGTCTGCAGCGTCGGCGTGATCGGCGCCAGGTTGACAAAGTCGGTGCTGTAGCTAATATCCTCGTAGCCCACCGAGGCAACATAGGCAATTCCCGGATCGGTCGCCAGGTTCTCAAACGTATAGACGCCACCGGCGCTCACGGTTGATGTAAAAGCGGCTACCTGGTCAAAGCCAACGTACGCTTCCAATACGATCGGTGCCCCCTCAACCGGCGTGCTGGCCGACGTGCTGGTTACCACCACCCCGGAAATCACGCCTGCGCCAGGCTTGTAGGGCGATTCCCAGGGCGGCAGATAGCTGAAGGTGCGCATGTATTCCAAGACGCTGCTGCGCTCATCTGCAGACCAGTCCTGGCCAATCTGCGGGTGCTCAGCCTGCCAGCCGCCCTGCCAGTCGGCCTGGCTCTTAAAGATCGCATACTGGGGATCGGAAAAGTCGACGAGCGTATTCTGGGAATCGGGTCCATCGCCCTTCCCACTCTCGCCATGACAGCTTGCACAGTTGGCGTCGTAGAGCTCTTTGCCTGCCGCCACCGCCTTCTGCTCCGTATGCAGGCTCCAGGCAAAGGCAACCGCATCCCAGATCTGGCTGTCGTCAAGGCGCTGCTGCCAGGGAGGCATCATCTGCTGCATGCGGCCATACTTCGTGGTGAAAAACATCTGGGCAGGGCTGAGGCTGTTCATCACAACAGGGTCGGCAAACGCGGTCGGCGCGGCCGACAGGTCCTTGGCGGTGGGGCCGTCGCCCAGGCCCTCGGCCCCATGGCATGGCGCACAGTTCTGCTGAAAGATGGAGCTTCCGGCCCGGGCCATAGGAGGACTGAGGGGAACACTCACTTGGGTTGGGTCATATTCGGGGGAGGGCGCGACCGTCATTCCCGATGGCTGATCTTGGGCCACTACGGCAGCCGGGGCAGCGAAGGGTGCAAGCACGAGCAGCAGCGCCGCGAACGGCGATCCAGGGGGCGGTCGCAGCGTGAATAAGCAGTTGTTTAGTTGGAATCAGGCGCATGGCGGAAATCTGATGTGATTCTATACTGGATACGGTGCGAGCCTGTGCTGCCGCGTTAAGGATATGGCAGCACAGGAACCTGTTGCAGAGATGGCTGGGACCACCTGCATGCCAGGAAAATGGGCTTTTACCTTACTTCTTCGCTACTGGTTCGCCTTCGCAAACACTTCTTCCGGCTCTTCCTCGTAGCGGCTGGGGCATTTCAACAGCAGTGTCTCGGCTTTAAAGGTACCATCCGGCTGCAGTGAGCCCTCGATAATCGCCGATGCCGCCCGCTGGAAGTTGTCCGGTCTCGGCCCGTAGAAGACGATCGGCAGTTCCTGCTTGCTCGTCTCGTCGCTGATGGCAAAGCGCAGCGTGATCTCCTGGGCATTCCAGTTCTCGCTGCCCGGCACCACGGCGCCGTTTACGCGGATGCGCTGGCCGACAAGATTGGCGGCGCCTGAGCGAACCTCATGCACCGTCATGTAATAGGCACCCGTCGACATCGTCGCCTGGACGATCAAGGCAATCACGACGGCGATCAGCAGAAGACCACCAATAATGAACTTCAGGTTCGAACGGCCGGCACGCTGCCCGGCCAGATCACTGGGAATCGCTTGGGCCTGATTGGTCAATTGCGCCATAATCGATCAAGCTTTCTGAACATAATAGATATCGAATGCGCGTTTTCGGGCTGCGGATCGCCCAAAAGCGTGTGGAACACTGAGGTGCTCTCAGTGTAACAGAAAATTTGGAATCGTCAATACAATTGGTGCGGAGAATCACTATCGCAATCGTATCGCAACATGTGTACGCGATAACAGTGCCGGCTGTCCCGTTCAAGCGGGGACACATGTCCCTTGCCGCAGCGCGTCACAACTAGGACAATGATACTGTTTCTAGAATAAGAACGTTGCGGCATGTGCTACAGCTTGCCACGGAATGCTTCTCACGAATGATCGTCTGGGCATCAGTGCTGATGCCAAACATGCCCAATGCCAATGGAGGAAAAATCGAATGAATGACCAAGCTACCCTGAAGCTGCCGGCTGATCTTTATGATGAACTGAGCACGCTGGCGGAAGCAGAGCAAGTGCCGGTTCCCGTGTTGATCGAACGCATGGCCGCCTCACACCGTCGCCCGCTGCCGACTCCCAACTATGGCACTATCCTCGGCGAGGCCGTGCCGCACGAAGAAATCCATGTCTGGGATCGCCCCAACGACGACACGTACTCGATGTATATGGGCGATTACGCCGACTGACGCGTAACTTCCTTCCCAAATACGAAAAACATCGAAAAAGCAGAAAGTTCAAAAAATCGAGGGCCCGGGCAAGTGGTTTGCCCGGGCCCTCGATTTTTGCTGTTTTGCCTGCCTGTCAACTCTTTTGCAGTGGTACGTCCAACTCGTACGGGTCAGACGCATCGGCCGGCACTTCAAACCCGTCCTGCTGCAGGGGCTGGTAGTCGTCATGCACGACGACGACGCTGTACGCCTCGCCGGGCACCAGCTTGGCGTCCAGTTGGAACTTGCCGCCGCGCGTGCTCTTGCCGCTGGCAGCAACCATCTTGTCGTCATAATCGGCGTCCACCCACTGCTGGATCGTGGTGCCGGGGTTCAAGAAGATAATGGTGGCGCCCACAATCGTTTTACGTGCGTTGTCGGCATCATGCACGACGCCCGTTACATTTACAGGCTTCGCATTGGACTTGCCGCTCCCGGTGCCCTTTTCGACGACAAACTTGCCGCGCTGGGAAAGCTTGCTGCCGGCATACAGCTCAAGCGTGTACTCGCCGGCTGGCAGGCCGTCAGGATGGCTGAGGCTCACCCAGGTCGATTCCGAATCACCCCCGCTCCAGGTCTGGTTCTCGTCCAGCACTTGCTCGCCTTCCAGCAGCCAGCGCGTGCGCCAGGCAGCACCGTCCTGCAGACCGGTGACGGAGAAGAAGGCATAGACCTCGCCGACGTCCACGAACGCATTCCCTGTGTCCACCGGCTGATCATCATTCGTCACGCCGCCGGCAAAGGTGATCGGCCCAAACACGCCACCCGTGGGCGTGCCCGCTGCGGCGGCGCCGCCGGCAGTGGTCTTGCCGCCCGTCGTTTTGCCAGTGCTGCCAGTGCTGCTGCCGCTGCTGCCGCTGTCCTGCCCCATAATTGCGCGGTCATAGTAGTCAAGCGCCACTGCGCCGGGCCGGATCAGGCTGATCTTGCCGGCTACCGTCCGATCGCGAATAGCCGGCTGTCGGCACCCCGATAAAGTCACCCTGCTGGTCGATCGCCAGCCCGCCGGAGTTGCCGGGATTCACTTCCGTATCGGTCTTGATCCAGTCGAAGAGGCCGTCGTCATTCTCGTCCAGGAACCCGGACACGACGCCGTCAGTAAAGGTCACCGTGGAGCCGCCCAAGCCGGGGAAACCAATGACCCCCAGTGGATCGCCCGGCAGCAGGTCATCACTGTTCCCGCGATCAACTGCCACCAGGCCCAGGTTCTTGGGCAGTTTGGCCTTGGCGTCGTCGGCTAGCCCGGTGATACGCAGAACCGCCAGGTCGAGATCGGGCGAGCCCTTTACCATGTTGGCAACATACTTGATGACCGGCGCGCCACGCAGGTCGGACGAGTTGACGGCGATATAGGCCAGCCCGTCGGGATTGTACAGCTCATCCTTGTCGGTGTCGCCCATGACATGGTAGTTGGTCAATATGATGCCGCGGTCCGCATCCAGCACCGTGCCGCTGCCGCTGTCGTAGAGATCGCCGTTCTTGTCCGGCACCAGGACGCGCACTGTAGCCTGCAGGGCACGCTTAATGGCACTGCGGTTCCACTGCTGCGCGGTGGCAGGGCTTGCCTGAAGCAGCAGGGCTGCCACCATCAGCACTGCACCTAGATGCCACCATCGCAACCACCGGTGCGTACGCATCGTCGAAGTACGCTGCGTGTTCATCAGTTTCCCCCCTCGCTTTGGGTGTCGGTTGAACTGGATCCTGCCTCGCCGGCTTGCGAGCCGCCAAAGCTGCTGCCTGCTGCGGGCGCTGCTTCGGTGGCAGCCGTGCCAGGCTCCACATCGGTTGCCGCTCCCGGCTCCGCCGTACCGGCCGGTACAGATGCAGGCTCAGGTGTTTCTACGACCAACACGTTCTCATCTGCCGGCTGCAGCCGCAGGCTGTTGGTGACGATGGCAAACTCGCCCTGTTCGTCTTCCCAGTCATTCGGCGTCGGCGGCCAAGGTCACGATCACGAGCTGGCCATCCTGAAGGAACACGATATCCTGCGCCTCGACTACGACGGGCAGGCCCGTGGCGCCCATGTCGAGGGTCGGATCGGCGATGTAGGCATACGACGTAACGAGCGCCGGCTGGTCACCGCGCACGGTCATGCGTTCGGAGGCCAGCTCGCGGTAACCGTTCAAGCTTGAAGCGAGCTTGATCCCGCGATCGCCGCGGGCATCCTCCAGCGTTTCGTCGCTGCGCAGGCACGGCTGGTAACCAGCAGCTGCGTGTCAAAACCGCTGGGGCTGCCGGCATTGATCGCATGCAGCAGGGTGCCGTCGCTGTTTTGCACCCGCCAGCGCGCAGGATACCAGATGCGTGGCAGGTTCTCGCCCAGGCGCACCGACTCGCTGGCGTTGAGCACCTGGTTGCGGATGCCAAACGCCAGGAACAAGGCAAACAGGACGATGGCTGCTACGAGCAGGTCGTTGCGGCGCAGTTCGCTTTTGGCGGGCGGTTCATTGGTCGGGCTGGGTTTTGTCAGCCTGTTCTATCCAGGTCGCCATGGCTATTTCTCCTCGCCGGCAGTGCCCGCCGCAGTGCTTGGTTCGACATAGGTTGTACCGAGCGGGGCATCGCCGGCAGCTACGCCCGCAGCAGCGGGCTCGAGGCGCTTGCCTGCCCCCGTCGCCTCCATGATACCGGTTACCGTCGCCACCGGGGCCAAAGGCACCCAGGCGTCGCCCCCTGGGTTCAGGCCGGCCACCCGATCGGTCTCCTCGTTCGTGCGGCTGACCAGGAAGGTCATAATCAGCACCGTGAGCAGGGCAAGAAAGCCTGCCAGCAGCAGGTCGCGCCCCCCGTTGTTGCCGAAGGGATCGCCCGCAGTGCGATCAATCAAGAAGAAGTAGAGGCCGGTCAGCAGTGCGGCAAATCCCAGGCCGGCGGGGACATAGTAGGCAGGGGTCTTCTCAAACCGCGCCTGGCCCATGAAGTAGCCAAGGATGCCGCCGAAACAGGCATACCCCATCGCGTTTACCACCATGCGGATCGAGCCGATGTCGAGGTCGACACCGCCGTGGCTCACTACATACTGGAAATTGACCACGGTGGCTATGCCCAGTGCTGCCGCCATGCCGTAGATAATGCCGTCCAGGCGTTCGTCAAACTCGGCGCTCATGTAGACGACGACGCGCACCGAGGCGTAGACGATGCCCATGCTCAACGCCCCCACCAGCAGCACCTCGCCCAGCAGCTGGCCCCACCAGTTCGTGTACATCCAGCGATCGACCTGGAAGAGGCCCATCACGATCGTTGGGTAAAGGGCAGCTGCGAGGATCAGGCCAACCAGGTAGACGAACAAGACGGTCTGTTTTGGTTCCGGCTCGCGGTCGTCAAGGCGATAGAAGACGATAAGCCAAAGCAATGCCGGCACGAGGCTGAAGAACAACCCCAGGGTGATAAGCCCGCCCTCGTTCAGGTTGTCGCCGATATTGGGCAGCAGCAAATTAAAGATGGCGATGAACGCCACCAGGCCGAGAAACGCCCACAGCGCCGAGCGCGCCAAGCTGGGCCGCTCGCCAACCCGGCGCGTGCTCACGGCAGGGTTGTCTTGCGTGGTTACGTCAGGCGAACCGGTTGTTTGCACAAATCCCCCTTCTTACTTGCTTGTATTGCTTGTTTCGTGAAAGACCAGCCCAATCTGTTTGACACTGGTAATTACTCGGAGTAACATCTGGCAGCGAAGGCAATAACACGTGTACCAACGTGACCTCACGCATGTGATTTAGAAAGTCAGCGGATGGCCGTACAACCCGACACTAGCCCTGTCCTTGTCTACTCATCCAAGTCCTACGCCCATATGCTCACCCACCTGGGCCAACACCGGCTTGTGGCGCTGGACACGGAGAGTGACAGCCTATATAGATATTATCCGAAGATCTGCCTGATACAACTATCGGTGGGGCTGCGCGACGACAATAGCGACCCTGCCGGCATTGTTGATTATCTGGTAGACCCGCTGCGCCTCAACGACCTGTCTGCCCTGGGCGAGGCATTGGCCGCGCGCCGGCGTCGAGGTGGTCATGCACGCTGCGGAAAATGATATGCTCCTCCTATATCGTAACTTCGGCTTTACCTTCCCCAAAATTTTTGACACGCAGTCTGGCTGCCGCATTCTCGGCTGGAAGCAAGTAGGGCTGGCCGCGATCCTGGAAGCGCAGTTTGGCATCGTCAGCGACAAGCGCATGCAGCGCACCAACTGGGGCAAGCGCCCACTGACGCCCGAACAGATTGCCTATGCGCAAATGGATACGCATTACCTGCCCGTACTCCGCGAGCGGCTGATCGCCGAACTCCAGGGACGCAAGCGTTGGGAAGAGGCGCAGAACGCCTTTGCCCAACTCAGCCGGGTCGACTACAGCACCCGCCAGGTGGAAGAGCGCACCTTTTGGAGCATGAAATCGGTGCGTGATGTGCCGGCCGATCGTCTGAATGTTCTCGAAGCACTTTGGCAGTGGCGTGAGGCCGAAGCCCGCCACCAGAATCGGCCCCCTTTCAAGGTAGTCGGCGACATCGCCCTGCTCGAGATGGCCAAACAGCTGCCTGCCAATCAAAATGCCCTGCGCCACGATCCCGGACCTGGGTGGCGGCCAGGTAGAGCGCTATGGAGCCGTGCTGCTAAAGACACTCCAAGAAGGCCAGCGCCATCCTCAGCCGCAGGCCGCCGGAATACGAGGCGCGGCCGGAGTTGATGCTCGACAAGGCGGCGATGGCTCGGTTCGATGCCCTGCGCAAGTGGCGCAGCGAAACCGCCCACGACACGACGTGCAGCCCGACATCGTGCTGCCCAACAGCACCCTGCTCACCATCGCGCAGCGCAATCCCGCCACCGAAGCCGAACTGCGCCACGATCCCCGAACTCGGCGATTGGAAGGTCCAGACCTACGGTCCGCACATCCTGGCGACCCTAGGCGTCCACCCTCCGCGCCGCGGCCGGTAGCTCAGCGCCGTCGTCCCGTCCGTCGCTGTTCACCCAGCCTTCATTCCTGGCGCCCATTCTAATCGATCTTCCACGTTCCAGCCAACCCTCGGTTTTGGGGCCACACCCAACGTCCCCGGGACCTGCGAGGTCCCGGGGACGTCACGCCCGCCGCCCGGGCATGCGCGCCCGCCCATGCCTGGCTCACCCCCCTCATCTCGCCCACCCTCGACCCTGTGGGGCGAGCCTCGCACGATGTGCCGCACGACGATCGCCCGTCAGAAAGCAGGCAAATATTTAGATGTCCATATAGTATTGGGACAATCGTCCCTTGAGTTGTATTCATGACCACGTTAGGGATCGGGTATTCCATGAAACGCGGCGCTGAATCTTGCTGCGTTTTTCCCGCCAAGTGGTCATTGGAGCATCAATGGGTTACCCCCGCCCTGCTTTGAACTGCCGTCGTAGCTGGCTGCTGCTAATCCTGGCAGTATGTTTTGTTTTCGGCGTGCAGAGTGCGTCCGCACAGCCCCCGGCCGACGGTGTAGAGTCAACTCCCGCACGCGGAGTGTTGCGCCTGCGGCGGTCTGGTGCAGCCGGTGCTCGTGGACCCGTCTACACAAACCGCCCCTGCAATTGACGGGCGCACGTCGTCTGGCAGGACCACGCGTTCCGGGCCGGCTGATATTTACCTGGCCGATCTCGATACCGGCACGATCCGCAACCTCACGAACTCCTATCAATGGGAGGCCATCCCCGATATCAGCGGAAACTACGTGGTCTGGCGCGATGGATACACGGGTATCGGCATCCACGGCATCGATATCTCCACCGGCGCCATGTTCACGGTCACCGTCGGGCATAGGGATATGTCACGCCCGAGCATTTCTGGTTCCATCGTCGTCTGGGCCGACAACCACGCGGGGGACGATATTGGAACATCTACGGGTACGACATTGCGCGCCGGCAGGAGTTTGTCATCGACCAGTCCCCCGGTCGCCAGCATGACCCCAGGATCGACGGCAAATACGTGGTGTGGTGGGACTACCAGGAGTGGGTCTACTTGCACGACATCACGACGGGGAACACGAAGGCGATTCACGATACGTCGGGGGCACGCGATCCAACGGTTTCTGAGGGGGATGACCTGGCCGTCTCGATGAGTACGTGGACGGGAAGTGGGACCTCGCCGCCTATCAGATCTCGACAAGTATGCCGTTCATGATCGTGACCACGGCGGGCGATCAGGAGTATCCCTCCGTAGCCCACGGCTTGCTTGCCTACCAGACCCGGTATGCCAACAGCCAGCTCGATGTCGGCGTGCTGGTACTGGCCGATAAAACGTCGTTTCTCGTCAGTGACGTCCCGTCGGCACAGATCAACCCCGCAGTAGGCGATGGAGTCGTCGTCTGGGAGGATACACGCGATCACCAGAGCGATATCTACCGGTTTGACTGGACGGGCGTCGTGCCGCCGGGCCGTCACCTACTCCTTACCTGCCCCTGGGCACCTGGCCGTCGGCTCGTATCCAACCAACACGATCGTTCTGAAGTGGACGGATTCCAGCGAAGATGAGGAGGGTTTCACGGTCGAACGGGCGGAGGGGTTTGTCGAAGCCCGTTGGCGGGAGGTCGCTTCACTGCCGGCCGGCGCCACAACCTATACCGATACCGCTGTGATGCCCGCGACGACGTACTGGTACCGCGTGCAGCGCATTCAACGCTGCCGGCAGTTCGGCCCACAGCAACGAGTCATTCAACTCCACCATCAGCAGGACGACGCCCAGCTTGGATGAGCAGTACATGATAGTCCTTATAAATGAGGCACGGGCCACGCCGGAGGCATTTGGCTATCCAGGGTACCCACCTGCTCCGCCCCTCGCCTTCAATGCCAACCTTGGCTATTCGGCGCGAGCCCACAGCCAGTCTATCTTGAATGCCCAGGCGCAGTTTGGTCACTGCGACCCGGCAGATCGCTGCTCACTGGAAAGAGCAAAAGACGCCGGCTATCCTGAAGGAACCGTTTGCGGCGACAATCTGCTCCAGGGCATTACAGGGCCGGCGTTTATGGAATCGGCCAACCAAGGCTTCATGGACAGCGAGGGCCATCGCGCAAGCATGCTGAATCCGAACTTCAACGAAGTCGGTGTCGGCCACCAGGTCACAGCATACACCTCGCCGTCGATGTTCTGGCCGGGCCAGGTGACAGAGGTATTCTGCAGCCACGCCGGCGTAGAACCGCCGGTGATTCCCATGGGCGCCGTGATCCCATACACGGCGCTATCAGCCGCAACAGCTACGGTATTCACCTACACCGTCAACTTCTACTCGACAGAGGGAGCGCCGACCGTTGCCCTGGTCTACATCGACGGCACACCCCACGAACTCCAGCTTTCGACGGGGCAGCCCGACCATGGGACATACCGCTTCGTCACGGAACTGGGCGGCGGCGCCAATCACGATTACTACTTCTATTTTGAGTACGGCGGCAATCGGACGGCCCGCTGGCCGGAGAGGGGTGAGGTCGATTTCCCGCGTACCGAGCGCCCACTGTACATGCCGGCCGTGGCAAAGCCGTAAGCGAATACGAAGAATGGTAGGGGAAATGGTCCATCTCGCTTCGGCCCGCATAATGGCGGCACGGCGCCCCCGCTATCCCGGGGGAACCGATCTTCCCTCTTTGTGGTTTACTATAGGTGAAACCACTCCAGAGGAGGTCGTCCGTGTCACATCTCCAGACTACCAGCAGGCCCGTCCTTTTCCGGACAGTCGTAACCGCAGTCTTCCTGCCGCTCCTGGCGCTCTTTCTGGCCGGCTGCAACAATACGCAGGCCACAGCCGACCCCGCTGCCCAGGCGACCATTAGCGCTCTCGCCACTTCGAACGCCCAATTGTCGACCCAGGTGGCAGGCCTATCTGCCACCAGCAGGCATTGCGACGCCCACGCCGCCCCCAGCACCGCCTCCAGGGCAGGCCGCAGCGCCAGCAGTGCCGCCGCGGAGCTGCCCGCGCCGGCTGCTCCCGCTGCTGCGCTAGCCACGGGCAAGAGGGCAGCTGCCCAATGCGCTGATCGAGATCGACCTGGTTCCCCAAGGAGAGACGCTCTACGACTTTCGCCTGGACCGTGCCACGAACCGGATTTTTGTCACCGACAGCGTAAACCAGCTGCATGTGCTTGACGCCACGACCTATATGCCGGTCAAAACGCTGCCCTACGGAGGGTGGCTGCAGCTCGACGGCGACCACCACCGGCTTTATGTCTACAAGCCGTACATCAACGAAGGCGAAGAAAGCGTCATTCATGTGCTCGATACCACCACACTGGAAGAGGTGGGCACGATTGGGGGCGCGCTCTAGCGATTGACAGCGAGAATAACCGGTTGTTTGTCGGCGAACCCTATGGTATCAGCACGGCGGAAGATGCCCCCGGCGTCCGCATTCTCGACGGCGCTACGCTCCAGCAGACGGGCAGCTTCACGCGGACGGGCGAACCGGTCTATAACCCGCTACGCGACGAGGTCCTGATCTCTGCCTACACCGTCTACAGCGCCGACCCCAAGACGGGCCAGGTGATGGCCGACCTTTTGCCCGAACTCACGGATTGGGGGGAGAATGGCTTTGCCTGGTGCAACGGCTGTCCCTGGGTCGACGGGGTGCACTACTATCCCGCCGACAAAGTGGTGGCGGTAGATATCAGCGACCACTGTACGGGCAAGGGCTGCGGCCGGACCGAACCGCCCCGCTTCTTTGAGGCCGCCACCATGGCCCCCATCGACGGTGCCGTCGCACCGCAGGTGCAGGCCGACTGCGGCTCACAAGGCGGTCTCGTCGGCGCCATCGGCGGGCGGCGTTATGTAAACGATATATACGACCGCTACGTGGTCTATACAAACCTGCTGGTTACCGATGAGCAGGGTACCCCTGTGACAGTGCGTGACGGCATGCGGCTCGATTTCGCCAACCCGAACACTGGCCAAGGTTACCTGTACGACGGCACCGTCGTCGATCTGGCGACGCTCATGCCCATAGGCCGCTGGCCGGCCACCTGCCTGTTTGCCGCCGATCCCGACACGGGCCTGCTCTTTGGCCGGCGCGCGGGCAGCCTCTATGTGATCGCCGACCGCGGCGCACAGCCGCCGGCGCAGGAGCCGCCCCTACCGGAACTGCTGCCGCAGGAATACGCCGTCGAGCAGTTGATCGTCTCGCCGGACTATGCCAATGACAACACCTTGCTCGCCGTCAGCGGCGGGGACATTTACCGTTCGACCGACGGCGGCGCACAGGTGGAAGCGGCTGCAGGGCGGCCTGCCGCAGGGCCAAGGCAGCACCTGGGTCGTCGCCTTCTCGCCCAACTACGCCGCCGACCACACGCTGTTTGCCGGTGGCGGCTCGCGGTGAATACTGGGGTGAAGGCGTATGGCGATCGCAGGATGGCGGCGATACCTGGCAGGCAGAGTGGTCCAACTTGGAGCACCACCGTACTCACCGGCTTCTACTTTGCGCCGGACTCAGGTCCAATCAGACGATGGTGACACAGGCGAAATTCTATGACGTGGCCTCCCGGGCTCTCCGGCGATTCGTACCAGCAGTCCGTCGACGGCGGCGTGGCCTGGACGCTGGCGGTGACCGGCAATGTATCGACCGCCACGGGCCAGACGCCGCTGCCGCCGGTGAGCGAACTGCTGCCCGGCTACACCACCCCCGCCAACATACCCACAAACGTTACCAATGGCGGCAACAGCGTACAGGTCACCCTTGATGGGAGCACCTGGATCACGCCGTCGCTGCCGCTCGCCGGGGGAGACTGGCTGTACAACATGCGGCTGCGCCGGGGTATCCATCGGATCCGACCCTCTATGTCTTCGGCAACCAGAGCATGTGGCGCAGCACAGACAACGGCGCCACCTGGGCCAGTTGGGACGATGCCCGCCTGCAAGGGCTGGACTATACCGCCACATGAGCCACGGGCCGCGGTTTCGCCACTGCTCGGCGACGGCACGTACCGGCTCATTATCGGTACAGCCAATGGCCAGGTTTGGGTGCTGGATCCAGCGCAAATGGCATGGAAGGCGCAAGCGGAGACCGTCGCCGCAGCCGTTACGCCGGCCGCCGTGCAAGCGGCCTCGCCGCTGCCTTTGCCGACTCCAACGCCGTCGGCGGCTGTAACCACCAGCACGACCGTAACCGCCGGCACAGAGGTGACAGCGAGTACAGGCGTGACTGCGACCACGGCACTGACGGGTGAGGCGATGGCTGCTCCGGCAGCCACGCCTGGCGCACCTGCCGAGCCGCTGGCCGGTGATCCGCCAGACGGCTTCTTCCGCCCCGAAGGCTCTACCGCCCTCGTGTGGCAGAACAACCTGCACGCCCAGCAGGACCTGGGCTGGGCACGGCTGGCAAGTCCGACAACGACCGGCGGCGCCTACCAGAAGTTCGAAAACGGCACGATGGTGTGTCGCAGGATACCAGCCAGATCTATGTCTTTTTCAACGACGGCACGTGGCGCTCATTCGCTGACACGTTCAAAGAGGGCGATCGCGAGAGCGATCCCTCTTTGGCACCGCCGGCAGGCAAGCTGCAGCCGATTCGCGGCTTTGGCAGCGTCTCGCAGGCGACCATGAAGGTCTGCGGGACAAGCTCGGCTGGGCGACCGCAAAAGAGACGGCGCAGCCAGCCGAGATTCACGCTTTCGACCACGGCGCGAGATCATGCGCTTTGGCCCGCTGCTGTTCATCACCATAGGTGTCGACACGGACCAAGGCACATGGTACTGATCGGGCTGGCCGGCACGTGGGCGTGCCGCAGAGTCGCACGTGGGCGTGCGAACTAAACGGTGACTTTTGATATGGTACTTGCGATCTACTCGACTGCGTTCTGTGCCGACTGCTGGCGCATCAAGCAGGCGCTGGAGGCCTGCAGGTGCCGTACCGGGAGATCGATATCAACCAGGACGAGGAGGGTTACGACGACCTCCTCCACCTGGCGCCGGGCCGGCCGCGCTAAGTGCCAACCCTTGTACTGCCCGACGGCACCGTGCTCGTCGAACCCAGCGTCGTGACGGTCACCGAACGCCTGGCTGCATAAGCGACCGGCGTGTGGCGAACGGTTAGTAGCCTGTCAAGCGTAAACGTTTAGTGCGCACGCCCACGTGCCGGAGAAGCGCACGTAGGCGTGCGCACTGAACAATGACTCGTGACAAGGTACTAGACGGCCGTCTCCGCACGCTGCCACGCCACCTGGGCGCGGAGGCCGTCCAACACCCCCGTGCGGGCCGTGTACCCGAGCACATCGTGCGCCTTGGTGGTATCAGCCACCGTGCGCCGCTGGTCACCCGGCCACGCCGGTCCGTGCCCGACATGGGCCGGCTCCCCGGTCAGCTCTTCTAGCATCGCCAGCACCTGGATGACATTCACTTCTTCGCCGCCGCCGATGTTGAAGATCTGGCCTACGCTCTGCGCCGGTTGGTTGGCGGCCAGCATCAAGCCACGCACGCAGTCCGTTACGTAAGTGTTGCTGCGGCTGTCCTTGCCGTCGCCGTCCACCACGATTTCCTCGCCGGTCAACAGCTTGCGAATAAAGACGTTGTACCCCATGTCAGGGCACTGGCGCGGGCCGTACACCGAATAAAGGCGCAGGATCGTCCAGTTTAGCCCATCTTTTTGGCCATAGGCCTGCACCAACTGCTCAGCCGCCAGCTTGGTAATGCCGTAGGGCGAGACCGGCGCCAGCGGCGACATCTCATTCCCCGTCGCAAAGCGGCCGTGACCGAGGAAGTCGAGCAGTGCAGGTAATGCTTTCCCCCGCTTTCACGGCGGCGTCAAGCAAGTGCTGGGTGGCCTGGATATTGCGGGTCATGTAATCGTCAAACTGCACCCAGCTGCGGAGCAGGCCCGCCATAGCGGCAGCATGAAAGATGATGTCGACGCCGGACACGAGGGGGGTAAGATCGGCGCTGCGCGGATCAGACTCATGAAAGGTGAAGCCCGGAGCCTGGTGCAGGCCGGAGAGGTTGCGCTCCTTGATGGGCCGCGGGTAGTAGGGAATAAAGGCGTCGACGCCGACGACCGAGTGACCCTCCGCCAGCAGCTGCTCGCATAGATGCGAACCGATAAAGCCGGCGGCGCCGGTCACGAGAATACGAGCCATGCTCTACTCTTCTCCTTGTGCATGTGGGCTGGTGCCCGTGGTCCTTGGGGTTGGCGCGCCGCAGTTCGCCAAACACCGCACCTAGCGCTTCCAACGTATAGTGAGCGTTTAAACCGCTTGGGTTCGGCAGATCCAGATGTGTGCCTGGCCGATTTGCTCCTGCTGCCGCCCTATGCGGCACGGGCCGGCCAAAGGCGCTGCGGTAGGCGCCCACACCCAGCACGGCCAACACGTGCGGTGCATATTCCTCTACCTTGGCAGCCAGCCGCTTGCCCCCCTGCTGCCAGTTCGTCCTTTCGTCAGTTCGTCCGCCGTGGCGGAGGCACGCTCGACGAGGTTCGTGATGCCGTAGCCCCAGCGGCAGCAGTTCCTGCTCCTCTGCCGGCGTGAACGGCGCGGCGTAAAGCCGCCCAAGTGCAGCGCCGGCCAGAAGCGGTTGCCGGGTCGCGCGAAGTGGTGGCCGGTGTCGCCGGAGTAGAGCCCCGGGTTGATGCCGCAGAACAAGATGGTGCAGGTTCGGTGCGATCACGTCGGGCACTGTCTTGTGGGCAGCGGCCAGCAGGTCGGCACGCGTGGGTGCAGGCATATGTCTGTTTCCTTGACTAACGGGCTGTGTAGCCGCCGTCGACTCGACCACAAGCGAACCCGTCATGTAAGCTGGCGTCGTCCGACGCGAGGAAAACCACCACGCGGGCGATCTCTTCGGGCTGCGCCAGCCGACCCACGGGAATCGTGCGATCGGCAAGGTCATCGAGGTCGGCAAGGTGGGGCGGTGCCGCCCGTTCAGCGGCGAGCATCGGCGTATCCACCTCGCCGGGACAGACGGCAAGGATGCGGATTCCATCGCGGGCGGGTCCAGTGCCATCGCGCGCGTCAGATTGTGGACGGCGCCCTTTGTCGCACAGTACGCAGCCACGCCGGCGCGCCGATGTCGCCCCAGATCGAGCCGAAGTTGACGATCACACCGCGGCTGTGCGCCACCATGTGCGGCAGGGCGGCCCGGCACATAAAGAAGATGCCGTCCACGTTGACACCAAAAATCTGGCGCCAGGCGTCGTCCGTGGTGTGAATTGCGTCGGTGCGCTTGATGATGCCGGCGGCGTTGACCAGCACATCCAACCGGCCGTAGCGCTCGACCACCGCTGGCGATCACCTCGTTGCAGAACGCCGACTGGCTCACATCCCCACGAAGGGCTCACCGGCCGCCGATCTCAGCCGCAACTCCGTAAGGCCGGGCGTCGTTGCGATCGACGACGACAACCGGGCCCCGTGACCGGCAAATTCACGTACGCGCCGCGCCCATGCCCGACGCGCCGCCGGTGACGACGACCACTTTTCCCTCAAAGCTCATTTACGCCTCCAGCTCATAAAGTTTGCGGAGCGCAGATCGAAAGCGTCCATTCGATACGATATCAACATTGTCGCTGACCAGGTCGATGCCGCCGACCAAGGCAGCCTTAGCCAGTGCATGCACCTGTGTGTCCTCTATCTGAGCACACAAAGCATCGGCATAGCCGTGCAGTGCAATCACCGAAAAGGCCGGCCAAAGAACTGGCGTGTACGCTCCGGCAGGGGCGGCGTCAGGTGAAGCCGGTTGTGCATCGCGGCCACGTATTCGTAAGCGGCGCCGAGGTGCTCCTCGCGTGCCTGCCAGGTGGCAGCAGCCAATGCTTGCTGGAGAATCGGGTACAGCTCACGGCCGCTGTGCAGCCGCCGAAACGCCGTGCCAAACCACTTCGCATAAGGCGCATAAGTGCGCTCCATGAGAAAACAGAGCCGCATAATATCGCGCACGAGGCGAGCCCCGATCAAGCCTGAACCGAGCTCGTCGCCGGCCTGCCCTGCCCGCCCCATCAGGTGTTCCTCCTGCCCGATGCGTGCCCAGGCTGCAGCCAGCAAATACAACCACACGTCGTGGGGATAGTAGGCAAACGTCTGGCGCAGTTCGGCCAGGTGAATCGTATCGTAAAAGACCGCACCGGCGGTAATCGACAGCAGCTTCTGCTCGGGAAAGGTCAGCCAGTCGATCGGCTGGAGCGGCTGCGCCAGGTCGAAGTTCAGCTGCTGCTCGACAAATATGGCAGCGGTCAGCACATCCACCCGATGGTTCACAGGTCCATCATCAACGTCTTGCAGGTGTTGCACACCATGATCGAGTGGGTCCGGATCCGAAAAATTGGTGGAGTACTCCAAACCGGCGGCTGGCAGGCGGTCTGCCAGCAGCGCGTGCAGCGGAGCAGCAACAGTATCGAAATCCTCCGGCCGCACAAACAGCTGCACCACGGCCCCCAGTGGTGGTCAGTCGAGGTCGCATCGTCATAGCCGAGTACCTCTGAACCGTTGCCCAACAGCGCCGCCGCATGCGCAAGACCGGGATAGTGCCCGTCAAGCAAAGGACGAACCGCCTCCCAGTAGAAGCGTTCACTCAGTTGAATACCGTTCCGTGTCGTCACACCAGACATTACCTGATCACCTTCTGCTTGCCCGCGAGATCGCCTGCGTCTCATTTGCTGCGCACGCCACCTGCGCCCATCCCTCGTTTAGTGCGCACGCCCACGTGCGCTCCTGTGCTGCAAACTCCATCTTGACCTCGGTCTAACGCTGCTCTGCCAACTTGGCCAGCTGCTGCGCAAAAATTCTACGCCCCGACTCGCCAAACTCCGGCATCTCGACCAGCCTTTCCATCAGCGCACGGTCGATGCTGCGGTAAAGATGATGTCGTTTACCGCTACAATGGAGATCCGTTCGGCGTGCGGTTGCACCAGCTCAAAGGGGTCGCCGCGCTGCGACAAGGCCCACGGTCAGCACCCGCATGTAACACCCGTGTAATTGGCGTCGGCGACCGACTTGACGAGCTGCGGCTCGCCGTGTTTGCCGGCGAGCTTGGCACAGGGCGTGCGCGGCTGGGTCACCTGCAGCAGTGCCTCCCCCACCGCGGAAGATGTCGCCGATACATACTTGCTGCTCGTCCAGTCCCAATATCGTCAAGTTCTCGCTAAAGGAGCCCGGCGGCAGCGGCCGCTGCAGGATGGCTTCCCAGTGCGGATAATGGTCGAGTGAGTAGATGCACACGGCCTTGTCTTCACCGCCGTGGTTGGTGGTATCGCCCTGCCCGTCTCCCTCAAATCCCAGTGGGTGCAGGTAGGCACTGGCCACAGGCTGCTTGTCGCCGCCGGTCAACACGTCGCTGCCGTTGCGTGGCCGCAGCTGCGGCTTGGCAATGTTTACGGATTGAATATACATAGCTCTCTCAAAGTCTTTTCGTGAAATAGACGGCGAGGTCATCGTCTACTGTGATGCTATCGCCGTGCCGAACTGTGCGCCCCTGCTGCATCATGCCCCGGCCATCGGGAAGGTAACCGCGCTTCGACATAGAGCACCTGAGCGGCGCCATAATCTGCGGTGAGGCCGACGCCGATTCCCGCAACAGGCGAACGCATCGCAATGCGGCGTTCTGCCTCATCCAACAAGGCCGTGCCGATACCGCCGCGTTGGTGCTTGATCAGGACGTTGAAATCCACAATCTCCGGAATGCCGGCCTCCCGAAACGGCGGATAATCCGACTCCCAGACGATGGTCACATAGCCGGCGAACTCGCCGGCGTGCTCGGCCAGCAGTACAACTCGCTGCCCCTGCACGCTCTCCTCCAAGTAACGCGTATACTGCTCCACAGGCTTGTGCCACCCCTGTGCAGCAAACGCGGCCGCAACCACAGCAGTATCCTCTGCCTGCATCGTGCGCACAAGCACAGTGCCGCGTCCCGAGACATGCTCTTGCAGGCTCATTGCAGCAGCGGCAGTTCCAGGTAGTCCGGCGCGATAAACAGGCTGCCTTCTGTCGTACCTTGCGGCGCGATTCGCTGCAGCCGCCGTGCCAGCTCGGGGACGGATAGATGCCCGACCAAAGCCTGGCTGAATGCGACGACGACTTCCCGCACTTCGTCTGCCGTCTCGTGGACAAACTCCAGGCGGTAGTGCTGTATACCGGCCTGCCGCCACAGATCCAGGTGACGGCTTGCCTCCTGCGCCTCGGCGCCGAATACCGTGTTGCGGCAGCCGACATCGGCCATGATCGGATGCACGCGGCCGCGGTCGTCGCGTAAGGCTACACGATGGCTTTCACAGGGATGCCCGCAGTCCTTGTAGCTGGTACCGCTCGACAGAAAACCGGCAGAAGACACAGTGCTCAGTATGGAACACCGGCAGGTGCTGGTAGGCGATGACCTCGATCTTCTGGGGCCCAAATTCACGTGCCAGGTCGGCGACCTGGGCCGCATTGAGATCGTGCGTGGGCGCCAGGCGCTCGATGCCCAGCCGGAAGTAGCTGGCGGCGCTCAGGACATTGGCGGCATTGAGGCTGAAGTCGCCGATCAAGGGGGGGCATTCCGCCTCCTGGAATGCGGCGAGCAGCCCGCCCGACCGCACCACGACCTCGCAGTCAAGCCGGCGCAGAAAGTTGACGATGCGCTGCTCGTCGGGCTTGAGCACACGGCGGGCTGGCCACGCGCTGCCGTGATGCCCGCCGCCTGCACGCGTTCGACCGCCGGGCGCAGGCCGTACAGGTCAAGATAGTCGAGCGTGATGCTGCCCAGTGCGACGTCCGGACCGCCAGCGCCAATGCCGCGTCCAGCTGCTCCGGCGTGCGGACAAGCAGGTGGAGTCTGGGCGCGGGGCTACGGTCGTATCTTCTTTGTCTGGAGTCGACGGCGCAGCGATCGCATCGCCCAACACTGCGAGCGGCTCACGTACGGCTGCGCGACGGACGCTGTGCCTGCTCTTCGGACAGCAGGTCGACCGCCTCCCGCCGCAGCTGGTTGAGCAGCGATGCCGGCACGAACGGCGCGCCGCGCAGGTCAATCTCCAGCTCATCCAGCGCATACGCGGTGTTGCCCAGCCGGCCCAGCTGTTCGCGCAGGCTGCCGGCGTCCAGATCGCGGTTTCGCCGCCTGCGACCAGGGGCGCCTCGGCCCGCACGACGGCCGCGATCTCTGGGTGGTTCAGCAGTGACCACGCCAGCACCAGCGGCTCACCCTCATGGACGGTGACGCGCACGGCAGGGGCTGCTTTGTGACCGGCGCGGGGGCGCCGGTATAGGTGCGCACAACCTTGTCGAGCTCCGGGTCGTGGGTGCGCCAGAGCAGATCGCCGGCGCGAATGCGGGCGAAGTTGATCGCGCCGTTGCCAAACTGCACTTCCAGCTGCCGCCGCGCACCGGGCGTTACCTGGTAGACACGCCCGCCCTCCTCGCGCTGCTTCGGGGCTGCGCCAATCGGCAGCATCAAAGACCACCCCATCGCCGGGCTTGAGCGGGGCCACGGCGTGCGCCTCGGCGGGCGGACCAGGACGCGATCGGCCAGCACGCGCACGACACGCCCCATCAGCACGCCCCGGTGGCGCGGCGTGCGGCCCTTGACCACCTGCTGGTGATTGGTGCCGGTGACAAAGTAGGGGCCCAGCCCGCGCGAGTAGACCTGCTCGAGCAGCAAGATCGTCGGCGGCTGTGGCGCTGCACAGGCAGGCCGGCCCACGCCTCGTCGACTGCCTTACGATAGGCAGCCGTCGTCAGGGCCACGTAGTCGGCATCCTTGTAGCGCCCTTCGATCTTGAGCGCCGAGACGCCGATCTGGACGATCTCCGGCAGTCTGATGCAGCGCATAGAGATCGCCCGGCGACAGCAGGTAGCGGGCGTCGCCAAGCGGCTTAACCCGCTTCGTCTACCATCAACTCGTAGGGGAGGCGGCACGCCTGGGCGCACTGGCCGCGATTGGCGCTGCGCCCGCCCCACGCCTCGGAGGAGAAACACTGCCCCGAGTAGGAGACGCACAGCGCGCCGTGGACGAACATCTCCAGTTCGCAGTCGGTCTGGCTGCGGATTGCGCGCACCTCGTCCAGCGACAGCTCGCGCGCCAGGACCACGCGCGTCACGCCAAACTGCTGCGCCAGCTGCACGCCCTCGGCGCTGGTAATGCTCATCTGCGTGCTGCCGTGCACCTCCAGGTCGGGCGCAATGCGCCGCGCCAATTGGGCAATCCCGATGTCCTGGACGATGATGGCGTCGATGCCTGTGGCGGCAATCGCGGCGAGCGACTTCGCCGCGTCTGCCAATTCGTGGTCAAAGACGAGCGTGTTGAAGGTGACATAGCCGCGCACGCCGCGCCGTGCAGTGTGGCGATCACGTCGGGCAGTTCGCTCAGCGCAAAGCCGACCTTGGCGCGCGCAGTGAAGTGCTTGAGCCCAAAGTAGACGGCATCGGCCCCCGCCTCGATGGCGGCATGCAGTTGCGGCCAGTAGCCGGCCGGGCTCATCATCTCTGGTTTTGCAATCTTACGTAACGCCTGCGACGTCATGCTGCCGGTAAGTCTTCGAACCGATAAGGTCCTGCGATCAAGATCATCATGGCCAGTCCACCTGTGCCGAACGATAGTAGGGCACGCCCATTGCGTCCCAATGCGGGGCTTGAGCCGCCAGGCGCGTGCGGTATTCATTCCAGCTTCGTCCGGCGGCGGGGGACCAGCCGATCTCGGCGATCCCCGGCATCCGCGGCAGGACCATATACTCGATCTCGGCGAGCGTGCGCAGGGTCTCGGACCACAGCGGTGCTTCCACGCCGATCACCTGGGCCTCGCCGACGCCGGCCAGGTAGCTCGTGGGCTCCCAGTCAGTACAGGCGTCGCGCACTTCGACCAGCCCGGCCCACTGCAAGCCCAGCGGGGTGTCGGCGTGGTACTTCATGTCGAGATAGGTGCGCGAGGCAGGCGAGACGATCACCTTGGCGCCCTGTTCGGCCGCCTGCAGCGTATGTATGGTGCGCGCAGGGTCGGTGTTCCACTGCTGCACAAGCGTGCCCGGCAGCAGGGGAGCCTGGCCGAGTTCCTCCCACCCGACCACCTTCTTGCCGTACTTCTCCACCATCGGCTGGACCCGCTCCATAAAGCGCCGATACGCATCCGGCGGGGTCGACATGGCCTCGTCGCCGCCGATGTGGATGTACGGCGCCGGGGTCAGCGCGGCCAGTTCGCGAGCACGTCGTCGATGAAGGTGTAGGTGATCTCCTTGTCGACGCAGAGCGAGCTGAAGCCGACCTCGTGCCCGTGTAGAGCGGCGGCGCTACGCCGTCGCAGTTCAGCTCGGCATACGACGCCAGCGCGGCGTTGGTGTGGCCCGGCAGGTCGATCTCCGGCACGATCGTGATGTAGCGCTCGGCGGCGTAGGCGACGAGGTCGGCGTACTGCGCCTGCGTGTAGTAGCCGCCGCGCTGCCCCGCCGACGGCCGTGCTGCCGCCAACCTCGGCCAGCCTCGGCCACGACTTGATCTCGATGCGCCACCCCTGGTCGTCGCTCAGGTGCAGGTGCAGCACGTTCAGCTTGTACAGCGCCAGCAGGTCGATGTAGCGCTTGACGTCCTCCACGGCGAAGAAGTGGCGCGCCACGTCGAGCATGGCGCCGCGCCAGGCGAAGCGAGGATAGTGCGATGATCTCGCCGGCGGGCAGCGTGACGCCGCTGTGGCCCTTGCCGGGACGGTGGCAGCAGTTGGCGCAGCGTCTGCACGGCGTGGAACAGGCCGGCGGGCTGCACTGCTTCCAGGAGGATGCCGTCGGACGCGATGCGCAGGTAGTATCCCTCGCCGCCCAGCTGCGAACGGTCATCCGCGCCTGGCTGCAGCAGACGCAGCGTGATCTGCCCGCCGCCGTCCTCGCCGTCATGGATAGTGACATCACTGCCGGCAGCAGACCGCAGCAGTGCAGCCAACTCAGCGGCGACGCCACGCACTTGGGGCGTAGCGGACGCAATGGCGACGGTTACAGCCGTTGGCACCGCAAACGCACCTTCGCCGCGCTTGATTGATACAGGTTTTGGAATCAACAAGTCCATATTCACACTCGAATCCGTGGCGCCGCTATCCCTTCACGGTTTCGTGGCTTGGGGATAGCTGGCATAGGTGCTGGTATTTCCTTGCTTATCAAAGGCAATCACGTCGTATGCCTGCGGCTCCAGCCCCTCGACCTGCATACCCGGCGAGCCGACCGGCATGCCAGGCACGGCGAGGCCGGCGATCTCGGGTCGCTCGGTAAGGAGACGGTTGATGTCCGCAGCAGGAACATGCCCTTCAATGACGTAGCCATCCACGATGGCTGTGTGGCAAGCCTGGAGATCAGGGGGTACATTGTAGCGGCTCACGACTTCCGACAGGTCCTGCATCTGCTCTTCCTGTACGGCAAAGCCGTTGTCCTTCATGTACTTGATCCAGTCGCCACAGCAGCCTCAAGTAGGCGACCTGTAGACGGTGACCAGGGGCTTGCCGCTCGCATCAGCCTGTGTCTGGGCGGGCGCCGGAGCGCCGCACGCCGCAAACAACAGACCGATCAGCAGCATACCCACGAGTGCTCGCTGCATTTCAAACTCCTTCTCAAGACAAGATTCACGCCCCACCGAGGTGTAGACCGCAGCATAGGCTGCGGTAAAGACCGCTCCCTTCCGCCGGTGGCACTCTATCATACCACGGCGGCGGCAACATGCCTTCGTGCGTACCCTCATGATGTACATACATCTAGTGACTGGAGCTAACAGTACCGATATCCTGATATGGCAGATGACAGCCACTAGCCAAGGAGAAGGACTATGACTATCAAGCCTGAACAATTTGGCGCGGCAGGGAACCAGGGGACGCCGGCTGCCGGCAGCGAATGGGGCGAACAGCCCATGAACGTCGGCAACATCGAACGCCTCGTCTCGATTCTGGTGGGGGGATCGGCCTCCTGCATGCTCTCGCGCCGCCTGTTTGTCTACGTGACACTTGCCCTGGTGAGTGCGTACCTGCTGTTCCGCGGCGTTACCGGCCGCTGTGCCCTCTACACGCGCGCCAACATCAACACGCGTGAGCAGGAGGATTTCGCCGCCGGCTTGCAAGAGACGGCGACTGGCGCCCGCAGGGCCGCGCCTGCCGATCGAATTGGCGCAGGGGAGCAGGCGGGAGACCTGGACGACAGCGAGATCGCGCGCTGGATGGAACGCGAACGGGCGGTCGATCCAGTCGAGCAGGCCTCCTGGGAATCGTTCCCGGCCAGCGACCCGCCCGGCAAGTCTTAGCAACTTGTCTACAACCGCCGTTTAGTTCGCACGCCCACGTGCGACTCTCCGGCACGCCTACGTGCCGGCTGTTAAAGGAGAACTCATATGTCGAACCCTGTAACCAAGAGCATTATCGTCGGCGGCTCGCCGGCGGATATCTACGCCGTGTGGTCCAACTTTGCGATGTTTCCTCAATTTATGAAGTACATCGAAGAGGTAACCATCACCGGTGCGAACCGCAGTCACTGGGTAATGAAAGGTCCCATGGGGTACAAAGCCGAATGGGACGCCGAAACCACGCGCATGGAAACCGACAAGCGGATTGCCTGGCGCAGCATCGACACCGATGACACGAACGTCAAAACGAGCGGCCAGGTAACGTTTAACGAGCTGCCGAACAACCAGACCGAAATAACTGTGACCATGCATTATGTGCCGCCGGCAGGGGTAGCAGGCGAAGTGGTGGCGGAACTGTTCGCCAACCCAGAACGCCGGCTGGAACAGGATCTGGAAAATTTCAAGCGCTTTGTCGAAGCCGCGACACAGGCAACGCGCAAAGCTGTTACGCAAAACGAAGCAACGAGAATGGGGAAGGTATGAAGCTGCACACAGTAATGCCGCCGGCAGGCTATCGGGTCCTTGCCGACACGGGCCGCTCACAGGCAGCGACCATGGTATTGGAGCCGGGCAAATCTGTTGCCCAGGGGGAAGCTGCCAACGACGCCTGTGACCAGTGGGTCTATGTCACGCGCGGGGAAGGCCGGGCGTATGTCGGCGGCTGCTGGCTGGATATCAAGGCGGGATCACTGCTGCTGATCGAGGCAGGCGAATCACACGAAATTCGCGCCACCGGGCGCATCCCGCTCGAGACCATCAGCATTTGCGCCACGCCGCATAAACAATAACAAGCCGGCCAAAATACAAAAAACGTCCCTGGCTCTTGCGGGCCAGGGACGTTTTTTGTATTTTGGCGACACAATGGCGGTTAACCTACCCCTAGGCTATCGGCTCGGATCGGCACCAAACCAACGCGTGTATATCTCCTTGTACACCCCGTTTTCGTGGAGCTTGAGGAGCGCGCGGTTGATTTCTTCGCGCAGGGCACCCCCTGTTGGGACGGCAATCCCGTAATTCTCGAGATTAAAGGGCCCGCCCGCCAACTGCGTTTTGTGCTGCCCATCGTTGAGCGAGTAGTAGAGGAGCACAGGATAGTCGTAGACGACGGCATCCGCGCGCCCGGCAGCAAGTTCGGGATAGGCGTCGTCGATCGTCTTGACAGTGAAGTGCGGCACGCCCTGACTTGTGAGCCAGGCGTCGCCTGTCGTGCCTTCGACCGCCAATACCCGCTTGCCGGGCAGATCCTGTGGCCCGTTGATGGCCCCGCGCAGTTCACGCAATGCGAGTTGTGCAGTCACGCCGGCCGTAAAATTGGCAATCACAAACAGGCCGGCAAACATCCAGACCAGGCCTACAAGCCGGCCAGGGATCGACTTGGGCGTCTTGTCGCCGTAGCCTACCGTCGTGACGGTTACGCCTGCATACTATATGCCGGCCCAGATGCCGTGGATGTAGTCCTTGGGAAACTCGGGGTTGCGTTTACGTTCGAAGAGCCAGACAAGGTGGCCGACGATGATCAACAACGCCAAAACGAACGCCAGCAGCCGTAGGAGAGCAGGCGAGAAGGCCAGTGCGATGGCATCCAGCACAGGTATCTCGCTCTTTGCCGGCGTGAGAATGCCTAAGCCCGACTCAAAATAGGGAAATGAGAAATCGACGTGCTGCTCACGCTCCTCCGTGATGGTGATTGCCGCGATGGCCGCATCTGCCCGCCCTGCTTCTATGGCAGCAAGCTGTTCCTTGACTGTACTGACGCGGTCCCACTCATAGGGTCGCTGCAGTTGTGCCGCAATCGCCCGCCAAAGGTCAATGCTGAAGCCGGACAAATCGCCGTTCTTGTCTTCGATGACGAACGGCGGAATCGGTTTTGTCACCAAGCGAAGCGGCTGCTCCTGGCGGGGTGACGAAGCGGCCGCCGGCAGTGTGAGCAGAACAGCTGCAGCTGTGACAATGGCAATCGTACAAATGACAGCTGTAAAAACGAGCAACCCACGAATGCTCGTACCGGTTCGGAAGTAAGCTTTCATACGTGATATCTAGCCAATTTGCCAACGACACCCCACAAAGAAGCCGAGTTTCTCTCAAAACTCGGCTTCTTGTACGGACGCCTTGGTTGCAGCGCCTCTATGTCAGGCGGTCGCCACCATCTTGCGCGCCTGCGCAATCCAGAAAGCGTAGTCAGGCCGGTGGAACGCAGGGGCCTTGCAGATCTCGGCCAGCCGCTCAGGGGTGGCCTCTGCCAGCGATTCATAGGAGCAAATGCCGGCAGAATAGAGCCGGCGCTCGTAGATCTGGCCGATGCCTTCGAGGATCTCGAAGTCATCCGGCGGCGTACCGTCCCACACGCGGCCCGCGCTGTCGGTTTCGTTGGCCAGCCGCAGGGCGTCGGCCTTGATGGTGGCGAGATCTACACCCTGGAAGCGTTTGAGGTCCAGCATCTCGATCAGCTCTTCGTCCGGCATGCCCGCCAGCTCCCAGAAGCTGCCGACACCGGCGTTGTACAGCCTCTCCTCGAAGACGGTGCCGATGCCATTTACCTGCGCCAGGTCTTGCGGGCAGGAGACCTCAAACACCTTGACGCTCCCGGCGCGCGCCGTGCGCTGGCGCTGGACCCGCTTGCCCTTGGCACGCAGGCGCGCCTCGGCAATCCAGGCTGCAGAGTTGCCCGTCCGCACGCCGGCTTTGCGCATTATGTCGTCCACCTGCTCGGGCGTCGAGGCGGCGAGGGCGGCAAAGCTGTCGATCCCGGCGGCACGCAGGGCAGCAGCGTGCGTATCGCCAAGCCCCTGGATCAGGGCGAGATCGTTCTCCTTGCGCTGGTTGAGCTGGGCCTGCAGGGCATCGAACGCAGCCCAGTCGCCGGCAGCAGCCAGGGCCGCCTGCTGCTTCCATTCGTCGAAGTCAACCTTCTGCCATGCCTTGGGCTTGATGATATCGGCCAGGACGGCATCGTCGGCTGCGGCCAACTGGGCAAAGGTCGTAATGCCGGCGGCGCGGCAGCAGGGAGTTGTAGCGCGGGCCAATGCCCTCGATGCGGATCAGGTCGTCGCCGGCCACCGCCAAACGAGGCTGCTCTTCGAAGCGTGCGGCCTCCAAGACCCAGGACGGGGTGTCGGGCACCTGCCACGGCTGGGCCCCGACGATATCGCGTAGTTCGGCCGGATCGCTCTTGGCGAGCTGCTTATAGGTCGTGATGCCGGCGGACGCCAGGATTGCGGCGTAGCGCGGGCCGATCCCGTTGATGCGGGTCAGGTCGTCGACCTCAACCGCAGCCGGCGCACCGATATCGACAAAGGCAGTGCGTACTTCATCACGCCCGTTGTCGATATCCTCAACCGCCCCAGCCACGACCGCTGCGGCTGCGACAGCTCCGGCGGGAGCGGCAGCTGCCGCTGCAGCCAGGTCGGCCACCTGGGCCTCGAGGGCGGCCACACGCTGGCGCTCAAAGTCGAGCTCCACCAGGCGTGCCTGCAGATTCTCTTCCAAAGCCGCTACGCGGCCCCCACACTGATTCTCGAGGTCGAGCGCACGGGTGCGTTCGGCGGCGACGGAAGTCTGCAATTCGTTGATGCGCGACTCAT
The DNA here is from genome assembly GCA_963791135.1 of uncultured Chloroflexia bacterium. Taxonomy (GTDB): domain Bacteria; phylum Chloroflexota; class Anaerolineae; order Caldilineales; family Caldilineaceae; genus Fredericiella. The sequence goes on from CAWBRX010000030.1 coordinate 129,738, forward strand.
AGTCGCCCACCGTGGTGGCAATGCGGGCACGTTCGGCATCGATATCGGCGCTGCGCTTGCTGATATCAACCTGCACGGTCTTCAGCTTTGCCTCGTAATCGTCGTGCTGCAGCTGCAGCTCAGTGCGTGCGGCATCGTACTGCTTCTGCGAATCACGCAGTTCGCCTTCCACCTGCAAAACGCGGTCAGAAAGCGATTTCTTACCTGAGCGAGCGAACCACCAGCCGATCAAAACGCCAAAAAGCAGCGCCACAAGCAGGGAAAAAACCAGTGATAATGTGTCCATGCGACCTCCAAATCGGAAAAGTCAATAGATAGAGAGTTCCCAACGCTAGATTAGCACAAGGCACGAACATAGAAGTAGTACACGATGTGTCAGTTTGCACCATTATACAATGGTCAAGACGCACTGTAGGGGCTCACGCCAGCCCCACGATCTCCATCAACTTGAGTGCGTTGGTGGAGGTGGCAATCCCCGGACGCAGCTTGTAGTCAAAATGCATCGACGGACCATCGGCGCCGCGGCTGAAGGATTCGGTGAAATGCATGGATACGGCTGCTGCGGCCAGTTCGGGTGAGGCAGCTAACGTGAGGTCGTGCGTGGAAACTGCCCCGATTGCACCCGCATCCACCAGCCGGCGGATGATGTGGCGGGCAGCTATCTGGCGTTCGGCCGTGTTCGTGCCCTGCAGGATTTCGTCGAGCAGATAGAGGACCGGCGTGCCCCCCGTTTGTTGGGCAAGGAGCGTCGAATCGACGACAGTCTTGAGGCTGCGCAGTTCGGCCATAAAGAACGAGACGCCCTGCGACAGCGAATCCTGCACGCGCATGCTCGACATGACCCGCAGCGGCGGCAGGCGCAGCATGTCCCCGCAGATCGGTGCCCCCATCTGCGCAAGCACGCAGTTGACGCCGATCGCCCGCAGCAGCGTGCTCTTACCGCTCATATTGGAGCCGGTGATCAACAGGAATGAACCGGGCGGCCCCACGCGCACGTCGTTGCCGACCGCGCTCTCCGGCGACAGCAGTGGATGTGCCAGGTTGGCGGCCTCCACCTGCGGCTGGGTGGAATTCTGCCCTGCTTCAAAGGTGGGAAAAGCCCAGGCCGGGTGATCGTAGTGCAGCGTGGCCAAGGCAATCAACGCCTCCAGCTCGCCAAGCGCCGCCAGCCAGCCGCGCACGTATTTCCCGGCGTACACCTGCCAGCGCTCGAGCAGCCACAGCAGGTGGAAGTCCCACAACGTTACCACTTCGATGGGGAAGAAGAGCAGCCACTGGCGGATTCCGGCAAACGGCATCAAGCGCTGCAGCCGCCGCATCTGCGGCCCTGCACGCAGGGGAGGTGGGATCGCGTCTGTTTTGCTCTTTGCATCCTTGGCATCAACCGCTAGCTCGGCTTGCAGTCGGCGCAGCTCCGGTGCAGAAAATGGTTGTGCCGCCAGGAGGTCGAAAATTTCGGCGTAGGCAGCAAAGACCTCTTGCTGCGCTGCCACCTGCCCGATCGTCTCGCCGGCCCGGCGCCCCGCAGTTAACGAAAAGAAAACACTGATGGCCAGCGAGACGCCCAGCGCCAGGTAAACCCCCCCGTACTCCTGCCCCCAGAACCATGCAGCGACACCCAAGCCAATGTTGAGGAGCGGCAGAAGGCGCGCCGCCCAGAGCAGCAGCGGCTGCGTAATGAGCCAGGGGGCGCTCTCCGCCCAAGCCGCAAAGCGTTCGTAATGGCGCTGCGCCGGACCCACCTCCCGCCCACGTGCGCCGACCTCTTCACGAAAGTCAACCTCCGGTGCCAGCTCACGGATGGCCTCCTGGCGCGTGTTAGCCGTTGAGGGCAGTGCCGGTTGGAGCAGCCAGCTGCAGATGGCTGCCTGCCCGACAGGGGTGGCAGGCGTATTGAGCAGGTGCTGGACACTCGCCACGCCGAACAGGTCAAGGTCCGCCGCCGTCGCCGGATCGATAGCCGTGTCCCCTCGGCTGTGGGCTGCTTTTCGGCTGGTAGATGGCGGGTGGCGGCGGCAGTGCATCCCAATTACGGGCGAGCCGGTGGAGGCCCTCCTCGTTGATGGCAATTAATGTTGCAGCACGGGAGACTTGGCGCTTCAAACGTTGAAAATTAAGGAGCGCAGCGACGAAGGCTGCGGCAAGGATACCGGACAGCCAATACAAGGCTGCGTGGTCCCCTACACTGCCCGCGACGAGGACAACGAATGCCCCAAAGAAGAGGCCAAGATTCAGGTTGCCGTTCTGCCGGGCGCGGCGGTCGAGACGCGCATGCAGGTCGCCGAACTCCGCACGCCGCCGTTGGTAGACTGCCGCCGGCTCCTGTGGCAGGAGGCCAGGTTGGCTCATGGCCGGCGCGCCGCCTTGACGGGCAGGATTGCCTCGCTGCGCCTGCCGTCCCTGAGGTGCTGGATGGCAAGCATCGGGTGCTTCCACAGCATGCGCGGCCCAGCGTAGCGCATGACGACCCGAATTTGCTCACGCATGTCGATCTTGTAGCAGTGGACGGCACACTTAGCGCAGGTGGTCTTCCCTTCCTGGAATGGGCAGCGCTCAAGCCGCCGCATCGCGTAATCCTGCAGCGAACTGCATTCTGCGCAGAGCCCTTCCTGCGTATGGTGCTGATCTTGGCAGTAGAGGTGGATCATCGCCGTCACCGTCCGCTTTTCGCGTTCGATGCGGGGCCCCTGTACAGAGAGGGCGGCAGTGTTGCGTGGCATCTGGCAATTCCTCGTTCGGCGGCGTGTTTTGAGTATTGTACCAGAAGGAGCCTTAGTGACATGTTTAGTGCGCACGCCCACGTGCGCTCCGGCACGCCCACGTGCCGTTTGCGCACAGGAAAACGCACGTGGGCGTGCGCACTAAACCGAGACGTGCTACCGCGCCAGGAATGCGGCCGTTTCGGCCAGGCGGGTGGCGTAGCCCATCTCGTTGTCGTACCAAGCCGCCACCGACAGCATGCCTTCCTGCACCGTCGTCAGCGGCAGATCGATGATCGACGAGAGCGGGTCGCCGACGATGCGCGCCGAGGGCCACTCGCCTTCGAGCACACCCATCACGCCCTTAAGCGGCGCCGCGGCCGCAGCCTGCCGGAAGCAGTCGTTGACCTGCTGGGCGGTCGCCGGGCGCTCGGTGATCAAGTTCAGCTCCGCAATGCTGCCCGTGCGCACAGGCACGCGATATGCCTTGCCCGTAATCTTCAGATCGCGCCAGATAAACTGCAGCGCACGCGCGGCGCCCGACGAGGAGGGGATGACATTTTCGGCCGCAGCCCAGGAGTCGCGGCGATCCTTCATCGGCTGGTCGGTCAGCGACTGCGTGTTGGTATAGGCGTGGATGGTCGAGAACAGGCCATACTGGATACCAAAGTTCTCCATCACGACCTTGACGACCGGCGCAAGAGCGTTGGTCGTGCAGCTCGCCATGCTGATGATTTTGTGCTTCGCCGGATCAAACTGGTCAAGGTTGATGCCCGGCAGCAGGACGGCGTCGCAGTCGTTCAGCGTCTTGCTGGCTGCGCTCACCAGGACACGCTTGGCGCCGGCATCGAGATGAGCCTGGGCGACAGGACGCGTCGTCGCCCGGCCGGTGCAGTCGATGACCAGGTCGACGCCGAGCGCACCCCAGTCCGGCAGCGATTTCATGGAGTCAAAATAGGGGATCTGGCGTCCGCCGATGACAAAGCCAGTATCGGTGCTGCTGACCTCTTCAGGCCAGCGCCCGTAATTGGTGTCGACCTCAAACAAGGCCGCCAGGGTGGGTATGTCCTTGATGTCTGAGATGGAGACGGGCGTGAATAGGTTCTGCTTGAGCCCCGCCTTCATCGCCGACCGCCCAATGCGGCCAAAACCATGGATTGCGATCCGCGCCATGTTACTCTCCTTGTCGAATCAATAGATTTTTATCTATGGCGTCATGGTTCCAGTTCTGCCAGGTACTCATGGACGTACCGGATGGCCATGGCGCCTTCGCCAACCGCCGAGGAGACACGCTTCGTGGAGCCCGCGCGCACGTCGCCGGCGGCAAACACGCCTCTATAGCTGGTCTCCATCGGGAATGCCGGCCGCTGGAGGTCCTGCGAATGGGGGCTCCGCACATGGGAGCCTGGCGAGAGGTTGGTCACATCTCGCCCAGTGCAGATAAACCCGTTGGCGTCGGTTTCGATCTGGGCAGGCAGCCACTTCGTGCACGGCACAGCTCCTATAAAGGAGAAGACCGCCGGCGTCTCTACGATCTCACGCGTGCCGGTCTCCGTATCTTCGATCTCTACTGCCGCAAGCCGCTCCTCACCCTGGAGCCCACTTAGCTGTGAATGATAGCGCACTTTCACATTTTCTGCCGCTTCTATTCGGTCGGCCAGGTAGCTGGACATGCCGGCGTGCAGGTCGCTGCCGCGGAGCACCACCGTCACACTCCGCGTATGCTGGGAGAGGAACATGATCGCCTGGCCGGCCGAATTGCCGCCACCTACGACGATCACGTTGGCATCGTGACAGGCCACCAGTTCGGTCTGTGTAGCAGCATAGTAGACGCCCAAGCCGTCAAAACGCTCACGGTCGGGTATGTCGAGCTTGCGGTACGCTGCCCCTGTAGCAATCAGGACGCAGCGGCTCGTCACGGTACCGTCCCCCTCAATGTGGATGACTGGCAGATCCCCGTCGAGGTCCAGGTCACTGACCTGCGAAGGCGTCGAAAACTGCGCCCCAAATTTCTGGGCCTGCAGCACGGCACGGCTCATCAAGTCGGCCCCCGTGATACCGGTGGGGAAGCCCAGGTAGTTCTCAATCTTGGTGGATGCGCCGGCCTGGCCGCCCGGCCCGGCACCGTCAAGGACGAGCGTCCGGAGTCCTTCCGAAGCACCATAGACGGCGGCCGCCAGCCCCGCAGGCCCGGCACCGATGACGACCAGGTCATAGCAGTTCTTGTCGAAGCACGCTCTTGAGGCCCACCTGCTCGGCCAACTGTGCGAGCGAGGGATTGCGCAGCAGGGGCCGGTCGCCGTATGCGACAACGGGCAGATCTTCTTCCGTGACGCCCAGATCGGTCAGCAGTCGGCCGGCACCGCGGTCCATCTCAACCTTCACCCAAGTATGCGGCACCTGGTTGCGGGCCAGAAACTCGCAGAGCTGAAACGCACGCAGCGAATCATGCGAACCGATCACGCGCAGGCCCTGGAAGCCGGATTCCATCAGCAGTTCACGGCGGGCGATGAACGCGTTGAGTATCGTCTCGCCCAGGCCCGGCTGCTCGCTCAGCAGGCGGTTCAGGTCGCCGCTGGAGATATGCAGCACCTCGGCATTGCCCTCGGCGACGGCGCTGACGATGGCCCGGCGTGCGCCCAGGACGTCCACGTCGCCGGTGAACTCGCCGGGTCCGTGCACGCTGACCACCTGGGCGGCGTCGCCGGACCCGTCCACGACCTTGATCGCGCCGGACAGGACGGCAAAGAAGCCGCAGCGTTCTTCCCCCGCTTCGAACAGCACCTCGCCATCCTCCAGGTGCCGGTGCGATCCGATCTCCTCCAGTTCGGCGATGTCGTCCTCGCCCAGGTGGGGAAAGGCAATGCTCTGCTCAGTGTTCTTCTGGGGATTGTTCTCGGGGTTTCTTTCTGCCATCAACAGTTTCCTCGTGTGCGTACACCTCGTCCAGAGAACAAGTATGGCGCACGACACACGAGGAATCTATGTATCGAGAACGGTCAAACGGTAAGGTTAAGCGCCCAGGAGCGAACTTACAGCTCGACCACTTTACCCGTGCGTGCCGACTCGTAGACGGCCAGAACGCTGCGGGCGAAGTCACGGCTAAGCGACAGCGGCACGACGGGCGCCGCGCCGTCCAGCACGCACGCCTCCATTGCTGCCACCTCGCATGAATAAGGGTCGATCGCAGGCGTGACGATGGTTTCGATCTTGCCGTCCAGCGCCGTGAAGATCATCGTGCTGTCGGTCCCCTCGACGCCGGGTTTCCACGGCTCGACGATGTTGAGAATGCCTTCCTCGCCGACCAGGTAGACCCCCTCACGGAACGGGGTGCGGAAGCCGGTCGAGATCTGGGCGACGGTTCCGCCCCCAAAGTCCAGCTGGGCGCGCATCCCCACGTCCACGCCGCTCTCGCCGATTTCCTGTTGGGCCCACACCGCCTCGGGTGCCCTGCCTGCCATAACGATCGAGACGCTGTTGGGGTAAACCCCCACGTCCCACATCGCGCCGCCTGTCAGACCCGCCTGGAGGCGGACGTTCTGGGCCTGGACGGGAGGCAGATAGAAGTTAAACCAGCTGTTGATTGTCTGCAGCTTGCCCAGCTTGCCGCTGCGTATCATCTCCAGCGCCTGGCGGGTCTGCGGGTGGTGCAGGTACATAAACGCCTCAAAGACCGTGACGCCGGCCTTAGCGGCAGCGGCCTCTACCTGGTCCAGTTCCGCCAGTGAGACAACAAGGGGCTTCTCGCACAGCACGTGCTTGCCCGCCTGCGCCGCCTTGATTGTCCATTCGGCGTGCATCGAGTTGGGCAGCGAGATGTAGACGGCGTCGATCTCCGGGTCGGCCAGCAGGTCCTCATAGCTGCCGAACGCCTTGGGGATGTGATGTTCGGCCGCATACGCAGCCGCCTTGCCATGGTCGCGGCTGGCGACTGCCGCCAGCTGGCTGCGCGCCGCCGTCTGCAGCGGTCCGATCAAGGCCGCATTGATTTTGGCTGTGGATAACAACCCCCAACGCACTGTCCCGTTCATTGCTCGAAGCTCCTCGCCCTTATCGATTTATGCCGTGTCTGATCCAGGCCCCGATGACCGCTTGCAGTCACTGGCCGGCAAGCTGCCATGCCCGGCGGAGAAACGGAATATTAACATGTTCCTGCGGACGCACAACTTGCAGGCTCATCGTGGTATCGACGCCGGGACTGAGCAAGCGGGCGTAGGCGGTCTGCCCGGCGGCGGATTCGGGTACATCCGCCCAGGTGAACTCGACCGTCGCCGTCTGCCCGCAGCCGGCCATCTGCACGGCCTTGCTGCCCAGCTCCGTGCCGCCGTTGGCAGGGTCGCCCAGGTAGAAGCGCACGGTGGCGCCGGCCGGCCATTGGTTGTTGCCGGCGTTGCCGACGGTGGCTTTCAGGGTCAAGGTCACGCCCTCACCGGCGGTTACGCCCACCGGCACCTGCTGGCTGAAGCCGAGGAGCTTGAACCCGCTGGCGACGGGAACGGCAGCAGCATAGTCACGATAGTGTTCGCCCATGGACGTCAGCTCGAAGGGGGGCGACAGCGGGGCACCTGTCGTGCTTTGGAACAGGCTGCCGTTAAACGATGTGTCAATGGTGCTGTACCAGGACAGCCGCTGGACAAGCCGGTTGTCGTCTGCCGCATAACCAAGCTTCTCGTCCTTGGTGTTAATCAGGAAGTCGAACGTCTTGGTCATGTAGTCGATGACCAGTGATGGGGGGAAGCCATAGCTCTCCGGCATTAAGATGCCGTACTCTGAGAGATAGAGGGGCAGGTTGCGGTAGCCGTTGTCCGCCATCCACTGCCGGAAGCGAATAACCTGCGACTCAAACAAGGCAGCGTCGGCCGTCTTCTTCAGCTCGTCGGTCGTGATCACCAGCCCGTCAGTGGCGTTACTGCCGGGTGGGATGTCGGCACCCCAGCAAATACTGACGTTACCCTCATAATAGGCGCAGCTGCGCTCGTTCAAGATAAAGTTATGGATGGCCCAGCCGTCGGCGGGCAGGGCTTCGCCAAACATCTCCCAGTAACGGGCCAGGACTTCATTCAAGTACTCGAGGCGCAGCGGTGTCGGCTGTACGATCGCACCGGCAAAGATGCGCGCGCTCGGATCTTTTGCCTTGATGTAGTAATAGAGGGAATGGTAGGCGTTCGCATACGCCTTGGGCACCATATCATTCTGGTAGAAGCGGCGATCGGGTTCATTGCCAATAATCCAGCTGGCGCCCGGGTTCTGGGCGATTGCCGTATCAAGTTCGGCACCGCTGGGGCTGCTGGTGAAGCCGCTGTCGCCCACCTGCGAGAGATTGATGACAGGCACATAGGCGGCGCCGTTCGGATGCGGTGCCGTGACATGTGCCTTGTAGTCGATGTACCAACCCAGGTGGAGCTGCGCCAAATCGAACGCAGATGCCGGCACATTGGCCACATTCACGCCCATCCTGCAGACCGGCGGCTGCCCGCTGAAGTTTGACAGCACCGGCAGATACAGCTGATCGGGCAGCACTGCGGCCGGCCCGGCGTCTGTAGCATCCGCGGCATCCGTAGACAGACTGTCTTGCGCCTTGGCCGCGGGTGCAGCGGCAAGGCAGAGCAAGCTGGCAGCGCACAGCGCTGCCAGCAGCATCGACATACGGAGCCGCGTCCCATTCATGGTCACTCGGGAGATGATGATGCGTAACACGTGAATTTACCCTCCGCTAACGATATACTTGGGGTCGCCGTTGATCGTAACGGTGACTTTGCCGTCATCCTTGCGATCGTCCCCGTCCGCCACGTTGGTCACCTTGATCCAATTGGCGTCATAGACAGTCACCGACTCAGCGTCTAACTTGATGGTAGTCGTGCGTGTCGTGTCTTGGTAGGGCACCGTCGGCGAGCCCCATAAGGTGTTCAGGTCCGTGGGATTCGTCCAGGCGACATAGATAGTCCGGCCGTGTACGTCGTCGCTGAACTGGTACACCTTGACGTCGGAATAGAGGGAGATCTCGGCGACAAATCGGGCCGAGCCCAGTTCGCGCGACAAACACCAGGTATGCGTAATACGAGGGCTTGCGCGTGACGGGACCCGACTCGCTGTTCGTAACCACGCCGGAGTCAAGTTGATACGAGCCGCCAACATCGGCAATTGGCCACCAGGCCACCATGGGAACACCGGCAGCCTTGGCCTGCGTGAACAACTGCTGCAGCAGGCGAACCTGAAGCGTATTGCTGCCGTAAAGGCTCGCGCCTTTGTTGCTGTGCCAGGACGTTTCCGTAATGATAATGGGCTTGCTGCTGTTGTACTTAGCCAGTACGGCCTGAATGGCGGCGGTCTTCTCCAGGAGTCCCGGACCATCCTTGGGAAACTGCTTGGTCCAGTTCCACCCGAACAGCGGATAGAAGTGGTAGTTCATGATGTCGAAATACGCACCGCCACCGCTCTTCAGCACGTCGTCCAGGAACTGCCTGACGAACACACCGGGGGTCGGCGAATCGGTAAAGGAGTCGTACGCAATGCCCCCGAATACGACCTTTGCCTGCGGGTTGGCCGCCTTGACGGCCGGGTACACGGCCTTGAGCATGGCCGCATACTGGTCACCGTACATGCCCCAGCGTTCATAGGTCCCAGAGGCGCCTGCGTCCGGCTCGTTGTACATTTCAAAGTATAAGACCTGGGGGGAGCCTGGTGCGTCACTGAATACCATCGCCGTCGTAACGCTCCGCAATGGCACCCATGAGCTCAGCAATCTCGGCGACCGAGGTCTTAGTAAGCGGTCCCTCCGGCAGCGCAGAAGCCCACTGCGGGTTGAAGTTCAGCTGGAGAATGATCGGCCAGCACTGCTCCGCCGCCAGGCTTACTTCTGCGTCCAGATACGGCCAGTTGTAGCCGGCCGGCACCGTGTTCTGCGGCTCGACCGACGACCAGTCATACTGCAAGCGCACCCAGCTGGCGCCGCTTTCCATCAGGTCCTTGTAATAGGGACTGCTGAAGCCTGCGCCGCCAAAGACTTGAAAGCCGCCGAACCCCGGACTCTTCAAGGTAGTGCAGGCATCCTTCTGGGCCACGGGAATGTAGACACTGGGACTCGGCGCCGGCAGCGTCAGGGTCAGCGTGTGCACTTTGAGGCGCCGCCAGCACAGCCCCAATACAGACGGCAAACACCAGGAGGCCGGCAAGCCAGCGATTTTCTTTGCGCCGAGGTGAACGCATCTTCAGAGGTAAACGCATCTTCATAAATTGTCCTATTGAGTACATGGTCCCTCATTACACAACAGCTAGAGGAAAACGCAGAGAAGAATGCGAAAAGTAAGGCGTATTCCACGATACACTTTTTGCTGCATTCGAAGTCGCAGCCCAGGCTGTGCCGTCGCTTTCGACGGTGATGCCCCAGGGTGCAGCACCGGCGGTGGGGAGAGGCGTTTCCCACGTGCTCACCGTCACACCATTGTACCGCGTCGCCATGCGCCCGACGCTGTTCGCGCTGCTGGACGTGTATACCACAGTTCGCGCACACCGTTCGCTTCACGTACGTACAAGCCAACCGGGCCACCCGTTGCCGCCGGCAGAACGTATGCATCCCAGACCGATAGCGTGTTCAATGCAGAACGCCCAATGTAGTTGAGGCCGGAGAAGGTGACCCATACGTTCCCTAAGCTGTCGGACGCAATCTGCATCGGCGCGGAAGCTGTACCAGCCTGATTATTGTTGGGCGACGCCACCCATTTCCCCGTCCCAGGATTGTAGAGATCGGCACCTCCGAGGTACAGGGTCGGTCCGGTAAACCAGACGTTGCCCGCTACAGTACGCGACATCTTCCAGTTGTGCGCCCTTCATATCGACAAGATTTTTGTCGGTATTAGGATCCTTCACCCAATCATAGTACTCTGTGATTGTCCCGCTGGCACGATCCAATTGACCTAATTTGTCGCCCGTGCGCTCCACAAACCAGACATAGCCCCCCCCAAAGGTAATTCCCGTGGGATGGCTGTCGGCCGTCGGAATCGGATAGGTGCTCACGTTGCCGGACGCAATGTCCAGTTTCCCGATCTTGTTGGCCGCCAGCAGGGTAAACCATACGGCGCCGTCCTGGACGACGAGATCGTACGGTTCGCTGTTGTTGACAGCGTCACCGTCCACCGGATAGTAGGTGACTACAGCACCGTCCACCAAGGCAAGCTTGTCTACCGTTGGCAAGGTATACCACAGCCGCGTATCGCTCTCCATGTAGACGTTCTTCGGGGCAGCCTCCAACACGACCTCGCCAAAGGTCGCTGCGCCAGGCCCCGGATCTTCGGCGTGAGCGGGGAGAACGGCGCCGAAGGCGGCCAGCCCGGCAAACAAGCCGACTGCGACCAGGCCACTCAACCGGCGCTTGGGGAACAGACGTTCTACTGCACGTCCCAAAACAGTTGTCATCTCATTTCTTTGCTGCAACATCTTAGAGTCCTTTCACTCGACACCGCCGGATGCGGCGGTTCAGTCTTGCGGCACCGCCAACTTCGAGGATGTTTCCTCGGATGACGGACCGCGCTCTACGAGCGCCCGGTAGGCATCGACGATCTGCAGACCGGCGCGCTGCCACTCAAACTGCTCGATCGCGCGCTGGCGGAGGCGTTCGCCCATGGCACGGGCTTCGACGGGGTGGTCCAGGAGGGAGAGCAGGGTTTCCAACAGGCTGTCGACATCGCCGCGCGCAGCAAACTTGCCTGATGCACCAAGGTACTCCCGCGCCACCGGGGTGTCGTAGGCCACGGTCGGCAGTGCGGCAGCCATGTAGTTCAGCAGTTTGCCGGCGCTCTCGGTCAGGCTCAACTTGGGGGCAACGGCAATCTCTCCCAGTGCGATGTGCTGCGGTGCATCTTCATACGGCACACGCCCGGTAAAGATTACTCGGTCACTCACGCCAAGCTCAGCCGCCTTGACTTGATAGGTGTCGACGCCCGGAAAGCCCATTAACAGCAGGTAGACATCAGGGCGCAGTTCACGCATGCGCTGCATGACCTGCAGCAGGTGGGTCGTGCCCTGGTATTCGGCCAGGAGCCCCAGATAGACGATCAGGCGCGCATCTTCTGGAACATTCCAACGCTGCCGGATCGCCGCCAGTTCCGCAGGGTCAAACGCGCTTGCGGGCCGGAACGCGCGCGTGTTCACGCAGTCCGGCAAGGGCCGGATCTGCGCGGCGGCACAGCCGAATTCCTCGGTCAGGACCCGCTGCGAATTGGTGGAACTGGTAAAGATGATCGGAGAAGAACAGTCAATGTGGCGCTCAAGCCGGCGCAAGGGGGGATAGATCTTGCTCTCGCGCTGCAGGAACTTGTGGTCGATCATCTCCTCGGTGAGGCTGCCCTGGAAATCGAACAGCACCGGGGTGCGGAACAGCCCGCCCAACACCTGGCCGATCAGCGCCCCCTCATGCAGATGCGCATGGATCACGTCGAACCGGCTGCGCGCCAGCAGCGCCAGCGTCTTAAGCCCCAGTAGGGCATCAAACCCGATCTTGTGCCGGCTCGAACCGACTTCGTAGTGTTGGCGCCAGGGAATGGGGAGCGTGCGGCGGATGTCAAGATCGGGCAGATCGCGGCCATTGGCATAGGTAACAATGGTGACGCGCTGTCCCAACTGCTGCAGGATGCGTGCCTCTTCCACAATACGGACATGACAGCCGTAATCTAGGAAGAAGCTGGTCGGGGCAATCATCAACACGCGATAGAAACGCTCCGGGTTGCGCACCGGATTCCCTACCGCCTTACCTACTTGGATGGCCTCAGGCATACATCGATTTTAGCCCACGCCGCGCGGCGTTCACAAATCACGACTGCTTCTTTACCAGGAGTGTGGCACGCAGCGTAGCCAAGTCGGACGGCGAGAGTACGCCGGTCGCCCAACAGACGGCCACGTAGACACCCATGCCGGCCAGTGCCTGCAGCGGCCACATCAGGGGTAGGAACATGGCCGCCGCACCCGCTGCCAACGCGCCGCCGATCATGCTCCACAAGCCGCGCACCTGCAGCGGCAGGCGCAGGCGGTGCAGCTGCCATAAGCCGTAACCTGCGCCGAGCGCGCCCGCCAGGACCACGGCCCAAGCTGTGCCGTCGGCACCCAGCCAGCGCGTCAGCGGGGGCAGTGCTACGACCGTCGCCAGGAGATGGATCCCCAGGATCAGCAGGCTTGCCCGCAGATGCCGCTCTACCGACAACAAGGTAATAGCATAGTTTTCCAGCAAAAAGAGTGGTGCTGCCCACAAAAGGATCTGGAATACATGGGCCGACGCGCCATAATCGCCGCCAAAGAGAAGGGCCAGTGCGCCTGCCGCCACGGCGGCGCCGATCGTCGCCGTCGGCAGCAGCAGCAGCAAGCCGTAGCGCAGACCCAGGCGCGCCAGGCGCTCATACTGGGTCTGCGCCTGCTGGTGCAGCCGGCTGAGCGTTGGATAGAGCGCCTTCCAGAAGCTCTGTACGAGCTTCATCAACACGCGCACCAGGTTGTAGGCGGCACTGTAGATGCCCGTCACCGCCGGGCCCGCCACTACGGAGAGCAGCAGGATGTCAATGCGCTGCAGCAGGACATCACCCAACGAGAGGCCAAAGAACGGGAGCGCATGGCGCAGCAGCTCCGGCACATGGATCTTGACGGCCTCCTGCACGCCGCGCAGCAGCTTGCTCTGCCAGACGAGCAGCAGGCACACCAGGGCGGACACGGCCTGGCAGACGATGATGACGGCGATCAGGGCTTCTTCTCCCCCGCCCTGCAGCATCACGGCCAGGCTGATGGCCAGGATGAGCGTGTTGGTGAGCACCTCCACGCCCATCACCAGTTCCATGCGCTCGCCGGCCTGGAACAGGGTCTGCGAGGCCGACGAGATGGCAAATAGCGGCAGCGAGGCGCCGACCAGCAGCAGCGAGATACGCGTGACGTCGCCATAGGGAAGGAACAGCGACATCAGGGCCAGGCCGCCCCAGGTCAGGAAGCCCATCACGACCTGGATCAGCAGCAGCACACGGAAGGTGCTGCGCCGGCGCCAGGGGGCCTGTGCCAGGTCGCGCACCAGGAGGGCAGGCAGGCCTAGCTCGCTGACCACCTGGCTCACGTTCAGATAGGCCATCGCGATCGTATAATGCCCGAGCCCTTCGATGCCCAGGATGCGTGCGATCAGGAGCTGCAGGACAAAGCTGGTGAGGATGCGATAGAGGCTGGCGCCGGTGAGGGCACCGGTGTTGACCAGCACGCGCCGGCCCGTCTGCCGCGGCGGCCCGTCCCCGGCCGCCGTATAGCCCACGGGTTGCTCAGGTTGAGAAGGCGGCGCTATCGGCTGCATCCCCCGATTGTATCACGCTGCGCAGGTAGGCGACGAATTCCGATCAGGACTTCACGTGCGTGCACGTCGAGCGCCCCGTGAGCAGGAACTCCAACAGGTTGTCGCGGCGGTAGAGGCGGCGGCGATAGACGAAGATGGCCAGCGCCAGCAGACCACCGAGTTCCCAGCCCCACAGTTCCTTGCGCCGGGTAAAGGCGTACCAGTAGGCCTTGCCGATCTCTTGCTGCTCCGACCCCTGCTTGCCCCACACGTGAAAGCGCCAGCCGCGCAGCGGCCAGTAGAAGGTGTTGGGAAAGAGCCAGAGCCGGTCGAGCACGGCATGCCCCAGCCACGCCGTCGAATAGACCCAGATGCGGGGGATCCTTGCCACCGTGAACCAGATCACCATCAGGTTCGCCAGCAGGGTATGCGCAAAGAGGACGGCCGACTTATACCTGCGATAGAAATAAACGGTCGCCAGCGGCTTGTCGATCAGGTCAGGCCCCATCGCGGCCAGGCCGATCATGCGGTAATCCGCTTCCGGCGCCACGCCGAAAGCATCTTGGGCGACGCTGAGCGCCAGCCAGGTATAGGCTACATGAGAAAGTGGCAGCATGAACTCTACGTGTCCCGGCGACTATACGCCGCGTTCTTCGCGCACGTAGGGCTGGCCGAGAGCGGCCGGGGCACCGATCCGCCGCCGCATGTTGCCGCGTGCGCTGATGAGCATGAGAATGATGACAAACAGGTAGGGCAGCATGTTCATAAAATAGCCCAGCTGCGGGTGCGGACAGGAAGAGCGGCAGGTTCTGCGCATCCAGCGGCAGGCGGCGGATCGCGCCAAACAGGTAGGAGCCAAAGGCCGCGCGCAGCGGGTCCCAGCCGGCAAAGATCACCAGGCCCAGTGCGATCCAGCCCTGGCCGGCCGTCATGTCTTCGATCCACAGCGGCGTGATGGCAAGGCTCAGCGCCGCGCCGCCCAGGCCGGCCAGCATGCCGCCGAGGATGACGTAGAGATAGCGCTGGCGGATCACGTTGATGCCCAGCACGTCGGCGGCAGCCGGATACTCGCCGATCGAGCGCAGTTCCATGCCCGGCCGGGTGCGATAGATGTACCACCAGGCGATCGGCGCCGACAGCAGGCCAATATAGACAATGACATTGTGGTCAAAGAAGATCGGCCCCAGCACCGGGATGTTGGACAGCACAGGGATCGGGAACTCCGGCAGGCGCGGGGCAGTGCGCACCTCGACAAGCGGCGCGCCGATGACGGCACTCATGCCCGAGCCAAGCAGCGCCAGGGCGAGACCGCTGACGACCTGGTCGGCACGCAGGGTGACGGTCATAAAGGCGTGCAGCAGCGCCATCAAGCCGCCGACGCCGATGGCGGCCAGCAGCCCCATCCACGCATTGCCCGTGTTGTAGGCGACCAGGTAGGCCGTGACGGCGCCCATCAGCATCATGCCTTCGAGGCCCACGTTGAGCACGCCGGCAGCGCTCGGCAAAGATCTCGCCGATGGTGGCAAACAAGATGCCGGTGCCATAGGTGATGCCGGCTGCGACCAGGCCGATCAGTAAGCCAATCCAGAAATTGAGTTCCATAGCCGCTACGCTCGCTCGACCCGAATACGGTATTGCAGCAGCAGTTCGCCGCCGACCACCACGAAAAGGATCACGCCCTGCAGCATGCGGGCGATGCCCGCCGGCTGGATGACGTCGCCGCCGACCAGCAGGCCGCCAAAGAGATAGGCGACCGGCACGATGGCCAGCGGGTTCAGCTTGGCGAGCCAGGCGATGATGATGGCCGTGTAGCCGTAGCCCGGCGAGAAGCGCTCCTGCAGGCGGTGCACGACGCCGGCGACCTCGACCATGCCGGCCAGCCCCGCCATGCCGCCGCTGATCATCATGACCAGGATGATGTTGCGCGTGAGGTTGATGCCGGCGTAGCGGGCGGCACGGGGGTTGTCGCCGATGACCTTGACCTCAAAGCCCCACTTGGTGTACTGCCAGACAAACCAGAAGATCACGGCACAGCCCAATGGCCAGAAAGATGCCCATGTGGGCTGTCACACCCCGGAAAGCCGGAAAACTCGCCGCAAAATCGGTGAAGCGCGGCATCCAGGCCGTCTTGGGGAACTGCGGCGTCAGGCCAAAGCCGCGCTCGCTCCAGGGGCCGTAGACAAAGTAGTTGTTCCACTGGAAGGCGACGTAGGTCAGCATCAAGGTCGTGATGATTTCGTTGATGTTGAGCTTGGCCTTGAGGATGCCGGGGATGAAGCCCCAGAAGGCACCGCCGACAAACCCGGCCACCGCCATCACAAAGAGCACCACCCACTGCGACAGTCCGGGCGGCAGCCAGTGCAGCGCGACGCCGGCGGCCATAAACGCGCCAATCAAGAGCTGGCCTTCGGCGCCGATGTTCCAGAGGCGCATGCGAAAGGCGACGGCGACGCCCAGGCCGGCCAGGATCAGCGGGGTTGCCTTGATCGTGGTGTCGGACCAGCCGTAGAGGCTCGCCAAAGGCGATGGTCGCCATCTGGCCGTAGACATACCAGGGGTTGGCCCCGACCAGGCTGCAGCAAGCAGCGCACCGACCAGGAGTGCCGCGATGATCAGGATTACCGGCGAGGCATAGCGCAGCCAGCGGGGCTGCTCCAGCCGCCGTTCAAACTTTACCTTTGTCGTCCGCTTCACCGGCGCGGACGTCGTCTGCGTCGTCGCCATGTCAGGCTGCTTCCTTTTCGCTCGGCGGCTGCGTGCCGCCCGCCATCAGCAGGCCAACGGTCGCCAGGTCGGCCTCCTCGCAGGGAAACACGCCCATGATCCGGCCCTCGTAGATCACGGCAATCCGGTCGCTGATGGCAAAGATTTCGTCCAGGTCTTCGGAAATCAGCAGGATGGCCGCACCCTGCGAGCGTTCCTGCAGCAGCACTTGCCGCACATTTTCGGTGGCGCCGATGTCGAGGCCACGCGTCGGGGAAGCAGCCACCAGCACGTTGGGCTGGCTGGAGATCTCGCGCGCCAGGATCACCTTCTGCAGGTTGCCGCCGCTCAGCTTGCGGGCCGGCGTCGCCGCGCTGGGCGTGGCGATCGCAAACTCGCTCGATCAGGCTCTTGGCGTGCACTTCGACCGACTTGCGGTCGATCACCGCCGCCGCGGCCGTGCGGCCGGCGTGCGATAGGCCTTGAGCGCAATGTTGTCGGCGATGCTCAAGTTGGGCGAAGAGCCCGTGCCGTTGCGATCCTCGGGCACATAGGCCACGCCGGCTTCGATCATCGCCCAGCGGCGAGGCGGTGCGCACCGGCTTGCCGCCACCGCGATCTCGCCCTGCGTAATCGGGCGCAGGCCGCAGATCACCTCGGCCAGTTCACGCTGGCCGTTGCCGGCCACGCCGGCGATGCCGACGATCTCGCCGCTGCGCACCTCGAGCGAGACCTTGCGCAGCGCGGGCAGAAACTTGTCGTCGAGCGCCTCGACGTCCTTGAGCGCCAGCCGGGTTTCGCCCACGGTGGTCGGCGGCTTCTCGAGCTGGAAGAGCACCTGGCGGCCGACCATCAGGCTGGCCAGTTCGGCCTTGGTCTTGCCGCGCGCCTCGGTCGTGGCGGCCAGGCGGCCGCTGCGCAGCACCGAGATATGGTCGGCGATCGAGAGCACCTCTTCCAGCTTGTGCGAGATAAAGATGATCGTCTTGCCTTCGGCGGTCATCTTGCGCAGCGTGCGGAAAAGCGTCTCGCATCTCCTGCGGCGTCAGCACGGCCGTCGGTTCGTCGAGCACCAGGATCTGCGCGCCGCGGTAGAGCGTCTTGATGATCTCGACGCGCTGCTGTTCGCCGACCGAGAGCTGCCAGATCTTGGCGTTCGGGTCGACCGGCAGACCGTACTGCTCGCTGATCTGCTGCACCTCGGCGGCCATCTTGCTGCGGTCGACCACAAAGCCGCGCCTCGCGCAGACCCAGAAAGACGTTCTCCGCCACGGTCTGCGAGGGGACAAGCATAAAGTGCTGGTGCACCATGCCGACGCCCGCCTTGATGGCGTCAGCCGGGCGAATGGAAGACGACGACCCTGCCGCCGATGGCGATCGAGCCTTCGTCGGGCCGGTACAAGCCGCTCAGGATGTTCATCAGCGTCGACTTGCCGGCGCCGTTTTCGCCCAGCAGGGCGTGCACCTCTCCCTTCCAGGGCGCTGAACGACACATCGTTGTTCGCCACCACGCCTGGAAAGCGTTTGGTGATATTGCGCATCTCGACAGCAACTGCGGTTGTGCTCATGGTCGGGATAGGTGGGAGTGCTTAATGCAGTAGGCAGCCTGGAAATGAGTGCAGCGACAAGGGCAGAACCGACAGGCAGCGAAGGCATGGAGCGCGGTGCTCCATGCCTTCGCAATCAAGCTAGTTGCTCTGGGGGATCTCGGCGTCGGGGACGACACCTTCGACCAGCCAGCCCATGCAGTACGTGCAGTCCTCGCGGCCCTCAATGCCCTTGAGGCCTTCGAGGTCAGACTGGGTCAGGGACGCGCCGGCCGGGACGACTTCGTTGCCCTTGTTGTCCTTGATCGGGCCGGTGAAGATCGTGAAGCGGTCCATCTCGCCGCTCTGCATCTTGGCCATGGTTTCCTGGACCAGCGGGATGACGTCGGCCGGCACGCCGGGCGGCGGGGTCTGGTCTTCCACGAAGCCCAGCAGGCCCAGGCTGCCGCGAGTCGGCATCGAAGTAGATGTCTTCGCCCTTGAAGGTGCCGTCCATCATCGACTTGATGATGCGTACATATTCGGGGCCCCAGTTCCAGTAGGGGACGGTCAGGCAGCGTTCCTTGTCGACTTCGCAGGCGTTGCGGCTGTCGTAGCCGATGCCCCACTTGCCCTTTTCGCCGGCCACCTGCACGGGGCCGGTGGTGTCGGCGCCGGTGATGACGACGTCGGCGCCGGCATCGATCAGCGACTCGGCAGCCTGGCGTTCCTTGTCCGGGTCAAACCAGGAGAAGGTCCAGCGGATGTCCATCTCGCATTCGGGGCAGGTCTGGCGCATGCCCATGGTGGCCGCGTTGAGGTGGCGGATCACTTCGGGAATCGGGAACGGCGCGATGTAGCCGACGCGGTTGCCGCCGTCGGCCTTGGCGCGGGCGCCGGCGATCATGCCGACCATGTACTTCATGCTCTTCCATGGCGCCAAAGAGGTTGGCGAAGTTCGTCGGCCTTCTTGAAGCCGGAGACATGCACGAAGTCGGCATCGGGGAATTCCTCGGCGACGGTGGCCGTCGGGTCCATGATAGCCAAAGGAGGTCGTGAAGATGGCATCGAAGCCGGCGCGGGCCAGGTTGCGGATGACGCGTTCGGCGTCGGCGCCTTCGGGCACGCTCTCGAGGTAGGCCGTGTGCACCTTGTCGCCCAGCTTCTCTTCCACGTACGCGACGGCCCTCGTCGTGGGCGTAGGTCCAGCCGCCGTCGCCGATCGGGCCAACGTAGACGAAGGCGACATTGAACTTGCCCTCTTCGATTGCGGAATCTGGATGCCGCCGGCGCTGGCATCAGCGGCGGGCGCCTCAGTTGTCGCTGCGGCTTCCGTACCGGCAGCCTGATCCCCAGCCGGGGCTGCTGGCGGAGCGGCCGGTGCAGCGCATGCGCTGGCGATCATTGCAACGATCACCAACACACTGAACATGGTCCAGAGTCGTCTGCTTACCATTTGGGTAATCTCCCTTCAAAGAAATCGTTTGTTGATGTTGGCCTGGCGCTGCGGACGCGCGAAAAGTCCGAGGTGCCAAGCGTTACGCCAAAAACACTGGGAAGCGGGTGTGCCCCTTCATCATACACACAAGTGCAGCGGGCTACGTCAGTGGTAACCGGTATCAGCGCCGACGTTGGGCTTACCGGAGGTGAAGAAATGATACGTCGTTCACTGTACAGCAAAGCACCAAACCTGTCAACGAAGCCAAATGGTTTGCGGCGCTTCCCAAAGAACGTCCCCGGGACCTGCAAGCGAACTTTGGCGTTCGCCGGTCCCGGGGACATGTACTTACGACTAGTTCGTCCACTCCAGCTGCGGGCTAGATGGGCCGCCGCCGGGTGACGTAGGCACCGCCCATCAGGATGGACGAGGACGCTGGCGACCACGACCAGGGTCAAGGTGCCGCCGCTCAGCTCGCCGCCGGAGGTCGGCATCTCGGCCGGCGTTTCGGTGGCGGCTGCTTCGGGAGTTGCCTCAGTGGTTGCTTCGGCAGCAGCTTCGGCAGTCACTTCAGCAGTCGCCTCTGCAGTCAGTTCGGCGGTAGCCTCAGGTGTCGCCTCCGCTGTAGCTTCTGCAGTCACGACCGGTACGGCTTCGGTTGTCACCTCGGCAGTCACCACTTCGGTCGCCTCGACGGTTGCCGTTTCGGTAACAACTTCGGTCGTAACCTCGGTCGCAACTTCGGTAGCAACTTCCGTCGGGGCTTCAGTAGCCACTTCGGTCGGGGCCTCAGTCGGGGCTGCCGTGGCAGTGGCCGTCGGCACTGGGGTGCTCGTCGGCGGGACCGCCGTAGCCGTATTCGTCGCCGTCGGGGCCGCCGTGTTGGTTGCCGTCGGCGGGACCGGCGTGGCCGTGTTGGTCGCCGTGGGTGCCGGCGTGTTCGTAGCAGTCGGCGCCGGGGTGTTGGTTGCCGTGGGCGGCACCGGTGTATTGGTCGGCTTTGGCGTGGCGGTATTGGTCGGCTTCGGCGTCGCCGTCGCGGTGCTGGTCGCCGTCGGGGCAGGCGTATTGGTTGCCGTCGGCGGGACCGGCGTGTTCGTCGGCTTCGGCGTTGCGGTGTCGGTCGGCTCCGGCGTGGCCGTCGCGGTGCTGGTTGCCGTCGGTACAGGCGTGTTCGTCGGCTTCGGCGTCGCAGTATCGGTCGGCTCCGGCGTGGCGGTCGCGGTGCTGGTTGCCGTCGGTATCGGCGTGTTCGTGGCCGTCGGCGCCGCGGTATTGGTCGGTGTGGCAGCCTTGGTCGGCGTTGCGGTCGGCAGCGGTGTCGCAGTCGGGGCGGCAGTGGCCGTTGGGGCCGCAGTTGCGGTCGGCGTATCGACTGCAGCGGCGACTACTTCGGTCGCTGCTTCCGTGGCAGTGCCGGCGGCGCCTTGCGTGCCGCTACCCTTCTGCGGGGGCAGGAGAACCGTGTCGATGATCTGGATGATGCCGTTGCCGGCCTCAACATCGGGCGTGATGATCGGCGAGCTGTTGACGTTGACCTGGTCACCCTGCTTAGCGAAGGCCAACAGGCTGCCCTGCGCCGAGGTCGCAATGCCGGCCGCGGGCAGCTGCTCTGCCGTCAGCTTTTCCAGCACTACGTGGTAGAGCAGCACATTCTTGAGCGCCTCAGGATCGGCTAGCAGCGCATCCAACGTGCCTGCCGGTAGAGCAGCAAAGGCAGCGTCGGTGGGCGCAAAGAGCGTAAATGGTCCCTTGCCGGCCAATTCCTCTTCCAGTCCTGCAGCCTTGACGGCGGCGAGCAGGGTCGTGAGGCTGCCTGCCTTCTCGGCGACCGCGGGAATCACGTCGCCAGCCGGTGCCTCAGTCGCAGCGACTGGGGTTGCAGTCGGCGGTAACCGGGGTTGCGGTCGCTGCCTTCGTCGCGGTAGGCGCCGTCGTCGCAGTCGCAGCCTTGGTGGCGGTGGCAGCAGTTGTCGCGGTGGCGGCTTCCGTTGGGGTCACAGCTTCAGTCGCCATTGCAGCCGGCAGCAGCACGCTGTCGATTACATGAACGACGCCGTTGCCCGTCTCAATATCAGGTGTGATCACCTTGGCGCTGTCGACATAGACGCCGTCAGGCTTGACGGAGAAGGTCAGCGGGTTGCCGTCCAGCGCCGTGGCATTCATGCCGTCGGTAATGTCGCCGGAGGGCAGCGCACTCGAGAGCACATGATATTGCAGAACGGCCGACAGCTGCTTGGGGTCGGCCAGAAGCGCGTCCAGGTCGGCCTTGGACAGGGCCGCAAAAGCGGCGTTGTTGGGCGCAAAGACCGTGAACGGACCGGCACCGGCAAGGGCATCGCCCAGCCCCGCAGCCTTGATGGCATCGACCAGGGTCGAAAGATCGGGGTCGGCAGCCACGGCATCGGCCACGGTCGCCGGCATTTCAGCCGGTGCGGCAGCGGCAGGCGCTTCGGTCGCGGTCTCGCCGGCAGCCGCCGCGGCGGCTTCACCGTCGACGGGCGGACTCAGCACCTGGTCGATCGCGTGGATGACGCCGTTATAGGCAGAGAGATCAGCCTCGACGACGTTGGCGCCGTTGGCCGTAATGGCCCCGGCATCGTCCACGGCCAGCGTGATCGGGGCACCCTGCGCCGTCTCGACATCGCCGTTGGTGATGTCGGCCGAAGCCGTGATGCCGGGCACGACGTGGTAGAGGAGCACCTGGCTGAGCCCGGTCGGGTCGGCCAGCAGGGCGGCCAGGACATTCTTGTCGAGGGCGCTAAAGGCGTCGTTGGTCGGCGCAAAGACGGTGACTTCCTTCTCATTGCGCAGGGTATCGGTCAGGCCGGCCGCCTCGATGGCGGAGACCAGCGTCGAGAAGCGCTTGTCGCCGGCCAGCACGTTGACGACCGTCGACTCCTGGCCGGTCACGTTAAACGACTGGACGAGGGGCTTGCCGCTGCGTTCGACGGGGACGTCGGCGCCGTCGGGGAAGTCAAAGACGCCTGCCTCACCCTTGTCCTCATGCAGCATGGCATAGAGCACAGTGGTGGCGGCCTTGGGATCGATCGTCACCTTGACGTTGGCGTTGATACCGGCAGGCAGTGCGCTGTAGCCGATCACGGGGCCGGGAGCGCCATCCGCATCGGCGTGAATCACCACCCAGCCCGGCTCATCGACCGTCGCGCGCGTGACGTTCACGAGGTTGTCGATGGTAGGCTGGTCGATCACAAACACTTCGGGCGTGAAGGCTCCGAATACGGTGGGTGCCACCGCCAGCACCAGGATGGCAATCAGCCCGACGCCAATTACCCGATAGCGATTCAGCATACGCGTCTCCCTGATTTCGGATGAGTTAAATAAATCACCGGCGGCCGCACGCACGCAAATAAACGTCGTAAATGGCCGGTGAGCCATGCAAACAGCGGTAGGTCAGGTGCAGAAACGCCGGGTCGAAGTGCGCTGTCCCGGTCGTAGGCGAGGCGTACAAAAAACGGACCCCGACCGTCAGTAATTGTAGATCACATTGCAGCGAACTGCAATCCCAAGTTGCGACAGCGTAGCCCGCACTGCGAAACTGCGTAGCCCGCACGCCCCGTGCGGGGCGGCCGTCAGGCCGCATGTGTGGGGATAACACCACGGGCACGAGGGCGTGCTCCTTACCCGCACGAAGGCGTGCGGGCTACGCGGGCAGGGCGTCTGCGTTACACGTGTGGCGCGGCCGCCAGGGCGCGATCGATGGCGGCTTCCACGTCGATGGAAGACGCGGTGCCCTCCGCGGAGCCGGGTTTGCGCAGCCAGATGAGGAACTCGACGTTGCCGGCTGGGCCGGGGGCGGGCGAAACGGTGAGGCCGGCTACGATCAGGCCGAGCGACTGCGCCATTTCGGCAGTCTCGCGGAGAACGCGGCGGTGGATCCGCCGGTCGCGCACGACGCCGCCTTTGCCGACGTCGTCCTTGCCGGCCTCGAACTGGGGCTTGATCAGCGCCACCACCTGCCCCTGGGGCTTGAGGAGACGCAGCGTTGCGGGCAGCACCAGTGCCAGGCTGATAAAGCTGGCGTCGATCACCGCGAGATCGGCCAGTTCCCCGCCCGGCAGTTCGGCGAGGTGGCGCACGTTGGTGCGGTCGAGCACGACCACGCGCCCGTCGGTCTGCAGCTTCCAGGCCAGCTGGCCGTAGCCGACGTCGATGGCATAGACCCGCGCGGCGCCGCGCTGGAGCAGGCAGTCGGTGAAGCCCCCGGTGCTGGCCCCCACGTCGGCAGCGACCAACCCGGCGACGTCGAGGGCGAAGTCGTCGAGCGCCGCCGCCAGCTTGAGTCCGCCGCGGCTGACGTAGGGCAGCGGCGTGCGCACGGCCAGCGCCGCGGTGACGGCGACCGCCAGCCCCGGCTTGTCCTGTGTCTGCCCGTCGACCGTGACCTCGCCCGCCATGATCAGCCGCTTCGCCTGCTCGCGCGACTCCACCAGCCCATGCTGCACCAGCAGCAGGTCCAGCCGCTGCTTCTCGACCTTCTGGCGCTTTGTTTCGCCCGGCTTTGTCTCGTCAGGTTTGGTCTCGCCGGGTTTTGTCTCTTCAGCCATGCGCCCTATTGTCCATCTCTGCCGTTCCTCTGACAAACCTCCAAGTGCGCAGGCAAAGCATTGCAGCGCCGCCCCTGCCGTGAAACAATGACATTACACAACTACGCAGCTGCCAAGCAGCCACCGTTTAGTCCGCACGCCCACGTGCGGAGAGGCGTCGCATGCGACGCACCACGCCCCTGCGCCGGGGATTCGCACGTGGGCCAAACGGGGGATGCTGGACACGATACTGGCTGCGCAACCACCCGGCAAAGGAGCCGCACCTATGCTGCGTACAATCTTCGTCGTTCTCTTCGTCTTCCTTGCACTGATCCCACTCCGCCTCCACGCCGCGCCCCTGGCCAAGGACTGCCTCTCTGCCGGCAGCGGCGCATGGAGCGAACCCGTTACCTGGACAGGCTGCGACGGCGGCACTCCCCAGGCCGCCGACAACGCCTACCTGCAGGCGGGCCATACCATAGAGCTCACCGCCGACGCCGCCGTCGCGGACCTGCATGTCAACGTCGGCGTGGATGCCGTCTCTTACGGCACCGGTGCCAGGCTCCTGCTGGGCAGCCATGTGCTCGACGTGTACGGCAAGCTGCGCAGCTACACGGGCGCAGTTGGGGCGGTACCAGGACAGAGCATCATGAAGATCGCGCCCGATGCCATCACCATCACGGTGGGCAGCGCTGGGCGCATCCGCGCCGTGGGGCCGTCACACACCCTCACGACCAGCGGCGAGTGGGGCACGGACCTTGCGCCCGGCTCACCGTCGACCTTTGCCTTGGAGATCGCCGCCGATCCCGCCGCCGTGATCCGGATGGAAGCGGTGATCCGCGCCTCGGCCTTTTTGATTACCTCCGGCACCCTCGACACCAACCAGACCCTGATGGTCGACCAAGGGACGGCAGACACCGGCGACGTCACGATCGGGCCGCAGGGGACGCTCATCTCGGCGGCGATGATCTCCGTACCGCTGGCGGGACGCCCTGCCTCGGGCCGCGGCGGGACCTTCACGGTCAACGGCAGGCTGGTGCTAACCAAATCGGGGCCGCGCATTAACATGCTCACGACGGCGCTCAACAACATCGTGGAGTACAACGGCGCCATCGGGCAGAGCCTGCTGACGAAGGTCGCCGGCAGCGGCGTGTACCAGTACAACCACCTGGTGCTGTCAGGCAGCGGCGCCAAGATGTTGGTGGACAACACGACCGTGACCGGCTCACTCACCCGCAGCGGCACGGCCACGCTGAGTCTCGGCTCTGGCACGCTGAAAAAGCTGACATATGGCGCAGACGCCGCGCTCGTCTACGCCGGGACGGAACTGCAGACGACAGGCCTCGAGCTGCCCGCGGCAGCCGAAGGGATTGAGAACTTGCGCGTGGAGAACCCTGCGGGCGTCAAGCTGGGCCAGAACCTGCTGGTCAAGGGCAGCCTCCTGCTGGAAGGCGATCTCGACACGGGGACATACGTGCTCAAGCTGGGCTCGGAGGCGACCTGTGCCGGCGCCGGCGACGTGCTCGGCACGGTGCAGCGGCCGGAGGTGCCCGCCCCCGGCACCTACTGTCTGGGCAACCCGAACCTCCAGATCACCCTGCCACAGGCTGACCTGGCGGCGGATGCCCAGTCCACCGCACAGCCGACTCCGCCAGTCCACCGCACTGCCGCCGCACTGCCTACTTCCCTCACAGCCGTCCTCGCCCGCGGCACTGCGCCTTTCAGCGGCGCGCTGCTGCTGCGCTACACGATCGACGCACCGGGCTTCGCCGGGACCGCCAGCCTGCGCCTCCCCTACGACGAGGGGGATCTCAACGGCAATAATCCCGCAAACCTGCATCTCTGGCACCTGGCGGGGGACACCTGGACGCTGCAGCCCGCGACCACGCGCGGAGTCGATGCACTGGGCAAGCATTATGTCGAGAGCAGCGGCGTCACCGGCTTTTCGGACTGGACCCTATCCGCCGGCGGCGCGCCAACCGCAGTCACCGTGCTGGATTGGGCGGCCGGGTGGGTCGACGGCCATGTGAGGCTGCGCTGGCAGACGGCGAGCGAACTCGACTGCCTGGGCTTCCGCATCACCCGCAGCCGCACGCCCGGCGATCGTGGCGAACAGGTAGCGGAGGTAGCGGCGCAGGCCCCCGGCAGTGCCTGGGGCGCAGTGTACACCTGGGAAGACACCGAGGTGACGCAGGGGGAAGAACAAATGCCGGGCAGGCTATTACTACTGGCTGGACGTCATCGACCAGCAGGCCGGCATCGTGCCCCAGCCCCAACCGGCGACGGTTAGGCAGCCGGCGGTGTATCTGCCCACGGTGGCGAAATAAGTGGCAGGGTTGTCACCCCCGTTTCAGGCGCCCGGGGCACGCCACCCCACGCGGTTAGGGTGTGACCAACGGCGCGAACGCCCAATCGTGCGGCACGAAATATGCGATCCGGTGCGTGACGGCGCCGCTGGCCAGGCCGCTACTACCGTCAAATACCCGCTGCGCGCCCCGTCCACTTTCGCGCGCCAGGTGAAGGTGACGTGCGCCGTGGCGCCACAGCCCGCAAGGGCCGCGCTTTGGGGCGGCGCCAGCATCTCGCCGCGGTCGGGCGCGCCGTCATAGAGCGAGACGACCACGTCGACTGGCTCCGCCAGGTTGCCGGAGCCGGCCAGCGTGATCGCCAACGTGGCGGTGAATTCCGCTGCAGCCGCCCAGGCCGGTCTTGCCTGGCCTGGCACGTCTTCGCCGGCAGCCGCCCGGCCCGGCCCCACTTCGCCGGCGGCGGGCGGAAAGGCGGGCGACAAGGGAGGGGATATGGCAGCGCCGGCAATGGCGATTTCGACGGTGGGGGTGAGGGCGCGCGTGTAGGCCTGGTAGGCGAGACCGATCTCCGAGAGGCCAAAGGGCGGCGAAATCGGCGTGCTGGCGTTGAGCCCTTCAAACAGGGCGCCGTTTGCCTGCGGCGCGACGGTGGCATACCAGGCAAAACGCTGCACGAGGCGGTTGCCGTCGAGTGGGTAGCCCAATTGCGCGTCCTGCGCCCCCAGCATGTAGTCAAACGCTTCCCGCATAAAGCGGTTGACAACCTGCGGCGGATACCCCAGGCTGGGCGGCATCAGCACGCCAAACTCGGTGATGTAGAACGGCCGGCTGCGGTAGCCGCGCTCCGCCATCCAACGGCGAAAGCGCACGACCTGCTCCTCAAACAGGTCAATGCGGGCGGCATCGCCATACCCGAGGACAAGGCCCTCAGTGGCGGTGATGCCCCGCGGGATCTCGGCCCCCCAGCAGTCTTGGGGAAAGGCGGCGCACGAGCGCTCGTTGAGCAGATAGCCGTGAATGGACCAGCCGTCGGCCGGCAGGGGCTCGCCGTAGCGGCTCCGGTAGGCGTCCAGCACCATATCAAGGTACTGCATCCGCAGCGGGCTGGCCTGCACGACGCTCCCCGCCACCACCTGTGCGGACGAATCACGCGCCTTTATATAGTAGTATAGATCGTGGTAGCCGGCGGCGTAGGCACGCGGCACCATGTCGTCCTGCATGATCACCCGGTCGGGCTCGTTGCCGACCAGCCAGATCGCGCCGGGATTGGCGAGAATGAGGGCGTCGATCTTGTCCCAGGCGCGGTCGAGCCGGTAGCCGTCATCGCCTTCCTGCCGCATAGAGACCACGATGGCGTAGTCCAGCGCCCCGGGATGTGCGGCGCCGGGCGCATGGTAGTCGACGTACCATCCGCTGCGCAGCGCCGCCAGGTCAAACCCCTGTACCGGCATGTCCTTGTAGAGATCGACGCCAAAGCGGCAAAATGCGCCGTCCGCTGCGCGCCCAACGGGGGGCTGACCAACAGTGGGCCGGTCGATGGACGCCTGGGCATGCACGGCAAGCAGCGGGGGAGCCAAGAGCACTGCGGCAGCGGTTAGCGTGGAGAAAAGAACGGTTAGCACCCTGGATACCTATCCCTCGCTTAGCAGGCGGTGTGAATATAGCGGTGATGCCCGCGGGTGCGCCGGACCCGTTTCAACTCGGGGGCGCAGGCGACAACGCTGTCGACGGGAACCGTCACCGCCTGCTCACGCCCCAAAAAGTGCAGCAGGACCTGGATGCGGGCAGCGGGCGTCAGCGGGCCCAAGAAGATCGCGTTCAACCCCTCCATGGGGCCCGCCGTAATCTGCACCGGATCGCCGGGATGCAGGTTATGGGCGGGCAGGCCGCCGCCTTGGTTCAGCTGCCGCACCTTGGCCCGCAGCAGTTCGACGACCTCGTCGGCCACGGCGATCCGCTCTGCCGTGCGCGCCATGGGGCTGCCAAAGCGTACGAGGTGGCCGCAGCCAGGCGTCGAGTCTATCTGCGCCAATGAGTCGCGCCCCTGTGACCCCTGGGCGGCCTCGTCATGCGCAAATAGATAACCGGGAAAGAGCGGGCCCAGCTGCATCTTGCCGCGCCAGCGCTGCAGCACTTCAGGGAGATAGACTACCAGGCGCAGATCCTTCTGTATGAGGTCTGCCGCGAGGAGTTCCCGGCCCACGCGAACTTGCACGACACACCAGCACATAGATCCTCCTTGCGACGAGGTCATGCCGCATTGCTTTCGTCGGAGAAGCGACAAGGAAACGAGGCAGCGCTTGGTTGGTGCGTAGGCCAGGCAAAACGCAATGTGTGTGCTCCGAGCAAGCCACAGCCGGCCGGGAAAGCCGGAATGCGCTGCTAGGGCACAGCCGACACATTCCTTACGATTTGTTTATCTAAACAGAGATTATCGCGCCAAACAGCAAGGAATGCAAGGCAACAAGCGCTTTATACGATTCTTTCAAAGGGGTTAAGTCTAACAAATCGTAAACAATCACACTATTGCCTCGGGCCTGGTTTGCTTCACCGGCGGCGCAGGATGAGCAGTGATCGTGTGACGATCCAAGCACGGTTCACCTAGTGGCGCAGGCGGTGCTCCAGCCCGGGCATAATCATATTGTCGTCGTCGTCCCAGTCGGGGGCGGGCTGGGGGCCGCCCTCCCCGTGCTCGATGAAGAGCCGGTTGAGGACCAGAACGATGCTGGAGACGTAAAGCAGGCTGCCGGCCACCCAGAGCGTGGCGCCGGCCAGGGCCTGGTCGCTGACGGCATCGAGCACACGCCACGGCGCCGCGGCGGCCGCCTCCGCATAGTGCGCATAGATCGGCTGCGAGGAAAAGGCGATGCTCACGCCGGTGACCATGTTGATGATTTCGGTGATGACCAGCATGATCGCCACCATCCAGGCGGCCAGGGGCACGTGCAGCCGCGGGCCGGTGCCTACGACGTGCCACCAGAAGAGCAGTGCCAACAGCCCCAGCAGGACGAGCACGCCGGTGTGCAGCATGGGGCGCGGGGCGAGCCAGTTGACGACGTTGGGCTCGTGCCAGACGAGAAAAAGGGCAAGAAACGCCAGCCAGACGGCCGCCATCGGCGTGGCCTTGCGCCCCAAGTCGCCCAGGGTGGCGCCGGGCTGGATGGTGCGCCGCAGCCAACGCCGGCCGCCGTCGGGCAGGCCCCAGAGCAGGATGTCGTAGCCGCACGCCAGGTGAAAGGCGGGGGCGGCCAGCAGGCAGAGCACGACGGTCTGCAGGCTGCGCATAAAGAGGTATTGCGAGTTCAACCAGCTGATGGGCGAGAGCAGCACCAGGCCGACCAGCACCGTCGCCGTCAGAAAGACGGCGAGGCGGTAGATGGAGGCCAGCTCGGCCGCACCGCGCCTGCGGAGCCGCAGCCAGCCGCGCACGTAGAGCAGGAGCCAGGCCAGCATCAGCAGGGAAAGCAGTATCGCTATCGGGTCAGGCATTGATCACTCTTTCACGCGGCCGCCTGCACCCAGGACACGGCTCTGGGCGCCATTGGCCACGTAGGGAAAGTAGACCGGCAGCCCGATGTCAAAGCTGACGGCCGTCGCGGGCCCGGTGTTGCCGGCCGCATCCATCGCCTGCACGAAGACAGTGTGGCGCCCGCTCGCCCAGCCGGTGGTGTCGATGGTGGCGGCGGCGGCCTCGCGCGCGGAGTCAAAGAGGCCGAGCGGCTGCATCGGCACACTGAGTCCTGCGCCGGCGGTCCAACTCGGAGCATCCAGCGTGTAGGTGACGGCCGCGATCGCCTGGATCGGCTCGGTGCCGTAGTTCGACCCCAACAGCGTGCGGCCGTCGTCCAGCTCGGCGCGCAGGATGACCGGCTGGCCGGGCCCCGCCAGGGCGGGCGCCGCCGTCACACTGATCACGTCGGGGCCAGAAGGCATCTGGTAGGGCTTGACGGCTACCTTGACGGCATAGGTCAGGGCGTCGATGGTCTGCGAGAGAATGCTGGATTCAAAGTAGCTGCAGTCCTCAAAGAAGTTGTAGCCCAGCTCAAAGGTGTAGGAGGGCACGCCCAGTTCGCCATAGGCGAAGTCGTCGGTCGTGCCGTCGGTCATATAGAGACAGTCATCGGCACCGGACTGGCACGTTTCGTAGCCGGTGAAGTAGCCGAACTTGCGCGCCAGCGTCCGCAGGCCGACCTGGTTGGGCGCCGGCTGTGCGCTCCAGCCCCACGGGTAGAGGACCAGGGGGGAATAGGAATGCAGCGAGATCATGACGCCCTGCGTGTCGGCCGGTGCGGCGTCGCCGTTATTGGGCCCACGTACGTCGGGAAAGAGGCTGCGGATATACGTCTCGATGGCCAGCGTCTCCGGTTCCGAGGCGGGAGCAGTACCGCGATAGGTCAGGTCGCAGGGATCGGCGCTTGAGCAGTAGCCCGCCTCACAGGCCCCCCACTTAAAGCTGCTGTTGCGGTTGAGGTCGACGCCGTAGCGGCCGGCAGGGCACAGGTCGTCGTTCACATTCTTGCGCCAGTACGCGTTCTCCTTGTAGGGGTCAGGAGTCACGGCGTCTACCTCGGCCTTCTTGCGCCCGTCGGGGTTGGACTGGGCGAGAATGTGGATCTCGTTGTAGTCGAGCAGCCAGGTGACGTCCGGGTCGCTGTGGTAGCGGGCGACCAGCTGCTCGGCGAAGCGGGTGGCGACCTCGGCGGTCGCCAGCTCGCGGGCGTGGATGGCGGCCATGATAAAGACGTGCGGCTTGGGACCGGGGATGAGCCGGTTGGTGAGCTTGAGCACCTTGAGATCGTAGCCCTCGACGCCGCTGGGAGCGTTAGCCGTCTTCATCTTGCGCCACGAGTCGCCGATATCGATCCACTCGGCCAGGTTGGGTGACCCCTGGGCGATATTGGCCAGGCTGTCGTAGGTCTCTTCCACCGTGCGGTAGCAGGCGTAGTTGGGGATGGCAGCCACCTGCAGCTGCGGAGCGGGTTTGACCGTGTAGCCCTGTGCGGTGAGCTGCGCCTGTTCCGCCGGCGTGACGAAGGCGACGAGCGTGTGCGTCTTATGGTCCACCTGCCACACGTCCAGCCGGCCGGCGAGCCGGTTCACGTCCGCCTGGGCGCGAAAGGTGATGGTGACGGCCTGGCCGGTGGGAGACGGGTTGGGATTAGGGGCCTGGTCAGCAGCCTGGGGTGCCTGGCAGAGGGGGGCCGGTTGGGTGAGGACGTTCGGCGCCGGTTGGGTGCGCACGTACCGTAGAGGCATAAGGTCCGGCGCAATCATGCCCCGAATAGAGGCGAACCCCGCATCGCCGGACCTTGTGGCCTCCGTCACGCCCACCTGGCCCCCGGCGTCGAGGGGGGCAGGCGAACCCGACGCAAGTGCCGGCGACGCCTGCGCGCCGATGGCGGCGCCTTCGGCGCGGGCAGAAAGGGTGGCGGAGAGCATGAGCAGGGATGCGAACAGGGCGGCGGTGAAAAGTTGTGTGAGTGGACGGGACATCGTCCTACCTCCCGAAACCGAAGTCCATGGCACTAAAGAAGAGCGGGATCGCCAGCAGCGCGCCCGCCAGGATAGCGAAGATTTCCCAGTAGACCCAGCCCTGGGCGGCGCGCAGCCAGAGGCGGTGCCAGTTGGTGGGGGCGCGGTGGCGCTGCTGCGGGACGTAACGAACCAGGTACTGCTCCTGTTCCGTCACCGGTTCGAGCGGCTGCACGTCCCACCCGGCCTTTTGGAAGAGACCGGGTACGGCGGTGATGAGCGCGTGGGCGCCGACGCCAAGCGGGAGGACGATCACAAAGGCGAAGAGGAGAAGCGCCAGGAGGGCGTCGACCCAGTACCAAGGCAGGGGGCTGTAATGGGCAAAGAGGTCTATCCACACCCAGGCCAGGAAGATGAGCAGCGGCGAGGCCAGCAGCCATTGCCCGAGCCCCCCGCTCCAGGCGTCGCCTCGACCAGGTCGGCCGGCACATCGCGTATCGTAATTTTCGACGTCATCCCGTCATCCCGTGCGCTTCCATTCACCCTCGCTGTTTAGTGCGCACGCCCACGTGCGCTCCCATTCGCCGTTCAATCCCCGCGCCCCATGCGCTCCCCTGCTGCCGAATCCACCCCAATCTTGTCCTTATTCTTTACTCTCCACCACACACCCACTGGGTAGCCTACCATCTTGGCCACGTCGCCGACCACGCGGATCACCGGCACCAGAGCTCCCGCCGCCAGCTGTTCGGCCGTCGAGAGGTCGCGCCCCAGGGTGCGGAGCCGCTGCCAGGGCCGGCGGCAGTAGAGCGCGATGCCGACTACGAGGCCCAGCCAGCCAAGCCAGCGGGCGAAGAGGCCGAAAAAGGCGTGACCCAGGAGGGCGGGGAGGACGACCAGGTAGGTGGCGTAGCGGATGGCGTGGCGTTTGCGCCAGAGGTCGGCCTTGCCGTCGCCGCGGGCGTAGTGGTAGTACTGGCGCCAGAAGGACGCGCAGGCTGGTGCGGGGGCGGAAATGGACGACCGCGTCCGGCGCCCAGGCAAAGGCGGTCGGCCGGTTCGGGTGCTGGGCGTTAATGGCGAAGTCGAAGAGCAGGTCCTCGCAGTAGTCGAGCCATTCCGGGTAGCCGCCGGCGCGGGTCCAGGCGTCTTTCGTAAAGGCCACCGAGCGGCTCGAGGGCAGAAAGCGGTGTGGGTCGATCTCGCCGACCATGGGCAGCACCGTGGCCGCCATGGCCGTCTGGAACACCCCCTCGGCGTCCGGCACGAAGAATCCGGCGGCGGCGATGGGGGCCTCATGACCCTTCTCGGCAGCCTCATCCCAGGGAGCGACCAGCTCCGCCAGCCAGGTGGGCTCGAGGCGCACGCCCGCGTCAGTGGCGGCGATCAGGGGGCCGGCGGCCGCCGTGATGGCCAGATTGCGCCCGCGGCTGATATTGGCGCCCGGCTCGACGATCAGGCGCAGGTTAGGTAGGGGAGGGGGCTGCCGGCGGGCGTAGGCTTCGACCAGCTCCGCCGTGCCGTCCGTGGAGCCGCCGTCGCAGATCACCACCTCATCTGGCCGCCGCGTCTGCGCAGCCAGCGAATCGAGCAGGCGCTGGATGGAGGCACGTTCGTTATAAACCGTTGCGATCACCGAGACTCTCATAGTGATCACTTTACCACAGGCGGAAAGGGGGCTGCACGTTTGTTCTTTACAATCGGCGCGATTTTGGGGTGGAGGGCACTCTCTCAAAGCCAATAGGTTCCTGGCGTCGCCAGCGGCGCACCACAGCCACGTGCCGGCTATCCGATTACGATTGGCAACCACGAGGGTACATATGCCGGCGAGAGATGGAGACGGCAGGGGCACAAGGTCCAGCGGGGGGAGCCTCGCCGTCGGACCTTGTGCCCCTGCGATTGTGATTGGACGCTACCCGGAAGTGCCCCGGGAGAGTCGCACGTGGGCGTGCGAACTGAATGGTGAATTGCCGGAGAGTCGCACGTGGGCGTGCGAACCGAACGGCGAATATTGGCAGGTCGCACGTGAGTTGCGAACTGAACCAATGTACTATGCGCCGATGCTGCTGGTGAACAGGCCGGGCCAGTTGCCGGCGATGGGCTTGGGGTAGCCGGCGTCGACTTTGTCGGTCTTGATATCGTAGCGGATGTAGTTGGCACCTTTGAAGAAGTAGGCCTTGCCGTTGTTCCAGACGATGGCGGCGTCGATGCCTGCGGCAAAGGCGGCGGGGAAGCCGGGCCAGTTGTTGGCGATCGGCTTGGGATAGCCCACGTCGACCTTGTCGGTCTTGATGTCGTAGCGGATGTACTTGGAGCCCTTGAAGAAGTAGGCCTTGCCGTTGTTCCAGACGACGCCGGCGTTGATCCCCGTGAGGAAGGAGCCGGAGAATCCGGGCCAGTTGCCGGTGATGGGCTTGGGATAGCCGGCATCGACCTTGTCCTCGCCCATGTCGTAACGGATGTACTGGTTGCCCTTGAAGAAGTAGGCCTTGCCGTTGGTCCAGAGCACGTAGGCGTCGACCCCTGCGGCAAAGGCAGCGGGGAAGCCGGGCCAGTTGCCGGCGATGGGCTTCGGGTAGCCGGCGTCGACCTTGTCGGTCTTGACGTCGTAGCGGTCGTACTGGGCACCCTTGAAGAAGTAGGCCTTGCCGCCGGGCCAGATGCCGGTGGGGGCAACCGGACCCGGGTAGACGGTACCGGCAAATGCGGCGTCGCGGGAGTCAATGTCGGTGCCGCCGATCACGGCGGCGTTGTCCTTCATGATGGAGGCGGGCAGCCGATAGCACATGATCGAGACGGGGTCCGCCTGCGCCGTGGCGACCAGGGCGGAGTTCGGCAGCGGGGTCAGCACCTGGGCGGTTACCTCCTGGGGTGACCAACCTTGGGTGGCGCCAAAGTAGGCGATGGCCTTGGGAGGGTCGATGCGGGCGATAATCTCCTGGCGCATGTGCTCGTGGGGGAAGCCGAGCGTGTGGCCGGTCTCGTGGCGCACCACGCGGTAGAACTCCGAATCGGGGGTGTTCATGGTAAAGCTGTCGAGGTTCATCGTGGGCCGGCCGGCAGGGATCTGGAGCACGTCGGTGCCCAGGTAGGACCAGTAGCCGTCGTTGGCGATGCGGGCGATGCGGACCTGCGGGCTGGTCGTGGATTCGACAAAGGTGACATTGGCCCAGGCGCCCCAGGCGTTCATATGCGACAGGATGCGTTTGCGGAGGTCGGTGGGCGGGTTGTCGAGGAAACCCACGGTGAGCTTGACGCCCTTGGCGCCCCAGTACTTGGCGGTCAGGAGGGCCAGGTGTTGGGGCTCGATCACGGCTTGGGGTGCCATCTGTCGCAGGGCATCGACGGCGGGGGCATTGGCAGGGTTCACGGCGACGGCGTCGCGGGCGGCCTGCTGCCAGGCAGCGGGCGGCAGTTGCTTGATGGTGCAGCTGATATCGGACATGATTGTGCTCCCATTGCTGAACAAAAGAAGCCGGTGCGGACGACGCGCACCTCAGGCGCAGGATAGAATCCACTGGCAAATCGCACACACGCGCCGAGGCACTACATCCACGATACTCTTGTCACCTGGGCATGTCAATATTGTGAAAATTAGCACACTTTGATGGACGGGCCCGACCGGAGGGGGTTGGCGGGCGGCCGAAGGCGGCCACCTCCTGGAAGTGGGGTACTTCCTGGAGGTGGGTGGCTTCCTGGAAGTGGGGTACTTCCTGGAAGTGCCGTACTTCCAGGAGGTGGCCGGGAGATGGCGGGCGAGGGTGTCAGCGGCGGGCGGGCTCGAAGAGTTCGATCGGGTTGCCGTCGGGGTCTTCCAGCTGAATTTGCCGGCCGCCGGGACCGGCTTCCAGGGTGTTTCGGAAGTGAGCACCTTTCTGCTGCAGTTCGGCGATGCGGGCCGGCAGGTCTTCGACGTGCAGCACGATCCGGTTCCAGCCCCCAGGATCCTGCTGCGCGGCCATCGGGCATGGGCCGCGAACCGGAAGCGCCGGGACCGCTGAGGATCAGCTTGAGACCGCCGGTCGACACCTGGCCGAAGGCGGGCAGGTTCTGAAAGTCCAGCTTGAACCCAAGCACTTTGGTGTAGAACGCAATGGCGCGCTGCACATCCTTGACTTGGTAGCGCACGCCCCAGAAGCCGAGAACAAAGCTCTGCTGTGTGGTTTCCATCTGGTTATCTCTCCTTAGTTTACCAATCCATCGCGGCCGGCCTGAGTTCCCCTGATTGTCGTGTGTCCCGAGTCAGCCGGGATTCTGCGAGCCGCTAGGGGATCGGGTGCGAGAGCGGGCCA
The DNA here is from genome assembly GCA_963791135.1 of uncultured Chloroflexia bacterium. Taxonomy (GTDB): domain Bacteria; phylum Chloroflexota; class Anaerolineae; order Caldilineales; family Caldilineaceae; genus Fredericiella. The sequence goes on from CAWBRX010000030.1 coordinate 166,011, forward strand.
GGGCCAGCCCACCGGCGGCCATGGCGATGAGCCCCAGCACCAACGCCCCGGCGCCGCCGACGACGCCGTTGCCGCTGCCGGGACCACCGGTGGCGACGGCCAGATTCAGCGCACCGTTGATCACGGCAATCAGCCCCGCGGCCAGGGCCACACCGATGCCGATCCGCCCGGAGGCGTGCCCCAACCAATGGGCGTGTCCGGCGCCGCCGGCGCTGCCGAACCGATCCCCAGGGCGCACCAGGGCCAGCCCACCACCGGCCACGCCGACCAGCGCCAGCGCAGCGGCCGTCGTGGCCCACAGCCGCCGGAGGGTTAAGCCCTCAACCGTCGTGGCAGCCGGCTCGGCAACGTGCGCGGCCAGCAGCACGGTATGCACAAGTCCGGCGAACAGGACGGCCGCCGCCATGGCGGCAAGAATCAGGGCGAAGGTTCGTTTCATAGGGTTTGTTCCTCCTTACCATGCGAACGCACGGGCCGGTTACAGTCCGGTATCAATCCGGAGGTAAGACGGATCGTGCTGCGTTTTTGTGACATGGCAAGAAGAAAGCCTAGACCGGTAGGCGCATTGGGGTGACAGCAGTTCAACCCACAACGTCATTATATTGATATGATGGTACAATACAGGAAAAAACCATAGCGGAGGACATAATGGAACCTGTCGAAGCATCCGAAGCAGCTCTTATTGCGCGTACTGGGGAGCCGGTGACGGCGGAGGGGCTGGCCGATAGGCTGCGGTCATGCGGCCTGGCGGAGGGGCAGACGGTACTGGTGCACATGGCGATGAGCAAGCTCGGCTTCGTCGTCGGCGGCGGCGAGGCGGTGATCCTGGGCCTGCTGGCCGCGGTAGGCCCAAGCGGCACGATCATGATGGTCACTAACTCCAGCAGTAATATTGACCCGAGCGAGTGGCAGCACCCGCCCGTACCCGAGGCGTGGTGGCAGATCATTCGGGACCACACGCCGGGCTACAACCCGCTCACGACGCCAAGCCGGGGCATGGGCGTCGTGCCGGAACTGCTGCGCACCTGGCCGGGGGCACGGCGCAGCGGGCATCCGGCCTTCTCGCTAGCGGCCGTCGGGCCGCAGGCGGAATACTTGACGGAGGGCCATGCGCTGGAGGAGGACTCGGGCGACAGCTCGCCCTTGGGCAAGCTGTACGAAGTCGACGGGCACGTGCTGCTGCTGGGCGTCGACCACTTCAACAACACGTCGCTGCATCTTGCCGAGTTCCGGGCCGACTATCCGGGCAAGCGCAACCTGCGCACCGGCAGCGCGATGCTGGTCGACGGCCGGCGCCAGTGGGTGGAGTACGAGACGCTGCTGACCGACCCCGACGACTTTGGCGAGATTGGGGCAGCGTTTGACGAGGCGCACAGCATCGCCGTCCGCCGGATCAACGGTGCCTCCGTACGCTTCTTCCGCCAGCGTCCGTTGGTCGACTTCGCCGTGGCATGGATGGAACAGCACCGCGATTTCAGGGGCCGCGACTAGGCTTCCTGGAAGGGTGGCTTCCTGGAAGTGTCAGACGTAGTGCTGCAGCGCTGCGAGCAGGCCGTCGAGGTACTCGGGGCCACCTACTTCGACCAGGGCAAGCCAGGCCGGAATGCGCCAGAGGTCGCGGCGCGCGGGGAAGCCCACGTCGATGGGGGCGATCTCCCGGTAGCCGGCGAAGAAGGCAGGGGGGACGGGGGCGAAGAAGTCGATGTAGGCCAGGTCCATCTCGGGATGGCCGTAGTAGACGGCCGGGTCGATCAGGTAGGGGCCCTCCGCGGTGCTGATGAAGTTGTTGTGGTGGGCATCTCCGTGGAGGAGGGAGGGGATGACGGGCGGGCCAGCCAGGTCCGAAGAGGGGCCGGCGAGCCCCTCGCTCAGCCGTTCGACGCGGCCGGCGACATCTAACGGCAGGCGGCCGCTGTCGACGGCGGCCTTCAAGCGCGGCGCCAGGCGGCATTCACGATAGAAGTCGAGCCACCGGTGGTGCGGGGTATTGTCCTGGTAGAGGCTGCCCCAGTAGTTGTGGGTGTCGAACCCGCAGTGCTCGCCCTTGACACTGTGGATACGGGCCAGCGTCTGGCCCATCTCACGCCACTGTTGGCGCCGGCGGGGGATGGGCACGACGGCTTCCAGGATGAGGAGCACTGCACCATCGTCCACCTGCACGGCGCCGATGGCTAGGGGGCGTCAGCACGCCGGCGCGGGCGGTCAGGGCGACCAGGCCCTCGATCTCCCGGGTCGAGCGGTCCCAGGCCTTGCTGCCTTCTGCCAGCTTGACGAAGACGGCGTAGGTGCCGTCTGAGAGGACGGCGGCGGGATGCGAGGCGGCGTCCTGCATATCCTCGGCGCGCGCCACCTGCCAGGGGCGGCCGAGGTGGGTGGAGACGCGCTGCTCGAGATGGAGGCGCAGGGGATCACTTAGGAGGCGTTGCAGGGACATAGAGGGTATTGTGGCATGGCAGGCGCTGCGGGATCAACTCTGGCTGGGGCGCCGGTGAACGCAATTGTTCGACCGAGGTCCCCGGCATATTGGCGGCAGCTACGACTACCCGCGACCCTCTCGCGCCGCAACGTCCCCGGCTCGCCCGGCGGCTTCGATGGCAGGCGGCGATCGTGCGGGCGTGCCGGGGTCGGGACAGCCTCTCGCCACAACTTACCGCATCCATCCAAGCCCCGCCGACGGCACACTACGGCACTGCGATCACGCCGCTTACCCTAAGGCGGCGGCGCCGAGCCGCGGGCGTTGCACGCTGCGGCACACCAAAGAATCCAGAACCACACCCGAGCGGCGCTTGGCGATTGCGCGACCTCTGTTTACAATCACCATTACGATTCACATTCCTGCAAGCTACTCCGGCTAGAGATTCGCAGAACGCCTCTACATGGTTTGATCCAAAATAGATCCACAATATATCCCGAAAAAGGGACTGGCTGCGGAGACTATCTGATGAAGGCAAAAATGCTGGAGACCGAGGCGGATTACGAGGCTGCCTTGGCGTACATAGAGCCGCTGATGGATGCCGCGCCTGGCTCGCCGGAGGAAGAGGAGTTGAGCCTGTTTACGCTGCTGGTCAAACAGTATGAACGGGAGCACTACCCGATCGACCCGCCAGACCCGGGCGTTCGCCCCACCTAGGGCCGCCAGGCTGCGCGCTCGCCTTTAGCCCAGCTGCAGCGCCAACAGCTCGGCGGCCAGCTCGCGCAGGGGCCGGACTGGCGGATTGGGCGGGAACTCCTCCGCCTCCTCGTGCTGTCTTGCCAGCAGGCGGCCGACCAGCGAACGCGTGATAGGGTCAGCCGGCGCCGAGGGCTGCGCCGCCGCCAGAAGCTCAACGGCGAGTTCGTTCCGCTCGCCGGCCGCCAGCATGTGCGGCGCCAAGGGATCGCGTACCGTAAGCAGTGGACAGTCGCTCTGGAGGAGCATAGCCCACTCAATCAGCAGGGCGGATAGAAATGACACGTCATCATCATTTCCGATCTGCTCGGCGGTTGCCCGGCGCAGAAAAGCAAGCGCTGTCGCATAGGCGCCAATCCCTACATAGGCCTGTCCGGCAACCGGCAGGTGCCAGACTTCGGGCAGCCGGTTCAGGATCTCAACCGCCTCCGTGAAGCGCTCGGCGAAAACATAGCATGGGACCAGGAAACTCAGGCTCTGTTTCACCTGGTTGTCGTGGCCAAGCCGCTGCGCCAGCGCCAGCCGTTCATGCCCAAGATCGAGCGCTACATCCCACTGCCCGCGCGCCCAAGCAACAAAGGCCAGGCCGCCGACGGCTTGCAGCGCTACCAATCGATTGTCGACCGCCTGTGCAGTCTGCAGGCTCTCCCGGTACAGCCTTTCGGCCTCCTCGACATCGCCCGCATACCAGCGCAGGATGGCTGCATTGTTGAGCGCGTCTGCCAGGCCAAAGGCATCGCCCAATGCCCTGAAACGTGCCAGGCTCTCCTCGACCAGCGCACTCGCACTGCCATGGTCGCCTTCCCAAGCCCACAAATAAAAGCCCAGCTGCAGCGCCGCCTCGGCTGTGCCGGCCCCATTGTCCTGCGCCCGATAAGAGTCATACGCCGCACGTAGATTGGCGATGGCGGTGCGATCCTGTAGATACGCCTGCACGATACCTAGAACATAGTGACAGTGGGCCGCTGCGACCGCATCGCTGCCGGCCAGCGCCGCGCCCAGGGCAGACTGCGCAGCGGGGAGGGCACGGTCGTAGGCGCCGACGGCCGCCGCAAACTGCGCCGCATAGGCGGTCAGGGCGATGCGGCTGCCGCCCACGCCCTGCTCCGCAAGCGCCTGGCGCGCCATCTGCTCCCCTTCCGCATAACGGCCGCGCATCCAGAGTGAGCGGAACAGGGCCCCCAGCGCCTCGTCCTGGACTAGCTCGGAGCCGCGGACAGCGGCATATGACCAGGCGGCGCGGATATTGTCCATCTCCTCCTCGATCTCGCGGAGGGCGGCCAGTTGGCCAGGTCCGCCCAACGGGACACGGCGCGCGGCGAGAAAGGACAAGTAGTAAGCGGCGTGGCGTTCCCGGCAGGCCATCAGCCCGGTCATCGACCGTGGGGCGCGGCGGCCAGGTGTTCGGCGCCGAGCTGCCGCAGGAGCGCGTGGATGCGGTAGCGGCCGCCGGGGGCCAGTTGGAGCATCGCCTTTTCGACAAGTGCGCCCAGCACAGCGAGCGGCGCCGCCGACCACCGCCTGCGCCGCCTCCAGCCGGAAGCCGCCTTCAAAGACCGAGAGCCCCCGAAATACCTGCTGCTCGCCTGCCGAGAGGAGGTCCCACGACTGTGCGAGCACCGCACGCATGCTGCGGTGGCGCGGGGGCACGTCACGCATGGAGGTCTCGAGCAGGTCGATGCCATGCGCCAGCTCGCGCGCCATCTGTGCGCAGGGCAGCGCCTTAAGCCAGGCGGCGGCCAGCTCGATCGCCAGCGGCGCGCCTTCGACCAGGCGGCAGATCTGCTGCACGTGGAGGAGTTCGGCTTGGAGGTCGAAGGCAGGCTGCACGCGCAGGGCGCTCTGCCGGAAGAGCACTACGGCATCGGATTGATATCAGAATTGATATCAACCTCGGCACCGGCAGAGGCACCGAGCATGGCACCGGCATCGGTATCGGCAACGGCACGGCCACAGAATTGATATCAAAATCGATATCATAGTGATCTCAGCCACGCTACCGGCCACGGCACCGTATACCACATCTTCTGCGCCGGTCGCCAGGCCGCCGATGGGATGGAGCCACTCCTGCTGGAGGTTGAGCGCGGCGCGGGATGTGGCGAGCAGCTTGACATGGGGCGCGGCCACGAGCAGGCGCAGCACGAGGTCCGCGTCGAGGATCCCCTCGGCATTGTCGAGGATCAGGAGCAGCCGCTTGGGGGCGAGGTAGCGGAGCAGCTGCTGTTCCTGCCCTTCCTGGGCGTAGAAGGTGAAGGCGAGCGCCGCGGCGATTGCCGGAATCACCAGCTCGCCGCCCGCCAGCCCGTCGAGCGGCACAAAGAATACGCCGTCGGGAAACTCCTGCGGCTGCGCCAGGGAGAGTTCGCCCAGGCGGATGGCCAGCCGGGTTTTGCCAAAGCCGCCGGCGCCGAGCAGCGTGAGCAGCCGGCAAGCGGGGTCGGCCAGCGTCGCTGCCAGCCGCTCCAGCTCGGGGCGGCGGCCGACGAACGGGGTGGCGGGTGTGGGCAGGCTGCTCGGCGGCGGCGGGGGCGTGGCGGCGGGCGCTGCCGGCGGCGGCAGGGGCCGGTCGTCCAGCGCCAGGCGGTCGACGGGAGCCTCGCCGAGGGCAGCGGCGAGGAAGGCAGCGCGTGCGTCCGGGGGCACTGCCAGGTGATCGGCAAGCAGGGCTGCCATCTGGCGCGAGGGGCGCCGTTCGTCCCGCTCGATCTTGGCGATCGTGATGGTGGCACAGTTCACGGCACGGGCCAGGTCGGCCTGTGTCAGGTCGAGCGCCAGCCGCCGCCGGCGCAGCCAGTAGCCAAAGGAGGCGGTGGCTGCGGCTGGGGCGGCGGCGGCGGCGGAGTTGGTTGCGGGGTTGGATTCTGGGGCAGCTTTGGGCCCGGGCACGGCGTGTATCGCTCCTGTAATTGGTCCAGTATGGGCAGAGTATCGGTCAGGCATACCAACGGGCCCGGGTTTTGGATTGTAATGGGGGGCAGGCAAATCGCACAAGCGGTAGGAGCGGGACAAGTGCGGAACCTGGCACGTAGGCGTGGTGCCGCGCCGGAAACGCCAGGAGAGACGCACGTGGGCGTGCGCACTAAACGAGGGGGCAACAAATGTTGGACTACACGACATTCAGGATTGCGCAGCAGGAGTACGGCGAACTGGCGCGGCGGCAGTCAGTGGCGGAGGGGATACGCGTAACCGAAGCAGGGTCCCTGCGGCAGGGGCTGGTGCGTTTGGGCGGCCTGCTGGTGATGGTCGGGCACCGGCTGCAAGGTGCGGCTGGGCAGCAGATACTGGGGGCGGAGGGGCCGGTGCATGCCCGGCGGCCACGCCGCACTAGGGGCGGCTGTAACTCCGTGCGGGCAATCACCCCCCGCCATAATCCTTGCGATAGACGAGCACATCCTCCAGCACCTGAAAGCCCACCGACGAATAGAGGGCAAACGCCGCGTCACGGTAGTTGTCCGTTTCGACGTCGACCCACTCGGCCCCACGCTGCTGCAGCCGCCGCAAGACTTCGGACAGGAGGCAGCGGCCGAGGCCTTGATGCTGAAAGTCCTCGTGCACGCCCAGCGGCTCGATCTGCCCGGTGATGGGCACAGTTACCGTCCCCAGAGCGCGGCTGGTTGAGCCAGCCAATGCAAAATGCCGCCAGCCGGCCGCCGGGGGCGACGGCGACCAGGTCCAGGCCGGCGGTATACTCAGGCCGTGAGAGCGTGCGCCGGCGCCAGGGGACCGTCATGTTCTTGCTCTGAAAGGTCGCCTGGTGCAGGGCCACATAGGCCTCCACCTCATCCTCGCCCCCCAGGGGACGGAGGGTAAAGCCCTCCGGAAGTGGGCTTGGGGGGATGGGCAGCTGGCCGGGGCGCCGCATCAGCACCTTGGTCCAGGAGTCCTCGCCCACATCCGCCTGCGAGGCAAAGCCGGCCAGCTCCAGGTCGTGGATGCGGTCGTGTTGGCCGCGTAAAGACGTTGACAAACCACATGGGACGGCCGCTGGGGGTGCCGGCGATCTGGCGCGCCCGTGCGTCCGCCCACGCCAGGATCTGAGGATGGAGTGCGGCCGCCGCCGCGGGATGGCAGGCGTAGTCGATCGTCCAGAACGGCGTCTGCATGATGGCCCAGCCCAGCAGCGCACCATCTGGCCGTGTCCAGACGGCGATATTATCGGGATAGTCGAGCGCCCACGAGCTGAAGCGGTAGGGCAGATCGGCGACATGCAGGTTGGTGGTGGGAAACGCCTTGGCGAGTGCCGCCATCGCCGGTAGATCAGCCTCGCCGGCAAAGGCACGCAGTCGAGGTTCCATTTTGTGATCCTTTCGCCGCAGCCGGCTCTCGCGGGCGGTAAGGCCGAGGGCGCGTTTCACGATTCTTCCCGCGTAGCCCGCACGCCCGTGCGGGCTGGGGGCACGCCCACTGTCCGTGTGACGCGGACACGTGCTGGCCTGGCGGCCACCCCGCACGGGGCGTGCAGGCTACGCGGGAGCCGTGGGCCGGCGTTAGCTGGCGAGCGCCTGGGCCTCGGCGGCGGTGAGGGCGGCGCGGGCGGTGACCAGGCGGCGGTAGAGGCGCAGGGCCTTTTCGGCGTTGCCGGCGCCCGCAGCTTTGAGGAGGTCACCTTCCAGCTCGGCGACGTTGAGGCGGTCGTAGTAGTCGATCATCTCCTTGAGATGGGCGAGGACGATCTTGCCGGTCAGGAGCGGGTGGTTGTTGGTGACGTTGGCGTCGGGGAAGGTGATGCCGTGCTCCAGCTCCACCTCCAGGCCCTGGCGGAACTGGTCGGCCGTCAGATCGGCCGTCTCGCCGCCGACCTCGGCCTGGATGCACCGGGCCTCGGCGAGCGTGACCTCGGGCCTGGTGAGGGTTGTCCAGTCACGGATGCCCAGCTCGGCACAGACGCGCTGAACCTCGGCCTTGGTGATGTATTCGGGCAGCTGCATAGGGGACTCCTTTTCTTGGTGCGTTTATTCGATTTTCTCCAGCAGAACCGCTGGGATCTTGCGGGTGGTCTTGTCCTCATACTCGGCAAAGCCGGAGCGGTGGGCTACCATCTTGGCGTACAGCCGCGATCGTTCGGGTTCCTCGGTGACGAGCGTCGCCCGCACGGGGAACTGGTCCGTCCCCACCTCGACGGTGGCGTTAGGATTGGCGAGGAGGTTGTAGTACCAGTCGGGGTTCGTCGGGGCGCCGCCCTTGGAGGCGGCGACGACCATGCGGTCGCCGTCCTTGGCATAGACCAAGGGATTGACGCGTTCCTTGCCGCTCTTGGCGCCGGTGGTGTGGAGGATGAGCATGTTGGCGCCCTCGAAATAGCCGCCGACCTTGCCGTTGTTGGCGCGAAATTCGGCGATCACCTGTGCATTGAAGTCACTCATAAAGAACCCTTTCTCCGAACAGCAATCCAAATCAAGCCATGGTCGTGTCGCACGCCCACGCATACAGCCTGACGACGATTTATCTATTATAAACCGAATCCACGGCGATGTGCGCACGGCGCAAGGGGAGGGTGTGCGTTACGATTTTTGCAGCCGCCCGCCGCCAGACCCGCACCGAATGAATGATTTTGTCGGGCATTCAACCGCGGGCTGGTGCCAGGCGTGCGAAGTGAGAGAGGCGTTTCGTTTTGGGCGAGAGTCGGGGAGGCGGTCGGTAAGGCAGTCGGTGAGGTAGTCAGGCAGGCCGTGAAGCGGCAGCCACTCGGCGAGGCGAGCGAAGTTCAGGGCGACGGCGGCGGCGATTTGCTGGAGGTGGGTTTTGGCCAGGCCGATGTAACGGCAGTGGCGGGCGTCACAGGTACGCACGGCTTGCGAGATGGTGCCCTCGACCCCGGCGCGGCGGCAGTAATCCTGCTGGAACTCAGGGGTCTGCTGCCGCTGGCGTGCGGCGGCCAAGGCGCAATGCTCTGGCTGCGGCTGGAGTGGCGGCGCGGGCGGTCAGGGCGTTTTCGCGGGGGCTTATCCGTGCGCTGGACGCAGTCGGCACGGTGCGGGCAGGCGGCACAGTCGCGGCGTGCGAAGCTGACCCGGATGGCTGAGCGTGTCTTGCCGGTGCTCTCCCGCCAGGTGCAACTGCGTTTGCCTGCGGGACAGATGACGACCTGTGCGTCCCAGTCGATGTCGAAACTGGCTATGTCAAAGCCCGTCTGCCGCCGCGCCTGCCAATTGGTGTCCACGGGGGCCGGTCCGATCAGGTCAATGCCCTGCCGGCTGCTGGTCACAAGGTTGGTCGCCGACTGATAGGCGGTATCGGCATAGTGCTTGCCCGGCAGCAGGTCCTTGTCCGGCAGGTGCGTATGAATCACGGCGGTCATGTCGGCATCGCCGGTGCTGCCGGCGTCGTCTCCACGTTGACGACCAGATGCGGCAATTCATCATCACAGGTTTCGGTCAGGTGCACCATGTACCCGGTCCACTGTGTGCTGGCGCTTGGTGCGAAGGCGCGCCTCCGGGTCGTGCGGCGACTGGATGAAACGGTTGCTCGGCGGCAGCCCTTGCGCATCTGTGCGCCACTGGAGTGATCCTTCTGGACCGAGTACTGCTGGATCCAGACGCATGCTGCAGTCTAGCGCCGGCAACTGGCGCAAGTCGGCGGGGGTACGTGCATCCTGCACCGCCAGCAGCAGTTGCCAGCCGCTCGCCCCGATCCGCACCTGCCAGCGTTCCTTCTCCGCCGCACGCTTGGCCATCTGCGGACGCCTCCAGGCGCCGGCCGTACCATTCGTACCATTCCGGCGGCACTTGCGCTGCAGCCATTCCGGTTCCAGTTCCGCCACTCGTTCCAGCGCCAGCCGCAGCGTTTCGTGAGCACTCCAGCCGGTTCAGCGTCTGCACCGCCGCCACCACCGGCGTCGAGTCCGTCCGCTGCCGCCCACCGGCCTTCACAAACCCCCGCGCACGGCACACCGCCAGCAGTTCCTCCAGCAGCCGCAGCCTCCGCACCGTTCTCCACCAGCCGCGCCGAAATGCCCCCAGCGCCGAATGGTGAAACCCTTGATGCTTCAGTGCTAGCCCCAGCAGATACTTCACATCGATCCGTCCGCGCACCGCCTTCGCCGCTTCCCGGTCTGACCACCCCTCTTTGAACTGCAGCACCGTCACCCACGCCAATACCGCCGGCGCTATCGCCGCCTGCCCTTGCGCCACGTACAGGTCGCCGAACTGCTCATCCGGAAACACTGCCCCCAACTCATCTCGCAACCGGATGTACTCGTTGCCCCCCGGGTACACCGCCCGCACCAACTCCACCGTGTCGCTCGGAATCTCCCTTGCGCTGCCGCGGTGCCATTGTCATTGTTGTTCTCCCTTGTTGTCTCCCTCTCAGCCTCGCCTTTATTTGCTCGCCCTATTCTACCCCTGCCCGAATGCCCGACAAAATCATTCATTCGGTGCTAGTGGGGTGCGAAACCCACTGAAGTGGGTTGTAAGGTGGCGGCCGGGTAGGTGGGCCGGCGGGCACCTCCTCGGGGACACCTCCTGGAGGTATGCCACTTCCTGGAAGTACGCCACTTCCTGGAAGTATGCCACTTCCTGGAGGTGTCTCCTGGGACGTGTCTAGGCGCTGGGCGAGGGTGGGGAGAGGTACCAGGAACGGTAGGCGAAGAGGACGAAGAGGACGGCGAGGTTGGTGAAGAAGGCGGCGAGGGCGCCGAATTGGCTGACGTGGAAGTTTAGGAGGTTGACGATCGTGAAGGCGAGGAGGGCGGCGAAGAGGGCCGTGTTGACCGCACTGCGCTCGTGTTTGCGCCAGAAGAGTACCAGGGCGACGAGGTTGAGGACGCTGATGAGGACCTGTAGGAAGAGGCCTACGGCGATCCAGGCGGGGTGCGGGGCGCCCGGGTCGTCGATGACGAGATGCACCTTGGGCATGTCCGGGGCGCCCAGCACGATGGCGAACCAGGCCCAGACGAGGAGCGCGGCGACGAGGAGCGCGATGGTGCCGTCAAACGCGAGCAGCACCATGATGATGATGCGGTGGCGCTTGCGCCCCACTTTCTCGCCGAGCCCCCGCACCCAACGCTGCGTGCGCGCCCAGAGGCCGGGCCGGTAGGGGACGAGGGGGAGAGAACTCCCCTGCAGGTAGGCCGTTAGCTGCTCCGCCAGCGCCACGATGTGTGGTTCGGGGGAGGTGCGGCCGTTGTCCAGATCCGCCAGCAGGCGGGCACGGGCGTGGGGGTCCAGGTCGTTGTCCGGCACGCGGCCGAACTTCTCGAGCACGGCGTACATGCTGCGCCGTGGGCTGGAGCGCCACGCGCGGCGCACCAATAGGAAGAGCAGCACCATCAGCAAGAAGGCCGAATAGATGATGGGCGCCGCCGGCGGGAAGAAGTAGTCGTTCTTCTGGGTGATAAACTTGCCCACCTCGTCGATAAAGAGGCCCACCCCGACGCCGCTGAGCACGGTGCTGAGCGAAAATGCCCAGCGATTGGCGACGATCAAGGTCAGCAGGGCCGCGAGGACCAGCAGCAGGCCGCCCCACAGCGCATGGGCGATGTGCAGCTCCGCGTTCCCGATCTGGGGGTAGCCGGTCAACTCCAGGTAGACGCGGGTACCGGCCACCGTCAGCCCAAAGCAGGTAAGCGAGATAAGGACATAACGTTCTGCGCCTCGCGTTTGACGGGCGTGCATGTGTGGGACGGGTTGGTCTAGGTGGTCGTAGGCTGCATAGGTCGTGGTAGGGGCAGGCGGATGGAGATGTGTTTGTGCCAGTATACCTGCGGCCGGGGCAGAGAACAAGGAGCTTCTATGCTTGCTTAGGGCGGACCTCGCCACCCTATTGCCGCAGCAGTCCCCATCGGTATATGCTGAATACGACAGAATAGTGCACAGCAGCAGCTGCGCCGGCGAGCGCGAGCGGGAACAGCTCCGCAGGCATCAGGTAGTCGAACAACGGCACGCCGTAGGAAGAATACGCCATTACCGCCAACAGGATAGGGACAGCAGCGGCAGCCAGACAAGGTTGTGCCACCGATCGCCAGCAGCTTGGTGAACAGGTCGTTGCGCTTCATGGCTCAACCTCCTCGCTGCCCGCAGGCAGCCAACGCCACGCGCATGCGTCTTGACCTCTCTCTATTATACGCCTGTTTGGGCGTAAACGAGCCGGGCATTTCCGTTTCATTTGGCGCAGTCCTTGATGTTCGGTTCTATTCCCTGCATAATAAAGGCCAGGCCGCTGACGCCAGAACAGGAGAGCCGACGTCCCTGCACCTGCCGGCGGCCAAAGGATGGACCGGTGCAGTTGTTTGCCGACGGTGAGGCGCTGAAGCAAGGGATCCGTACGCGCTCGGGCTGGGTGCGGTATGGGAGCGCCTGTGTGCTGGTGGCGCTGGCGGTGGGGATTACGCTGGCGGTGCCGCCCCTCCGCGAGCATACGCCTATCCTGCTGATCTTTGCGGCGATTATCCTGACCGGGCTGCTGGCGGGCATGGGGCCGGGGCTGCTCTCGGTGGGACTGACCACGCTGGCGCTGCTCACCTGGCTGACGCCCCCAACCAACTCCGGCGAGCCCGGCTTATGGCGGCCGGTACAGGCCATCGCGTTTGTGGCGGTGACGAGCGGCATCGTCCTGCTGATGGAGGCGCTGCGCCGCGCGGAAGCGCGCCTGGACGAAGAGCGCGAGCTGGTCCGGGTGGCGCAAGAGCTCTCGCTCGACGCCTTCACCATTCTCCAGGCGGTGCGCAACGATGCGGGCACTATTGTCGACTTCCGCTGGACCTATGTGAATCCCACGGCAGCTGCGATCTTGAAACACAGCCGCGCAGAGCTGGTAGGCCACCGGCTGCTTGCCGTCCTGCCCGGCAACAAGCAAAACAGCGAACTGTTTGAGCGCTATGTCAAGGTCGTCGAGACCGGAGAGCCCCACAAACTCGAGCTTAGATACGCGGGAGACGGCATAGAGGGCTGGTTTCGCAACATGGCGGTCAAGCTCGGCGATGGGGTGGCGGTCTCGTTTGCCGATATCACGGCGCGCAAACAGTATGAGGAGCAGCTGGCCTACGAGGCGTTTCTGCTGGCGAACATGAGCGATGCGGTGATGGTAATCGACCGCGCCTTCAACATCACGCGCTGGAACAAGGGGGCCGAGCGGCTGTACGGCTGGCAGGAGGAGGAGGTATTGGGATGCCCCCTGGCCGAGGTCGTGCAAGCGAGCGCGACACCCGAGGTACGGCAGGCCGCACTGGCAATGGCAGTGGCAGCGGCGGAGGCAGCTACACCGCACACGACCCCCGTGACGCATCACAACCGGCAGGGGCAGCAAGTCTATGGCGACGCGGTGATGCGGACGCTGCGTGACGGCGAGGGCAAGCTCACGGGCTATGTCGTCATCGTCCACGACGTGACCGAGCGGCGGCGGCATGAAGAGGAGCTGCAAGCGCTCAATGCCTCGCTGGAGGAGCGAGTGCGCGAGCGCACGGCCGAGCTCCAGCGCAGCAACGACGAGCTGGATCGCTTTGCGTACGTGGCGTCGCACGACCTCAAGGCGCCGCTGCGGGCGATCGCGAACCTGGCAGCCTGGATCGAGGAGGAGAGCGCGGGGCTGCCGCCGGCGGCGCAGGCGTACCTGGCCAAGCTCGACGGCCGCGTCCGGCGCATGGACAAGCTGCTGGACGACCTGCTGACGTACGCCAGGGTGGGGCGGGTGCGCCACGTGCTGGAGTTTGTCGATACGCAGCTCTTGGTGCAGGACGCCGTCGAGGACTTGAACGTGCCGCCGGGCTTTGGCGTGGAGGTCGTGGGGCTCCTGCCCACGCTCTATACCGAGCGCGTGCCGTTGGCGGCGGTGTTCCGCCACCTGATCGAGAATGCCTACAAGCATCACGATCGCCCGGGCGGCGGCTGTGTCTGCATCGCGGCGGAGGAGCAGGCCGCTGCGGTCGTGTTTGCGGTCAGCGACGACGGTCCCGGCATCGATCCTGCGTACCACGAACGGATTTTTGTCATGTATCAGACCTTAAAGCCGCGCGACGAGGTAGAGGGGAGCGGCATCGGGCTGGCCTTGGTCAAGAGGATCGTCGAGAGCCGGGGTGGCGCCGTGAGCGTTGAATCGGCCGTGGGGGCGGGGGCCACGTTTTTTGTTACGTGGCCGAAGCAGCAGGAGGCATCCCCCATTTAGGATTGGCGGAGGCGCGTTTCAGGGGCGCGGGGCACAAGGTCCGGCGGCATTCCCCCGGTGGGGACGCTGCGCAATGCGGCCAAGGAAGAGGGCTTTATGCCAACACGGAAAGGGTCGCCACTTAAACAAGAAGACGTTCGGCCTCACCAGTGCAGCATCGGGCGCCGGCTCGAAATCCTGGGGAGCACGCCCTTATTTAGGGGGCTGCGGCCCGAAGATCTCGCTGCCGCCAACCGCGCTTTCACGAGGTGAGCTATGCTGCCAATGAGGGGATCTTTTACGCCGGCGACGCGACGGCAGCCGCCGGCGAGGTGGCGCATGGGGAAGGGGAGGCGGCGGCAGCGCCGGCGCATAGGCATTAGGCGGACGCCCGCCACGCACCCGCCGGCAAGCTGAGCTGGTCTTTGACCAATGTGGTCAACTGTCCCACCGTTGAAAGAACGGCCACAGGATCAAGATGCTGCGCGTGATCAGGAAGAGGTGGTTACCACTTACAATGCTCTAGCGTGCTGGGGACTGGCGTCAACGCTTTTCAATTCTCAATCTGCATGTTTCACGAGAGGAGAGCTGGAGATTGTGGGCACACTCAGTCGCATTTCACACTGAGGTGAATGTATGGTATTGTAGACGTGTAAGATGTTGTGGGTTCTGAACAAGTTGGTCGAAACACCGCCGGGATCAACAAGCCAGGCGGTTTCTTTTTGTTCACTTGCTGGAAACATCGACGTCTTGCGCTAAGTTTACGTGAAGAGTTCACGTGAAGATGTAGTACCAAGGAAAGTAAGGAGTTTTCAACAATGAGCAGTCAACGTGTAACCGGCACCGTGAAGTGGTTCAATGACGATAAGGGATTTGGCTTCCTGGCGGTTGAAGGCGGCAAGGACGTTTTTGTCCACCAATCCGCGATCGTGGCCGAAGGCTTCCGTAGCCTCAGCGAAGGCGACAAGGTCGAATTCTCGATTGAGCAGGGGCCCAAGGGTCCGGCAGCCGTAAACGTGCGCAAGATCTAAATCCGGCGCGTCTCTCTGTGCGCGATTCCCGCGCCACCGTAGATATCTACACGGGTTTACCGCACTGCTGGACGCCATCGACGCCGGCAGCGTGTACGTCAACGTGCACACCAACGACTTCGTGGATCCACCCAACACCGGGCCAGGTGACTTCCCCGGCGGCGAAATCCGCGGCCAGTTGCATAACGGTCATTTGTTCACTACTGGGGGCGCTGCATCTATTCCTCTGTGCAGCGTTCCCCCCTCCACACCCCCTCCGACGAACGCCACCTCATGGCCGTTGGTAAGGTTTTGCACATCAGAAAATACCAGATATAAAATTCCACAACTGGCCAATTGGCAGATGAATTCTGGGCACGACGCGTCTATACTAAAGCACGTATCAATCGCGCTAGTCTCGGCACACACTCTGCAACCGCTTAAGGTATGGCGGCCGTACTTACGTGGCCTGCTTCACAATCCCTATCTGAAATCAGCCAACAACCGCTTGTTGATGCAGCTATGCATAGTACGCGGACCTCTACTGCAACTGACAGGATCAACGCCGCCATTTTGCTTGCCAAGCTGCTTGTGAGGGTAAGTTATGACCAGTAAACCTGCCGACAGTGGGCAGGTCCAGCTCCATTATCGCGAGCTGGCCGAACATCTGCCCAACAGCGCCGTCTATATCTTCGATGAGAACCTGCGCGTTGTGTTCGCCGGCGGCAGCCTGATGGCAAAGTCACGCTGGCCTTCGCGACGCGCTCCTCGGCAGGGCGCTCGCCGACCTCATGCCTGCCGTTACGTTTGCCCAGGCGGAACCCCACCTGCGTGCCACACTTGCAGGCGAGGAACAGGCATATGAACTGACCTACCCCACCGGCGAATCCTTCGACGTGCGTTCGGCGCCGTTAGTGCGGCGAGGACGGCAGCACGCACAACGTCCTTGTCGTTGCCCTCGATATCACCGCACGCAAACGCGCCGAGGAATCCGAACGTGTGCTGGCGCGGCGGCTGCAGCAGGCAGTGCAGGCGGCCAATGTGGGCCTGTGGGATCTGGGATCTGCGCACCAACCGCAGCTATTACTCGCCGGAGTGGAAGCGCCAGCTTGGCTATGACGAGGACGAAATCGGCGACGACCATGCCGAGTGGGAGCAGCGCGTCCATCCCGACGATCTGCCGCGGGCGCAGGCGAACACGCAGGCCTATCTGGCGGCGCCCTGGCCAAACTTTGAGCAAGAGTTTCGCATGCGCCACAAGGACGGCAGCTATCGCTGGATCCTGACGCAGGCGGCACTCGTTTATGACGAAACCGGCAGCGCCACGCACATGTTTGGCTCGCACATCGACATTACCGAGACGAAGCGCGCCGAACTGGCGCTGGCAGAGGCGGAACGGTTTGCCCGCGCCACGCTCGACGGCCTGTCGGCGCACATCGCCATCGTCGCTGCCGACGGCACGATCGTGGCCGTCAACCGGGCATGGCGGCAGTTTGCGGCGGCGAATCTGCCGGCTGATGTACCCGCCGGCAGCAGCGCACCCCAACGCTGTGCGAGGGCGCCAACTATGCCGCCGTATGCCGGGCGGCCGCAGCCGCCGGCTGCGCGGAGGCACAGCAGTGGCTGGACGGCATGCGCAGGCGGTGCTGGCGGGCGAAACCGAGCTGGTGGAGTTCGAGTATGCCTGCCACAGCCCCGGCGAACAGCGCTGGTTTGTCGCCCGCATCTCGCGCATGCCCGAGCGGGCCCGCCGTGGCTGGTGGTGGCGCACGAGAACATCACCCAGCGCAAACGCGGCGAAATGGCCCTGCGCGAAAGCGAAGCGCGCTATCGCAGCCATGTTCGAGGACAATCACACCGTCATGGTGCTGGTGAACGCGCCAGCGGCGCGATCGTGGATGCCAATCCGGCGGCGGCGGCCTATTACGGCTGGAGCCGTGAGCAGATGCGCAGCATGAGTGCCTTCGACATCCATGTGCCGCCGCGGCAGAAGTGCGGGCGGAGATCGCGCGGGCAGATGCCGAAGGACGCCACTTCTACCGCTTCAAGCAGCGGCGTGCGGACGGCTCCGTGCGCGACCTCGAAGCGCTACAGCAGCCCGGTCCAATTGGACGGCCGGCAGCTGTACTACGTCGATTATGCACGATGTGACCGAGCGCAACGCAGGCGGAGCAAGCCCTGCTGCGCAGCGAGGCGGCGCTCAAGCGCTCGCAGGCAGTGGCGCATGTCGGCCATTGGACCTGGGATTTGCGCAGCAACACCATCATGCTGGTCGGACGAAGCAAAGCGTATCTTTGGTCTTGACCCCACAGCCCACTATGCCGACCTCAACCAGGTGATCGACGCAGGCCATCCATCCGGATGACGCCGAGAGGGTGCGCGCCCAGAATCGCGCCCTGCTGGCCGAACACCGCCGGCTACGAGGCCGAGTACCGGGTGGTGTGGCCGGACGGCAGCGTCCACTATGTGCATGCTGATGCCCGGCGACACGTATCATGGACGAGCATGGCAGTTTCGTGCAGCTGTCGGGCGTCGTGCAGGACATCACCGAGCGCAAGCTGCGCGACCTGGAGCGCGAGGAACTGCTGCACCAGCTGCAGGATAAGGCGGATCAGCTGGCGCAGGTCATGCACAGCGTGCCCGAGGGCGTGCTGCTGCTGGATAACCTGGGCTGCGTGCTGCTGGCGAACCCACGCGCAGAGCAGATGCTGGCGCTGTTGGCAGAGTACGACGCAGGATACAGCGGCTGGTGCAGCTGGGAGGCACGGCCCTGGAGGCTTTCCTCACTGTCGCCCCCCATGGGCCAGTGGCACACCCTGCAGGTGGGGCAGAGATACTATGAACTCATCGCGCGTTCCCTGGAGTCGGGGCCGGTGCCTGCCGGCTGGGTGCTCGTGCTGCACGACGCCACGATCGAGCACGCGGTGCAGGAGCAGCTGCAGCGCCAGGAGCGGCTGGCTGCCGTCGGCCAGCTGGCGGCCGGCATCGCCCATGACTTCAACAACATCATGACGGTGATCTCCATCTACGCCGAGCTATTAGGCGAGCGCGCCGAGCTTGACCGAGAAGGAGCGCGCCCGCACGCAGACCATCATGGAGCAGGCCCAGCGCGCCACGCGCATGATCCGCCAGATCCTCGACTTCAGCCGCCAGTCGGTGTTTGAGCGGCAGCAGCTTGACCTGCTGCCGCTGCTCAAGGAAGAGGTGAAGCTGCTGCGCCAGACGCTGCCCGAGAACATCGAGATCGCGCTTGTCGCCTCGCCCGGCGAGTACTTCGTGCTGGCCGATCCGACCCGCCTGCAGCAGCTGGTCATGAACCTGGCCGTCAACGCGCGCGACGCGCTGCCTGCGGGCGGCCAACTCAGCGTTTGAGCTGGCGCGCCTGCAGCTGGGGCCGCACGCCACGCCGCCCCTGCCGGGCATGGCCGCAGGGCGACTGGCTGCGGCTGGTGGTGAGCGATACGGGCAGCGGCATCGCGCCCGCCCACCTCGACGCACATCTTCGAACCCTTCTTTACCACCAAGGAGCTGGGCAAGGGCACGGGCTTAGGCCTGGCGCAGGTGCACGGGATCGTGGCGCTGCACGATGGCTACATCACCGTGGCAAGCGAGCCGGGCGCAGGCACGACCTTTACCATCTATCTGCCGGCGGCGGTTGCGGCTGAGGATATACGCGCGGCGGCGATGGCGCACGCCCAACTGCCCGCAGGGACACGGCGAATGCATCCTGCGTGGTGGAGGACGATGCCGCCGTGCGCGCCTCGGTCGTCGACCTGCTGGACGCTGTGGCACTACCGGGTGACCCAGGCCGCCAACGGCGAGGAGGCGCTGGATTGGCTGCTGCAGCGAGCACGGCCAGGTGGACCTGATCATCAGCGACGTGGTCATGCCGCGGCTCGGCGGCATCGGCCTCGTCAAGGCGCTGCGGCAGCATGGCGTGCGCACGCCGGTGATCTTGATGAGCGGGCACGCGCCGGATGAAGACCGCGCCGGGCTGGCCGAGGCCGGCGTCGCCGCCTGGCTGGACAAGCCGCCCAGCAGCTGGCTGCTGGCCAAGGCAGTGGCAGCTGCGCTGGCACCAGAGTAGCGGTTGGGATGCGTTAACCCTCAGCCATCCCAGCCAAAACGACCGTCATTTGCTGGTCAGATGGTCGGACAAATGCTTGCTTACCGGCCCACGCGCTGCAGGGCGCGGTTCGGCGGGCAAGCTGACGATGAAGCGGCTGCCGTGACCGGGCTCACTCTCTAGATCGAGGCGCCCGCCAAGCAGCTGGACCATTTGGTAGATATAGGCGAGGCCGAGACCCACGCCTTCGTGGCGCCGCGTGAGACTGGCATCAGCCTGGATGAACGGCTTGACGATGTGCTCGAGTTGGCCGGGAAGAATGCCGATACCGGTGTCCCAAACGACGAGTTGTATGGTATCGGGCTGGGTGCCGATCTGGGCTTCGACGCCGATCTGCCCGCCCTCGGGCGTGAACTTGATAGCGTTGTCAAGCAGGCGTTTGAGAATCCCGGCAAGGGCGGTGGCGTCGCTCACGATGGTAAGATCGTGAGGATCGACCGCAACCTGCAGCGTTTGGTGCCGGGCATCGACCTCCGCGCGCCGCGCGGTGGCGGTGATATTGAGCAGATATGCCAACGGGACCGGGCTGCACTCTATCTCTACCATGCCCGCCAGCAGTTGGGTGTAGCTGAGAATGCTGTTTACCACCTCCAGCAGGCGGGCACCGCTCTGTGTAATGCCACGCACATATTTGGCCTGGCGTGGCGTGAGCGGGCCGCCGACCTCCGCAGCAAGAAGCTCGGTCAGGCTCAGGACGCCCGTGAGCGGCGTGCGCAGCTCGTGGCTGACCGTGGCCATAAACTCGTCCTTGAGCCGGCTGGCGCGCTGCAGCTCGTCCAAAGCCTGTTGTAGGTCGACAGTCCGCTGCGCGACGCGATCCTCAAGTAGATCGTTGAGCAAGCGCAGCTCTTGTTCCATGTGTTCGCGCGCACCGATGTCGACAAGCGACAAGAGCAGGCAGACTTCGCCGTCGACCTCGAGCTGGTCGATAAAGCTCAGTACAGGGACGGCATTGCCCGCCTTGGCGCGAAACTCGAACTCCAAACCACGTACATGTTCTTGACTCCCAACAATTTCCATCAAGCCGGCGCGGACATCCGGAGACAGTATGTTCAATGCAACGCTGGTGCTGCCGATCAGTTCCCGGCGCGTGTAGCCGCTGACCTGCACGAACGCGTCATTGACTTCGAGAATGCGGCCATCCAGGCGCCGGCTGAGGACTGTGGGATTAGGGCTGGAGTGAAACAGCCTGGCAAAACGCTCCGCCACCTGGTGCTGGCGCTGTTCGCTTGCCTGCAAATCAGCTGTGCGCGCCTGGATATCTTGTTCAAGCTGCTGCTTCTGGCGAATGAGTTGGTCCTGTAGGTCAAGGCGCTGGGCGAGCAGCCAGCGCGATTGCCCACAGCCCGATGAAACGCAGCAGGTAGTTGCCATACTCCACTGCATTGCGTGGCGGCTCTACCAGCAGGTAATCGGCAAGCAGCAGCACACTCAGCAAGGCGGCGACAATGTAGATATCTTGCCGTCTGCCCCAGAGATAGGCGGCAATCAGGCAGAGAAGATAGAGCACCCCAAACTGAATCTGGGGCAGCGCCATATCGATGAGGAACAACAGACATCCGGCCAAAAAAGCGAGAATGAGGACCAGCCGCGGTTGACTGGTGCGCATAAGCGGTCACCTCAATTTTGCAGATACCCTCGCCGGCACAACCTGGGTGTGAATCTGCATCGCTCGAGGTTGCGACCATGTCATTCATTTTGGGAGCGATTGCGTTCGTCACGTGTAATTGTACATCAAGTAGTAAGCGTTGAGTAGCACACCCATTGGGGGGGAGCACCGTTGCCACCGAATGAATCCGGTGCTAGGGGATGCAAATACTTGCGCGCCACACGGCCGCATCCCCCACTCAGTTCATCCCGTAGCGCTGCTGCTCTTCCGGGGTGAGGAGCGGCGGGTCGCGCGGGACCAGGCTTTTCGCTTTGGCCAGCAGTTGATCTATGTCCGCATCCCAGATGCGTACGGTCTGGTCAATACCCGTGCTGACAATGTGCTTGCCGTCGGGGCTGTAGGCTGCCGAGAAGACGACACAGGTGTCATTGCCATTACAGCCGTGGCCGGTGAGCCGGCGCAGCTCACTGCCGGTGGCCGCAGCCCAGATGCGCACGGTGGCGTCGCCATGCGCGGTGACAATGCTCTTGCCATCCGGGCTGTAGGCGGCCGAGAAGACGCCGCCGTCGCTGTCGCCGCCGAGGGGGAATAACTCCTTGCCTGTGGCCGCCTCCCAAACGCGGGCAGTGCGATCGTAACTAGTCGTGACGATGGTCTTGCCATCGGGGCTGTAGGCCGCCGACAAGACATCGTCGGTGTGCCCCTTGAGCCGGCGCACTTCTTGGCCGGTGGCCGCATCCCAGATATGGGCGGTGCTGCTTTGACAGGAACCATCCTCGCCACGGGTGTCACAGCCCCCGGCGACAATCGTCTTGCCATCGGGGCTGTAGGCCGCAGACCTGAGATAGTCGCTGTGACCGGCGAGTTGGCGCACTTCTTGGCCGGTGGCCGCATCCCAGATGCGGGCGGTGCTGTTTTGACAGGAAATATGCTCGTCACGGCTTTCACAGCCGGCGGTGACAATGTACATGCGATCCGGGCTGTACGCGGCAGAGTAGACCTGGTAGCTGTGGCCGGTGAGTTGGAGCAACTCCTTGCCATGTGACCGCATCCCAGATATGGACGGCACCGGTATCGTCGGTGGTGAAAAAGGACTTGCCATCCCAGCGATCGCCCGCGGCCAGGACCCTGTTGGTATTGCCCCCTACCGTAAAGCTGTGCCTGTACAGCTCTTCGTCTGTGGCCGCATCCCATATCATGAACTCATCCCCACTCGTGCCGGCGATCGTCTTGCCGTCTGGGCTGTAGGCCGCCCAAGCAACATTGTAGTAACCGGTGATCTCCCGCAGCTCCGCACTGGTGGCGGCGCCCCAGATGCGGGCGACGCCGTCGGCATTGGCGGTGACGATGGTTTTGCCGTCGGGGCTGTAGGCCGCAGATAAGACGGCGCCGCCGTGGCCGTTTAACGCCCGTTGCTCCTCGCCGGCGCCGCATCCCAGACGCGTGCCCTGCCGTCGCTGCCGGCGGTGACAATGCTCGCGCCATCCGGGCTGAAGGCAGCCGACGTGACCTCTCCGCTGTCGCCGGCGAGCTCGAGCAGCTCCTTGCCCGCAGCAGCATCCCAGATGCCCACGGTTCTGTAGATAATGGCGCGGGTCGGCTGCCTTTGGCTGTCGCCGGTCGTGACGATGGTCTTGCCGTCCGGGCTGTAACCTGCCGAATCGAGCGGGCCCGTACTTTCAAACTTGAGCAGCTCTTTGCCGGTGGCTGTGTCCCAGATGCGGGCGATGCCGTCTGTACTCGTGGTGACGATGCGCTTGCCGTCGGGGCTGAAGGCCACCGAGTGGACGGCGTCGCCCTGCAGCGCAAGCCCCCGCAGCTCCTTGCCTGTGGCTGTGTCCCAGATGCGGGCGATGCCGTCTGTACTCGTGGTGACGATGCTGCTTGCCGTCGGGGCTGAAGGCCGCATAGGTTGGCGCACAATTGGCGCTGTCGTCACAGCCACTCCCCTGTTAGCCGGGACAACTCCCGGCCGGTGGCTGCATCCCAGATGTGGGCGTGGTTATCGCCACCCGTCGTGACGATGGTTTTACCGTCAGCGCTGTATACAGCAGAGGTAATTGTGCCTGTTTGCCCGACAAGTTGGCGCAGTTCCTGTCCCGTGGCTGCATCCCAGATGCCCGCAGCGCCCCCGGTGCCGGCGGTGACGATGGCCCTGCCGTCAGGGCTGTACGCCGCCGAGCTGACAACGCCGCCGTTCGGATCGCGCGGCAGTGCCATGCGGTAGGGGGCGGCGTAAACAACGGCATCCTGCAAAGCACGGTCCGCATTGGCCGTGACGTAGTTGTCGGTGCGCCAGGTGGTCTCTACGGCGTCGACTGCCAGCAGCAGCGGCACAGACGGGTCATCCGGCTGCAAGGCAAGCCCATTCTGCGCGTACACGGCCAGCTCATTGGCCTGTGCCCGATGGGCGGCGCGCTGCGCGGCGGCAGCATTGGCTTCGGCGGTGGCGCGCTGGTTGACCGCTTCGCCCGCGCTGGCGACCGCCGCCTCCCGCTGTTTCACGGCTTCGGCGGCGTTCGCTTGCGCCGTCGGCCCTGGCCTGGCTGGCGTTGTACGCCTCATTCTGCGCGTTAAAGAAAAGCAGCACGGCCACGGCCATCGCCAGCAGCGCCGCCGCCAGCGCAACGGCCAGCCCCTGGCTGCGCCGGCGCAGCCGCTGGGCCGCACGTTGCGAGGCCGCGCCGGCTGTCGATCATCAGCGCAGCGAGGTCATCGCTCACCCCCAGGTCGGCCGCATCCGGCCCCTTTACCCAGGCCTCGGCCTCGGCCAGTTCTACGGCATCCAGCAGCCCACCGTCGCCGTCTTCTGGCGCAGCCGCTGGCGCTCGCCCGCTTTCTCCTCGAGCCGCCGCCGTGTCAGCTCGGCGACACGGCGGTGGTCGATCCACTCGCGCAGGCGCGGCCAGCCCCCGATCAGCGCCTCGTGCGAGAGGTCCACCTGGCGCGCCTCGTCGCTCAGCGTCAGCAGCCGGTTGGCCGTCAGCGTGGCGAGCACGCCGTCAAATACGTCCGCCTGGCGTGTGCCCTTGCGCAGCTCGTCGACCGTCTGCTGCCGCCGCGTGTCGGCGCGGCCTTCGCCAAACTGGACCAGGCGCAGCAGGATCCGCTGGGCCACGGCGCGGCGCGCTGTCGTCCGCCAGCACGTCAAGATAGACGTAGTCGGCGTGGTCGGCCAGCGCCACCTGCAGGCCCGAGCGCCCGCTCTTGTCGCCCACCAGGTCCGTATAGGCGTCGAGCCCGATGCGGGCGCGGCCGGCATGGGCCCACAGCATCACCAGCGTCTCCTGCACGAAAGGCAGCACCCCCGGCTCCTCGCCCGCATCGGCGAGCAAGCGCTCTACCAGTTGGGGTTCCAGCTGCACGCCCACATCGCGTGCGGGCAGGGCAATGGCCTCGCGCAGGGCATCGCCGCGCGGCGGCGTGATCTCCAGCCGGTGTTCGCGGATCTGCGGCCACAGCGGCGAGGCCATCAAGTTGGCATAGAAGTCGGCGCGGGCGGCGAGGACCAGGTAGAAGTCCGGTACCGCCAGGAGTTGGAGCAGCGTCTGCTCAAAGCGATCGCGCTCGGGGGCCGCAGCGGTCGTGAACAGCTCCTCGTACTGGTCTACCACCAGCAGCAGGCGTGTGCCCGCGGCGCCGGTTCGGCAGCGTGGGGGCCACCGCTTCGGCGGCGCGCCGTCCTCCCCACCATTCGCGCCACGTGAGATCGAGCAGTGTGGCAAGCGTCGTAAAGGGTGCTGGCCCCCGGCCGCATGGTGTGCACGTCCCAGGGCATGCCGGCGAAATAGTGTGACGTCTCCAGGGCGGGGAGGATGCCTGCTGCCAGCAGGGAAGACTTGCCGCTGCCCGAGGAGCCGATGACGGCCAGAAAGCGGCGGCGGCGCAGCTGGTCGACCGCGCCCTGGATCTCGGCCGTCGCGGCCGTAGAAGCGGCCGCGTTCGGCGGCGGTAAAGGGTTTCATGCCCGGGTAGGGGCAGGGGGGCGCCGTAAAGGTGACGCCGGCCCATTCTGTCTGCAAGGCCAGCAGCAGCGGATTGGCGGGGTTGGTGCGCAGGGCGGCGTCCAGCAGGCCGTGGAGCCCCACGCGTTCGTCGCGCAGCGCCCACAGCACCAGATCGTTACAGATATCGTGCAGGTTGCGCCCTGCCACCGGCACCACCGCATCGAGGTTGAGGCGCAGGTTGCCGTCCAGCCCCATCACCATCAGCTGGCGCAGCTGGTCGAGCGTAAACGCGTCCTCCAGCGCCGCGCACAGCTTCCCCACCTGGTCGCCGCCGAGCGGGACGGGCGGCCGCGCTGCGGCGGAGCCATCATCTTCACCAGCAGAGTCGGGGAGAGTACGCATAGGCACTTCGCGTTTGGCAGCATACCAGGCAACGGGAGCGGGAAGCGGCTCACCCTAGCACAGCAAGCGTGCGGCTGTCAACCAAGGCTTTTTTGTCGGGGCGCATTTCATGTTCGGGGCGCGCACGGACTGTAGGGGCATAAGGTCCGGCGGCGAGAGCCTCATCCTAACGGCAGTAGTTGTTCCGCCGGACCTTGTGCCCTCCCGCCCCCAACGTAAAATGCACCCTGTAGTATACTCATGCCCCAGGCGGCCGAGTTGGACGGCCCTACGGTGCAGAAGCGGCAGGTGCAAAGGCAAGCGTCAACCCCACCGCCCGCAGCACACCCTGCAGCGTGGCGAGCGTGGGATTCCCCTGCCCCGAAAGCGTGCGATAGAGCGTCTGCCGGTTCAGTTGGGTGGCTTCGGCCACGGCCCCGAGGCCGCCGTACGCGTCGGCCACGCTGCGGAGCGCCAGCAGGAACTCCTCCTGCGACCCCTCAAGCGCCGCCGTGAGGTACGCGGCGGCCAGTTCAGGATCGCGCAGCTCTACTTGCAGGAAGTCCTCGTAGCTCTTGACCGCCGCCCTGGTAGGGCCGGCACTATTCTCGATCGTCATGGTTCGTTGAACTCCCGCCAATACGACTTGGCCATCTCAATATCACGTGCTTGGCTGGACTTGTCGCCGCCGCACAGCAGCAGGACAACCTCCGCACCGTACAGACCAAAGTAGACACGATAGCCCGGACCGAAGTGGATGCGCAGTTCATAGACGCCGGCGCCGACGCTTTCACAATCGCCCAGATTGCCAAGTCGCACCCGGTCGATACGCGTCAGGATTCGTGCCCTGGTCTGTTTGTCACGCAGCGCATGCAACCACTGCTCAAAGGGCGCCTTGCCATTGTGCGCAACATAGATTTGCACTTGGCGTAAGCTACGGTCTACCATCACATTGTCGCTCAAAAGCGAATAGGTGTCAAGTCAAATCGAAAAGGTGAGCACAGCTCTTGCCATGCACCTTTCACGATACAACCCGGCAGCTGCGTAATCAACAGGCTTGCCTCTAGCAAACCTCTGAGCTTTCTCCGTCAGGCTGCAGCGCCATTGCAGGCTGCGCGGATCCCTCGCCCTCGCCGAACCAGATGCGGGTTTCTTGCTAGTCTGCCTCGCTCCACCCTTGCGCGTGCACGCTGACAAGTATCGTGGCTAGCGCGAGATCCTGCAGACGCGCACCTCCTGCCCGTGCAGCATGTATGCGCAGTTCAGCCAGGTCGCAAGGGCAGCCGTGCAGCCAGACAAGATCGTCTCCAACGCCCCACGCAACGCAGCGCTGACCACTAGATACACATCGCCAGCTGTATCTCTCCTTGTAGTATACTCATGCGCCAGGCGGCATTCCCCCCAATTGGACATAGGAGGCGAGAGAGATGGCGATGACACTTGACGAAACCATGGCGCGGCTGGCGGCGCTGGGGGACGAGAAGCGGCGGGCGCACAACGCCAAGAATGGGGCCGGCGACAACCAGTATGGCGTGCCGATGGGGGAGATCCGGAAGCTGGCGGCGGCGATCAAGGGCGACCATGCGTTGGGGCTCGCGCTGTGGGGGACCGGCAACATCGATGCGCAGCTGCTGGGGATCCTCCTGATCAAGCCCAAGGCCCTCTCGGCGGCCGAGCTGGACGGCATGGTGCGGGCGGGCCGTTTTGGGCAGGTAGCGGACTGGCTGGGTTCGTATGTAATCAAGCAGCACGCGGCCAAGGAGGCGCTGCGGGAGGCCTGGCTGCAGGACCCCGACCCGTGGGCCGGCCGGGCCGGCTGGGGGCTGACGGCCGAGCGCGTCGCCAAGGATCCGGGTGGGCTCGACGTCCGGGCGCTGCTCGACCGGATCGAGGGGGAGATGGCGACAGCGGCGCCGCCCGTGCAGTGGACGATGAACTCGTGCCTGGCGGCGATCGGGATCCACTGTCCCGAGGAGCGGGCGCGGGCCATTGCGATCGGGGAGGAATTGGGGGTGTATCGGGACTATCCGGTGTCGAAAGGGTGCACGTCGCCGTTTGCGCCGATTTGGATTGGGGAGATGGTGAGGAGGGGAGGATGATGCCCCCGCCGCACTGCCGTGCGCTTGATTCACGACCGGCCGGCAGTCAAACCACTGACCCCTTTCAAGCTCTGCGCCAGCGCAGCGCGCAACGCCAGATCGCGTGGATCGCCGTTCGACTTGCCCATCCGGTTGCATACATAGGCATAGCGCGACGCCTGCGTCCGGGTCGGCATAGCCAAGCGAGCCGCCGGCGCCCGGCGAACCAAATGACGAAGGCCCACCAAACGACCAGCCCGGACTGGGCTTCATGAACCCCAGCGCAAAGCGGATGTCGCCCCTTCATGCACTCGTCGTAGAAGCCGCGCTCGGCGGCAACCGGCGGCGCCGCCAACGCACGCAGCGTCGCGGGCTGCAGCGCAAGTTCCTTGCCGCCGGTGGCAAAAACGCTGTAGGCGTGGGCAATGGCGCGGGCCGTGCCGACACCGCCGCCCGACGGCACTTCGAAGTTGCGGGCATAGATATGCTCTTGGTCAAGCGCCAGTACAGTGCCCGGATTCGAAATCAACGAATGGTAAAAGACCGAACGCGGGGGTCAGCGCGGCCAGCATCGTTGCGAATCCCGCCCCACAGGTCGACGACTTTTTCGCCGTGGTGATAAATGCAGCAGGCTGCGCCCAATTCGTTGCGGCGGGCGAAGTTCTCTGCAAACGCCTCCCGCACCGCCTCAAACCCTGGACACGCATATCCTTGAATTTTGCTTTGCTGTGCAGCACGCCCAGACATAGTGCCTCCTCCTTTCAAGTGAGAGTTACACTTGTGACAGCCCACATCCAGCAGGTGTTTCCAGGGTACCGGTCGGCGACGAACTTCCCTGTGTTATCTGTTCCGCACTTTAGCATAGTGCGCAAAGCCAGTTTTCGTAACTACTTCCGGATAGGTTTATACCTGGTCACACGACTAGTTGTTTCGCCACACTCTGGACGTGCACAAGGCCAGGTAGTAAACGTACGGTTGCGGGATGAGTTGGGGGAAGTGCTTCGGGATGAGCAGTTCAGCGACCTGTATGTGGGGCAAGGGCAGGCGGCGCTGGCGCCGGCGGTGTTGGCCTGGGTGACGGTGCTGCAGTTTAAAGGGCCCCCATGATGGCGACGGCTGTCTAGTCGACCAGT
>CAWBRX010000031.1:0-70281 GCA_963791135.1 uncultured Chloroflexia bacterium
TGACAGCCACAAACCTACGTACGGGTCGCATGCATGTGTTTGGCGACGATCCGAGTGATCGTTTATTGGACGCATTGATGGCCAGTACGGCCCTTACACCCCTGCATCCGCCGTGGGAAGTGAACGGCGAACGGTATGTCGACGGTGGGACCGTCACGACGCTGCCGCTGCGTGTCGCCCTGGAGCGGGGCGCCAGCGACATCTGGGCACTGCACTTGGGCGACGACAAGGCGGCAGGCGCAGCAGCCGAGCACGCGTCTGCCGGCCTTGTGGAGGACGACGATATCAGCAGTAACAGCGTACATGGAGTCGCCGGCCACATCAGTAGGGCTGTGGACACCATGCTGCGGCTGCAAGTGGAGCATGACCTGTATCTCGTGAGCGGTGTGCGTCGCGTCAAGTTTCACCATGTAACACTGGCGGCGCCATATCGCATCGATCCCACGGACTTCAGCCATGCCGACGACTTGATCGATGCGGGCTACGAACAGATGAATGCATACTTGGAACACCCCCAACCAGTACTTGCGCCAAGCCGCACGCGCCCTACCGCTGCCTGGTGGCAGACCGTCTGGGGGCGTTGGCAGGCATCTTGATTGGGGCGAAGGTCAGATAGTTTGCGGTGCGAGGGGTGCCTGGGGTATACTCACGTGCATGGGGAGCTCGGGGAGCCGGGCTGAGAGGGTGGCCAATCCGCCGCCGACCCACAGACCTGATCTGGGTAATGCCAGCGTAGGGAACCATGGTTGGCGATAACATCCGTGTCACACCGCGCAGGCCTTGCCGCACCAGGCAGGGCCTGCGTTTTTATTTGCGCAGCGCATTGCCTGCCAGCAATTCTGTTCATGTAAGGAGGCAATCTATGCGCCGATTTTCGCTATTTCTGGTACTTCTGCTGGCACTTCTGCTGTCTGGCTGCAGCGGCACGACGGGGTCTCCAGCCACCGGGCCGGGGACAGCTGCCTCCGGCGAAGCAGCGACACCCGCTGCTACCGATCAGGCTGGCGCCGAGGCGCCAACCCTGGTTGTGGCTACCCACGATTCGTTTGCGGTGAGCGATGACGTTGTCAAGGAGTTCGAGCAGGCTAACAACGCCAAGCTCCAGTTTCTTACGCTGGGTGACGCGGGTGCGGCGCTGAACAAGATTATCTTGAGCAAGGATGCACCGCTGGCCGACGTATTCTTTGGGGTGGATAACACCTTTCTAAGCCGTGCGCTCAAGGCAGACATCTTCGAGCCTTATGCCGCCAGTGGGGTCGATGCCGTGTCACCTGATCTCAGGCTGGCGCCCAAGGACGAACTGACGCCGATCGACTATGGCTTCGTCAACCTCAACGCGGATGCCGCGTGGTTTGCCGCCAAGGGAATTCCGCTGCCCACCAGCTTGGAGGACCTGACCAAACCCGAGTACAAGGGCCTGTTGGTGGCGCCCAATCCGGCTACTTCGTCCCCCGGCCTGGCCTTTTTGTTGGCCACGATCGGCCATTTTGGTGAGGATGGGTTTGCAGACTACTGGAAGGGACTCCGTGCCAACGATGTGTTGATCACAGACGGTTGGAACGAGGCCTACTTTGAGCATTTTACCGTCGGATCAGCCGGGAAGGGCGACCGCCCACTGGTCGTAAGCTATTCAAGCAGTCCGCCTGCCGACGTCGTCTACGCGACCGATGGCCGTACAGAGCCGGCCAGCGTAAACCTTGACTTGCCGGGCGGCGCGTTCCGCCAGGTAGAGTTCGCCGGCGTGCTGCGCGGCGCAAAGCAGCCGGAGCTGGCAAAGCGTTTCGTCGATTACATGCTCGGCACACGGTTCCAAGAGGATATTCCGCTCCAGATGTTTGTCTATCCTGCCAATCCTCAGGCAAAACTCCCAGAAGTATTCGTCAACTTTGCCACACCGCCGTCGGAACCCGGTCTCGCTTGACCCGGCGGCAATCGATGCGAACCGTGAGCGCTGGATACAGACATGGACGGACGCAGTTCTGCGGTAGAGTTGCGAGGAGCCCGCGCAAATCGCCGCACGCCAGGACGTGGGGGACAAAGGAGGCTGCAGTCGGTGGGACTCACCCTCCTGTTTTTGCTGCCGCTTGGCTTTCTGGCTGTTTTCTACGTTTACCCGCTGATCAGCATTCTGCGTGTCAGCTTCACGCCTGACGCGACCTTTGGCACCGGCGGCATTGAAGTCGCCGGCGCCACTTTGCTCCAGGCTTCGTTCTGGCAGGTTGCGTGGTTCACCACGTGGCAGGCGGCGCTCTCCACTTTGCTCACGGTGGTGGCAGGGCTGCCGATGGCATATATCTTCGCAACCTATTCATTTCGCGGGAAGTCAGTCCTGCATGCCCTGTTGACGATCCCATTCGTCATGCCGACCGTGGTGGTTGCCTCTGCTTTTCTGGCGCTGGTTGGCCAGGGCGGAATGCTCAATCAAGCTCTCCAGCGCTGGTTTGGCTTCGCAACCGCGCCACTGCAACTTGAGCACAGCCTGGCCTTGATCCTGGCGGCGCACGTCTTTTTTAATGTCAGCGTTATCATCCGCACCGTGGGCGGCTTCTGGAGCACGCTAAATCCTCATCTAGCGGAATCTGCCGCGGTCCTGGGCGCACGCCCTTGGTCGACCTTTGCGACGGTCACACTGCCGCTGCTGCTGCCCAGCCTCCTTGCTGCTAGCCTGCTGGTCTTTCTATTTTGTTTTACCAGTTTCGGGGTGATCCTGATTCTGGGCGGCCCTTCCTTTGCCACGCTTGAGGTCGAAATCTATCGGCAGGCAGTGTACTACTTTAATCTGCCGGTAGCTGCCACGCTGACGATCGCCCAGTTAGCCGTGACGTTTAGCATCATGATCATCTACACGCGTATGCAGGCCCGCACGAGCCGCCAACTGCGTATGCCTGGGGGCGTGAAAACCGCAAAGCGGCCGCGCACGTGGCGGCAGTGGGTGCTGATTACTGCTGCAGTCGGCATCACGATGGTAGGGCTGCTGGCACCCCTGGCCGCACTGGCCTGGCGCAGCATCACGCTGGGTGGGGCGCCGACGCTGCAATACTATGCCGCGCTCGGCGTAAATTCGCGCCAGAGCGCCTTCTTCGTAGCGCCGATCGCGGCCGTGGGAAACTCGCTGATCTACGCCGCCGCCACGTTGGCGATCAGCCTGCCGTTGGGCGTGATTGCCGCCTACATGCTGGCGCGGCCGCGCTGGCGCTGGGGTGCGGATCTTGGACCCGCTGCTGCTGCTCCCGCTGGGCACCTCGGCCGTCACGCTGGGTTTTGGTTTTATCGTGGCGCTCGGCCCACTGCGCACCTCGTTGTGGCTGGTGCCCTTGGCCCACTCGCTGATTGCGCTGCCGTTCGTCGTGCGTACGATGCTGCCTTCGCTTCGTGCGCTGGACCGCAGGCTGCACGAAGCGGCGGCGATGCTCGGCGCGTCGCCGCTGCGAACATGGCGCGCGATCGATATACCGCTGCTCTGGCGCCCGCTGTTGGTGGCCGCTGCCTTTGCGTTTGCCATCAGCCTGGGCGAGTTTGGCGCTACCCTGTTGATCGCCCAGCCCGATCATCCGACAATGCCAATGGTTATTTATCGCTACCTGGGGCAGCCAGGGCTGCTCAATTACGGCCAGGCGCTGGCAATGAGCACAATATTGATGCTGGTGACGGCGGCGGTGCTGCTGATCATCGAACGCTTTCGGATGGACGAGAACGAGGAGTTCTGAGTGGCCGTTTTGGACGTAGAGAGCGTGGTGAAGAGTTTTACCCCGGGCGTGCGTGTGCTTGACGACGTGACAATACACGTCGACGACGGCGAAATCGCCTGTCTGCTGGGGCCGAGCGGCTGCGGCAAGACCACTTTGCTCCGTATCATTGCCGGCTTGGAGACGCCTGACAGCGGCCGTGTGTTGTTTGACGGCGAAGACGTGGTTGATCTGCCCGTGTACCAGCGGCGCTTCGGCTTCATGTTTCAAGACTATGCGCTCTTTCCCCACATGAGCGTTGCCGCGAATGTGGCCTTTGGCTTGCGCATGGCGGGCTGGAATAAGCTCCGCCAGCAGGAGCGTGTCGACGAGATGCTTGACATCGTGGATCTAGGGGGCTATCAGCGGCGCACCATTGACGAGTTGAGCGGTGGCGAGCAGCAGCGCGTGGCGCTGAGCGCGCACGCTTGCCCCATCTCCGCGCTTGCTGCTGCTGGACGAGCCGCTGGCCAACCTGGACCGGCGGCTGCGTGAAGAACTGGTAGATGAACTGCGTACCATCATCCGCCGCGTGGGCGTGACCACGATTTTTGTCACACACGATCAGTCAGAAGCGTTTGCGCTGGCAGATCACGTTGTCGTCATGCGGGCAGGGCGCATCGCACAGGATGGGGCACCACAGGAGGTATATGGCCGGCCGGCCAACGCATTTGTAGCCGGCTTCCTAGGCTTCCATAACCTACTCGCCGGAAGGATAACGCCCGACGGGCTCTCCGTGGACACGGTATTGGGGCGTTTACCACTGGCCTCGGCTGCGGCACCGGAGGTTCTGGCAGGGCCATATTCCGTTCTTATCCGGCCCGACGCCGCCTTGACCGCATCTGGAACTGATGATGGCATCGCAGCCTATGTGCCAGGGACGGTGGTAGCCGGTTCGTTTCGCGGCGGCGTTTACCGCATGCAATTTGCGCCGGACGCTGCCGGCTCACCTTTACTGCAGTTCGATCTCACAACAGGCGGGGGACGCCCTCTGCCCAAGCCGAGGGAACGGCTGCGGCTTGGCATTCAGCGGGAAGGCATCCTGCTGGTTGCGGGAGAACCAGCAGGGCCGCGAGCACGGCCCAGCCTACTCCGCTATAGGTTCTCAATTTCTACCGCCTCAATCGGATCTGCCGGCGCAAACTCCAGGATCTTGGCATAGAAGTAGAGTTCGGCCTCCAAGGCGCGTACGTTGTTTTCCAACCTGACAAAACCATGCTGTTCGCCCCCAAAGACGATCATGGCGACCGGCAGCTCACGGGCACGCACGGCCTCATACATCGTCTGTGCCTGGTTGAGGGGCACAATTGGGTCGTCTTCTCCCTGTAGAAGAATCATGGGGCAGGAAAGCAGGTTGGTGTGGTGGATGGCGGACCGCGCAACGTAGATATCGCGACACTCCGGGTAGGGACCGACAATACTATCCAGGTAGCGAGACTCGAACTTGTGTGTGTCCTTAGCCAGCGCTTCCAGGTCGCTGACGCCGTAGTAGCTTGCGCCAACGGCAAACACATCGGTGAAGGTAAGTGCACACAGCGTGGTGTAGCCGCCGGCACTGCCGCCGCGGATGGCCAATCGCTTGCCATCCACAAGACCTTGAGCCACCAGGTAGCGTGCCCCGTTTACGCAGTCGTCCAGATCGACGATACCCCACATGCCTCTGAGTCGCTCACGATAGGCGCGGCCGTACCCAGTGCTGCCGCCATAGTTGACGTCAAACACGGCAAAGCCACGCGTCGTCCAATACTGAATAGATATGCGGAGCCGTGGCGACGTCGCTGCAGTAGGTCCGCCGTGACTCATCACGATGAGGGGCGGAAGCTCACCTGGCGGCGGCCCGAAATCAGGATTCGTGGGCGGGTAGAAGAAGCCATAGGCAGTCAAACCCTCGTTAGTCGGGAAAGCAATTGGCTGTGCCACGGATACATAACCGGCGTCTGGGGCTGTGTCCCTGGCGCGCCGTATGACCTCGGTCTGGCCGGTGGCAA
The DNA here is from genome assembly GCA_963791135.1 of uncultured Chloroflexia bacterium. Lineage (GTDB taxonomy): Bacteria > Chloroflexota > Anaerolineae > Caldilineales > Caldilineaceae > Fredericiella. The sequence continues at coordinate 5,714 of CAWBRX010000031.1, forward strand.
GGTCGAGCCGCAGCAGGGCCGTGACCGTCGTAGCAGACGCCGCAATCAGGTACGCTTCCCCTGGTGCGGCAAGCACGGCATCGATGGTAGTGTACGGCAGGTCCAGCGTCTGGAAGGCCAGGGTGTGCACGTCGAGCACTGCCAGGTGGGCAATGCCCTCGACAAGGTAACTGCAAATCAGCGGGTTGTCTCCGGCAAGCGCATAACTGGACATTCCGAAGACCCACTGCGGCATACCAAACTCCGCATCCATTGGATGCAAGGCAGTGATCGTGCCCGTGTGGGGCTCCCAGCGATAGAGGTTCCAGAATCCTGTCCGGTCGGACACAAAATAGAGATCTCCGTCGGCGGACCAACACGGCTGGAAGACCGACTCACTCTCTCCTCCTGCCAGCAGCTGGCGGTCGGCGAGCGATCCATCGGGGAGCAGCTTGGCAAGCCACAATTCCGTGCCGTCCCACGGCATGTTGGGGTGATTCCAGGTCAGCCAGGCCAAAGTGTCGCCGTCTGGACTGACGCATGGACTGGCATAGAAGTCATTGCCCGCAACCAATATCTCGCCGCTGCCGCCGGCCGCAAGGTCGATCGCCACCAAGGTGTTCACAGCCTGGGCGCCGCCGGTTGTATGGTCTTCGCGGACGACGATCATACGCCCACGGCGGCGATCCAGCACCGCATCGGCATAACGCATACCGTCTTGCGCAGCAAACAGCTGTGGCGGCAGCACCTGGTTCCTGGCGATAGAGATGCTGATCTTCAAAGTTGGAAAAGTAAACTACACCGTCGCACACGGCAAAGGCACTGCCGCCGTATTCGTGCACGCGCGTGCGTGCGTCATAGCCAGGAGGTGTCACATCGGTGACCGCTCCATTCGGAGCGCGGCGTACGATCGCAGCCTTGCCATCAGGCCGCAGTTCGCTCCAATAGAGACTGCCGCCGTCAAGACGCAGATTGTCGATCGCAATTGACTGTGCGAAGACGTCCTGTGTAGACACCGGCGAGCGCCATGATCCATAAGGGGCGATAGTGCGTGTCACGTTCTCTACTCCTTGGGCAACAGCAGGCTTAGTACAACGATAGTGTCGTGCCAGTCTGTCAAGCTTGAATACGATCGTAGGCGTGCAGCCACTCAAGACGCTCAAGAGTAAGCACACCACGCCATTCGCGTTCAGCCTGCGGCCAGTCTTCCGGATAGGCGCCAAACCATGACCATGTGGGCGCCCACGAACCGTCTTCGGCCTGGGTGTCGATCACGAAGTCAAGGTTTGCCTCCAGTACATGAGCCAGTGGTATGCCCATGGGGGCAGTACGGTTGGGGGCAACTTGGAGCGGCGTCAGCACGTATCCAGACCATGTCGTAGGATCAGTTGCCACGGCCCCATCTGCCATACGCAGCAGCCAACGCTGCAGGTCAACCGCCATGTTGCTGGGCAGCCCGGGCGAATCCACGAGGCGCTGGCAGCAAAAGAATGCGTCGCCGGACAGCTGTTCAGTGCGCTGGAGCAGATCTTGGAACACAACCGGGGTAAGCGCATCGCGCAATGTTACGGCCTGCGAGTCTGTTTCGTCGGCGAATTCGTGGAGATAGCCGAGCACTTCGGCGCGCGGGTTGACGGCGAAATTGCCGAAGCGCTCGGCTAACCCCTCCTGGTTCCACCAGGGGGCGTGCGGAGCCTGTTCAGACTCGATGGGTACAAGGGGCCAGGACTGGTAGGTTGCATCATAGGCTGTCACCAGGTAACGGATCGCACCGGCCACAAGGGGATGCTGGGCGGGGGCGTGCAGCATGCGCAAGCGCTGGAGGGCGGCTGTGGTAGCCAACGGCGACGAAACCTCGGCGCGCAGATCCGGCTCCAGCGCATTGCCGAAGCCGCCGTCGGAGTTTTGGAATTTAGCCAACTCGGCATATACGGTCTCTGCCTCGCCCTCCTCAAAACGGTAGCGAAAGATCGCAGCCTCGAGCGGGCGTGCAGTCGTACGTAGGTATTCGCGCGCCTTGGCAAAGCGCATGCGTGATAATAGGTTGGTCATTGCTGCCTCTTTTCGATCCATTCGTCGCGCAGGACTGCGTAAATGTATTCGTCGGCCCATTCGCCCTTTGACCAGAAATTTCTCCGATGATGCGCCTCGCGCCGCATGCCGAGGCTTTCCATCAGGCCCCAAGATGCCACGTTGCGCGGATCACAGTCGGCGCTGACGCGATGCAAACCCATCACGAGAAAGAAGTAATCGAAGATGGCGCTAAGGATTTCGCGTGCATAGCCCCGCCGCTGATGGCCACGCGCCACGGTGAAACCGACGACTGCCTGGCGTGGATCGTGCCGCTGAAGTTTCATCGCTACATCGCCGACAAGTTGGTCGGTGGTGCGGAGCGCAATGGCAGCCTGGATCCACTCTCCTGGGTTGCCGAACGCCTGGTTTTTGTATTCGGTGATCAGCGCTTTGGCCTCCGCCAAGGAGCAGCGTTCCCAGGTCTGGTACCTGGCGACTTCCGGATCGTTGCGATAGGCCGCCAACGCATGTGCGTCGGCATCCGCCAGCCGGCGCAGCACAAGGCGTTCACTGGCTAGGGGCAGCATGGTGTTGGCTTGGTAGTTCATCATGTCAAGCGTTACCTGTGACGGTGTGACGGTGAAAGTGGCAGAAGTTGAACTGTTGGTGGCTGCCCCACGGGGTCACATGCGTCTGCAGTTCGCTGCGCACCAGATGAAAGTCCGGGCCAATTCTGGCACAGAGTTCATCCGGCCCGTAGCGTACGACGTCAAGGTTGGCGCAGCGCGCCGGACCATCGGGGGCGAAAGCTGCCACGATCAGATGTCCGTTTACCTTGAGTGCAGCCAACAGTGTTGTGACATAGCGCTCTTGATCGGCCGGGTCTACCAGAAAGTGAAAGACTGCCCGGTCGTGCCACAAGTCGTATCGCCTTGGCAGCTCCAACTGCATGATATCGCCCTCGATCCAGTGGACAGCGTCTGCCCTTGCGCCGAGCCTGGCTTGGGCGGCCACAAGTGCACTGGCGGCAATGTCGAGCACAGTAACGTCAAGATAGCCAGCCTCAAGCAGGTAATCGACCAACGTCGAAGCGCCCCCACCAACGTCGATAATTGCTGCAGTGTCAGGCAGCGCAGCCGCAGCAATCATGTCGAGCGACAGGCTCGGAGTCGCCTGGTGCCATGCCAACTGCTCGGGGCTATTTGCCTGGTACAGCGCCTCCCAGTGGCTCTTGCGGCTCATCTTACCCTCCCTAGTGTGCTCACCGCCGAAGATCGTCGATATCCTGCAACTCCAGGGTCAAGGCATCGATCGAAATCTGGACTTCGCGCAGCGACAGGCCTAACGACAAGAGCAGCAAAATCAACGCTGCCCCAAAGACAATGGCACCAGGTGCGTTCTGGCCCATGTACAGCAAAATCATGCTGAGAACACACAAAAAGAAGCTGGACACACCAAAGACCTGCATGTTTCGGATCAGCTTGAGGCGGAAGCGCAGGTTGGCGATCTGGCTGCGCACATGATCCTCGTGTTTTGTCTCGTAGCGGTCACGCAAGCTGCGTACCAGCCCGGCGAGGGTCAAAAAGCGATTGGTATAGGCAAGCAGCAGCAGCGAAATAGCCGGGAAGAGCAGGGCGGGCGTCGTCAGCGGCAGGTCGATCGGCGTCTTCATGGATGGGGCGCAGCTCCGTTTACAGCCATTATCGCATGCGGCCGCGGCACCACAAATCGTGCCTGTGTGCTATGATGGACGCATTTCCACTAAATGTACCAATCAACGGCGCAGCAAGCGCGCCTCCACTTCGGAGCTGAACATGGGTACGCCTGATCTGTCCCGTCTGCTTTCCGCAGTCCGCACCATTGTCGCCGAGGATTTGATGCCGTTGGAATCCTCGTTCCTACGCGAGGGTTTTGCTGCTGTTCTTCCACAGTTACAGGCTGTGCGGCGCAAGGTGCGCGACCAGGGGCTGTGGGTCCCGCCGCTGCCGGCGGCCTACGGGGGCCTGGGGTTGACGCTCGGCGACTTTGCGCAGGTGAGCGAAGAACTCGGGCGCACGCCGTTTGGCCACTTTGCCTTCAACTGCCAGGCGCCGGATATCGGCAACATGGAAGTGCTGCTGGCGCACGGCAGCCCGGAACAGCAGGATCGATATCTGCGCCCGCTGGCAGCCGGCGACATTCGCAGCTGCTTTGCCATGACCGAGCCCGAACATGCGGGATCCAACCCTGTCTGGTTGAGTGCCACGGCGGTGAAAGATGGCGGCGACTACGTGATCGACGGCCACAAGTGGTTCACGACGGCCGCCGAAGGCGCAGCGTTTGCCATCGTCATGGCCGTCACCGATCCGGAGCACCCCAAGCTGCACCGCCGTGCGAGCCAGATCATCGTGCCGACCGACACGCCGGGCTTTCGCATCGTGCGCAACATCTCGATGATGGGTGAGAGCGGCAGCGATTGGCTGACCCATGCCGAGGTGCGCTTTGAAGGGTGCCGCGTGCCGCAGAGCAACCGGATTGGGGCGGAAGGGCGACGGCTTTGTGCTGGCACAGGAACGGCTGGGGCCCGGCCGCATCCACCACTGTATGCGCTGGATCGGCATCAGCGAGCGCTGCCTGGACCTGATGTGCCGCTATGCCGCGCAGCGGCAGCTGGCGCCGGGGCGGCCGCTGGCCATGCAGCAGGTCGTGCAGCATTGGATCGCCGAGAGCCGCGCCGAGATCAACGCTGCGCGGCTGCTGGTGCTGGATGCCGCTGCCAAGATTGACAGCGCAGGCGCGGCGGCCGGCACGCGTGGAGATTTCGCTGATCAAGTTCTATGTGGCCGGCGTCATGCAGCGCGTCATCGACCGCGCGATCCAGGTGCATGGCGGTCTGGGCGTCACCGACGATACGCTGCTTTCGTTCTGGTATCGTCACGAACGTGGGGCACGCATCTATGACGGGGCCGACGAGGTTCACAAGGACGTCGTGGCGCGGTACGTGCTCAAAGGGTATGGCATCGACACGCGAGGCTAGGCGACATGGACGACAGCAACCTGCTAGATCAACCTGCGCCGGTGCGCAGCGGCGAGGAACTCAATGTGGCCGCACTGCAGGCCTACCTGCTGGCCAACTCTGCCAGAGGCGCAGCGGTGCGCTGGCGATTGAGCAGTTCCCGCGCGGATACTCCAACCTGACATACCTCCTGCGTCTGGGCGAGCAGGAACTGGTGCTGCGCCGACCGCCGTTTGGGGCGAATGTCAAGAGCGCGCACGATATGGGGCGTGAGTACCGCATCTTGCGCGGGCTGGAACAAGTCTATGCCAAGGCGCCGCGCCCGCTGCTCTATTGCGAGGATACCAGGCGTCATTGGCGCACCCTTTCTACGTCATGGAGCGGGTGCAGGGCGTCATCTTGCGCGAGCGGCTGCCCGCAGGGCTGGATGTTCGCGCCCGGCGTGATGCGCCGGGTATGCGAGGCGTTGGTGGACACGCTGGCGGAACTGCACAGCGTGGACTACAAGCGTGCCGGGCTGGCCGAACTGGGCAGGGCCGAAGGCTACGTGGCGCGCCAGGTGCACGGCTGGGCCCAACGCTATGAACGCGCGCGTACCCACGACCTGCCTGCCATGCGCGCCGTGGCTGCCTGGCTGCAAGCAAACATGCCGCCGGAACGAGGTGCAGCGCTGATCCACAACGATTTCAAGCTGGACAACCTGGTGTTGGACGCCCAGGAATTGACCCGCATCAAGGCCGTACTGGACTGGGAGATGGCGACCATCGGCGATCCGCTGATGGATTTGGGTACGACTCTCGGCTACTGGATCCAGGCCGGCGATCCGGGCGAACTGCAGCGGATCGGCCTGGCACGTTTTCCCGGCAGCCTGCGCCGGGGCGAAGTCGTCGCGCGGTATGCTGAGCGGACGGGCATGTCGCCCTCCGTACTTGGCGGCCAAATCGTCTATTACTACGTCTTCGGGCTGTTCAAGATCGCCGTGATTGCCCAGCAAATCTACTATCGGTACCGCCAGGGCCACACCAAGGATGCGCGTTTCGAGCAGCTTGACGCCGTTGTGGCAGCGTGTGCGCGGATGGCTGAACAGGCAATGGCGAGCGGGAGCATCGAAGCGGAGAATTGATGTGCCTCTGTGGCCGGCCTGCATTCATGCATGGCCGGCCACAAAGGGAGCGCTTGAGTCCCAGCTATCTGCTTAGGAACGGTATATAGCACGACTGGCCGAGGTTGAAGCGGTAGGGCAGGATCGGCCCTTCCTTGCCGTCGTGGTCGACCATTTTCACGCGCCAGTAGTACACGCCGTTCTTGCGGCTGTCCTTTGGCGTGTAGCTCGTGTTTGAGGTTGTGTATTTGGACGGACTTTGGAACCCGCTGTCCTGCGCCACCTCCAGGATGTAGTAGGCTGCGCCGGGTGCGGTCAGCCAGGCGAAGCGAGGCGTTTTGTCGGCGCTGCCGCCGGACTGGGGCGAGACCGGCGTAAGCAGAGGATACTGCTTATTGAAGGTCTGCGGCGCAGACCAGGGGCCGGGCTTGCCGGTGGCCTCGTACATGGCGACGCGCCAGTACCACGTGCCGTCCGCCAGGCTCTTGCCCTTGATGGGCGTATAGGAAGTGGCGGTCGTGGCGACGTCAATCTCGGGACTCTTGAAGTCGGCGTTGTTGTCCACCTGGAGCTGGTACAAGGGCGCAGCCAAGGCGGGGGGTCGTGGTTGGCGTGAGCACGGTCGACCAGACGAAGGTTGGCGTCTCGGTGAACAGGACGGGCGGGTTGCTGGTCAAGGGGACAGCGGCACCGGCGTGACCAGCTTCTTGCCGAACTCATGGTCGGGCGTCCAAGCGCCGAGCACGTTATCAGACCGTCGTATTGCCACGCGCCAGTAGTAGGTTTGTACGCTGTGACGACAGCGCGTTGGCACCGGCTCGTCTCCTGCGGGGTGTAGCTGGTGCCGTCAACGCCGGCGTCGATCAGGGGCGAGCCGAAGAGAGGGTCGTCGTCTACCTGAAGACGATAGCTGGCGGCGCCTTCGACACGATCCCACTCGAAGGTCGGCGTCATGAAAACATCGCTGCCGGTGGAGAGGCGGGGATTGCCGACCATGCGGCTGTCGAGCTTGAAACGTTGCGGAGGGGACCACGGGCCGTAGTCGTAGGCGCCTTGAGCCTGCGTTTTTCGTGGCGAATGCGGACACGCCAGTAGTAGGACTCATTGTCGGCAATGGCATTTAGAGATTGGAAGGTGGCTGGGAGCAGGGCAAAGAAGCTCCACGTCTGCGTTTCATAGGTCTCCCAGGTTTCGATCACCTGCGAGAAACGTTCGTCACGCGCCAGCTGAATGCTGGTATCCGTCTACCGAGTCGAAGATCGGGCATGCGCCAGCGCAGGGGCGGCATGTCCTGGTGCACGGTATGGGTTGGAGAGCGGCATGTCGAACGGATAGAGCGGCTCGAGCATGTCGGAGAGGAAGACCGGGTTGTCGATATAGTTGGTGGTGCTGCCCGGCATACGTGCCCTGGGGCGGGACACTGCTGTGGATGCCATCGTCCGGGGACGGCGCCTGTACTGAAGAGGGTGACGGCCAAGGCTGCCCGAAAAGTCGTCGTCGGCGCCGCCAAGGGCAGTGTAGGGGACAAGCAGCTCGATGGAATTGTGTTAGGGATCATACCAATACCAGCCGCCATTGCTGCTACTGGGCAATTGTCGCCCACTGAGCATTGGGATTGCCACTGACACCGTTCCAACGGCGGTAGTTGACAGACGAGATTGCACTGCCGTCCGAAGTCCACATAGAGGACGTACTCGGGTGCATACAGTGGAGAACGTCGTGACGCCTGAACGAGAGGCTTCTCGTTGGAGCTCCCGCATCCGGTTCACCTGGCCCAGCGTCTGCACAGGGTGCGTAGCGGCAATATGATTTTTGTCGACGTAGATACCGTAGCGGACTGCACTGTGCCTGGACGGGATTGACGTCAAAGGCAAAGGCCCAATTCAAGTTGGGTGAGATGCTCCGGATCAAGCATGACGTGAAGCTCATCTAGCTGATAGGCATCACTCGGCCGCCACCGTGGTGGAGGCCACCTGGGAAAGTGCAGGCAGATACTGCTTGGAGTTGCGGCCAGCAGACTGTTCGGGCTGGCGGGACCGGGCGGAAGTCGTACAGGTTTCCCGTAAACAGATCAGTGGGAAAGCGAGAAGCTGCGCGACCTCGCTCCACGGGATCCAGTCAGGTCGGACTGTCCAATGGCCCACTTTCGGCCCGGACAGCGCCACCAGTAGACACCAGGGGGCATCTCACGTCATCGCGTCCCTGCCATGGCACGTAGTTCACGAACTGCGGGTATGCTTCATCGACAATGAACGGTAAAGTCCGGTGTGCGACTGATCTGGACGTGGTAGTTGTTGGCAGTCTGGGTGCCGTTGGCTATGACGGGGAGCCAGCCGAGCACAGGCGGTGAGCCGACGGCCTGGTAGCCATTGCGAGGGTAGGTAGGCGAGATGACGGAGCTGGCGGTGAGTTCTGAAACCGTGCTGTCATAGCGCATCTCCCAACGGGCGTCCGTGCCCATTCTGAACGTCGTTGCGGAAGGCCTGCACACGCCAGTAGTAGATTGCGCCGTTCTGCAGATTCGTGAAAGTGTGTTCCGGGTTGCGCCGCTAGAGTACGGGGGCAGCACCCAGCGTACGGGTTTTGATGAAAAGATTCAGGGCGGGGAGAAGCTGGCTCGTCATCCACCATCAGCCAATAGTAGTCGGGGCCGGTAGTCAGAGTCGCCGTGTAGGGGGCACCGATGGTGTACCACACATGGGCCGTATCCCAGACAAAGACCGGCCAGGCCAGCGTGGGGGCCCGATGGACGGGAAGGTTCTGCGTATCGGGTGCAAAGGAGTAGGGCGGATAGATTAGGTCCGGTGCGACGGTGTAGTCGGTGCGGAAGGAGCGGGTTTCGCTCCACGGCGTGTAGTTGCCGCTGGCGTCGATGGCACGCACGCGCCAGTAAGCGTCGAACGCAATCGGCACCGAACTCCAGTCGGGGTGGGCATAGGTGGTGACGTTGTAGAGCTTTTCGTCGGCGAGCAGGATGCCTGCGAACTGATTCGTGTCGTCGATTTGAATCTGATACTGCTGGGCTCCAGGTACTGGCTCCCAGCTAAACAGTGGGTAGGAGAGCTGGATCTGGTTGTTAGCCGGCGTCAGCAGCTTGGGGGCAAAGTTCCATTGGGTGCGAAAGGAACGCACGGTGCTCCACGAGGTTTCATTGCCGTTTTGGTCCTGGGCCTTGACGCGCCAGATAGTAGTCTTTGTCGTTGCTCAGGTTATCGGGAGGTGTGAAGTCGGTGTTGCTGGTGTTGTAGGTCGTGGTGGGGTTGAAATCGCTGTCGGTGCCGACCTGGAGCTGGTAGTTTTTGGCACCTTCGACTGCCTGCCACTGAAAGCGGGGCACGAAGGGCGTGACAACTTTGTCGCCGGGGCCAAGCTGCTGCAGGCGGCGCCATCCAGTTGATGGTAAAGGTCCACGTATCGCTCGGAGCGCCGTAGACGCGGTTAGCCAGGTTGGTCGTGTAGGCAAAGGGGGTTACACGCCAGTAGTAGGAATTGCTGCCGATGCGCACAGTGGGCGTATGGCGGGCCTTGAGTGTCTCTGCTTTATAGACGACAGTCGCAAAGTTCGGGTCTGAGGCAATCTCGAACAGGTAGCCGGCTGCACCAGCTACTGGCGTCCAGGTGAAGTCGGAAGGAGCGAAAGCTGCTGCGGGTCTCGCCGTTTGGCGGCTCGAGCAGCGTGGGCCGAATCTGGCCGGCGTCGCTCCAGTCTTTATTGAAGGTCTGGACGGCAGTGTAGTCGCCCCACAGGCGCTTGCCGGCGGGACCGGTAGCGACCTTGACGCGCCAGTAGTAGCTGCCGTCGGGCCATACAGCGGAGGGTGTATAGGTGGTGGCCTCGGTGTCCTCGTCTACCCAGAGGACGGAGAAGCCCTGGCGTGTTGCTGATCTGGATGTGGGACAACGTGGCGCCCGGCGGCAGCGCCCAGCTGAACGTCGGCATGCCAAGGGGAGCGTAGTTGAAACCTGTCGTCACGTCGCCGTCGACCGGCGTCAGAATGGTGGGCGGGTCGGGCGGAATGAGCGGGGTTGCGGTCGGCGTGGGAGTCGCCAGTGCTGCGGCACGACTGGCCTTGGACCGGCAAAGAGTTGATAGAGCACGATTGCCGCCATCAACGCCAGCAACAAACCTAGCACAGAGGCCGCGCCCCTATGCTGGTGCAAACGAGGATTCATGACAACTCCTTCCTGAAAGTTGCTCTGCTTAAGGTCGCGTAGAAGCTAGAGCTTGCCCCACGGGTCTAGGGCACGTCTTAATCATAGCCTGGGAAACTGCGGCGTGCGTGTGCCGAATGACTTATTTTAGCACGCCTGATGACGGGGATGTTAGGGAAAACTGTAAGGATTGTCAGGAAAGAGACTATAACTCGACCGTAATCACGGCGCCGCGATCGGGGTTGTTGCCGGCATAGATGCGCCCGCCGTGGGCCTCCGCCACCATGCGGCAGAAGGCCAGCTCGAGGCCGAGCTCGGACTTGCCGTGTTCCTTCATATAGACGGCTTCGTACTGGTCGAACATGCGGACCATGTCGTCGGGCGGGATGCCGCGGCCCTGGTCGAGGACGCTGACGCGCAGCTTCGCAGTTGCCCGGGTACTCGACTTCAATCGTGACCGTGGACTGCTGGGGAGCGAACTTGAGGGCATTGGCAACCAGGTTTTCCACCACACGCTGGAAGAAGGTGACGTCCGCTGTCAGCGGGTACGGTTGCTCGGGCACACGGGTCGTCAGGGTGACACCCTGAGCGTCGGCCAGCGGCCCGAACTTTTCCATGACCTGTCCGATGATACGATCGACGAACAAGGTGCTGCGGGTCAGGGTCAGCTTGCCGCGCTCCATCTTGGCGAGCATGAGCATATCGTCGAGGAAGTTGCTCATCTTCTGCGACTCGGAGAGCGCCAGGTCCAGGTAGCGCGCCTGCACGGGGGCGACGCCGCCCTTGCGTTTGAGCAGCTGCAGGTAGAGCATGACGGCGGCCAGCGGGTTGCGCAGGTCGTGAACGATCATATAGGAGAGCGCCTGGCGCAGCTCAAGCAGGCGCTCCAGTTCGTCGTATTGGGTCTTGATGCGCAGCATCGTGCGGACGCGCGCCTGCAGCTCCATGCGCGCCACGGGCTTGGTGATAAACTCGTCGGCGCCGGCCTCGAGGCCGCGCACACGATCGGCGACCGAGTCCAAGCGTCGTCAGCAGGATTACCGGGATGTGGCGGTAGGAGATGGACTGCTTGAGACGGCTGCAGACGGCATAGCCATCCATCTCGGGCATCATCACGTCGAGCAGGATTACGTCAGGCGCCAATTCAGGCATGCGCTGCAGCGCCTCCATGCCGCTTGCGGCCTCGACCACGTCGATGTCCTCGGCCTGAAGCTGGATGCGGAGGATCTCGCGACTCGATGGCTCGTCGTCGACGATGAGCACGCGCTTTAGATTGGCAGAATTGGCAGACATTGGGCTCGCCGTTCCGTGAGATTGGAAGACAAATCACTATGTACTTCTTTTATAGCACACTCTTTGCAATATTGAAAGGTCATACGGTAGTAAGGTGCACGATCAGGAAGCCGAGTTCGAGCCAGCGGCCGTGCAGCTGGACGGCGAAACCTTCGCCGGCCAGCGCGTGCTGCGGCGGCGACAAACCAGCGACGCAATCCCCAGGCACGTTCGGGCTGCGTGCGCCGGGCAGCGCGCTTCCATGCTTCCATGAGCGAGTAGATCGGTTCGCCGGGCAGCATGCGATGAATGTAGTTCTTGGGCAGCACGGGCTGGAAGAGCGCCGGTTCAAAACCCAGGCGGAAGTTGGTGCTGAAGACGAGCGCCTCGGGGTGCCAGGCCGCATGCCTCGGTCCGGCGGCGCGGCGCATGACGTTGGCCACCCAGATGCGGCCATAAGGGTCAGAGGTGCCTTCGACCAGCAGCCCGCCCGGCAGCACATGGCGCGCCAGCTCGGCATAGGCGCCGGCGACCTCGTCCTCTGCGTACTGGCGCAAGACGTTGAAGGCACGGACGGCACGTACCGTTTCTGGCTGACCGGTGGCGCTGAGCCCAAGGGGGAGGTTGAAGCCGCCCAGGCGGAACTCGGTGTGCTCGTCGGCGAAAGGCTGCGGCCGCGGCGACACGCGCGCGGTCGATCTCGACGCCTACAACGCGCAGGTCGGGGTTGATATGGCGCAGCCGGCGGGCGGTTTCCAGGGTGGTAAACGGTTCGGCGCCATAGCCCAGATCGACGAACAAGGCGTGCGCAAAGCGCCCGTCGGTGCGGCGCAGCACGGCAGGGTCGTAGCGGGCAAAGAACAGGTCGACGCGCCGCAGGCGATTCTGGGCAGTCTTGCCGCGCGTGATCTGGCCTTGGGGTTTGCGCGGCGCGCTGCGGGGATGCCGACGATTGAGCATGTCGACATTATACCCCGGATAGTAAGCGGCTTGCGTGTCTGTTTCCTTCACGAGTAGAATGGGGCGAAGCAAGGAGTCTTACACATCAATCTCCACGAGAGGAGCCCACGGCATGCCAAGGCTGTACATAGAGGAAACCGATCAAGTGATCTGGCGAGATCAGCGATGCCGAACTCAAGATTCTCTTTGAGAACCTTGAGGAAGAGTCGGCCGAAGATACCGACTACTACATCACGCAAGACACAGTCGACTACCTGGAGAGCCGGGGCGCCGACGCCAAGCTGGTGAAGATGCTGCGCCAGGCGATTGGCGCCGAGGACGGCATCGACATCCGCTGGACACGGTAGAAGGGCAGGAGTCAAATGGCAGATTTACAGGCAGAAGTTTGAAGAGGCCGCGCGCGACTCGCAGACGCTTTCGGAGCGGCCGGACAACAACACGCTGCTGCAGCTGTATGCGCTGTACAAGCAGGCCACGATGGGCGACGTCAACACGAGCCGGCCAGGCCAGTTTGACTTTGTCGGGCGCGCCAAGTGGGACACCTGGGAGAAGTTGAAGGGCACGTCCACGAAAGATGCCATGCAGCAGTACGTCGACCTGGTCGATCGCTGAAGCAGAGCGATGGGCTGTAGGAATCGCCCCTACATGCTGCTGCTTGACGGCAAGGTAGCGGTTGATGACGGCGACGCTGAGTTCGTCGGCGGGGACGTCGAGGGTCTGGACGCCGCGCTGGCGCAGGCGGTCGAGGGTGAGCTGGCGTTCGTCGAGCAGCTGCTCGGCCACGGTGCGTTGATAGAGGCTGGCGCTGCCGGTGATCGGCTGGCGCGCCAGTTTCTGCACGGTGGGGTCGCCAAGCGTCACCAGCAGCGGCAGGTGGCGGCGGCGCAGGCGCGTCATCTGGGCGATCAGCGCCTCGGTCGTGATGCTGCCGGTGAGATCGGTGAAGAGCAGGACCAGGCCGCGCTTGTGCTGGTGGGCGGCGAAGTAGCTGAAGGCGGCGTTGTAGTCCGGCTCGATCGGCTGGCCCTCCACCGCATACAACTGTTCCAACATGCGCTGAAATTGCACCTTGCCGCCCTGCGGGGCGACGTAGGTTTCGACGCGGTCGGCAAAGGTCAGGAGGCCGATGCGGTCGCCTTTCTGGGCGGCAACGTAGGCAAGGAGCAGGACGGCGTTGATGGCATAGTCCATCTTGGCCACCTCGCCGACAGGGCTGCGCATCATGCGGCCGATGTCGAGCAGGCAGTAGATGTTCTGGCTGCGCTCGCTTTCGAACTCCATGCTGATCGGCTTGCCGCGGCGGGCCGTGGCCTTCCACGTGATGCGGCGGTACTCGTCGTCGGGCGTGTAGTCGCGCAGGCGCTCGAACTCCGCACCGCCGCCCAGGGTACGGACGTTGCGCAGGCCCAACTCCCACAGGCGGTTGCGGCGCAGCATCAGGTCGTACTTGCGCACGTCCACGAGGTTGGGATAGACCTTGACCGGTGCGCCGGCCTTGATACGTGTCTGGCGGCGCAGCAGTCCCAGCACGCTCTCCCAGCGGAGATAGAGATCGCGCAAACGAATAGTCGCCGCGCCGCGGCGGAGTCACGTCATAGGTGAACTCGGCGGCCTTGCCCGGGCACGACCGTGCCCGTCAGGATGCGCTCGTGCGTAGTCCATGGCGAAGTTGGCCGGCGGCGTGTCGCGCACCCAGACGCGCACGGGGCGCAGCCCCTGGCGCAGCGTACCTTGGCGCAGGGCCACGTGGATCGTGATGCGGTTGGGGGCGGCGAGTGAGAGCCGATTGTCGTGGGTGCGGGTGACAGTCCACTGGTTTGGCTTGGGCGACGCCTGCCAGTCCGCGATCAGCAGCGCGATCAGCACGAGCACATAGGCGAACGCACCCCACAGCGCCAGCGGCAGCCACCACGAGGCGGCCAGGAGCAGCGAGGTCACCAAGAATAGGTAGAGTGCGCGGGGTGTAAACTGCACAGATCAGCCCTTCTTGTGCCAGCGGGCAAAGGCGCTGGATGGTCGAGATTCGGTTTTGCTGCCGCGCTTGCGGGCGCCGCCGCCAGACAACTCCAAGCTCGCAATCCCCTGGCGCGTCGCTTCCAACGTGACACCGCCATGGTCCAGTTTCCGTTCGGCGATGAGCCCTTCGCCAATCAAGCTGTCGAGGAGCTGCGCGAGGCTCTGCTCGCTGCGGTCACGCAGGCAGCCGTAGCTGGACGATGCCTGGGCACGTTCGGTGGCTTCCGGGTCGCCGCGCAGGAGGCGAATCAGCGTGCGGCGGCCCCAGCTTTGCTGTACGAGCGTTGCCAGCACAAGGTCGGCGGCGCTTGGGCCACCTGTCTGCGCCTGCAGGGCGCCCGGTGCAACCTGCAGCCCGCCGCCGCAGTTGTCGCAAGCGCCACAGGGGGCGGGCTTGCCGCGTGAAGGTGCCGCAGACTGGCCGGGCGTGTGGCCGGCGGGCTGGCTGCCGAGGTACTCGCCCAGGTAGACGTGGCGGCAGGTACGGCTGTGGGCGTAGGCGTCAATCTCCTGAATGCGCTGCTGCGCCACGGCCGCACGCTGGGTGACGAGACTCTCGACACGCTGGGCAGCATTGCCGGGTGCCGGGGGCAGACTGAGCAAGGGCACGCGGCCGGCGGGATAGTAACGCAGCCAGCCGGCGGACTGCCACGCCAGAAGGCAGGCTTCGAGCGATTCCATGGGGATCCCAGTGGCAGCGGCGAGGGAGACAAAATCGCCGGAGGCGGTGCTGTGCGCGTCCAGGTTGGCGCGCTGAAGAAAATCGTACAGCGTGCGGTCTACGTCGCCTCCCTCGGGGCGGCGGCCGCTGCGCTGCGGCAGGCGGTGAATCGTCAGCGTCTGCGGGATGTCGTAGTGGCGGCGGATGAGGCCGGTCTGCTCAAGCACGCCGAGCAGGATGCGGGCGTGGGTTTGGGTTGAGCGCAGGGCGTCGGCGACGAGTGAGAGCGGCACGGGCCCGGCGCCCTGCATGCCGATCGCCTGGCGGATCGTGCTGTAGGCGGTGCGCACGGTTTCGACCGTGATCTGGTCCTGCGCGGCGAGGCGGAGGAGTGTGCGGCCGTCGCCTTCGGTGTAGAGGAGCACACAGTGGGAAAGTGCACCATCGCGGCCGGCACGACCGATTTCCTGGTAATAGCCCTCGACGGAACTGGGCAAGCCGCAGTGCACGATAAAGCGGATATCGGGCTTGTCTACGCCCATACCAAAGGCCACGGTGGCGACGATGACGGCCAGCTCGTTGCGCATGAAGCGATCCTGGATCTCGGCGCGCTGGTCGAGGCCGGCATGATAGGCGGCAGCGGGCACACCGTAGGCAGCAAGCAGTTCGGCCAATTCGTCGCAGCGTTTGCGGCTGCGAACGTAGACGACACCGGGGCCGCTCAGCTCCCTAAGCAGCGCAACCAGTGCCTCCTGCTGCTCCTCGTCGTCCCGCACGCGGATGGCGGTCAGCTGAAGGTTGGGCCGGAAGGAGTCGCCGACGAGCACGCGCATGGCGGGCGGCGTACCGCTTGGTCCGCCCGGTCCGCCGAGCAGCTGCCGTTCGATGTCGTGCCGCACACGCGGGGGCGCAGTGGCGGTCATGGCCAGGATGGGTGGACCACCCAGATCACGGTGGGCCTGGGCCAGGTGCAGATAGTCAGGCCGAAAGTCGTGGCCCCAGATCGAGACGCAGTGGGCCTCGTCGACCACCAGGCGCGCCACGCCGGCCCGGCGGAGGGCATGGATAAAGGGCAGCTGGCGCAGGCGTTCGGGGGCAACGTAGACGAGGCGGTATTGGCGGGTAGCGATGCGTTCGACAATACGGCGCAGATCGTCGCCGTCGACGCTGCTGTTGACGGCGACGGCCTGGCGGCGCAGGGGTGCGGGCAGGCCGTCGATCTGGTCTTTCATCAAGGCCACGAGCGGCGACACGACGAGCGTAATGCCTTCGCCCAGGAAGGCGGGCAGCTGGTAGCAGAGCGACTTGCCGGCGCCGGTAGGCATGACGGCCAGGACATGTTCGCGGCGCTGGACGCAGGCGAGGACCTCGGCCTGGCCCGGGAGGAGCTTCGCGTAGCCAAACATCCGCTTGGCGGCCGCTTCCAACTCGTGGCGTTCCTTGGCGGAGACGGCCACTGAGGAGAGGGCCGCGGCGGGCGAGACCGGGGCCCAGTCAGAGGGGATGTAAGGGTCTGCGGCGCCATGAACGCCAGAGGTGGTAGGCGAACCGGCGGCGGATTCCGCCGCTGATGGTGGGGTAGGATTGGTGATCTGGCGGGCGTTAGCCAGGAGTGCCTGCATGCCGGCGAGCTCGCGATCGAAGCGCGCGACCAACTCCTGGTTGAGTTCACGCACACGGTGGGCGTCGCCGGTCGCCTGGAGGAGGCTGCGCAGGTCGGCGATCTCTTCAATCGAGAGTTCGGGGCCATGCCTGGCGAGGTCCAGGGCCTTGATGGCGTAGGCGGAGGCGGTGACCAGGTCGCCGCGCCGCTGCTGGATGCGCATCAGGCCGCAGAGGGGCTGGCGGCTGTTGGGAGCATCCTTCATCAACTGAAGGTAGACGGCTTCGGCGGCGGCTAGATCGCCGGCCGCCTGCAGCATGTCTGCCAGCAGCAGGGAGGCCGGGCCCAGCGGGTAGCGCTGCGCGCTGGATGCTGCCGGCGCCCACGCACTGCCTTGGGCGGTTGGCGGGGCAGCGTCCTGGCCGGCCAGCGACCGGGCAGCGGCCAAGGCGCCCTGTACCTGGCCGGCGGCAGCCTGCAGGCGGATGCGCTGGATGGCGGCCGGCACGCTGTCGTGCTGGTCGCGGCGCTGGTCGAGGAGGGCCAGGGCTTCGGCGGTGCGGCCAAGACCATGCAAGGCGGCGGCGCGCTGCTCGACCTGGACGGGAGAGAGAGGGCCCAGGGCGTCGAGGCAGGCTAGCGCTTCGGCAAAGGCCTGCCAGCGCAGCAGGAAATCCGCCACCCGCGCGCAGGTGTCGCTGGGGAGGGCAGCGTATTGGGCTGGCTGCAGGGCAAGCCGGTCAAGCAGGGAAGACAAGGGACTCCTAGGTGAACAAGGATACGCGTAAGAACTATCGTTCTATAGTATAGCAACGAGGCCGGCGACGGGGGACGTGCATGGGTGAGAGGGTGTGGCTAGCGGAGGGGGTAGGTGTGGAGGAGGTGGACGCGATCGTGGGACATGTACCAGTCGTTCTCGACGAGGTGGATGGCGTCGACGGGGGAGAGGCCGAAGGTGCGGTGGCGGAGGGATTGGAGGGCGGCGGCGAGGGCCTTCGAGTCACGGAGGGGGCGGTAGAAGCGGGCGGCGGTCATGTGGGCGGTGGTGATGCGGTAGCGGCGGTCGAGGTTGTGGCCGAGGCCGACGGCCTGGATGGCGTCGCGGAGGGCAGCACGCAGGTGCTCAAGCTCGGGGCCGGCGGGATAGCCCTGGACGAGCACGGCGGCGGAGGAGGCGGTGAGCCCGTCAAAATTGAGCGTGAAGGGCGGTGCGGCGGCGAGCACTTCGTCGATCGCGCGGCGGTAGAGAGGAAGCTGGGCTAGATAGGGTTCGGGCTCGGTCGTGCCGGTAAACAGGGAGAGTACGGTGACGTGCAGTTCGTCGGGGGCATAGTAGTACTGGTCGGGTTCGAGATGGTGGAGCTCGGCAAGCGCCTCCGCGACGGCCGCCGCGACGGCAGCGCTCGGGCGGATCAGCAGCGTGGCGCCGCGGCGGCGGTCGCCGGCCTTGTCGAGCAGATGCGGGTCGAGGCCCGGCGCGCCCCCGCTGAGGGCTGCGTGGGCGGCTTGGAACATCTCGTCATACTGGTCCTGCAGCGTGGTATCCATGCTTGAGGCGTTTCAAGTTGGGGCAGCGGCCTGTAGAGCAAGCTGTGCGATATAGACGATATAGACGACGAGCAGGATGGCGGCCTGCCAGCGTGTGATGACGTCCCTGGGGCGCCAGGCAAAGAGCCAGACCAGGCCGGTCAACAGGATCATGAAGGCGAAGTCGATCGCCATGGTGGACGGTACGGTGAGCGGGCTGACCAACGCTGTGATGCCGCCGATGGCCAGCAAGTTGAACAGGTTGCTGCCCACGACGTTGCCAACGGCAATGTCGGCGTTGCCGCGCAGCACGGCGACGACAGAGGTAGCCACCTCGGGCAAAGAGGTGCCAATCGCAACCAAGGTCAGGCCGATCACGAGTTCGGAGATGCCAAGAGTGCGCGCTATTTCGGAGGCAGCGTCGACAAGCCAGCGGGCGCCGAAGATGAGGCCGACGAGGCCCACGAGGATTCCCAGCAGGTCGAGCCAGATGGAGCGGCTCGGTCGCGCCGTGGCAGGGTCGATGGATTCGACGGTGGCGACAGTCGTCTTTACTTCTTGCGAGAAGTCGGGTTCCTTGGCGGCGGCACGCCAGCTGAGCCAGTTGACGACGACAAACCCTCCCACCAGGAGTGCACCTTCCACGCGGTCGATGTTGAAGTTGAGCCAGGCCATGGCCATAAAGAGAACCGAGACGCCGAAGAGGATGGGCAGCTCGCGGCGCGTGAAGCCGGCGGCGACCGGGAGGGCCATAATGATACCTGCGATTCCCAGGATGAGACCGAGGTTGGCAATATTGCTGCCGACGATGTTGCCGATGGCGATGACGCTGTCTTCGCCGTTGAGGGCGGCAGTGAGGCTGACGACGAGTTCGGGAAGGCTCGTGCCAAAGGCGACAATCGTGAGGCCGATGAGGACCGGCGGGAGGTTATAACGGACGGCGAGCCGAGAGGCGCCGCGGACAAGGAATTCGGCGCCGCCGACAAGCAGGACAAAGCCGGCGACGAATTGGATGGCGAGGAAGAGGAGGTTCATTGGGGGACATTCATCCTCTCACCCTACAAGGCTGATGGTTTGGAGGGGAGCGGCGACTTTGTCCGGGAGGGGGGAGACGTCGCGGACGAAGCGTGCCTGCATACTCCAAGGGCCGGTCCAGGTGACCTGGGCCTCGACGAGGCGGCCGCGGAGGGGGAGGTCGCTCTCGATGAAGACAAGCTTGTTCTGGCGGTTGCGGCCGCGCCACTTACCCTTGTGCTGGTCTTCGATCAGGACCTCGACAATTTCGCCGAGGAAGCGGGCGTTGTTGGCGGCGCTGATGCGCTCCTGGAGATCTTCGAGGCGCTTGTGGCGGCGGACCTTTTCGTCTTCGGGCACGTCGTCGAACATGCGGCGCTCGCTCACGGTGCCGGGGCGCGGGCTGTAGCGGGCCAGGTGAACCTTGTCGAACGTGCAGCTCCTCGACGACCGCGTAGGTGCGCTCGAACTGTTCGGCCGTTTCGCCGCAGAAGCCGACGATGATATCGGTGTTGATGGCGACGTCGGGCACGATGGCACGGATGCGATCGATCAGGTGCCAGGTATTCGGCGCGGGTGTAGCCGCGGCGCATGCGTTCGAGCACCTCGTCGTCACCGGCTTGAATGGGAACCTCGATATGCTCGCAGACCTTGGGCAGGTCGCGCACGGCCTGCAGTATGCGGTCGGTCATGTAGTTGGGGTGGCTGGTGAGAAAGCGGATGCGCCAGAGCCCGTCAATCTCGTGCACGGCGGCCAGCAGGTCGGCCAGGTCCGGCGTATCACCTTCTGCGCTGCCATGAAAGGCGCTGACGGTGGCGCTGTTGCCCAGGCCGCCCTCACGCCAGTCATAGCCATAGCGGTCGACGATCTGGCCGAGGAGGGTGACCTCGCGCACGCCCTGGGCCACAAGGCCGCGCACCTCGTTGACGATCTCCTCCAGCGGGCGGGAGCGTTCCACGCCGCGGCGGAAGGGAATGATGCAGAAGGTGCAGGCATGGCTGCAGCCATAGACGATCGGAACATGGGCGGCCACGGGTGCTTCGCCGCTGAGGGCGAGGTGCTTGATCGACTGCACGGTGCCGGCAGGCTGCACTTCATCCTGCATCTGGTAACGGCGCACGAGCTGTTCGCGTTCGATAGCAGCCATCTCGGCGTCAATCTCCGCCTGGCGGAGGTGGTTGACGAGCGGGGTCGATTCGCTGGGTGGCATAAAAACGTCGACAAACGGATAGGCGTCGAGCAGCTGCTGGCTGGGCTTGACGCCGACCATGCAGCCCATCAGCGCAATCTTGCGGTCGGCGCGGGCTTTCTTCCATGGTTTGAGGCTGCCAAGCTTGCCGACTGCTTTGTCCTCGGCACTCTGGCGGACGACGCAGGTATTGAGGACGACCACGTCGGCATCGTCAAGGCGATCGGTGGGGCCAAAGCCGATCTTTTCCAGTTCGGCGGCAACGTGATTCGAGTCTGCCACGTTCATCTGGCAGCCGATGGTCCAGATGTGGTATTTACGGGCCGCCTCCGAGCGTTCGCCGGTGGCAGTCTCGTATGTGATCTCGGGCGTACTCTCAGGTGAGATATTCGGGGTACGTTCGGGCATGGCGCCGGCGTGGGCGTCTTCTACAGCGTGCATAAATTACTCCTGTGTGCCGGCGTAGACCGGGCAGGTGAAAAAAGGCAGGGAGTGCCGGAGCACTCCCTGTCGTATGGACAGCCACCAGATTTTAGCGAGGAACGGACTACCTGTCAAGGCTAAGTGCAGCGAACCTATGCACGATCTGCGCGGGATCGGATGGTACACGGAGCAGCGGCAGCTCCTTCGCACGAATTCTGCTGTCCCAATACATCAGATAATATCCCACGACGCGCTTCAGGCGCGCTTCACCGAAGTCGTAAGGTCAGCTACAGATAGCCGCGTGCGGCAGCGACCGATGCTGCGGCATCGAGGTGTGCGCGCGCCTGGACGCCGTGGCCGGCCTGCCAGGCGGCGAATGCGCCGGCGAGCCGCTCGCGTATGGTCTGCGGCTGCGGCTGTTGGGAGTCGGCAAGCAGCATATTGGCATGGGTAAGGGCTTGTTCGAGCGAACCCTCCTTGAGAGACGCGCCGATCAAGGGCCAGACTGCGAGCCAGCGAAACGGGGCCTCGGTGCCTGCCACCTGCCAATTCTCCAGCGCGGCGGCACCTTCCTGCTGTACGGCAGGAAGGTCTCCGGCGTGCCAGGCGAGCCACGCCAGGTTGGCATGGGCGACTCCGGCGTAATCCTGGCGGTGGCTGACCTGTGCTTTTTCCAGGGCAGCGGCAGTCAAGGTGCGCGCCTCACTCAACTCCCCCTGGAGGCGCGCAATCACGGCGAGATACGTGAGACACTGTGCCTCCAGCAGCACGATCCCGATCTGGCGGGCGTGAAGAAGTGCCGCGTGGAGCTGCGCGCCGGCCTGTTCGAGACGACCGTTCCACAGCAAGGCAAATCCGTAGCCAAACTGGGCACGGGCCGACTCAAGAGGGTCGCCGAGCCTACGCACCTGTTCGAGCGTGGTACGCAGTTCTTCTACCACGGCATCGCTGATCACGTAGCGCGAACGGCGGAACTCAAGGCGGGCTGCAAGCGTGTGCCACTCGGTTAGTTGGCGGTGCGAACCATACTGGCGCACGACAAGCTGGAGTGTCTGGAGGGTTTCCGCCATGCCATCGATGTTGCCGCCCCAGTAGTGCCACTCCGCCTGTGCGAGCAGCACAGAAATCCAGACTGCATACCAAGGCTCCTCACGCGGGTACGCCGCCGTTTCCAGCAGTGTGCGGGTCGAGGAAAGGGCATCCCATGCCGCGACGCGCTGGTTGGCGGCGGTCAGTACAAGACCAAGCTTGTGCTGCAAGATGGCGCGGCGCAATATGGCGCTGTGCTCCAACAGGCCAAGGGCAGCAGCGTAGGCGTCCCGGGCCTGCTGCCAACTGCCTTGGCGGCGATACAACTCCCCGACTGATTCGAGCACACCGATCGTGCGTGCGTCATGTTCCGGCAGCAGGGTGCGGGCGCGCTGGTAAAAAGCGATGGCTTCTTCATAGGCAAACATGCGCGCGGCGGCGCCGGCGGCCAAGAGGCAGTAGTCGGTGGCCTTTTCGGGGTGGCCGGACTGCAGGTAGTGGTCGGCGATCCTCCCGGCTGCTGCCTCAGGGTTTGACGCGTGGAGGTGGACAAGCGCGCCTGCGATCTGCTCGTGAAGCCAACGGCGCCGTTCGGGGTTGATTGCATCATAGGCCACCTGGCGCAGCTGGTCATGGCTGAACTCATAGGTGGCCTGGCCGGACTGGCGGAGCATCAGCCGCCGCCAGAGTTCGTCAAGCCCCGCCGCAGCCTCCGTCTCGCTTTGCCCGCCCGCCTGCGTCACGAGCGCAAGGTGAAAGCCATGGCCCGCAACGGCAGCTACTTCTGCCGTTTTGCGGCCTGCAGGAGACAACTGGGCGAGCCGGTAGCGGAGAACAGCGTGCATTTTGGGCGGCAGGGAATGCGGCCGCAGCGGGACGCCCTGCGGCCAGGCGCGCACTGTTTCGACGATGAAGAGCGGATTGCCTTCCGTGTTCTGGTAGAGCTGGCGCGTTTCGCCTTGGGTGAGGGTGCGACCGCCGACATTGGCAGCCAAGGCGGCGGCATCGGTAAGCGAGAGTGGGCCCAGGGTCTGCTCGGCGAACTGGCTGCGTCGCTGCAAGGCCAGCAGGATAGTATCGAGGGTGTCCGCCGGGCGCAGGTCTTCACTGCGCAGAGTCGGCCAGGATCAGCAAAGGAGAATTGGCGGCGGCGTGCAGGAGATAGGCCAGCCAACTCAGGGTTTCGCCGTCGCACCATTGTAGGTCGTCGAAGAACAGCACCTGCGGGCCCATCACCCTGCCGAAAACGCCGTCGCGGCTGCTATCGTGGCCGGCAGCGCGGCTGGATGTTGGGATTGGGCCGGCACTGCCGGTGTACGCCGTGCCGAGCACGAGGCGGTTCAACGCCTGCAAGAAGCGCTGCCGCTGCCAAGTTTCCAGCAGTGGTCCGGGCGGATCAATTGGGGAGCCGACGTCCAGCAGCTCCGGTAAGATGCGTGCCACTTCGGCGATCCAGGCGGGTTCGAGCGCCCGCAGGCGCGGTGCGAATGCTTCACCGCGCAGCAGCTCCCCAAGGGGGGCATAAGCCAGCGCTTCGCCGCCGACAAAGCAATGGGTGCGGGCGACCGGCAGCGCCATGCTGTTCCAAGCGTGCGAGCCATTCTTCCACCAGCCGGGTTTTGCCTATGCCGGCTTCGCCGGTCAGCACGACCAGCTGCTCCTGCACCCCGGGCGCTCTGCTGCCAGGCCGCCTGCAGCCACTGCAACTCGCGTTCACGGCCGACAAAGGCGGGTTCGCGTGTTCCACCGCCGGCAGGGGGCACGGCGTCAGCGCGGCTGCCCGTCCGCTGCGCCGCTGCAGGTTCGCCGGCGGCCTGCGCCTGCCGGAACAACTCCTGCAACTGGGGGCCTGGCACCGGGTCCAGATCTTCGCTCAGGGCAGCCAGAGCGGCTTGATAAGTCCGCAGTGCGGCGTGCTTGTCAGCTTGTGACAAGTAGAGGCGCATGAGACGGACGTAGCCAGGCCTCGTTGCCGGGATCGGCGCGCACCCACCGTTCGGTGGCGACAATTGCAGCAGCATCGCGGCCAGTTTGCTCGAGCAAGCTGGAGAGCAGGTTGAGCACTGCCAGGTATTCCAGGCGCAGCTGTTCACGCAGCGGAACGAGCCACTCATCGTACACCGCCGGCAGCAGATCAGCGGTGTAAAACTCAATGGCTGTCTCGCAGTAGCGCAATTGCGGCAGCTTTGTCATATTGGCTGGCGGACAGCGCCTGTTGGGCGGCAGCTTGGAAGTGCGCGACGTCGAGCACGGTTTCGCCGTCGCTCCGCCACTGCAGCGAGTGCGTGGTGATCACCAGCAACTGGTCGACGGCCGGCAGCACTTGACGGAGACGAGCGATCAACGTGCGCAGGTTCTTGAGGGCCTGGGCATCAGTCGTCTCGGGCCATAGCGCGGCCGCGACCTGGCGGCGGCTGCACGCCATCTGCCGGTGCAGGGCCAGATAGGCCACCAACGCTTGCTGGCGCGGGCTGAGCTCCAGCACGATGGTAGAGTCGACGACAATTTGAAAGCTTGCCAGCAGGCGAACAGTTAGGGTCACAGTCACCTTCTGCTGAATAAGACAATGCGAACTAAACCCTGGCTTTTGACATGGTACTTGGTCTACATGAGCCCCACTGAAGTTGGCGAAGCTGACATTAGGGCCTGGGTACTCCGGATGGTGAAACACCAGATTACCTCAAACCTCAAGGTTAAAGATAAGATTAGCACAGAAAGCAGAAATGCGCAACAACGAAGTTTACATGTTAGGTTAATTGTAAGGTTTATGATGCGAAACCGGTGGTATCTGCCGGTAATTGTCGTGCTGTATGTGCTGCTCGCGGGTATGTACAGCGCCTGTGCGTGCCACTCTTTGAAGCGCCGGACGAGGTGTGGCATTACGGATACGTCTATTGGATAGCGGGCGGCAATGGACTGCCGGCGCCGGACAGGAGCGACGGCCTGGCCATATGGGCACAAGAAGGCAGCCAGCCGCCGCTGTATTACATGATGGCCGGGCTGCTAACCCGGCCATTGACGCGGGCCCTGACGCCAGGAGACTGGGGGAGCAGCGTGCGGTACAACCCTCATGCCGCCGTGGGAGATGCCGAGAGCGTCGGCAACCGCAACTACCTGGTGCATGGGACGTGGGACGGCTGGCCGTGGCACGGGATCGCGCTTGGCGCACATGCGGCGCGGCTGTTCTCGATCGTGCTCGGCGCGGTGACCGTCGTCTTTGCGTATCTGATCGGCCGCCGCCTGGCGCCCCGTCGGAACTCGTCGCAGTGCTGGCGGCGGCGCTTGTCGCATTTAATCCCCAGTTCTTGTTTTTGAGTGCATCTGTTTCGAACGACAACTTGATTGCTGCCACCTGTGCGGTGGGCGTGTGGCTGTGCCTCCGGATTGCCGGCAGCCGGACGACACTGCAGCTGCGCTGGCCGATCCTGCTTGGGATCGTGGTGGGCATGGCGGCGCTGGCCAAGCTGAGCGGCCTGCTGCTGGTGGGGCTGGCGCTTGCGGCACTTGCGATCTGGGGCGTGGCGGCTGCGATCGTGGCGGACATGGCTGGGCGGCAGCGCGGTGGTGCTGCTGGTCGCGGCGGCGGTGGCAGGTTGGTGGTATTGGCGCAACTGGCGGCTCGATGGGCGACCCACTGGGGCTGGCGGGCATGTTTGCCGTGCTGCCGGCGCGCGAGGTGCCATTGGAGCGCAGCGGAGCTGCTGGCGCTGGCGCCGGGCGTGTGGCGTTCGGCGTGGGCGGTGTTTGGCTGGTTTAACGTGACGGTGGACGAGTGGGTGTATTGGGGTTACAGCCTGCTGGCGGCCGTGGGATGTGCAGGGTGGATCGTGGTGGCGTGGCGGCAGTTAAGGCGAGAGGAGCAGGCGCGGACACGAGGTCGGTCGGACGCCTGCGGTCCGAGGTGGATTGGGTGGCGGCGGGGCTGCTGGCGGGGTGGACGGCGGCGGTGGTGGTGGCGCTGGTGCGGTGGGCGCAGATCAATTATCCGCAGGGGCGGCTGCTGTTTCCGGCCATTGCGGCCGCGATGCCGCTGCTGGCAGTGGGGCTGCTGGCGTGGTGGCCGCTGGCGTGGCGGCGGTGGGTGGCCGGGGCAATCAGCCTTGGTATGGCAGTGTTGGCGGCGGCTGTGCCGTGGGTGTGGATCCTGCCGGCGTATGCAGCGCCGCCAGTGCTGGCCGCCAGCGCTGACGGCGCCGGCGTCGCCGCCGCCCAACCGCGGTACCCAATGATGCGCGAAGAGATCGGCGACCATGTGCAGCTGGTTGGCTATTCCTATGCGCCGGAGAAGCTCATACCCGGCGGCGAATTTGACATAACATTGTATTGGCGGAGTGACGCACCCTTGCAAGAGGACTACAGCGTCTTTGTGCACCTGGTCGACGAACTGGGGATCGTGCAGGCGCAGAGCGACAGCTATCCGGCGCAGGGCAGCAGGCCGACCAGCGAATGGCAGCCCGGCACGATCGTCGTCGACGAACATCGTGTGCGCCTGCCGCAAACGCTGCCGGCGCCGGGCAGCCTACGCATCGAAGCCGGCATGTACCGGTATGCGGACGGCAAGCGGCTGCCGACGGCGCAGGGCGACAGCGTCGCGCTCGGCAGCGTCGACTGCGGCGGCTTTGACCAGCCCAGCCGGCATTCCCAACCCGATGCGCGCCGTGTTTGGCGACAAGATCGCGCTGACCGGGTACAGCCTGGACCGGCGCAGCCTGCGGCCGGGCGAGAGCTTCCAGCTGGATTTGTGGTGGGAGGGGCTGACGCGCATGGCGCAGGACTACAAAGTGTTTGTCCACCTGATGCTGCCGCCGGACGCCGTGTGGGCGCAGCAGGACCGGCAGCCGCAGGATGGGGCGGCGCGCACGTCCACGTGGGAACCGGGCCAGGTGGTGCAGGACCAGTACACGCTCACCGTCCCTCCAGATGCGCCGCCGGGCATCTACGATGTGGCCGTGGGGTTGTACGACAAGGACACCTACGACCGGCTGCAGATAAACAACGACGATCTACCGATCATTCTTGCGCGCGTGCGCGTGGAGCCATGATGACAACAGCACCATCCGCCCAGAGAAGCCCGACTACGAGGACAGAGTCACAAGATTGCCGCCGCCATCAGGCGCTACGTACCGCTGGTCGAAACCCTGCGCACGTACGATCGCGGCTGGCTGCGCGGCGACCTGGCGGCCGGGGCGACCGTGTTTGCCGTACTCGTACCTTCTGCACTGGCCTATGGCGAACTGGCGGGACTGGATCCGGTGGCCGGCATCTATGCGGCGATCGGGGCGATGCTGGGGTATGCCTTGTTTGGCACCTCGCGCCAGGCGATGCTGGGGCCGGACGCGTCGCTGCCGCTGATGGTCGTCGCGGCCGTGGCACCGTTGGCGGCGGGCGATCCCGTGCGCTATGTCGCGCTGGCGGCCACGACGGCGCTGCTGGCAGGGGTGATCTGTATTGTGGCGGGGTTTTTGCGGCTGGGGTTTATCGCCAACTATGTATCGCAGCCGATCCTGACGGGCTACATGGCGGGCGTGGCCTTCCTCGTGATCGGCGGGCAGTTGGGGCGGCTGTTTGGCTTTAAGGTCGAGGCGGACACCTTCTTCCCGCAGGTGCTGGAGGTGCTGCGCCGGTGGCAGGAGACGCACTGGCTGACGTTGGTCATCGGCATCGTATCGATCGCGCTGCTGTTCTGGCTCAAGCGGCGCCGGCCGCGGCTGCCGAGCCCGCTGCTGCTGATGATCGCCGCGATCGTGATTTCCACGGTGTTTGGCCTGGCCGATCGGGGTGTGAAGGTCGTCGGCGCCATTCCGCCGGGGCTGCCGCAAATCAGCTGGCCGCAGTTCAGCATCGGCGAGTTTTCCGCCCTGCTGGTGCCGTCGTTCAGCATGGCGCTGATTGCCTTTACCGACGTGCTGGTCAACTCGCGCTCGTTTGCGATGAAGAACCGCTACACGGTGGATGCGGACCAGGAGATGATCGGGTTAGGTGCCGGCAACGTGTCGAGCGCCCTGCTGGGCGGCTTTCCCGTTTCGAGCAGCAGCGCGCGCACGGCGGTGGCGGACACGATGGGGGCCAAGAGCCAGGTGGCGGGGCTGGCGGCCGTCGTGCTGTGCGTGCTCTTCTTGCTCTTCTTGACGGGGCTGCTGGCCAACCTGCCGCTGGTGATCCTGGCCGCGATCCTGATCGTGGCGGTGTGGGGGCTGATCGACTTTGCGCAGCTGCGCTGGCTGTGGAAGGTGCGGCGGAGCGAGTTCTGGCTGGCGATGGTGACGGCGTTTGGCGTGTTGACGGTGGGGCTGCTGCAGACGATCCTCCTGGCGGTGGTCTTCTCGCTGCTGGGGGTGATCGCGCGGATCAGCCGGCCGCACGATGCCGTGCTGCACCACGACGCCGAGCGCGACCTGTTTGTCGAGAAGGAGAGCGACGGCACGGACGAGGTCGAACTGATGCCCGGGTTAATCGTCTACCGGTTTGACGCGCCGCTGTTCTTCGCCAATGCGCCGGTTTTTCTGGAGCAGGCGCGGCGGCTGATCGCGCAGGCCAAGCACCCGGTGCGGTGGTTCTTGATCAATGCCGAGCCGATCACGGACGTCGATGCCACGGCGGCGATGACGTTTGTGGAGTTTGACAACGACATGGACGCACGCGGGATCCAGATCGCGATTGCGCGTGCCAGCGAGCCACTGCGCGCGATGCTGGACCGGACGGGGGTGACGGAGCGTATCGGCGAAGGCGTATTTCTTTGATTCGCTGCATGCGGCGATTGAGGAATATCGTCTGAACCTTGATTCGTAGGATTTGGGGGATTTACATGATTATCAGGCGTCAGAGGGGCCCATGTGCCAGTGGGTGATGGCGGCCCAGTCTTCGGCGGCGAAGTAGATGAGGTCGACGGCGGGGTCTTTGACGTCGGGGTAGGTCATGGGGTCGGCGAGCTCGCGGGCGAGGCGGCGCTTTGAGTTCGGCGTAGGCGGCGGCGGTGGCGGGGTGGGCGCGCAGGTAGTCGCGGAAGAGGATCGGGTAGCGCTGGTTGGGGCGGCCCAGGACACGGACGTGGGTGTTGGTCATGCGCTGGCCCTGGGGCTCGCGCAGGAACCATTTCTCCCAGTCGCTGTCGGGGCCGGTGCTGTTGGGGGGGCGGTGGTCGCCGACGATACGTTCGGAGCGGGTGTAGCCCAGCGCGGTCAACGGTGCAAGCACTTCAGGGGTGAGGGCTGCGACGGCGATCTGGACGTCGATGATGTCCTTGGCGGCCAGGCCGGGGACCGAGGTGGAGCCGATGTGGTCGATGCGGAGGGCGAGATCGCCGAGGGCGCGACGGAGGGTGGCGGCGATGGCGGCGAATTCGGCGGGCCAGGTAGGTTGGTAGTCGATAATGGTTGGCATAGGTGGGGTGAAAGAATCGTGCGAGGCGCCGTCCACAAGGCTTGACGAGAGCCGATGTTTAGTGGACGGCGCCAGGCACGGAGAGGGCTACTGGCCGCCGGCGGTGAGCTTGACTTCGAGCGGCTTGTAGTCGGCGCCCTTGGTGTCGCCTTCGAGACCTTCGAGGGCGGCCTTGGCGTAGTCGGTGACGTAGGCGCCTTCGGTCGGCGGGTTCTTGATGATGCCGTACTGCTGGGCGATGCCGGCGGTCTGGTCAAAGAGGGCCGGGTCCATCTGGCCGATGCCGGCGGTGGAGGGCCAGATCAGGTTGTTGATCTCGTTCATCATCCAGGTCTGGTGGCCGCGGGGCAGGGCGGGGCCTTGCTCGAGCACGTAGTCGACGCACTTGTCGACGTTGTCGCGGCAGAACATCCAGCCCTTGAAGGAAGCGCGCA
Source organism: uncultured Chloroflexia bacterium (assembly GCA_963791135.1). Taxonomy (GTDB): domain Bacteria; phylum Chloroflexota; class Anaerolineae; order Caldilineales; family Caldilineaceae; genus Fredericiella. Next base: position 35,464 of record CAWBRX010000031.1, read on the forward strand.
GGAAGCGCTTGGCGATGTCCTGATTCTTGGCGTCGGCCAGGTACTGCTCGGTCGTGAAGATACCATCCTGGAGCATGGCGGTACCTTCCTTGTTGAAGTCGATGATGTTGAGCTGGTCGAGGGTGTAGAGGTTACCGTCCTTGTCGGGCGTCTCGAGGACCTGGGCCAACTCGTTGTAGGTCATGGCGGCGGCGGCATCGACCTGGCGTTCGAGCAGGAGGTTCATGTCGAAGGGCTGCTGGACCAGCTTGACGTCCTTATCCTTGTCGATGTTGTACTTGGCGAGGGTGGCGAGCAGCTCGAACTCGTTGCCGCCGAACCAGACGGCGACGTTCTTGTCCTTGAGGTCGGCAGGGCCGGTGATGCCGGTGTCCTTCCAGGAGATCTCGCGCATGGCAGAGCGTTCGAAGATCTGGGCGATGTTGACGAGGTTGGTGCCCTGTTCGCGGGCCGAGAGCAGGCTGGGGATGAAGTTGATGCCGAAGTCGGCCTGGCCGCCGGCGACGACCTGTTCGGGTACGATATCGGGGCCGCCGGGGTTGATGGTGATGTCGATGCACTCGTCGTCGTAGAAGCCTTCACCCTGCGCGGCGTAGTAGCCGGCGAACTGGGCCTGGGCCACCCACTTGAGCTGGAGGGTGACGGGGTCCTTGGTGGCACATTCGGTGGCGGCGGCGGCCTCGGTGGCAGCTGCGGCTCCAGCTGCTGCTTCAGTGGTCGCCGTCGCCTCGGTGGCGGTGGTGGGGGCGGCGGCCGGTGCGGCACAGGCGGTGAACAGCAAGGCGACCACGAGCAGCAGAGCCGACGTAGTCCACAATCGTTTGGGCATGGTTGATTGTCCTCCTGCGAGTTGCGGTTGTTGGTGGCGACGCATAAATGCGGGCGCATGAATGCGCTGCGCAATTGTGCGCAGTTTTGGCTGCGGTGTCAAGCGGGAGAAATCTTGTGAGAGGGTGAGAGGGGACAGCCATGCGGCTGTCCCCTCTGTAGGTTACTGTTGGCCCATCGTGGCGTTGTAGTCGGCGATGGCCTGGGTGACGGTGGCGGCGGCGTTGTCGAGGGCCTGCTGGGGGCTGGCCTGGCCGGCAAGCACCTCTTCGATGGCGGTCTCCACGGTCTGGCGGGCGGTGGGGAAGACGCCGATCAGCGCGCCCTGGGTGACACGGTTGTTGGGGGCGGCGTGCAGCTGGTCGACGGCGGTCTGGAACTGCGGGTACTTGGTGCGCCATTCGACGGCCAGCGGCTCATCATAGCCGGCCTTGCGAATGGGGAAGTAGCCCGACTGCGTGTGCCAGTAGGCCTGCTGGGCAGGCTCGGTCAGGAACTTGACGAACTGCCAGGCGCACTCCTGCTCTTCCTGCGGGCGGCCGTTGAGGATCCACAGCGAGGCGCCGCCGATGATCGTGCCGGCGTTGTCAAAGGCGGCCTCGTCCGGGCGCGGCAGCCAGCCGGTGCCCAGCTCGAACTTGCCATCGGAGCCTTCGATCATGCCGCGCAGCACGGCGGTGGAGTCGATGAACATGGCAGTCTGCCCGGCAAGGAAGGCGTTGCGGGTATCGACCGTCGTGCGCCCATAGTTGCCGAAGCTTCCGGAATCGTACATGTCCTTCCACCACTGCAGGATCCGGACACCTTCGGGGCTGTTAAAGACGGCCTCGGTGGCAGCGGCGTCGCGGCCGTTGCCGTTGTCGGCATAGAGGGCGCCGGAGACGGCCAGGAGCTGTTCGACGAACCAGCCGTAGACGGCAAAGGCGCCGCCGGTCACGGTGACGTTGCCCGAGTCGTCGCGCTGGGTCAGCTTCTCGGCGTACTGCGCCACTTCGTCAAAGGTGCGCGGCGGCTTCTCAGGATCGAGGCCGGCGGCCTTGAACATGTCCTTGTTGTAGTACAGCAGCGGCGTCGAGGTGTTGAACGGCATGGAGTACTGCTTGCCGTCGATGGTGTAGTAGGCCAGGACGTTCGGTTCGAAGTCGGACGTGTCGAAGTTCTCGGCGTCCATGAAGTCCTGGACCGGCTTGGCTACCTTCAGGTCCACCATCAGCTTGGTCGCAATGTCAAAGAGCTGGACCAGGGCCGGGATGTCGTTGCTCTGCAGGCCGGCGCGCAGCTTGTTGAGCGAGTCATCGTAGCTGCCCTGGTAGGTCGGCTCGACAAAGCAGTTGGTCTGGCTGGCGTTAAAGTCGTCGGCCAGCTTGGGGATCGAGATACCACCCACGTCGCCGCCCATGCTGTGCCAGAACGCAATGCGGGTGGCGCCGGCCGGAGCCTGGACTGCGGCTGCTTCACCGGTCGCCTCTTCGGTCGCGGTACCGGCCGCCGCGCCGGCTGCGCCCCCCTGGGCAGGGGCTGCCGCAGGCGGTGCGGCGCAGGCACCCACCAGCATGCTGAGCAGTACCAACAGGCTTACTATCACGGACAGTTGTTTTCTCACACTTGCCTCCTTGTGAAAGTTAGGGATTTGACGACGTTGTCTAGCCCTTGACCGCGCCGGCGGTCAGGCCACGAATCAACTGGCGATTGCCCACGATGAAAAGCACAAACGTGGGAACAAGCACCAGAACTACACCTGCCATGACGGTGTTGAACATGAACCGCTCTTCGTCCTGCAGCAGGGCGATGCCGATCTGCACGGTGCGCATCTGCTGGTCGTTGGTGATGAGCAGGGGCCACAGGTACTGGTTGTAGGTCTGCAAAAAGCTGTAGACGGCCAGCGTGCCCAGGGCGGGCCGCGCCAGGGGCACGACGATGGCGAGCAGGAAGCGCAGGCTGCCGGCGCCGTCGATGGTGGCGGCGTCCTGCAGCTCGCGCGGGATGGTCAGAAAGAACTGGCGCAGCAGGAAGGTACCGAAGGCGGTGGCCATGAAGGGGACCGTCAGCCCCATAAAGGTATCGGTCCAGCCGATGCCGCGCACCAGGAGATAGTTGGGAATGATGGTGGCTTCCCAGGGAATCATCAGGGTAGAGAGGAAGACCAGGAACAGGACGTTGCGGCCCTTGAAATCGATAAAGGCGAAGGCATAGGCGGCCAGGCTGGCGGTCACCAACTGGCCGACCATGACGAGTGTCGACTGGACGACGCTGTTAAACAGGTAGCGCAAGAGCGGCGCCTGTTCCAGGGCGCGGCCGAAGTTGGCAAAATAGAGCGATGTCGGCGCCAGGAGGGGCGGATAGGAGGCCACCTGGGTGTCGCTCAGCATGCTGATCGTCAGGGCCGACCAGAGGGGGAAAATGACGATGATCGCCACGAACGTGAGCAGCAGGTAGAGGAGGAAGTCCTGAAATCTGCGCCGGCGCCTGGCGCCGGAGATCACCGTAAAGATCAGTGCGGAGATCATTCGTAGACAACCCTTCTTTCAATCACGCCAAACTGGACGATCGTGACGATCAACATAATGAAGAAGAGCACGATAGACTGGGCGGCAGCATAGGCATACTGGCCGTTGAAGTAGAACTCGCGATAGATCGAAAAGACGATCACGTTGGTGGAGTTGATGGGCCCGCCCTTGGTCAGGACGTGGAACTGGGTAAAGGTTTGAAAGGCCGCCAGCAAGTCTACGACGAGCAAAAAGAAGATGGTAGGCGACAGCAGCGGCAGGGTAATGCTGCGGAACTTGTTCCAGCCCGAGGCGCCGTCGATCATGGCGCTTTCGTAAAGCTCTTCGGGGATGCCCTGCATGCCGGCCAGCAGAATGACCGTGTTGAGTCCCAACTGGAGCCAGACCGTGACGATGGCCACGGCGGGCAGGGCGGTGCGTACATCGGTCAGCCAGGGGACGGGGGGCACCCCTACGAGGCTGAGCAGGTAGTTCAGCCAGCCCAAGCGCCGGGTGGAACAGGTAGAGAAAGATCAGCGAGGCAGTCGCCGCCGACACCGCAATCGTCAGCGAGAAGATCATACGGAAGATGCTGATGCGGCGCAGGCGCAGGTTGCCGAGCACGGCCAGGCCCAGGGCAACGATCATCGTCGCGGGGACAGTATAGATCACAAACATCAGCGTGCGCTGCAGGCTGTTCAGAAACTGCGGATTGCTCAGCAGGCGCTCGTACTGCATCAATCCCACAAACCCGACGGCGCGGCCGATGGGGTCAGTGCGCTGCATACTCAAGAGGAACGAGCGGACAAGCGGGATGAAGACAAAGATCAGAAAGAGCAGCAGCGAAGGCGAGAGATAGGCCAACGCCAGGAGAAACTTCTTGATTTCGCGCCGCTGGGCGCGAGAAAGAACTGGGCTGCGTCCTGAGGATTTTGGGGACACCAGGGTCTGGTCACTGTGTAACATCGTCGTCCTTGCTACCTTCGGCACCGAAGGAGCGCACGAGTGTCGGCTTGACCGTGCGGCGGCTATAGATTATTGCTAAGGCTGGTGCGAACTTGGATGTGTGTGAGTATACCCCTTTTCCGGCGGTGCCTCAAAATTGCGCACATCGGCGGGAGCATGGTGGAAAGTCAGGGAAAGCGGTAGACGATGGTGAGGGCGGCGAGCATGAGGACCAGGATCACTACTTCGACGAGCTGACCGAGTTCTGAAGTGCGCATGGATTGCCTCCCCTGTGCCGGCGACTAGGACGTGTTGGACCGATAGGCATTGACGTGCCAAGGATAGCGGCAAGTCCGGACCGGCGGCTGTGAAGTGGGACACAGCAGCCCGAGTGGCATGCATTACGAGTGCGCGCAAGCTGCCCGCGGGAGGGTGTGTGGTATGATGGCTGCCTAACACAGCCATGACGGCTGGGGAATCCATGGATGGGTGTAGGCAATGTCGCTTGGGGAAGTCTGGAGTCAAATCGTAGCGGCCGTTTCGGCAGGGACACTGCCTGACCTCGGCGCCTGGAGCTACGTGATCTTGATGCTGCTGGTGTTTGTCGAGGGGCCGGCAGCCACGCTTGTGGCGGCGACGATGGCGGCGTCAGGCATTTTGCGAGCCGACGTCGTCTTTTTTGTCTCCGTGGCCGCCAACTTTATGGCGGACGCGTTTTGGTATCTGATCGGCGTATCGGCGCTGCATGGCGGCCGCGTGCTGCGCTGGGGATGGCTGCGGCGGCGCTGGCACACGGTGGAGGCGATGGGGTAGGCGCTGCATGGGCGAGCGGCCAAGATGTACCTGCTGACCAAGCTGTCGATGGGGATGCTGACGATCCCGGTGTTGATTGCCTCAGGATTTGCGAAGGTGCCGTGGCTGCGGCTGCTGGCGGTCAGCATCGTGGTGGAGCCGATCTGGAACGGGCTGCTGGTGCTGGCGGGTTACAGGCTGGGCGACTCGGTGGCGCATATGGAGCGGGGCACTGCGGATCGGCGCCATCGTCGGCAGCGTGATCGTCTTCTTTGTGCTGCTGCTGTTGTACCGGCGCATGTTTGCGCGGTTGTTTCAGGTCGTCAGGACAGAGCCGCCGGCGGCGGATTGAAGTGAGTTGGGGGAACCGTCTGTAGAGCAGACGGCGCCGCCTGCGCTCCGACGTCTTGCCGGATTTTATGGGACAGTGGCGGTGGCGATGATGAACTCGCCCGCGTCCAGGAGCGCGGGGTTGGTACAGGCCTGGGCCTCGAGCTTGAGCAGGGTTTCCCAGGCGGCGGGCTCCTGTTCGAGATCGGCGACGCGATCGTAGAGTCCCGTGCTGATGGCAGGGGCCGCGGCAAGCACTTTGGGGGCGATGCCCGCGGCAGCCAAGGCAGCAGACAGATCCTCCGCTGTAAAGAAATGGCGCGGCGGCTGGTGCACCTCCGGCAGGGATGGAAGGTCGCCCGTGGCGGCCACCTCGAAGATCTTCCAGTAGGATGGGTTGGCAAAGAAGCCCGGCACCTGGTTGGCAAGGACAAAGCGAAACACGCCCCAGCGGCTGTTGACGCTGAGCAGGAGCGTGCCGCCTGGGCGCGTGATGCGGCGCAGCTCGGCGAGCCCCTGCGGCAGCATCTGCCAGAGGTAGCTGAGTACGCCGCCAAAACAGACGACCGTATCGAACGCACCGTCGGGCAGCATGTGCAAGTCACATACGTCGGCGACATGATAGGCGTCGACCATGCCGTCGAGGCCGATGGTCGGCCATTTTGTCGCGGGCGATAGCAAGCTGCCCGGGAGACAGGTCGACAAGGGTCGTGCGGCTGCCGGATTGCGCGATAGCCACGCTGAAGCGGCCCGCGCCGCAGCCGATGTCGGCAACGCGACGCGTCGGGCCGATGTGATCGGCGAGGAACTTCAGGTGGAGGTGATAGATTAGGCGGGCGTTGGCGGAGGCGTCAAGCCGTTCCCATTCCCGTGCGCCATACTGGTCGTAGAACCTGGCCACAGCTTCAGGTGTATACATGGGGAGATCCTTTGGGAGAACGAGGGTACGGTGCGTGCGAGGCGCCGCCCGTTCGGCTCGAGGGGAGCCGAGGGTAAGTGGGCGGCGCCAGGCACGCGAACGGGTCTATTCGCAGCCGGCGGCGGCGAAGATGGCCGTGTAGGCGGTGTTCACCTGGTTCAGGGCCGGGGTGACGGTGGCGGCGGCGTTGCCCACCGTGGTGCCCGTCAAGGCAGCGACCGGACCTTCTAAGGTGGCGAAAGCCGTGTTGAGGCCGTGAGATCGATATCGGCATTCGACGCGGCTGCGGCGGCAATGTCGTCGTTGGCCCGCGACAGGGTGGTGACGAGGGTGCGCAGGTCGGCGAGCTTTGTCTCCACCGGTGATGGGTGTTGCGGCGGCAATCGCCTCCTGAGCAGAAAAGACTGCGGTGCAGGTGGCGGCGTTGGGGCCTGTGAACGTCCGGGCGGCCGCCGGCGTACTCGCAGCGGTCGCGGTAGCGGTAACGGCGCGGGTGGCGGTGGCAGCGGGAGCCGGCGTGTTGGTCGCTGCGGCGCGGGCGGCCGTGGGCGTGGCAGCTGGCGCAGGCGTGTCGGTGGCCGGCTGCGGCCGCAGCGGCACCTGCGGTGCGCCGTCACAGCGCCGGTGGCGGTCACGGCCGTTGTTTCCGTCAGGGACGCAGCTGCGGCGGCTGCCGCAGACAGGACTTCGCCCGCCGTGATGGGGGCAGCGGCCGTGATTTCTTCCGTGGTGGTAATGCCGGTGCCCGTGGTGACAGGTGCGGTGGCGGTGAGTGATTCCGTCTCCGTTACAGCGGCAGCGGGAGCAGCCTCAGTCGCAGCTTCGGTGGCGGCCTCAGTCGGAGCTTCTGTAGCAGCTTCGGTAGCAGCTTCGGTCGGAGCTTCCGTGGCAGCCTCAGTGGCAGCTTCGGTCGCAGCCTCAGTTGCCGTGGCAGCAGGCGCGGCGGCAGGGGCTGCCGGGGCGATGGCGGGCTGCGGGCGGAAGAAGTACCAGAGCAGGGCGCCAAGGGCCAGGATGATCAGCAGCGGGAGCAGCCAGCGCCAGATCGAGCGCTTGGGCGGTTCGGGCGGCGGTGGGGGCACGCGGGGCGGTCGCCGCAGCGGCTGCGGGCTTGGCCGGTGCCGGGCGGGCAGGAGGCGGCGGCACGGCGGCGGCAGCCGCGGCAGCAACGGCGGCGGCAGGCAGGACTGCGGCTGCCGCTGCGGATGTCTCTGCCGCAGGCGCGACGGCAACAGGAGCCGGCGAGGCGCAGGGGACGAGATCGGCCAGGCCGGCGGGCAGTGCGGCGCGGATGGCGTCGCCCTGCGCCCGCCAGTACGTTGGCCAATGCGTCGGCGACCTGGCACGTCAGGCTGGAACTGGCTGCCGATCGCGGCGAGCGCGAGCGGGGTAAGGAGGGAAAGCAGGTTGGCGGCGGAACTGCCGCTGACGCCTGTGGCTGTGCTCAACGCGTCGGCGATCGCCGTGGCATTGAGGCCAAAGAGCGAGGAAACGAGCGCTGCGCCCTGGCGCAGAAGCGACAGCGTGCCCTCGGGGATCGGCGAGGGCGGTGGAAAATCCTTCCAGGGACCCGGCAGCGCCGATGGCGTCGAGCAGTTCCTGGCTGCCTGCGGGCGTCGTGCTGCGGCTGCTGATCCCGCACAGCAGGGCAGGAAGCGCGCCCTGAACGGCCTCCTGCAGCGTTGGCGGGCTGCTCGCCGGTCAGATGCGCTGAGCCGATCCACTGTCTCGGGGGTAAGCTGTTGTCCGAGCAGTTCGATCAAGTTTGCCATAGTGGTGTCCTTTGATTTGATGACAGCGCGGCTGCGCGTCAGGATACTCGCGTAAGCGAAGCGGTGTCAACTGGACGGAGGGGGTGGGGGAACGTCCCTGTCTCGGCGCAGTGGGATCGGGGTAGGCAGAGTGATCGCGGCGCCGTGCAGGGCGAGGCGCGGCGACGAGCCTCACACGCTGAGGTGCTATAATTTGGATGGACAACTTTAAACGATGACCCTCAAGCGGCGGGAAAGGAGCCTGATATGCCCCCGTTACTACAGAACATTGCTGTCGAGCTGGACGTGCCGATGCAGACGCGCGATGGCGTGACGCTGCGCGCCAATGTGTACCGGCCGGCAGGGGAAGGGCGCTGGCCGGTGCTGCTGATGCGGCTGCCGTACGGCAAGGATTTTGTGTTAGGTGGCGCACTGCTGGACCCGGTGCAGGCGGCACGGCGCGGCTACGTGGTGGTGGTACAGGATACCCGCGGGTGCGGCACTTCGGATGGGGAGTGGTACCCGTGTGCGTACGAGGGGCAGGACGGCGCAGATGCCGTCGAATGGGCGGCGGGGCTGCCGTACAGCGACGGCCAGGTGGGTATGTACGGCGCATCCTACTTCGGCTTTACGCAGTGGGCGGCGGCCGTCCAGAAGCCGCCGGCCCTGAAGGCCTTGGTTCCGTTCGAAACCTGGCGCGATCCATTCAACGGGCAGGCCACGCGTGGCGGCGCAACCGAACTGGGCGTTGGCGCAAGCTGGCATCTTGGTATGGGCCTCAACGTCTTGATGCGCAGGCATGCCGGCGACCCCGTGGCGCTTGGCCAGGCTGTGTATGCGTATGCCCAGGAAGTGGACCGCCTGGGCACGGCAGGGTACTGGTCGCTGCCTTTGCGCGATTTTGCACCGCTGCGGCGGCAGGACGTAGCACCCGCCTTTTTCGAAACCAATGGGACGCCCATGGAGTGTACGTCCGAGTCGTCTGTAGGGCCGTCCGACATTGGCGGCCGCCAGCAGGGGCTGCAGATACCCGACGTACAACATCGGCGGCTGGTATGACATCTTTTTGGGCGACACGATCGCCAACTACCAGGCCATGCGGAGCCAAGGGGCGCCGGCGAAGCTGCTGATCGGGCCCTGGAGCCACAGCGAGCTTGGCGGGCGCGTGGGCGAGCGCAACTTTGGCTATGCGGCGCAGAGCGGCTTTATCAACCTGCAGACGGACCTGTTGGGGCTGCAGGTGCGCTGGTTTGACCACTGGCTCAAGGGGATCGATACGGGGCTGCTGGCCGAACCGCCGGTCAAGATCTTTGTCATGGGGATCAACGCCTGGCGCGACGAGGCGGAGTGGCCGCTGGCACGGGCGCGCAATGTGCCGTACTACCTGCGTGAGGGCGGGCGGCTGAGCCCGGAGAAGCCGTGGGACGAGGCGCCGGACGTGTATATGTACGACCCGGAAGACCCGGTACCGACGCGGGGCGGGGCGACGCTGATGACGCCCGAGTATCCGGCGGGCCCGTACGACCAGCGCGCGATCGAGAGCCGGCCGGACGTGCTGGTCTACACGAGCGACGTGCTGGGCGAGGACCTGGAGGTGACGGGGCCGATCGAGGTGCACCTGTGGGCGATCTCGTCGGCGCCGGACACGGACTTTGTGGCGCGCCTGACCGACGTGTTCCCGGACGACAGCTCGATCTGCTTGACCGACGGGATCGTGCGGGCGCGCTATCGCAATTTTGCGCAGGGCGAGGAGCCGTCGCTGCTGGAGCCGGGGCAGCCGTACCACTATGTCATCGACCTCTGGGCGACCAGCAACGTGTTTCTGGCGGGGCACCGCATCCGGCTGCAGATCACGTCGAGCAGTTTTCCGCGCTGGGATCGGAACCAGAATACGGGGCATCCGATCGGGGCGGATGCGGAGCTGGCGGTGGCGTGGCAGACGATCCTGCATGACGTGGAGCATGCGTCGTATGTGGTGCTGCCGGTGGTAGGGTGAGGGCGACTGAAGTCGCTTGGTGAGCGGGTGAGCGGGTGTCCCGGACCTCGAAGGTCCGGGGGATTTTTTTGTGTGAAGCGCGGCACCAAGTGCCGCGTTTTTTTGTGGAGCGCTTTTTGGTGCGGTTGGGGCAGCGCTGCCGGTGCGGCGGAGGCGTAGGCTGGTGGGGCAAATGGAATCTGAATGGCACCAAAGAGAGGATAGGAATCATGTTTGTACATCCGGATGTATTGGCGGAGGTGGCTGCCGAGCAGCAGCAGGATCGGCGGCGCGAGGTGGAGCAGTGGCGGTTGGGCGAGCAGGCATGCAGGGGCGACGACCTGGGTTTTGGCAGAGGTTGTGGAGCCGCCTGGTGGAGATTGCGGCGAGGGTGGGCACGAGATCGGTGGGGGCAGAAACCGAATTTCTCAAAGAAACTCGGTTTCTTGGGCCGTTCCGCCGGACCTTGTGCCCCTACGAGGCGCAACTGCACGGGCCAAGGAGGGGAGGGCGCCTTGTGCGCAGCACTTGCAGGCGGTTGTCATGCTGGTGGCGCTGGCGGCGGCCGCAACCTGGCTGCCGGCGGCGGCGGCGCCGGGGACCTGGATGGTGCGTTTGCGGGGTTTGGGGCGGGCGGTGTTCTTGGCGGTGAGCGGGCTGTTTGCCGACGATGTAGCCCTGCAGGCTGACGGCAAGATCGTGGTCGTTGGGAAGACGGCGACGAAAAATCAGCTGGCGGTGGCGCGGTACCTGCCTAACGGGCAGCCGGATACCAGCTTTGACGGCGACGGCATCGCCCTATATGCGGATATGTTCGAGGCCACGGACGTCGCCCTGCAGCGGGACGGGCGCATCGTGATCGGCGGCACCAAGGAGGCGGGCTCGCTGTCGGCGAGGACTTTCAGCTGGCGCGCCTGGCTCCCAACGGGGCGCTGGATCTGACGTTTGACGGCGACGGCTGGGCGGAGGACTTTGACCCGCAACTGCGCATCCTATATGACGTCGCCGATTCAGCAGGACGGCAAGATCGTCGCCTGCGGCAATGCCTTTGTCGGCGGCGACGACGACTTTGGCGTGGCGCGCTACGATGAAAACGGTGCGCGCGACAGCACCTTTGGCGGCGACGGCAAGGTGACGATCCCGTTTGGCGATCAGGACACAGTGCCACGATATCGTGCAGCAGCCCGACGGCAAGCTGGTGCTGGCAGGCGATGAAATGGAAGTTCACCGCGTCCGACTTTGCCGTGGCCCGCCTGGAGGCCAAACGGCGCGCTGGACGATGGCAGCAACGGCGACGGCGGTTTCGACGGCGACGGCAAGCTGGCCACGGGCTTTGGCGTGCAGGAACACGGCGAGGCGGTCGCCCTGCAGGCCGGACGGCAAGATCGTCGTGATCGGCCACAGTTCGAGCCCCGATGCCGGCCACATCGCACGTTATCTGCCCAACGGCAAGCTCGACGGCTCCCTGGACGGCGACGGCAAGCTGACGATCCCGGTCGACCACCTGGAGGAAGTGGCGAGTCCAGCCGGACGGCAAGCTGCTGGCCCTGGGCTATCACCAGTCGCCGGACGGCGACTACAAGCTGGCGATCCACCGGCGGCTCCCCAGCGGCGCACCGGACACCACGTTTGACTTTGACGGCAGCGCCTGGCTCGACTTTGGCGGCAACGATACCAGCATCGACATCGGCCGAGCGCTGGTCCTGCAGCCGGACGGCCGCATCCTGGCCGCGAGCAGCACGGTGCTGGCGCGGGTGTGGGCGGACGGCACGGCGTTTGACAGCGGCGGCCAGCAGACGCACGGCATCGGCCTTCCCGCCCAGCTACCAGCCGGGCTATCAGGAACTGGTGTACAGGCGCTGCCTTCCAGCCTGACGGCGCCATCCTGGTGGCCGGCCAGCTCTATGCGCCGGACAACAGCTTTAGCGATGCCTTTGTGAGCCGCTTCACGCCGGAAGGGCAGATCGACGCCAGTTTTGGCGTGAACGGCAGCGCACGTGTGGCCTATGGCGTCCTGAATGCTGCCAACGCGGTAGCCGTGCAGCCCGACGGCAAGGTTGTCATTGCGGGCTACAGCAACTTCAGCCCGCAGAAGGGAATTATCGACTTCCTGGTGGCGCGTTTTCTGCCCGACGGCCGCCCGGATCCTGAGTTTGGCAGCAACGGCGTCTTCGTGTGGGACTTTGCCGGTGGCGCGGACATCGCCGTTGGGCTGGCACTGGCGCCCGACGGCAAGATCGTGGTGGCCGGCACGGTGTGGAACGGGGCCCGGTATGACTGGGGGGTAGCCAGGCTGACGGCCGGCGGCGCGCTGGACGCTACATTTGACGGCGACGGGATGTACTTCTTCGGGGTCGGTCCGAACAGCGCGATCAGCGCCGTAGCCGTGCAAGCGGACGGCAAGATCCTGGCAGCCGGGGGGACTGTCGGCGATTTTGCGGTGGCCCGGTTGACGGCGAGCGGCGCGCCGTGACCAAAGTTTTGGGGCGATCGACGGGTTTGCCATCAACGACCTTGGGGGCACCGAAGGGATTGCAACCCTGGCGGTGGCGGCCAACGGCTGGATTTACGCCGCGGGAGGGCGGGTCACAGAAGGTACGTTTGACACCGACATGGCGCTGGCGCAGTACACACCGGAGGGGCGCCTGGCGACGTGCGCCGACCCAGGCAGCTGTCAGAACTGGCCGGCAGGGACTTTCTTTGTCAACACCGGTCTCGACGATTACGCACGTGCGCTGGATCTGCGCAGCGACAACCAACTGGTTGTCGCCGGCTGCAGCAGCGGGCATTTCACCGCCGTGCAGGTACGGACAGACGGGCCGCCAACTCCGCTGCCGTTCAACACCGATTTCGTAGGCGAACAGGACTGCGCCAGGGGCGTCAAGTTCAGCGGCGCAAACCAGATAGTGTTGGCGGGCGGCCAGGACCTAGGCCCCTACAGCAGCGACTACAATATCGCTTTGACTCGGTTTGAGACGACGCCGGACAATACACTACCGCCACCGCCACCGCCACCGCCACCGCCACCACCGGCGACCAACCAACCGGTCTTCTTGCCTGTCATCGTGCGCCAGCCATGACTGCCATTGCTTCCGCGGTAATGGCGCGGTGAGCGGGGATGTTTTCGAGGAAGCAGCGCTGGAGACGTTCGTCGGTAATGGCGGCGGCACGCGCCTCCAGAAGCTGATGAGCGGCTGCCAGGACCTCCGGGGCGCGGGGGTCCTGGCACGCATGGAGCACCTGGTAGCAGGTCAGATAGATGCGCAGCGGCTCGCGCGCTCCATAGAGATGGTGGTCTGTGAGCTGCGGCAGGAGTTCGGCCACATAGGCCTGGGCTTGCGTGAGATCCGCCGGCGGCAAGGGCGACCCGGGCAAGGCCGCCCAGGATCTCGCGGGCGAAGTGCGCCTGGTCCAGGTCCCGGCACAGGGAAAGGGCCTGTTGGTAGCTTGCGGCAGCTTCTCCTCCCATGCCCAGGGCCAGCTGTGCGTGGCCAAGGTGGGTCAGGGCGGTGGCGCGGATGCGGGGGGAATCGACCGCCCGGCCAATCAGATCGGCCTGCCGGCTGTACTCATAGGCCGCATCGTCGTCACCCAGTAGGTGCCAGACCAGTGCCAGCTCGGCGAGGGTGTCGCTTTCATAGTAGGGTGAGACAAAGGTGCGCCAGAGCTGCAGCGCCTGCCGGTAGTAGGCCTGGGCGGCGACGAAGTCGCCCAGGGAGCGCATTATCGTGCCCAGTGTGTCGAGCACATGGCCGGCGCCCCAGAGATTTTTGATCTCCGTGGCGACCTGCAGACCCTGCAGGCAGAACGCCTGCGCCTCGGCGTAGTGGCCCAGGTCGTGGTGAAGGGTGCCCAAGTTGTTGAGCACTGCCTCCTGGCCCCAACGGTAGCCGAGTTCGCCAAAGATGCGAAGGGCCTGCTCGTAGTTGGCGGCAGCCTCGCCCCACAGGCCGCGCCGCTGCTGGAAACTTGCCAGGTTGTTGAGCACTTCGCCTTCGCCCCGCCGTTCCTGCAAGCGGCGGAAACAAGCCAGGGCGCCGTAGTAGGCAAGCACCGCGCCGGCGGCATCGCCCTGATACGCGCGGCAGTTGCCCAGGTGGCGCAAGGTTTCCGCTTCGACCACCGGCAGGCCGGCCACACGCGCCAGCTCCAGCGCCCTTTCCAACAGCGCCTGGGCTCCGAGGGGCTGGCCCAGGAATACGAGGGCATCGCCCCATTGGTAGCAGGCAAGGGCTTCGAGGCCGGCGTCGCCGAGCTCCTGTGCCAGGGCAACCGCCTGGGGCATGAGCTGCGCACCCTGTTCTGCCAGCCCGCGACGGTTCAACAAACGTGCCTGCTCGACCCACAACCTGCCTATAAGGCGGCGTAGAGGGAATGGATCTACCTCGGGGCCGGTGCATGCGGCCAGGTCGGCGGCAGCCTTGCCAAACACATGGGCTCCTTCGGCGAAGAGACTGGTCAGATCGTAGAAGCGTGCCAGCCCATCCAAGGCAGCTGCGAGGCGCGCCACCTGGCAGCCGGCGACTGCCCACTGCCAGGCCTGGCGGATGTTGTCCAACTCGGCGCGCAATGAGCCCAGGATCATCGGCAAGGTGCTGCCTTTTAGGTCGGCGGCACGTGCTGCCACAGTCTCTAAGTAATAGGCGCTGTAGTCTTCTCGGTAGCGCTGCCCTGCGGCCGGACTGCCGCCCGGCGGCGTCTCTATCAGCTTTTCTGCCGCAAACTGGCGCACCAACTCGTGAACGTGGTAGCGGCCGGCCGGGGCAAGGCGGAGCAGCGACTTGTCGACCAGGCTGACCAGGATGGGCAGGCTGGCACCCGCCACGGCCTCGGCGGCGGCACGTTGAAAGCCGCCCTGGAAGAGGGACAGCCGGCAAAACACCTCCTGCTCCGGTGCAGAGAGCATCTGCCACGACTGCTCAAAGACCACCCGCAGGCTGCGGTGGCGGGAAGAACTGGCGCGGGTCGTCGCGGCCAGAAAGTCCAGGCTGCGCTCGATTTCGGCCACGATCTCAGCGCAAGAAAGCGCACGCATCCAGCCGGCGGCCAGTTCCAGGGCCAGCGGCGCACCCTCGACCAACTGGCAGAGCCGCAGTACGTGGGGTGCGGTGGCGGGGGAAAGGCGGAAGTCGGCACGCACGCGCTGGGCCTGGAGAGAGAAAAACGCAATCGCATCGTAATAGAGGAGTCCGGCAATCGGCGCCACGGTGGAATCGCCACCGGCATCTCCCGGAGTCAGCGCCCAGTCGTCCTGTGGGTATGCCAATCCCTCCACTTCCCACACTCTTTCTTCCGGCAGGTTGAGCCGCTCGCGCGAGGTGACCAGCAGCCTGATCCCCAAGGCGCCCCGCAGCAGATCTGCCAGCAGCCCGGCCGCGGCAACCACGGATTCAAAGTTGTCGAGCAGCAGCAGCAGCTGCCGCGGGCGGAGGTGAGCCAGCAGCTGAGCCTTGGCGTCCGCCGTGCCCTGGAACGAGAACTCCAGGGCACCGGCGATGGCCGCCACGACGAGGTCGAGCGCCTGGGCCCCCGCGGGCACAAGTCCATTATGGCCCGCACTGGCGGAGGCAAGGTCGACAAAGTAGATCCCATCGGCAAAGACGGCGGTATCGCCTGGCAGGCCCGCCGGTAGATCCGTCGGCGGGGAGAGCGCACGCCGGGCGATTTCGAGGGCCAGGCGGGTCTTGCCGATGCCGCCCGGCCCTACCAACGTCAGCAGGCGGAACGTGGTGTCGCCGAGCAGCAGCCCTATGGCGGCGAGGTCTTTCTCACGCCCGACAAACGGCGTCGCCTGGAGGGGGAGGTTGTGGCGCGCTGCCAAGTCACGCGCACGTACGGCCTGTGGGGCCGGTTGAACGGGGGCCGGATCAACGGGGGCGGCAGCAGATCGGCCGGGACCCAGGCGACGCTGCGCCTTGATCGCTTCGTAGAGGGCGGTTGTCTCTGCTTCCGGCGCAGCGCCGAGTTCCTCCGCCAACAGCCGGACGAATTCTTCGTACTGGCGCAGGGCTGCCGCCGTCTGTCCTTCCAACCCATACAGCCGGATCAGGTGACGTTGTGCGTTCTCGTGCAGGGGGTCGAGGCTCACCCAGCGCCGGGCGTGGGGAATCGCCGCCGCGCAGCTGCCCTCTTCGGCCAGGCCCGTCACGAGCCGTTGGAGCAGGGCACCCAGCTCCAGGCGTAGGCTCTCGGCCTGGAAGAACTGCCAATCGTCAAACTCGGCACTGTCGGCGAGGGTAAAGCCGGCCAGAAAGCTGCCAGTGTAGAGCGCGGCGGCTTCGGTCAGGAGGGGGATACAGGCGGCGCAGCTGCTTGTGGGTGGGTGAGGGTGGCTGCGGCCGGCGGCGGCAAGGTGCCGGAACTGGTCGACATCGAGCCAGAGATCCGGGCCGCGGCGAAGCTGCACGGCGTCGCGATCGGCGGCCAGCCAGGCATCAGGGCCGGAACCCGGACCCAGGCTGGTGTTGAGCACCGCCAGGTCGCGGCGCAGGTAGGCACGGGCGCGCTGCTGATCAAGCTCGGGATATAGAAGGGCGGCCAATGTGTCGCGGCTGTGGGCTTTGCCACTGACGGCCAGGTAGGCAAGCAGTGCCAGCGTTTTGCGGCGCTGCAGATCGACCGGCGCCCCGTCCAACTCGACACGCGGGGAGCCGAGAAAATAGAGCCGCAGTTCAGCCATTGCCCCCTCCGACGAGACAAACCTTGGCAGCGGAATGGTAAGTTGGAGGGTGCGAGGGGAAATGATACCAGCGAGCGACAATCACAACAAAACCAGATATCCGGATTCGTTTGTGGAGCGCTTTCTGGAGCGCGCCGCGGGGCGTTCCAGGTGCGCCCCAAAGCTAGAGTAGAGGCAAGTTGGACATCCCAAACCGGGTCAAGCACGGAAAGGGCGCACGTGGGCTTGCGCACTAAACGGAGATGACGTTGGGGGCGCAACTGACGGCAACAATTGTTTTGTTTATGGAGGAAACCTAAGCTATGTCACTCTGGCAACCCGATCCATCCTTTTATCCGTCGCCGCAGATGGCGATGCAGGCGCCGGCCGAGCGGTACGGCTACGTGGCACTGGTCAACACGGCCAACGGCAAGAAGCCGGACGGGCTGGGCGTGGTGGACCTGGATCCGCTCTCCAAGACCTACGGGCAGCTCACGCATGTGATGGAGCTGCCCTACATGGGCGACGAACTGCACCACTTCGGCTGGAACGCGTGCAGCTCGGCGCTGTGTCCTTATGCGCCGCATCCCCATCTCGAGCGCCGCTACCTGATCATTCCCGGGATTGCGGAGCTCACGCGTATACATAGCCGACACCAAGCCCAACCCGCGCCGGCCGCAGATCCTCAAGGTGATCGAGCCAAACGAGTTCCAGCGCTCGGGTTATGCCAACCCGCACACGATTCACTGCGGGCCGGACGCAATTTATGTGAGCACCTTGGGGTCGGCCGATGGGAACGGCGGTCCGGCGGGAATTACAATGCTCGACCACTTCAACTTCGACGTGTTAGGGGCGTGGGAGATCGACCGCGGCAGCCAGGAACTGGGCTATGACTTCTGGTGGCACCTCACGCAGGACGTCATGGTCACCAGCGAATGGGGCAAGCCGTACCAGTTTGCCAACGGCTTCCAACTGGAAGAGGCGGTCAACGGGTGCTACGGTCACCGGCTGCACTTCTGGGACCTGCGCAAGCGCAAAAACGTGCAGACGGTCGACCTGGGCAAGGAGTACCAGATGGTGCTCGAACTGCGGCCGGCGCACAACCCGATCAAGACGTATGGCTTTGTCAGCGTGGTGCTCAACACGACCGACCTGTCGAGCTCGATCTGGACCTGGTTCCAGGAGGGGGGCAAGTGGCAGGTGAAGAAGATCATCGATATCCCGGCGCAGCCCGCGGACGAGGCCGACCTGCCGCCTGCGCTCAAGCAGTTCAAGGTCGTCCCGCCGCTGGTGACCGACATCAACCTGTCGCTCGACGACAAGTTCTTGTACGTGTCGTGTTGGGGAACCGGCGAGATGCTGCAGTACGATGTGAGCAACCCCTTCCAGCCGCAGCTGACCGGCAAGGTGCAGATCGGCGGCATCGCACGCAAGAAGGGGCATCCCAAGTCCAAGGGCGGCCTGCTGGGTGGGCCGCAGATGGTGGAGATCAGCCGCGACGGCAAGCGCGTCTACTTCACCAACTCGCTGTACACGGTCTGGGACGACCAGTTCTACCCGGACAAGATGGGCGGCTGGATGGCGAAGCTGGACGTGAGTCCCAACGGGGGCATCCAATTCGACCCGAACTTCTTTATCGACTTCGGCGAAGCACGGGCGCACCAGGTGCGATTGGAGGGGGGAGATGCCTCTACAGATTCCTTCTGCTATCCCGGTTGAGACACTGGGGGCATGGTTGATTATTGCTGGGTTTGGGGCCTTTCACGGCCTCAACCCCGGCATGGGGTGGCTGTTTGCGCTGGCCCTGGGGCTGCAGCAGCAGAGCGAACGGGCGATCTGGCGCTCGCTGGTGCCGATCACGCTGGGCCATGCGCTGTCGCTCGTGGTGGTCGCGGGGTTGGTGTTGGTGGGCAGCCACTTCATCGCCCCTGCCGTGATGAGCGGGTGGACGGCGCTGATCCTGGTCGCCTTTGGCGCGTACAAGCTCGTCAACTACTACCGGCACCCGCGCTGGGTGGGGATGAAGGTGGGGTTTCGAGACCTGTTCGCCTGGTCGTTCCTGATGGCGGCGGCGCATGGGGCAGGGTTGATGGTGGCGCCGGCACTGGTGAACATTGCCAATGTGAATGCGCACGATCATCACGCCGCGACGGCGCACCAGGCCCACATGGCCATCGGCGCCGGGATCTCGGCGGGGGTGGTGATCCACACGGGCGCGATGCTCCTCGTGATGGCAATGGTGGCGTGGATCGTCTACAAGAAGGTAGGGTTAAAGGTGCTGCGGACGAAGTGGATCAACTTTGACCTGTTGTGGGCGGTGGCGCTGTTGGTGGTAGGGGGGATTGCGTTGTGGCAGACGATTTTATGAGGAGGTGAGGGCGAGATACATGTCCCCGGGATCTCGCACGTCCCGGGGACGTAGTTGTTGGCGCCGGCTACACCCGAGCGTAGTTTTCTTCGGTCAGCATGGGGTGGAGGAACTGGCCGGTGTGGCTGTTGGGATTGGCGGCGATGTGCTCGGGGGTGCCCTCGCTGATGACGTAGCCGCCCTTGATGCCGCCCTCGGGACCCATGTCGATGAGCCAGTCGCAGTTCTTGATGACGTCCAGGTTGTGCTCGATGACGAGGACGGTGTTGCCCTTGTTGACGAGTTCGTGCAGGACTTCGAGCAGCTTGCGCACGTCCTCGAAGTGGAGACCGGTGGTGGGCTCGTCGAGGATGTAGAGCGTGTTGCCGGTGGCGCGGCGGCTGAGTTCCTTGCTGAGCTTGATGCGCTGCGCCTCGCCGCCCGAGAGGGTGGTGGCCGGCTGGCCGAGCTTGATGTAGCCGAGGCCGACGGCGTTGAGCGTCTCGAGCTTGTTGCGCAGGCGCGGGATGTGCTGGAAGAACTCCAGCCCTTCCTCGACGGTCAAGTCGAGGACGTCGGCGATGGACTTGCCGCGGAAGTGAATCTCGAGCGTCTCGCGGTTGTAGCGCTTGCCCTTGCACTCCTCGCAGGGCACATAGACGTCGGGCAGGAACTGCATCTCGATGCGGATGATGCCGTCGCCCTGGCAGGCCTCGCAGCGGCCGCCCTTGACGTTGAAGGAGAAGCGGCCGGCCTTGTAGCCGCGGGCCTTCGCCTCGGGCAGCGTCGCATAGAGGTCGCGCAGGTCGGTGAAGAGGCCGACGTAGGTGGCAGGGTTGGAGCGCGGCGTGCGGCCGATGGGGCTCTGGTCGATGTCGATGACCTTGTCGAGATGTTCCATGCCCTCGATGGAGGTGTGCGCCCCCGGGCGATCCTTGGCACGGTACATCCACTGCGCCAGCCGCTTGTAGAGGACGTCGACCACGAGCGTGGACTTGCCGCTGCCGGAGACGCCGGTGACGGCGACAAACTTGCCGAGCGGGAAGCGCACGTCGACTTGCTTGAGATTGTTCTCGCGGGCGCCCTTGACGACCAGGTAGTTGCCGTTGCCCTCACGCCGCTCGGGGGGCACGGGGATACGGACCTCGCCGCGCAGGTAGCGGGCGGTGAGGCTGTCGGGACAGTGAATAAAGGACTCACGCGGGGCGGAGCAGACGACGTGGCCGCCGTGCTCGCCGGCGCCGGGGCCCATGTCGACCACCCAGTCGGCCTCGCGGATGGTGTCCTCGTCGTGCTCGACGACGAGCACGGTGTTGCCCAGGTCGCGCATGCCCTTGAGGGTCTCGATCAGGCGGGCGTTGTCGCGCTGGTGGAGGCCGATCGACGGCTCGTCCAGGATGTAGAGCACGCCCATCAGCTGGCTGCCGATCTGGGTGGCCAGGCGGATGCGCTGTGACTCGCCGCCGGAAAGGGTGACGGCGGTGCGGTCGAGCGTCAGGTAGTCGAGCCCGACGTTGACCATGAAGCCGAGGCGGGCGGCGATCTCCTTGAGCACCTGGTGGGAGATCGTGCGCTGGCGCGGGCCAAGCGGCGACGGCCCGTTGATCGAACTGGTCAGCTGACCCGCACCGATGACCCCCGTGCCGTTGAGCCCGTTACCGTTGGCACTGTCCCCGTTGGCGCTGGCCAGACGCTGCTCCAGCCACGGCGCGATCTCGGCCCCTTGCAGCCAGTGAACCCAGGCCAGCGACTCGTCTACCGGGGCCTGCGTGACCTCATAGATGTTTTTGCCGGCGACGGTGACGGCGAGGGCTTCGGGCTTGAGGCGCTTGCCCTGGCAGACGGCACAGGGGCGCACGCTCATGAACTCCTCGAGCTTGCTGCGGATGTACTCGCTGCTCGTCTCCTGGTAGCGGCGCTGCAGGTTGGGGATCACGCCGCTAAAGGTGGTCTCGTAGTGGCGGTGATAGCCCTCGCTGTTGACATATTCGACCCGGATCTTCTCGCCCTTGTGCGGGCTGCCCCAGACGATGACGTCGCGCTGCTTAAGGCTCAGCTCCTTGACCGGGACGCGGGTAGGGATGCTGTACTGCTTGCAGACGGCGTTGAGCAGCTGGCGGTAGTAGCCTTCGCTGTCGTCTTCGCTGGCGCGGCGCCAGGGGAGGACGGCGCCGTCGTCGATGGAAAGCTCGTCGTCAAAGATGCGTTCGGGGTCGAACTCCTGGAGCGCGCCGAGGCCGGTGCAGGCGGGGCAGGCACCGTGCGGGCTGTTAAATGAGAAGGTGCGCGGCTCGATCTCGGGCAGGCTGGTGCCGCAGTTGGCGCAGGCAAAGTGCTCGCTAAAGGTGCGGTCGACCGGCGGCTCGTCGCGGTTGGTGACGTCCGAGATGATCAGCACGCCGTTGCCGAGCTTGAGGGCGGTCTCGACCGAGTCGCTGAGGCGGGTGAGGTCGGTGCCGGTGCCCGTCTTCGCCGTCACCCTCTTCGGGACGGCGCACGACGATGCGGTCGATGACGGCCTCGATGGTGTGCATCTTGTAGCGGTCGAGTTCGGGGACCTCGGTCATCTCGTAGATCTCGCCGTTGACGCGGGCGCGCACGTAGCCCTGCTTCTGCATGTTTTCGAAGACCGACTTGTGGTTGCCCTTGCGGTCCTTGATGAGGGGGGCCAGGATCAGCAGGCGCGCGCCCTCGGGCATGTCCATGATGTTGTCGACGATCTGCGTGGGCGTCTGCTGGGCAATCGGCTGGCCGCAGTTGGGGCAGTGCGGCTGGCCGATGCGGGCGTAGAGCAGGCGCAGGTAGTCGTAGACCTCGGTTACGGTGCCGACGGTCGAGCGCGGGTTGCGGCCCGAGCCTTTCTGGTCGATCGAGATGGCGGGGCTGAGCCCTTCGATCTGGTCGACGTTGGGTTTCTCCATCAGGCCCAGGAACTGGCGGGCGTAGGCGGAGAGTGACTCGACATAACGGCGCTGGCCTTCGGCGTAGATGGTATCGAAGGCCAGGCTGCTTTTGCCTGAACCGCTCAGGCCGGTGATGACGACCAGCTTGTCGCGTGGGATCTCGAGATCGACATTTTTGAGGTTGTGCTCGCGCGCGCCGCGCACGACCAGTTTGTCCAGAGCCATAGTTTCCTCATTTCACGGTCTTTGTTTGCGACCGCCGCCCGGCAGTTGGCTCACCCAGAGATATCGAACAAAAGTTCTTGTAACGGTGCATTGTACGCCAACCTGCTGGCGTTTGCCAACTAATACAGTCTAGCGAATTGGGCCATTCTGGTATATAATTAAGTTTCCATTCGGGAGAGCAGTTTAAGGAGACATTGTGACACAGCAACCAACCAGACAATCTACAGCAGCGGTGATCGCCAAGCCCTACCCATGGGCAGAGGAGATCGCCAACAGCCTGTCGCACGGCGCGGGTGTGCTGTTTGGGATTTTTGCGCTGGTGCTGCTGGTGCTCAAGTCGGTGCAGATGGACGACACGCTGCGGGTGGTGGCGTTCACCATTTACGGCATGTCCGTCGTCGCCCTCTTTTTGGCTTCGACCCTCTACCATGCCATTCCGATGCCGCGCGCCAAGCAGGTGCTCAAGCTGGTGGACCACTGTGCCATCTACCTGTTGATCGCCGGGAGCTATACGCCATTTTTGCTGTTGACGTTTGGCGACACCTTTGGCGCGGTGCTGATGGTGGTGATCTGGAGCCTGGCCGTGGCGGGCATCGTCTTTAAGATCTTCTTCCTGCATCGCTTTCACAACCTGTCGCTGGCGCTCTACCTGGGGATGGGCTGGCTGGCGATCCTGGCCTCTTACCAACTGCTGGCCAACCTGCCGCGCACGGGGATCGCCCTGCTGCTGGGCGGCGGTATCCTCTACTCGCTGGGCACGATCTTCTACAAGTCGGAACGGATTCCGTTTAACCATGCCATCTGGCACATGTTTGTGCTGGTGGGGTGTGTGCTGCACTTTCTGGCCCTGTATTTCTACGTGCTGCCGGTGGGGTGAGGCGCGCCCACAATTCATCTATTGTTTAGCTTGGTTTCATCCACTTCCAAGTTGGCTGAGCCTAAAACTGGGATAGGTTCGGCCGCGGGTCGACACGCGGCGGACTCCTGTTTCAACGGCGAAACTCGATCTACTGATCTAACTGTCACAGGAGCAACTTAGAAGTAGGAGTCTTGTATGCGCAAGTCCCGGTTCGTTTTGTTGGTGATTGTTTCACTCGCCATCTTGACGACGCCGCTGACGGTGTATGCACAGGCGACGACACCCGCCGCCAATCCTGCAACCGCCGCGACGCCAGCTGCTACCCCCGGCCCCCTCGCTATCTTTACGAATTATCCATCACAAGTTGTCGGTATTGGCGAAACGGCGACGCTGCCGCTCAAGGTGCGTTCCGGCACCCCTGGCACCGTCGACCTGAGCGCTGAGAATGTCCCCGCAAGGCTGGACGGTGAGCTTCCGCGGGGGCAACCGGATCGTGAGTTCGACCTACGCCGACGGCGTGAACGACGCCACGGTCGATCTACGTGTGGAGACGCCGGCGGATGCAAAGGCCGGCGCGACGAAGTTTAACGTCGTGGCCAAGAGCGGGGATCAGACGTCGACCTTGCCGCTGGCGCTGACGGTGCAGGAGAAGCTGCCGCCCAAGCTGTCGCTGACGACGGATCTGCCCACGCTGCGCAACAAGCCGGGCAGCAGCTTCCGCTACGACACCAGCCTCAAGAACGAGGGTGACGAGGATCTGACGGTCGACCTGAGCGCCGACGCGACGCCCGGGTTTCAATATCAGCTTCTCGCTCAACGGGCAGGATGTGACGAGCGTGCCGCTGGCCGCCGGCGAGACGAAGCACATCTCGGTGCAGGCCGCGTCGCTGGACAACGTCGCCTCGGGCGCGTATCCCCTCAAGGTGCGGGCGCAGGGCGGCGAGGCAGTCGCCGAGCTGCCGCTGAGCGCCGAGGTTGTAGGCACGGCGGAGATCATGGTGACGACGCCCGACGGGCGGCTCTCGGGTGAGGCCGTGGCGGGCAAGACGACGCCGTTCAAGATCATCGTCGCCAACCCCGGCAGCGCGCCGGCGACCAACATCAGCGTCAGCGCCACGGCGCCCAATGGGTGGACGGCGACGGTGGATCCCAAGGAGATCGCCCAGATCGCGCCGGGCGACCAGGTCGAGGTCACGGCCAACATTGCGCCGTCGGAGAAGGCGGTGGCAGGCGACTACGTGGTGAGCGTGAGCGCACGGCCGGCCGACGGCTCGGCCAAGAGCGTGGACCTGCGCGTCACGGTCACGACCTCCACGATGTGGGGCATCGTCGGCGTGGGCCTGATCGCCCTGGCCGTGGCGGCCGTCGGGCATCGTCGTCAGCCGGTTTGGACGCCGCTAGCATGCTCGGGCGGCTGTGCTGCTCGCCAGAGAGGGAGGCGTTTATGGCTGACGACATCGTACTGGATGCACAGGGGTTGACCAAGCACTACGGCAAGTTTCGTGGCGGTGGACAACCTGAACCTGCGCATCGAACGCGGGGAGATCTTCGGGCTGCTGGGGCCCAACGGTGCGGGCAAGACGACGACGATCTTGATGCTGTTGGGCCTGACCGAGCCGACGAGCGGCAGCGTGCGGGTGTTGGGCTTTGACCCCACCCGCCAGCCGCTGAGCGTCAAGGCGCGGGTGGGCTACCTGCCGGATGCGGTGGGCTTTTACGATGAGCTGACGGCGCGCGAGAACCTGGCGTATATTGCCCGGCTCAACGGGCTGCCGCGCAAGGAAGCCAACAGCCGGATCGAGGAAGCGATCGCACGCATGGGGCTGAGCGACGTGCTCGACAAGCAGGTGCGCACGTTCTCGCGCGGCATGCGGCAGCGGTTGGGCGTGGCGGACCTGCTGATCAAGCGGCCGCAGCTGATCATCATGGACGAGCCGACCCTGGGGCTCGACCCCGAGGCGGCGCGGCAGTTTCTGCAGCTGATCGTAGAGCTGCGCGACGAGGGCATCACGTTGATGCTCTCGTCGCACCTGCTGCACCAGGTGCAGGCGGTGTGCAACCGGGTGGGGCTGTTCTCCAAGGGCAAGATGGAGCTGGTGGGGGCGGTGCCGGAGCTGGCGCAGCAGGTGCTGGGCGGCGGCTACCGCATCCACGTGCAGGCGCAGGGTGCGGGGCGAACGGCCGAGCCGCGGGCACGGGGCGACAGCGGGCACTGCTGGGGGCGCTGCGCAGGTAGCCGGCGTGCAGGAGGTGCAGCGCACGGGCGACGAACGCTACCTGATCGTCGGCAAGGGCGACCTGCGCGCCGAGGCGGCCGCGGCCGTCGTAAACGCAGGCGGGCGCCTGTATGGGCTGGACGTGGAAGCGCCCAGCCTGGACGAAATCTACAGCCGTTACTTTCAGGAGGTGAGCCATGGCGCAAACGCTTGATCAGACCATGGGCGAAACCGATGGGCAGGAACGACCGGAGGCCGCGGTCGTGGAGCGGCCGACCGCGCGAGGGATCGCCGTGGACGGGGCTGTGGGCGGTGGTGGGCAAGGACATGGCCGACCACCTGACCAGCGTGCGCATGCTGATCCTGATGCTGCTGATCGTGCTGACGGCGGTGGGCACGGTGTGGGGGGCGCTGCAGGAGATCCGCAGCGCTGCGCCCGACGATCCGTTCCTGTTCCTGCGGCTGTTTACGACGGCGCACGACCCGCTGCCGGCGTTTGTGGGCTTTCTTGAGCTTTCTGGTGCCGCTGATCGCGATCGGGCTGTCGTTCGACGCCATCAACGGCGAGTTCAACCGGCGGACGCTGTCGCGCGTGCTGGCGCAGCCGATCTACCGGGATGCGCTGCTGTTGGGCAAGTTCCTGGCGGGCTTCTTCACGCTGGCGCTGGTGCTGACGGCCATCTGGCTGCTGATCATCGGCATGGGGATCTTTGGGTTGGGGGTGCCGCCGAGCGGCGAGGAGGTGGCGCGGGCGCTGGTGTTCCTGGTGGCGACGGTCTTCTACGGGGGCATCTGGCTGGCGCTGGGGATGGTCTTTTCGACGATCTTTCGCCAGCCGGCGACGGCGGCGCTGGCGGCGCTGGCGGTGTGGATCGTGTTCACGTTCTTCTGGGGCATCATGGCGGGGCTGACGACGCAGGCGTTGAGCCCGGCGCAGTTTGAGACGGCGCAGCAGGTGGTGGCGGCGGCGGACCTCGAGCGCAACATCGCGCGGATATCGCCGAACACGCTGTACGTGGAGGCGACGATCGGGATGCTCAACCCGGCGGTGCGGTCGTTTGGGCTGCTGCTGCCGAGCCAGATGGCGGGTGCGATCATGGGGGCGCCGCTGCCGCTGGCGCAGAGCGTGCTGCTGATCTGGCCGCAGCTGACGTGCTTGATCGCGGCGACAATCCTGTTATTTGCGCTGGCGTATCTGTTATTCCAGCGGCAGGAGATTCGGGCGTAGAAGGCTTCCGGGAAGACCCCCCTCTTCCCGGAAGAGGGGGGTCTTCTCGATGGACGGATGGAGGAGGTGAGGCGGATGGCGGTTGGGCAGGAGATGGTCGAGCTGAACGGGGTGGCGAAGACGTACCGCGTCCGGCGCGGGGAGGCGGGGCAGCCGGCGCTGAAGAATGTGTCGCTGAAGGTGCGGAGCGGGGAGATCGTGGGGCTGCTGGGGCCCAACGGCGCGGGCAAGACGACGCTGCTGAAGATCCTGACCGGCTACCTGCAGCCCGACGAGGGCACGGTGACGGTAGAGGGGATCGACGTGGTGGAGAACCCGCGGGCGGCACAGGCGCGGATCGGGTACCTGCCGGAGAACGCACCGGTCTACCCGGAGCTGTCGGTGCAGGGCTACTTGAACATGATCGCCGACCTGCGCGGGATACCCGCCGGCGGAGCGCTGCGAACGGATGTCGCAGGCGATCTATGCGACGGGGCTGCAGGACCGGCTGACACAGCCGATCGGGCAGCTGAGCAAAGGGTTCCGCCAGCGCGTGGGGCTGGCGCAGGCGATCCTGCACCGGCCGCCGCTGCTGATCCTGGACGAGCCGTCGGTCGGCCTGGACCCGACGCAGATCGTGGAGATGCGCCACCTGATCCAGCGGCTGGCGGAGCGCAGCACGATCTTGTTTTCGACGCACATCTTGAGCGAGGTGGAGGCGCTGTGCCAGCGCGTGCTGATCCTGATCAACGGCGAGATCCGCGCCGATGCGCGGTTGAGCGACCTGCGGTCGAGCAACGACGCGATCCTGGTGCTGAACACGCCGGTGCGCGAGGCACCCAGCCGGCTGCAAGGGGCTGCCGGGGGTGCGGAGCGTGACGGCGATCGCAGCGGACGGGGGGTACCCGGCATACCGCATCCAGGGAGATGAGCAGAGCGACGTGTGCCCGGCGGTGTATGCGCTGGCGAGCCACCTGCAGTGGCCGCTGCGGGAGCTGCGGGCGGATCGGAAGACGTTGGAGAATGTGTTTGCGAAGCTGGCGGCGTGAAGCACGTAAGGAGAATGGGACGACACGGGCGACGTGGCGCGTGACCGGCGACAGCCCCGCACGAGGGCAGTGCGAGGCTACGCGGCGAGTGTGGTGTCTTGGCATGAAAAAGACTTTGACGATCGCGCGGAAGGAATTGGAGAGCTTTTTTGGTTCGCCGATTGCGCTTGATTTTTTTGACGATCTTTCTGGTCGTTACGCTGTTTGCGTTCTTTTGGGTGGCAGGGTTTTTTGCCCGGGGGATTGCGGATATCCGGCCGCTGTTCCGGTGGATGCCGCTGACGCTGATTTTCCTGGTGGCGGCGCTGACGATGCGGCAGTGGAGCGAGGAGCAGCGGTCGGGGACGATCGAGATGCTGATGACGCTGCCGCTGGCGCCCTGGCAGGTGGTGCTGGGCAAGTTCCTGGCGGTGATGGCGCTGGTGGGGGTGGCGCTGCTGCTGACGCTGCCGATCCCGGCGGTGGTGGCGATGCTGGGGCCGCTGGACTGGGGCCCGGTGATCGGCGGCTACCTGGCGGCGCTGCTGCTGGCGGCGGCGTATGCGGCGCTGGGACAGTGGCTGTCGGCGCTGACGGACAGCCCGATCGTGGCGCTGCTGGCGACGGCGGTGATCGGCGGGCTGCTCTACCTCGTGGGCACGCCGGTCGTCACCAACCTGACGGGGGCGCCCTGGAACGTGCTGCTGCGCGCGGCGGGGACGGGCAGCCGGTTTGAGAGCATCGAGCGTGGGGTGATCGACCTGCGCGACCTGCTCTACTATCTTTCGCTGTGCGCCTTCTTCCTGCTGCTGACCGTCTATACGCTGGACCGCAAGCGCTGGGGCAGCGGGGCGGCGCACGCGGCACTATCGGCGCAACGCGAGCACGGGGATGGCGCTGCTGGGGGCCAACCTGCTGGTGCTGAACCTGTGGCTGGCGCCGCTGGCGGGACTGCGCTGGGATGCGACGGCGCAGCAGGAGTACACGCTGTCGCAGACGACCAAGGAACTGCTGGGGAGCCTGCAGGAGCCGCTGCTGATCCGCGCCTATATCAGCAGCAAGAGCCATCCGCTGCTCGACCCGCTGCGGCCGCAGGTGGAGGACCTGCTGCGCGAGTACGCGATCGCAGGGAAGGGGCGCGTGACGGCCGAGGTGGTGGACCCGGCGCAGGACCCGGCGCTGGAGGCGGAGGCCAACCAGACCTACGGCATCCAGCCCACGCCGTTCCAGGTGTCCGACCGCTACCAGGCCTCGGTGATCAACGCCTACTTTGACATCCTGGTGCGCTACGGCGACCAGGACGTGGTGCTCAACTTCCGCGACCTGATCCAGGTGGAGCAGAGTCCCGAGGGCGGCGTGGACGTGCGGCTGCGCAACCCCGAGTATGACCTGACCAGCGCGATCAAGAAGGTGCTCTATGGGTTCCAGAGCATCGACACCGTGCTGGCGTCGCAGGCGCAGCCGCTCAAGCTGACGCTGTACGCCACCCCGCACACGCTGCCGCCAGGAACTGGCGGGCGCGCCGGACACGATCCGCAAGGTGGCGGACGACCTGGCGCAGAAGTCGGGCGGCAAGCTCCTCTTTGAGCAGGTGGATCCGACCGCGCCGCAGCCGATCAGGCGCAAATGGCGGCCAGGTCACGCCGCAGGTGCTGGCGCAGCAATATGGGATCCAGCCGATCCCGGCAAGCCTGTTTGGCAACGACAGCTTCTATCTGCACATGGTGCTGCAGCCCGGCGCGAGCACGGCCCGGGACCGGGCATGGCAATCTTGCGCAGGTCATCTATCCGCAAAACGACATGAGCGAGGCGGCGGTGCGGGAGGCAATCCAGGCGGCGGCGCTGCGCACCTCGACGGGATTTCTCAAGGTCGTGGGGCTGTGGACGCCGCCGGCGACCCCGCAGCAGGACGTGTTTGGGCAAGTGCAGCCGCCGGTCCAGTCGTACAACCTGCTGCGGCAGCAGCTGAGCCAGGAGTACTCGGTGCGTGACGTGGACCTGGCGGACGGGCTGCCGCCGACGGGCATCGACGTGCTGCTGCTGCTGGGGCCGCAGAACCTGACCGACAAGCAGCGCTTTGCCGTCGACCAGTTCCTGATGCGCGGCGGGTCGGTCGTCGTGCTGGCGGGCAACTATGCCGTGACACAGGATCCGACGAGCGGGCAGCTGGCGCTGAAGCCGCTGGAGGGGACGCTGGGCGAGCAGCTGCGGCACTACGGCGTCGACGTGCCGCAAGCGCTGGTGCTGGACGCACAGAACCAGCCGTTCCCGACGCAGGTCATGCGCAATGCCGGCGGGATCCAGGTCCAGGAGGTCCAGGCGCTCAACTACCCCTTCTTTGTGGACGTACGGCAGAAGCGGCATGGACGACCAGGCGGGGATCACGAGCAACCTGGCCAACGTCGCGCTGTATTGGACCTCGCCGGTCGTGATCACGGGGACGAACGCTGCCCAGACAGATCTGGCCAGACCGGCGCCCAGACCGGCGTACGCTGGCGGTGACGGCGACCACGCTGCTGCAGTCGAGCGCCAATACGTGGCTGAGCAGCGATACGAACATTCAGCCGGACTTTCAGCGCTTCCCGACAGCGGGTTTGACATTGAGGGGCCGCTGGGGGTACAGCCGCTGGCCGTGAGCCTGCAGGGGGCGTTTGGAAGCTATTTTGCGGGTAAGCCAAACCCGCTGGCGGCGGCTGCGCCGCCGGTCGCCAGGCGCAGATGGCGGCGCGCCGATTTCGGCGACCGCAGCCGCATACGGGCAGCGCGCCGATCGTGACGCCGCTGCTGCAGGCGGCGGACAGCGCGCGGCTGGTCGTCGTCGGCAGCAGCGAGTTTGTGGACGACGCGGTGCTGCAGATGGTCTCCAGCCTGGCGGGCGACCAGGTGCTCAACAACGTGCAGTTTGTCCAGAATGCGGTGGACTGGGCGGCGGAGGATACGGACCTGCTCAGCCTGCGCAGCCGTGGGCCGGCGACGCACCTGCTAGAACCGCTTGGGGAGACGCAGCAGCAGTTCTGGGAACTGCTGACCTACTTCCTCGTGCTGGCCGGGCTCGTGGCGGCGGGGGCAGCGGTGTATGCGTGGCGGCGGCGCGAGCGGCCGATGCCGCTGACGGAACGGGATGCCTACGTCAAGGCCACCATCATCGGGTAAGGATGAGGTATGAAGCGACTACACTGGACCCGGGCGAACTGGATCCTGGCGGGCATCCTGCTGCTGCAGGTCGGGCTGGCGGCATGGCTGCTCGTGGACAACTACAAGCCGATGCAGGGTTGCCGACCGGGGCGGCGGCGCAGCCGCTGGTGGCCAACCTCGCAGCCGGAGGACGTGACCAGCGTGCGTGTCGAGCGATGCGAGCGGGTCGGTGCTGCTGGCAAAGGGCGATGACGGCTGGTCGGCGCCTGAGGCCGACGGCTACCCGGTGACTGCGGCGAGCGTCACGCAGCTGATCTCGGACGTGCTGGCGATCGACACGGGGCGGCTGGTGGCCGACACGCCGGCGAGCCACGGGCGGCTGCGGGTGGACCCCAACAACTATGGGCGGCGGATCGAGCTGGACCGCGCCAACGGCGATCCCGTGGTGGTCTACCTCGGGTCGTCGCCCAACGCCAACGCCACGCACGTGCGGCTGGACGGGCAGGATGCAGGTGTACGTGACGGCAGGCGCACTGGCGAGCGAGGCGCGCAGCGACCTGGCGGGGTGGATCGACACGCGCTATGTCACGGCCTCACCAGACGAGTTGCACGGGTGGAGCTCTTCAACCCCAGCGGGCGGTTTGCGTTGGTCAAGGACGCGGATGGGACGTGGCGGCTGGAGGATGCCAATGGCGGCCGGCGAGCGCGTGGACCAGGCGAAGGCCGACGAGCTGGTGAGCCAACTGGCAGGGCTGCAGATGGTGCGCCCGCTGGGCAAGCAGGGCAAGGCCGAATATGGGCTGGAGACGCCGCGGGCGACGGCCACGCTGACGCTGTCGGGTACGCAGGATATCACCCAGACGATCACGGTGGACGTCGGGGCGCTGGACGAGGCGGCGGGGGACGTACACGGTCAAGTCGTCGGGGTCGGAGTATTATGCCAGCGTGGGCAAGTATGCGGTGCAGGACCTGGTGGACCAGACCCGGGCGGGGCTGCTGGCGGAGAAGATGCCCGCGGAGAAGATGCCCGCGGGGACGCCGCGGAGCAGCCCGGCCCAACGCCGGGGGGAACGCCGTAGGAGGAGGATAAGGGCTGCCTTACGGCTGAAGCAGCGGCAGGTAGAGCGTGTTCACCACATCCCTGCTCTCCGCCCTGGCACTGCTCAACTTTGCGGGTTTGTGCCAAAGGACGGCGTGGAACCTGCCCCCGGCGGTGTAGCTATTGCCCACGATCTGTCCCGCGTTGTTGATGCCAACAGCATAACTGTAACTGCCCCCCAGGGTGTCCAGATCGATCATCACGCCTTCCTCCCACAGGAAGGCATGAGTGTAATAGGCGGTCGTGTCGCTGTAGCCCACGACCTGTCCTGCGTTGTTGACGGCAACGGCGGAGCTGTAGCCACTGCCCAGCGTGCCCAGGTCGATCATGGTGCCCGAGTCCCATAGGAAGGCGTGGGTTGCATATAAGGCGGTGAGGCTTTGCCCGGCAACCTGCCCACCGGCGTTGATGGCCGTGGGATAGCTGTAATCACCGCCGAGGTGACCGAGGTCGGTCATCACACCCTCTTCCCACAGAAAGGCATGGCCTGAGCCGGCAGCCGTATAACTATAGCCCACCACCTGCCCATCATTGTTGATGGCTTTTGCATAACTGGATTCACCGCCCAAGGTGCCCAGGTCGGTAATAATTCCCTTGTTCCAAAGGATTGCGCGGGTGAAATTTGCCGCGGTATCGCTGTTGCCCATCACCTGGCCACGGGCGTTGATGGCGGTGTCGGAACTGTAGTCTTGAGATCGGGCACCCAGGTCGGTCATCGTGCCTTTCTCCCACACAAAGGCGTGGAACTCGCCTGCGCCGGTGTAGCTATAGCCCAGGACCTGCCCCGCATCGTTGACAGCGAAGGCGGAGCTGTAGCCACTTCCCAGTGAACCCAGGTCGGTCATCACACCCTTATCCCACAGAAAGGCGCGGGTTTCACCGGAAGCGGTGCTGCTGGTCCCCACGATCTGGCCGCCGGCGCTGATGCCCTGGGCGACACTAAAGTCACCCCCCAGGGTGCCGAGGTCGATCATCATGCCTTTCTCCCACAGGAAGGCGTGGCTTTGATCCCCAGCGGTGCCGCTCGTACCTACGACCTGGCCGCGCGCATTGATGGCTACAGCCGAACTCCACCCACCCCCGAGGTCGCCCAGATCGACAGCACTGGGCTGCGCCGCGGCCGCGCTGGACTGTGCAGAGACAGGTGCTGAAGACAAGGCGAAACCCAAAACCAGAAGGCAGGCGGCGAGAATTCTGCACGATGGTGGACGCATGAGATATGCCCCTTTTGAGCAAAATGGTGTGCAGCAGCAGCCTGCTTCGCACAAGCAAGCGTTGCTTTAGACCGGATAAAGATCAGGTTGCGTTACGTTGGATTGAGATTGCGCAGGAATCTCGATCTGCCCAGGTGTTCGATACGGGAGCGTCGGCCGGGTAAAGATTGACAGAACCAGAGTCTAGCAGATGAGCAGGGCAGCGTCAATGGGGCAATTTTCGCCACCCGAGCCCACGTAATCTGAAAATTGAGGGATTGCGGCGCGTGGGGGAACATGATAGAGTGTTGGACCTAGCCCACGCCTAGATAGATACCGTCGTTGTCCGGTCGTACTGCACCCGGCTGTGACAGCGTGTACCTGGGGCGCAGCGTTGGGATTCCCCGAAAGGTCCTCTACCATGTTAGATGCCCATGTGTGGCGCGCAAGCGCACGCCGCGATTCCTTTGCTAGGCGCACGCGTCCTACGGCTGGCAAGATTGCAGTCCTGGCCGTCGTTGCGGCATGTCTTGCCGTGCTAGGGATGGCGTTTACCATTCGGCCGGCGGCGGCACAGACGGCGCCATGTGCCACGAGCAGCCCGGCGTCGGGCGCGTACACGGTGACGGTCTGCCTGACGCAGCCGCCCGAAGGCGGCGTGGCAAAGGGCGCCTACTCGGTGTCCGCGACCGCCGTGCTGACGGGCACCAGCACCGGCCTGCTCGAACTGAACTTCTACCTGGGCGGCAAGTACATCATCAACGACCGCGCCAAGCCGTTCTGGTTTGCGCTGCCGTCCGACTACTTTGTCGACGGCCCCTACCGGCTCGAGGTGGAGGCGCGCATGAACGACGGCTTTGTGTCGGCGCGCACCGGGGTCAACATCACCTTGCAGAACGGGGTGACCACGCCGCGCGTGAATACCAAGACGTTTACGCCCTCCCTGGGCGCCCCAGGGGCCGGCGAGCCGCTGACGGTGGCGGCGACCGGCGACGGGGCGGGCAGCTATCCGGGCAACTACCAGGTGTCGACCCTGATCGTCAACAGCCAGCCGGACATCTTTCTCTACCTGGGGGACGTCTATGAGCGGGGCACGCCTACCGAGTATCACAACTGGTACGGGCTGCGCGACAACTTGTACGGGCGGCTGCGCGACATCACCAACCCCACCGTGGGCAACCACGAGTACCTGACGACGGGCGCGGCCGGCTACTTCAACTATTGGGACAACATCCCCCACTACTACAGCTACAATACAGGCGGCTGGCACTTTATCTCGCTGGACCTGACCGAGTCGTACAACCAGGTGGCGCCGACGACGGCACAGTACCAGTGGCTGGCGAACGACCTGCGCAGCAACACGCTGCCGTGCGTGGCGGCCTATTTCCACCACCCGCGCTACTCGATCGGGCCGCAGGGCGATACGGCGCGGCGAAGCACAGGTCTGGTCGCTGCTGGCGCAGTACGGGGTGGACGTGGTGCTGACCGGGCACGATCACAGCTACCAGCGCTGGGTGCCGTTGGACGGCAGCGGGAACCCGGCGGCGCAGGGGATCACCCAATTTGTGATCGGCACGGGCGGTTACGGCACGCAGGGCTTTGTGCGCAGCGACGCACGCGTGGCGGCCACCTCGACGGTGTATGGGGCCTGGTACGGCGATCTCTATGCCGACCGGATGGAGTACCGGTATGTCAACCTGGCCAACCAGGTGCTGGATGCGGGCACGATACCATGCGGCGCCTCTACGCTCCCGCCCACAAATACGCCCACCAGCACGCCAACCGGCACACCGACGCCTACGGACACCCCGACAAGCACGCCAACCGGTACGCCAACAAACACGCCAACAAACACGCCAACCGGCACGCCAACCGGCACGCCAACGCCTACGAACACGCCGACCGATCCACCAACCGGCACG
>CAWBRX010000032.1:0-30336 GCA_963791135.1 uncultured Chloroflexia bacterium
ATTGTGCTGAGGATTTCGTTGACGTTGAGCCGTGCTTTGAGCACGCCCGCAATGCCGCCCCAGAAGGCCCCCGCGGCAGCACCCGTCAGCAACACGATCGGGAGCAGCAGCCAGCCCGGCAGCGTGCGCAGCGCCAGGCCGATCGCCGTCGCCGCCAGGGCGCCGATGATCAATTGGCCCTCGCCGCCGATGTTGATCACGCCGCCGTGGAACGAGATACAGATGCCGAGACCGACCAGCATCAGCGGTACCATTTTGGTTAATGTGGCAGTGAGACCTGAGACGCTGCCAAACGCGCCGGAGATCAGCGTCCAGTAGGCTTCAAGCGGGTTCTCGCCCAACGCATACAGGAGCACTGCGCCGATGGCAAACGCCAGCAGCACGGCGGCAATAGGAAGGAGCGCCTCAAGCAGGCGCGGCATCCAGACGGTACGGCGCATAGGGACGACTGTCCCATCTTTTGATTCGGAGGCGGATATAATAGTTTTGAGGTACTGTTTTTGACGAGCGTAAAACCGCCTCCAGCATAGCAGAGTGCGCGGTCTGCGTCAATTAAGCAAAGTGAACCCAAAGCATCTGATCCGTATTGTGCGGAATGACCAACGCCGACAAAGTGGGCATGCCGGCCTACTGCACCTTAGCCCAGTCGTACAGCTGTTTCGCCTCATCGCCAAAGTATGGCCCGTAGACTTGCCGCGGCTTCGTCGCATAGCTGTATGAGACGATGCCGTTCACATAATTGCTCGCAGTGCCTTTAAAGGGTGCATAGGCCACCAGCCAGGGACCGCCGCTCGCACCGCTGCCCATGTTACAGCCAATGCCGATCGCATCCGGGCCCGCCAGCGGGTCGCGGTCGTAGGTGCTGGCGGCGCAGGCTACCAGGTACTGCCCCGAACTGTAGTTACCCGGGTAACCGAAGGCGTGAAACATCTGTGTCGCCGGCTGGTTCCATAGAGCCCCCAAACTGCCTACCCACTGGCTGAGTTTCAGCCCATCCTTGTCGTTCACCGTCACCATGCCGATGTCATACGCCAGGTTGCCGGCACTGACCCATCCGCTCAACGCAGTACGGCTCTTGACGGTAAATGAGCCATACGGATATGCGCCGTTACGGTAGGCGGGTACAAACCACATGTTGTAGCTCCAGCCGCGCCCTAGCGTGTAGACACAGTGACCTGCCGTCCATACCGCCCGTCCATATGCCGCGGCACCGGTACACGCATAGGTGCCGGTCAGGCCTGGAATCTGAAAAAACAACCTGCCGATGGTCAGCCATGGATAGCTTTTCCACGTGGCTGTATTGTCGTTGACATAATAGCTAGTGAAGGGGGGAGTGGCGGCATACGCATTGGTTTCTTCCAAGGCGGCTGCATTCACCTCCGGCACTTGATCCGGCATCGGATCTGGCACTGCTAGTTCAGGTGTGGGATCGCTTGCGGCACGCGCCCACTCTTCTGGATAGAGTGTCTGGGCTAGCTCCGCGGTTTCCGCGTCGGGCAGCGAACCGGATGCCGATCCCTTGGGTCCTACCCGCGTCCGGTCGCGAAGTCCCTCGCCGGACTGTTCTCCTTCCTTGAGCACCAACAAATCGAGCAACTGCGCGGCCTGCATCTTCTCACGCGTCCAAAACGCATCTGCGGCCTCTTGTTCGCCCTCCGGCACAACAGTTGTCACAATTGTATCAGCAGCCTGTTCCGCAGTCGCGTATACCCCCAACGCAGGAAGGTAGAGCATGTTTTGTTCGCCCTCCAAGCCAGGATCAGGCGCGTCCTGGGCAAGGGCCGCCTGCAGCACACCCCCTGCCACTCCTACAGTCAAAATCAACGCCAAGATGGCTGCACGATGTATCCGCATGGGGCCTCCAATGTCGGGGGTAAAGTGATGTTCAAGCAGTTGGATGGCTGCGAAATAGTGAGGCTTGCTATCCTTTAAGACGAGGAAAGTACCGGCCGAGATACGTCAGTTTGGCGCGAGGAATACCTTCTGCCGTACCGGGCAAGCCCATCAAGATGCGGGTAAATGGATTTGTGATGGGCCTTGCCTAGCACGTTTCTAACCTAATTTCCGCCGCACCGTCTGTATGTTCGGCAGACGTTCGATCTTCGTCATGATGCGCGTGAGCTGCGCAATGTCCTGGATCTCCAACGTCGCCGTGATGACGGCCAAATTGTCTTTCTGTCCAGTGACTGCTTCGATGTTGCGCATGTTGACGTGTTGATCTGCCACCAGCCCCGCTACGTCGCGCACCAAGCCGGAGCGATCGTACGCACTCACCTGGATCTTGACCGGGTACGTGCGTTCCTGTTTTGTCCCTGTCCAGGTCACCTCCAGCAGCCGCCCGCTGCCCTGCGTGATGGTGCGGCTCATGTTGGGACAGTTGCGGCGGTGGATCGTAACGCCGCGCCCCTTGGTGACATACCCGATGATCTCATCCCCCGGCACCGGGTTGCAGCATTTGCCGAGGTTGGTAAGCAGGCCCTCGACGCCCTGCACCCGCAGGCCCTCGCCGGTGACGTCCACCCCGGCGCCGACGCTGGGGTTTGACGTATTGAAGGCGAAGAAGTCCAACGGCGACAGTCGTTCCTGCTCCCGGCGCTCAAACTCCAACACCTTCGTGGCAATGTGCTGCGAGTTGATGTCGCCGTAACCAATCGCGGCCAGGAAATCTTCCAGCTCGTCATACTTGAACAGCCGGGCGACAGTCTCAAAGCTCATGTCGGCCGACAGCCGCTCCAGCTCTTTCTCCAGCGCCTGCCGGCCCCGCATGATATTCTCGCCGCGGTCCTGCTTACGCAGCCAGGCACGTATCTTGCTGCGCGCCCTCTGCGTGGCCACAAACTCGAGGTCCGGGTTGAGCCAGTCGCGGCTTGGCCCGCCGCGCTTGGCGGCGATGATCGACACCTGGTCACCGTTCTGCAGCTTGGTGTCGAGCGCCACCAGGCGCCCATTGACGTTGGCGCCGCGGCAGAGATGGCCCAGCTCGCTGTGAATGGCGTAGGCAAAATCGATCGGCGTGGACCCTGCCGGCAGGTCGATGATATCGGCATTGGGCGTAAAGACCAGCACGCGGTCGCTGAAGACGTCGGTCTTCATGCTCTCGACGAAGTCGTCGGAATCGTCCGCCGCCAGCGGTTCCTGGATCAGTCGGCGCAGGTAGTTGATCTTATCCTGTACATCCTTGCTGTGGGTGGCCTGCTCCTTGTACTGCCAGTGGGCCGCAATGCCAAGCTCGGCATCCTCGTGCATCTCCCTGGTGCGGATCTGGATCTCGACCGGCCGCCCTTCCTTCTTAATGCGTACCCCGGTGTGGAGACTGCGGTACATATTGTTTTTGGGGTTGGCGATGTAGTCGTCAAATTCCCCCGGAATGGGGTGCCACAGTGTGTGCACTACGCCCAATGCGGCATAGCACTGGGCAATGTTTTCCACAATGATACGGAAGCCGTGCACGTCGTAAATCTGGTCAAAGCTGACGCCCTTGCGCTCCATCTTGCGATAGATGGAGTAGATGTGCTTGGGCCGCCCGTAGATCTGCGCTTGGATGCCGGCTTCGGCCAGTGCCCGCTCCAACTCGCTGCGGATACGGCGCACAAATTTCTCACGGTCTGCTTCTTTCTGCTGGACTGCGCTCTTGATCTCCTTGTACGAAGCCGGGTTGAGATAGCGGAAGCTCAAGTCCTCCAGCTCGGACTTGATGCGCCAGATACCGAGGCGGTTGGCGATCGGCGCATAGTAGTCCATCGTCTCGCGCGCCGTGCGCCGCCGCTTGTGCTCTTTCTGGCCGCCCAGCGTGCGCATGTTGTGCAGCCGGTCGGCCAACTTGATGATCAGCACGCGCAGGTCCTCGATGCTGGCCATCATCATCTTGCGCAGTGACTCGACCTTCTGGTTGGTCACCGGGGCGTCCGTTTTGCCGCTCTTTTCCTGGATCTTTTTGAGCTTGGTCACGCCGTCGACAAGCTTGGCGATGGTCGGACCGAAATATGTGCGAATGTAATCGATGCCGAACTCGGTATCTTCTGCGACATCATGGAGCAATCCTGCCGCGATAGCCTCCGCATCCATGCGCAGTTCGGTCAGGATCTGGGACACGGCGATGGGATGGGTCATGTACGGCTCGCCGCTCTCGCGCCGCATATCGCGGTGGGCATAGCTGCCCAGCAGGTAAGCGCGCAGGATCAACTCCCGATGTTCCGTCTTGAACCCCTCGGGCAGCGAGTTCCACAGCGCTTCGATCGCCTGTCGTTCCTCCGGAGCCGGCTCGATCTCGATATACGCGGAATTGTCGGCGGTGGGTAACGGCTTGATCCTGCGCAGAATCGCCCACAAGGGCGAAACCACCTCACCATCGACGGTTGGCACGGTGACGGTGTTATTCACGGGGCCATTCACCGAGAAATTATTTGTGTCATTTGTAGCTGGAGTCGGGGGATCGGCGGCAGGCGTACGTGATTCGGCTGCGTCTGCGGTTGGACGCGGTTCCTTCACCTTGGATACCGGCCGCAAGGGCTCGGTTGTTGAGGCTACGGTTGAAAGCACGGCTATTTTCCTTTTAAGAACTGCCATCGGATCGGGCGCCGGTCAACGCCCTATCAGCTTGTCCGGTCGTCCCTTGTCCTTGGGTTCTCTTCATTATACTCACAATGCTATAAGCGAGACAATCGTCTAAAAAGGTTCCCGTCACACATCCTTCAGGCCTTTAGCGCCACGATCACATCGCGAAGCTTGATCACCCTATCTACGCGGTGCGCTAGTTGGTCGTATGGCGCACCGCCGCATACCCGCCAGGGGCCTGCCGACTCTACTAGCGCGACCATCTCAGCGCGCCCGAAGCGGGTCGCATCCCAAGCAAAGGCCATCACGCTGCCCGCTGTTGCCAACTCCGCCCAGATCGGCAGTGCCGTGGTCAGCAGCTGTACTACCTCGCCGTAATGCTGGATGCCATAGGGCAGGTCAGTTACGATCAAATTGGGCTTGAAGCCCTGTAGAATTGTGGGAGAATCGGCTGTCTCGCCCTTCGCCAGGATGCAGCGGTGAGGCTTTTCTTTGCCAATCGTAAACTGCCAGCGCAGGCCGATTTTCTTGAGCCGCTCTTCCTTGACCGTGCAGCTGATGCGATTTTCACGGCAGTAGTCGCGGAAGAAAGCGGCCGTGGTCTGCACGTCCTGGGCATCATGTTCCACTCCTGCCACGTCAGCCCCCAGGATCAGCCCTGCAAACAGGGTCGTTCCCCCGCCGCATAAAGGGTCAAACAACCGCACAGCGCCCCACGGATGATCTCGCAGCGGGCCGCTGAATTTTGCGACATTGCACAGAAAGTGGGTGAACAGCTCGTTCGTCTTGCCTTTGTAGCGTCGCGTCGTCAATAGGTCCGTGGGTAGTGAGGGCTCAAAATTCGTTGTAAGCGGGCGTAAAAACGGCCCCGCCTGATCGCCCAGCACCCCATAGTACTGGAAAAATGAGCGCAGCGTCGCCAATGTGCCAAGCTCATGCTGGCTGTGATCGTCCACGGTTCCGGCCAGGTCAAACTTCAGATACGGCGCGCCGCCTAGCTCGACCGGGGTGATCTCGCCAATGGGGGCACCTGCCGGGCACAACTGCAGCTCGTGTGGGGCCAGCAGCAGCGCCAGGTCACCATACTGGGTGCTGCGCTGCGGTGCAATGGAAGCGACAAGCGTGCTCATCTGTCCTCTGCCTCCAGCCATTGTCCTATAAAGCGCTCGACCGCACCTGCATCCGCTACGTCCATGTCGAACCAGTGCAGACCCGGCAGCTTGCGAAACCACGTCATTTGGTGCCGCACAAAGCGATGCGTTTCGATCTGGGTCCGCTCAACCGCTTGGTCCAGCGTCATAGCCCCAGCCAGGTAGGCAATGATCTCGCGATAGCCAAGGCTGGTCATTGCCGGCAGCGTGGGCGCGTAACCTGCTGCCAGCAGCCGCTTTGTCTCTTCGACCAGCCCCTCTGCCACCATCTGTTCCACGCGGCCGTCGATGCGCCGGTGCAGTGCCTTCCGCTCGCGTGTGAGCGCCACCTGCAGCATGCGGTAAGGAGGCGGCTCCGCCCCTTCCTGCGCCACCTTGGGCTGCCCGGTGATCAGCATGATCTCCAGTGCCCGCAGCACACGGCGCGGGTTGCGTAGGTCGATCTCTGCTGCCGTCGCTGGGTCGATCTGCTGCAGGCGCGCAGCCAGCGGCGCCAACCCGTCGCGTGCCAGTTCGTCTTCCAACTGCGCCCGCAGCTGCGGATCGGGCGGCACTTCGGGAATTCGCAGCCCGGCCACCACGGCGCGCACATACAGCGCACTGCCCCCCACCAGGAAGGGCACGCGCCCGCGCCGGTGAATGTCGTCGATCGTGGCATAAGCCATCTGCTGGTACTCGGCCACTGTCAGCACCTGGTCCGGTGCGCGCAGGTCCAGCAGGTGATGCGGCACCCGCGCCTGCTCGGCCGGCGTGGCCTTGGCCGTGCCAATGTCCATCCCACGGTAAATCTGCCGGCTGTCGGCACTGACAACTTCGCCGCCGAACTGCTCGCAAAGGCGCAGGCTCAACTCGGTCTTGCCCACTGCCGTGGGGCCAAGGAGCACCACCAGGTCTGCCATTTCACTCATCGCGCACCGCATGGCGGACGTGCTCGACGCTCAGCGTATGCCCCTGGCTGTCCATCTGGATGGCCACCACGTCGATGCGCCATGGACCGCGCCAGCCCGTGTACTGCACATAGGTGCGGGCCACCTGGCGCAGCTTGCGCTGTTTGCGCGGAACGATTGACTGCAGGGCTGTGCCGTAGGCATCTCCCCGCCGCGTGCGCACTTCTACGATGACGAGCCACGGGGTTGACGCCAGGCCTCGGACAAAGTCCGGGCCATTTTCCTGCGCAACAATGTCGATCTCGCCGACTGCGCAGCGCCAGTTGCGTTCGACAATGTGCAGGCCAGCTTGCTCCAGCGCCTGCACGGCGATCTCTTCACCGCTTGCCCCCAGGCTGCGGCGTCCATCGGGCTGTTTCATGCTGCTTCCGTAAACAAATCCTGTGTGCCGGCAATCGGCGCAAAGCTGTGGCGGTGTTCGGGGCAGGGGCCGTGTGCTGCCAGCGCTGATAGGTGCGCCTGCGCACCATACCCTTTGTGGCCGGCAAATCCATACTCCGGGTACACTTGGTCCAGGGCTGTCATTAGCGCATCGCGGTGCACCTTGGCCAGGATCGAAGCGGCGGCCACTGACACGATCAGTTGATCGGCCTTGGCGCAGCTGAACTGGGCGATACTTACTTGCGGCAGCCGTACCCAGTCAATCAACAGGTGCTGCGGCTGCGGCGACAGGCTCGCTACTGCTGCCTGCATGGCCTGGCGTGTGGCTGCGGCAATGCCGATGCGGTCGATCTCCTGCGCCGAGGTGGTGCCGACTGCCCAGCAGAGCGCCGCCGCCTGGATCTGGGGTGCCAGCGTCGCTCGCTGCCGCGGCGACAGCAGCTTGCTGTCGCGCAGCTCACCCCACAGTGGCAGATGGGCGCTGGCAGGGTCGACGACGACCGCCGCCGCCACCACCGGGCCGGCCAGGGCGCCTCTGCCTGCTTCGTCCAGCCCTGCCACGCCGCGGCAGCCGCTGCTCCAAAGGCGATATTCGTGTTCAAAGGTCGGCACACAGCCAGTCATAGTCTCATTATACCAATAAGACCGCGCCCAGGATGCGCCAGTAGATACGACATTTGACCCTAGTTTACGGCGACACACGATGGTATACTGAAAGCCAGAATCGTCGGTGTTGCTTGCGCCCAAACGCAAGCTTCGGGGGAACACCGACGATTCCTTTTTTATCAAAACAAAATCGGCGCCGGATAAACCCGGCGCCGATCTTTTTGTGCTCGTGGCGCGGCCACATTGTGGCCGCCAAATCGACGATTCCTCGTTAGACCTTGAGGAAGCGCTTCTCGCGCAGGCGAGCCGACTTGCCCTGGCGTTCGCGCAGGTAGTACAGCTGGGCCCGGCGGACCTTGGCCTTGCGCAGCACCTCGACCTTGTCGACCGTCGTGCTGTACAGCGGGAAGGTGCGCTCAACGCCCACGCCGTGGGCAGCTGTGCGTCGTACGGTGTAGGTCGCGCCCGGGGTCTTGCCGCCACGCATGGCAATCACGACGCCCTGGAAAACCTGGATGCGCTCGTTGCGCCCTTCGACAATCTTCTGGTGCACGCGCACGGTGTCGCCCGGCGCAATATCGGGAAAGTCGGCGCTCTGTTGCGGCTGCAACGATGCCATGAGTGCGTTCGTCATACTCGACCGTCCTTGCTCAACCTATGTTCTGCATCACAGATAACTGTGACAACCTCTAAATCCAAAAAGTGCGCGCACCATTTGAGTGACTGACGCACACAGACAACTTTCCAACTATACCATGCCTCAGAGGAACAGCCAAACTTTTACCTCTCCAATTCTCATTAAGTCCTTCCCCCTCTTACCAAGCGACACCGCCTGCCTTAGCAGCCCCGCCGCCCTTACCCTCGCCCAATTTGGCGACCTCTTCCCGCAATCGTATAATGCGCAATGGCGTCTGCGACGGCGAACGGTCTGACTTGCGTCTAGCCCGCGTCTGACTTAATGTCCGGCTCATTCCAGCCCTGTTCCGCCAGGAACCGGCGGTCGAGCTTCGACAAGGGCACCTGGCGCAGCAGATCCGGCCGCCGCTCCAGCGTCCGCAGCAGCGCTTGGTTGCGCCGCCATCGGTCAATCTGGGCATGATGCCCGCTGAGCAGCACTGGCGGGATGCCTTCATCGCGAAAGATCGGCGGTCGTGTGTACTGTGGTCCTTCGAGCAAGCCGTCCAACCCGGGCGAGTGACTGTCCAGGTGGGCGCCCAGCTCGTAGCCCAGCGCACCCGGCAGCAGCCGTGTGACGGCGTCGACGACGATCATGGCGGCCAGTTCGCCGCCGCTGATCACGTAGTCGCCCAGGCTGATTTCGTCGCTGACTACCTGCGAGCGCACCCGTTCGTCGATGCCCTCGTAGCGACCGCAGATGATTGCCAGCCTGGCATGCCCGCTCAGCTCGTGCGCTACACGCTGCGTGAACGTGCGGCCTTGCGGCGACAGCAGGAGCACGGGGACATCC
Source organism: uncultured Chloroflexia bacterium (assembly GCA_963791135.1). Taxonomy (GTDB): domain Bacteria; phylum Chloroflexota; class Anaerolineae; order Caldilineales; family Caldilineaceae; genus Fredericiella. The sequence goes on from CAWBRX010000032.1 coordinate 9,108, forward strand.
GCCGGCAGCGTCACGGCCGCTTCGGGTTCCCAGGCCGGCAGGTTTTGATAGGCGTCTTCCGGCGAGCAGCTGCCAGCCTGGGGGCCGCGACAGGACAGTTTCGACAGCGCGGACGATCGGTTCCGGCTTCATCACCATGCCGCCGCCTCCACCATAGGGGGTGTCGTCGCAAATGTGATGGCGGTCGACAGTGTAGTCTCGGATGTTGTGTAGGCAAATCGACATCAACCCCCGTTCCCGCGCACGGGCCAGGATACTCTCGTCCAGTGGGCCCACGAACATGCTGGGAAAGAGAGTAAAGATGTCGAAGTGGATGTAATGGTGGGTATTCACTTGAATATCAAACGATTCGCCGGGCAATTCGCTGACCGGCTCCGTACGTTCCAATTCACTCAATGGTTGCGCACCTCTCGTCTAACCGGGTCAAGAGACGCCGCCAAGCCGGTCCTGCTCAAGGCTGACGAGCGTTACGCCATTTTAGCACAGTCCGAACAACCCCCTGCTTCTCCGGCACCCAATCCCACCGGCAATCTCGCGCCGCTGCTTTTGCGTACTGGCCTGGCGGGCTTCGTCGTGGTCATCCTCGCCGGCGGCTGGTTTGCCTGGCCGCATCTGCCTTTCAATGCCGTGGCCGGCGGCGAACAGTCGCAAGCGCTGCGTCTGCGCCCCACGTTTACGCCGACACCCCAAGGGGAAGGCGTTGCCGCCATTCCCTCGGACACGCCCACGGTAGCGCCTATCCAGATCGTCATCGTCACACCCACTCCCCACGCTGACCGGCTGGTGACGGTCGGCGGCGCCATCATCGATCGCCCGCTGGCGGTGGCCGGCAGCGAACATGGCAGCGAGCCTACGGGAGGGCAGTCCCTGCTGCTTACCGATCTGCAGCCCGCCGTCGCTGCCCTGGGTGCCGGTCAGCCCGGCCCTCAGCTGGCCCGTACAGCCTTTGATCCCGCGTCGGTGGTCGTGCCGCCGATGGTGGAAGAGATCATCAACGAGCCGCTGGCCCAGGTCGAGATCATTCCCATTCCCGGCCTCGAACCCATTGCGACGCCAGTCCCCGAGCCCACCTTTGCCCCGCCGCCTACGCCTACGCCTCTGCCTGAACTGGTCGAGGGCCCTTTGCGCAAGTGGTCTGATTTTCAGCCGCTGCCGCCCGAACAGAGTGACCACCTTTGGGTCGGCCCTGCCTTCCTTGCCTCCGACGGTTTCAACCAGATCGGCGCGCCCAGCTACCAGTTTGGCTCGACCGGTGGCGGCCGCTATCGCCCGCATCACGGCCTCGACTTTGCCAATCCCTACGGCACACCCGTGCGCGCCGGCGTCAGCGGCGAGGTGGTCCACGCCGGCCTGGACGACCCAGTTCTGCTCGGGCCCTACAACAATTTTTACGGCAATGCGGTCGTCATTCGGCTTGATCAGAAGCTGTCTGTCGGCAGCGGTGGCCTTGACGTCTTCCTGCTCTACGGCCATCTCAGCCAGGTCAATGTGCAGCAAGGCCAGCATGTGAATCCTGAAGACATCGTCGGCGCGGTCGGCATGACCGGCATCGCCATCGGGCCGCACCTCCATGTCGAGATGCGCATCGGCGCCAACACCTACCAGAACAGCGCCAATCCCTACCTGTGGCTCAAGCCGCTGCCCGGCAACGGCGCCGTCGCCGTTCGCCTGCTCACGGCTGATGGTCTCTCCTGGCCCGGTGCCCGCCTCACGCTGGCCCGCTTTGAAAACAACCAGGCCGTCTGGGGCCGCATGATCGAAACTTACCGCGACGACGAGAACATTGGACCCGACCCGATCTGGGGCGAGAACGGCGCCATGGGCGACGTCCCCGCCGGCTATTACGTCCTCGTGGGCAATGTCAACGGCGAAGCCATCCGTGCCGAGTTCTTCGTCCGCGAAGGCCAGACGACGTTCGTAGAAGTGCGTACCAAGCAATAAGCTTGTGCCACGCTCGCACCACGACACCTGGCCTTACCCAATGTCCAGTGGTGCGAGCGTGGCACAGGATCTCACCTGCCCATGTCTCAACCACGCGTAACGATCTACACCGACGGCGGCTGTATTGGCAACCCCGGCCCCGGCGGCTGGGCTGCCGTCCTACTGTACGGCGAGGCCGTTCGTGAACTCAGCGGCCGGTATCGTGCGACCACCAACAACCGCATGGAGCTGCGCGCGGCTATCGAGGCGCTCAACACCCTCAAGCGCCCATGCCCGGTCGATCTTTACACCGACAGTGAATATCTGCGCCAGGGCATCACCGAGTGGGTCGCCGGCTGGCAGCGCCGGGGCTGGAAAACTGCGGGTAAGCAGCCTGTGAAGAACCAGGATCTCTGGCAGCAGCTCCTCGCCGCCGTCGCCCGCCACGAGCCCGCCGGCGGTATCGCATGGCGCTGGACCAAGGGCCATGCCGGCGACCGCTGGAACGAAGTGGTGGACCAGTTGGCCAACGCCGCCGCCCGCGCCGTCACCGCCGCAGATCCCAGTCGACGAACAGCCGGACGGCCCCGCTGCGCCGGCAAACCCGCCATCCGGTAGGGCGTCACTCTTTGACGTATAATCCTGGCCAACACTTACCGTTACTCACACAAAAGGCAGTCACACAAAGGGGAAACTGCATGCTGCAAGGCAAACTCGTGCTGCTGCGCGCCGCACGGCGTGACGATATGATCGCCATTTACCAATACAACAACGACGTAGAAGTCGAGCTTGCCGGCGGAGGCGACCCGCCCATCCCGCAGTCGATCGAGCGCCTGCTGGCCGACTTTCGACAACGAAGCCGGCAAGGGTGGGCGCAACGGCACCAGCTTTATCATCGACGCCGACGATCATTGCATCGGCTTCTGTGCTCTCTTCCACTTTGACGACGCCGCCCGCACCGCTGCCCTCGGCATCACCATTGGCGACAAGGACTACTGGGGCAAAGGCTACGGCCGCGAGGCCATCCAACTGCTCGTCGACTACGCCTTCCGCCTGCGCAACCTCCGCCGCGTCTGGCTCACCGTCAACGGCCGCAATGCCCGCGCCATTCGTGCCTACCAGGCGTGCGGCTTCGTCGAAGAAGGCCGTCTGCGCGACCACATCTGGAGTAACGGCGCCTACGACGACCTCGTCTACATGGCCGTCACCCGTCCCACTCCTTGATGTCCCATTCGCTCCAGGCTCGGCGCCATTTAGTCCGCTCTCCTACCAACCCTGTGCCGAGCCTGGAGCGGATTTCGCCAACCGTTCCTACCCTTTTACCCGGTGCTCCGCAATCGCCTCCGCATAGGCGTGCAGCGCCTCCAACTGTGGGGGCGTGGGTGCGATAAAGGGACGCCGCTTCTTGATCAGCGCGATCGCCTCGTCCACCGTCATCCCTTCGGCGACAAAGTATGCCGCCGCCATGGTGGGTGCGCGGCCAACGCCGGCCTTGCAGTGAATGTAGACCTGCCCGCCTTCCTTCACCACCCCGCGGATAAAGTCAACGCCCTTCTGCAGGTGCTCGGGCGAAGGGCACTCGTCGTCCACGGTCGGCAGGTAGCAGTAGTTCGGCAGCGCCAGTCCGTTCGCCGCATCGTCATACTCCACGCGCAGGTTGACGCAGCCGTTCACCCCGCGCGCCTCCAGGTACTCCCGCCCGCGCCGGTTGAACTGCGGCCCCACCCAGATCTGCGGCGTCACCTGGCTGTTGTATGCCATCGGTACGCCCGTCACCTTGGGCACGCCGCGCCCGAACAGCCACTGCAGTGTCACCCACAGGCCCTGGTCCTCCAGTCGCCGGGTGATGATCTCCCAACCCTTCTCAATTTCGTGCAATATCTTCATGCTTTCTCTATCGGGCTGTTCTCTGGCCGGTTGTTCTCCGGCCGCTTCTGTTCTGCGCGCCCCGGTTCATTGGTATCCCGGTCCGCCGCAAACGCTTCGACAATGACCGGAATGCCGCGCACAATGCAGAATACGAGCGCGATCCAGCTGGCAATGACTCCCAGCAGCCAGATGGGCTCGACCCACGGCGACCCCATGCTCTGCAGCGCCAGCGTCCCGGCCAGCAGCATAAACGCCACCGCCTTGATCAGCCCATACCCCGCTCGCATCGGTCGCCCGGCCACGATCCACTTGCCCCAGCCGGTGCGCATCGACGCAAATGCCGACGTCCCGCGCTGATAGCCTGCCTCACGAATGGAGTCAGTCAGAGCACCGCGGATGATGACCGTCATGGGGATGATCCAGGAGATCAGCCCCAGGTTGGCGTACATCACCCACAAGATGATCTCCACGGCGCGGTCTGCCGCAATATCCAGCACGCTGCCCAGCAGCGTTACCTCGTCCCGCTGGCGCGCCACAATACCGTCGATCGCGTCCATCACGATCAGCAACAGCACCAGCGGCACGGCTGCCATGCGCCACGCGGCGTCGCCCACAAAAAAGATGATGACGATGACGACCAACAACGGCAGCCGCGCCAGGGTTATCGCATTGGCCAGGTTCATGCGTTGCTCCTGCTGCGATTATCGAGCATCCCCTCCTGAATGACAAACATCTACGGCGCGCAAGGGCCCAAGGCGCACGGCGAGAACGGTCACCATTCCGCCGAGCTTGGGCCCTTGTCGCAGCAACGCTATGCCCCGAGCCGTTCCAGCAGCATGCAGTAGCCTACCTGGCCCTTTTCAAAGCTGGCCAGGCGGAAGAACTCGTTGGGCGAGTGCAGCCGCTCGTCGTTGAGGCCAAAGCCAAAGTTGAGCGTGTAGACGCCCAGCGAATCCAGGAACATGGAGCAGACGGGAATGCTGCCGCCGCTGCGCACATAGAGCGGCTCCTTGCCGTACAGCTTGAGATGCACATCACGCGCCGCCTGGTTCGCCGGATGGTTGGCCGGCATCAGGTACGGGTAGGCGCCGGACTCGGTGATGGTGACCTTGACCTTGACGCCCGGCGGCGTGTGCGTCGCCACGTGGCGCTCGATCAGCTTCGCGATCTCAGGCGGCTTCTGGTCGGCGACGAGCCGGCAGGTGATCTTGGCATGCGCCTGGCTGGGCAGCACGGTCTTGGTGCCGTCCCCGGTAAAGCCGCCCCAGATGCCGTTGAGTTCGAGCGTCGGCCGTCCCCAGGCGCGTTCGAGCGTGCTGTAGCCGACTTCGCCAAAGGTCGCCTCGATGCCCAGCCGTTCCATGTACTCCTCTTCGTCAAACGGCACGGCAGCAATCTGCGCGCGATCCTCTGCACTCAGCGGCCGCACGCTGTCGTAGAAGCCTTCGACCAGGATGCGGCCGTCCTCGCCGCGCATCGAATCGAGCAGCTGCACCAGCGCATGGATCGGGTTCTGGATCGCGCCGCCGTAGCCGCCCGAGTGGACGTCGTGCGATGGCCCGACGACGTCGATCTGCAGCCCGCACAGCCCCTTGAATGCCAGCGCAATCGCCGGCTGATCCTCGGTCCACTGCCCGCCGTCGGCGCTGACCACGAAGTCGCAGGCAAACTTGTCGCGGTTGGCGGCGATAAAGGGCGGCAGGGTCGGGCTGCCGATCTCTTCCTGGCCTTCAAAGAAACACTTTACGTTCACCGGCAGTTTGCCCGTCGTCTTGAGCAGGGCTTCCAGGGCCAGGATGGGCGCAAACATGTTCCCCTTGTCGTCGCTCGCCCCACGTGCGTAGACCCGGCCGTCCACCACCGTGGGTTCAAACGGCGGGTTGTCCCACAGCTCGATCGGGTCGACCGGCTGCGTGTCGAAGTGGCCGTAGATCATGATGGTGGGCTTGCCGGGCGCATGCAGCCAGTCGGCATAGACCACCGGGTGGCCGCCGGTTTCGAGCGTCTCGATGTTCTCCATGCCGGCTGCCGCCAGGCGCTGTGCCACCCAGGCGCCGGCGCGGCGCACGTCCGGCGGCATGGGCCGGCAGGGCCGAAACGCTGGGGATGCGCAGAAAGTCGAGCAGTTCCGCTTCGAAGCTTCGCGGTTGGCGGCGAGATAGTCTTGCCAGTTCATGAGTTTATTCCATTTCTTGGTTTGATGGCACGCGTCGCAATGTAGGTCGGCGTGTATTCGTTGATCTTGGCGCCCGGCCAGATGTCTTCGTAAAGGCCGGCGATCAGAAAGCCGGCGTCCGTCTGCCCGCCGATCTGGTCTTCCAGCAGGTGGCCGAACTCCAGCGGCTGCTGGTCGTCTACGTAGACCGCCCGCTCTTCGTCCGTCAGGCTGGTCAGGTCCGAATAGGGCAGCTTGTGCCGCACCTGCAGGACACCCTCGTCGGCCAACTCCTGGTCGAACAAGTACATAACGGGATTGCAGAAGCCCGCCAGCAGCACGCCGCCGGGCCGCAGCACACGGAACGCCTCGCGCCAGACAGGCCGCACGTCGGGCACAAACAGGTTCGAGACAGGGTGCACGATCAAGTCAAAGCTGGCGTCGGCAAACGGCGCCAGGTCGCGCATGTCACCCTCGACCGTGAGCAGATCCAGCCCTTCGCGGCGCGCCACGTAGCGATCCTGCGCCAGCTGCTGTGGCGAGTTGTCGAAGACCGTCACGCGTGCCCCGGCCGCCGCAAGGATCGGGCCCTGCTGCCCGCCGCCGCTTGCCAGGCAGAGCACGTCGGCGTTGGCCAGTGGTGGGAACCAGCCGCGCGGGACAGGCTTGGTAGGCGTCAGCACGATCTGCCATTCGCCCCGCCGCGCGGCAGCGATGATCTCAGGCTCGACCGGGATCGTCCACTCGCTTTGCCGTTCGACCGCCTTGTCCCAGGCGGCGCTGTTGTAAGCACGAAGATCAAAGGGCATAGCGCCCCCTATTCGGAAATGCCGGTGCCGTTGAGTGCAGGTGGGACTGCGTCGTCGGGCGTGCTGTCGTCGGGCGGCAGCTCATCGGGCGGCAGGTCGCCCGGGGCCTGGTCGTCGACATGGCGCAGAAACTCGGCGCATTCTTCTGGCAGCGACGGGTTGATATAAATGCCGCTGCCGATCTCAAAGCCGGCAGCGTACGAGATACGCGGCACGATGGTGATGTACCAGTGCAGGTAGGCGGCACCCAGGTCGCTGACGGGGGCGGTGCGGATAGCGTAGTTGTAGTCCGGGTTGTTCAGCCCCAGGTAGAGCTTGCGCAGCACCCGGTGCATGACTACGCCCAGGTCGGCCAGCTCGTCGTCCTGCGCGTGCAGGAAGGACGAAAGGTGGGCCTTGGGCACGACCCAGATGTGAAAGGGCGCCACCGAGGCGTAGGGGGTAAAGGCGATAAAGTGCTTGGTTTCGAGGATCAGCCTCGCCCCTGACTGCAGCTCTTGCTCGATCATCTCGCAGAAGGCGCAGCGGCCCACTTCGTCGAAGTGGTGGCGGGCCTCGTCGGCACGCACGCGCACCTCGTTGGGCACCATCGGCAGCGCCACCATCTGGGCATGCGGGTGCATGAGCGAGGCGCCGGCGTTACGACCGTGATTCTTGAAGAAGAGCACGTACTCGATGCGGCGGTCGGTCTGCACCTGCCAGGCACGCTCGATAAAGGTGCGGAAAGACCAGCGAAACATCTTCCGGGCTCTGCAGCGCGGCGCAGGTGTTGTGGTGCGGCGACTCGACGATCACCTCGTGATAGCCGACGCCGCTGATGCGGCGCTGCAGGCCGACATACTGGCGCTCTAACTGCCCTTGTACGGACAGGGCCGGATAGCGATTGCTGACGATGCGCACGCGCCAGGGGTCCCTGGCGGGGACACGCAGCACATCCAGGTCCTCTTCTTCGTTGCCGGGACAGAAAGGGCAGCGGGCTTCCCAGACAGGGCCTTCGCCGCATGGCGAACGCAGGGCATCGACAAACTCGTGCGGGCGCTTGGCGCGCTCGAGGGCGATAATGACCCATTCCTTGGTAGCAAGGTTCTGGCGGAGCTCGGACACGGGCAACTCCTAGATCTTGTCGAGCGCCTGGCGCAGGTCGGCGATCAGGTCTTCCACATCTTCGATGCCCAGGCACAGGCGCACCAGCTCGTCGCGGATGCCCAGGGCCTCACGCTCTTCCGGCGGTACATTGGCGTAGCCCATGACCGCCAGGGGGCTGACCATGCTTTCGACCCCGCCCAGGCTGGGGCCGATGGTAGGAATCTGCAGCGCGTCGATAAAGCGGTAGGTGCGTTCGGCGTCGCCGTCGATTTCAAAGCTGACCACGCCGCCAAAGCCGCGCATGGTGGCAGTGGCCACCGCATGGTCGGGGTGCGACTCGAGCCCCGGATACCAGACCGTGCGCACCTTGGACTGGTCGGCCAGGAAGCGGGCCACAGCCAGCCCGCTGGCATTCTGGCGCTCGACGCGCAGGGCGAGCGTCTTGATGCCGCGCAGGATCAGGTAGGCTGTCTGCGGGGCGACGATGTTGCCCAGCAGCCCCTGCATCTGCCGCAGCTGCGTGGTGAGATCGGCGCGCCCCAACACGGCCCCCGCCATCAGGTCGTTGTGCCCCGACAGGTACTTGGTGATGCTGTGGATCACGAGATCCACGCCGTAGGACAGCGGCTGCACGTTGAACGGCGTGGCAAACGTGGTGTCGATCGCCGTCAGCAGCTTGTGCTGTTTGGCGATCTTGACCAGGCGCGCGTAGTCCACGCAGCGCATAAACGGGTTGGTCGGCGATTCGGACAAGGATCAGGCGCGTATTGGGCTGGATGGCCGCCTCGATGGCGTCGTAGTCGCCGCAGGGGACCAGGCTGCACTCGATGCCAAAGCGCTTGAGAAAGTCGCGCGAGAAGGCCAGCGTCGAGTGGTAGCAGTTGTCGGTCAAGATAAAGTGCTGGCCCGGCGACAGCAGCAGCAGCAGCGTCGAGGTCACCGCCGCCATGCCGCTGGACACCAGCACGGCGTCCTGGGCCCCCTCGAGTGCCGCCAGCTTGGCCTCCACCGCCCGCACCGTCGGGTTGCCGTAGCGCCCGTACTCCTCGCGCACGGGCTCGTCCCAGAACATGTGCTCTTCGGCGAATTCGACCAGCGCCTGGGAGTTCTCAAAGGTATAGACGGCCGTCTGTACGATCGGCACGGTCAGGCTGTGATGCGAGCGAAAGCGGGCCTCGCCGGCATGTACGGCCTGGGTCGAGCTAGATGTAGAGGCAGTAGGGGGTGGAGCATTGGCGGGTGCGGGCGCGTGGTTGCTCATAAGGAAGTAGAATAGCAGAGAGGAAACGGGCGCGGCAAATAGGTTTGACGTGATATTGAACCGTACCTATACTGTACATATGACTACTATACAGGCAATTGAAGCTATTGGAACGGATCCCGACATCCGCGCTGGTCGCCCCTACTTGCTGGGTACGACAGTGACGGTTGTCGATGTTGCGATTGCCCGCCTCTATCATGGCCTCGACGTAGAGGGGATTGCCGATTGGTACGGCCTTAGCCTTCCCCAGGCCTATGCTGCCCTAGCCTATTATTACGAACACAAGTCGGAGATAGACGGCCAGATCCGTGCCCAGATTCGCAAGGCTGAGGCGTTGAAGGAGCAGCTTGGTGGCAGCGCCGATTCGCTTCTACCTCGATGAGAACGTACCTGTTGCTGTCGTTAGCCACGTCCGGCGCCGTGGCAGACGTCATTGGGCAGCAGCATAAGCACGGTATTGGCGACCGGGTGCGCTTTCTGGAATTGCTGGCGTCAATCATCGATGCTGAAGAGATGCACAATCGCATCGAGTTTGTAGGTTGATGCGATTGCCTACATGGAAAGGATGAACTGGTGGCAAGTTTCGCCAAGACCGACCGCAACAAGGTCCGCCGCCTGCCTGAGCGCGGCGTCTATGATGCTGCGACCATCTACGCCATCGTCGACGAGGCGCTTATCTGCCACGTCGGCTTTGTGCACGAAGGCCAGGCCTTTGTGATCCCCACCATTCACGCCCGTGAAGGCGACACGATCTACCTGCACGGCGCCAAGGCCAGCCGCCTGCTCGACCACGCCAGGCAGGGCGAATCGCTCTGCATCACGGTGACGCTGGTGGATGGAATCGTGGCGGCGCGTTCGGCCTTTCACTCGTCGATGAACTACCGCTCCGCCGTGCTCTTTGGCTGCGGCCGCCTGGTCGAAGATCCCGCCGCCAAGCTGCACGCGCTGGAAGTGCTGACCGAACACGTCCTCCCCGGCCGCTGGGCCGAGGTGCGCCCGACCACGGCAAAGGAAGTCAACGCCACCAGCGTGGTGGCCGTCACCATCGAAAGCGCCTCCGCCAAGACACGCAGCGGCCCGCCCAGCGACGACGAAGAGGACTACGCCCTGCCGATCTGGGCCGGCGTGCTCCCCCTGCGCCAGGAATTTCTGCCGCCGGTGCCCGACCCGAAGCTGGCAGAGCAACTGCCACTGCCTGCCTCGGTGCAGAATGCGCGCCGCGGGCGCGGCAGCACGCCGCATTAGGCCGGTTGGTACCGCGGCTGTTCCACAATGCTCCAGAGAAACGGGTTAGCGTATTTGGTGGATATGCTCGATAATCGGCGGCACTGCGGGTCATGTGATCTGGATGGTAACAAAGGTAACCTATGGCACCCCCGATGCTAGCCACGAAACTGCATATTCCCTCGCCTCGGTCGCTGCCGGGTCCATCGTCTCCGCCTGATCGAGAGGCTAAACGAGGGACCACCGCGTGCTCCAGGCGTCACCCTTGTCGCCGCTCCTGCCGGCTTTGGGAAAACCACGCTTGTCGGTGAATGGGTAGTGGGAAGCCAGCGACCGACCGCCTGGCTGTCACTGGACGAAGGGGATAACGATCTCGCTCGATTTCTGACGTACCTGGTCGCCGCTCTGCAGACAATCGCACCAGATATCGGGCCAGGGATCTTGGATTTACTCCAAACTTCGTCGCCTCAGCCCTCACTGGTTGAATCGATTCTGACGGCCGTGCTCAATGAGGTTGCCGCGCTGCCAGATGACATGGCGGCGCGGCAAGCTGTCGCAAAGCCGGGTTTCATCCTTGTCCTTGATGACTACCATGTGATTCATGCCAACGCGGTTAACATGGCTCTCTCTTTTTTGATCGAGCATATGCCGCCGCAGATGCACTTGGTGATTGCCACCCGTGAAGACCCACCGTTCCCTTTGGCGCGGCTGCGTGCCCGCGGCCAGCTGACCGAACTCCGCGCCGCCGATCTGCGCTTTACCGCCGCTGAAGCTGCCGAATTTCTCAACCAGGTGATGGGCCTCAGCCTCTCGGCCGCCGACGTCGCCGCGCTGGAAGACCGTACCGAAGGCTGGATCGCCGGCCTGCAGCTGGCGGCGCTTTCGATGCAGAACCACCAAGATGTTCATGGCTTTATCAAGGCATTTGCCGGGGACAACCGGTATATTGTGGACTACCTGGTGGAAGAGGTCCTACAAAGCCAACCTGAACCGATCCGCTGCTTCTTGCTCCAGACCGCCATTCTTGACCGGCTAAGTGGATCCCTCTGCGCTGCCGTCACGGGCCAGCAAGAAAGCAAGGCGCGGCTGGAGGCCCTTGAGCGCGGCAACTTCTTTGTCGTTCCGCTGGATGACAGGCGCCACTGGTATCGCTACCATCACCTCTTTGCCGAGGTTCTCCGTGTGCATTTGATGGCGGATCTGCCGGAACAGGTTCCCACGCTGCACGAGCGCGCCAGCGTGTGGTATGAGCAGCATGGTTCGGTGAATGATGCGATTCACCACGCAATCGCGGCGCAGGACTTCGAGCGAGCGGCAAATCTGATTGAACGTGCCATCCCCGAAATGCGCCGCAGCCGGCACGAGTCCACGCTGCTTGGCTGGCTCCAGGCGCTCCCCAATGAGCTAGTTCGTGGTAGACCCGTACTCAGCGCCCACTACGCTTGGGTGCTGCTGGCTCAGGGCGAGGTGGATGGTGTTGAAACTCGGCTGCTGGATGCCGAACGGTCGCTGGACCGCCTGGCAAACAGAGATGAGCGGCCGCAAGACCGGAAGAGCGAGATAGTCATCGCAGAGGAAGAGGAAGTATCGTCGTTTGCCCGGTTCGATCGCTATCTACCGTGCCGGCCGGTCCTTGGCTTTAGGCGACGTACATGCCACTGTGAGATACGCCCAGCAGGCGCTCGAACTCTCCTCCGAGGAAGACCATCTCGAGCGAGGAGCGGCAGCGGCGCTGCTGGCACTTGTAGCCTGGTCGAACGGGGATCTCGAGGAAGCGCGCCGTTTCTATCCAGAGAGTATAGAACGGCTGCAGCGAGCCGGGCACATCACTGATGCCATCGGCTGCACTCTTTCCCTGGCGGATATCTGCATTACACAAGGTCGTCTGCGTGAGGCTATGCGCACCTACAGCAAGGATTGCAGCTTGCGATGGCGCACGGTGGGCTTGTGCTGCGTGGGGCGGCAGATATGCATGTGGGGATGAGCGAGTTGTACCGTGAGCAGAATGACCTGGAGGCTGCCACGCAGCATCTGCTCAAAAGCAGGGAATTCGGCGAGTTCACAGGCCTGCCACAAAACCGCTATCGTTGGCGCGTGGCCATGGCTCGCATACGGGAAGCACAAGGAGAGTTCGACAGCCGCGCTCGAACTGCTCAGCGAGGCCGAACACCTGTATATGGGTGACTTTTCCCCCAATGTGCGCCCTGTTGCGGCGTTAAAGATACGTGCGTACATCGCGCAGGGGAGGTTGGATGAAGGGCTTGCGTGGGTGCACACGCGAGGATTGTCCGCCAGCGATACCCTCAGTTATCTGCACGAGTTCGAGCACATCACCTTGGCCAGGGTGCTCTTGGCCCAATACAGACAGGACCGGGTCGATCGCGCACTGCAAGAAGCGATCGAACTTCTGGATCGCCTTCTCAAGGCGGCGGAAGCAGCGGAAAGGATGGGAAGCGCGCTCGAGATCTTGGTGCTGCAGGCGCTGGCACACCAGATGCAGGGCGACCTCCACTGCTGCGCTTACTCCGTTGCAGCACGCCCTGATCCTGGCAGAACCGGAGGGCTATGCCCGCGTGTTCCTGGACGAAGGTCCAGCCATGGCCCAACTGCTGCGCGAAGCGGTGACGAGCGGGATCATGCCAGGCTATGCCGGCAAACTTTTGGGGGCATTAGAGGGAGATCAAAGCGAAAGCGCGGACGCTCTCCCGTCTTCCCCAGCCCACAGACGACACTCGTCGAGCCACTCAGCCAGCGAGAGCTGGAAATTCTGCGCTTGTTCAATACCGATCTGTCTGGCCCCGACATCGCGCGTGAACTCGTGATTGCGTTGAGCACGCTGCGTACACATACGAAGGCAATCTACGGCAAACTCAACGTCAACAGCCGCCGGATGGCCGTTAGGCGGGCGGTCGAACTGGGTTTGATCTAGGCGCAAACGCACCAACGATTTGAATATCTCTGCGTGAATCCCCACATCTGGGTAGTGCATCTCCCCACAAAATATCCCCACGTCTGGGGACGACATCTCCCCACGTCCATTTGTATAGTGTCACCAGTCGAACCCAAACAGGCAGTTGTGCCAGGTGCCAGGCGCTGACACCGATCGTCGAGGTTCACAAAAGGAGACACATCACCATGAAAGCGATAGTAGCGTCCCAGTACGGCACACCCGCAGTGCTTCAACTCAAGGAAGTCGCAAAACCGGCGCCCAAAGACAACGAGATTTTGATCAAGATCCATGCGACGACCGTCAACGCCGGGGATTGTAGAATGCGCAGCTTTACCGTGCCGCCCATGTTGTGGCTGCCTGCCCGCATTACGCTGGGTTTCAGCAAGCCAAAGCAGCCGATCTTCGGCATGGAGCTTGCCGGCGAGGTCGAAGCCATCGGCAAGAACGTGACGAAGTTCAAGCCCGGCGATCAGGTATTTGCTTCGACCCTCACCCACAAGTTTGGCGCTCACGCCGAGTACAAATGCCTTCCGGAAGATGGCGTAGTGGCCATCAAACCGAAGAATATCGCGCTATGAAGAAGCCACCACCCTGCCCATCGGGGCAAATACTGCCCTGCATTTTCTCAAGGCCGGGCATATCCAGCCGGGACAAAAGGTCCTTGTCTATGGCGCTTCGGGGACGGTGGGCACATTTGCCGTGCAGCTGGCCAAGCTCTTTGGCGCAGAAGTCACGGGGGTTTGCAGCACCAGGAATGTAGCGCTGGTGAAGTCGTTGGGGGCCGACCACGTGATCGACTACACCCGCGAGGACTTCACGAAGAACGGCCAGACCTACGACATTGTGTTTGACACGGTCGGCAAGACGACATTCTCACAGTGCAAAGGCGTGCTGAAACCAAACAGCTATTACCTCAACACGGCCATAGCTCTGCTTGGGCTTCAAGAGTTGTGGGCGGTAGCGACCTCAGGCAAGAAGATCGTCGGCGGCACTGCCCCCTCAAGCGCAGAAGCGCTCACTATACTCGCGGAGTTTGCCGCAGCGGGCCAACTGCGACCGGTGATCGATCGCTGTTATCCGTTAGAGCAGGTTGCCGAGGCGCACCGGTATGTTGACGGCGGTCACAAGCAAGGCAGTGTCGTCATCACTGTAGGGCACGATGATGGCAAATGAACCTCCTCTCGGAACGCGACCCGAAATGACAGGCCTCCTGATCTATCAGATTCGGATCAGAGGCCACCTGGGTCAGCCCTGGCAGGAGTGGTTTGAAGGGCTGACCCTCACACTAGAGACAGACGGCAATACGCTCCTGACCGGCCCGGTCGTCGATCAAGCGGCGCTCTACGGAATACTCAAGAAAGTGAGCGACTTGGGAATGCCATTGCTGTCGGTCAGTTCTACCGGATCAGGCTCACAAGACAAGTACAGATAGGTTAATCAACAAGCAGGTGGCTCATGAATATTTCGACTCTTTCCATCATCAGCGCAGTTCTCATGGGGCTTGGCGCAACGCTCACGTTTGATCTTTGGGCATTGTTTCTCAAGCGCACCTTTGGCATTGCACCATCCAACATCTGCCTGGTCGGGCGCTGGCTGCGCTACATGCCGGAAGGAACGTTCACACATTCTAATATCATGTCTGCGCCGCAAGAAGAGCGCAGAATGCACCGTAGGCTGGCTCGCCCACTACATGATCGGTGTCACGTTCGCCATCGCGTTTGTTGCACTCGTAGGCAGCAGCTGGCTTCAGTATCCAACGCTGATTCCCGCAGTCCTCTTCGGGGTCGTCACGGTCTTCGCGCCATTCTTCATCATGCAGCCTTCATTCGGACTTGGATTCGCTGCATCAAAGACGGCGAATCCTATGCAGGCAAGACTGCGCAGCTTGATGAATCACACTGCCTTTGGCGTAGGTCTTTACGTTTTTGCGGTGTTGGTCAACTGGTTGCTTTAGGTATAGGTGCGACATCAGAGGGATCGGAGGATCGTATACTCTGTACTTGCCCGGCGTGCAGAAGTGATGCGAAACTAATAGCCTCGATTCAACACGCCCGCCGGCCGGAAAGTGCCGGCTGAAAAGTGACTTGCATATGTCCATCACCCTGTATCCCGACATTGACCTCCTGCTCGAGGAACTGCGCAGCCGCATCTGCCAGGCCTTGGGCGACAAGCTCATCGCGCTCTATCTCTACGGCTCGCTGGTCACGGGCGACTTCGACCACGTGAACAGCGACATCGACCTCCTGGCCGTGATCGACGGCAACCTGAGCGAGGAGGATTTCGCCCGCCTGGATGCCATGCACACCGCCTTCGTGACCGCCCACCCCGCCTGGTACGACCGCGTCGAGATCGCCTACCTCGCCCACCAGGCGCTCAAGACCTTCCGCACGCAGGTGAGCCCGATCGCCATCATCAGCCCGGGCGAACCGTTTCATTTCAAGGAAGCGGGGAAGGACTGGCTGATCAACTGGTGGGTGGTCCGCAGGCAGGGTGTGGCGCTCTATGGGCCGCCGGCACAGGAGGTAATCGACCCTATCACGGATGAGGAGTTTCAAAAGACGGTGCGTGAGCAGGTCGAGGAGTGGCGCGAGTGGATCTACCACTTGCCGCGCCGCAAGTCACAGGCCTATGGGATCCTGACCATGTGCCGGGCGCTGCACGCCTACATCGTGGGCGAACAGGTCTCCAAGCGGGAGGCTGCCGACTGGGCTGCTGCCTACTTCCCGGAATGGGCGCCCCTGATTCACGACGCCTGGAACTGGCGCGTGGCCCCCAGCGACGACGGCGTCGACCACGCCGCCACCTTTGCGGAGACCGTGCGCTTTGTGAATTTCACGGCAGACTATATGGGCTCAGAAGGTGCCCTGCGCGCTGCCGATGGCGACGAACAGGAAGCCGATCACGCCGATGATGCCGATCACAAGCATGATGTAGAAAAGACTTGAGTACGTGTTGGGTTCCATGCGGGCCCTCGCGCTGAATAAGATGTCCCGATAGCTCCCAGGCAGCAGCGTATGACCCGAAGGGAGGTGGCATACCGCACAGCGCGTGCGGTGTACAGATCATGACGCCGCACCCCCACACGGAGATACGGCGCGCCTGTGCTATACTGGGCAAAACGCTGTCGTTCCCTTTCTCCAACAGGCAAAACACGCGCCATGGCCCAAGAAACCATCTTTAGCAAAATCATTCGCAAGGAAATCCCTGCCGACATCGTCTACCAGGACGAACTGGTGACGGCCTTTCGCGATATCAACCCGCAGGCTCCCACCCATATCCTGATCGTGCCCAACAAGCTGATCCCCACCGTCAACGACGTGACGGCCGAGGACGAATTGGCGCTGGGCCGCCTCTTCACCGTGGCGAAACGCATTGCCGAGCAGGAAGGTATCGCCGAAAGCGGCTACCGCCTGCTGGTCAACTGCAACCGTGACGCCGGGCAGGAGGTCTACCACCTGCACATGCACATCTTTGGCGGCCGTCCCCTCGGCCCCATGCTCCAGAAACGAGGCTGATATGCGTGCCACCGGCAGCAGCTTAGGCGCCAGCCTGCCGCGCATCGACGCGGCCGCCAAGGTGACCGGCGCCGCACGCTACGCGGGCGATGTGGACCTGCCCAACCAGGCGTGGATGAAGATCGTCTTTGCCGGCGTCCCGCACGCGGAGATCAATGCCGTCGACGTCGAGGCGGCACGCGCCGCACCCGGCGTCATCGCCGTGCTCACGGCCGCCGACGTCCCCGTCAACGAGTACGGCCTGATCATGCCCGACCAGCCCGTGCTGTGCGGCACCGGCAGCACGGAGCAGGCTCGCACCGTGCGCTGGGAGGCCGACCATATCGCCGTGGTCGTGGCCGAGACGCAGGCAGAGGCCGAGGCGGCCGCCAAGCTGGTCAAGCTCGACGCCACCCCGCTGCCCGTGCTGACCGACCCCTTTGCCGCCATGCAGCCGGACGCTCCGATCCTGCACCCCCGGCCGTTTCGCTATCCGTACGGCGAGCGCGATCTCAACTCCAACGTGCTGCTCGAATATAAGCTCGTCGACGGCGACATTCGCGCCGGGTTTGCCGAGGCCGACGTGGTCGTCGAGAGCGTCTACCGCACGCACGCGCAGGAGCACGCCTACCTCCAGCCCGAGGCCGGCGTGGCCTGGGTGCGGCCCGACGGCAAGATCGAGGTGATCTGCGGCGGCCAGTGGATGCACGAGGAGCGCGAACAGGTCGCCCACGCCCTCGGCCTGCCACACGACCAGATGGTCGTGCAGTTTCCCGCCATCGGCGGCGCCTTTGGCGGCCGCGAAGATATCTCGGTCCAGATCGTGCTGGCGCTGGCCGCCTGGAAGACGGGCCGCCCGGTCAAGGTCGTCTGGACGCGCGAGGAAAGCATCGTCGGCCACCACAAGCGCCATCCCTTTACCATCCGCACCCGCTGGGGCGCGACGCGGGCCGGCAAGATCGTCGCCGCCCAGGTAGACATGACGAGCGACTGCGGCCCCTATGCCTATACCAGCACGAAGGTGCTGGGCAATGCCCTGCTCGCCGTGCTGGGGCCCTACAAGATCCCCAACGTCGACGTGACGGCGCGCACGGTCTACACCAACAACACGCCCTCTGGCGCCTTTCGCGGGTTTGGCGGTCCGCAGGGCCACTTTGCCGCCGAAATGCAGGTCAACAAGCTGGCCGAGCTGCTCAACATGGACCCGGTCGAGCTGCGCATGCGCAACCTGTGGCGCGACGGCGACAAACTGCCCACCCGCTCGCCCCTCCCCGCCGGCGTGACTGCGGTCGAGACACTGACCGCCGCGGCCGAGCAGGTGGGCTGGCGCAAGGGCGAGGATGGCGGCTGGCGCCATTCCATCTGGGCCCAGACACCTGTCGAACAGTTGCCCGAGCCTGTCCTGTCGGCGCAGGATGCCAGCACTCGCCGGCTGCCGCCGCAGCGCACGGCCCTGACTTCACTTGAGGCTTCGCAGGGACAGACCGCAGCCGGCCTCGGCATAGCAGTCTGTTTCAAAAATATCGGCTTCAGCCTGGGCGCCCCCGAGCACTGTAACGCCTGGGTCGAACTGTACGGCGACCAGCAGATTGAGCGTGTCGTCGTCGCCTGCGTGGGAGCCGACGTCGGCCAGGGCGCCCATACGCTCTTCAAGCAGGTTGCCGCCGCGGCATTGAACATCGATCCCGCCCTGGTCGAGGTGCGTGCCGAGGACACCGAGCTGGTCGGCTCCAGCGGCAGTTCCTCCGCCAGCCGCATGAGCTTTATGGCCGGCAACGCCATCAAGGGTGCCGCGGAGCGTGCGCTGGTCGAGTGGCAGAACGAGGATCGTCCTGCCCGCGCCGAGTACGAGTTCCATCCTCGCCCGACGACTCCGTACAACCGGCAGACGGGCGAAGCCGACCCCAACATCACCTATGGCTACTGCGCCCAGGCGGCCGAGGTCGAGGTGGACCTGGAAACCGGCTACGTCACCGTCAAGCGCCTCGTCAGCGCCAACGACGTGGGCACCGCCGTCAACCCGGTGCAGATCGAAGGCCAGATCGAGGGTGCCGTGGCACAGTCGGTCGGTTGGTCCTTAATCGAGCGGTACGTGCAGAAGGACGGCCGCGCCGTCACCCAGCATCTGAGCACCTACCTCATCCCCACCGTGCTCGATGTGGCCGAGGTGGTCGAACCGCTTATCCTGGAGATACCCGACCCGCAGGGCGCCTTCGGCCTGCGCGGGATGGCAGAGATGCCCTTTGTGCCCACGGCGCCGGCCATTGGCGCCGCCATTCACGCCGCTACCGGCGTATGGATCGACGAATTGCCCTACACACCTGAACGCGTGTGGCAGGCGCTGCAAGGCAGCAGATAAGGGAAACCGTGAGCCAGAACCAAGAAATCTTCCGCTGGGGCGTGCTTGGTCCCGGGGGCATCGCCCGCAAGTTTGCCAGGGGTCTGCAGGTGCTGCCCGACCATGCCCTGGTCGCCGTCGGCTCGCGCTCGCAGGAGCGTTCGGACATCTTTGGCGACGAGTTCGACGTGCCGCGCCGCTACGCCTCCTACGAGGAGCTGGTGGCCGACCCCGAGATCGACGCCATCTACGTCTCGACCCCCCACTCGTTTCACAAGGAGCACACGCTGCTGTGCCTCGCGCACGGCAAGCACGTGCTGACCGAAAAGCCCTTTGCCCTCAACGCCGCGCAGGGCGAGGAGATGGTGGCGGCCGCCCGCAAGGCGGGCCTGTTCCTCATGGAAGCCATGTGGACGCGCTTTCTGCCCATTATCGTCGAAGCGCGCCGCCTGCTCGCCGAGGGTGCCATCGGCGACCTGCGCATGGTGCAGGCTGACTTCGGCTTCCGCACCTCGTTCAACCCTACCGGCCGGCTCTTTGACCCGGCTCTCGGCGGCGGCGCGCTGCTCGACGTCGGCGTCTACCCCGTTGCCCTCGCCCACATGCTGCTCGGCGCCCCGGCCCGCGTCACTGCCCTGGCCGAGATTGGGGCCAGCGGGATCGACGAGCAGACTGCCATCCTGCTGGGCTATCCCGGCGGCGCCCTGGCGCTCCTCTCCACGGCCGTCACCACCAACACCCCACATGAGGCCACGTTGATGGGTACCGAAGGCTGGATCCGCCTTTCGTCCCCGTGGTGGGTGGGCAAGGAACTCGTGCTCGAGCGTCCCGGCCGCGACCCCGAACATGTCGTTCGCCCCTACCTTGGGCAACGGCTACGGCCACGAAGCTATCGCCGTCGCCGAAAGCGTCCGCGCCGGCAAAACCGAGCACCCGGTCATGCCCTGGGCCGAAAGCCTCGCCATCCTGCGCACCATGGATCGCATCCGCGACCAGATCGGCGTCCGCTACCCCAGCGAATAGAGGCTTTGGGACGACCGGATGCATGCCGGAGGTAGGGCGATGATCAAGCCACGGAAATTGCAGCAGGGGCAGACGGTTGCGGCGGTAACTCTCTCCTGGGGTGGGCCCGGCACATTCCCGCATCGGTATGAAGTTGGCAAGCGCCAGTTTGAGGCGGAATTCGGGCTGCGCGTTGTCGAGATGCCCCATGCGCTGCGCGACCCGGACTGGATCGCACGCAACCCTGCGGCACGTGCGGATGACCTGATGCAGGCGTTTGCCGATCCCAGCATTGCCGGAATCGTGTCCACCATTGGTGGCGACGATTCAATACGTCTTCTGCGCTACCTGGATCTCGACGTCATCAGGAACAATCCAAAGGTCTTCCTTGGTTTCTCGGATACGACCGTCACGCATTTCGCCGCCTATCGTGCAGGACTCGTATCGTTCTACGGCCCGTCCTTTATGGCTAGGACTTGCCGAAAATGGCGGCATGTTTGCGTACATGGTTGACTCCTTGAGACGCACGCTGTTCGCGGCGGAACCAGTAGGGGTGGTGCCGCCAAATGTCGACGGTTGGACGGTAGAGCACCTTGACTGGGGCGATCCATCCAACCAGGTACGGCGGCGCAAACTCGAACCATCTACCGGCTGGCACTGGCTGCAAGGAAGCGGCACGGTCCAGGGGCATCTGATCGGCGGCTGCGTGGAGGTGCTGGAGTTTCTGCGCGGCACTGACTTCTGGCCGGATCTCGACAGGTGGAATCAGGCGATCCTTTTTCTAGAGACGTCTGAGGTGACCACGACGCCGGAAAGGCTAAGCTGGATTCTGCGCACATACGCCGCCATGGATATCCTGGGCCGGCTGGCGGGGATATTGATTGGCCGGCCGGGCGGAGCCCTGTACTCGGCCGCGCAGTATCGTGAGTATGACGACGCGGTTCTAAAGATTGTGCGCGATGAAGAGGGAATGGACCAACTGCCAGTCATCACCATGATGGATTTTGGGCACACGGATCCGAGGTTTGTGCTGCCGTATGGAGTGCAAGCACAGATTTCCAGCGAGCGGCGCGAGTTTGCAATCATAGAGAGCGCAGTCGCGTAGAGAATCTCAAGCTCTT
>CAWBRX010000033.1:0-80472 GCA_963791135.1 uncultured Chloroflexia bacterium
CAAGTATCGCATCTTCGAGGTAGGCGACAAGGGCGGCGAAGTGGGTACCTACGTCAATGCCCTGGCCGTCGTCGGCGATAACGTCTACATCGGCGGTCATTTCCAGACCATCGAGTTCTGGACGAACACCGCCGACCTCAGCACCTTCGTCGTCGTCCACAACGTGGTGCAGTGGAACTGGCGACCGATTCCTGGGGCTGGGTGGGCTCGTCGGCCAAGCCCGGCGTGACGGACCGACGGCTACAGCGGCTATGGCAGATGCGTACGCCCTGGCCATCGTGGGCAATTCGCTCTTGATCGGGGCAAGTTCAACCAGGCCGGCGGTACCGCCGCCGACGGGCGGTCTTGCCCGCTGGGAACGTGTCGCCGAGCAACGGGCGTCGATCGACGGCAGCCTCGGCGGTGTGGACGGCGCTCATGTGCGTGCCCTCGCTCCGTCGGGCGGCGACCTGCTGGTCGCAGGCAAGTTCACCACGACGGGCGCAGCCCAGGCTCGCTACGTCGCCCGCTTCAACACTGCGACCAACCAGTGGGTCGGCCTGGGCAGCGGCCTGCGCTGGTATAACGACCTCTACACGACGGCCTACACAGTCCTGGGCCTGCCCCGGGTGTCTACGTGGCAGGCGAGTTCGACCGGGCCGGCGAAAAGGGCTCGATGGGCTTTGCCCGCTGGGGTGGCGAGCTTGGTGCGCCCAACCTGACACCCGGGCAGGGAGGTGCGGTGGGGGCAACGGCGTCCAGGCCACGTTTCCGGCCGGCGCCGTGGGTGAAAACGCGGTTGCCACGCTCGCCGTCACGCCCAAGCCGGCCTTCGACGTGCCAAACGGCAAAGCCGGGGTCTTTGGCATGCAGGTAGGCGCCACGACCGTGAGCGGCAAGCAGCTGGCGCAGACGGCGCAGCCCTACACCGTCCAGGCGCAGTACACCGACGCCCAGCTGGCGGCGGCAGGCGTCCAGGATCCGGCCTCGCTCCAGCTCATGGCCTGGGACGGCGCAGCCTGGCAGCCACTCCAGGGCGGCGTGGACGTCCAGAACAAGATCGTCACCGGCACCACCAACCTCCTCCAGCCCCTGGCCCTCGTCGGCGCCAAGCCGAAGGCGGTGGGAACGGCGGCGGCGATAATGGCGGCGGCGACAATGGTGGGCAGAATGGCGCAAGAAGCTCTACCTGCCGGCGATAAGCCGATAGTCTGAACCACGATTCGTAGGATTCGATAGGATTAGCATGATTTGCCCCCCGGGACGCTCGTCCCGGGGGCCAAATCATGCCTAAGAATCCTACGAATGGTCAGACAGCCATTCAGACTACCTTGGGTTTACCACCCCTACCTGCGCGCACATCTCCAGCAGCGGGCAGGTTGAGCACCGCGGCCAGTGCCCTGTGCAGATGTGCTTGCCAAACGGCACCAGCAGGCGGTTGATCTCGATCCAGTAGGGCTGCGGCAGCACCTTCTCCAGGGCCGCCATCGTCTGCTCGGGCGTGCGCGTGGCGACGTAGCCCCAGCGGTTGGTGACGCGGTGCACGTGCACGTCGACGCTGATGCTCGGGATGCCGCAGGCGATGCCCAACACCAGGTTGGCGCACTTTCGGGCCGACGCCGCGAAACGAGGTGAGCAGTTCAAAGTCGCAGGGCAGTTCGCCGCCGTGCTCTTGCTGCAGCGTGCGTGCGATCTCCCACATCTGCTGCGCCTTTGGCTCGTGAAACGTGCAGGGGGAGATCAAGGCATCGATCTCGGCCGGCGCCAGCGCCGCCACGGCGCAGGCGTGCGCGCTGCGGCAAACAGCCGCCGGGCGCACGGCAGGGTCGTCTCGTCGATAGGTGCGAATCGAGATGATGCAGGCCAGCAGCTGCTCGAACGAGGAGTTGAAGCCTTCGTCGGCCAGGCCAAACATCGCGGCAGGCGGATAGGGGGCCACCGCCGCGCGCAGATGCGCGATGGCAGCATCGATGTCAAAGTCGATCTTGGCGCCGTTTGTAGGGTGCGTTTCAGGCGGCAATGTAGAGTTCACCCCGCTGCTGTGCTTCGCCGGCCGCAACGGCGGCCTCCAGCGTCTGACCGCAGCCTGGCGCTCAAGCCCATACATCTCGGCGACTTCTTGGACGGTCGCGCTGCCCCAGGTGCGCAGGAGTCGCCGCACCGCCCTGCGCCGGCGTGAAATGCAGGGTAGGCGCCAAGGCTGCCAGCGCTTCCTGCAGCGCACCATAGGGACGGTAACCGACCAGGATCGCCTTGCGGTCACCGTAGGCATGGAGCACCAGGGTAGGAAAGCGGCTGATCTCGAGGTAACGGTCCTTGATGTCCGGCCGAAACGACTCCAGCACCTCGGGGTTGTCAAGGTCGGCGGCAAACTGATCGGCGTCGAAGACAGGCAGCAGCGCCTGCAGTTCGCGGGCGATCCGCAACCCGTACGTCACGCCGCGCAATATTGCGACGCTGCAGCATGGCGGCCTCGCGGAGCAGGCGCAGATAGCGTTTGCCGGCCTCGCGCCTGGCGCTCGGCGGCTTTGACTGCGATGCATCCGGGTACGATGAAGCAGGCGGGTCTTCGTACCAAAGCCGGTCTTCCGAACGGCATGCCCGAAATTGCCTGCACCTCATACCATTGCGGTGCCATCTGCACGGGGCGGCTGATATCGTTGAGTGGGTCGCTGTACTGCTGCCAGTCGGAGATCAGACCGGCACAATGAGACCGCCAGTCACTGATCGCCACACTCCTGCCGCAGTCGCCGCCACTGGGGTTCGAAATGCCCAGCTCCAGGAGCAAAGCGGGTCCGTATAACAGGCGACATGCAGCTGGCGCCGGCGGCTGCCCGTTCCTGCACGAATCGTGAAGAAGACCCAGGAGCAGGGATGGCCGGCTCGGGTCTCGAGGCTTGCGCGGGATTGCGTCATGGGATCGTTGTGCCTGTCTACTGCGCCTTCTTGGGGCTCTTCGCCTCTGCCGGATAGGTCGACCATCGATTATCGCCCTTGGGCGCCGCCTGCTTTACTTCCTGGCTGCGCAGCTTGCTCATCTGTGCATCGATGGCCTTCGCCTCGGACTCCGACATCATAGCGCTTTGGGTGTATGCTTCTCAGCCCCTCGTCTGAATCACATAATCGATCGGGTCCTCGACATACTGCCACTGCTGGCCGCTCGGCCATGGACCTTGGCCTTGATTCCAGGGTCCACGTGCCCGCGCCGTTGGACATGTTGAAGTAGGCGTGGGTGAAGCGCGGATCGCCCTGGAGCACGCCGGGCGGGAAGTTCGGTCGATATCGGCGAGCGCGGCGGTGAACATCTGCAAGTGCGCGATCTCGCGCGTCATCAGGAAGCCGAGCGTCTCTTAACGTCGGGATCGTCGGTGAACTGCATCGAGGTACTCGTAGACGATCTTCGCGCGCGATTCGGCGGCGATGTTGGAGCGGAGGTCGACGGTCAGGTCGCCGTTGGCGTTCACGTACGCGCCGTTCCAAGGGCATCCCGGCGCGTCGGTGACGTTGGGCCGCCGCCGGAAGGACCAGGAACTGCGGGATGAACGATGGCGCCTCGTGGATGAGTTCGTCCTTTGCCGTCGCTGGCTTGGAGCATGATTTCGCGAGTCCGCTTGGTTCGACGGCGTTCTTGAGTTCGCCGTTGACGCCGTCGAGCAGCATGGTGATGGTGGCCCCGACGATCTCCAGGTGGCTGAACTCCTCGGTGGCGATGTCCATCAAGCAGATCGTAGGCTTGGGATAGGGCTGCCGCGCGCCGAACGACTGCACGAAGTACTGCATGGCGGCCTTGAGTTCGCCGTTGGCCCGCCGAACTGTCCAGCAGCAGGGACGCAAAGCGCGGGTCGAGACGCTGTATCGGGTATTAAAGTCTGCAGCTCTTTCACATGATAAAACTATCCAGAGGTCCTTTCATGGGGTTCACCCTGCTCCTGGAGCGCCGCCAGCACCTGCTCCACGTCAGCGGCCTCCACCTTCCCGTTGCTGGCCAGAAATCGCCGCAGGTGCAGGTCGTTGTGACTGTAGAAGAGCACGGCCTGCGCGTCTTCGCCGTCGCGACCCGCCCGACCGACTTCCTGGTAATATTCATCAAGCGATTCGCTGATGTCGCCGTGAAAGACGAAACGGACGTTAGGCTTGTCGATGCCCATGCCAAAGGCAGTCGTCGCCACCGGACGTCGTACTCGTCGGCCATAAAGGCGGCCTCCGTTTCCTTGCGGGCGCGTGACGCCAAGGCCGGCGTGGTAGTACGCCGTGCGCAGCCCCGTACCGGCCAGCAGTTCCGCAGTTCCTCGGCATGCTTGCGGGTGGCAACATAGATGATGCCAGGCTTGGGGGCAGCAGAACGTGGTCGAGCAGGGCCTGCTGTTTGCCGCGGCTTGTCGGGTGCGCGTATGACGCTCAGGTCGATATTTGGCCGGTCGAACCCCTGCACCAGCACGGCTGGGTCGCGCATGCCCAGCCTTGCGCAGATCTCGTTGCGCACCGGCGGCGCTGCGGTCGCCGTCAGCGCGAGCACGCGCGGGTGTCCAAGCGCTTCGATCACGGCACCGAGATTTAAGTAGTCGGGCCGGAAGTCATGGCCCCAGGCGCTGATACAGTGGGCCTCGTCGACGACAAACAGCGACGGTTTGGCCGCTTGGATGCGCGCCAGGGTATCTTCATTGGCGAACTGCTCCGGTGCCAAAAACAGGAACTCGATCGTGCCCTGCTCCAGGGCAGCCAGAACCTCTTCGCGAGCAGCCTGGCCAAGCGTCGAGTTGAGCACGGCAGCGCTGCCGACATCCTGTACTTCGATCGCGCTTGCCTGGTCGCGCTGTAGGGCAATCAGGGGAGAGACGACGAGCGTGGTTCCCGGCAGCAGCAGCGCCGCCATCTGGTAGATGGCAGACTTACCGCCCCCCGTGGGCATCACGACCAGAGTATCCCGCCCTGCCAGCAGCGCGCTCAACCCTGCCTCCTGTCCAGGCCGCAGGGCGTCAATGCCCAGGTGCTTGCTGGCGAGTTCGTCTAGACCAACAGGTAGGGTTCGTTTTTTTGCCAAAGCGGAATTATTGTCCTGTATATCATTGACTATGAATTATCGGAGACACGGTCGAGGGGCTCGCATACTGGGCTCACAGTAGCAAGACCACAGGTGCCATGAATAACCGGGCAAGGAAGGATAGCGCAGGTCTAAACGCGAGGCACACGGCTCCCCGTCTGCTAAGGTGTGCTGCCTGCTTTGTGCTATCCTATGGGCCGGAGACACGGAGATTGATTGCGAGGAAACTATGTCATCGACCCTGAAACACAGCCTGACCCGCATTGCGTTCCTGTTGGCACTGATCCTGCTGTTGGCGGCCTGCCGCCCCGTGCAGGCGCCGGCGCCGGCGCCGGTTCCGCTGCACCTGCCGCCGGCAACACCGCCGGCGAGGCTGCGAGCGACCTGCCCTTCGACCCCGACGTCCGCGTCGGCAAACTGGACAATGGCCTCACCTACTACATCCGCAGCAACGCCGAGCCGCCAGACCGCGCCGACTTATGGCTGGCGATCAACGCCGGCTCGATCCTGGAGGACGACGACCAGAAGGGCCTGGCCCATTTTCTGGAGCATATGCTCTTCAATGGCACGGAGAACTTCCCGGGCCAGGAACTGGTTAACTACCTCGAAAGCATCGGCATGCGCTTTGGTCCCGACGTCAACGCCTATACCTCATTTGACGAGACGGTCTACACGCTCCAGGTGCCGACCGACGATGCGGAGAAGCTGCAGAAGGCCTTTGACGTTCTCGCAGACTGGTCCAGTCGCGCTACCATCAGCCCCGAGGAGGTGGATGCAGAGCGCGGCGTGATCGTCGAGGAATGGCGCATGCGCGATCTCAACGCCAGCGGCCGTATCGGTGACGAGCAGGTCGAGGCGCTGCTTGGCGGTTCGCGCTACGCCGAACGCCTGCCGATCGGCGACATGGGAATTGTACGCTCGGCGCCCGCCGAGACTCTGCGCCGCTTCTATGAGACCTGGTACCGGCCCGATAACATGGCAGTCATCGCCGTCGGAGACTTTGCCGACCCCGACCAGGTGGAGAGCTGGATCCGGGAGCGCTTTGGCTCACTGCCGAACCCGCCGGCGGCGCTTGACCGTCCCACGTTTGATGTGCCCGACTACGGCAGTGTGAACGCGCGGGTCATCACTGATCCCGAGTTCCCGGTGACGTATGCCTCTGTCGTGTACCGGCAGCCGGCCGAGCACATGCGCACAAAGGAAGAATACCGGATCGGGCTGGCCGACGACCTGGCGACCAGCATACTCAATCAGCGGTACACCGAATTGATGCGCAAGGCGGATGCGCCGTTCCTATCGGCTTCCACCGGCACCGGCGAATTGGTGCGGCCGGTGCAAGCCGCCAGCCTGGGTGTGCAGACCGAAGAAGATAAGGCTCTTCCGGGCCTCGAAGCAGCACTGGCCGAGATTGAACGGGCGCGGCAGCACGGCTTCACCGAGGCTGAACTGTTACGCGCCAAGACGGAACTCCTCCGCCAATACAAGAGCAACTACGACGAACGCAACAACATTGAAAACGACGCATTCGCCCAGCGTTACCTGGATAACTTCCTTACCGGAGCAGTTCCTATCGGCGTAACCGACAGCTATTCCCTGGCGCAGGAGCTGCTGCCGACCATCACCGTTGGCCGAGGTCAACGAGCGAGTAGAGACCCTGTACGCGCCGGACAACCGCGCCGTCGTGCTTGTGGCGCCCGAAAAAGAAGGGGTTACTCTGCCTGACGAGGCTGCGCTGACCGCCGCCCTGCAGAATACGGCACAGCAGCAGTATGAGCCCTACGCCGGCAGCGAGGTCAGCGGCGACTTGGTCGAGAACCTACCTGCACCCGCTGCCATCACGAGCGAGGAGACCATCACCGACGTCGGTATCACCCACATCACGCTGGCCAACGGCGTCCAGGTCTATCTCAAGCCTACCGACTTCAAGGACGACGAGGTGATCCTCTCCAGCGACAGCCCAGGCGGCAAATCGATTGTTCCCGACGACGAAGTGCCCACCGCCGCGCTGGCCACCTACCTTATCACGCAGAGCGGCGTCGGCAGCTACAGCCAGACGGACCTGGAGAAGCTGCTCGCAGGCAAGCTGGTTAACGTGTCGCCCTATATCGGTGAGTTGGGCGAGGGCTTTAGCGGCTCGGCCTCACCCCAGGACCTGGAGACCCTGTTCCAATTGGTCTACCTGTATGCGACAGAGCCGCGCATGGACCCCAATGCGTATACGCTCATGCAGCGGATGATAGACGACTTTCTTAAGAATCGGGCACTTGATCCCAGCTCAAAGCTGGACAGACAAGTACGACGAGATCTTCTGCGGTGATGATCCCCGCTGCTCCATGATGGCTGTTTACAAGCGCTTGAACGAGGTCGATCCCAACCAGGCGCTCGAGCTCTACAAGCAGCGCTTTGCCGATCTCGACGATTCGGTCTTTGTTCTCTCCGGCGCGTTCGACGTGGACAAGGCAAAGCAGCTGGCACAGACCTACCTAGGCAACCTGCCTGCCGCAGCAGGCAGTGAGACCTGGCGTGACACGCGTCCGCCGCTTCCCGAAGGGATCATCGACGAAACTGTCAACGCCGGAATCGACCCGCGCAGCGAGGTGCAGATTTATTTCGACGGGCCGTTCACACCTACCATCGAGAGCCGCGTAGCGCTGCAGGCCATGACACGCGTGCTGGACATCATGGTGCGCGAGGACCTCCGCGAGGAGCGCGGAGGCATCTACAGCGCCGGCATCGCCTCGTACGCCGAAGCCCCATCCCGAAGGCCGCTACCAGACGCGCATCACCTTTACTGCCGAGCCGACCCGGGTCGTGGAGCTGACGGACGCCGTCTTTGCCGAAATCAAGGACCTGAGCGAGAACGGGCCCTCGGCGACCAACTTCGCCAAGGTCAAGGAACAACTCCGCCGCCAACAAGAAGAGAGCCTGCAGAGCAACGATGCCTGGGTCGCGTGGATCAACCGCTACGTGGTCGATGCCGAGGGGCCTCTCTCTGACATTGCACGCATCACCGACGTGATCGATGCCCTGACCCCCGAGGAGATCCAGGCCATGGCGGCGACCGTACTGCCCGAAGACAGGCACGTTACACTGGTCCTGCATCCGCAGGACTTCAAGCAATAATCTATGTACGAAGTAGGCAGGCATGTATGGCGCAGCCGCGCATCGTAGAAGTACGCAAGAACATCCTGGAGAAGAACGACCAGTTGGCCCATGACCTGCGCAGCTCGTTTGCGCAGCATGGCGTGCTGGCGGTGAACTTTGTCAGCGGACCGGGCGCCGGGAAGACTGAGCTGCTCCGGCGCACGCTGGCCGAGTTGGGCAAGACCCAGCGCTGTGCCGCCGTCACCGGCGACCTGGCCACGGCCAACGATGCGGTGCGCCTGGCGCAAAGCGGCGCGCCCGCCCGGCAGATCCTGACCGGTACCATGTGCCACCTGGAAGCCGACATGGTGGCCGAAGCGATCGCCGATTGGAGCCTCGCCGAGCTCGATTACCTGCTGATCGAGAACGTGGGCAACCTGGTCTGTCCCGGCGACTTCGACCTGGGTGAGGATCTGCGTGTGCTGCTGCTCTCGACGACCGAAGGGGAAGACAAGCCGCTCAAGTACCCGACGCTGATCAACACGGCCGACGTCGTGATCATCAACAAGCTGGACCTTGCCGCCGCGGTCGAGTGCGACGTCGACCTGCTGGAAGCCAATATCCGGCAGGTGCGGCCCGGCGCCGGCATCTTCAAGGTGTCGGCCAAGACCGGCGCCGGATTCGAGCCTTGGCTGGCCTACCTGCGGGCGCAGTGGCAGGCCAAGCAGGCAGGCGGCTGAAGCAAGTGCACGAGCTATCGATCGCCATGAGCCTGGCCGAGTTGGTGGAAGAACAGCTAGCTGCCGAACCCGACGCCACCGTCACCGCCGTCGACATCCGTATCGGCACGCAGTCTTCGGTTGTCCCCGAGGCCCTCCAGTTCGCCTGGGAGCCCGTCTCCCGTGGCACGCGCCTCGCAAGGATCCGAACTGCGCATCGAGCGATCTCCCAACACGGACGCGCTGGAATTGGTGGCGATTGAGCTGTCTGAACCCTGATTCGTAGGATTAAGGTTCAGACAAAGACAACGCGTACGCCACTGCCTGCTCCTGGCTGAGCTGATTGCCTTCGACCAGCGCGGCCTTCAACTCTGGGTCCTCGCTCATGCGCAGCAGCAGGCGGGCGATGGCTTGTTCGTCGACGGAGAAGCGGGCGCCGGTCACGTTGCGCATGGCCGACGCCGCCCCCAGCAGCCGCGCGGCCCGCCCTGCGTGTCCGCAGGCATCGGTGACGATGGCCAGTTCCTCAAGGCATTCGGGGATGTCGATGCGGTTGCCCAGCTCGGCAAATGTCACCAGGGCATCGCGGATGAGGCGATCGGCTAACGCAGGATCATTGCGACGGAGGGCCGCCCGCCCCAATCCGTTGAGCGCTAGCGCCACGCCGCGTGGGTCGCCGGCACGCCGCAGAATGTCGAGCGCCTCCTCCAGCAGCGGCTGCGCTTCCTCCACGCTGCCGTGGTCGACCTCAAGCCGGCCCAGGCTGTAGAGTGCCAATCCTATGGCACTTGGACTGCCCAGCCGCCGGCGCAGCGCCAGCCCCTCCGTGTAGTAGGCCTTCGCCTCGTCCAGCGCGCCGTCAAACCAGGCGCTGTCGCCCAGTGCGTCCAGCGCCTCAGCCATACCCCGTTCGTCCCCGCAGGCACGGCACAGCGCCAGGCTTTCGAGCTGGAGCTGCTTGGCGCGCGGCGTATCGCCCAGCATGTTGACCAGCCACCCCAACGTGCTCAACGCCTCGGCGCGTACGGCCGGCGCACAGTAGGGCGCGGCAGCCAGCCCGCGTTCGAGCCACGCCACACCTTCGCGCAGATGGCCACGGCCGTTCCAGAAGCGAGGGATACCCGCCACCAATCGCAGCCCCGTCTCGGCGCGCCGTCCTGAATCCGCTCCCTCACCACCAAAGGCCCATTCCAGCGCCACCCGCATGTTGTCGTGCTCAAGTTCGAGCCGTTCCAGCCACTGCCGCTGCTCGGCGCCGTACAACTCTTCGCGCGCCGTTTCCGCCAGCCCCGCCACGTACGCCAGGTGTCGCTCGCGCATCGCCGTCCACGCTGGGGAATCCGCCAGCCGTTCCTGCGCATACTGGCGTACCAGTTCGTGGAGCGCATAGCGCCCCGCATCCACCCGCTGCACGAGCGACTTAGCGGCCAGCGCCATGAGCATCGGCAGCCCGGCCCCCGCCACAGCCTGGGCGCCGTCGCGGCCAAATCCGGCCGCAAACAGCGACAAGGCAGCCAGCACTGCCTGCTCCTCGGCGCTCAACAGCCGCCAGGAGTAGTCGAAGACCGCCCGCATGCTCCGGTGGCGTTCAGGGATGTTGCGTTGACTGGCAGCCAGCACGTCCAGGCTGCGGGCGACCTCGGCCGCAATTTCGGCGCAGGAAAGCAGCCGCACCCAGCCCGCCGCCAGTTCGATGGCCAGCGGCAGGCCGCCCACCAGCCGGCAGATCTCCACCGCGGCTGCCCGGTTGGCTTCGTCCAGCACAAAGGCATGGCTGCTGCGGCGGGCGCTGCGTGCGAACAGCGCCAGCGCGCTGTTTTCCTCGTCTGCCGCCCCCGTAGGCAGTGGGAGCCCTTGCAGCTCGTAAACCCATTCCTCGACCAAGTCGAGCTGCTGGCGTGAGGTTACGAGAATCTTGCAGTGCGGCGCGGCCGCGAGCAGATCGGCCAGCAGTTCCGCCTCTCCCGCCAGGTGCTCAAAATTGTCGACCACCAGCAGCAGTTCCAGCGGCCGCAGCACCGCGATCAGCTGGGACGGTGCATCTTCGCTGTCGCGGAAGGGGGCATTCAACGCGCCGGCCAGCGCCGCAGCGAGGTCTGATGCCAGATTCGGCTGGGGCCTGTCGCCCGCCTCCAGTCCCGCCAGCGAGACATAGGCGACCCCGTCGGCAAAGACCGGCTGGTGCCCCGCCGCCACCTGGAGCGCCAGGCGCGTCTTGCCGATCCCGCCCGGCCCCAGCAGCGTGAGCAGGCGGCAGTTGGGATCGGCCAGGCGCTCGGCGATTTGCGCCAGCTCCAGTTCCCGCCCAAGAAAGGGCGTGGCCGGCACCGGCAGCGGGCGCGGCCGCCAGGCGCGCTCTGGTGCGGCGTCCTGCACGGGCTGAACCGGCTGATCTGCATTTGCCGGCGCATGGCTTACGACTAGGGGAAGCGGCGTATCAATTGGTGCGACTGGAGACTGGAGCTGGCGTGGCGGAGTGGGCGCCTGGCGCATATAGTCCTGGTAGGCCTGCTGCGTGGCCGGGGAGGGCTCCACGTCAAGCTCACGCTCGAGCACCACCACGCAATTCTGGTAGAGGCGCTGAACAGCGGCTCGGTCGCCAAGCTCCGCATGCAGCCGCATCAGCTGGACATAGGCCGCCTCGTTGAGCGGATCAGCCTGCAGCAGGCGCTGTGCGGGCCGCAGCGCTCCGGAATAATCACCTTGGCGTTCGCGCAAGGCTACCAGATCAGACAGTGCCGCGGCGAACTCCTGGCGCAGCTGCTCGCGCTCGGCAATGAGCCAGTCGTCGTAACAGCCGGGCAGCAGATCACCCCCATAGCTGGCGACGGCAGTCTCCAGCCAGCGGGCGAGCACCGGTGTCGTCACCAGACTGCGCGTGGCGGCGCGCTTCGGCCACTGCGTGGCGGAAGTCGGCCACATCCAATGTACAGGGTGCATTGGGCCGCCATTGGATCGTCGTCGCATCGCCGGCAAGGTAGGCGTCGGCGTTCGGCAGCGCCTGGCGCAGCGCAAAGTACAGGTTGCGCAGGTTGCTGCGCGCCTGGCCCTCCGCCGAATCGGGCCAGAGCAGGAACGAAAGGTAACGTCGTGACTGGGGCGCGTCGCGGTGCAGCAGCAGGTAGGCAAGCAAAGACTGGGGGCGGTCACCCCCTAGTCCCCCTACGGGCTGCTGCTTATACGCTACCAGAAACTCACCTAAGAGGCGGATTGTGAGTTGGGGTGCCGGTTCGGTGCCGACGCGCGGCTCGACTTGTGGTTCCCTCGTTGGTTCCATGGCCTCATTATGCGCAGTGCAGGCGCATTCGCTTGCGGCGATTGAACTGCGCTGTGCAAGTGCATGGTGCTCGCCGCCGCGGGCCAGCGGCGGCGAACCGACCGGGCTACCAGTCCTCGCCCGCTGCCATGCGTGCGGCTGTGCCACCAGATTCGAGGCAGCATGCGCAGTTTGCCCCACTTGCCTACATAGGCTCGGTGAGAGAACACATCGTAGTCGGCGCGTTCGATGGCGTCAAGAATGCCTTGGTACAGTTCGGCGGCAGCGCAGATAGCAAAGCGACCTTCCTTGTGCAGCAGCCCTACGCCCGGCAGCGATTCGACATAGAGCCGGCGGTTGCGCGCAATCTGAAACTGCATAAAGGCACGCCAGCGGTCGGTCACCTCGCCTGCGGCCAGGTCCGCCTCGCTGAGGCCGTACTCGGCCAGTTCGGCCTGCGGCAGGTAGACACGTCCCGTGCGCCAGTCTTCGCCGACGTCACGCAGGATATTGGTCATCTGCAGCGCCACGCCCAGCTTGATGGCATAGGGAATCGCCTCGTTGCCGGCGAACCCGATGATATGCATGCTCATCAAGCCCACCGTGGAAGCAACGCCATAGCAGTAGGAAGCCAGCTCGTCAAAGGTCTGGTAGCGCGAATGCGCAAGGTCGCGGGCAACGCCGTCGATCAGCTGCTCGGCGTAGCGGCTGGGCACCTCGTACTGCTGGCGGGCGTGCGCCCAGGCAACGGCTACCAGCTGGTCGCTGGGAGGGTGATTCGTGGTCGCAAGCCGGCGCCACTCCTCGAGCTGGATGCAACGGTTGCCCTCGCGCGCGGTCGACGATGTCGTCGCTGACTCGACAAAAGGCGTACAAGGCCCGGACGGCTGCCCGCTGCTGGTCCGGCAGCAGGCTGGAGGCGAGATGGAAGGAGCGGCTGTTGACGGCAGTCATGCCGTCGCAGTATGCGTAAGCTGCCGCCAGCACATCCCCATTGTAGTCGGCTGCATGCGCCGGTCGTTCATCATGACGCCGTTCGTCATTACGGTGCAGGGCTTCGTACGCCAGGTCGAGGAGGCTGTGCTCCCAGGCGTGTTCCAGTTGCATTGCTCGATCTCCCCTCAGGTTCGCGGTGTATTCACAACAGTCGCAGGAAAGCTTGGAAGCACGCTGACAGCCCCTGCAACATGGATAAAGTAACATAGCCGCATACCTTTGTCAAGGAATCTCGCAACCATTTGTCCAAGTTTGTTCCAGTGGCAACCTGGAAAAATCCTATGCAAAGTCTTGACATGGCGTCAAAGACGTGTTACACTGTGCATGCTTGGCCCATGCAGGCGCATTGCCAGGCGCAGAACCATACCTGTAGCGGGCCAGCACCCATACGAGCGGCAGGACAAGCATGAGCGATAAGACACCTACGTATAATTTGAAAGCAGTCGTGCGTGAGACCGGTCTGAAGCCGGACACGCTGCGGGCTTGGGAAAGACGCTACGGCGTACCCGCCCCCCAGCGCACCGACAGCGGGCACCGGCTCTACTCGCAGCACGACATTGACACGCTCAAGTGGCTGCTCGTGCGCCAAAATGAAGGCATGAGCATCAGCCGCGCCGTCGAACTCTGGCACCGCCTCGAGGCAGACGGGCTTGATCCGCCTGACCGCAACCGTGGCGCCCGGCACACAGCGGGCGCCGGAAGCGCGCAGGGAGGCTGCGCCGGCCGCAGTCAGCCGTTCTGGGCGAGGGTGACACGGTTGCAGGCCTGCGGCAGTCCTGGGTAAATGCCTGTCTCAACTTTGACGAGTACGCGGCGGAACAGCTTTTGTCACAGGCCTTTGCGCTCTTTCCGGCCGAAACGGTCTGCCTCGAGATTATTCAGAAAGGCCTGGCCGAGATCGGCGATGGCTGGTATCGCGGCCGCATCACCGTGCAGCAGGAACACTTTGCTTCTGCCTTGGCCCTGCGCCGGGTGGAGGCGATGCTCACCTCTACGCCATCCCCGACGCGGCCGGGACGCATCATGGTCGGCTGCCCGCCCGACGAAGAACATACCTTTGTCCCGCTGATGCTGTCGCTCCTGCTGCGCCGCCGCGGCTGGGAGGTCGTCTACCTGGGCGCCAATGTACCGATCCGCAGCATCGAAGTCCACCGTGGGCATCGTCCGCCCCAACCTGGTCATCCTGACCGCCCAGCAGTTGCACACCGCCGCCAGCCTGCTGGAAATGGCCGAGGTATTGTACCGTGAGCGCGTGCCGGTGGCGTTTGGCGGCCTTGTCTTCACCGAGGTGCCCGATCTTCACCAGTCGATCCCGGGCTACTATCTTGGCGGCAAGCTGGAGCAGGCCGTGCCTGCGGTTGAGCAGATCATGGCATCGCTGCGGCCGCTCCCGGCCCAGCGCCTGGTGGGCTACGATTACAAGGAGGCCGTCGAACAGTTTCGGGCGCGCCAGACGCTGATCGAATCGGAAGTCTGGCAGCAGATGCAGCAGTTTATGCCCAAGCGCCACCTGGCCACCGCCAACCAGAGCTTTGGCCGCGCCATTATCGCCGCACTGTCCTTGGGCGACGTCAATTACCTGGATCCCGACATCGATTGGATTGAAGGGCTGCTGGTCAATCACAACGAGATGCCGCCGGAGGCGCTGGACGCCTACCTGGAGATCTACTTACGACGCCTTGGTCAAGCATCTGGGCAAGTCGGGCTACCTGGTGATCGAATGGATGGCGCGCCTGCTCGGCAAGGACCTGCCCAACGACATTCGGCAGATGCAGCAGCTACGCCGCCTGCAGAGCGGCAGCCGCACGCGAGCAGCTAAGTGGCAAGAGATCGGCTACGGAAATGAAGATGCTGGCAGTCGACAGCAGGAGGGAGAGGTACGATGCGTATCATTATTACCGGCGGCACAGGCCTGATCGGCCGGCCATTGAGCGCGGCCCTGGTGGCAGATGGCCACGACGTGACGGTGTTGACCCGCAACCCACAGAAGGTCAAGGATATGCCCGCCGGCGTGAAACTTGCTGCCTGGGATGGCCAGAGCGCCCAGGGCTGGGGCGAACTGGCCGACGGCGCCGGCGCCATCATCAATCTTGCCGGCGAAAACCTGAGCGATGGGCGCTGGAGCAAGGAGCTGAAGCAGAAGATTCGCCAGAGCCGCACGCGGGCCGGCAAGGCCGTGATGGAGGCGATTGCGGCGGCCGCCGTCAAGCCCAAGGTGCTGGTGCAGTCTTCGGCCGTCGGCTACTACGGCACCGATACCGGCGACAAGCAGGTTACCGAAGTCGGACCCGCCGGGCAACGATTTCCTGGCCAAGGTCTGTTTTGACTGGGAGCACTCGACCGCCGCCGCCTCACGCATGGGCGTTCGCCGCCCCGTGCTGCGCACCGGCGTCGTGCTGGCCAACGAGGGCGGCGCCTTCCCCAAGCTGCTGCTGCCCTTCAAGTTCTTTGCCGGCGGGCCGCTGGGCAGCGGCAAGCAGTGGCTGCCCTGGATCCACATCGAGGATGAGGTGCGCGCCATCCAGTTTGCGCTCACCAACGAGGAGGCCGACGGCCCCTTCAACCTCTCGGCGCCCAACCCGGTGACGAACAGCGAGATCGCAAAGAAGCTCGGCGAGATCCTGGGCCGGCCCTCCTTTGTGCCGGCGCCGGGCTTTGCGCTGCAGACCGTCTTGGGTGAGATGTCGGTGCTCGTGCTGGAAGGCCAGCGCGCCGTGCCGGCCAAACTGCAGGCGCTTGGCTTCCAGTTCAAGTATCCGACGATCGAACCTGCCCTGCGGCAGCTGCTGGCAAAGCCCGCCACGGCGAGCGAGAGCGGCGCACCGCCGGCCAGCCCAGACGCAGCAGGCATCGCAGCCGCAGCAGCCGGTCAGATGGCGGAGCCGGAGCAGAAGCCGCCCCAGGAACAGCCCGAAGAGCAGCCGGAAAAGGCTGACGCGTAAGCGAGCAACACCATGATTTACCGGCACAGTTTTGAAGTAGCCGCGCCGCAGTCGAGTGTGGCGGACTTTCATCGCAACTCCGACAGCATGGGCGCCATCACGCCGCCGCCGGTCATCGTGCGTGTCCACAGCGCGCCCGAGCGGCTGGGCGAAGGCGACACGATGGACTTCACCATGTGGCTGGGTCCGCTGCCGATCCACTGGGTGGCGCGCATCGAGCAGACGACACCCGTCAGCTTTGTGGATCGCCAGGTAACCGGCCCCTTTGGGAGCTGGCGGCATCTGCACACCTATGTCGCACAAGGCCCCGACAAGACGCTGGTCATCGACCAGGTCGAGGCCGAACTAAGCGACCACTGGTGGTGGAAGCTCGTCGGGATGGGGATGTGGCTCAACCTGCCGATCCTGTTCGCCTATCGCGGCTGGAAGACCCGCCGCCTGCTCGAGCG
Source organism: uncultured Chloroflexia bacterium (assembly GCA_963791135.1). Lineage (GTDB taxonomy): Bacteria > Chloroflexota > Anaerolineae > Caldilineales > Caldilineaceae > Fredericiella. Next base: position 16,467 of record CAWBRX010000033.1, read on the forward strand.
CCAAAAGCACGCCGCTGCCGTGACCGCGTAGTGTCCTGCGTAGCCCACACGCCGCGTGCGGGCTACGCGGGAACACATTCCCCGACTGTGCGAGAAGGGATATCATGTCGTATGCCTGCACCTAACCGCAAAGAACGCATCGTCGTCATCGGCGCCGGCGTCGGCGGCCTGACCACTGCTGCCCTGCTGGCACGCGCCGGGCTCGACGTGACGGTGCTGGAAGCCCACGTCTATCCCGGCGGCTGCGCCGGCACCTTCTACCACAAGCAGTACCGCTTTGACGCCGGCGCCACGCTGGCCGGCGGCTTCTATCCCGGCGGCCCCATGGACCTCGTCGCCAAGGCGGTGGGGATCGAAGCAATGGCCGGCCCACGCCGCCGAACCGGCCATGGCCGTCCACCTGCCTGGCGACCTGACCGTCACCCGCTATGGCGACGAACGGCGCTGGGACGAACACGCCCGCGCCTTTGGCCCCGCAAGCCGTGCCTTCTGGCGCTGGCAGGAACGCACCGCCGATGCGCTGTGGGACCTTGCCCTGCGCACCCCACCCTGGCCGCCCCAGTCGGCCGGCGAAGCGCGCGACCTGTCGGCCGACGGGCTGGGCTGGCTGTCTGCCGACCCTGCTCGACCGCCTCAACCCGTCGCTGCTCGCCGATGCACTGCGGCCGGTCGCCGCGCACCTGGACGATGCGGCGCCTGCCCTGCGCCAGTTTGTCGACGCCCAGCTGCTGATCGCCGCCCAGACCACCAGCGCCCACGCCAACGCCCTGTACGGCGCCTCGGCGCTCGACCTGCCCCGCCGCGGCGTCGTGCACCTGCGCGGCGGGATCGGGACGATTGCGGAAACGCTGGTCCAGGCCGTGCGCGCCCACGGGGGCAAGGTGCTGTACCGGCAGGAAGTGACCAGGATCGTGGTCGAGCACGGGCGCACGGTCGCCGTCGAAACCAAGCGCGGCGACACCTTCCCCGCCGATCTGGTCGTGGCCAACCTGCCGCCCTGGAACATTGCCGCCCTGCTGGGCGACGCCGCGCCGCCCAAGCTGCGCTCGCTGCCCGAACAGCCCGCAGGATGGCTGGGGCGCGTTCATGGTGTACGTCGGCCTCGACGCCTCTGCCCTGCCGCAGGATGGCAGTTCTCCACCACCAGGTGGTCGTGCGCGAGCCGCTGGCCGAAGGCAACTCGGTCTTTCTCTCGCTGAGCCCCGCCTGGGACGCCGGCCGCGCCCCCGCAGGCAAGCGCGCACTGACCATCAGCACACATACGGCCTTGAAGCCCTGGTGGCAGCTGCGCCGCTGGGACCCGCGGCGCTACGAACAGCGCAAGCAGTATTATGTCGACCGCATGCTGCGTGCGGCCGAGGTCGCCGTGCCGCACCTGCGTGAGGCAGCCGCGCTCGTCATGCCGGGCACGCCGGTCACCTTCCAGCGCTTCACACGGCGCGCCTGGGGCTGGGTGGGCGGCTTCCCACAGACCAACCTGTTGCGCGCCTGGGCGCCGCGGCTCCTGCCGGACGTGTGGATGGTGGGCGACAGCATCTTTCCCGGCCAGTCCACCGCCGCCGTGGCCTGGGCGGGCTGCGCGTGGCGAGATCCATCCTTGCCGAGTACAATGAGTACATGCGGCGAACAGCAGGCGCAGGGGTTCGCACCTAAAACAGCTAATCTTCGAGAACATTCGCCGGCTGCAGACTGAAACGGGTCACCCTGCAGCAGCGCAGCAGGACGGCAGGCACTCGGCTGCCGTTCACACAAAAGAGGAGAAACCGTTATGCGTAATTACGTGCGCGGCAAGATCGGCGTCATCGGCAGCGGCTTTGTCGGCTCCGCCGCCGCCTATGCCATGGTCATGAGCGACGTAGGCCGCGAGATCGTGCTGGTGGACATGAACCACAAGCGCGCCCAGGCCGAGGCCAACGATATCCTGCACGCCGTGCCCTTCGCCCACCCAATCGAGGTCAGCTCCGGCGACTACCCTGCCCTGGAAGGCTGCAGCGCCGTCGTCATCACGGCGGGCGTCAACCAGAAGCCGGGCGAGACGCGCCTGCAGTTGCTCGAACGCAACGCCGCGGTCTTCCGCCAGGTCGTGCCCAACGTCATCAAGTACGCGCCCGAAGCGCGCATCATCGTGGCCACCAACCCGGTCGACGTGACCACGCACATGACCGCGCGCATCGCCGAGGCCGAGGGCAAGCCGGTCATGCAGGTACTGGGGTCGGGGACGACGCTCGACACGGCCCGCTTCCGCGCCCTGCTCGGCCGCAAGCTCGGCGTCGACGCCCGCCACGTCCACGCCTATGTGCTGGGCGAGCATGGCGATTCCGAGGTGCTGGCCTGGTCGCAGGTGACCATCGGCGGCATGTCGCTCGAGGAGTTCTGCGATCGCCGCAAGATTCAGTTCAGCCCGGAGGACCGGGCCGAGGTCGACCAGGGCGTGCGCCGCGCCGCCTACGCCATCATCGACGGCAAGGGCGCCACCTACTACGGCATCGGCGCAGCCCTGGCGCGCATTGTCGACGTCGTCACCAACGACCAGCGCTCCATCCTCACCGTCTGCGCGCCCACGGCCGAAGTGGCCGGCGTCAAGGACGTCACGGTCGCCCTGCCCCGCCTGGTCGGCGGCGACGGCGTCCTCGACACCTTTATGCAGCCGCTGAACGCCGAAGAAGAGCAGGCCCTGGCCCGCAGCGCCAAGATCGTGCGCGAAGCCATCTCGAGCCTCGGCTACTAACGGAGACATGCTTGGCCTTGAGGGTATCGGCGTACTTGTAGACGGTTTTCGCCAAGAAGCCTGTAGATGCGCTACTCGTAACGGATTGCCTCGAGAATCCGGATGCGTGTTGCACGCAGAGCAGGCAAGAGTGCAGCGACCAGTGCGGTGAGAAGATCCAATCAACAGGGCCAAGACTACTTTCTCCAGGGGGAACACCCACGCCAGCCTGTAGCCGGACATGGTCGTCATGGCCAACATGAAGATGCGGGCGAGTACCGCCCCTAATACCAGGCCCATCATTGCGCCGACGAGGCCCATCAGGGCAGCTTCCGCCAGGACCATGCGCACGATCTGTTCCTGCGACATACCGACGGCGCGCAGCATGCCAAGCTCGCGCCTGCGCTCAAGGACGTTCATAGTCAACGTGTTGGTGATGCCAAAAAAGCCCACCAGCATGGTGATCAACGCCAGCATGTCAAACAAGGTAAACGCCTGCTGCTCCAGGGATGAGATGCGTCCCATCAATGCACGATTCGGTCGTGACGACCAGTCGATGGCGCTTGCCGTACAAATCGTCGATCTGCTGCGCTACCGCGGCGGGATCGGCGCCCGGCTGAACCTTGACCAAAAACGTGTTGGCGTCGTCTTCGCGGAAATAGCGCCGCATGTCCTGCCAGGAGCCCTTGATCACCATGCCCTGGTTGTAGTAGTCTACGACGACGGCGGCAACATCAAAGGTGTGAGGCCCTGCCTTTGTATAGAGTGTAAGCCGGTCGCCGGGCTGCAACCCATACCGCTCAGACATGACGGCGGAGACAAAGACAGCATCCCCCGCTGCGAGACGCTGCCAGTGCCGCCTGGGGGCTCGGTTCCGCACCACTAAAGACAAAATCGGCAACCCGGCCGTAGCTGTCAGGGTCAAAGCCCATAAAAAGGATGCTTTCGCGCTGGTCATTGGGCGCCTGCCACTTCGCCTCGAAGTAGCGCACCGGCGTGGCCGCCTCAACGCCGGCCACACTGTCCAGGCGCCGCCACACATTCTGGCGCATCGGCAGCGACGACGTGATATAGATGTCGCCGCCTACAAATCCCTCAAGCCACTCGTCCACATCCCGGCGGAACGAGTCGGTGAGCACCCAGACAACTACGATCATGGCGACCCCCACCATCAGTGCAGCAGTCGTCAGCGTTGTGCGCAGGCGCGAGCGATGTACGTTGATACTGCCCAGCTGACCGCTGCGGCCGAACAAGAGACGTAGGACCGGGCGCAGCAAGCGTTCCCACATGCGCAAGCTGGCGGGAATGATCAGCGCCGCACCCAGAAACAAACAAAACGTGACGACGCTGCCAAGGCGAAACTGCACGTCATAGGGAAAAGGATTGAGCACAAGAATGACCGTCGCGACGACGAGCATGAGAGTGCCGACGATCCAGCCGTAGCGCATTACCCAGCCCTCCCGGGTCTGGCTGCGCACGCGCAGGGCTTCCAGGGGCGACACGTTGCCGGCACGCACTGCCGGCAAGCTCGCCGCAAACAGCGATACGACTACGCCTACGAAAAGACCGGTCAACACAATCTCGCCCGGAACATTCCTGACTGCACCCAGATCTAGTGCCAGCATGACACCCATCATGCGTCCCAGCCCACCGGCAAGCACAAGCCCAAATATCAGGCCCAATACCGAGCTGGCCAGCCCCAGCAGCAGCGCCTCGCTCAGCACTAAGCGTATCACTTGGCCGCGACTCATGCCGACGGTCCGCAGCATCCCAAACTCGCGCGTGCGCTCCAACACCGTCATCGAAAACACGTTGAAGACCAAGAATGCACCGACAAACAGCGCCATCCCGCTCAGGAAGTTCAGGCCAATCTGGTAATTGCTGAGCATCTGGGTCATACGCTGGCCCTGGGTGGCAGGATAGGTTACGGATGAGTCTTCGCCGAGGTCCGCCTGGAGCTGCTTACGCACGCGCTCCAACGATGCGCTGCCAGTTGCTTCCTTACGCACGAGCAGGTCGACCTGATCCAGTTCTCCCTTGCGATCGGCGAGTTTTTGCGCAGTCACAAGCGGGAGCACACCGAACGCGCCGTTGTTCTGCCTGGCCGGGCCTTCCTTAGCCAGCAGGCCCACCAAACGCAGGTCTGCGATGCCGGAGGGGAGGGCAACATTTACACCCTTGCCGATCTGCAGGTCATTTGCATCGGCAAAGTCCTGCACCAGCACGACTTCATCCGCCTCGGGGTCCTCAAACATGCGGCCGGCCGCCAGCGTGTAGGAACGGACCTGGGGATCAAGCTCAGGATCAATGCCTTGTAAGAGAAGGCCGCCCGCACCCAGACCAAAAAAATTTATGGCGACGTCGCCGCTGCCGGCCTGGCCGGCAAGCATGGCGGGGAGGTTGAGGCTGGGTGCGGCCAACACCACATTTGGGTCGCGTGCCAGCTTTGCCAGCACGCGTTCGGAAAATCCGCCGGCACTGGCGGCGCTGCGCACGATCAGGTTGGATTTGCCGGCGCTGTCGGCAAAGAGCTGCGTCAGGGAGTCAAGCGCCGTGCGATTGGTAATACCAATGGCCATGATGGCGCCGACCCCTAACACGACGCCAAATCCACTCAGCAACATTCGCAGCGGGCGCACGCGCAGAGATCGCAGGACCAGCAGCACATAGAGTTTCATTGCAGTTCACGCTTCCAGGCGTGCCATGGTGGCGACTATCTGGTGCAGTTGCTCGGCATGTTGGCCGGCAGGACCGAATTGAAGCTGTTCATAGATCTGGCCATCACGCAAGAAAACAAGACGGTCGGCGTACGCAGCAGCAGCCGGGTCATGCGTGACCACGACGACGGTCTGCCCCAGTTCATCGCGCGAACGACGCAGCAACTGCATGATCACGTGCCCTGTCTTAGAATCGAGATTGCCGGTCGGCTCATCGGCGAGGAGTATCGCCGGCTCCGTGATAAGCGCACGTGCCAGGGCCACGCGCTGCTGTTCGCCGCCAGAGAGCTGCTCCGGCCGGTGCCGGCGCCGATCACTCAACCCTATCAGGTCAAGTAGGCGGGTCAAACGCTCGGCATACTGCCGCGGATTTTTACCGTCGATCAACAGCGGCAGCACGATGTTCTCCTCGGCAGTCAGCGTTGGCAGCAAGTTGAAGAACTGGAAAACAAATCCCACGTTGCGCCGCCGCAGCAGCGTGACCTGCTTATCGTGCAGCAGTGACAGGCGCTGTCCCGCCAGGGTCACCTCCCCAGCGCTGGGTGGATCCAACCCGCCGATCAAGTGCAGCAGCGTGGATTTACCGCTGCCCGAAGCGCCCATGATGGCGACAAACTCGCCCTGCTCGACGACAAAATCCACGCCGTCCAGCGCATCGACTTTGTGGGTTCCTACTGCATAGGATTTGTACAGCGATCTAGCCTCAAGGACCGGCATACCTACTCCTCATGAATCAAGATCTCGCCTGCGTTGCCGTCCACTGTCAACAGCGTACCGTCGCGCAGCGCTAAGGCACCCTGGACAGAGACGACGGCAGGAATGCCATATTCGCGGGCGACGATGGCGGAATGCGACAGCATCCCGCCAGACTCTGCGACTACCGCACCTGCCTTGACAAAGAGAGGGACCCACCCGACATCGGAATGAGGAATTACCAAAACGTCGCCGCAATCCAGCTTGCGAAACTCGCCAAGTCCGCGCACTACCTTGGCGCGGCCGGTGTAACAGCCGCGCGACGTGGGCGTGCCGACCAGCTTGCGCTGGTCATGGGCAGCGATCGGCGGCAGTTCGTCACCATAGATGACAGGCGGCAGCGGGATGTCACGCCAGGCCTCCATCTCCTCACGACGGACAGAGACAAGGCTCGCCCAGTCTTGCCCCGCAGCTGCGCCATCGACAGATCGCGCGCAGTTCGCCGGCATAGAGGTAGAAGATGTCGTCCGGAGACGCGAGTACGCCGCGTGCGCGCAGGCGGCTGCCCAACGCCAAAAATATGCGGCGATAGAGCCCGACACTAAATGTATAGAGTGAAGAAGCTCTTTCGCGCAGCACGAGGAAGGTGCGTGTCCGCTTGTACAAGGCTTGAAACACGGGGTCATGCCGGCAGCGCCAGGGCAGATCGGACATCCGCAGCTTAGTACTGCCGGGACCCGCATGTGGTTGGAAATGGGCCAGCAGGTGCAGGATCAGGTCAGGGGTTTCGCTCCACGCGGGCATGTGAAGTCGTTCCCGTTGTCGCTGAAGTGACCGAAGCTCAGCAGGAATCTGTCAAGTTCGGCTTTGAGAGATGCCGCTGCCGCAATCTGGCCTAGAGCTGCGTAGCCGTCGGCCAGCATCCTCGTCCGCACAGGCTCGGCAAAGGCCTGGAACTGCTGATGCAATGCCGCCAAAGGGATGTTAGGCTGGTACAACGCCAACGCAGGTAGGTTCTCGGCCAGATCAAAACATTCAAAATCCACATTCCAACGCCGCAGGTAATGAGCGAGCATTCGGCTGCACACGTACATAGCAATAGGCACCGTCACATTGATGTGTATAGCCTCTGCATGTAACCTGTCCAACTGATCGGTTAACACCAGCAGTGCACGCTCGTCCAGCAAGCCGAGCGGCTGTTCAGCCAACGCCGCGAGCTGCTGGCGCAGGCGGGGCAGCTGCTCCTCCTGCTGTGCCGCAAAGCGCCATTCCTGCCAGACCAGCGGCGCAGCGCGGTGCAGCTGGCGCAGCATCTGTGGCTGCATACGCATGCCGCGTCGTTCCGGCGACGCTGGGTGGAGACCAAACATGATCTCGAGTGCATCACGCGGCAGGCCTAACCTGGCAAAAATGCGCCCAAAGGCCATAGTTTCAAAGTAGATGCGATAACCGAAGGTCCGGATAACGGCACCGGGATTTGCCAGCTGCTGGCCGCTCATCGCTTCCAGCATACGTGTAATCTGGCGCACGTTCATGGGGATAATGGTTGAATACAGCAGTGGCTTGATCTGCCCAGGGATCATCTCCTTGGCAATCTTGTTGGTATAGATGCGGATATCCTCAAGTGCCGTGATTTCGCGCATCTGCAGCCAGTGAAGCTGCCTGCCATCATAGGCCCACTCAAGGTCGACCTGCGTGTGCAGCCGCGTGGCGAGGAGTTGTGTCCCGGCCGCCACCTGGGCGACCACCTCAAGCGGTATAGGGCTGGATTCCGGCTGTTCCCGCCAAACGCCCCATTTGTTGACCCAGCGCATAGGTGTTGCACCCTCTTGGACGAGCACTGTCCCTGCTCCTCGAACCGCCTCGATCACTACCTCGTCCAGCGCCGTAACCGGGTTACAACTAAAGGCGACGCCGGCGGCTATAGGCTGCACCATCTCCTGGATGATCACCGCAATCCGCACACGCTCGGCGAAGAACGAAGCCGGCTGATCAATGGTAGGCTCGAGCTTCTCGTGATAGGCGTAGACGCGCTGGCTGTGTGCGCTGTCCCAAACAGCTCTGGATTGCAGCCAGGAGCGCTTCCCAGCCACACACGTCGAGGATAGAAGCAAACTGACCCGCGCCGGACCACTGCGAGCCATCTTCGATGTTGGCTGAGGAGCGCACAGCGTAGCGACCGTCTGCGGGTAGGAGGCGTTTCAGTTCGGCATCAAGATCGGTGAGTACGGAAAGATCTCCACTGCGGTAACGCATGTAGGCAGGCCAGAGGACGACGATGGCACGTGGGACACGCATCCCTTCCTTGATAAGCAGATGCAGGTGTGCTGCCTTGCTCCCGGCGCCGTCAAGCTGCCGGGCGTGGTGGAGGTCCAACAGGTAGCGAGTTTTGCGCATATCTGCACCCGGGGAATCAAATTTGCCTGCGAATGTAAGTCATTCCATGCCGAGCATTTTGAGCATCTTCTTCATCCCGCGCCCCATCGGCGCCAGATCCATGAGATCGGCCATCGACTTGCCTTCCCGGCGCATTGCCAGGTAGGCGCGCAGTTCAGGGATAAAGGCAATGAGAAGGAGCAGGTTGACGCCGACGACATAGGCCAGCAGGTACGGCAGCAGTGGCGACGCGCGATTGACAAACCAAACCCAGGGGATCATCAGCCAGAGCCCCAGCAAATAGATTGTGAGGAGATCCTTCACGACAAACAGCCCAACCAGCAAGCCGATCAGAGCCGTCACCACTGTGCCGACGGGAGCGATGGCTAGTAGACCACCGTAGATGGCCGAGATCCCCCAACCGCCCCGGAAGCGGTAGTAGATGGGCCAGTTGTTGCCAGCCATGCCAAAGAATGCTGCGCACAAATAGTAAGGCTGCTCAGGCTGCCAAAGCCGCAGCAGCAGGGTCGGCATGAAGATCTTGAGAGCATCAAGAATGCTGACCAGGCAGCCAACACGACCACCCAACTTAAGCGAGGTGACGGTGGCACCAACGGCGCTGAAGTGCTGAGTTTCTTCGCCTATCTGCCCGGGTATCGCCACGTGTTCGACGTTCACCTCTGGCGCGACGACACGGCTAATAAGGCGAGCAAACGAGAGCGAGCCCACCAGGTAGCTGCCTAAGCTGACCCAAACGAAGGTTCCAGGGTCCATTGCACGCTAGTCGGTTGAATGAGGGTTACATACTTAGTCTATCATTAGCTGTAATGAAATGCAACGCACTGTAGACTTTCATATTTGTTAGCGCTGCTTGCGGCATTGTCATATCTTCCTGATCGTTGTATCCTGCATGACAACGGGGCAAGCGCAGTCCATTGCCGAGAGCATTGTATGTCTACCTTTATTTGGTGGATCCGCCGCGATCTACGCCTTACCGATAACCAGGCCCTCAGCGCCGCCCTGGCCGCCGCCGACCAGGTCCTGCCCGTCTTCATCCTCGACCGTCGCCTGCTGGCCTCGGCCTACACCGGCGACAAGCGCACGGCCTTCCTCTTCGACGGCCTGCGCGCGCTGGACGCCGACCTGCGCAGCCGCGGCAGCCGCCTGCTCGTGCGCACCGGCGACCCGGCCGAGGTCCTGCCCCAGCTCTGCCGTGAAACCGGCGCCGCCGCCGTCTTCGCCCAGCGCGACTACTCCCCCTTCGCCGTCCGCCGTGATGCCGCCGTGCAAGCCGCCCTGCCCGTCCCGCTGCACCTGACGGATGGCATCGCCGCACGCCCGCCTGAGAGCCATCCGCAAGGACGACGGCGAACCCTTCGTCGTCTACACGCCCTTTGGCAAACGCTGGCGCGCCTTTGGCCCCTTCCGCCGCAGCGACATCCTGCCCGGCGCCGCAGGCGATCCGCACGCCCGCCGAACCCCGAGGCGACCCGATCCCTACCGCGCCGGCCCTTCCCTCCACCGTGCCCTTTGTCGCCGGCGAAGCCGAGGCCAAGCGCCGTCTCGGCGCCTTTGTCGCGGGCGACCACGCCCCTATCTATGACTACGCGAAGCTGCGCGACCAGCCGGGCGCCGATGCCACCTCCCAGCTCTCCCCCTATCTGCGCTGGGGCATGCTCTCGCCCCGCCTCGCCGCCCTCGCCGCCTACGAAGCCATCGACCGCGCCCGCACGCTGGGCGCCGACGCCGAGGACGCCCAAAAAGGCGCCGACACCTGGCTCGCCGAGCTGATCTGGCGCGAGTTCTATATCGCCATCCTCCACGCCTTCCCCTACGTGCGCGGCAGCAGCTTCCGCCGCGAGTTCAACGCCATCCCCTGGCGCAACGACGACGCCGACTTTGCCGCCTGGTGCGCAGGGCCGCACCGGCTACCCCATCGTCGACGCCGCCATGCGCCAGCTGGTCGACGGAAGGCTGGATGCACAACCGCTGCCGCATGATCACCGCCTCCTTCCTCGTCAAGGACCTGCTGATCGACTGGCGCTGGGGCGAACGCTTCTTTATGCAGCACCTGGTGGACGGCGACCCCGCCCCCAACAACGGCGGCTGGCAGTGGACCGCCGGCACCGGCACCGACGCCGCCCCCTACTTCCGCGTCTTCAACCCCGTGATGCAAAGCCAAAAGTTCGACCCGGACGGCACCTACATCCGCCGCTGGCTCCCCGAGCTCGCCCACGTGCCGCTCGACTTTCTCCACGAGCCGTGGAAGATGGAGAAGAGCGACCAGATCAAGGCCCGCTGCACGCTCGGCGTCGACTACCCGCTCCCCATCGTCGACCACCACGCCGCCCGCGAGCGGGTCCTGGAAGCCTACGCGGCCGCCAAAGCGTGATATAATCCCGCGCTATGACCAAGACAGCCGTTACCCTTCCCGGTATCTATTGCCGCGCTGCTTCTGTGCGCCTTCCTGCTGCTCGCACCGGCACAGGCGCATGCGCAGAGCGCGGCCCGCTGAACCGGCGAGCCCGCCCGCCGAACTCGGCATCGTCATCCGCAGTGCCAACCTGCGCGCCGGCCCCAGCACAAAGTACGCCATCGTCGGCTCGGCGCCCCGCCGGCACGACGGTCCGCATTGCCGGCACGAACAAGGCCGGCGATTGGTATCACCTGAGCAACGGCCGCTGGATTGCCGCCTTCTTGGTGGACACCGACGGCGCCACAGCGCACAGGCCTCCGCTGCGGCGCTGCCGCCGCGTCAGCCCCCGTCACGGCTGCGGCGACACCCGTGCCCGCCCACAGCGACCCGCCGCCGGCAGCACCTCAGGTAACCAGTTTGTCGTGGTCGAACGCCGCCTGTGGGACGTCTACGAAAACGGCGGCACGCTGGACGGCCCCTCGGTCCACTGCGGCGAGGGCCGCGAGCTGCACGTCAACGTGCTCGACGCCAACGGCAGCCGCATCAACGGCGTGGCCGTCCAGGTGCAGTACGGCGCACGCGAGACTATCGTCACCGGCTCGCAGGGCAAGGGCGACGGCGTCGCCGAGTTCGTGCTCGGCGGCGGCCAGGACGTCAAGGTCGTCCGCGACACCGACGGCTCGCCCGTCACCTCCGACGTCGCCACCGGCCTCTCCACCAATCCCAACGGCATCGACCAGCGCCAGCCTCATCGCCGCCGGCTACTGCCAGGACGATGAGAGCTGCCGCCACTTCGCCGTCAACAACGGCTGCCTCGGCCACTTCAGCTGGAACGTCACCTTCCAGCGGCGGTGGAGTTGGCGCCTGGCGCCGCGCCCATCGTCCCACCCTGGCATCCGCAGGGTGGGCGCCGCGGGCCAGCAGCGCCAGCGCGCCGTTTCGAAATCGCGCCGCGCCGAGTATCATGCAGGACCGTGCATCTGCATCGGCACACGACCAAGCCCAGAAAGCACACCCCATGTCGCAGTCCGATCACCCAGAGCAACCCGTCTGCCCGCTGCCCAAGGCCACCGGCCAGGCCGGCCTCCAGATCCTGCGCCGGCTGGCCGCCACGCGCTCGCCCCTGGTGGCGCTGGAGATGATGCAGCAGCACGTCGGCAACCTTTTCCAGATCCAGGCGCCGGGCTTCACGCCGGCGGTGATGGCCGGCCCCGAGTACAACCGCCAGCTCCTGCTGACCGACCGCGCCTCCTATCTGTGGCGCACGGAAACCGACCCGGTCACCGAGCTGCTCCGCCGCGGCGTGCTCGTGCTCGACGGCGAGGAACACGACCGCGTGCGCGCCTGCATGGAGCCCACCATGCTGCGCCGCCCCACGCTCGCCCACGTCGACACCATGGTGGGAAGCACCGACTGGATCGTGGACCAGTGGCAGGACGGCGGCACCTACGACATGCTGGTGGAGATGCGCAAGATCGCCCTGCTCATCCTCATCGGCACGCTCTTTGGCGTCGACTTCCGCCCCGACCTCCAGCGCATGTGGGACCCGATCCTGCGCGCGATCGACACCATCTCGCCCGGCCTCTGGATCCTCTCGCCCAAGCTGCCCCGCCGCCGCTACCCCAAGGAGCTGGCCGCGCTGGACGCCTACCTCTATGACCTGATCGGCCGGCGCCGCACGCATGCCCGACCCGCCCGACGACCTGCTCACCCGCCTGGTGCAGTCGCCCGACATGGACGACGACCTGATCCGCGACCAGCTGCTGACGATGCTGATCGCCGGCCACGACACCAGCACCGCCCTCTTCGCCTGGATGCTCTACCTCCTGGGCGAACACCCGGACGCCATGCGCCGCGTCCGCGAGGAGGTCGCCACCGTAGTCGGTACGCGGAGCCGGCAGCGCCCCGCCGTCCGCCGACCATCTCAACCGGCTGCACTACCTGGACCTGGTGACCCGCGAGACACTGCGGCTCTATCCCCCCATCCACATCGGCAACCGCAAGGCCGCCCACGACGTGCACCTGCCTGCAGGCACCATCCCCGCCGGCAACCGCGTCATGTACTCGATCTATCTCTCGCACCGCGACCCCGCCCAGTGGGAGAACCCTGCGGCCTTCGACCCCGACCGCTTCGACCGCCAGGGCGCCGTGCCGGCCTTCACCTATGTCCCCTTCGGCGGCGGCCCGCGCAACTGCATCGGCGCCACCTTTGCCCAGATTGAGGCCAAGGTCGTGATGGCGCGCCTCTTCCAGCGCACGCAGCTCGACCTGGTAGGGGGACAGAAGATCCAAGCCCACATGGGTGCGACGCTGGAACCGCGGCCTGGCGTCAAGATGAAAGTCACCAAGCAGTCATGACACAAGCCGTGCCCGTGCCGCCGGTGCAGATTGAAGACCTACGCAAGGTCTACCGTGTTCCCGTGCGCGAGGCCGGCGTCGGCGCCGCCCTGCGCAGCATGGTCAAGCGCGAAATGAAAGATATCGTCGCCGTCGGCGGCATCTCCTTTGCCGTCGCACCCGGCGAGGTGGTCGGCTTTCTCGGCCCCAACGGCGCCGGCAAGACGACGACGCTCAAGATGGCCTCCGGCCTGCTTCACCCCTCGGGCGGCAGCGTGCGCGTGCTGGGCTTCGAACCCTGGCGCCGCCAGAAGGAATTCCTCAGCCGGATCACGCTGGTGATGGGAAATCGGAACCAGCTCGAATGGGACATCCCGTGCCAGGATTCCTACGACCTCCTGGCCGCAGTCTACCGCGTGCCGGAGGAGCAGTACCGGCAGACGCTCGCCAACCTGACCGAGCTGCTCGACCTCGGACCGCTGCTCTCCAAGCCCGTGCGCAACCTATCGCTGGGCGAGCGCATGAAGTGCGAGATCGCCGGCGCGCTGCTCCACCGCCCCCAGGTGCTCTTTCTCGACGAGCCCACCATCGGCCTCGACGTCACCATGCAGCGGCGCATCCGGGCCTTTCTCCGGGACTACAACCAGCTCACCGGCTCTACAATCCTGCTCACGAGCCACTACATGGCCGACGTCGAAGCCCTCTGCAAACGTGTGGTCGTCATCCACCACGGCCGCCTGCTCTACGACGGCGACCTCGGCGGCCTGGTGAGCCAGTTCTCCGCCTACAAGACCATCGCCGTCGACCTCGCCAACGGCCCGTCCGACATTCCGGAAGGGGGCCTCGGGGCCTACGGTGAAACCATCGGGCAAGATGGCGGCCACGTCAAGCTCCGCGTGCCGCAAGCAGGACACCGCCGCCGTCACCAGCCGCCTCCTCGCCGACCTCCCCATCATCGACCTGACGGTCGAGGACCCGCCGATCGAGGAAGTGATCGAGAAAGTGTTTGCGTCTGAACCATGATACGGACACCCTCCATGCTCAACGCCCTCTGGTACCAACTCAAGACCAGTTCTGCCGTCAACCTCCAGTATCGGGCCGCCAACCTGATCTGGCTGATCGGGGCCGTGCTCGAGCCGGTCATTTACCTGGTGGTCTGGGACACCGTGGCTAAGGCACAGGGCGGGTCCGTGGAAGGCTTTACGACCAGCGATTTTGCCGCCTACTTCATTGCGCTGATGGTTGTCGACCGGCTGACCTTTACCTGGATCATGTGGGAGTACGAGTTTATGATCCGTGAGGGGACGCTGGCGCGGCGGCTTATGCGCCCGCTGCATCCCTTCTGGGTGGACCTGGCGGACAACATCGCCTACAAGGCCTTTATCATGGTGGTCCTCATCCCCACCGTGATCCTGCTGTCGTTCTTCTTCCACCCCAGCTTCCAGACGACGGGGCTCGACTTCCTGGCCTTCCTCCCCGCGCTCGTGCTGGCTTTTGTTCTGCGCTTCTGCCTCGAGTGGGGACTGGCCATGTCGGCCTTCTGGACCACGCGCACCAACGCCATCAACCAGGTCTACTTCGTCGTCTTTCTTTTCTTCTCCGGCCGCCTGGCGCCGCTCGAGCTGCTGCCCGGCCCCATCCAGCTGCTCGCCAGCCTCCTGCCTTTTCGCTGGATGCTCTCGTTTCCGATCGAGGTTCTGCTCGGCCAGCATACCGCGGCAGGAGATCGTGGTTGGCTACGGCATCCAGCTTGCCTGGACCGCCGCCGTCGTCGCCGCTATGCTGTTCGCCTGGCGCGCCAGCATCAAGCAGTTCTCGGCCGTGGGATCATAGGGGCAGCGCATGTTTCATCTGATCGCCACCTACTTCCGCCTCGGCGCCCTCAACGAACTCCAATACCGCGCCAATTTCTGGATCAACCTGCTCCAGTCCGTTCTCTCCCTGGCGGCCGCGCTGGCGGGCATGAGCGTCGTCTTCTACCACACCGATGCCCTGGGCGGCTGGCAGCCGATGGAGCTGCTCGCGCTGCTCGGCATCTACTTCCTCATGTCCGGCTTTATCAGCACCTTTGTCCAGCCCAGCATGGAGCGCTTCCTCCAGGACATCCGCCAGGGCACGCTCGACTTCGTCCTGACCAAGCCGCGCGACTCGCAGCTGCTCGTCAGCATCCGCCGCTTCAGCATCTGGAGCCTCACCGACGTCGTAATGGGGTTCGTCGTGCTGGGCATCGCCCTCGCCCGCCTCGGCCGCGGCTTGACCGGGAGCCAGCTGCTCAGCTTCGTGGTCGTCCTGGCCGCCGGGGCGGTGATCGTCTACAGCTTCTGGCTGCTGCTGGCCACCACTGCGTTCTGGTTCGTCAACGTCGAGAACATCCTCGTCGTCTTCCAGAGCATGTACCAGGCCGGCCGCTGGCCCGTCACCATCTATCCCGGCGCGCTGCGCATCATGCTGACTGTCCTCATTCCCGTCGCCTTCGCCGTCACCGTCCCCGCCGAAGCCATCATCGGCCGGCTCGACGGCTCCATGCTCCTGGCCTCCCTCCTTCTCGCCGCCGCCATCTTCACCGCCGCCCGCGCCTTCTGGCGCCACGGCGTCCGCAGCTATTCGGGGGCGTCGGCGTGAATGGCGCCATGGCTGGATGTGAGGGAACAGATTTGCAGGCGAGCGGAACGTCCCCGGCACAGCGCAACCTGCACTTCCCGTACAGCGATCCTTCTGCGCCGAGCCGGGGACGTTCCCTCACGCTCGTCGTCTGAACCTTGATTCGTCGGATTTTTGGGATTACCATGATGGCCGGCGCCCATCCTGCTCCCACATCCAAATTCAACCCATTTACGCAATAAGGTTCACACACCTATGCAACGGATCTTTGTTATTCTCGCCCTCGCCACCATGCTCCTGCTGATGGGCAACGCCCCGGCCCCCTACTACGCCTGCCAGGGCAAGGCGGCCGGCGACGCCTGTACCTACGGCTACGGCGGCAGCGCCTGCAGCACCAATCGCGGCGTCTGCACGATCTCCACCTCGTTCACCGACAACCCAGAGCACCACCGACCTCAACGAGTCGCTGATCTGCGTGACCAAGTAAGGCCTCCAGGCGGAGCGCGGCATGATCCACCTCATCGCGCTCACGGCCACCCTGCTCATCGAGGGCGCGGGCATGGCGCTGCTGGCCCTGCTCCTCCCGGGCTGGCGGCCCCACTGGCGCCGCGCCGTGCTCGTGGCCTTGGGGCTGAATCTCGTCAGCCACACCGTCTTCTGGTACACGCTGCCGCTCATCCCCCTGCCGCCCGCGACCGCCATCCCGGCGGCAGAGCTGGCCGTCATCGCCGCCGAAGGCGCCGTCTACGCCGCCACCGTCGCCCGCCCACGGTGGACCGCCTGGCTCGTCAGCCTCGCCCTCAACTGGGCCTCCTGGACCCTCAGCGCCTACATATGGCGCTAACGCCAATCATCGGAGCTCAGGCGTCGCCGACGGTTCGTCGGAGCCAGCCCCCCCGTCACCCAAAGGACATCCCATGCACACCACACCCACTCCCGGCCAGATCATCATCCTCAACGGCGCCCCGCGCGCCGGCAAATCCACCATCGCCGCCGCCATCCAGGACACCTTCGAGGGCCTCTGGCTCAACCTCGGCGTCGACCGCTGGATGCAGATGACCCCCGCCCGCTATCAGCCCGCGCTCGGCCTGCGCCCCGGCGGCGAACGCCCGACCTCGAACCGGTCGTCGCGATCCTCTACCGCGCCCTCTACGCGTCCATCGCCGCCCACAGCCGCCTGGGCATCAACGTCGTCGTCGACGTCGGCCACCACGACGACTACTCCGCGCCCCTCGGCATCCTCCCGGCCTGTGCGCGCCTGCTCGAAGGCCTGCCCGCCCTGCTCGTGGGCGTCCGCTGTCCCCTCGAGGTGATCCTCCAACGCCGCCGCGCCACCGGCTGGGACGCCGGCCGGGCGCCCACCGATCCCGTGCCCCCGCCCATCCTCCGCTGGCAGACGGAGGTCCACATCCCCGGCATCTACGACCTGGAGGTGGACACGTCCGTGCTCACCCCGGCCGAGTGCGCCGCGAGCGATCCACCGGCGCATGATGGAGGGGCCGGCACCGGCAGCGCTTGCGCAGGTCGCGCAGCTTAGTGGGTAGCAGGATTTGCCAGACACGGCAGACCAGGTCTTCGCCGTGAACTATGGTATACTGCAGTCCGGCAGAGCGTTGAGGTATGAGGAGAAGTATCGTGAACCTACGCATCGAACTGGAGCAAGAAGAAGACGGCCGCTGGCTGGCAGAGGCGCCCGATCTGCCAGGTGTTATGGTGTACGGCAAGACAAAGACGAAGCCGTTCAGCGGGTAAAAGCGCTAACGCTGCGCGTACTCGCCGACCGTCTGGAGCACGGCGAACCGGTAGTGGAAGTGAACGACTTGTTTGCTTTGCCAGCGTGAGCACTTGGCCCACTACACGGTGCGAGGCAAGTATTGGCCGCGCTGCAGCGCAAAGGCTGGGAAGTCAAGCGTACGACTGGCTCGCACCGAGTGCTGGCTCGCCCTGGCTGGCCCGACTACATATTTGCCTTTCACGAGCGTGAAGAAATCGGTCCCAAGATGCTAGCGCGCATAGCCAAGCACACGGGGCTTGAACCGGAAGACCTCTAGCTAAGCGCTTTCTCCCAGCACTTCCTCCAGCGCGTCCATCCCCCGCTGCACCAGATCCATGTCCGCCTGGCTGCCCATGTGCCCCACCCGGAACACCTTGCCCGCCAGCTTGCCGTAGTTCCCGCCGACGGCCACGCCGCGTGCGCGCAGCGCCTCGTCCAGATCCTGCCAGCTCCAGCCATCCGGCACATAGGCCGCCGTGACGGTCGGCGACGAGATCTCGTCGCGCACGGGGAACAGGCGCACGTTCATCGCGTGCAGCCGCTGCCGGCAGTACGCCGCCACTGCGGCATGCCGCGCGATACACATTCTCCATGCCCTCCGCCAGCAGCATCTGCAGCGACACCTGCAGCCCCGCCAGCGCCTGCCAGTTGTGCGTGTAGGGGAAATACTTGTCGGCCAGCGCCGTCCGCCACGGCGCCAGCGCGTCGTAGCCGGCATAGCCCGTCTCCGCCACCGCCGCCCACGCCCGCTCGCTCACGGAGACCATCGACAGGTCGGGCATCAGGCTCAGCACCTTCTGGCTCCCCAGCAGCCCCAGGTCGATGTGGCACGCATCCACGTCCACCGCCGCGCCGCCCGCCGAGGCCACAAAATCGACGTAGTACAGCGCATCGACCTCACGGCAGATCGCCCCCACCTCGCCCAACGGGTTGAGCACGCCGCTGGGCGTCTCGCAGTGCACGGCCGTCACCAGCCGCGGCCGGAAACGCCGCGCCGCCTCGCGCACCGGCTGCGGGTCGATCGCCTCGTCGTCGCCAAAGCCCACCACCTCGACCTCGGCCCCCACCTGGCGCGCCATGTCGCCGATGCCGTAGCCAAACAGCCCCGTCGCCACCGCCAGCACCCGGTCGCCGGGCCGGATCACGCTCTTGAGCGCCCCCCACAGCGCCAGCATCCCCTCGCCGCTCTGGATGGTGACGCTGTTCGCCGTCCCCAGCAGCGCCTGCAGGTCGCGCTCGCAGGCCCCGTACAGGGCAAAGAACTCCTCCTCCATGTCGGCGCTGCCGTAGTCCACCTGGTAGGCGGCCCGCACCGCCTCGGGAATGGCAACCGGCCCGGGAACAAGGGGAATGGCATAGGTCTGCATGGCGCCTCTTCTCTCCTGAAATGGAACCGATCGTGCGGCGTTCTGAGCCCCGATCGGGTAAAATAAGATGCTATGGAAATGATAGATGCCGCTATTTTACCCGCCATCCAATCAGCCGCCAAAGTTTTCCTGTACGGCCCCTTCGGCGGCGGGCAAGACGACGCTGGCCGTCGAACGCGTCCGCTGGCTGCTGCGCCAGGAGCGCGTGCGCGGCGACTCGATCCTCGTGCTCGTCCCCCAGCGCACGCTGGCCGAGCCCTTCTACGCCGCCCTGCGCGGCCCGGACGCCCGCCCCGGCCCGCCGGTGGCGATCACGACCTTCGCCAGCCTCGCCCAGCAGAGCGTCGAGCGCTACTGGCCGCTGCTCGCCCCCACCGCCGGCTTCGACGACCCCATGCGCGAGCCCACCTTCCTGAGCCTGGAGACGAGCCAGTTCCACATGGCGCAGCTGGTGGACGCCGCCATCGACCAGGGCGAGTTCGACGCCCTGCGCCTCGACCGCAGCCGCGTGATCACCCAGGTGCTCGACAACCTCAACAAGGCCGCCCTGCTCGACATGGAGATCGACGAGGCCTACCGCCGCCTGGAACTGGTCGTGCCGCTCTCCGAGCAGCGCACCGCCCGCCTCAATGCCCTGGCCGCGGCCGAGCGTATCAGCAAGGACTTTCGCGCCCTCTGCCTGCGCGAGACGCTGCTCGACTTCAGCCTGCAGGTGACGCTCTTCAACCGCCACGTGATGAAGAACGACTGGAGCCGCACGCACCTGCTGCGCTCGCACCGCCACCTGGTCTTCGACAACGTCGAGGAGGACACTCCCAGCGCCCACATGCTCGTCCGCCAGTGGCTCGACGACCGCACGGCCGCCCTCGACAGCGCCCTGATCGTCAGCGACGACGATGCCGGCTACCGCACCTTCCTCGGCGCCGACCCGCAGGGCACGGCCGGCCTGGCCGCCAAGTGCGACCAGCGCATCCACCTCGCTCAGCTCCTTCATCATGTCGCCCGCGGTGGCCGACCTGGTGCCGCAGGTCGCGCGCGCCATCAACCCGCGCCTGGCCCGTGCCGGCGCCCAGCCGGGCATCCAAGAGGACCAGGTCATAGATGCGCCGACAGATGCCGGTAGAGCCCGCGATCCAATCTGCTGCCTTCCAAGAGCAGCATTTCGCGGAAGATGAACCCGAGCGCCTGCGATCACGAGGCGGCTCGCCCTTCGCCGTGCCGGACCCGTTCCGCTTCTACCCCCAGATGCTGCGCTGGACGGCCCGGGAGATCCACCGCCTGATTACCGAGGAAGGCATCGCCCCCGGCAGCATCGCCGTCATGGCGCCCTTTGTCAGCGACGCGCTGCGCTTCAGCCTGCAGACTGCTCTCGAGGAGTACGGCATCCAGCTGACCACGCACCGCCCCAGCCGCCCGCTCGAGGCGGAGCCGGCGGCGCGCACGCTCTTTACGCTGGCCAAGCTGGCGCACCCGCACTGGGGCCTGCTCCCGCCCGCCCCCGACGTCAGCCAGGCGCTGGCCATCGCCATGCCGCGGCTCGACCCGGTGCGCGCCCAGCTGCTCACCGAGATCGTCTATCCTTCCCGCCGCCGCGCCAACGAGCTGGGCGCCTTTGCCGCGCTCAACGAGGGCATGCGCGAGCGCATCACCTACGCCGCCGGCGAGGACTTCGACCGGCTGCGCGACGTGGCTCTACGCCTACCGTGCCGCCGCCGAAGAGACGCCGCTCGACCAGTTCTTTGCCCGCCTCTTTGGCGAGCTGCTGAGCCAGCCCAACTACGGCTTCCACGAGGACCGCGACGCCGCCCGTGTCGCCAGCCAGCTCGTGCAGTCGGCGCGGCGCTTCCGCTGGGCGCTCGAAAACGAACCCTGGCGCCGCGAGGCCGTCACGCCCGGCGCCGGCGGCACTGGCAGCGGCGGCCCCAGCGCCACCGCGCTCACCACCCTCGGCCGCTCCTACCTCCAGCTCGCCGAATCCGGCGCCGTCGGCGCCCTCTTCGTGCCCGGCTGGCGCATGGCCGAAGATGCCGTCTTCCTGGCGCCCGCCTACACCTTCCTGCTGCGCAACAAGCCCGTCGACGTGCAGTTCTGGCTCGACATCGGCGCCAGCGGCTGGTGGGAGCGGCTCTACCAGCCGCTCACGCATCCCTTCGTCCTCTCGCACCGCTGGCCCGCCGACGAGCCCTGGACCGACGCCGAGGAATACTTCCGCCGCCAGGACATCCTGCGCCGCCTCCTCCTCGGCCTCATCCGCCGCACGCGCCGCAGCATCTACCTGGCCGTCAGCGACTTCAGCGAAAGCGGCTACGAACAGCGCGGCGCCCTGCTGACACTGATCAACCGCCTGCTGGTCCAGCGCGAGGGTGGCTGACCACTGGTTCCGCTCAGCTACTGCATCCGTTCATCGCCGCGGCAGCGTGATGATGAACCGGCTGCCGTGCCCGGGGATGCCGCCGCTCTCGACGCGCACTGTGCCGCCATGCTGCTCGGCCAGCCGCCTGACCAGGGCCAGCCCCAGGCCGGTACCGTCATGTTCGCGCGCCAGCGAAGCGTCGAGCTGCATAAAGGGCTGGAAGAGCCTGGCCTGATCTTCCGGCGCAATGCCGGGTCCGTTATCCTGCACGGCAAACTCGACGGACTGCGCGCCGGCCAGCACCTGCACGTGCACCCGGCCGCCATCGGGAGTAAACTTGACGGCGTTGCTCAACAGGTTCACCAACATCTGCTTGAGCCGCCGCGGGTCGGCCAGGATCCTGGCCGATGGGTCGTCATTGTTGTAGCTGAGCAGGATATCCTTCTTGTCGGCAAGATCCTTGACGAAGAGCATGCTCGTCCTGGCAGACCTCGTCCGGCGCTGTTGCCTCTATTTCCAGCGTCAGCTTGCCGGCCTCCACCTTGGAGAGGTCAAGCAGATCGTTGATCAGCTCAAGGAGGTGGCGCCCACTGGCGTCGACGTGGCGCATAGCCCGTTCCTGGCGTGTGGGCAGGTCGCCGTATACGCCATCCAGCATAACCTCGGTCAAGGTCAAGATTGCGTTTAGCGGCGTGCGCAGTTCATGGCTCATGTTGGCGAGGAATTCATCCTTCAGCCGCATGGCCCGTTCCAGTTCATGGTTGGCAAAACGCAGCGTCTCTTCGGCCTGCTTGCGCCGGGTATTGTCAAATACGGTGGAGCGGCTCATCACGTAGTGGCCGGCCTCGTCGCGAATGGCGGTGGCGTTCACCACGACCGGCAGAATTGAGCCGTCTTTGCGTACCAACTCGCGTTCCCGGTCGCGCAGCCAGTCCAACTGCTGGAAGGCGGCGTAATCTGCGGGGAAGGCTGCGTTGCTCGCGGGTGTGAAGAAATCGGTGACCGGCCGCCCCAGGACCTCCTCACGTGTGTAACCCAGCCAGTCGAGTTCGGTCTGGTTGATGCGGATGATCCTGCCCTGCAGGATCTAGCGAATGATAGCCTGCCGGGGCCCTGTCATACAGGTCCTGTACCTCGGCGGTCCGTTCCGCGACCCGGCGTCGAGCGTGCGGTTCAGTTCGACCAGTTCCTGCTGCGTACGCTTCAGTTCCGTGATGTCGGTGGCGCTGAACAGCACCATGGTAGCCTTGCCCTCGGCGTTGCGGACCGGCTGGACACTGCTGCGATACCACGCCCCACCGCGGACGATTTCGACTACAGCGCCCTGGTTGCTCACCATGACCCGCGTGCCTGGGCGAGGTAGGCATCGGCAACTGCTTGCGGCTCTACTTCATACATCGTTTTGCCGGCGACGCCGTCCGGCGTCGCGCCTGCCAGGGCGGCTGCCTGCGAATTGGCATAATGAATGCGGCCGTCGCCGTCGACCATGACGATGGCAGCGTCGGAGGCCTCGGCAAGACTGCGGTACTTCTCTTCGCTGGCACGCAGCGCGTCCTGGGTGCGCAGGTAGACGGCGAAGTTGCCGGCTTCGACGGCGATGGTTTCGAGCGCCTGGCGCACATACTCGGGGACTTCGACCAGCGTATGCGAGGCGACGTTCAAGACCCCAATTGTCTCATCCTGGTACCGAATGGGCACGACAGCCATGCACCGCAGCCCTTCGTCATGGGCAAGCTGCATCACCCCCACTGCCTCAGCGTTAAAGTAATGCGCCCTGCCAGTACGCACCATCTCCGCGTGGGGGTCAGTGCGCGGTAGACGAGCCACCGCCTGGACAAGCCCCGTCCCAAAACCGTCGGCATAGACCAGTTCGAGTGCGCCGTCTTCCCGGTCGAAGACGCTGATCGCGCCGCAGTCCATACCGCTCACACGCAGTGCGGCGTCGAGGCAAATCTGCCAGGCCTCCTGGGCCGACACGCCACTGCCGATGATACGCGCTACATCGCGCTGCGCCTGGATGAGTTTCTCCGAACACTTGCGCGCCGTGATATCGACCGTCGTGACGATCACGCGCCAATCCGGAAAGTCGACCGGCACCGCAGAGACGCTCCCCCAAACCATTTCCCCGTTTTCCTTGACAGTCCCGGTTTCGATGCCAAGCGCCGGTCTCCCGGTCGCCACGGCCTGGGCACTGGCAAAGTCGGAAGATGACATGGGCGTGCCGTCTGCCGCCACGTATCGTCGGGCCGTGTAGGCCTTTTGCGCCAGTTCATCCGCCGGTAGGTCCAGGATTTCGGCCAAGGCGCGATTGGAGAACACGATGTTCCGCTCGCCGTCGAGGACGGATATACCGACCGGCAGTAGATCCAGGAGCTTGTCCAGCTTCTCTTTGCGCTCGCGCTACTGCGTACAGCTGCCGCTGCTCGGTGACATCGCGCCCGAACACGGTGGCCCCCGTAATGGTGCCGTCCCCCGCACGAATGGGGCTGACGCGATATTCGACCAGGCGCGGCGGTTGGGCAAAGCGGGTGCCCACCTCGACGCTGAACTGTTCCCCTTGCAGCGCCCGATCATAGTAGCTCTGCCACTCCGCCAGCGCCTCTGGCGGAGAACACCGGCAGCAGCACCGACTCCCCTTTTTCCAGCCTGCGACCAAGCACTGCACTTACGTCGCCGTGGTAGCGTGCGTTGCCGGCAATCAGGCGATACTGGGTGTCGACCGCCCAGATGCTGCCGTCTGTACTGTCGATCAGGGCCTCAAGATCGCGCTGCCTCTCCGCCAGTTCTTGTTCAAGCCGTTTTTGTGCGCTAATCACCTCCGAAAACAGCACGATCCCCCCGATTGCGCCTGATGTCGCATGCCAAGGATGGATCTCCCAACTCACCCAGTCCAGCGTACCGTCCTCCCGCGGGAAGGGTTCTTCCTGCGCCCGTTCTACCGCCCCGTTCAGGCAGCGCCGGTGGATCTCCTTCCACCTGTCGCTAATTTCAGGAAAGACCTCGTAATGCGACCGGCCGATGAGGCTAGCGCCGGTGAGATGGTAGTCGGCGATGTAGCGCCGGCTGGCGGCAAGATAGCGCATGTTGGAGTCGAAGATGGCGACGGCGGCAGGGGTATGCTCAATCAAGAGCTGCAGTGTTGTTTCTTCGAGCCCGATCACGAACGACCTCCGGTGATAATGGGGGCTGCGTCCAAAGAAGGCCCCGTCACAAACGGGAAGGGGGGTTGTCGAGCAGCCGCTTAAGTAACTCGCCGATGGCCTCAGCATCACTCTCGACGATGAGACCACCCGGTTCGACCCATTCCTCGATCACCTGCTGCTTCGCCTACGCCTTGGCGCACTGCGACTCGACACAAACGTGTACCAGGTAACGGATGAGGTAGCGGCCCCAGAAATGCGCGCCCCAAGTGGTGATCGTCACGAAGAAGAAGAGAACCGCAAGCCGGCACAAACAGCGTTACATGCCGCCGAGCAAGGAATCGATGGCGTGGTCGATTACGATCAGTATATATCTTTTTTTCCGGAAACACCTTACCCAGAGTCGTGCGACTTGAGGGGCAGCAAATACAGCCCAATCGGACAAACGGTTTCAAACCCCAATTTTTTGTAAACGGGGTACCCCATTTCGCTGGCTTGCAGCGTACCCACCTTGTAGCCCTCAGCCAAGGCATCCAGCAGCGGGATGCGTGTCATAGCCGTACCGATGCCTTGTCCGCGCGCTGCCGGCAGGGTGGTCACGGCAAAGATCCCGGCGACGCCGGAATGTAAGACCAAGCCGGAGGCAGCTACCGGGACGCCGCCCCGGTAGGCAATATAGCGCCGCAAAGCGTTAGCAGGCTGCAGGCCGACGTCCTGTTCCAGCGTTCTCACCATTGCGGCAGCTTGCGGCGCGAATCCCGTACCTACGGCAGCAATATCGGCCCACACATCCAGTGTGTCGCCGTCTTCGACGACCTTGATGGTCAAGTCACGCGGAAGGGCCGGCTGGGTATCCAAACGCGCCAGTTCTACTGCCATCTCCGGAACATTGCCGGCGTGGATAAAACCATGCTTCAGCAGCGTGTCACCAAGATCGGGTGGCGTCGTCGTGGGGGTGAGCCACCAGAAAAGCGGCACGTTCCACTGCGCTGCGGCCAGGCGTACTTCTGCGATGGCCGTCTCCACAGCGTCATGTGCGAGGCGGGCACGGAATACGGTATTAAACAAAGGTTCCGGTATTCCCGTCATCACGCACACGCGATCGACGCGCTCGTCCAGCCGCCGCCCGGGAGGACGCCCATAGGCTTGCCAAAACGCCACCATGTTGGATTCGAGTGCCTCGAGCAGATGCGGTGAATCCCAGCTGACTATATGCGGTGCGTCGGACGGGGACATGGTGATTCCTCCTCATCTTGGATCGGACGGCGCAAACAGGCAGACAAATCTCTGCCAATTGAGCGTCAGGATGGCTAGAATATACTATATCAGAGCCGGCGTCAATCGACACTGCAACGAGCCGCGCCGGGCTTGACCAACGGTACACAGGCATAGAAGAGGAGCGCGCCTTGCGCCCCCTGCCGGGTTTGCGCCAGCATCTGCGCCGGAAGCACGCCAAGCGAGAATCCGGCGTAGACCAGTGCGGTCGGCATCTCTTCCGCCGCCCGCACTCCCCGCTCGACCATCTTGCCAAACCCCACTTCCCCTACGTGGCTCATCCCCTCCTCCAGCGTACCGAAGGTGCGGCCCTCAAACAGGTCGGGCGTGTGCACCACATGTCCGGCACCGCGCAAGGTGTCGGCAAATGCAACGACGCCGGGCGTAAGCCCCTGCGCATGATGGAACAATAGGACCTCGGCCATCTCAATCCCCCTTCTGTACCCTTTTGCCTGCGTCGACGTGGGCGACGCACGTCAGTTGACGTGCCAAACCATAGACTAAATGGTCTACCAGGTCAACCGCCAACCATCACAACCCGGAACCCAAAATCGTAATACCCATAGTTCTCGCCAAAGCTAAACCGGCTGGCGCAGCGCACGTAGTCGGCGCTGAGATACCAGGCGCCGCCGCGCAGCACCCGCTTGCCCTCCCCGCCAGGATCCTCGCGCCCGTCCTCCGCAGCATAGGGATACGGCAGAGGCTGGCTGCTGGTCCACTCCCAAACGTTGCCTGCCATATCGGCCACGCCGTACGGGCTGTCGCCTTGCGGCGAGTAGCTCCCTACCGGCATGGTGCCGCCCGTATTAGGGAAAAAGTTGGCTCGGTCTGCTGTCGGTGCAGCATCGCCCCACGGATAGATGCCCCCCGCCGTGCCGCGGCAGGCTTTTTCCCACTCCGCCTCCGTCGGCAGGCGCCCGCCCACCCATCCCGTATAGTCGTTGGCCTGCTGCCAGGTCACACCCGTCACCGGATGATCCGCATATGCCGGGTCATTCCAACGCGTGTTGTTGGGCGCCGTACATGCCCCTGCCGCCACGCAGCGCCGGTACTGCGCGTTGGTGACCTCGGTGCGCATCACCCAGAACCCGTCAGCGTCAACACTCGTCTGCGGTTTCTCGTCTGCCCGCGCCAGCGCATCGCCCTCGTTCGAACCCATCTTAAATGCCCCGGGCGGCACGTAGACATACTCGGCGCCGTCGCGTGGATTGGTTTTCGTGGCGGCAGGCAGCGGGCTTGGGGGCTGGACCGCCGTAGGCTGCAGGGGGCGGCGTGGCGGTCGCAGGCGGATCGGCAGATGTGGTCGCAGTTGCCGTTGGATCCGTAGTCGCGGTGGCTGTAGCCGTGGGTACAGCAGTGTACGAGGCCGGGGCTGTCGCCGCGCTCCCCAATTCCGCGCTGGTGGTGTTGAAGCAGGCACAGTTGCCGTGGGCGGGGGAGGCTGCGGCGGCATCACATAGCGTTCAAAGACAAACAGCCCCAGTGCGCCAAGCAGAAGTGCGATGGGAATCCACAGCAGCATGCTCCTGTACGGTGCATCGTTTGATTGCCCGGCCTTCTGCGCGCCGCCAGGCTGACGCCCAGTTGGTGAGCGGAACCGTCATCCCGGGCCCGGCCTGGTGCGTCTCGGCAGAATCCAGGTAGCGGCGCAGCGCAGGCAGCAGTTCCTGCGCCATGGCATGGTGCAGATCCTGGCGCCCCTCCACCCACTGTGCGTTAATGAGGCCGATCGGAACTGCCGTGGCAGCCTCGCCCACAATCAGTACAGGGAAGATGCGCTTATTGAGTGTCTGTGCAAACCCAATCTCGTTTTTCACCCAGGTCGATTGCGCGGCATTCGGCGAGAGCAGCACCACCATGGCGTGTGCCTGTTTGAGCGCCTCAGCGATCGCATCCTGCCAGCTCTCCCGGCCCAGCTCCAGGCCCTCGTCGGTCCAGACCGACAGCCCCGCATCACGCAGCGCGTCCTGCACCACGTGCATGGCCTCGCCATCCTTGCGGCTGTAGCTGAGGAACAGGTCGATGGAAGCAGGGCCGGTGCTCTCCGCGCTGCCCGCCAATGGCGATTTCAACTGCGCGGCAGTGCCCTGCCGCGGCTTGGGTGCGCCACTCTGAAGCCAACTGCTGCAGCGCCAAATTTCCCGGCATCCGCCGCTGGGCACGCGTGATCAGTTCGTTGATTCGCCCGCTGCGTTCCGCCCATGTCACCAGATTAAAGACCACCACACTGTGGTTCTCGCCACCGGCGATCTCCTCCAGGTTTTCGTCCAGTTCGAGGCGCAGCAGCATGCGCAGCGTATCCCGCGTGGGATAGGCATAGCTCAGAGCATCGCAGATTCGCTGGACCCTTTGTCCGGTGAGCTTCATAGTGCAGAATCGCCCGCTAATATTCCGGTGATTGGGGATCGAGCAGCTCGGGGCCTTTGATCGTCACCGCCCGCAGCCAGGAGGCGTGGCATAGTTCGATCGTTAGAGGGCGCAGGCCAGCCTCGGTCAATCAGATCGACGCCACCACCCACGCACAAGTTCCGTCCACGCGTTTGTCTGAACCACGATTCGTAGGATTCAAGGATTTTCATGATTACGTGTCAGCAGAGGCTGGACGCATCATGTGAATCCCAGAACTCCCACGAATCAAGGTTGAGACAAACGCAGCTTGACATACCGGTATAATTTAGCTAATCTTGTCCTCCCCCAGGGGACCAGACACCCGAATCAGCTCACTGTCAACTCGGAGCACGACATGCCGCAGCCAAACTACGAAAGCAAATGGTGGGGTTATATCTACGACCAGATGATGGCGACGATACCGGAGGTGGCCGCAGCGCATCTGCGCTTCTATACGGCTAATCTTCAGGATATCGACGGACCGGTGC
This sequence comes from uncultured Chloroflexia bacterium, assembly GCA_963791135.1. Taxonomy (GTDB): domain Bacteria; phylum Chloroflexota; class Anaerolineae; order Caldilineales; family Caldilineaceae; genus Fredericiella. The sequence goes on from CAWBRX010000033.1 coordinate 45,099, forward strand.
TCGACTGCGCTTGCGGTACCGGCATCTTTCTGCTGCCGCTCCTGGCCGCCGGCCGCGATATGTACGGGTTCGATATCTCGGCGTCGATGCTGGCAGCTCTTGTCGGCAACGCCGCCCGCCAGGGGATAACAGACATAGAGCGGCGCCTGTCGGTCCAGGACCTTGAGACGTTTCACTATGACCGGAAGTTTGCGGCCGCCATCATTTCCACCAATACCTTTGAAATGCTGACGACCCAGGATGCGCAGATTCGGACGCTGCAAAACATCCGCCGGCATCTCGCCCCATCGGGGCGGCTCCTGCTCGATCTCCGGCTGGCCGGCATTGGCGACATTGCCGGGGAAGATGCAGTGATTGAGGGCCAATGGTATACCTGGGTTCACCCCGAAACGGGCCGGCCCATCCGCCAGCGGGTCGTCGGCTGGCGCGACTTCAACGACCAGCGGACGTTTGATCGCTGCTACATCGAATACGACGGTGAGTCCGAAGACTTCCCGATAAACGGGCGCTGGCTCTTCAAGGAGGAGTTCCAGCTGCTGCTGCGCCTGGGCGGCTTTGCGCGCTGGGAGGTGTACGGTACACCCGCAGGGGATCCGCTTGAGCTTGGGTTGGAAGAGGCCCAGAGCTATTGGATCGCGTATGCTCAGTGACCGTGCGATCCTGTACGTTCGATCAGTCACAAACGCCTCCGGACTGCGTACACTGGTGGTCCGTCAATCGTCATCGATGAGGCACGTAGGGGTGCCGGAGAAGCGCACGTGGGCGTGCGCACTAAACCGAATCCAAGGTGAAACTGCATTGCATAGTATTCAGCACAAGTAGTGTTCACCTTGGAGGCCGCGGACGGTGGCGCTTGACAAGGTCTTAGCAGCGGTAGATTTCCGGCAAACCGTACATTTAGGGAGAACACAATGCGCTATCGCTTACTCGGCAGTTCCGGTCTGCGTGTCTCGGAACTGTGCCTGGGCACGATGACCTTTGGCGAGGACTGGGGCTGGGGCGCCTCGCAAGAGGAGAGCCGCAAGATGTTCGACATGTTCGTCGCCGCCGGCGGCAACTATGTCGACACGTCCTCCAATTATACGAACGGTACGAGCGAGAAGTTCGTGGGTGAATTTATCGGCTCTGACCGTGACGCGTTCGTCGTCGCCACCAAATATACGTTGCGCCGCCCTGGCTCGCAGTTCACCGATCTCAACGGGGGCGGCAACGCCCGCAAGAACATGCTGCGCACAGTCGAGGCCTCGCTCAAGCGCCTCAACACTGATTACATCGACCTGCTCTACCTCCACATGTGGGATCGCACGACGCCGGTCGATGAGGTGCTGCGCGGGCTCGACGACCTGGTAGCGGCGGGCAAGATCCTCTATGCCGGCATCTCCGACACTCCCGCTTGGGTCGCGGCCTACGGTCAGGGGCTGGCCGAGGCACGCGGCTGGACCCGCTTTGTCGCCTACCAGGCCGAATACAGCCTGGCCGAGCGCGGCGCCGAGACCGACGTACTCCCAATGGCCAAGGCACTCGGCATGAGCGTCATGGCTTTCTCGCTGCTTGGCGGCGGCGTGCTCACCGGCAAGTTCAACCAGCCCGGCGGCCCCGGCGAACCCACGCGTGCCCGGCAGGCCAGCGAGCATGAACAGCGGCTGGCCGCCGTCGTGATGGAGGTTGCCGCCGAGTTGGGCCGCACCCCATCTCAGGTGGCGATCAACTGGGTCCGCCAGCAGTCGCCCACCATCATCCCGATCCTCGGCGCCCGGCGCGAATCACAGCTCAGCGATAATCTCGGCGCCCTGGAGTTCACACTGAGCGATGAACAGCTCGCCCGCCTTGCTGCCGCCAACCCGCTGCCAGTCCTCTACCCGCACACCTTCTGGAACGACTACGTCCGCCGCGACCTCATCTTTGGCGAACGGGTCGACCTGCTCGACGGCAGGTAAGGTGTCTGCACCCTGATTTGTAGAATTATGGGATTACCAGGATTGAGCAACTGCCTTCCTGCACAAATCGTGCAGATCTCCCAAATTCCACGAATCCAGTGTTCAGACCGCGCCTTTTTCCTCCTCATCTGCGTATACATTGCAGTGCCCGCCGCGGCACGAGCTACAATAAGGCTCATCAAGCAGTACGCACCATACGATGTTGGGAGGCAGCGATGCCGAGTTTTCGCAGTAAGGTGGTGATCGGCCTGGTTCGAAACCGCCACTTGATGAAGGGCAAACTGAAACCAGAGGTGGTGGACGAGAGCTTCTCGGTCGAGGAGTTCCGCCGCAGCGTGGACAAGCAGTCGGCACGCGCCAAGATGCCGGCGGGCGTCACCGTCACGCCTGTGACCGTAGACGAGATGTACGCCGAGTGGATCACGCCGGACGGCGCACCGCAGGATAAGGTCATCCTGTACATTCACGGCGGCGGCTTTATGTCGGGCTCCTGCCTGACCCACCGCATGCACGTGGCCAAGTTTGCGCTGGGCACGGGCGTCAAGGCGCTGCTGTTCGACTATCGCCTTGCCCCTGAGCACCCCTACCCGGCCGCCGTCGACGACTGTCTCGCCGCCTACCGCTGGCTGCTGGCGGAGGGCTACGCGCCCGCCAATATCGTGATCGCCGGCGAGTCGGCCGGCGGCACGCTGACGCTGGCGACGCTCGTGGCGCTGCGCGACCTGGCCCTGCCGCTCCCCAGCGGCGGCGTGTCGATCTCGCCCGGTCACGGACCTGACGTGCAGCGCGCCGTCGTTCCTCCGCAATTTCAAGACTGATATTGCGCCCTTCAACTCGTGGAACATCTGGACGCAGTACTACATCGCCGACAACGACCCGGCGCTGCCCTGGCTGTCGCCGCTGATGGCCGATCTCACTGGCCTGCCGCCCATGCTGCTGTGCATCGGCACCGGCGAGATCCACTACGACGACACCGTCAACTTTGCCGCCAAGGCGAAGCGGCAGGGCGACGACGTCACCCTGCTCGAATACGAAGGCATGTGCCACGCCTTCCCCATCCTGGCGCCGCTCTTTCCGGAGGCCACGGAGGCCATGGCGAAAATTTGCGCCTTCATGCGCCAGCGGCTAACCGCGCAGCGCACCGGTGCCGGCCGAAATCGCATAATCGTAAACTTGGGGGCCGCCTACCCAGTGACACCATGCTCAGGCGGCAGCACAAGCGTAAACATGGCGCCCCCCTCAGGGCGGTTCGCCGCGGTGAGCTGGCCCCCCAGCAGCCGCGTCAGCTCATGCGCCAGCGCCAGCCCTAGCCCCACGCCGCCACTCTGGCGCTGGCGCGAGGGGTCGGCACGAAAGAAGGGTTCAAAGATCGCTTCCAGCTGCTCGGGGGCGATGCCGGGCCCGCTGTCGGCAACGGTGATGCAGATGCCGTCCGCCTGCCGCCACCAGCGCAACCTCGACCAGCCCGTGGTCCGTATAGGCAATGGCATTCTCGATCAGGTTGAGCAGGATCTGCGTCAGGCTGTCGGCATCGGTCGTGATGACGGCGGACTCGGGCGCCCGCAGCTGCAAGGTCGACCTGCTTCTCTTCCGCCTGCACGGCCAGCGTCTCGGTCAGCGTGTGCAGCAGCGCCGCCACGTCGGCGGGCGCAAAGTCCAGCACTGGATGGCCGCCCTCGGCACGCGCCAGCGCCAGCATGCGCCCGATCAGCCGCTGCATCCGCTCGGCCTCTTCCGGCAATCCGCTGCAGCGAGTCCTGGTACGCTTCGGGTGCGCGCGGCCGGCTCAGCGCCAGTTCTGCCTGGCCCAGGATGGCGGTCACCGGCGTGCGCAGCTCGTGCGAGGCGTCGGCCGTGAAACGCCGCTGCCGCGCAAAGGCCGCCGCCAGCCGTTCCAGCGTGGCATTAAAGGCGAGTGCCAGCGCCTGCACCTCATCCTTCGTGCGCGGGACGGGCAGGCGGCGTTCTGCCACTGTGTCGGCCCCAATGGCCGCCGCGCCGTGCGTCATGTCGGTCAGCGGCTGCAGCGCCTTGCGCGTGGCAAACAGCCCTGCCACGACGACGGCAGCCAAGCGCCAGCGGGATCGCAATCAACAGGCTGTCGCGGATCTGGCCCACCATCTCCAGTGCCTCTTCAGGCACCGTCCCGGCCTGGATATAGCCGACGTGGGCGCCGGCGTTGATCGGCAGCGCGGCATAGAGCGGCTGCGTATAGATGCGCAGCAGTTCGCCGTCGGTGCCGCGCTGATTGCTGATCAGCCCCCGGCCCGACCCGGGCAGACCTTGCGGCAGCGCAGGCGCACCGGCATAGTCGCCAGTCCCCCCGGTCACTGCGCCCTTGGCGTCGAGGATGCGCACAAAGCCGTGCGGTCCCAGGTTACCGCCCAGACGGCCGTCCCGGTCGGCCAGGCGCGGCTCGCCATCGTCGATCACCACGCGGGCGGCGGCGCGTTCCGCCGACTCCACCAGCTGCCGGTCGAGCTGCTCGAAGAGATGGCCCACCAGCTGGCCCGCCAGCACTCCCACGAGGACCACAAATGTCAGCAGGAAGACGAGCACATTGACCAGCACCAGGCGGTTGCGCAGCGTCCACATGGCTTACGCGTCCGCGCTCAGCTTGTAGCCGGCGCCGCGCACAGTCCGGATCAGCTGCAGCGGCCGGCCGTCGTCGATCTTGCGGCGCAGATAGCCGACATAGACGTCGACGATGTTCGACTGGTTGTAGAAGTCATAGCCCCAGACCTGCTCGCCGATCTGCGTGCGGCTGAGCACCTGGTTGGGGTGCTGCAGCAGGAATTCGAGCAGGGCGAACTCCTTGCTCGTCATCTCGATCTCCTGCCCGCCGCGCTTGACCACGCGCGTTAGCCGGTTAAGGCTCAGGTCGGCCATCTGCAGTTCGTTGGGTGTGCCGGGCCGATCGTAGGTGCGCGTGCGCGCCCGGATACGCGCCAGCAGTTCGCGGTAGGCAAACGGCTTGACCAGGTAGTCGTCGGCGCCGCTGTCGAGCCCCGCCACGCGGTCGTCGACGCCATCCAGCGCCGTCAGCATAACGATCGGAGCGCTGTACCCCCGCTGCCGCAGCGTCAGCGCCACCTGGCGCCCGTCCATCTTCGGCAGCAGCACATCCAGGAGGATCAGGTCGTAGTCGTACGTCTGCGCATAGCTCAGGGCCAGTTCGCCGTCGCCGACGGCGTCGACCACATAGCCCTCTTCCGTCAGCCCTTGTTTAATAAAGGCTGCAACGTTCTGTTCGTCCTCAACCACCAGGATGCGCATGGATCAACATCATAAATCAGGACCCGACGCTTGTCACGCCGCCACCGCTTTCGGAGCGCAGGCGTCCTCGCCTGCTTCTTCGCGCACTGCACGGTAAGGAGCAGGCGAGGACGCCTGCGCTCCGGTCACCCCTGCCGGCGCGCGACCGGCACGGCGGCACGCGCCGGTACCGGCTTTGGCGCCTGCCGTCGCATTTGCTCGCGCCGGCTGCCGCTAATGCGCATCACCGTCATAACGGCGACGACGACCAGGCTCACGGCATACATCCACCACAGCGCCCCAGTGTCCGTGCCCGCCAGCACACCATGCACCGTCACCATCAGGAACACGGCATAGCTCACATAGTGCAGCAGGCGAAAATTCTTCTGGCCCAGGTGATTCCTGGCGTAGAAGCTCAGCGACAGCAGCAGCATCAGGTAAAAGGCGATGATGCCCAGGCCCACCGGCACCGGCCGGTAGGGGGACAAGAACGGCGTAAACACCTCGGGCAGCCCGATCTTGATAAAGTGATCGCCGATCAAGATAATGCCGTGCAGCGCCGCAAACCCCAGCCCCAGCCAGTTGAGAAAGCTGTGCATCCCCAGCGCCAGCAGCGGCGCCACGCGCGCGCGAAACAGGCTCCCGCTCTGGATCAGCCCCCACAGCACGCCGATCGTCACCAGGACATAGGCGATGACGCCCGAGCTGCGCGACACAAACCAGTACGACTTGGCCGCAGTCTGCGGCAGGTAGTAGCCGATCACCGCCACCGCCGCAAAGCCGAGCAGGCTCAACACGATCACCAGGGCAAAGCTGGCCAGCACCCCGCGCCGGCTAGACGGGGGTGGCGAATCTTGCAGCGAAGGAGCTTCCTGCGACGGTACTAGACGGTACATAGGCTTTTTGCTCAAAGTTGCCGGTCGTCAAGTGGCGGCCGTCGTCGGTCACGACCAGCGCAGCTGCGCCGGTCAGTTGGTTAAGATAGGCCAATCCCTGCTCCTCGCCCAGGATCAGCGCCGTTTTGGCGTGGATCTCGGCGTCGGGCAGCCGGTCGGCCAGCACGGTGACACTGTAGATATTGGTGGCGGCCGGCGCACCGGTGCGCGGGTCGATCAGGTGATGTGCCGCGCCGCCCGCCCTGGCGCCAGCTGCGGTAGAGCCGGCTCGAAGTGGCGATGGCGGCATTGCTGAGGCTGACGACGGCGATATCCTCATCCGCATATTCATCTTCCACGCGCGGGTCGGCAACGGTGACCACCCACGGCTCGCCCGGCGGCTTGCCCACGCAGGCGATGTCCCCGCCGGCATCCACCAGGCACGGGCCCCACATGCCCAGCCGGTGCGCCGCCTGCTGGATCGTCCACCCCTTGGCGATGCCGCCCAGGTCGATACCCACACCCTCCGGCAGCAGGATCTGGCGTCCAGGCCCCAGCACGATACCTGACGAGTCCACACGTGCCCCCTGCGGAGCGCCTGTGAATCCGGCGCCTGCGTCGACGCTGACGCCTACGCCGGATTCACCCGTACTTCCATCCTCGACCTTGACGGCAGAAAACGTGCGATCATAGCCGCTGGCAATTAGCGCATTAAGTACGGCAGGATCGAAGATCCCCCCGGTCCGGTCGCGCCAGGCCAATGCCTCGGCGACCAGGTCGAACAGCACCGGCGATGCCGCGAAGGGCTTGCCGGCTGCGCGGTTCAGGCGTGACAGTTCGGAATCGGGGCGAAACCGGCTCAACCGCGCCTCGGTCTGGGCGAAAAAGCTTTCTGCAGCGAGCAGCGCATTTTGGGCGCGCTGCTCGCTGCTATTCCAAAGCCACAGCGCCACGTCGGTTCCCATGGCGCGAAAATGGTGGCTGTGCTGGCGGTTGGCGGTTTCCTGCTTCATGAGTGGCGTGACCGGCCAACTTGGTTGACGGGTACCGGCTGGTACTGGGGTGAGAGGCCCTGTTCGATGCGGGGCACGTCATCGCCCCACACGTACCAGAGAATTCCCTGGTTATCCCGCACTACGGCGATATTGTCGCCCGCCTGGTTCTGCACCCACTGCACCACGTCCAGCTTGAACTTGACCTCAGGCGTATCCGTCGGTGCGGGAGTCGGCACAGCGGTCGGCACGTCAGTGGGCACACCGGTCGGGACATCCGTGGGCGTGGCCGTCGGGCTGTCAGTAGGGGTGGCAGTTGCTGCAGCCGCCGTCGCCGCGCCCCGCGTCGGGGTTGCCAGCACGGCAGCAGCCCTAGCAGCCGATCGAGCAGACACGCCGGCCGGGGCAACCGAGCCCAACCCTGCGGCACCGCGCTCCTGCCCAGGACCGCCGAGCGCCGCCAGTTTTGCCGATGCGGCCGTGCCCAGTGTGAGCGAGGCGGGCGACGTCTGGTCCAGCCCGTTCGCATTGGCGGCATTGACGGTCTCCGCCTGCGCCAGCAGGCCCCAGCCTGCGAGCGTCAGTGCGACGGCGCTCAACCCCGTTGTCCATTTCAGCATGGTCAGCGTGGTCTTAGGATCGTGGCGCTTAGCTTCCGGTCGCTTCGGTGCGTTCGGTTTCTGTGGCTCGGTCATGGCGCTAGTTCTCCCCGCGAGTTGTTGCCTGCGGCGCCAGGCTGGCGATCAGTGAAGCCATCCCAGAGGAAGCGGACTGCAGCGTCATCTGGTTCAGCTGTGTGCCCAAGCCGAAGTTCATCGCCACATAATTGGCGGTTCCCGCCGCGGTCAACCCCGTCGCAGCAAATGCCACGATCACAAATGCCGCCATCGCCAGCCGGGCCTTTAACTTATTAAGCGTGTTCTTACGCATCTCATCTCGCTTTCGTCGTTTTAGCTTGAAGTGCGGGCGTCAACCGCCGCAGCGTCGGCGCCTGCCCATCGTGCCGTCAACCCTAAAACGCACAACTTCTACCAGACTACCTGCGCGCCATGAGAACGATTTGAGAAAAGTCTAAGAATTTTCTCACGTTCAAACCATATCCCACTTGATGACCTCAAAACGTGCCAATCGTCGTTGCCAGCCCGTGATCTTTATGCCAAGATGTGATTCAATAACACGGTCATTATTCGGGCAGTGTGAAATTTATCGCGCTCTGTAGAGCGCCGAACCAGAAGGAATATTGCACATGCAACATCAGGACGCAGCCGTCGCGCCCACGGAAGAGCGCGGGCTGCCTTATAAGTGGAAGGTGCTTGGGATCGTCGTCTTTGGCATCTTCATGGTGATTCTCGACACCACGGTCGTCAACGTAGCGTTTCAAACCCTGCGCCAGGAATTCGGCTCGAACCTGGGCGAGGCACAGTGGATCATCAGCGTCTACGTGCTGGCGATCGGCATCTCCACGCCCCTGGCGGGCTTCATGGCCGACCGCTTTGGCATCAAGCGCGTCTATCTCACCGGTCTCTCCATCTTCGTTATCGGTTCGCTGATGGCGGGCTTGTCGCCCAACATCTGGCTGCTGGTCGGGGCCCGCGCCGTCCAGGGTGTAGGCGGCGGCTTAGCCCTGCCCTTGGGCATTGCGCTCTTGCTGCGCGTCTTCCCGGTCGAGGAACAAGGTCTCGCCCTCGGCATCTTTGGCGTGGCCGCCATCGTCGCGCCCGCCATCGGCCCCATCCTCGGCGGCTGGCTGGTGGACGCCGGCCTCTGGCGCTGGATCTTCTTTATCAACCCGCCGATCGGGCTTGTCGGCGTCGTGCTGGGCGTGATCGTGCTGCGCAACATCCCCAGCGACCGCAAGCCGCCTCTCGACGTGCTGGGGCTGATCACCGAGATCATCGGCTTTGGCGCCATCCTGTATGCGTCGTCCACCGTCGTCGAGTTGGGCTGGAATTCACCCACGGTGATCGCCGCCTTTGCAGTCGGCGTGCTTGGCCTGGCTGCCTTTGCTTATGTCGAGTTGTTTGTCGCCAAGGTGCCGCTGTTGGACCTGCGTCTCTATCGCAAGCGCGTCTTTCTCAACGCCAGCCTGCTCGGCTACGTCAGCGTGATTGCGCTCTTTGGCGCCGAGTTCCTGATGCCGCTCTACCTGCAGTCGCTGCGCGGCATCACGGCCCTGCAGACGGGCCTCATCCTGCTGCCCCTGGCGATCACCGGCGGCATCTCGGTCACGGTCGCCGGCCGGCTTTATGACAAGCTCGGCCCGCGCCCGCTCGTCGGCGTAGGGTTCAGCATCCTGATCCTCAATACCTGGCAGCTGAGCCAGGTACAGCCCGACACGTCGATCCAGTGGATCATGTTCCTGCTGGCGCTGCGCGGCATCGCCCTTGGCCTCACCGTGCAGACCACGCTGGTCACGGCGCTTTCCGTCGTGCCGCTCAAGGACGTCCCGCGCGGCTCGTCGCTCACGAATGCCACGCGCAACCTCGTCCAGGCTGTCGGTGTCGCCCTGCTGGCCACGATCCTGGCCAGCACTATATCGCCGCAGACCCGCCAGGTCCAGGCCGCGCTTCAGGCCGCGCCCGACGCCGCCGGCCAAATTGCCCATGTTGGCCTGTGTGCCGTACCGCCGGATGTAACAGACATGTCCAACCCAAACACTGCGCTGGCGTTGGCAGGCCCCGCAGGAAGTGCGTTAACAGCGATCAGGGAGAATCAGGCAGTGGCAAGCGCCGCCCAGGTCATACCTGCCCAGCAGACCAGCCTAGGGGCCCTCATCGAGCAAGCCTGCCTCGAAAACGTAGCCGGCTTCGAACGTGCCTACAGGATCACGTTCTTCGCCTCAATTGTCGCCCTGATCCTCGGCCTCATGCTCCCCGGCTGGCCCCGCGCCTGGGGCGGGCGCCGTGCCGCAGACGTGCCAACCGTGGGGCACTAACGCCCGCCGTATTGCCAACAACCAACGTCCCCGGGACCGGCGAACGCAAGCGTTCGCTGTCGAGGTCCCGGAGACAGGTACTATCTCCCGGACTGCGCCCGCCACTCGGCAATCATCTTCGCATGCACCGGGTAATGGCTGTACGTATCGAGCCGTATCCGCCGCCGAAACCGCGTCTCAGTGGCAAGCAGTTCTTCCGGCGCGTCCTGAATATAGGCAACCAGCCGCCCGTGCGTCTCGTCGAGCTGCCGCAGCACCGCGTCAAGCGGCAGTTCCCGCTTCCGCTCCGTCATCAAGGCGTTAAAGGCGTCGAGCCCTCCATACGTCACCGAATAGCGCGGCGGCGTCTCCCCAACCAAGATATGTGGCAGGTGCTTTAGCGCCTCCTCTTCCCACGTCGTCACATGCGCCAGCACATCCTTCACCGACCAATCGCCCGCCAGCCCCGGTTCCACCATCTGCGCCTCCGCCAGCCCCACATAAGACTGCTTTAGCTCATCCCAGGCCCGGTCTAGCTTCTCCAATAACTGATCTTTCCGCATCCTCTGCCTCCGCACCCTCTATCCTCGGCGTGTACAGGATCAAATAATCGTGTAAATCCCTCAAATCCCACGAATCATGGATCAGACAACCCTCATATCAAGTTCCAGACTTCCACGCCACATACGCCTCCCGCATGCACACCGCGCACGGTCGATACCCCGCGCTCCGCGCATGCTCCTCGTTCAGAAAAAACACTCGGTCGCGGACATATCCGCCGCGCGCAATGGCGCGCAGCGCGGCCGGGCAGTCAAGCCGGCCGTAAATCCGGCCGCGCCGATGCCCACCCAGCCTCCCACGCTGCTCACTTAGATACGGTTTGCCGTCTGGCCCAATCAATCGCCACGTACGCATGCGTCAAGATTAGCACACTTTTGCTGCCGTTTCAGCCCGAATCTTGCGCAACCCACCAACAAAAAAACGTCCCCGGCTCCGGCGAAGCACACAACCGCCGGAGCCGGGGACGCGGTGTCACCCGTACTAGGTTACCTGTACTAACGCTTGCCCTTATTCGAGAGCTGCGCCGCCAGCAGGTCACGGTTCATGGCGGCGATGAAGTCCAGGCTGATCTCCTTGGGGCAGACCGCCTCGCACTCGCCGTAGTTGGTGCAGCCGCCAAAGCCCTCGTGGTCCATCTGCTCGATCATGAGGATCGAGCCGGTCGTGGCGCTCGGCCTGGCCCTGCGGCAGCGAGTTGAGATGCGCCAGCTTGGCCGACGTGAAGAGCATGGCCGACGAGTTGGGGCAGGCCGCCACGCAGGCGCCGCACCCGATGCAGGCGGCGGCATCCATCGAGCGATCCGCCTTCTCCTTGGGCACGGGAATGGCGTTGGCGTCGGCCGCCGCGCCGGTGTTGACGGAGATGTAGCCGCCGGCCTGCAATGATGCGGTCAAAGGCGCCGCGGTCCACCATCAGGTCCTTGATGATCGGGAAGGCCTTCGAACGCCACGGCTCGACCGTGATCGTGTCGCCGTCCTTGAAGACGCGCATGTGGAGCTGGCAGGTGGTGATGGCCGCCTTTGGTCCGTGCGCGATGCCGTTGATCACCAGGCCGCACGTACCGCAGATGCCCTCGCGGCAGTCATGGTCAAAGGTGACCGGCTCTTCGCCGCGGTCGATCAGATTCTGGTTCAGCAGGTCCAGCATTTCGAGGAACGACTGGTCCTCGCTCACGTCGTCCAACCGATATTCCACCAGCTTGCCCTGCGCTTGGGCATTGGCCTGGCGCCAGATTCGCAGTGTCAGTCGCATAGGTCGTCTGCTTCCTTATTTGTAGCTGCGCGTGGCAAGCTTGACGTATTCAAATTCCAGCGGCTCTTTGTGCAGGATCGGAGCATTGTTCTCGCCGGCATACTGCCACGCCGCCACGTAGGCGTAGTCCTCGTCGTTGCGCTTGGCCTCACCGTCCTCCGTCTGGTACTCCTCGCGGAAGTGGCCGCCGCACGACTCGTTGCGGTGCAAGGCGTCGATGCACATCAGCTCGCCCAGTTCAAAGAAGTCCACCAGGCGCCCGGCCTTTTCCAGCTCCTGGTTGGTTTCCATCCCACCGCCCAGCACGCGCACGTTGTTCCAGAACTCGTCGCGCAGCTCGGGGATCAGCTTGAGCGCCGTCTGCAGGCCTTCCGCCGTGCGCCCCATGCCGCAGTAGTTCCACATGATCTTGCCCAACTCACGGTGGTAGTGGTCGACGCTCTTGGTCCCCTTGGTGTTGAGGAAGTGGTTGGTGATGGCCGTGGCGTTTTCCACCGCCTGCTTGGCGGCATCGTGGTCGGCCGTTACCTTCTCGAGCTTGGTCGAGGCCAGGTAGTTGGGCAGCGTGTACGGCAGCACGAAGTAGCCGTCCGCCAGGCCCTGCATGAGAGCGCTAGCGCCCAGGCGATTAGCGCCGTGGTCGGAGAAGTTGGCCTCGCCCGCCACGAAGAGCCCGGGAATCGTGCTCTCCAGGTAGTAGTCGACCCACAGCCCGCCCATCGTGTAGTGGGGCGCCGGGTAGATGCGCATCGGCACCTTGTAGGCGTTCTCGCCCGTGATGTTCTCGTACATGTCGAAGAGGTTGCCGTAGCGGTCACGGATGACCTTTTCGCCCAGGCGATTAATCGAGTCGGCAAAGTCCAGGTAGACGCCGTTCTTCATCGGGCCCACGCCCAGGCCATGGTCGACCTGGCGCTTGGCGGCACGCGACGAAATATCGCGCGGCGCCAGGTTGCCATAGGAGGGATACATCTCCTCCAGGTAGTAGTAGCGGTCCTCTTCGGGTATCTGGTCCACCGGCCGCGTTTCGTTCGGGTTGCGCGGCACCCAGATGCGGCCGTCGTTGCGGAGCGATTCGCTCATCAGCGTCAGCTTGGACTGGTGCTCGCCTGCCGGGGGGATACAGGTGGGATGAATTTGCGTGTAGCAGGGGTTGGCGAAGTACGCCCCCCGCTTGTACGAGCGCCAGATAGCGGTCGTATTGCAGCCCTTGGCGTTGGTCGACAGGTAGAAGACGTTGCTGTACCCGCCGGTCGCCAGCACGACGACGTCGGCCATGTGCGCCTTGATCTCGCCGGTGCGCATGTCGCGGGTGACGATGCCGCGTGCCCGCCCGTTGATGACGATCACGTCAAGCATTTCGTCACGGGTGTACATCGTCACCGTCTTGGCAGCAATCTGGCGCTGGAGCGCCTGGTAGGCGCCCAGCAGCAGCTGCTGCCCGGTCTGGCCGCGGGCATAGAACGTGCGCGCCACCTGGGCGCCGCCGAACGAGCGGTTGTCCAGCATGCCGCCATATTCGCGGGCAAAGGGGACACCCTGTGCCACGCACTGGTCGATGATGGCGTTGCTCACCTCGGCCAGGCGGTAGACGTTGGACTCGCGGGCGCGGAAGTCGCCGCCCTTGACCGTGTCGTAGAAGAGGCGGTAGACGCTGTCGCCGTCGTTGCGATAGTTCTTGGCGGCGTTGATACCGCCCTGGGCGGCGACGCTGTGGGCACGGCGCGGGCTGTCCTGGTAGCAGAAGCAGTCCACGTTGTAACCGGCTTCGCCAAGGGAGGCGGCCGCCGCGGCGCCGGCGAGGCCGGAACCGACCATGATAATGCGGAACTTGCGCCGGTTGGTGGGGTTGACCAGCTTCATCTCAAAGCGGGTGCGATCCCAGCGCTGACTCGATGGGACCGGTAGGGCATTTGCCGTCCAATGTGGCTTCGGTAAACACCGGCATCGTCTGGGTCGCCGGCGGTGCAACAGGTGTGGTCATATCAAATCAGCCTCTCAATTATGAGAATGTGGATCAGTCTATGCCAGATGATCTACACTACGCAATCGTCAAAATGCCTAACAGGACCGCAATGGGCACGAGCGCAAAGCCGACCGGGATCACGATGGCGACAAAGATCGCCAGCCCGCGGAAGAAACCGTCCCAGTCTCGGTTGTTGATGCCCAACGTCTGGAACATGCTCCACACGCCGTGGAACAGGTGCAAGGCCAGCGCGGCCAGCGCGACGAGGTACACCAGCACAAAGATGGGGTTGGAGAACATCGTCACGACGTTGTTGTACGGGTCCTGGCGGGGAGAAACCACGGTTTCCGGCAGAGCAGTCCAGGTGAAGTTGAGCAGGTGGAAGAGCACGAAGAGAATAATGACCACGCCGCCGATGCGCATGAACTTGGTGGCGTAGTTAGCCTGTACTGTGCGCTTCATGGCGTAGCTGGTGCCGTGAGCCCGCCGCGCGATGTTGTAGAGTTCCAACGCCGACCACATGTGCAAGGCAATGGCGACAATGATGACGATGCGGATAATCCACAGGAGCTGCTTTTCGCTGAGCACGGGATAGCCCACCGTGCGCAGAAACTCAGCGTAATGATTAAAGGCCTCTGGTCCTTGGAAGATGTGAATGTTACCCCACATATGCAGGGCCAGGTAGCCAACCCAGATTACGCCCGTAACGGCCATGATCACTTTCTTGCCGATGGTCGTATGCGGCAGGGCCAATACGTACATTGGGAACTCCTTATCTCGTGCGTTTGGACCGCGAGTCCAGAGCGATGAAGTGGAAATGAAGCTGTTCGCATCTTATCACAATCCGCTGTGAACAAAGAAGCAAACCAGCCTGGCGGAGCTTATTTCACTGCGCAGACCCGTAGCCTTCCTTTACTATATCATAAAGATTGTACGTTGTTTGTGCATTTTCCCACAAATGACGAAAAAGGTTTTTGTCAGGCGGCGAGTTTTGGCGTGAGAGGGTGAGGACGACCGATGGTCGCTTGGCGAGAGGGTGAGGGGGACCGATCGGCACTTGGCGAGAGGGTGACAACGCCCTTCCCGTTTAGTCCGCACGCCAACGTGCGGAGGGGTACGCCTACGTGCCCGCGCCTACAGTATGCGGGATAAACGATGGGTTGCTTGGCCAGTGATTTACTAGTTAAGAAGACAATGGAAAGTGGGCAAAAAAAGTGCCAGGTACGTCCCCCGAAGTCCGTAGCGTGGAGCCACGAACACGCACCTGGCGAAAAGGATAATATCAGGGTTCGGCGGAAAAATCAAGGGGGCAACTTCGATTGGATTGTTAAAATCTTGCGCTCTCACTCGAGTAGGTTGCGAAGACGTTTCAAAGCGTAGGGAAAATGGAGGGAAAACGTAACTTATAGAGAATCCTACGAATCATGGTTCAGACAAAATCCTACGATTCGTGGTTCAGGCATGCTATAATGCCCGCCTATGGCCCAAGAACGTTTTGAATGGTTGGAGATCCCTGATGCGCCACAGGCACCGCGTGTCGCGGCGACGAAGCTGCCGGAGCCGGTGCTGGGCAAACGCTGCCCGCAGTGCGGCTGGCTCGACGACGAGACCGCGATCCAGTGCTTTCGCTGCGGCTATCGCTACAACGTCGACCACGGCATGGCCGAGCGCATCGGCCAGTTGGGTGTGGCGCTGCCCCCGCGCGTGATCGAGGCCCAGCAGAGCCTGGAGACGTTCTTCCGCATCTACGGCCGGACACGCCTGCCGGAGTCGCTGGAGATGTTCCAACTGCGCCAGCGTGGCCTGGCCCTGCAGCTGGCGCAGGGCTTTGACAAGCTGCTGTGCCTCGAAGAGATCGCCGTCGAACACTACCAGCACCAGATCGATGCCGCCCTGCGTGCCCTGCACCAGATGCGCGGGCGCGCCCTGCTGGCCGACGAGGTGGGGCTGGGCAAGACCATTGAAGCCGGCATCGTGATGAAAGAGCTGATCCAGCGCGGGCTCGTGCGGACGGTGCTGGTGCTGACGCCGGCCTCGCTGACGGAACAGTGGCGCGAAGAGCTGCAGACCAAGTTCCACGAGTCCTTTACGGTGATGGAGACGCCGCAGCAGTGGCAGGCCGTGCGCGAGGCCGACGCCGGCCGCTGGATCGTGAGCCTGGACCGCGCCAAGCTGGATGCCCACAGCGAGGCGGTGCTCGGCCGCGAATACGACCTGCTGATCGTGGACGAGGCGCACAAGCTCAAGAACCGCGCCACGCGTGCCTGGCAGTTCGTCAACAAGGTGCGCAAGCGCTATGTGCTGATGCTGACGGCCACGCCGGTGCAGAACGACCTGATGGAGCTGTACAGCCTGATCACCATTCTCAGCCCCGGCCAGTTGGGGACCGTGCGTGCCTTCCGGCGCCACTTTATCGAGCACGCCGATGCGCGCCACCCCAAGAACGCCGCCTCGCTGCGCCGCCTGCTCAACGACGTCATGATCCGCAACCGCCGCAGCAAGGTGGACATCCGCTTTCCAAAACGCCAGGCAGCCGTCTACCACCTGGAGTTGAGCGAGCCGGAGTGGATGTTATACAACGACGTCACCGATTACATCCGCCGCCGCTTTAAGGACCGGGATAGCGACAAGCACCTGCGGCTGACGCTGATGACGCTGCAGAAGGAACTCAGTTCCAGTCCCCAGGCGCTGGCGCATACGCTGCGCAAGATGGTGGCCGACAGCGCCCACGGCGACAACGTGCGCGCCGAGCTGCAGCGCTTCCTGGAGCTGGCCGAGTCGATCCCGACCAGCCGCAAGCTGCGCGCCGTGCGTGAGATCCTCGCGCGCTATCCCGGCAAGTTCCTGATCTTCACCGAGTACCGCCAGACGCAAGAGGCGATCCTGGCAGACCTGGCTGCGCAGGGCATCAGCGCAGTTGCCTTTCATGGCGGGCTGGACATCAACCAGAAGGAAGCCGCCATCGCCGCATTTCGCGACGGGGTGCCAAGCGACGAGCTCCCTGCGGACGGTGCGAGCGATACGACGCCCGCCGTGCGCACTAAGGGGCGCAGCACCAAAGTCTCCCGGCAGCCTGCCAGACGCGACGTGCGCGTGCTGGTCAGCACTGAGAGCGGGGCCGAAGGGCGCAACCTGCAGTTCTGCCACCAGCTGATCAACTACGACCTGCCGTGGAACCCCATGCGTGTCGAGCAGCGCATCGGCCGGCTGCACCGCCTCGGCCAGGAACAAGACGTCACCATCTTCAACCTGAGTTGCAACGAAACGATCGAGGCGCACGTCATCGACCTCCTGGCGCGCAAGATCCGCATGTTTGAGCTGGTGATCGGCGAGTTGGACCTGATCCTGGGCAACCTCGAAGGCAGCAAGTCGTTTGAGGATCTGCTACGCGAGGCCTGGGAGACGGCGACCGACGACCAGGATCTCGCGACACGCATCGACAACCTCGGCGATCTCCTGACCCAAGCCCGCCGAGAGTACGAGCGCGTGCGGCAGAACAACGCCTTATTAGACGCAGAACTAGATCTCTGAACCATGATTCAGACAGCATTGACACGCCGCGCGACGTGCGCTATAATGGACATGCGTTAAAACGTTTTAAGCTCGACCGTAGCGTCTGCATTTTTTCCCAACTGCAACAAAGGATGGTGGCCCATGGGCGTTGACGCGCCAGCCGCCGCAAACCCTGCTTCTATGCCGCCGGCGGACCGCGCCGAGGCGCCCCTGCTGGAGATGCGCTCGATCACGAAGCGCTTCCCCGGCGTCCTTGCCCTTTCTGATGTCAGCTTCGACGTGCACGCCGGTGAGGTGCACGCTCTGGTCGGCGAGAACGGCGCCGGCAAATCCACGCTCATGAAGATCCTCTCGGGCGTCTACGAACGCGACGGCGGCGAGATCCTGTTTAAGGGCAAGCCCTACGAGCCAAAGTCGCCGCGGCAGGCGCAGGCAGCCGGCATTACGACTATCTACCAGGAACTCAACCAGGTACCCTACCTGTCGGTAACGGAAAACATCTTTCTGGGCAGTGAACTGATGCGGGGGCCATTTGTCGATTGGCCGGCCATGCATCGCCAGTCCACGCAGCTCCTGGCCAAGCTCCACCTCGAGATAGACCCGCGCACGCAGCTCGACCGCCTGGGCGTGGCCCAGCAGCAGATGGTGGAGGTCGCCAAGGCGCTCCACCACAAGGCCGATTTGATCATCATGGACGAGCCGACTTCGGCCCTCAGCGTGCGCGAGATCGAAGACCTGTTCGGCATTATCAGCGAGCTGCAGGCGGCGGGCGTGGCCATGGTCTATATCAGCCACCACCTCGACGAAGCGTTTGCGGTCAGCAACCGGATCACGGTTCTCCGCGACGGCCACCACACCGGCACCTACCCCACGAGCGAGCTAAACGTGGAGAAGCTGATCCGGCTGATGGTCGGCCGCGATCTCGCCGAGCAGTTCCCCAAGGAGGAGGCGCCCCGCGGGGAGGAGGTGCTGCGTGTCGAAAAGCTCAACCAGGGCCGCAAGCTGGTCGACATCAACTTCAGCGCCTACGCCGGCGAGGTGCTGGGCATTGCGGGGCTGGTAGGCGCAGGCCGTACGGAGCTCGTACGTGCGATCTTTGGCGCCGACCTCATCGATTCGGGCCACATCTATGTCGACGGCCGGCAGGTGCATATCCGCAGCCCGCGCGATGCCATCCGTGCGGGGATCGCACTGCTCACGGAGGACCGCAAGCAGCAGGGGCTGGTACTGAAGATGGGCACGCGCGAGAACATCACGATGGCCGTGCTCAACCGGCTGACCGGCGGGCCCTTTACCAGCCGGCCCAAAGAAGAGACGCTGGCACAGAGCTATATCGACAGCATGGCCATCAAGACGCCAAGCCAGGACCAGCTCACCATTAACCTCTCAGGCGGCACCCAGCAGAAGGTAGTGCTCGCCAAATGGATGGCCACAAACCCCAAGGTGTTGATCTTTGACGAGCCAACCCGCGGCATCGACGTCGGTGCCAAGGTCGAGATCTACAAGCTGATCAACGAGTTTGCGCGTGAGGGCGTGGCCGTGTTGATGATCAGCTCGGAGCTCCCCGAAATCCTCGGCATGAGCGACCGCATCATGGTCATCCACGAAGGGCGCATCGCCGGCTTTCTCGACCGAGCCGAAGCAACCCAGGAGCGCATCCTTGAGTTGGCCACCGGCCAGAAGCTGCCCGCATCGCTCGCCGCCCTCGCTCAGCAGGTTGACGAGGTAATCCAACAGGCCGTAACGCAGAATGAAACGGAGAGCGCTGCGCTGGATATTGCCCCAGATCATGCACAAGTTCCAGAACAGGTCCCCAATTCGAGCGCGGACCAGAACACAGAATCGAGCGTACCATGAGCCAGAGTGCCACGTATCCCCCGGCTTCACGCAAGAGCGGCCGTCCCCTGTGGCGGCGGCTGGTCACCGACACCGGGCCGCTGCTTGTCCTGATCGCGCTGACGGCCATTCTGTGGTTCCTGGCTCCCGCCTTCCGCAGCCCCACCAGCATCATGCTTATCGGCCTGGAAGCGGCTGCCATCGGCGTGGTTTCCGCCGGACAGACGTTTGTGATTCTCACCGGCGGCATTGACCTGTCGGTGGAGGCGATGGTTTCGTTTGCCGGCGTGGTGGCGGCCATCTTAATCGCGGGCACCAACGTGGCCGGCGGCCAGCTGGGCAACGGCTGGCCTTCATGGGCCGCCATCCTGGTGGCCTTGATCGTCGGCGGCTTGATCGGCGCGCTCCAAGGTCTGATCATCACCGGGCTCAACATCAATCCGTTTATCGTCACGCTGGGATTTCGCAGCATGCTGCTGGGTATCTCGCTGGTGGCGACGCGCGGGGCCGGCATCAACATCCAAAAGGATGGCTTTCTCAGCCTCTTGACCGACCCCATCGACATCTTCGGGCTGCGCATTCCCACGCCGTTTTTGCTTGTGCTGGTCGTCTACTTTATCGCCTGGATCGTGCTGCGGCACACCAAGCTTGGCCGCTACACCTATGCGATCGGCGGCAACGAGACGGCCGCGCGGCTGTCGGGCATCAGTGTCGGCCTCACCAAGATCGCCATCTATGCGATCAGCGGCCTGCTGGCCGCGTTTGGCGGTGTCCTTGTCATGGGCCGCCTTGTCTCAGGCGCCTACCAGAACGGCACCAACATGACGCTGATCTCGGTCGCCGCCGTCGTGATCGGTGGCACGGCGCTCTCGGGCGGCGTGGGCGGTATCTGGGGCACGCTGATCGGCGTCTTCATCATACGGGTCGTCGAGGCGGGTCTCGTCTATCTCAACGTGCCGTCCAACGCCAAGGAAATTGTGATTGGGTTCATCATCGTGCTGGCAGTGGCCATCGACGTCATCCGCCGCGGCGACGTCAAGTGGCTGCGCTGGAGTGTGAAAAACTGACCTGCGATCCACCGGAGCCTCTCCGGTTCTTCTTTTGTACGGAGCGGATCGACTCCGCACAAAAACTTGCCAGTTTGGTAGTAAGGAGAAGATTCTTATGCAAACGAGCAAACGACTGCTGGTGCTGCTGACCCTGGTAGCCTTGGTAGCCATAGTAGCCAGCTGCGCTGCGCCTGCGGCCCCGGCTCCTCAACCTGCGGCCACGGCTGCCGAGGCTACGGCCACGGAGGCTGCAGCTGCTGAAGGAACGGCCGAAGCAACCGCGACGGAGGCGGCCGCCGCGGCTGCACCTGCCGAGGGTTCGCACTATGTCGGCTTTGTGCCGCCGGCACTGACCAGCCCCTTCCACGTCGCCATGGTCGACGGCGCGACCGCCCGCTCCAAGGACCTCGGCTGGACGCTCGACGTGCAGGCCCCGGCGTCGGAAGGTGACTTCCAGGCTTTCGTCACCACCGTGCAGCAGCTGCTGGAGAAGGGCGTCCAGGCCATCAGCATCAACCCGATCGGCACGGACAGCGCGGTGACGGCCGTCAAGGCGGCCAACGACAAGGGCATTCCGATCCTGGCGCACAACTTCATCACCCCGTTCTCTGAGGGCAAGGTGAACGCCTACATCGGCTACGACCAGTGGGGCGGCGCCGAGAAACTGGCGGCCTACACGTGCGAGCTGATCGCCAAGAAGTACGGCAAGCCGGCCGCCGATGTCGAGGGCAAGGTCTTTATCCTGCTCGGCATCGACAGCATCTTCTCACACCGGCGCACCGGCGGCTTCAAGGCCGGCCTGGAAAAGAACTGCCCCAACGTGAAGATCGTCGGCGAGCAGTCGGGCGAGTGGCTGCGCACCAAGGGCTCCGAGGTCGCCTCAATCGCCTTGCAGCAGAACCCCGACATCGACGTCTTCTACGGCAACAGCGACGAGATGGCGATCGGCGCCGCGCTGGCCGGCGAGCAGCTCGGCAAGAAGATCAACGAGGACTTCTTTGCGGTGGGCATCGACGGTAACCAGCCGACGCTCGACCTGCTCAAGGAAGGCAAGTTCAGCGCCACCCTGGGCGTCGACCCGGTGCGCATGGGCGTGACCGTCATCGACACGATGGACAAGATCTTCAAGGGCGAGGAAGTGCCCGAGATCATCCTGACCCCGTCGGTCGTCGTGTCGCCCGAGAACCTGCAGGACTATCTCGACGGCAAGCTGTGGACCGAACCGGTCGCCGGCTTTCCCGAGCTGGACAACGACCAGCCGACCGTGCCCGACAAGTAAGGGGATGCAGGGCGGCAAATTAGGCGGATCGGCGCAGATTTGATACTCTCAAATGTGCGCATGTCCCCGGGACCTGCAAGCGAATGCTCGCATACGCCGGTCCCGGGGACATTTTCGTTTATTCAGGTCTGTTGTGTGCGGGGAGTGAAAGATGCCGATATCGACTGTCATCCACACGAACGAGCAGAGTATCGACCGCGTGCTGGCGGCAGGGGCGCCGGTGCTGCTGGTCTTTTGGAGCAAGCACACACCCCTACCGGCTGCGGTCGAAACGCTCTCGACAAGCTGGCGCAGCAGTATGCCGGCAAGGCCATCATCGCCAAGGTGGATGCCGATTCCGAGCGCAGCCTGACAGTCAAATACGCGCCGCCGGCACTGCCCGCCCTGGTGCTCATGCGCAGCGGCAAGGCCGACGCCACGCTGACCGGCGATGATCTCACCGCGCGCCGGCGAGTGGCTGGCCTACGCCGTCGATGGCAAGCCGCGGCCGCAGCAGGCTGCCCCGCGCCCCTCAGCACAGGCAGGCAGTACGCAGGCCGGCGGAGCCCAGGCGGGCGGCAATGCGCCGGTCGTGTTGACCGACGCCAACTTCCAGCAGGTAATAAGCGGTCCGGGTCCGGTGCTGGTGGACTTCTGGGCGCCGTGGTGCGGGCCCTGTCGCATGGTGGCGCCGTCGGTCGAGCAGTTGGCACGCGACTATGCGGGCCGCGCCGTGGTGGCTAAGCTCAACGTGGACGAGAATCCAGTTACGCAGCGCCGCTACCAGATCATGAGCATTCCCACGCTCTACATATTTAAGAACGGCCAGGTAGTGGACCAGATTGTCGGCGCGCAGCCGCTGTCTGTGCTGCAGCAGCGGCTGGCCAGGCAGGTCGGCTAAGAGGAACGCGTTTTTTGACCGCATCACCAGCCAACCCATCGCCGCTGGCACGCGCCTCCGCAGCAATCTGGCGCACCGGCATCCTCGTGCCGCTCGCTTTCCTGCTGCTGCTCTTCTGGCGGGCGCCGCACCTCGATCCCCACGACTGGGATTACGACGAGGGCATCAACCTGATGAAGGCGCTGCTGGTGGGTCGCGGCTATCATCTCTTCTCCGAGATCTGGAGTGACCAGCCGCCACTGCTGACGATCACGCTGGCCGGCCTGTTTCGCGCCACCGGTCCCAGCGTCGCCGCGGCGCGCGTGCTGGTCATGCTGCTTTCCGCCCTCCTGCTGTGGGCATTCTATCTCGCCGTTCGCACGAGCCTGCTCACCCCTTCCAGGAAGACCCCCTTCCAGGAGACGTCTTCCAGGAAGGGGGTCTTCCTGGAAGGGGGTCTTCCTGGAAGGGTCGGGGGGGAGGCGACGGGGCTCGCCCTGCTGGCGTGCGGGCTGTTGATCGTCTCCGAGTTCTATTTGCGGCTGTCGGGGGCGGTGATGGTGGGGCTGCCGTCCACGGCACTGGGCATGGTGGCGCTGATGCTGCTGGTGGTGCGCCGGCCCACGTGGCCGTGGCTGTTGGCGGCGGCGGTGATCATGGCGCTGGCGCTGCAGACGAAGCTGCTGGCTGCGATCATCGTGCCGGCGACCGCGGTCGCCATTTATGTCAACACAAAGGACGACGACGTACAAGGGCTCTGGTCCGGCTGGCAGCGGCGGGTGGGCCGGGTGATCGCCTGGGGCGCGATGACGGGCGCGGCGTACCTGCTGCTGGGGCTGGCATTGGGCGCCTTGCACTTTGACCTGTTGTTCGGCACCCATCTCGGTGCCATGACGGCCAATGTCCAGAACTTTGTCGAGGAGGCGAGTGGCTTCTTCCCTCATTTTGTTGAGCAGCACACCGCCTACTTGCTGTTGGGTGCAGGCGGGCTTGTGTTTGCTGCGTATCGCCGCACCCTCAGCGTACTCGTGCCGCTGGCGTGGCTTGTGAGTGCCGCCCTGGTGTTCAGCGTGCA
Organism: uncultured Chloroflexia bacterium; assembly: GCA_963791135.1. Taxonomy (GTDB): domain Bacteria; phylum Chloroflexota; class Anaerolineae; order Caldilineales; family Caldilineaceae; genus Fredericiella. The sequence continues at coordinate 68,462 of CAWBRX010000033.1, forward strand.
GCGCCCGCTCTGGTACCACCACACCCTCCTGCTCAGCGTCCCGCTGACCTGGCTGGCGGTCTACGGGTTGGCGGGTATTCTTTGGCTGCTGCAGTTCGGCTGGCAGCGGCGGCACAGCGCGGCCGGCATCGTGGCCGGGCTGCTGGGAATTGCGGCTGCCGGCTGCGTCGTGGCGGTTCTCTGGTTCTACCCAAATCCGCTGCCCGACCGGCTGGCGTGGCAGATGGCGATCTACCGGCCCAACTACATCCAGCAGGTAGCCGACCGGCTGCAGGCGGACGCCGGAGCCACCGACAAGAGCGACTGGATATTCACCGACCACCCCTTTTATGCCTTCCAGGCGGGGCTGGCCGTGCCGCCGGAGATCGCCGTGCTCAGCCGCAAGACGCTGGAAGCCAATATCATCCGCCAGGAACAGCTGGCGAAGGTGCTGCGCGACTATGCACCGCAGTTTGTGCTGTTCGAGCGCTTTACCGACTCATACAGCCCCGAGGTGATGGACGAGATCCACGCCCACTACAACAAAGAGATTGAAGAAGGTCCTGCGCGGTATTATATACGCCATGAATGAGCCAATCGCAGCCGAACCGCCAATTCCTGCCCGGCCGGCACAGGCCACATCCTACCCGCACTGCGACACAGCGACTCCAAGCCTTTGCGAACTCACGCGCCGGGCTGGCAGTGCTGTTTGTATTCCTGTTCCTGGCAGCCTGGATTCCACGCACGCTGGAACTGGATCGCTTTGTGACGGCGGACGAGCACCGCTGGATCACTCGTTCGGCCAATTTCGCCTATGCGCTGAGCCACGGCGACCTCCTGCACACCTACCAGCGCGAACACCCGGCCGTCACGACCACCTGGCTTGGCGCACTGGGCGTGATTACGGCGATGCCCGACTACCCTGACAAGGCACCGGGCTACTTCGATGCCATGCGCGAGGACTGGGGCATCTGGGTGCGCGCCAATACGGACGTCGAGCCGATCACGATGCTGGCCTGGGGCCGCACCTACACCGTGTTCGTCATCGCGCTGATCCTGGCGCTGGCCTTCTTTCCGCTGCGCCGCCTGTTTGGCACGCCGGCCGCCGTGCTGGCCAACCTGTTTGTTGCCTGGTCGCCGATGGCCATCGCCTTCTCGCGCCAGGTGCAGCCGGACGGGCTGCACTCGATGTTCATGTATGCGGCGCTCGTCTTCTTCCTGGGCTGGCTGTACGCCGGGCTGCGGTGGCGGGACCTGATCGCCTCGGGCATTTTGATGGGGCTCGGCTGGCTGACCAAGACACCGGTGCTCTTTCTGGCTCCCATCGGCGGCGTCCTGGTGGCCATCGAATGGTGGCGGCGGCGCAAGGGCGAGGCGAATGGGCCCCTGGTGCGCCGGCTGCTGGGCAGCTACGTGCTGTGGGGCGTGATCGCCAGCGCCACATTCTTCCTGCTCTGGCCGGCGCTGTGGATCGACCCCATCGGCATCTTTGTCAAGATGTACAGCGAGATGACCGAGTACATCGGCGGCCACAGCAACCCCAACTTCTTCATGGGGCAGATCCTGCACGACCCCGGGCCTTTCTTCTACCCGGTCGCCTATTACTTCCGCACGACGCCGGCGGCGCTCATTGGCATTGTCGCCATGATTGTGGCGCTGCTGCGGCGCCGGCCGCCACTGGCGACGTCTACCGAGACACGTGCGGGGTGGGGGCTGCTGATCTTTCGCCGTCATGTTTGCACTGTTTATGACGGCGCCGGCCAAGAAGTTCGACCGCTACCTCATGCCCACCTTCCTGGTGCTCGACGTGGTGGCGGGCTTGGGCTGGGCTGCTATGGCGCTGTGGGCCTATCGGGCTGTCGCCGCACGCACGACGCAGTGCCTGGCAGCCGCTGGCGGCCGGATTTGGCGCGGCCATCTTAGGCGTGGTGCTGCTGCACGGGCTGCTGAATGTGCCCTACTACCCCTACTATCTTACCTACTATAACCCGCTGGCAGGCGGACCCCAGGCAGCGGAGCGTGACATGTTTGTGGGTTGGGGCGAAGGGCTTGAGGAGGCCGGTCACTGGCTGGATCAGCAGCCCGAGGCCGACAAGAAGCGGGTGGTCGGCTGGTACGCCATGGGACCGCTGTCATACTTCTTCCACGGCGAAGCGGTCGGCGTGATCTCCGGGTCGCGCATGCCGTGGCTGGACGTCGACTATGTCGTCACCTATATCAACCAGGTGCAGCGCGACATTCCGACCAAGGAGGCGGTGGACTTTTTCGCCCGCCAGACGCCCGTCTTCACGTCGACGCTCAACGGGCTGGATATGGCCAAGGTCTACGATATGCGGGCGATCACGGCGAAGCTCTACGCAGACGTCGCCGCACCGCAGGAGGTGCCCGCCGGCATCCAGTGGCCGCCGATGACGCTGACGGCGCTGCGCACGCTGCCCAGCGCGCAGATCGGATCGGTGCTGCCGGTGGAACTGGCGTGGGATGGGCCATTTGACGGCACGCGCCGGCTCTCGCTGCGGCTAATCGCCGAGGACGGCACGCTCGTGGCCCAGGTCGACGACGGGTTGGAGGCGCTCATCAAGCTCCGGATGTTTGTGCCGCCCGACGCGGCGCCCGGGCCCTACGGGCTGAACCTGATGGTCTACAACGCCGACACCCTCGACCCTATCCCCACTGCCGATGGGCAGCAGATCGTCCAGGTTGCGACGGTGCAGGTGGGCGGTGAGGAAGGGCAGCAGTAGCGCGCGCCACAGATTCGTGCCAGGCTCGCCCCACGAGATGCGGGGTTGGCCAGATAATGCGGGGGTGAGCCAGGCACGGTGCGGTGTACGTCGCGCACTTAATCAAGCTAATCCGCTAAATCCCACGAATCAAGGTTCAGCCAGCGCCCGCAGCTCTTCTTCGCTGATCGTCGGGATCCCCAGTTCTTGGGCCTTGGTGAGCTTGCTGCCGGCGGCTTCACCGACGACGACGTAGGAGGTCTTGCTGCTGACGCTGCCGGCGACTTTGCCGCCGCGCGCCTTGATGTATTCCTGGGCTTCTTCGCGGCTGAGGGTGGGCAGCGTGCCGGTGACGACAAAGGTCTTGCCGGCAAAGGGCAGCGCGGCGGGAGGCGGCGCAGCCTTGCGTTCTTCCGCCACGCGCACGCCGGCGGCAGCGAACTTGGCAATCAGGTCGCGATTGGGCTGGAGCTGGAACCACTCGTGAACGCTTTCGGCGATGCGTGGCCCGATGCCCTCGATGGCGTTGAGATCCTCCTGTGTGGCATCCATCAGTTCAAACAGACTGGGATAGCGGTTGGTAATCAACTCTGCTACCACCGAGCCGACAAAGCGGATGCCCAAGGCGGTCAGCAGCCGGTGCACCGGGCGCTGCTTGCTTTCTTCGATGCCGGCCTGCAGGTTCTCCACCCGCTTTTCGCCGTAGCCTTCAAGCGTGCGGATATCATCCCATGGTAGATGATAAACGTCGGCAAGATCGTGGATATAGCCTTTGCCCACGAACAGCTCGGCCTGCTTGATGCCAAAACTCTCGACGTCCATCGCCCCACGCGAGACAAAGTATTCGACCGAGCGCACCAGTTGACGTGGGCAGGCGCTGTTGATGCAGTAGGTGGCCGCTTCACCCGGCGGGCGCACGAGCGGCTGCCCGCAGTCCGGGCAGGTGGCGGGCATGGTCCACACCCGCTCCTCGCCGGTGCGCAGTTCGGGCAGCGGGCGCAGGACCTTGGGAATCACCTCGCCGGCGCGCTTGATGACTACCTGGTCGCCAATACGAATATCCAAGTCACGCACATAGTCTTCGTTATGTAACGTCGCCGCCTTGACCACCACGCCTGTCACGTTGACGGGCTCGAGCACGGCATTGGGCGTGACTGCGCCCGTGCGCCCGACGTTGATGACAATGTCGAGCAGCTTGGTCACTGCCTCTACGCCGGCGTACTTGTAAGCGAGTGCCCAACGCGGGTCCTTGCCGGTGAAACCGAGGCGATCCTGCATGGCCAGCGAATCCACCTTGATCACGCAGCCGTCAACCTCGTAGGGGAGGAGATGGCGCCGCTCGCCAAACGCGGTGACATATGCCGCCAAGTCGTCAAAGGCGGCATCGTCGAAGAACGCCACATCGGGGCACACGGGCAGACCGAGCCGGCGCATGAGATCGAGGCCCCCACTGTGGCTGGTGGGAATCTGCTCGCCCTCCACGATCAGCGCCTGGTAGAGCCAGACCTTGAGCGGACGCCCGGCGGAGATCGTCGTGTCGAGCTGGCGCAGGCTGCCCGAGGCAAAGTTGCGCGGGTTGGCATACGACTTCACACCTTGCGCCAACTGCGCCTCGTTAAAGCGTGTAAAGTCCTGCTTTTCGACATAGACCTCGCCGCGGGCCACCAAGCGGGTGGGCGCCGGACCCTCCTTGGGGTCAAGCGGGATCTGCAGCGGCAGCACGCGCACAGTACGCAGGTTCGGGGTCACATTCTCCCCGAAGAGACCGTCTCCGCGCGTGGCACCCAGCACCGAAAACGACCGTTTTCGTAATGGAGGACCACGGTGAGACCGTCAAACTTCGGCTCTACCACGTAGCGCAGGGCAGCGCGATCATCGGCGGGGAGCAGCCGGCGCAGCCGCTCACGCCAGGCAAAGAGCTCCTCCTGGCTGAAGGCGTTGCCAAGGCTGAGCATCGGCGTAGGGTGGCGCACCTTTTCAAACTTCTCGGAAACATAGCCACCCACGCGCTGCGTCGGGCTGTCGTCGCTGCGCAATTCCGGGTGCTCTGCCTCCAGCTGCTGCAGTTCCTGGAACAGCACGTCGAACTCAGTGTCGGATATCTCAGGGTCGTCCAGCACGTAATAGCGATGCTGGTGGTAGCGGATCAACGACCGCAGCTCTTCCATGCGGGCGGAGAGATCGGTAGGCAGTGGGGAGTCGACAATCATCACGAATATACCTCAACACGCTGCGTCTGCCGGATTGCTGCCGTCATTTTACCGCAAGAGATGCTCTACCCCAACGCTCTTGATCGGCTGATACACCCGGTGCAGAGGGTAGACGTCGGGTGATTAACTATCTTCCGGTTGGAAGCCGACTGCTAATATTCATATCTTCCATTAACCCTAAATGGCCATCTAGGGTATAATATTGAATAGATATAGATAGACACACCTCTGACCTACGCCGGCCGCTACGGCTATGTCTTCCATTCGCTGCACTGTATCGTTTTTCGCACTTATTCAATCAGCGGTCGTTATCCCCCATAAGTGCCGATAACCCAGTCTCCATCGTGGCAGAGAATCTGGACGGTATTTTCATCGCTTGTCACAAGCAGCGCCGTGGCAGGCTTGGCGCCCCCGATTTTTCTTGATAGTCGTAACTCGGGACGCAAGAGGACAAAAGGAGAATCACATGGCAATTCGCATCCTCGTGCCGCTCGACGGCTCATCGCTTGCCGCCGCTGCCTTTGGCACCGCGCAATCGGTGCCTTCCTGGCGTAAGGAGACGCATGTCACGCTGCTACGCGTGGTCGAACGCACGATCGCACAGCAGAGCGTCGACCCGCTAGACTGGCATCTGCAGCGTTCGGAGGCCCAGGCTTATCTAGAGCAGACAAGCGAGCTGCTGAAAGAGTTTCTTCCCTGCTCGACGAATGATGGCCTGGGAGAGGGGCGCGCGGCAAATCGCATCGTCGACTACGCCCAAAGTGAAGGTTTCGATTTTCTCGTCTTTACGAGCCATGGCCGCGGCGGCTTGACCGGCTGGAACATGAGTTCCGTGGCATCCAAAATCGCCGCACGTGCCGCAACATCGATGCTGCTGGTGCGGCCTTCCGCCTCGTCGGTCGCACAATACGAAGGGGGCCTGCAGCCGGTTCGCTATCGGCGCATTCTAGTGCCGCTCGATGGTTCCCAGCGCGCCGAGCACGTGCTGCCGATGGCCAGTGCACTGGCTGAGCGCCACACGGCCGAGCTCGTGCTGCTGCACGTGGTCGTCAAGCCGGAACTTATTCAGCGCATGCCGCTGACCGATGACGAGATCGAGTTGGTGGACAAGGTGGTTAGCGCAATCAGCGCCAGGCTATCGACTACTTCGACCAGCTTGGCAGCCGGCTTGCCGTGCGCCCGGAACGCGGGTCCTGATCGAAGAAGATGTGGCCAGTGCCCTGCACCACTTCGTGAACGAAAGAGGCGTCGACCTTGTCGTTCTAAGTGCACACGGCTATACCGGTCGCCAGCAGTGGGCCTTTGGCAGCCTGGTGACCAGCTTTCTCACTCGTGGCACCGCGTCCATGCTCATCATGCAGGACATGCCATGGCAGACCGCCCCAACAATCAGTCCGAGAATGCAGCGCATACCTGGAAGGAGAGGGGCTCCGCGCAAATCTCAGCACAGGCACGCTCAGGAAAACCGATTCAACTATGATCGTTCAGCCAACTGACGTCACCGCACCTGTAGCGGCCACCCCTGGGGCTGCTGAAGCCGCAGATGCACCTGTCGGCCGCCTCGATCTCGCTGCAATGGAGGCGGCCGCAGCCCATTCTCTGCAACCGACGGCGCCAGACACGCCAAAGTTGACCGACCAGCTTGCTGTGCTGGGAGACGCCCTGCGGCAGGCGCACCGCCAGATCGCTGCCGCAGCACAAGAGGCGCTGGCTATCTCCTATGCCTCGGAATGGCTGCTAGACGACTTCTATGTCGTAGAACAAGCAGTAGAAGAGGTCGAGCAGGACATGCCGGGGGGGTTCTATCGCAAGCTGCCCAAGCTCAGCGCAGCGCCACTGCCCGGCTATCCACGCGTCTACGCCCTGGCGTACGCCTACCTGGCGAGGGAAGACTACCAGTTCGACCCAGATCGGCTGGTCCGCTATGTGCTGGCGTATCAACGTGTCCAGCCCTTAACGTTGAGCGAGGTGTGGGCGCTGCCGGTCATGCTGCGGCTGGTCTTGCTAGAGGTGCTGACGATGGGCGCAGCGCACATGACACAGACGCCGGCGAGCGACGGCACGCTTGGGCTGCTCGAGCCCCGATTCCAGTTGATTGCAGCGAGCGCTGAAGGGGGCGCCAGTCTGGAAGATACGGTCGCGAGTGCCATTCCTAGTCTTCGCCAGCTGGATGTATACGATTGGCTGCAATTTTCCGAAGAAATAAGCGTTGTCCACCGCCAACTCGAAGAAGATCCGGCGGGCGTCTATCCCTACATGGATTTCGACCGCGCAACCGCTATCGCAGCCAGATTGAGGAGCTTGCCAGCGGCTCTGCGGCCACCGAATTGGACATTACGGCGCGCGGCAGTGGCGCTGGCGGCAGCGGCGGCGAGCTTGCCGCGCTGAGCAACCGGCACCACAACCATCGCTGCGGCAGCCGGTGGAGCTGGCGGTAGAGGACGCACTGCCGGAGCCCACGGCGACCGGAGAAAGCGGCAGGCAAAGCTATGGGGGTCTCAGGCTTACGTTACCACCCGACTGCCACGTGGGGTACTATCTGATCGATGCGGGACGGCGCCAGCTTGAGGCGCAGCTTGGCTATCGTGCCCCGATTGGCACTGCGCTGCGGCGCTGGGTGCTCGAACATGCTACGCTGGTATACCTCGGCCCGATCATCGTTATCGCCTTGCTGGTGCTGCTGCTTGGGATCGGCTATGCGGCAGCTGCGGGGGCCACATGGCTCGGCATGGTCGCAGTTGCCCTGCTGACCACGGTGCCGGCGATCACGATTGGTGTGACCGTGATCGACCTTGTACTCCCGCACCTGCTGCTCCCGCGTACGCTGCCCAAGTTGGCCTTTGCCCAGGGTATACCTACGGACTGCAGCAGTCTGGTCGTAATACCCAGCTTGATCGGCAGTGCGGCGGGAATCGAGGACCTATTTCGACCAGCTGGAACAGCACTACCTGCGCAACCCAGACCCGGCGCTGCGCTTTGCCCTGCTCACCGACTTTCACGATGCACCTGGCGAGACCATGCCCGAAGACGCTGCGCTGATTGTATACGCCCAGGGCAAGTTGGAGATGCTGAATGTGCGCTACGCTCACCGCCCCTTCTATTTTCTTCACAGGCGCCGGCTGTGGAATTCTGCGCAGCAAGTGTGGATGGGATGGGAACGCAAGCGCGGCAAGCTGCATGAGCTCAACCACGTGCTGCCGCGGCGCCGATGACACCTCGTTTGCCTGGATTGAGGGTACAGCGCGAACTCGCTGCGGTCCGCTACGTCATCACTCTTGATGCAGACACCGTGCTGCCGCGCGATGGGGCAGCCAAACTCGTAGGTGCTTTGGCACATCCTCTCAATACGGCACGTTTCAGTGGAGCGACGGGGCGCATTGCAGCTGGCTACACAGTGCGCTTCAGCGGCGCGTAGATAAGCCAACCGACGCAGAACGCTCGCTCTTCACGCACGTCTTTGCCGGCGACACTGGGCTCGACCTGTATACGCTGGCCGTTTCCGACAGCTATCAGGAATTCTCTTGGCGCCGGTATTTATATTGGCAAGGGCATCTACGACGTCGATGCCTTCGAGCGCAGCCTGGACGGCCGCGTGCCCCCAAACACGCTGCTTAGCCACGACCTGTTTGAAGGCATCCACGGCCGGGCAGGGCTCGTCACCGACGTGGTCGTTTACGAGGACTACCCCCCTAATTATCTGGTCGACGTGCGCCGTGCCCATCGCTGGGTGCGCGGCGACTGGCAGCTGCTGCCCTGGCTGCTGCCAAGGACGCCAGCGCGTGGTTGGACAGCGCGTAACAGTTCGCCCAACGACTTGTCGTTGATCGACCGTTGGAAAATCTTTGACAATCTGCGCCGCAGTCTGCTCCCGGTGGCACTGCTGGCACTTTTCCTGTTTGGCTGGACGCTCCTGCCTGGGGCCGCTGCTGCGTGGACGGTCTTCGGGCTGCTGACACCCCTGGTGGCACTTGCCGCCGGCGTCGTCTCAAGCTTTGTTCGCATGCAGCGCCATTCGGGAGATATCGGCGTGGGGCGAGCTGCTGCGCTCGCTGCCGCGACGCTGCGCTGCGCTGGCTGCTCTACCTGGCCTTCCTGCCGGTCGAAGCCTGGCTGGCAATCGACGCCGTGGTGCGCACACTGGTCCGCATGTTTGTAACGCACCGCAACCTGCTGGAGTGGACGACCGCCGCCAGCACCGCCCAACTGCTGGGCGACGTGGTGACACCCGCCGCCACACTGAAGACCATGATGCCGGCCGTCGGGTTCGCTTTTATTGCTGCGGCTGTCGTCACCACGCTCCATGCGCGCGCTTCCTGCCGCAGCGCCATTGCTGATGGCCTGGCTGTTGGCGGGACCGATCGCCTCTGGATCAGCCAACCGGTCCGCCGGGAAGTCACACACTTGACGCAGGAACAGCGCAAGCATCTGCGTACGCTGGCGCGACCGCACCTGGCTGTTCTATGTCCAGTTTGTAGGGCCAGACGACAACTGGCTGCCTCCAGACCACTTTCAAGAATCGCCCAACGGCGTGGTCGCCCACCGCACGTCACCGACAAATATCGGCCTCTACCTGCTTTCGGCGTTGGCGGCCCATGATTTGGGCTACCTTGGTGCGGCAGAGCTTGCTTTACGCATCGACTTCGCATTTGCTGCACTAAGGCAGCAAGAGCGGTATCGCGGCCATTTTCTGAACTGGATCGATACCAGCACCCTGCAGCCGCTGCTGCCACGCTACGTCTCGACCGTCGACAGCGGCAACCTGGCGGCGTGCTTGATCGCCCTCGATCACGGACTGCGCGAGCTACCACACGAGCCGGTGTGGCACACACAGCGCTGGGAAGGGGTGGTCGGCACATTTGCCATGTTGATGGAAGCGCTCAGCCCGCTGGAGAAAAGATCAGACGAGACGCTGCGCCTGCTGTGGCAGTCATCAGAGCAAAATGAACGCATTGCTGCGGCGCAGCCGACATCTGACGACCTGGGAATGCTGCTGCCAAGCCTGACCGGCGACGAGCGACGCAAGCTTGAACAGCTGATTGCTGCCGTGGCCGACAGCAGTGCCGGCGCATTCGACGCCGCGTCCTTGCAGACCGTACGCATCTATGCGACCCGCGCCATGCAATACCTTAGATCGCCTGCAGCGTGAACTGGAGACGACACTGCCTTCCGGATCGAATGGCTGCGTACACCCCCTGCCCTGTTGGTGGGACCGCAGGTTCTTTCTGATCTCGCAGGTCACTGGCGCAGCTTAGTGCAGGTGCCGCCAGACCTGGCTTGGGGCGATGTTCCCGCTGCATGCAGCAGGGCAGCCGCACGCCTGGCAGAGATCGCCGATCACGAGATCAAACGGCTGGTAAGGCAGAACCACGATACGGCCGTCGGCGAGGCAGTCCGCTACTGCGAGGGATTCGCGGCGGCTTTGGATACTCGCAGAGTCGACAACGGCTCAGCTCTTCGAGCGATTTGGCCAGGCTGGCAACGCAAGCCGAATCGTATGTACAGGAGATGGATTTTCGCTTTCTCTACAACGACAGGCGTGATGTCTTTCACATCGGCTACAACGTCGACAGCGGCACGCTCGACAACAGTTACTATGACCTGCTCGCTTCGGAAGCCCGCATTGCGAGCCTGCTCGCCGTTGCCAAGGGCGATGTTCCGCAGCGCTGGGCTGCACCTGGCGCGGCCGCTTACCCAGACGAACCGCGGGAGCCGGGCGCTGCTTTCTTGGAGCGGCACGATGTTCGAATACCTTATGCCGCCCCTGCTTCGGGGGAGCTATCCGGGGACACTGCTATACCAGATTGCCGAGGCGGCCATCGACCAGCAAATCGACTATGGAAGGCGGAAGAAGTCTGCTGGGGCATCTCAGAATCGGCTTCTACGCTTTCGATGCAGCCTACAATTACCAATGCCACCGCGCGCCTTCGGCGTGCCCGGCCTTGGTTTCAGACGCGGCTCGCGATGATATGGTAGTGGCTCCCTATGCGTCGCTCCTGGCCTGCCAGTTCGGCCGGGCGAAGTGATGCAGAACATCGAAGTGATGCAGGGCATGAAGCTGGTTGGGCGCTATGGACTCTATGAAGCGGTCGACTTCACCGCCTCGCGCCTGGCCGTCGGCCAAATAGCCGTTGTGCGCTCGTACATGGCTCACCATCAAGGCATGATCCTGCTGGCTTTGGCGGCCTACCTGCGGGCCAAAGATGGTCACCCGCTTCCATGCAGAGCCAATGAATCGGCAGTGTCGAACTCCTGCTCCAGGAACGCGTTCCTGACGGGGCGCGCTGCGTTTCCCCCGCCAAGACGAGACGGATGTGCGCGGCACCACAGGAAGAGGGCATCCAGCCCTGGCGAGTGCCGATCGACACGCCGATGCCCATGGTGCACTACCTCTAAAACGGCCACTTCAGCACCTTGATTACCAATGCGGGCAGCGGCTTCAGCCAGTGCGACGACTTGGTGCTCACGCGCTGGCCGCCGACACAACGACATGCGATGATTGGGGCCGGTGGCTTTATGTTGTACCTGACAGTGGCGCCACGTGGTCGGCCGGCCGGCAGCCGACGGGGGTCGGGGCGAGCACGAAGAGATTGTCTTTCACCCGCATGCTGCCGAACTGCGCCGCCGCGACCAAGAGATTTTTGCTGCACATGCAGGTCACGGTCGCGCCAGACGAAGATGTCGAGATCCGGCGCGTGACACTGACCAAATGACAGCAGCCAGCCGCGCCGCATCGGCATTGCGTCCTATAGCGAAGCTGTGTTGGCGCCTGCAGGTGCAGACCGGCGTCACCAGGCATTTACCAAGCTGTTTGTAGAAAGCGAATATCTGGCTGCACCGCCGCGATGATTCTGCGCGCCCGGCGCCCGCGGCTACCGAAACCGCGACCTACATGGTACAAGCACTTGTGAGCGGCCCGGGCGCCGAAGGGGAAGCATGGGGTCACAGCTGCTATGAAGGCGACCGCAGCCGCTTTATCGGGCGTGGGCGCACGCCACGCCAGCCGGCGCTCCTCGAAGACACGGGGTGGTGGGAAGGCGCTCTAGAGGGAAGTGCCGGTGCTACCCTGGACCCGGTAGTTGTGCTCGGGCAGGAGATTCATCTG
>CAWBRX010000034.1:0-158550 GCA_963791135.1 uncultured Chloroflexia bacterium
CCAAGCACTACTTTTTGCGCTACTTCGGCTTCGCTTTTCGCTTCCGCACTCCGCAGGCGCAAGAGTGTACTCTACCACCGTCGCACTTGCCTGTCAAATTCGCTTGTCGCTTTTGCGCTTTATTTCTTCAGCACTTTGGCGCTTCGCTCGTCAGACCTGGCAGTCCAACTGCCCCCGCAGATCCGCATCATTTTCATGACGCACTGCGTTACAAATCCTCATCTTACAACACTTGGACTTATACCGCAAATCCGCTTGGCTCTGTTTTTCTTAACGTTCTGTGTCTATCACAATGCTTTTGGCAACACACTCTCGTCGTTATCGCCAACAGCCTTTGCGCCAGGCACAAGAGTGTAGGTTACTACTACTCTCGCTTAAGGTCAAATCTTGAAGCCTGTTATTTCATCTAATTACTCCAGCCACTCGTTCTTACGACCTGGCGAGAGGAAAACCGACAAAATAACAGCCAAGAAGTCTTAGGCTTCCTGCCTGTGCAACCTGCGTATGGGCAATACACGGGAATTGAGTTGTTAAAGCATCCAAGTCACATGCGACCATCTGCGGCCGGTTGACTGTGCCCTTGGATCTATAAATATAGCAGGTCTCGAACTAGTTGTCAAACAGTTCAAATGATTTTCTGACAATCAATTTGATGTAAGCGATCAGATCGGGACCCAGTCTACTCCAATACAATCAGGGGCGCATTCTGATCTACCCGCTGGCCGGCGGAGACGATCACGCTCTTGACAACCCCACCACGCATGGCACGCAGCTCGTTTTCCATCTTCATCGCTTCCAACAGAACGACCGGCTGGCCCTCTTCGATGGCGTCGCCTTCCGCCACCAGCACACGCACTACCAGCCCCGGAATGGGCGCCGTGATGGCCAGTTCGCCATCGGGCAGCGTGGGCAGCCGCCGCGCCCGGTTCATGCGCCGGGCGCGCTCATCCTCAACCTGCACCTGAAACTGTACGCCGCGCACGTTGATCGTGTAGTTGAACCTGTCAGAGTTGACCAGCATTTCATAGCTGCGCCCGCCAAACAGGACGCTGTACAGCTCGGCCGCGCCGCTGCGCATGAGATCGACATTGACGGGCTCGCCGTTCAGCAAAATGTTTTCGCCATTGATCTCTACTTCATACTCGGTGTTGTCCACCCGTGTGTAGTATTTCATGGCTTACCAGCGCCCTCTCTGTGCGCGGATGCGCCCTGCCTGTTTCCAAAAATCAGACGACGCACCCTTGCCGTTACTCTCGCCACCACCGACATGCATCGCCGCCTGGCGTCCTTCCTCATGCGCAAGCATGGCGGCGACTACAGCCGCCATCTGCTCATATTCCGTCGGGTGTGGACGCCGTCCCCCAACACGCCGCCGGCTCAAGAAGCCCGTGTCGAACGTGCCCCACATAAACTCTGTGCTCTCCATGATCTCTTGGTGGAATGGGATCGAGGTGCGAATGCCGCCGATCCGGTACTCGTTGAGAGCACGGCGCATGCGCAGGATCGCCTCCGCACGCGTCTCACCCCAGACCACCAGCTTGGCAATCATCGGATCATAGAAAAGACTGATCTCCATGCCCTCGTACAGGCTGCTCTCGACGCGCACACCCGGGCCTGTCGGCTCCTTGAGATAGGAGACGATGCCCGTACTGGGCATGAAGTTGTTATAGGGATCCTCGGCGGTGATGCGGCATTCGATCGCCCAGCCGTTGGGTACGAGGTCATCCTGCTTATAGCGCAGCTTGCGTCCGGCAGCGATGGCAATCTGTTCCTTGACAATATCGATGCCGGTGGTCAGCTCAGTCACAGGGTGTTCGACCTGCAGGCGCGTGTTCATCTCGAGGAAGTAATAGCTGTTGTCCTTGCCGTCGAACAGAAACTCAATTGTGCCTGCATTCACGTAACCGACGGACTCGGCCGCCGCCACGGCTATCTTGCCCATCTCCTTGCGCAGTCTCTCGTCAATCGCCACACTGGGCGCCTCTTCAATCAGTTTCTGATGCCGGCGCTGGATGCTGCACTCGCGCTCATTCAAGCTGAGCGTCGTGCCGTGGCTGTCGGCCAGCACCTGGATCTCGATATGGCGGGCATTGGTGATCAGCTTCTCCAGGTAGACTTCGTCGTTGCCAAACGCCGCCATGGCCTCGCGCCGGGCCGCACCGATGGCGCCGGCCAGAGCGCCGATATCATGAACGGCACGCATCCCTTTGCCGCCACCGCCCGCAGCCGCTTTGATCATGATCGGGAAGCCGATCTCCTTGGCCGCGGCGACCAGTGCCTCATCACCCAGCCCGCGCTCGCTGCCGGGAACCAGCGGCACGCCGCGTTTGCGCACGGTCTCACGCGCAGTAATCTTATCGCCCATCGCCTCAATCGCCTCGGGGCTGGGGCCAATAAACGTAATGCCGGCATCAGCGCAGGCCGCAGCGAATTCGGCACGTTCGGAGAGAAAGCCATAGCCCGGGTGGATGGCATCCACGCCGGCCTTGCGGGCGACATCTATAATACGATCGGAACGCAGGTAGCTATCACGGCTTGGTGCCGGCCCAATACAGTAGGCCTCGTTGGCATACCGCACATGGAGCGCAGAACGGTCAGCTTCGGAAAAAATCGCAACGGTATCGATCCCGCGCTCTTCGCAGGCACGCAGGACACGGACGGCAATTTCACCACGGTTGGCGACCAGCACTTTCTTGAACATTGAAGATCCTTTACCCTCTAGAGACGGTCGCGGTGAACACGGGCAGTCACGATTATGCGATCGTAGCGAAAAGGTGACGGCAGCAGTTCGACTGATTCATGCCACTGGCCAAACAGCGGGTCGCCCGGGCCGAGGACGAGGCGGCGAAAGCGCCAGATCGTCACACCTTGTGGCCGGCCGACTGTCAGCGTGGTAGTCCTCCTCGACGATGCCTTGCAGACGTCCCACACCGGCCAGGTAGCGAGTCTCCCAGGTGCCCCAGGGCAGCGTACCGTCTTCTTGAGGGGCACAGGTCACACGTACTGCGACGTCGCCGCACTGTACGACGACCACACCAGTCTCAGCGCCATCACTCTTGAACAGGTCGGCCTCCACGATCTGCCCCGCAAAAGCATAGGTGGCGGGTCCGATCAGTGCCAGCTTGGGGGGCAGCGGCTCCTGGCGCACGGCGAACCAGCTGTCGGCCGCTGAATCTGGCAGCAGCACGCCGGCATCCAAGACAAGCGACAGTGACTCACCCTGGTGCAGGCCGGGATAGCCCATCAGTTCGTACTGGGTGGCGGGTAGTTCAAACTCGATTTCGGCCAGCGCCATGTCGATCTCCTCGGCGGTGCATGTGTGGCGGCGCTCAGGGCAGCCACTACAGCGGAATGTTGCCGTGTTTCTTGGGCGGCAGGCTGGACTGCTTGTTGCGCAGCATCTCCAAGGCATTGATCAGCCGGGCACGCGTTTCGTGCGGCTCGATCACGTTGTCGATAAAGCCGGCGCCGGCAGCCACATACGGATTGGCGAAGCGGGCGCGATACTCCTGCACCAGTTCCGCCTTGCGTGCGACAGGGTCGGCAGCCTCGGCAATCTCGCGCCGGAAGATCACGTTGACGGCGCCGTCCGGCCCCATCACGGCGATCTCAGCGCTTGGCCACGCCAGCACGAGGTCGGCGCCAATGTGGCGCGGGTTCATCACGCAGTAGGCGCCGCCGTAGGCCTTGCGCACGATCACTGTTAGCTTGGGTACGGTCGCTTCAGAAAAGGCGTACAGCAGCTTGGCGCCGTGACGAATGATGCCGCCATGTTCCTGGTTGAGGCCGGGCATAAAGCCGGGCACATCTTCGAGCACGATAAGCGGTACGTTGAAAGAGTCACAGAAGCGGATAAACCGGGCAGACTTCTGGCTGGCCTCCGTGTCAAGCACGCCGGCCAGCACCATGGGCTGCTGTGCCACGACGCCGACGGTGCGCCCGCCTAGACGGGCAAACCCGACGATGATATTTTGCGCCCAGTGCTCGTGCACTTCCAGGAACTGGCCGTTGTCGACGATATGGCGAATGACTTCCTTCATATCGTAGGGGCGGTTTGGGTTATCCGGCACGATCGAATCCAACTGGGGCGCCTCGCGCAGTGGATCGTCGGTTGACGGCTCAAGGGGTGGGTCCGCCATGTTGTTGCTGGGTAGATAGTCGACAAGATGCTGGACTAAGAAGAGGGCGTCCTCCTCATTTTCGGCTGCGAAGTGGGCAACGCCGGACTTGCTGGCATGCACCACCGCACCACCCAGTTCCTCAAAGGTTACGTCTTCGTGCGTGACTGTCTTGATCACGTCGGGGCCGGTGACAAACATGTGCGACGTGTCTTTAACCATGATCACAAAATCCGTGATCGCCGGACTATAGACTGCGCCGCCAGCGCAGGGCCCCATAATGACGCTGATCTGGGGCACAACGCCTGAGGCAATGACATTGCGATAGAAGATCTCGGCGTAGCCGGCGAGGCTGTTGACACCCTCCTGGATACGGGCGCCGCCGGAGTCGTTCAGTCCGACGATGGGCGCGCCATTCTTCATCGCCATGTCCATGATCTTGCAGATCTTCTGGGCGTGGGTGCGGCTGACGCTGCCGCCAAAGACCGTGAAATCCTGCGAGTAGACGTAGACGAGGCGCCCATTGATTGTGCCGTAGCCCGTAATGACGCCGTCGCCGAGGACTCTCTGGTCGGCGAGCCCAAAATCCTGCGTGTTATGGGTGACAAAGATATCCAGTTCGCGGAAACTGCCTTTGTCAAGCAGAAGAGTCAGGCGTTCGCGCGCCGTCATGCGGCCGCGGGCGTGCTGGCGGGCAATCTTCTCTTCGCCACCACCCAGGTAGGCCTGCGTCTTCATCTCGCGCAGCTCAATGATGCGCGGATCGTTGGTTTGCTCGCTCAACCTCCACCTACCTTTTTTGTCGTGTCGATATGTGTCTGCCGTATCCTAAGGGGCAATCGCCGGCAGTGGTGTAGACAGAATTACGATTGTTCAGTATTGTTGCTGCTTCCATTCTTCATGGCCGGTCTGCCAGCGCCGGCTGCGACACGATCAGCGCAAAAAGAGCAACGTAGCACCCAGCGCCCCGACTAACGAGCACAGTGCGAAAAACACGAGAGACGCGAAAATCAGGCCACAGCTAAAGACGATGTTGGCGACCGCAGCGCGCGAGCCGGTAAATACCGAAAGCCCCGCACCTGAAGCACCTAAACCAAAGCTGAGCCCTAGTACGGCCACAAATACACTTGGCTGTACGTCCCAATCGAGCCACATGCGCGTGACGTACAAACCTATGACGCCGCCGGCAATGCCGCATGCCGCACTGATCAGGATGATAGGCAGCGAAGGCCGCGTTTCGTCCGCCTCAAGCTCATATTCCTCATATGGCGGAAGTGGTTCATCCTGCCTATTCGAGGGAACGTCCGTGGAAAAATCCTGAGCCAAGACGGCTCCTCATTTCAGATCCATGTGCGTTTGGCTGTGCCATTGTCACTGCCACTGCCACTGCCAACGCCACTCGGTCGCCATTCTACATGATAGATCATGGATGCACAAAGCGGCGCCATACCAGGAGGTTTTGACGCACTGCGCCACCTCAGGTAAGCTGATTAGCAAAGTAATTTTCAAAATCTTCTTTATACTTGTCGATTCTGCACAGTTCTTTGGACTGGAAATCAATGTAATGAACAACTATGCCTATGCCGGTGGACCTTTACTCGATCTGACACGTATCGCTATGAGCCTCAACCGTTCTCTCGTTGGGCACACTATCGACTATCATCACAGTATTCCTAGCACAATGCATATCGCGATGGAGTTGGCAGCACAGGCCGGCACACGCTCGGGCACATTGGTCGTGACCGAAGAGCAGACGGCCGGATTAGGGCGGCTCAAACGTGCCTGGGAAGCACCTGCCAGCCAGGCCATCTTGTTGAGCCTTATTCTCAAGCCGCCGCAGCTGCCGGCCAATCCGGCACAGCTGGCGATGTTGTCAGGCATTGCCGTCGTACGCGCCATCCTTAGTATACTCCCCGATCTGAGTGATGAGATCGGGCTGAAATGGCCAAATGACGTTCTGTTGGGGCCGGACCTCGCCTCCGGTCGCAAGGTTGCCGGGATATTGATCGAGACTTCCTACTGCAACAATTTGATGGAATGCGCCGTGGTCGGCATCGGCATCAATGTCAACCAACCAGTACAGCTGCTGCCCAAAGTGCCGCAGCCGGCGCCGCAGCCAACCAGTCTCTTGGCCCATGTAGGGCGCCCGATCGACCGCTCAGATCTGCTGATCGCGCTAGGACAGGTATGGAACGAACTGCTTGGCCCAAAACGTGCGGATCACAACATCTATCAAGAGTGGCGATCGCTGCTGTATACGTTGGGGCAGCCGGTTACGGTACGCCAACATGGTCAGCCCAGCGAACAAGCCCTACACGGCACCGCTGTAGACGTGACGCCTGACGGTGCGTTGGTGGTGACCGATGAGGCCGGGCTCTCGCATACGGTTGGCAGCGGCGATGTGACGACGCGGGGGGAGTGAGAGGGTGAGGACGACCGGAGGTCGTTTGGTGAGAGGGCGGGCAGGCGGATTGCGAAAGGGCATGGGCATTGGGGTGCTGACCGCATCGATGCTGCTCTGCCTGTTTGCCTGGAACCTGGCGGCTGCGCAGCGTGCCCATGCTGCACCGGAGCAAGAGTTGGGTGTCGCCTTGTCCAAGACGGTGGGAACCACCCCGGATGTGTGTGCGACTACCACCCAGGTTTCCGTTGCGCCTGGTGGAACCGTGTATGTCTGTTACACACTCACCAACACGGGCACGGTCGCCATCGACCCCTTGGACCTGATAGACAACTTTGATACCAGCGACTTTCAGCCGGTGGCCTGGGTCAAACCGCCCGGCTTTTTGCTGCAGCCGGGAGAGACGCTCGCTCCCACAAGCGCAAATGGGCTGATCAGGCCTCTTACGGTGGTAGCCAATCAGACCACATATGCAGGCTGGGGTGTAAGTTCTGCCGACGGCTCGCTCCAGCAGCAGGTGTTGAGCAACCCGACGACCATCTCCGTCGTCACCCTGGGCATGACGGCAGCGCTTGGCGTCAGCGCCACAGCGGGTGCGACCGCAGCGAATTGCGCAGCTCCGGCCGTCACGCTGACCAGCTATACAAGCAAAGCGTATCTGTGTATCACGTTGACGAATGCCAGTTCGATCAGCTTGACCAACCACCTGATCAGCATACCTGGCTTTGGGATTAACAACCTGACGCTCGTCAAGCCCCTGGGACCAAGCGGTACCACCAGCGCCACCCTGCGCATAACAAGCGCCGACAATACAGCGCTGGCGGCGTCACTCACCTCGCCTATATTGAGCAGCCGAGCCTACGTCACTTCTACGGCCGACAGCGGTTCGCTCAGCGTCAGTGCCGCTACAGAACCCGTGGTCGTAGCAGGGCCATCGGCATCAGTATCACTGCTCAAAACCGTTAATACGGATCCGGTCAGTTGTGGCACGACGACAGCGCTGAACAATGTGCCCTATGGGCAGGTGTACTACTACTGCGTGGTGCTAAGCAACCCCAGCGTCGTAACATTTACCAACCATACACTCATCGAGCCAAACACGAAGATCGATGTTTCGTTCAACCTGAACCTCGCACCCAGCGCGCGTATCTCGTTGACCACGAATGTGTTGACTGGCACGCTTGGCCTTCCTTCGTTTCTTGGACCATTCGAGGCCAAGTCGATCGTCAACAGCACGATGTATTACACGGCGACCAATCCCTCGCTTGGCTATCGGGCCACGGCCTTCGCCAGTTCTTCCGTTAATATAATCACGCCTACTCCAACTGTCACACGCGGGCCAACTGCGACCAATACGCCTATATTGATCGATACGCTCACCCCGACACCGTCGCTCACCCCCATTCCGGCCACGCCGACGCCCACCTGGACGTGGACGCCATCGCCCACGTTTACGCCACCGCCTACGGTGCTGATTTTCAGTACGCCGGGGGGGCTGGCGCCGACACCCTATCCGGGCATCCCGGGCATCCAGGCCAGTTCTCCCGGCAACCCCTTTGTGTCGCCGCTCGACCCGTTTGCCGCGACGATGACGGCCCAGGCGCAGATTTGCATTTCCCACGCCGATCATTGACCCGGTAGGCGCGACGATGACGGCCCAAGCGCAGTTTGCGTTTCCCACGCCCATCTTGGATCCCTACGGCGCAACCCTGACCGCCCAGGCCCAGTTTGCCTTCCCAACGCCAATCATCGACCCGGTAGGGGCGACCATGACGGCCCAGGCCCAGTTTGGGTTCCCCACGCCCATCTTGGATCCCTACGGCGCAACCCTGACCGCCCAAGCGATGTTTGGATTTCCGACGCCGATACTCGATACCTTTGGTGCGACTCAAACGGCGCAGGTAATGTCGCCGTTGGCAACACCGGTTCCCGAACAGGTCGGCATGCCGTCAACCGGCGTCATCATTACGGTTACAGCGACATCAACCGCTGAGCAGGTCGCCGCAGTGCCAGGCGGGCCCACGCAGCGGCCGATCGAGCTGGCGACACCCGACCCAAGCGGCGGTGCACTGGACAATGCGATCAGGCGGTCCTTCTTTGTCCAGGTGCTGGATTCGGCAGGAGCAACCTTGGCCTTGCTGTGGTTTCTCGGCGGCTCCGTTCTCTTCTTTGTAACCGCCGGCGTATTGGCGGGGCTGGCGTTCCGCGACAAAGAGCGCGCCCGTTATGACCTGGACACAGGCGGTGACCAAAGTGCATTCACAGCACAACCACTTCCGCCCCCCAAAGACGAAGATGACTGGCCGGAGTCGCTGCCATAGCTGACATGAATCGCTCGTACCGCCGCCCCCTGCTCTTGGGTCTTGTATTGGCAGCATTTGCGCTGCGTGCGTTTGGGTTGGATCGCCAAAGTCTCTGGCGCGACGAAGTCGATGCGATCTACTTTGCCGTGCGCAACCTCGGCGAAACGCTAAGTATGTTCGTGCAGGCCGCTCAAAATGGGCCCTTGTACTTCCTCGGCCTGCGCCCGTGGTTCGCGCTAATGGGGACATGGGAGTATGTTCTACGCTTCCCATCGGCCGTGGCGGGGACACTCAGCGTACCGCTGCTGTGGCAGGTGGGCCGGATGCTGCTGCCTGAGCGAGACGATTCTGCCGGGGGACATGGAGATGTGCTGGGAGAAGAGGCTGCCGCGCCCCGAGCACCGGCAGGAGCGTTCGTTGCAACTGTAGCGGCAGTGTTGATGACCTTTAATCCTTACCAGGTGTGGTACGGGCAGGAAGGGAAGATGTACGCCACCATCACCTGCCTGATGCTGCTGGCCACCTATTTCTGGCTGCGGGGGATAACACGCGGCGGGGCATGGCCGTGGCTCGGGTACTGGTTGACGGTCACGGCTGCCATGTACACCCACCTGTTGATGGTGCTTGTTATCCCCGTCCATATGGTGTGGTTTTTATTTGCGTGGCCGGCGAGCAGGCGGCACTGGCGCGGCTATGGTGTAGCCCTGGCAGGGCTTATCCTGCCCTATCTGCCCATGGTTTGGTGGCACTGGTGGCTGTTGACCTCGCCGGAAAAGCTATCCGGCTTCAACTTTACTCCGCTCAACCAGGTGCTGGAAGGGCTGCTGCTCAACCACGCCCGTGGATTTATCGGCACGATCCCGCCATTGTGGCTGGCGCCGATCTTCTTTCTTGGCGGCGCCGGCCTGTTGTTGGGCGCCGGGCGGTTGGCTGTTGAGGGGACAGGCGGCCTGCTGCTAGCCCCTTGGCGGCGGATGGGGCTGCTGGTTACCTGGCTTGTCCTGCCCGTTGCGTTTATCTATCTGATCAGCTTGCGCCAGCCTGTATTCACCGAACGCTACGTCATCTGGATCGGCCCGGCAGCCCTACTGGCAGTTGCGCTGGGTCTGCGCGTGTTACATGCCAACAGCGGGCGCATTGCGCCGGCTGTTACGGCGCTGCTCCTGGTGTATATCTTGGGGGTCTGGGGCTATGCCAACTGGCAGCAGAAGACGCTGACGATCAAGTATGACTTGCGGGGCGCCGTGCAGTACGTCCAGGCGCATCGCAACCCCGACGAGCTTTTGATTCTCCAGATTCCCCACCAGGAGTGGAGCTTTCGCTATTACAGCGACAGCTTCAGCCCCAATCCCTTTGTGGATAGCGACGTGCGCCTGGGTCGTTGGATGCAGGGTCCCTATACAAATTACGGCCAACCAGACGCAGAGGCACGGGCAGCATTGGACGCACAGATGCAGGCAGGGACGTCGGGAGTGCCTACTGTCTGGGTTATGCTCAGCGAAGCCACAATGTGGGATTCCCGAGAGCTTATGAATGAATGGCTAAATCAGCACGGCACCATCGTCGAAAAGGCCGATTTCCCCGGCGTGAGCGTGCTTCGCTACCAGATGAAGGAACAATAAAATGGCTATAAGCAACACGTTGATTGCCGATCGCAAGGTCGTATGGGATAACCCGCCGCGGCCGCAGCGCGTAGGCCTGGTGCTCGGCGGCGGCGCAGCGCGCGGTATTGCGCATGTGGGCGTGCTGCAGGCGCTGGAAGAAAATGGCATCTATCCGGCAGTGATTGCCGGCACAAGTGTGGGGGCGCTGGTTGGCGGCCTGTATGCCGCCGGGGTGTCCTCCATGCGGCTGGCGACGATCGTACGCGATCTCAAGTGGCTCGACCTGGTTTCTGTGCGGCTGCCCGCTATCAACTGGAGCGACCCGGCGCGCACGATCCCCATGGGGATGGTCGACCTGGATAAGCTGATGGAATGGATCGACCAGGTAGTAGGCAGCCCGGTGGACATTCAACAGCTGAATCTGCCATATGCCGCCGTCGCTACGGACCTGCTTTCGGGCGAGATCGTGGTGATGAATGAAGGTCCGCTGGCAGAGGCCATCCGCGCAAGCTGCAGTGTACCCGGCGTATTCACACCGTACCATCGCAACGGCCGGCTGCTTGTGGACGGCGTAGTCGTGAATAACTTGCCTGTAAGCGTGGCGCAGGATTTGGGCGCCGACTACGTTATTGCCGTCGACCTCCTGCCGCTGCTCGGCGACTGCGCAAGCCGAGCCGCGCAATGTTGTCGAACTGTCGATGACGGCATTGTTCATGCTTGCGCGTGCGACCCAGATCGAGCAGGAACTGGCGGATATCTTGATCGTGCCGGAGATCACGCACGTCAACCTGGCGGATCTCAGCGCCGGCGAGGTGCTGTTGGAAGCGGGGAAGCGCGCGGCTGAAGCGGCCATTCCACGCATCCAGGCGGCGCTGACAGGCGCCACGCGCTAGCTTTTGGCAGTCTTGCCGTAGTCCACCTTGAGTTGGTCGCCCGGCTGTGTACCGCTGGCGTCGATCGCGCCCACTGGCAGTTCAACGACGTAGGCACTCTGGCGGTAGATTTTACCGATTGCCCAAGGCTTCATCGCCTTATCGACGGCCACCACGCGATCGGAACGATCGACATAGACGACGTCAATTGGGATGGACATGAACATGCAGTGCACCCCATGGCACGGTTTGATGAGCAGACCTTCGCCCTCAGCAAGCTGGCGCACGCCGATCAAGCCACGCAGCCGCGTCCACGAATTGGCTGCAAGGCGGCCTTGCAGCATCAAGGGGTGCTCGCGTGTGACGTTCTGAACCTGAACCATTAGCTTACCCTCCTAGTAAGTAGTATAGCACAATTCCTATCCGCCGAATGTGTGCCAGAGGGCAAGCATAGCGCCAACTGCCAGGTACGGGGCATAGGCGGTGGTCGATTTCCATCCAGCGCGACGGGTTAGCAGCAGGACGACGGCGGCAGCGCCACCCAACGCCGCGCCGATCACGAGCGCGTTCAGCACATTCGGATAGCCGGTCATCAGGCCGATGACGGCGACAAGCTTGACGTCGCCAAAGCCCAGGGCGCCACGCCCGTACTTTACCCGGCCCACGAAATAAAGACACCAGAACAGGCCAAAGCCCACAGCGGCACCGCCCAGCATGCTTGCGAGGGTGGGCTGGCCAAGCCAAAGGCCGGCGACCACCGCGAAGATGGCTGCGGGAAGCAGCATCACGTTCAGCACCCGGCGTGTCTCGAGATCGATTACAAGCACCGTGGTGAGAAACCAGGCATAGCACCAGCTGACAAACAGCCGGGCAGGATCGGGATGGCTTTGAAAAGCCAGCAGGATGAACAGCACGATCAGGCCTGCCACCACCATCCGCTTACGCTGTGGGTGGCTGTGGGTCTGCTCGGCCGGCACTGCGGCGTAGACCGGAAGATGATCAGCCCCCCAGTTCGCCAGGAGGCCGGCCAGGAAGCCGGCCCCCGCAGCGAGCAGCAGCGTAATCATGGGCAGTTGACCGATGGTTACGGTGACAGCGTCCATGGCCTGTTTAGTTGACCAGATTGGAGGCACGCAGTTCCCACGGTTCTGCCGGCGTGCCGTCAGTGGTGCCACAAGACGTGGTGCAGATGCCGCAGCTCTTGGTGACCATTACGGCAGTCATCTTAATTTTCTGGTACGACTTGGGCATGCCGGGCAGCGGGTATAACCACTTATTCTTTTCAACACCGTCTACCTGTACACACGCAAAGTCACTCACGTTGAACTCGTCCACCTTCTTGTCGTAACAGCTTGACTGCACGCCATACTTGAGATTGTTGTACAAGGGGATGCGTACCGTATCGCCAACCCGATCTTCAACCTCCTTAAACGCGCTGGCCTTCACGCCGTTCAGCGCATCGATCCACTTGGGCAGCGTAATCTTGCCCTGGTAGCCTTCTGTAATATTGCATCTCAACTCGTTGGCACCGGAGCCACTTTCCTTGCACACGTCCGGATAGCGCGGGTCCTCTGAGGTTGGAAAGTCTACCCAGCCGCGACGTATGTCATTTACAATAATGAAGTCGTCTACCATCAAGTTCTGTGGGTCGCAGTTGTAGCACTTACACAGGTTTGGCTCGTACTTGCCGCCGATGAAGCACTCGACCTGGTCTTGATTGAACGTATCCCAAACGGCGATTGTCTTGCCGCAGGGGATCTGCTTCCACAGATCGGCGCTGAAAATGATCGGCCAGAGATTGCACGCGCTGCTGGCCTTGCCACAAGCGGCGTTAGCGTTGGCGGTAACCTTGATCTCGTCGACGTTGACCAGGTTGCCCAGCACCAGGCCCGCCGTGCCCTTCGCACCCACCACGACCTTGGTATTGTCGTTGGCAAATGCGATGGTGCTGGTGTCACCACTGTTGCCCGAAATGGCGCCTATCCCGCTTGCTCCGTTCTTGACCAGGTAAGTATTGGCGGTTGTGCTTGCCTGGGTCGGCGTATGCCCCAAGCACAGCTCGCGTGCAGCCGCCAGGGCAGCGGCATCCGCCGCGTTCTGCAGCTTGCGCCGCATCGAGAAGACATTGCCGGCGTCGACTGCCAGCGACACAAACGACAGCAGTATCACGATGATGAGCGCAAACTGGACCAGTGACTGGCCATCATCCTTAACCATAACTTTGCGTAGCATGTGAACTTCCTCCTTCTGAAAAGATGACCACAAGAGGACTACTCCTCGTCGGCTCCATAAAACATCATGCTCGTCTGACCACGGATCGGGAACGTTGTCGCAGCCCAAAAGTACCCCATCAAAGTGTCAAAGTCGTCCTGCACGGTGACACGCACCTGGGCGCCCCTGGCAGGACAAGAGGTCGAAGGATCCGGTGAAATCGTGACGTTCTTCGACAGCAGGGTGAGCCCGCTGCGGGCGGCTTCGCCAACCGCCGAGTTGACGATCGCCGAGTGCAGGGCAGCTTTATTGTCAGACCGGCAGGGCAGGCGTGCGTAGGTGCGTGCCCCTTCACGCGAGGCATTGATGGTGATGATGTAATGCTGAAATGCGCCCCCAAGATCAACAATGCCGGCAATAAACACGAAAAAGAACAAGGTGATAAACGCCATTTCCAGGATGTTGGCGCCCCGCTCGTCGCAAGAGTCTTGCTGCATTCGCCGCAGCCACCGACGACTACGGCGGACGACGGCACTATTCGCGCGTGATGCGGTCGTCGATGAGCCGATCGCGGACATAGCCCCCCCTTGGATCGATATGAAAATGTGCTGCATCCAGCGCAAACTCGACGTCTACGCCGTTGCGGCCTGAACGATTCTTCTCAATGCTCATGACTACCCAGTTGCGCATGGCCTCGGCGTGCGCAGGGTTGTAGACAAGATGCTCACGGGAAACGATCGCGAACTTGTTGTTGAGAATGGCCCCGATATCTGCCTCATACTGGATAGCCGAGCTGCCACGCATGTCGTGCAGGCGCATGCGCTTAGACTGGAGGCCATCGCGGTCACTTGCCGCGATCGCCAGGATACGGAGGCCGGCGCTCATCGCCAGTTCCTTGAGACCCTGCGCAAGATATGTCGTCAGTTCGCTTTCCTGCATGGGAGCCGAGTGTTCGACCGGTATTTTTTGGAGGTAGTCGACAACGACAAAAGGCCGCGGCCCGCCGGCGCTGAGGCGGCGGACCCACATGCGTATTTGGTCAAGATTGGTCTGGATGCCGCTGGCTTTGACCAGGTGGAGACGGTCGGCGTATTTCTCCATGCTGGCAACCACGGCACCGTAGACTGGATCCACGCGCAGCCGCTCCAGCAAACCGCCCTGCGTGGACTCAACAATCAGCGCGCCGATGCGGCGCAATGTAAGTGCAGCATCTCCCAGACCCAGGGTCGCGCTCTCCATGCACAGCAGGCGCATCATCAAGTGTGCGCGATCATGTTCGTAGCAGATGTACATGGCGGTAGCGTCCGGATCGCCGGCCACGATATTGCGCGCTACCTGCAGAGAAAAGATCGTTTTGCCTACGCCGGACGGGCCGCCAATGACAAACAGGTCACCGGGCCGTAGACCGCCGTTCAGCACCTCGTCGAGCGGCGAAAAGCCGGTCGGCAAAGGGCGTACCCGGCCCATGCCGCCGCCACTGAGTTCATCACTTACCGACGCCAGCACCTCGGCGAGCGTCGAGGAGCCGGTCAACTCGCTAAATTGGCTTTCGGCAGTCAAAAGCGTAGGCATAGGATCTCACCGCCGGAATCGCGCCGGCTCCGTAGGCATAAATGTTGACGGCTGAATATAGAGGCCGGCGCTCTCCAGTTTGTCGTAAAACTTCGGGCGCACACCGGTCGGCGTGAAGTATCCTTGCACCTTGCCGTTCTCGACCGTAGTCTGCACGAACTGAAAAATGTCCTGCATGACAATGGTATCGCCTTCCATGCCCTGTACTTCGGAGATCTGGACGACCTTGCGTGTACCGTCGACCAGGCGCAGCAAGTGGACGATCAGGTCAAACGCCGAGGCGATCTGCTCGCGAATGGCCCGCAGCGGGAGATCCATGCCGGCCATCAGCACCATCGTTTCGACACGGCGCAGCGTGTCACGTGCGTTGTTGGAGTGGACGGTGGTAAGCGAGCCGTCATGGCCGGTGTTCATGGCCTGGAGCATGTCAAGCGCTTCGCCACCGCGCACCTCGCCTACGACGATGCGGTCGGGGCGCATACGCAAGGCATTGATGACGAGGTGGCGAATGGAAATGTGTCCCTTGCCCTCTACGTTAGCGGGCCGCGCTTCCAAGCGGACCACATGGCGCTGCTGCAAACGCAGCTCGGCTGCGTCCTCGATCGTGACGATGCGATCGCCATCCGGGATGTAAGACGAGAGCGCATTGAGCACCGTTGTCTTACCGGTGCCAGTACCGCCGGACACGACGACGTTGAGACGGGCCGTAACACAAGCCTTGAGGAACTCGGCGATGCCAGGCGTAAATGCGCCCTTCTTGATCAGTTCATCCGGCGTCAGGGCATGCTTGGGGAATTTGCGGATGCTGATAGTCGGCCCCACCAGAGAAATAGGCGGTATGATGACGTTCACGCGCGAGCCGTCGGGCAGGCGGGCATCGACCATCGGGCTGCTTTCGTCGACACGGCGGCCCAGCGGCGCTACGATGCGCTCGACGATGCGCAGCACGTCGTCGTTGTCACGGAACTTGATGTCCGTCTCTTCCAGCTTGCCCGAGCGCTCGATAAAGACATGGTCGGGGCCGTTGACGAGCACTTCCGTTACCGTATCGTCGTGCAGCAGCGTCTCCAGCGGCCCATAGCCCAGGATGTCGGCCATCACCAGGTCAAAGATGTCGTTGCGCTCGAGACGGCTGAGCGGCAAACCCAATTCGGCCGTCGTCTCGTTGAAAATACGTTCGACCACGCGGCGCACTTCGGCAGTATCACTGCGCGTCACACCGGGGCTGAGTTCGGCCAGCAGCCGCTGCTGGATGCGGTCGCGCATGGCCATGTAAGCGCTGTTGGCGCCGCGATCGCCGGTCAAGCGTGCGGGTCGCGCACCGGGCAGCGTATTGGGTGGTCGTTTGCCATTACCGTTAAACATGTGCGCTCTCCTATTTCACCCAGATCGGGTCGTATTCCGCCCAAGGCACGTTGCTGATGTTGACGATGTTCTGGCCGTTGGCGTCCATGATCAGGATCTGCCGCTCGCCAAACCGGTTCGAGAAGAACGCAATGCGCTTGCTGTCGGGCGAGAACGATGCGTGCTTGTCCCATTCCCAATCGTTGCGCATGAGCGACTTCTGCTCTGAGGCGTCGGCACGGATCACCCAGATGTCGTCGCTCTCGTTCTCGGCCGCTGTGAAGGCGATCCAACTGCCGTCCGGTGCCCACACGGGGTCGTAGGCAATCCCTGTCAGGCGTGTGAGCGGCTTCCAGTAGGGCGCAGTCGGGAACTTCAGAATGACCTGGGCACGGCCGTCGACACTGGACGTATCCACCGAGTACTGCTTGTCCGGCGAGAAGCGTTCTGTGGCACGCAAAGCATCAAAGCTGTCGCTATAAGCTTCTAAGGGCCCCAGGTACTCGCGGTTCGAGCCGTCGGGATTCATGACCCACATGCCTGGCTGCTCGGGGTTTTCGGACTTGAAGACGATGCGATTGCGGAACATCTCGAGCGGCCGCGGCGTGGGCGTGGGGGTAGCAGTAGCCGGCGGTGCTGGCGGCGAAGTCGGCGCCGGCGTAGGTGTCAAGGTCGGCGTCGGCGTAGGCGTCAGCAGGGGGATGATGTTGCTGGCCTTGGCACACGCCGTGACGCTATCGGCGACAGGCAGGTTGCACGCCTGGCTGTATTGTTCGTAGGCGGCCAAGCAGATCGTCGTTGACCAGTTGGTCGCCCAGGTTGATGAGGGCCTGGTAGAGCAAACTAGCTACCGTGCCATCGAGGTAATTGTTGCGTTCGTTGTAAGACGGTGCGCAGGCGCGAGACTGCCTCAACCCAGTTCTGCGCATTATAGGCATCGCGTCCGGCAATAAAGCTGACGGCGAGGCGCGCCTCGGTCAGCGTGACAGGATCGTTGGGCTTCTGCTCGAGTGCAGCGTTAAAGAAGTCCAGCGCCTTGGGCACATCGGCAGGTTCGGCCGGCGACGCCGTGACGATGCGTTGGCCTTGCTTCAGGTTGAGTGCGTGCAGCATGCTGCGGACTTCATCCTGCCGGAAGTTGACGTCAAGTGCCTGGATCTGGAAGAGGGCGTCGATGGCTTCCGGCTCGAGCCCCAGGGTCTTGAGCGTAACGGCGCGATCGTACAACTCTGACAGATCTCCCCGGTGGCGAATGCCGAGGATGCGCGCACCAACATCGCGATAGTTGGGCGAATCCATTTGCAGCGAACTGTACAGCTTGAGGGCCGTCGCGTCGTCGCCTGCCTGTTCAGCAGCCACAGCCTGGTTGTAGGTCGCAAACAGCTTCTGCTCCCGGTGTACAGTCTCGAGACCGGTCTGAGCCGCAGCTAAATTGGGGAATTTCTCCAAAGTGGCAACATACTTTTCCTCTGCTGCGTCCAGGTCGCCACTCTTGCGCAGGCTTTCAGCCTCTGCCAGCATCGTTGCCTGCTGCCGTTCGAGCTGCATTGCGCTGATCATAGGCAGCACACGCCACTGAATCACCGAAAAGCCGACGCCGATCATCACAACTACGACGACTACCATCGCCACCCGCAGCAGGATCGCGCGCCAGGGAATGATCCAGCGCTTCTCACGTACGGTGCTCTTTGCGTCGAGGCTGGCCTTGAAGCGCGCATCCTGCAGCATCCGTTCCAGGCGCGGGTCGCCGGGATAGCGAGTGCGCAGCGCCTCGAAGGCGGTAATGGCTTCCTGCCATTGGCCAAGATGGAAATAGTGGAGCGCCTGTTGGTATTCGCCGTCTTCACGTTCGCCAGGATTGGCGCTTAAGGTTGCTGCCATGATTTCACCTGTATCATCTGCCGTTTACGGCAAACCACTTACGTTGCTTAGCAGATTGACGATACGCGGTGCGGCAGGGCCGAGAACGACAATAAACAGCGAGGGCAGAATGAAGAACACGAGCACTACCACAATCTTGACGGTAGCGGCGTGCGCCATCTCTTCTGCATGCTGGCGTCGTTTCAAACGCATCTGGTCCGCCTGCGTATGGAGAACCTGGGAGATGCTGACACCCAGTGTGTTGGACTGAATCAGTACTGCGACAAATGTGCACAGATCCTCGACGCCTGTGCGATCGGCCATGCGCCGCAGCGCCTCGTTGCGTGGGATGCCGATGCGCATTTCGCTGACGACACGGCGGAACTCCTGGGAGAGGGCGTTATTCCATTGATCGCCCACCCGCAGCAGGGCCGATTCAAACGCAAGACCTGCTTCGACGCCGATCGTGAGCATGTCCAGTGCGTCGGGTAACGCACGTGAAATCTCGATCTTGCGCTTCTTGATTTTCTGGTTCAACCACAGCTTCGGCAGCATAAAGCCGGCGAGCATGGCGATGAGGCCATTGCGCACGTAGTCAAACATGCTGTTGCCGCCGAGCATGAAGATGGCAGCTGCCGCGGCAGCGGCGGCCAGGATGATGCGCAGGCCGACAAAGTCAAGTACGGTTAGGCCACCTGGATCGCCGGCACGGGTCAGGTTCTGAGAGAGTTCCGCCATATCCTTCTGCGGCATCAAACCACCCAGAAAGGTCAATACCCTGTGCACAAACGGCATGATTGCCCGGCTCGAGAGTGACCGCTCCATGTCGCCCGCATCGAGCAGTTCGCTGCGATCAACATAGCCTTGCAGGCGTGAAGTTACAGCCTTGCTGGACTTGGCAGGGGCCAAGGCAAACCAGACGGCGATAACGGCGGCGGATGTCAGCATCGCCGATAGTATTGGAGCCCAGGAGGTGTCAAGCAGGTCGAGTAACATGTGCTACACCTTGATGTTGACGATCTTCTGAATCAGGAAGAAGCCGACGACCATCATGCCGATGGCCATGAACGGCATGATCTGCGGCCAGCCGGGCTCGAAGAATGGATCGAAATAACCGGGCCGGATGAGGGACATGATGATGGCCAGGGCGATCGGCAGCATGGCGAGAATCGTCCCGGTCAGCCGCTGTTGGGCCGTCAGCACGCGCACCTCACGCAGCACACGCACGCGTTCGCGAATCGTATCGCTGATGGTCTCGAGCACGCTCGAGAGGTTGCCGCCCATTTCGTACTGGACGTTGATGGCGGTCACTACCAGGTCCAGGTCGTCGCTGTCAATGCGCTCGGCCATGCCTTCCAGCGCACGTTGCAGCGGGAGGCCGAGGCCGGTGGCGCGCACCACACGGGCAAATTCCTTGTTGGCCGGTGACGGCACTTCGCGTGCCACCAGTTCGATTGCCTGTGAGAGACCATAGCCTGCTCGCAGCGAGCCGACAAGCAGCGTGAGAAGGTCTGGAAGCTGGTTGATGAACGCTGCGCGCCGGCGGCTTTCGCTTATCTTCAGATAGAGCAGCGGGCCGGTGGCAAAGACGAGGCCGACAAAGAACCCGATCATAGCGTTCAGCCGAAAGGCGCCCAGAAAGAATCCCAGGCCGCCCAGCAGCAGCATAAAGAGTGCGAATTCGGCGGCCGTTAGGGGGACGTCGGCACGGATCAACGCCTGGGCCAGTTTTTCGCCGAGACCAAACCCGTGGAGCATACGGTTTAGGGCCGGGAAACGACCGGTTTCCTCTGGCCGGTCTTCACGCCGGGGGCCACGCACGTAGTCGGTCAGCCCGTATTCTGCCAGCCGCTCTTCCAGCGGGTCGCGCTGGGGAACCATGCGCATCAAGGCAAGAAAGAGGCTGATTACCGAAAGTGCAGCCAGGACGGCGACGATCAATGCAGAATTCATGCTTCACCCCGCTTAGGCATCCACCGACGTAGCACGATGGAAGACCCGGTTGAAGAGGCCGCCGCGCAGGTTAGGCTTTGCGCTGATGGAACTGGACGCAACGGCAGCACTGCCGGCCGTTTCGGCCACAAAGCGCTGTGCCAAAGACTGTATGGCGCGCGCCACGGCGCTGCGGCTGTGGCTTAGAATCAGCGGCACGCCCCGGTTGATGCTCAGGCTGACCAACGGCTGATCGTCAGGCACCGTGTGATGGATGCGTACGTGCAGCCGCTCTTCGATGTCACCTTGGCTCACGCCGCCGGAGATACCGGCACGGTTGAGCACCAGGCGGACCTTATTCTCACCGTAGCCGCGGGCGTGAAGCTGATCGAGCATAAGGCGCGTGTTGCGCAGGCAGACAAGTTCAGGCAGCACGGTCATGACGATGTAATCGGCATTGTCGAGGAAGGCGTAGCCGGCTTCGTCGGGCAGCACGCCAAGGTCGATGAATACCCAGTCGAACATGCTGCGCAGGTTAGAGACGATCTGTTCAACTTGGGGCAGCGAGATATCGAGGGCGCCGTAGCTTGGCGGGGGCGCCAGCAGGACTTCGATGCCCGACGAATGCTTGACTAGCACACTGGAAACCAGCTCGCGGTCCAGGCGCGAGATGCGCGCCAGCAGCATACTGATGTCGTTGTCGCCTTCAAGGTTGAGGGCAACGTCCAGGGCGGGGGCGTTGTAGTCCGCATCGACGAGGACAACTGACTTGCCGGTTTCCTTGCGTACGGCGATGGCAGTGTTAACCGTGATGAGTGTGCGGCCGGTACCGCCCTTGGGGCCGACAAACACGACGACATTGCCGGGGGAATTGTCGTGCGTTGGCTCACTGCTGGGCGCCTGGTTCTGCACCAGGAGTTGGTAGATCGTCGACCAGAAGTCATCGGCGATCAATGGCTTGACGACGAAGCCACGTGCACCATTAAGTACGGCCTGGCGAGCGACGCCCATGGCGCCCTCTTCGACCATGATGAGCGTGACAGCGGCGGGCACGGCAGCGCTTAGCTGGCGAATCGCCTGCGGGGCAGGAATGCCCGTCAGATCATCGTCGACCAAGATCAGGTGCGGCAGCAAGTCTTCGGCACGCTTGGCAGCAACCTCAGCCTGGGCCACCCAGAAAAGGCGGTGGTCACCGGCATACTGCGCCAGGATTGCGCCGATCTGCTCGCGCAGACTCTCGCGCTCGGCAATCAACAAGATACGAAGAGTATCTCCAGGTCCAATTCGCGACACCTTGTGCCCCCCTCTTATCTGCCCGGCCCCGTAGGAATCCGATAACGGTTGATCAAGTAATCGATGTCGACGGGATCGGTCACAAAAGGCTTTTCCACGCCCGGAGCGCGCAGCACCAGGTCAATCGTGCCGCCGGCGTCGATCGCGTACTTAACGGCGAGAGCATCTTGCGGCGAAATCGACACAAGCACTGTGTCGGGCGGAGCAGCTGTAGCTTTTTCGCCGTTATCTTCGCTGGCAGCGGGTGCAGGCACTCCGCCGAGCAAAGCGACAATGGTCAAGTTCTGCAGCAGACCGAAGGTCGTCTGCTGATCTTGCTGCTGCGTGTCGGTGGCGCCGATGCCACGGTTCTCGGGGAACATAAGCGAGAACAGGATATCGACGTGATCGCCGGCCGCCAGCATACCGGAGCCGCTGAGCCTGTCAGCTGCGGGAAGAGCCATCAAAACTTCATCTTCGAGCAGGAAGAGCGCCTTGCGGCCATCAGGTGAGACCACGTTGGGGTCCACCAGTTTTTGTTCAATGATGGGCTCGCCGGGAAAGAGGGCTGTCGTCGTGAGACGGCCGACCGCGGCATCTGTGGTGCTGACGGCGCCGTCAGGCACTGCGTCAGCGGGAAGATCTACGGGGAGAAGGTCGTCGAGTGTGAGTACGCTGCGGACGGGTAACGCGCGTGCCGACGTAAGAACCGTAACGGTAGGTCCAGCAGCTGCACTGCCAGTGGGCGTTTCCGTCACACGTGTGAGGGTCGTATAGGCGACAAGGCCAGCGAGAAGTGCAAGTACGACGCCTGCTGATAACCAAACGAAGCCACGTAACCGGGCCATAGGTGTTTCCTCATGATCTGCAACCTGCGTAGCGGTAGCAGAAGCTTGCTAGGGAACCGCAGCCTTCGAAGAAAGCGGCGCTGCGTAAGCGCCTAGTACTCGCGCTGCATTGTTGCGGTTGACGCTAGCGTTACACTTCCGTTTCCACCCATCTCCTCGATCAATGCCCCAGTGATAAATCCTGTCTGGTAACGCACTGTCACCTGCACCAGAGGCTGGTAGTTGACAGTGGGCCACAACGACGTGACTTCCACCTTATGGGGATCGACACTGGTCATCTTCGAACGTACAGCAGCCTCGATCCTGTCTTCGAGACAGTCCCGGCCGCATGCCGTGGTGTCGACGACGATACCGGTGCGGGCGCCCTCACGGGCAGCATTGACCACCATCGTGTATTGAAAGAACAAGAAACCGAACTCGATCGTGCTGAACATCAACAATAAAAAGAGGGGCAGGACGAGGGCGTATTCGACCAGATCCTGTCCCGATTCAGCCCCCATGCGACGTGTCATGGTGCGCCTCATTTGTTTTGGGCTCTGCCTCTACATCCGGACCAACATCATCGTCCGATGTGGAGAGCAGAGCCCTTGTACAGCTACAAATCTGCGTACGTCACCCCATCAACCTAGCTGCTAGCTGAGGGTGACGGAGCACTAGCGGGAACGAGTTCGCTTAGCTGCGAGGCGGCGCCGGCCGGCAGGAAACCGGCAATGCGGGTCCAAATCGCAGTAACCTGCGGCCCAAGCAGTTGGAGACCAAGGATTGCCACGATGACAAACACGGCAATGATCAGCGCGTACTCGATCAGGTCCTGCCCTTCCTCTTCGTTAAACATGCTCTTGAAGTAGCAGTACACGGACAAAAACAGAGCGTTCATGAAATCCCCCTTCACTGGAAAGTGTGACTAAATACTGAAAACTTGCATCGCTGACTACTGCAAACGCTTGGCATATTCTTGTGCCATTGCGTATACATGCATATTCGTTGCGCCGAAGTGAATCCGTTAGAAGCAGAACCAAAACCTAACCATGAAACCGGGCTGCGCTGCGTAGCAAAGGCGACTGCTGCCCGATGCTTCTAACCTGTTCGCTTGTCTACTTACATCTTCTGCGTTTGCGCTGTTATCTTTGCTGCTGTGTGTTTCGCTTTGCTGACAACATAGTAAAGCGGAAAGGGGCCGGGCGCATCGGTCATATAAGCGATCTTGGCGCCCGTGCCTGGTAGGTCATTTGTTGGGGAGTGAGGGGTGCAATTGGAGTACGAACGATTAGGGGGTACGCCGCAACTTACCCATTCTTAATAGAGGAGCTCTAATACAGAAAAAATACGCGGAAATCTTTCAATTGCGAAAACTACTGCACAAAACCACCTAAAGAGTCGGATCAAATGTGGCCACTTCACTTATCTCAGGTACTACGGCAAGGCCGCGCTTGCCAGGCGCCAGGTGCGCCGTTACGACCTGGGAGTCGTGCTGGAACACGAGCAGAGCGGCACGTTCGGCCGCCTCCTGGCGCAAACGCCGCTTGGTTTCCATACTCTGCAACGGCGCAATATCAAAAGCCGGCACCCACGCCAGGCGCTCAAACTGGACGGCCCATGGGGCGGCGTCAGTGAGAAACAGGAGGCTTTCGCCGCCGTCCTCCACCCATACCGCCTGCAAACAAGCGGTGTGGCCGGGCACAAGGTCGGTGCGCACGCCAGGCGCCAGGCGCTGCGGGCCGTCCACAATGTCGAGCAAGCCACAATCCAGCAGCGGTTTGAAATTCTCGGCGACATACGTTGCTGCGGTACGCTCGTTTGGGAAGCTGGCGTCCGCCAGCTCAAGACGCTGGCCAATGTAGCGGGCACGCGGAAAGACCGGAACCGCGGCCGCACCGGGGGCCGGGGCCCCGTCTTCGGTATCCCAGCGGGTCGAACCACCGATGTGGTCGCCGTGGAAATGCGTACAAAGAACGATGTCGACATCTTCGGGCGCAAAACCGGCACGTCCCAGTTCACCCACCAGCCTGCGGTTCCGATTGTCCATGCCGAACCGCTGGCGTACCTTTGGCGGCAGCTTGTCGCCCACCCCTGTATCGACCAAGATCAGCCCCGCGGCCGACTCAATCAGCAGGGAGCGCGAATCGCATGGGATCTGATTCAGCTCGTTTGGTGCGATCACTTCCTGCCACATGCTGCGCGGGATCAGACCGAAGAAACCGCCGCCGTCGACATACTGCAGGCCGTCGCTCAACACGTGGCAGCGTAGGGACCCGACACGTAAGGAATATGCCATGAGAAAACCTCCTAAAGTAGCCCTGCCGTCAATTATACTACCTGGCCTATGACACAGGTTTGAGCATACAGGCGTGAAATTGTGGGATAATCGCAGGCAGTGCGGCGGAACTGCCAGAGGCGGGCCGGCGTTACCAAACGAACGTATGTCTGCACCGATCCGAATTGATTCCGGAATTTCTGCCGGAAATGATCTCGAGGGACTTCTGCTATGGCACGAGTGAACGAACCCCGCAATCCACTGCTCCAGCCGCGCCTACTGTTGCTTCTTATACTGGCACTCTCGTCGGCGCTCAGCGTCGCCCTATCCATTTTCCGCATCTGGTACTCCGGCACTCGCTACTATATCTTCCTCAACTGGAACCTGATGCTGGCATGGGTGCCGCTGGCGCTCGCCTTTCTGTTATGGCAGTTGGATCGCAAACCTGGGCATAGGCCGCGGCTGCTGATGCTCGTTGTCTTTGGCAGTTGGTTCCTCTTCTTTCCCAACTCGCCCTATATTGTAAGCGACCTGATCCACATCACGTTTCGTAATAACGTGCCGGTATGGTTTGACACGATGATGATCTTCTCGTTTGCCTGGAACGGGCTGATCCTCGGCTTTGTCTCGTTGTGGATTGTGCAGCAGCTGACAGCACGCTGGTTCGGCAGCATCGTCAGTTGGCTGTTTGCCGCATTCGTGCTGACGGCTACAGGCTTCGGCATTTATCTCGGCCGCTTCCAACGCTGGAACAGCTGGGATGTGCTGGTCGATCCCCTGGGTATGGCGAAGCAGGTGTTGATCTACATGCTGAACCCGCTGGATTACCCGCGCACGGTGGCGGTGACGCTGCTCTTTGCCGGCTTCTTGACCATTGCCTACCTGACGGTGATCCTGCTGCCCGCTGCCCTGAGCAAGAGCCTGGCAGACGGGCGAGCAGATCTCTAAAGCCACTGTCTAGGCAAGCCTACTCGTAGCGCTCTTCGCCGCCGCGCCAGGCGCGCAGTTCTTCTGTCAGCTGCGCAACAAGTTCGGGCCGCCCATGAAATTGGGCAGGCGTCGTCTGCATCTGCACGATCTGCCAGCCATCACCTTGCTGCTGCGCCACAACCGTTTGCCAGGCATTAAGTGCGGGATTCAGATCCACCGCGCCGGCGGGAACGACGCCGGTAGCAGCCAGCACCAGCACAACACCCGGCGCCACGACCTGCACGCTCCGCACTTTGCCCACATAGGCGCCGGTCGCGTGATCGGCAAAGATGGCAGACATCGCTTGGGCGATCTCGCCGCGGCTGTGCATCGTGCTGCCGTCAAAGCCAATCAGCACGCACTGCTCGGCAAAGGGGGCCGCCATCTCCGCGCCATTGCGCCGGTTCCAGGCGTCCAGCACACCCTCGTATAAGGAACGCACGGCCGACCGGCTGCGCTCGGTATTCTCGTCAGTCTCCATCATTTTCTCCCTTGTCCACGGACCCATCCTGCTGCCCCGAAGGCAGCTGCAGCAATAAGGTTTCGTCTGCCGTGGCATTATAGTCTCGGTGACGTGACCTACGGAAGGCTCAATTTTTGCTGTGCTATAATGCGAGGCATGCTGGAAGATGATGAGCGAGAACGCGAAGAGGCGGAAAGGCGGTTGGACACGGTCGAACTGCGGCCAGGGGATGGAGCCACTGACCCCAGAAGAAAAGGAACGCTTCCTGGCGCGTGTACGGGCCCAGGGGCGCTCCCTCACAAGTGAAGAGCAGTATGCGCTGTTTGGCCCGCCCCCCGAGCCAATGGAGAAGACTGCCTGCTTATCATGATGTAGCGCCGATGGAAGCGGCCGAGTTGGAGGATACTGATCTGGCCGCAACTCGCCCGCGATTTCTTTCCTGAACTGGAGCATGCCAGCGGAGAGGCAGTCTCTGCGCCTGGTACAAGGCGTGATCTTCGACTTCGACAACACGCTGGCACGCCTGGCGCGAGCCCCTGCAGACGCTGCTCGAGCGGGGCGCACAGGCAGCCGAAGCCTATATGCGGAGCACCGGTATGGATCTGCCCCCCGATTTCGCACCCAACATCGTGGAGGCACGCCGTTTCGCCGAGGAGAAGTCGGCGGAGGAGAAGGAAGAACATCTCGCCGACGACGCCCTGAGCTTTCTCCTCCAGTTCTACGGCTACCCCGCTTCGCGCATGGATCCACAGGTACTCAAACAAGCAGTGGATATCTTCTATGCTCCCGAGATGACCGGCTGGCGCTTAGCCCCTAGTGCCAGACAGGCGCTCGAGTCGCTGCGCGCCGATGGCTGCAAGCTGGCGTTGCTGTCCAACTACAACTGCGATCGTGTCTTCCAAAGAACGATCGACTACCTGGGTCTGCGCCCATATTTCGACGTCTGCCTGTGCAGTGCTGCGGTCGAGTATCGCAAACCTGACTCCCGCTTCTTTCAGATCGTGCTCGACCGCTGGGACGCACTGCCCTACGAGGTCGTGGTAGTAGGCGACAGCTTGATCGACGACGTCCAGGGCGGACTGGAATTGGGCGCGCTGGCGGTGTGGATGGACGGTCCGACGTCATCCCAAGTAGAGCAGCAAAATCAGCTCGCTGCCCACCAGGTGAAGCCGGACGCTGTAGTGCATAATTTAGAGGAAGTGCCCGCGTTGATCCGCCAGTGGTACTAGCAATTTCAGTCGATTTTCCGCACTCCCTTTCACAAGGATTAGCAATGAGCGTACGCAGGCAGTATCCTGATGCCCCGTTGGTCGGTGCGGGTGTAGTTGTGTTCGACGAAAACGGGCGCGTGCTGCTGGTGCAGCGCGGCCGTCCCCCACGCGCCGGGCAGTGGGGCATTCCGGGCGGTATGCTTGAATTGGGGGAACGCCTGGCGGATGCGGCTGCACGCGAGGTGCGGGAGGAGTGCAGCATCGAGATTGCGATCGGCGGCGTGGCAGGCGTGTTTGAGCCCGTAACGCGCGACGGCGAAGGGCGCATCGAGTACCACTACGTGGTGATCGACTACTGGGCCTCCTATATAAGCGGCGAGGCGCGGGCCGGCGACGATGCGGCCGCTATCGCCTGGGCGACAATGGACGAGATTAACGAGTATGCACTGATGCCTGACAGCTTGCAGGTCGTGCGCGATGCATACGCGCTGTGGTGTGCCGGCAAGGCGCGGCGATAGGCATTCACTACGCCATAAACGAAAAACAATACCCAAAAGGCAAATTAGCAATGACAACGAAACCTTCGAAAGTGACGGCGGACGAGGTCCTGCGACAGGCGCAGGATTTACACGAGAATATTCGCACCTGGCGGCGCGAGATTCACCGCTACCCGGAGCTGACCTTTACCGAACAGCGCACGGCGGGCCTGGTCAATTCCGTGCTGGTGGACCTGGACATTGAAACCGAGACCGAAGTCGCCAAGACGGGAGTTGTCGGCCACATCCGCGGCGGCAGTGGGCCGGTGGTGGCGCTGCGCGCCGACATGGACGCGCTGCCGATTCAGGAGATAAACGGTACAGATTTCGACAGCACGCGCCCCGGCATCATGCACGCCTGCGGGCACGACGCGCACACGGCCATGCTTTTGGGCGCCGCCACCATTCTTAAGCAGTTGGCCAATGCCGGCCAACTGCCCGGCTCGATCCGGCTGCTCTTCCAACCGAGTGAGGAGGCGCAGGATCGCGAGGGCAAGTCCGGCGGCATGCGCATGGTCGAAGAAGGCGCCTTGAAAGGCGTAGATGCCGTATTTGGACTGCATGTCGATGCGCAGCACGATGTCGGCCGCGTCGCTACGCGCCCGGGGCCCATGATGGCGGCAGCCGACATGTTCAAGCTGGTCATTCGCGGATCCGGCGGCCACGCCGCCCGGCCGCAAAGCACGATCGACCCCATTGCCCTGTCGGCGCACGTTATCAACGCAGTGCAGCAAGTCGTGAGCCGCCGCTTAAATCCGACGGAACCGGGCGTGATCACCATCGGGACAATTCACGGGGGCACCGTCAACAACGTTATTCCTGATACGGTGGAAATGACGGGGACGATCCGCTCCTTTGCGCCAGAAGTGCGCCAGCTGCTGCGGGACGAACTGGCCAAGGCCGTGCGCGTGGTCGAGCCGCTCGGCGGTACGGCCGAACTAAAGGTCTATCCGGGTTACCCGCCGCTGGTCAACGACGGCGAGGCGGCCGATGTGATGGCGGCCGCCATGGGCAGGCTGCTGGGCGCGGACAACGTCGTGCGTTCGGATTTGATCATGGGCGCCGAAGACTTCGCTTACATGGCGCAAGAAGCGCCGGGATGCTTCTTGCGGCTGGGGGTGCATGACCCTACCTGGGCAGAGCACTATCCGGTGCACCGCGCCGACTTCCGCATGGACGAAAACGCCCTTCCGATCGGCTCGGCTGCGCTGGTAATGGCAGCCCTCGCATGGATGGAGCGGAAAGGGTAATTTGACGGCGTCTATATGAGAGGGAATCGAGGTGTGTGGGCAATAGGATGGTTGGTCGTCATGGTAGGCCTGCTGGCGAGCTGC
This sequence comes from uncultured Chloroflexia bacterium, assembly GCA_963791135.1. GTDB lineage: Bacteria > Chloroflexota > Anaerolineae > Caldilineales > Caldilineaceae > Fredericiella. The sequence goes on from CAWBRX010000034.1 coordinate 29,105, forward strand.
GGCCGGCCGGAGCCAATGCCGCTGCTGTTTGGGGCCGCACCGTGGGCAAGCGGCGAACAGCACATCATGAGCTTGACCAACGGCGACGGCCAGCAGGTTGGATCGGCAACTTACACGCTGAGCAGTACGGAGGGCAGCACCGGTGAACCCGCCTGGGGCTTCGAACGCCTGATCTCGGCGCTGGACAGCCAGGAAGTGATCACCGTTACCATGGATGCGGAGGGATTCCGCCCGCAGGCGTCTCACCTCTCGCGGTCAAGCGGGGACAGCGAGGAAAGTGTAGATGCCAAGTACGGCAGCGGCCAGGTGGACATGCTGCTGAATACGCGGCAGAACATCATGACCACACAGCGTGCGTCCGTGCCCAGCGATGCGCGCGAGACGGTCACCCTGCCCATGCTCCTGCGGGCGCTGCCGCTGGCGAAAGGCTATGCCACGGAAATCAACGTATTTATGCCGGTGGCAGGGCAGTTCGAGCGCATCGAGGTGCAGGTGACGGGCGATGAAACGGTGCAGACAGAAGCAGGCTCCTTCCCAACCTGGGTGGTGGAACTCAACACACGCGATTCGCAGAGCAAGGCGTGGATCGGGAAAGAGGCGCCACACATGCTGGTGAAGTACCTTGATGGGCGCAACAAGGCAACCCTGCAACTGCTGGAGTACCAGCCCGGCAAATAGGGAACAAACTACAGGGGCCAACCGTCCCCAGCATAGCGTATGCCACTGGTCCCCGGACCGCGCAGCACGTCTCGCTTGCGAGATTCGTATGCGCTGCCCGGGGATCTTCTATTCCATACACCCTGTACCATTCAATGGTACGCGTCTGCAAACGGATGTGACAAAGCTGGCTATTGAGTTGCAACGCATAGAAACCTACAATGGAAGACAAGAAAGCAAGAATTCCACTACCTATAGCAAAGGGAGGGGCTTGTGAAACTGCGATTTGACAAATTCACACTGGTGGTGCTGGCAGTTGTCGGCCTCCTGTTGGTGGCGGCGGTGGTCACCGTCAGCCGCAGCAAGGGGCCGGCAGAGCAGACATACCGCACCGAGGACCAGCCGGAGACGCCCGTGGTAAATGCATTCCTGGCCTTGCAGAAGGGCGACCTGGCCAAGGCACGCGAACAATATACGCAGGCCGTATTGGATCGCGTCGAAAAGGACCCGGCCTATGGGCCACTGCGCGGCCAAGCCTACTACGGTGACGCCTCGCGCCGGCTGCGGGTGACGGAGACGCGTATCGACCCTGACGATCCTAATCGCGCCTATGTGACGGCCGCCGTCGACAACTACTCGACGGGAGGGCTGTTTAACAGCGGGTCGACCTATACCTCGGAGCGGGTTGTCGAGGTCGTGCGCGAGGACGGCGCCTGGAAGATCAATGTTGAAGAGTATTTCTATTAGGCCAGCGCAATCTCTGGCGCAAGTTTCTGGCGAAAATCTCTGTGATAAGGAGGAGACGCTATGACGGCGACTTATGAGCAGGCCACGCGCTCCAGTGAACGGCTGGCCCCTGTGCGCCGTACTTACATCTACCTGGTAGCGTTTGTGAGCCTCGGCGTAGCGCTAGCCGGAATGGGAAGCCTGGTAGATGCCCTGGCACGGCTTTGGCTGGATCAGGGCGGCGACACTGTGGGGGTCTACATCTATAACCGCAGCCTGGCCGCCAGCGCCGGCCTTCTGTTGGTGGCGACGCCGATCTTCCTGGTGCATTGGGGCCTGGCCCAGGCCAGGCGCGCCGAAGTCGAGGAACGATCCTCGCTGCTGCGCAAGCTGTTTCTATATGCGGCATCGGCACTGTCACTGGCATGGATGCTGATAGCGGCCTACGGGCTGATCTATAACATTACGGCCGTAGCATTAGGCCAGCCGCTGGAAGAGGCAAACCTGTGGCCTTCAGGCTGGCTTGCGGCGCTGATCATGGCTGTGACGAACGGTGCACTGGTCGTGTACTGGTATGCAATCTTGCGCGGCGACGGCGACTTTGGGGCCGAGACCACGGCGGGGCGCATCGTGCGGCAGCTTTTCATGCTGCTGGCCGGTCTCACCGGCCTGGTGCTGATGCTCTGGGGCGCGGCTTCCGGCCTCCAGGTGCTGTTGAGCCTGCTCGTGGATGCCCTGGGGGCAGGGGCGGGCGAAGTGACCTCCGGATCGCGCTGGTGGCAGAACTCGTTGGCAAGCGCGTTTACGCAGGTGCTGGTCGGCGCCTGGCTGGCGTACACCAATCGAGCCCAGTGGCATGAAATCATTGCGGAGCACCCCCAGGAGGGACAGCGCTGCGCTGCGCCGGCTGTACCTGTATGCAGGGGTCGTCATCGGCGCCATCGCTACGCTGACGCCGCAGCGTTGCTGCTGCGCGAGCTGCTGTTGATGATCTTTGGCGACTCGACGGGCACACTCGCGGCGCTGCTCGACAAGCTGATCGTGCCGATCTCATTTGTGCCGGTTGGCCTGGCAGTCTGGCTGTGGCACTGGCGCGTGCTGAGCCGTGAGGCGGATGCCTTTGGCGAATCGGAGCAAGGCGCAACGGTACGGCGCATCTACTATTATCTTATGGCAGCGGTCGGGCTCGCGCTGCTGTGGGTTGGCCTGGTCGAGCTGCTGCACGCGCTGCTGGATACACTGCTCACGGGGCTGTCCGGTCCGGCAGACATCTGGCACGAGCCGCTGGCCAATGGTCTGAGCCTGCTGGCGGTCGGCGCGCCGATCTGGGCGCTGCACTGGCGGAGCGTGCAGCACGTTGCCGGGCAGGCCAATGCCGCCGGCAGTGCCGAACGTGACGCGCTGATGCGCAAGATCTACTTGTATGGCGTGGCATTGATCGGCGCCCTGATTATCCTGTTCCAGCTGGCGCAGGTCATCTACCGCCTGCTGCTAGCGCTTATGGGTGACTACACAGGCAGCCTGTTCAGCACCGAAACGGCGCACCAGTTGGCAGACTGCCTCGTGGCGGGGGCAATCTGGGCCGTACACCTGCTGGCAATTCGCAACGACGCACGGTTGGAGAAAGCGACCCCCAAACCGCCTGCGCCGGCTGCGGCAGCCGCCAGCAGCGCAACGCCCGAGGAACGGCGGGCCTATCTCGAACAGCGCAGGGCGGACTTGGAGCAGGAGTTGGAGCGAGTTCGACAAGAGCTGGAGGCGCTCTAACCTACCACGTTGACACCCCACTCATAGACCAGGAGTCCACCGTTCCAGCCGGTCGAGAAAGTCAAGAGGATTCCCCCTAGCAAGGCAGCTGTCAACCAGAGACGAGACGAGGGGTTGTCGAGAAGATCGACAACCTCTTGTGCGCTGCCGCCCTCTTTCTTAGCAGCCCGGCGCTTGCGTGCCTTTGCGCCTTGAAAAATCCACGCCTGATAGAGCAGCAGACCATAGAGTACCAGCAGCCCCAGGCCGGTAGCGGTGTGCCAGTTGAGGACCACGCGGTATGGAGCATCCGGCGGCAGGGGGCTCTGGGCGAGCAAGCCGCTGAGCACGGCCGGGACGACTGCGATCCAGCCTAGACCCAACAGGAACCAGGTCGTACGGCGCAGATCGATGTGCTGCATGAATGCGGACGGACCGTAGAGATGCACTAGCCCCGTGACGCTGCCCAGCAGCAGCAGTGCGATTGGAAAGTGCACGATGGCAGGATGTAAATGCGTGAGCAGGCTCATAGGGAAAGCGCATCACAGACATGGTGGCGTGGATTTAATATTTATGTAATAGACATTTAACGTGCCGGTCATGCAGATGCAGTAAGCTGGTAACCCAAACAGGTACGAAACCGCTATCTCGGGGTGAGGAGCATAAGGAGAGCGACGGATGCAAAAGATCCATTGGTCGGAGATCACGCCAGAACATGTCTATGTGAACCGGCGGCGCTTCATGCAAGCCGGGACACTGGCAGCAGGCGCGCTGGCGTTGGCGGCCTGCGGCCCAGGGCGCGCGCCGGCAGAAGCAGTCAAGGACGCGGCCGCAAATCAGCAAGAGGCGGAAGCACTGGCAGGGGGCAGCCTGCCCCAGGCCTTAGCGTTTGCGCAGCCCACCGCCGGCGCGGCCACGGATGAGTTGGGTGATCCCCTCAACAAGTTCGAGGAGATCACAAACTACAACAATTTTTACGAGTTCAGCACCAACAAGGAATCCGTTGCCGGCGAGGCACAGGACTTCAAGGCGTACCCATGGACGATCGAGGTAGGTGGGCTCGTCAACAAGCCGCAGACCTTCGCCATCGAGGACATCTACAAAAAGTTCACGCAAGAGGAGCGGATCTACCGGCTGCGCTGTGTCGAGGCCTGGTCGATGGTCATCCCCTGGGTCGGCTTTCCGATCGCGGCTTTGCTCAAAGAAGTTGAGCCGAAGAACGAGGCCAAGTTCGTGCGCTTTGAGACCGTGATGCGTCCCGAGGAGATGCGGGGCCAGAAGATGGCGATCCTCGAATGGCCGTACCAGGAGGGCTTGCGCATCGACGAAGCCATGCACCCCCTGGCGATATTTGCGACCGGCATGTACGGCAAACCGCTGACCAATCAGCAGGGTGCGCCGTTCCGGCTCGTCGTGCCATGGAAGTACGGCTTCAAAAGCATCAAATCGATCGTCAAGGTGGAACTGACGGATTCGATTCCCGGCACGGCCTGGAATACGGCTGCCCCCGACGAATACGGCTTTTATGCCAATGTGAACCCGACCGTGGATCACCCACGCTGGTCCCAGGCCACCGAACGCCGCATCGGCGAGACGGGCCGCCGGCCGACGTTGATGTTTAATGGCTACGAAGAAGAAGTAGCCTCCCTGTACGAAGGTATGGATCTGGCGAGGAGCTATTGATGACGACGCAGCCAAGGGCAGCAGGCAGCGAGCGAGCGCTGCGGCGCAAGCGCAACATAAACTGGCTCTGGTGGGTGGCGAACGCTGTCGCTGCCTGGCCCTTGGTGCTGATGATCTGGGAGTACAACCAGGGTACGCTGGGGATTGATATCGTCAACGCCATCAACAACCGGACCGGGCGCGCGGCGATCATCCTGCTGATGGCCAGCCTGGCGTGCACCCCGCTCAGCACGCTGTTTGGCTGGCGGCAGGTTTTGACGCTGCGTAAATCGCTGGGGCTGTGGGCGTTCTTCTATGCGTGTCTACACTTGTTGAACTTCGTGGGGTTAGATTACGCGTTCAACCTGAGCCAGATATTCCAAGACGCCATTCTCAGCAAGCCCTACATCCTGGCCGGCCTGGCGTGCCTGCTGATTCTCCTGCCGCTTGCAGTCACCTCGACGCGTGGTTGGATGCGCCGCTTGGGACGCAGTTGGAAGCAGTTGCATCGCCTGGTCTATGCGGCCGGTGTCCTGGCGGTGCTGCACTTTCTGTGGCAGGCCAAGGCCGCAGAGCGCTGGGAGCCGCTGCTCTATGCCGTGGGACTGGGATTGCTGTTGGTTTTGCGCATACCAAGCGTGCGCCATTTGATCGTACAGATGCGCGGGAAGGTATTGGGGCATGATACCGCCGGATCAGCGCCCGGCGGCCGCCGCATGGTGGGCACAACGAAGCGTGCTGCCTTGCAGCACGGCACTACGCAGACCGAGTCGCCAACAACGGATGGGCAACAGTACTGAAAGCAGGCTCAGCCCTGGCCGTCGAGATGGGAGACCTTCTCACTCAGCAAGCCGATTTTGCGGCTCAACTCCTCGATCTCATTCTTGTTGGGCACGTTGAGGCGATTCAGGATTGTCTCGACACTGTCTTCGAGCGCAATGCCTGCCTTCTTGGTCATATCCTCACGCACCCGGCTGGCCTCTTCTTCACGTTTGCGGCCTTGGGTGCGTAGGTCGGTTACGATTTTCTGGGCGTCGGCTTCGGCAATCTCGCCGCGCTCGACAAGCCGGGTAAAGACGTCGCCAACCTCGTCCGCGGTCAGGGCGACGCTGCCAATGCTGGCGAGCAGCACCTTGCGCACCATCAGGTAGAGATTAGCGCTTTGGACAATCAGTTCATTGCGAACGTCGACCACGGCCTCTTTTGCCTGGTCGGGAAGACTCTTCTCATCCGGTGTTGGCATAGCGTGCGTTTCTCCTACGTCCGTGTGTGGTGTTCACGGTTCAGGGGTGTGAGACCCAATGGGCAAAAAGGCTATCATGTGCGCACAGGCGTGTCAACTGGCACCAGGCCGGCGGTGTCCTGAGGTAAAGAGTGGACGTGGCGCAGCTTGATTGTATGTTGCAGGGGTGTTGGCGGAATTCTGGCGGAATTGGCTGGGCTGTTCGTGCCTGCCCGAGTTGATAGGCGCGAGCGTGTGCGCCGTACCTAGCCGGTTGTCACCAAGGGGCGCAGGCGATCCAACGTAGCCGGCCCTATGCCGGGGACGCGGTCCAGTTCGTCGACACTTAGCGTAGGGGCGATTGTCGATGATGCCCTGTGCCTTGGCGGGACCAATGCCAGGAAGAGAGTCGAGTTCTGCCGCTGTTGCCGTGTTGACGTTGATGAGGCCGGTCGCCGTGTCCGCTGCGCTGGCTGGTGCAGCAGAGGCGGCGTCGACTGTCACAGCACGCACGGCCACAGTTGGTGTCGGCAAGGCCGCAGTGAGCCCTGCGGCCGGCACAGCCAACGTTTGGGGTTGGCTGGCCGGCTGGCTCGTGGGCCGCTCGCCGTCTTGCCCCTTTGCGACAGCCGGATCTGGTATTGCCTGGTCCGTGACTGCCTGGTCCGTGACTGGCTGGCCGGTAATTGCCGGCGAGGCCGGAATATGCAGTTGGGCGCCGTCTACCAGCGGCTGAGCCTGGTTGACAAAGGCCGGGTCGACCTGTGGAAGCAGTCCCCCGGCAGCAAGGATGGCATCGCCGATCCGTGCGCCGGCAGGCAGGGTGTAGAGACCAGGATGTTGCACGGCGCCGCTGACAAACACGACGAGCGGGCTCGGTGTCGGCGTCTGTGGCGGAATCGTCGGCGCGGGGGTGGGCAGCGTGGGTGGTGCTTGCAGCTGCATCGCCGCCGGCTCGGGCCGGCGCAGCAGAAAAAGCGCCAGGCCGGAAATTGCGAGTGCGGTGACAAGCCCCAGCAGGTAAGAAGGCAGGTGAAAGTGCGCTCCGGGCTCAGGGGCAGATGCAACTGTGGACGTGGAGTGGTGGATGTAGACACAGACAAGATCTCCAACAGAACAAGCTCACAGCATCGAATATGGCTCGGAATGAGGCTGTGTGCGGAGGTACTGCATCAAGCTTAGGACCGTTGCCAAGGCAATACAAGATGAAAACTCTTATGAAGCTCTAATGTTTATGCGAGAACAGAACTTGAATGTTTTGGCAAATTGGGAAAATTGGGATTTGACACGACGCGGAGATAGTGGTAATATTCTTGTTTACGGCAAGCGACCAACAGGTAGCCTGCCGTGCGGGACGGCTAAACATAGTGGAATGGAGATCAGGCGGCGACAGGTAGAATTGACCCGAAATTCTAACGGACCTGTAGCGAAGCCTGATTTTTTTGCTGGGTACAAAATCGATAACGAACCGCAAGGGAATGTGTCGAGGAAAAAGGCACCGAAGTGGAGAAGGCGACAGATGCGGCGAAGCGGCTGTCGGGACCTTTCTGCCTAGGTGTCTTATTGTCATTTTTAGGACAAGAAGGAGCTGGATTACATGAACCAATCCGGATACGGAAATCATGGGTCCACGCAGGTCAAGCGCGTTGCGCGTAAGAATTACGCCCGCACGCCCACGGTACTCGAACTGCCACGCCTGACGGAGGTGCAGTTGCGCAGCTTCGAGTGGTTCAAGAACGAGGGCCTGAAGGAGCTCTTCGCCGAGATTTCGCCGATTGCCAGCTTCAACAAGGCGCTGGAGCTGCACTTTGGCGATTTCTACTTCGGCGAACCGAAGTACCCGGAAGAGGAATGCCGCGAGCGCGACATCACCTTTGCCGCGCCGCTTGTGGGTGAAGGTCAAGCTGCTCAACCGCGAGACCGGCGAGGTCTCCGAGCAGGAAGTCTTTATGGGTGACTTCCCGCTGATGACCGACTCGGCTACCTTTATTATCAATGGCAGCGAGCGTGTGGTCGTGAGCCAGTTGATCCGTTCGCCCGGCGTCTACTTTACGGTCGAGACGGATCGCAGCACCGGCCGCGATCTGGCAGGGGCCAAGCTGATCCCCAGCCGCGGCGCCTGGCTGGAGTTTGAGACGTCCAAGCGCGACATCATCAGCGTCAAGGTAGACCGCAAGCGCAAGCTGCCGGTCACCCTGCTGCTGCGCGCCGTCGGCTTTGGCACGGACGACGAAATCCGCGCCCTCTTCACCGACACCGACACCAACCTCGACCACCCCTTCATCGAGTCGACCCTCGAGCGCGACAACACCACCAACCCGACCACCAACAGCGAAAAGGGTGTGGACGACGCGCTGCTCGAGTTCTACAAGAAGCTGCGCCCCGGCGACCCGCCGACGCTGGACAACGCCAAGAACTTCGTCCAGAACCTGTTCTTCTCGTCGCGGCGCTATGACCTGGGCAAGGTCGGCCGCTACAAGCTCAACCGCCGCCTGGGGCTCGACACGCCGCTCGAAGACCGCATCCTCACCAACGAAGACCTGGTGGCGGTCATCAAGCGCATCATCCAGATCAACAACGGCGAAGGCCAGGCCGACGACATCGACCACCTGGGCAACCGCCGCATCAAGACCGTGGGCGAGCTCATCCAGAACCAGCTGCGCATCGGCCTCCTGCGCATGGAGCGCGTCGTGCGCGAGCGCATGTCCATCCGCGACCCCGACCAGGTGACGCCGCTCTCGCTCATCAACATCCGCCCGGTGGTCGCCGCCACGCGCGAGTTCTTCGGCGGCTCGCAGCTCTCGCCAGTTCATGGACCAGACCAACCCGCTGGCCGAGCTGACGCACAAGCGCCGCCTCAGCGCCCTCGGGCCCGGCGGCCTGCGCCGCGAGCGCGCCGGCTTTGACGTGCGCGACGTGCACTTCAGCCACTACGGCCGCATCTGCCCCATCGAGACGCCCGAAGGCCCCAACATCGGCCTCATCGGCTCGCTGGCCTCCTACGCCCGCGTCAACGACTTCGGCTTTATCGAGACGCCCTACCGCCGCGTGTTCAACGACATGCCCGTCACCGCCGCACGGCTGACGAGCTGGTCGGCCACACGCTCGACGTCGACGTCACCGACCCCACCACGGGCGCGGTCATCGCCGCCCGCAACACCGTCATCGACGCCGACCTGGCCCAGAAGATCGGGCAGGCCCTCGGCGCCAACGGCGACGGGCCGGCGTGCGCCGCGGCTGCGCGTCAAGCCCTTCGTCTCGCCGCGAAGTGCGTCTACATGACCGCCGACGAGGACGAGCAGGCGCCCATCGCCCAGGCCTCCTCCGCCCTCAACGCCACCGGCGAATTCCAGAACCAGCGCCCCTCCTCGCGCCGCGGCGAAACCTTCGAGTTCACGCAGGCCACCCAGGTGCGCCTCATGGACGTCTCGCCCAAGCAGATCGTCGGCGTCTCGGCCGCGCTCATTCCCTTCCTGGAGCATGACGACGCCAACCGCGCCCTCATGGGCTCCAACATGCAGCGCCAGGCCGTGCCGCTGGTCCGCCCCGACGCGCCCATCGTCGGCACCGGCATGGAGTTCCAGGCCGCCGTCGACTCGGGCCAGGTCATCGTCGCCAAGCACGCCGGCGAAGTGGTCAGCGTCACCGGCGACACCGTCATCGTGCAGGAAAACGACGGCACCCGCCGCATCTACAACCTGCGCAAGTACAACCGCTCCAACCAGAGCACCTGCATCGACCAGCGCCCCGTCGTCTTCAAGGGCGACGTCGTGGCGCAGGGCGACTGTGCTGGCCGACTCCTCCTCCACCGACAGCGGCGAGCTGGCGCTGGGCCAGAACGTGCTCGTCGCCTACCTCTCGTGGGAAGGCGGCAACTTCGAAGACGCCATCCTCGTCTCCGAGCGGCTGGTGCAGGACGACAAGTACACCTCGCATCCACATCGAGAAGCACGAGGTGGATGCCCGCGAAACCAAGCTCGGCCCCGAAGAGATCACGCGCGACATCCCCAACGTGGGCGAGGACGCGCTCAAGGACCTCGACGAGGACGGCATCATCCGCATCGGCGCCGAAGTGACGCCGGGCGACATCCTGGTGGGCAAGATCACGCCCAAGGGCGAGACCGAACTCACCCCCGAGGAAAAGCTGCTGCGCGCCATCTTTGGCGAAAAGGCGCGCGAGGTCAAGGACTCCTCGCTGCGCCTGCCCCACGGCGAGCGCGGCAAGGTCGTCGACGTCAAGATCTTCGACCGCGACGAACACCGCGACCTGGCCGCCGGCGTCGAGAAGATCGTGCGTGTCGCCGTGGCGCAGCGCCGCCGCCTCACCGAAGGCGACAAGATGGCCGGCCGCCACGGCAACAAGGGCGTCATCTCCAAGGTCGTGCCCGTCGAGGACATGCCCTTCCTGCCCGACGGCACGCCGGTCGACATCATCCTCAACCCGCTGGGCGTGCCCGGCCGCATGAACATCGGCCAGATTCTCGAAGCCCACCTGGGCTGGGCCGCCTGGCGCCTCGGCTTCATGGCCGAGACGCCCGTCTTCGACGGCGCCAAGGAAGACGAGATCGAGGCCGAACTCGCCCGCGCCTGGCTCATCGACCGGGCCTGGCAGGCCTCCACCGCAGCAAGGCCTGGCGCACGTCAAGGCAGCAAGGCATCGAACCCGCGGAGCTGACGGACGACGACGACGCCCGCCTCATCTACCTGCTCGACTGGCTCGAGCCCCAGGGCTATGACGCCGAGCGCATCTTCCGCGACCACGCCTACGCCCGCCAGTCGGTGCTCAAGCGAGTGGCTGCTCGAACAGGGCTACGACCCCGCCGAGATCATGCCCGAGAGCTACAACGACCTCCGTGCGCCGGCCGAGTCCAACCTCGTCACGCGCGAAGTGGCGCTCAAGGAGTGGATGAAGTTCCACACGCAGGACATCTTCGTCGACGCCGACGAGGAGCAGACGGTAGCCAAGGCCATGGCCGACGGCGACCACGTCAAGCCCGTCTTCCGCGTCGTCATGGCGCCGGCGCAGATCGACAGCCTCAGCGGCGCGGCGCTCGAAGCCGCGGCCGACGCCCTCAGCCGGGCCACCGGCTGGCCGCTGCCCACCACCGGCAAGCAGCGCCTCTATCGACGGCAAGACCGGCGTCGCCTACGACTCGCCCGTCACCATCGGCGTCGTCCAGATGCTCAAGCTGCATCACCTGGTCGAAGACAAGGTGCATGCCCGCTCGACCGGCCCCTACTCGCTGGTCACCCAGCAGCCGTTGGGCGGCAAGGCGCAGTTCGGCGGCCAGCGCTTTGGCGAAATGGAAGTGTGGGCGCTCGAAGCCTACGGCGCCGCCCACATCCTGCAGGAGATGCTCACCGTCAAGTCCGACGACATCACCGGCCGCGTCAAGACCTACGAGGCCATCGTCAAGGGCGAACCGATCCAGTCGCCCGGGCGTGCCCGAAAGCTTCCGGGTGCTCGTCAAGGAGCTGCAGAGCCTGGGCCTCTCGGTCGAGGTCATCAACGAGAAGAACGAGGTCATCCACTTCGGCAAGGAAGAGACGACCGACAACCTGCCCCGGCTGGGCTTCAGCCTCAACGTGCCGGGCGCCATGACGAAGTTGAACAGCGGCGAATAATGCCGGTGCAGGTGATTCCCTGGCACCGGTGAGCATATACGGTCTGAACTAGTTGGAGGACCAACTCAATGGAAGTAAAGAATTTCGACGCAATTCGCATCTCCCTGGCCTCGCCCGAGCAGATTCGCGAGTGGTCGCTACGGCGAGGTGACCAAGCCGGAGACGATCAACTACCGCACGCTGCGCCCCGAACGCGACGGGCTCTTCTGCGAGCGCATCTTCGGCCCCACGCGCGACTGGGAATGCGCCTGCGGCAAGTACAAGCGCGTGCGCTACAAGGGCATCGTCTGCGACAAGTGCGGCGTCGAAGTCGCGCCCTCGCCGCGTGCGCCGCGAGCGCATGGGCCACATCGAGCTGGCCTCGCCCGTCTCGCACATCTGGTACGTCAAGGGCGTGCCCTCCCGGCTGGGCCTGCTGCTCAACATCAGCCCGCGCCACCTGGAGCGCGTGCTCTACTTCGCCCAGTACATCGTCACCAACGTCAACGAGGACGCCCGCTCGCGCGCCATCCAGCGCCACGAGCGCGAGCTCCAGATGCGCATGCAGCGCATGGACGCCGAGATCCAGGAGCAGGTCGACACGCTCGCAGGCGCAGATCGACGAGCGAGCTCGGCGCCCTGGACCGCGAGGAGAGCGAGGAGATCACCCGCCTCAACGACCGCATCAACGAGCAGACCTCCGCCGTCATCGCCGAGGCGCAGAAGCTGCAGACCTGGATCCAGACGCAACGCCGGCAAGAAGGCGCCCGAGGACAAGTTCCTCTCCTGGTCGCGCCAGGCCGTGCTGCGCCAGGCGAGCTCGTCTCGCAACGACTACGATCAACATCGTCAACGACCTGGTCCAGCAGCAGATCGACACCCTGCAGGCGAGTCCGACGAGCAGAAGGCCGACATCCGCATGCGCCTCGGCGCCAAGCGCGAGTTCGTCCGCCGCGACCTGGGCGGCCAGCTCGACAGCCCTCCGCGGCGAAGTCGACGCCAAGAAGGACACCCTGCGCGCCCAGATGGAGCGTGCCCTCGACGACGTCAAGTCGCTCGAAGAGAAGCAACTGCCTCAGCGAGAACCGCTACCGCGAGCTCGCCGAGCGCTGGGGCAACGTCTTCACCGCCGGCATGGGCGCCGAGGCCGTGCGCGACATCGTCGCCAAGCTCGACCTCGAACGCATGGCCGACGAGCTGCGCCGCGAGATGCGCACCACCAAGAGCAAGCAGCGGCGCAAGAAGGCCGCCAAGCGGCTGCGCGTCGTCGAGAACTTCCGCAAGTCGGGCAACCGGCCCGAGTGGATGATCCTCACCGCGCTGCCCGTCATCCCGCCCGAGCTGCGCCCCATGGTCCAGCTCGACGGCGGCCGCTTCGCCACCAGCGACCTCAACGACCTCTACCGCCGCGTCATCAACCGCAACAACCGGCTCAAGCGGCTGATGGAGCTGGGCGCGCCCGACGTCATCGTGCGCAACGAAAAGCGCATGCTGCAGGAAGCCGTCGACTCGCTCGTCGACAACGGCCGCCGCGGCCGCGCCGTCAGCCGCTCCGGCAAGCGCAAGCTCAAGAGCCTCTCCGACCTGCTCAAGGGCAAGCAGGGTCGCTTCCGCCGCAACCTGCTCGGCAAGCGCGTCGACTACTCCGGGCCGTTCCGTCATCGTCATCGGCCCCACGCTCAAGCTGCACCAGTGCGGCCTGCCCAAGAAGATGGCGCTCGAGCTCTTCAAGCCCTTCGTCATGCGCCGGCTGGTCGAAAACAACTATGCGCACAACATCAAGAGCGCCAAGCGCATGGTCGACCGCATGTCGCCCGAAGTCTGGGACGTGCTCGAGGAGATCTGCCACGAGCGCCCCGTGCTGCTCAACCGTGCGCCCACCCTCCACCGCCTGGGCATCCAGGCCTTCGAGGTCGTGCTGATCGAAGGCAGCGCCATCCAGCTCCATCCGCTCACCTGCTCGGCCTTCAACGCCGACTTCGACGGCGACCAGATGGCCGTGCACGTGCCGCTCAGCGACGAGGCCGTCAAAGAAGCGCGCGAGCTGATGCTCGCCACCCAGAACCTGCTCAAGCCCTCCAGCGGCGAGCCCATCGTCGGCCCGTCCAAGGACATGGTCATGGGCGTCTACTATCTGACCGTCGACGAGCAGCCCGACGCCGCCACCGAGAAGCTGCCCGCCTTTGCCAGCCATGGAAGAGGCCGAGTACGCCTATGACATGGGCGCCATCAAGCTGCGCCAGCCGATCCGCGTGCTCTTCACCAGCCAAGTTCGACGACGATGCCCGTCGGCCGACCTGGCCGTTGAGCGAACGCGTGCACGCACGCCCTGGACAGCCACGGCCTCCACACCGTCGGCCAGGTCATGGACCTGTATGCCCAGGGCGAGCGGAAGATGATGGACGCCATCGCCGACTTCGGCCTCGCCGCCATGGACGAAGTGCGCGAGGCCCTGCGCCAGCTCGGCCTGCTCGGCGCCGCACTGGCCCAAGGAGCGGCTGATGCGCACCACCGTCGGCCGCATCATCTTCAACCGCGCCCTGCCCGAAGAACTCTGGTTCGTCAACGACCTGCTCGACCGCAAGGGCGTCGACCAGGTCGTGGCCCGCTGCTACAAGCACCTGGGCCGCGAGAAGACCGCCGTCACGGTCGACAACATCAAGGACCTGGGCTTCCGCTTCGCCACCCGCTCCGGCATCACGATCGCCATCTCCGACATCAACGTGCCGGAGAAGAAGGCCGAGATTCTGGAGCGCACGACCGCCGAAGTCGAAAAGCGTCGAGACAGCAGTACCGCCGTGGTCTGATCACCGAGGAAGAGCTCTACAACAAGATCGTCGAGCTGTGGACGCGTGCCACCGACGAAGTCACCGACGCCGTCAAGGACCTGCTCTCGCCCATCGAAGGGCTTGGGCGCCATGGCCCGCTCCGGCGCCACCAAGGGCGGTATCAACCCCATCCGCCAGTTCGCCGGCATGCGCGGCCTGATGGCCGACCCGAACGGGCGCATCATCGCGCTGCCCATTCGCTCCAACTTCCGCGAAGGGCTGACGGCACTCGAATACTTCCTGAGCACGCACGGCGCCCGCAAGGGTCTGGCCGACACGGCGCTGCGCACGGCCGACGCCGGTTACCTGACCCGGCGCCTGGTCGACGTGGCGCAGGACGTGATCATCACTGAAGACGACTGCGGCACGCACTCCGGCATCTGGATCACCGAGGACGACGCCAAGGCGATGGGCGAGACCTTCGTCGAGCGCATCGCCGGCCGCTTCCTGGTCGGGCGATATCAGCGACCCGGAGACGGGCGCTGGTGCTGCTGCACAAGGACGACCTGCTCAACGAAGCGGCGCTGGCTACGCTCCAGCGCCACGGCGTCAAGCAGGCATTCGTGCGCTCTGCGCTCACCTGCGAGGCGCGCTTTGGCATCTGCGCCAAGTGCTATGGCGAAGACCTGGCACGCGGCGGCGTGATCCAAGCTGGGCGAGGCGGTCGGCATCATCGCCGCCCAGTCCATCGGCGAGCCGGGCACGCAGCTGACGCTGCGCACCTTCCACACCGGTGGTGTGGCCGGCGCCGACGATATCACGCAGGGTCTGCCGCGCGTCGAGGAACTCTTCGAAGCGCGCAACCCCAAGGGCGAAGCGTTGATCGCCGAAATCGACGGCATCGGTGCAGCATCGAGCGTGACGGCGACATCCGCACGCTGACGGTCGCCAACACCGAGCTCAAGCGGCGTGAGGTCAAGGTGCCGGCCGGCTATACGTCCTGAGTGTAGCCGACGGCGACCGTGTACAGGAAGACACCGTCATCGCCCGCAAGGAGAGGCGAGGAGCCGATCCTGGCCGGCATGGACGGCGAGGTCTTCGTGGAGGCGAAGGGTAACGCCTTCACCGTCACCGTGCGCCGCGAGGAAACGCAGAAGACGGGATCCGTACGAGCTGCCGGCCAACGCCCGCTTGCGCGTCGAGGAGGGCGCCCAGGTGCGGGCCGGCGACCAGCTGACCGAAGGCGCCAAGAATCCCAAGGAGATCCTGCGCATCTCGGGCCGCGAGGCGACACAGCTCTACCTGCTGGGTGAGGTGCAGAAGGTCTACCGCAGCCAGGGCGTAGGCATTCACGACAAGCACATCGAAGTCATCCTGCGCCAGCTGCTGCGCCGTGTCATGGTACGCTCCACCGGCGATACCGACCTGCTGCCGGGCGAACTGCTGGATCGCTTCAAGTTCGAGGACATCAACAACTACGTGATCGAGCGCGGCGGCAAGCCGGCCAAGGCCGAGCCGGTCGTGCTGGGTCTTACCAAGGCGGCGCTCAACACCGAGAGCTTCCTGGCGATGGCCTCCTTCCAGGAGACGACGCGTGTGCTGACCGAGGCTGCGATCCGCGGCCAGCGCGACGAACTGCGCGGGTTGAAGGAAAATGTGATCATCGGCAAGCTGATTCCGGTGGGCACAGGCTTCAACTCACGCCGCGATCATGACGTCGGACATCGCCAGCGAGGTTTCGATCCTGCACGACATGGAGATCGACGTCGAGGAGGATCTGGCCGAGATGGACATGAGCGACCTGAGCCTCGACGAGTTCGATATCGCCGAGCCGGGCGTCACCGAACTGGGCATGGAGCCGCTGGGCGTCAATGCGTCGCTGAGCGACGAAGAGGACCTGGACCTCGACTTCGACACCTTGGAAGAGGAAGAGGAAGAGGAAGAGGAAGAAGAGTTCGAAGACCTCGACGTAGACATGGAGTAACAAAAAGGGGCGAGCCGTTATGGCTCGCCCCTTTTTTATTTTGCCCCCTTGTGCACACCGCCTTCGGTGTCACTTCATCAGCACCGCTTGGCTGAGCAGCCGATAAACGGCGTTGACGTCGTTGTCCTTCTTGAATTCTTTGACGATAGGCGTGCTGTCGCCGCGAATCCATATCCTTAGTTCGGCGTCGAGATCAAACGGACCCGCACTTTCCTTGGAGAAGCGCGTGATGCTGGTATAGGGGACCGTGAGTACCTCCGTCTTGCGGCCGGTCACACCCTGAATGTCCACGACAATGAGGCGATGGCTGAATGGAGAAACTGAATGCATCACGACTTGTCACTGGTAGTAGACATCACGATGGCGCTGTTGGCGGCGTTTGTGGGTGGCTACATCGCACGCCGGCTGGGACTACCGACGCTCGTAGGTTACCTGTTGGGCGGATTGGCGATTGGGCCGTTTACGCCGGGTTTTGTGGGCGACATCGCAAGTGTCAGCCAATTGGCCGAAATGGGCGTGATCTTCATGCTGTTCGGCGTTGGGCTGCACTTTTCGCTCAAGGACTTGTGGGCTGTGCGCAAGGTCGCCATTCCTGGCGCAATACTGCAGATCGTTTTGGCGACAGCGCTGGGCTATGGCTTGACGCAACTTTGGGGCTGGACGCCGGCTGCCAGCCTGGTCGTTGGGCTGGCAATATCGGTGGCGAGCACCGTCGTTCTGCTGCGCGGGTTGGTAGACAACGGGCTGCTGAATACCCTGGCTGGACAGACGGCAGTCGGGTGGCTGATCTTAGAAGACCTGGCAACGGTGATTATCCTGGTGCTGCTGCCGGTCATGTTTGGCTCGACGCACGCCAATCCCTGGCTAGATGCCGGTTGGACAATCACCAAGACGGTGGTCTTTGTAGCGGCCATGCTGTTCGTCGGCAAAAAGGTGATGCCCTGGATCCTGCTGCGTACGGCCTATACGCGCTCACGCGAGCTGTTTATCCTGGCCGTCGTGACTTTGGCACTGGGCACCGCATTGGGAGCGGCCCTGTTCTTTGACGTGTCTTTAGCGCTCGGCGCATTTTTGGCCGGCGTCGTAATCGGCGAATCTGATGTGAGCCACCAGGTCGGCGCCGAAGTGCTGCCCTTCCGCGAGATATTCGCGGCGATCTTCTTTGTCTCGGTGGGCATGCTCGTTAACCCCGCCGCCGTCGTGGCAAACGCCGGACAGGTGCTGGCATTGACGGCGGTTGTCATCTTGGGCAAGGGTCTGCTGACGCTGCTGCTCGGTTTCGTGCTGCCGGCCTCGGGACGCACCATGCTGGTAGTCGCAGCCGGGTTGGGCCAAATAGGCGAGTTCTCCTTCCTGGTGGGCCAGGCGGGCTGAGCCTGGGTGTAATGACCATGGAGCAGTATGGCTTGATCCTGGCGACTGCCCTGCTGTCAATTGTTGCCAATCCCCTGCTGTTTCACGCTATTCCCTGGGTGGAGCGGCAGGCTGCAGCACCTGCCTCGGATTGTGGCGCCGCCTTGACAATCACCTGGCGCCGCCGCCGCTGCCATAAGGGCTGTCCGACCATGTGGTTGTGGTCGGCTATGGCCGGGTAGGCACGTACACGGTGAATGTGTTGGAACGGCTCGATGTGCCAATCTTGGTGGTCGAGCAAGATATGCAGCGCGCGGTGGAGTTTCAGAAACGTGGGAGTACCGACGTTGGCGGGAGACGCGGCAAATTCCGAAATTCTCACCCACGCCAGCCTCGATACGGCACGTTCGCTCGTGGTAACCATTCCGACGAGAATGCGGCCGAACTAGTCGTAGCAGCCGCCCGCGAGATGGCGCCCGACCTGCGGATCATCGCACGCGCAGCGACAACTGAGGGCGTGCACACGCTGGCCAAGCTCGGCGCCAACGATGTCATCCATCCTGAACTGGAAGGCGGCCTGGAGATCGTGCGCCACGCCCTGTTGGCCCTTGGTTTCCCGATGGTACAGGTGCAGCAGTATATCGACACCGTGCGCAAGGATTCCTACGACACTACCTATACCGGACTGGAGGAGGTGCACCTGCTGGATCAGTTGGTTGCCACCGTACGCGGGGTCGAGATTGCCTGGCGCGCAGTGGAGGCAGACAGCCCCTGGCCGGCAGCACGCTGGCCGAGGCAAACGTCCGCGCACATACCGGCGCCTCCGTCATTGCGCTGGTGCGCAAT
The DNA here is from genome assembly GCA_963791135.1 of uncultured Chloroflexia bacterium. Taxonomy (GTDB): domain Bacteria; phylum Chloroflexota; class Anaerolineae; order Caldilineales; family Caldilineaceae; genus Fredericiella. Next base: position 47,673 of record CAWBRX010000034.1, read on the forward strand.
CACCAGGTGCAGGCCAACCCGAAGTCAAGTACAGTGTTCCAGGCCGGCGACCTGGTCGGCCTGATCGGCGAGCCGGATCAGATCGGCCTAGGCCGAAGGGCTTTTCGCTGCCGACGACGGCGTCACGACAGATCAAGTCCCAAGTCAAACGTCGCTGCGTAGCCTGGCGCGGCCGGCGTGACGTCAAGCAGCAGTTCATCGCTGTAGATGCGATCTTGGCTGTTGAGCACGGTGCGATAGCCGCGCGCGTTGTAAGGCGGCTGCGACAGCACCTGGTCGTTGAGCGCATCGTCAAAAAAGAGCTGCGAGGTAAATTCGTGACCTTGTGCGGCGTCCGGCGCCGTGCGCACCTTAAAATGGATGTGAATCGTGCGGCCGGGGTACCAGCCGGGGTAGATGGTCGTGAAGGCGGCCGTCCCGTTCGCATCGGTGACCTGGTAGCCGCGCAGCCATTTCTGGCCCGTGGTGTCGGCACTGCGATCGGCGACGCCGGAATAGACGCCGTCGGCATCGCAGTGCCAGACGTCGACCAGCGCCCCGGCCAGCGGCGTGCAGGCGCTGCTGCCGATCTCTGAGACGCGGAAGGTCAGCAGCAGCGGCGCGCCTGCCTTGACTTCGCCCGTGTCCGGATCGGAGCGGATGTCGGACCGATTCAGCATGACGTCGACAAAATAGGGCCCTTCGGTCATCGCCGGGCGCGCCACGCAGGCAGGCAGCGCGTCTGGCGGCGGCGTTCGCAGCGGCAGCATTTGCAGCGGTCGTGGCGGGCGCAGCAGCCGACTGGCCTGCCGACTGCGCGCCGCTGCGAGCCGCCTCGCCAACCGGCTGGCAGGCGGCCAACAAGGTAGCAGCGCCGGTGAAACCGAGCAGCGATAGGACTTCACGCCGGCTCAGGATGCGGCCGACGGGAATGTCGTCGTCATGCAGGTCCGGATCCGACTGCTGTGTTGATAGCGACATATGGCGTGTCCATTATCCTCGTGTCTAGTCAGTGTCCATCACCAAGTACGTATCCGCTTCGCCGGCGAGATGCGAGTCACGCACACGATCCCGCTTGCGCGGCTCGTCAAAGTAGACATATAGGTTGACCGTGTCCTCTACCAGATTGATCCGACCCACCTCAAAACGGGTGAGTGGCATCCCCGTGCGGTGGCGCAGATCCTCCAGCAGCACAGCGTGTTTCTCCGGCTTGAGCAGGTCGACACGGTCGTACTTGACCACTTTGTACCCCTCATAGCGAAATCCCCACCCTTGTTCGAGTACAAACAAAACGACAATGACGATCAGGTTTGTCACTGCCAGATTCGTCCACTCCCGCTGGCTCCATCAACACCGAATTCATCACCGGCAGAGCGATCAGGATGAACAGGTACGTCATCTCGCGTGTGGAGATCGCATTGGCGCGATAGCGCAGGACGGAGAAGATGGCAAAGAGGCCAAAGCCAACACCAACGCTCAACTGCGCATTGGCAAGATAGGTCATTACGAAAAATATGACCGTATTAAAGGCCACAAAGGTAAAGACATCGTTCTTGTCGTGGCGCAGCGGGTAGTAGATGAAGCGCACGATGACAATTGCAACACATAGGTTGACAATAAAGCCCAAAAGCAGTTCAGTCAGCGGCATGGAATCCTCCGTCGCTCAAACGTGCGATCATGCGGTGGGCAGAACGGAAGCGGTTGTGTTTCACCTCGGGATAGAACAGGCTGACACCCACACAGTATTTGCTAAAGCCTGTCTTGCGCATGCCGATCTGCCGCATAAGTGTCATGAAGTCTGACTCATGTGACGAGCCATCGCGCTTGACTTCGGCGACGACGACAGCAGGCAGTTCCACCTTCCGCCCAGCTCCAAGAGAACGCGAGCCCCAGGTCAAGCGTCACCCGTTCGCAGCGAGTCTTGCTGGCGAGGGTAATGCGCGAATACGTATTCCACAAGGTGGGTACAAGCTCGATGGCATTATACGGGCACTTGTCGCGTAAGAACTCCAGCGAGCACCGGTTCATACCCGTGACCAGCTCGCCGGTCGGGAGGCGGCTCTTGATAGTGTGTCTCTTGTTCGTCTTGTGCTTGACTTCCAGAAACGTGACACGTGAATCCACGTACTGGCGTGAGCGCACTTTGTAACGGTTCCGCGCACCCATATGGTGCCGCCGGTACATGGCCAGGTCGGGCGTATCGAAGTAGAGCGTCCGGTAGTGATTCAACTGCTGATCGGCCACTTCTAAGGCGGCGTAGCTTGTTCGTAAGCGCAGCAAAACGTCGTTCAGTGCGGATGCAGGCAGCAGGTACTTGACCTCGACGCGGTCAAGCAGGGCAACACTGTTCAGTTCCGCCAGACTAATCGAATCAAAGGCGGCCAGATCCGCCATAAGGGATCGTGCGCGATCCCAGCCCACGGCGGGGGGCTGCCATCCTGTCCCAATCATGCTGCTGTCCAATCTGCTTGGGAATCCCATGGGCAGTTGGTGTGAGTTTGCCAGATCTTCCACCTATCACCAAAACGGTCGATTGCGAGGTTGGGCGCGGTTAAAGCGGCTGTTACGCAGTGTCTTTGGTCAAGAGGGCATAGCTGCGCAGCGGTTCAAAGCCAAAGCGGCCGTAAAAGTGCAGCAGGTTCGTCCAATCGATCACGCAGCCGTTAATGCCGTTGTCGTGCAGGCGGCGCAAGCTGGCGTCGAGCAGGTGCATGCCGAAGCCTTGGCCGCGCAGGGAGGCGCTGACGCCGATCGAACCGGCCTGGCCCCATGGCTTGGGCAAGCTGTAGGGATAGTAGCGTTCGATGGGCCGGGCAGAATCGGGGAAGGTGAGCAGGCAGGCGCCTTGCACGCCGTCCTCGGTCCACAACAGCATATAGTCGCTGATGCGGCCGGCGTCGTGTTCGAGCAGCAGCTTTGCTTCGTAGTACCAACGCCCGGGGAATTCCTGGCGGAGAAAGCCGTACAGCAGTTCCTCCTGCCCCCGCTGCGCAGGACGGGCAGCACCGCGCACCTCGCGCAGATCGGCAGGCGGACGGTAATCAGACAGGTCGGCGGCTACGTCATACGCCAACTGCGGATTGCCCGCAGCATCTGTATCTGTGTAGCCTTGGCGCAGGAAGAAGGGAGCCGAGCCTAGTTCAACCGGCACACCCGGCGCAAAGGTACGCAGGCTGGAACCCAACAGAGATGCTTGTGCGGCCGTGCTCATGCAGCCAGCTTTCGGCGGCCGCGAGCAGCCGGCTGCCGAGGCCCTGCCGCTGGGCAGCAGGTGCAACGGCAATGGCATCGATCCAGCCCCGTGCCGGGGCGGCCACGGCCTCATAGCCATCCAAAAAGCTCGCCAGCACAAATGCTTGCGCCCAGTTGTCGTCGACGAGCAGCCAGCCTTGCTGCGTCATGCCCGGCGCCGGCCGGAGATTGAAGGCGGCAAAGTGTTCGGTTATGGCCAGTTCGTCCCCGCAGGCGACGTTCCAGATCTCGGCGATAGCGCGCACATGGACGGGGTTGGCAGGGTCAAGTGGAATTAGCTGCGACGTGTGTAATGGAATCATTATGCTGCGGCTACTCTGTTGGTTCGGCAGTGGATGTTACGTCAAGCGTGGGTACCGGCGCCGGAGTCGGCTGCGGCCCGCCGTTCAGGAAACACAGCAGGCCGTCGGCGACACCCTTTGCAAGCAAATCCTGGTGATTGGCAAGCAGGTCGTTGTCGCCACCGAGAAAACCAAGTTCGATGATCGCCGCAGGTGTATTTGCATCGATCTGGTGAAACGCATGGTACTCAGTCATGTTCTCGGTGATCGTATCGACGTTCTCCGTGAGACCCGTGGCGGCCTCATAGTTGAGGTTGATGCAGGCAACCAACCGGTCGGCAGCATCCGGAATCGTGCTGTAGACATAGCGGCTCGACTTGTAGCCACTGGCGTCGATGCAGCTGTCGGAATGGATGCTGAGGAAGACGTCGGCACGGAGGCCCTCCAGGCGTGGGTCATACTCTTCGAGGATCGTCCACGTCGGCCCCTGCCTGGCGCACACGTTCGGCGACAAGGCGGGCGACCGCAGCGTTGACGTCGGCTTCCTCGATGGTTGGCTGCCCATTGGCGTCCTCACAGATGGCCCCCGAATCATTGCCGGCATGGCCGCTGATGATGGCCACCTGCTTGTTCCACGCCGAGGGAACCAGGCCCTGGCGGGCAAGCCCCTGTGCGTCGGTCGGGTAGATCGCCGGCCGTGCGCGCCGCAATGGCCCCGATGCCGACGACGGCGAGGAAGAAGAGCCAGACAAAGATGCGCTGCGTGCGCTCGACCGTATCATGCCGCATGTACGCCTAGCTTACTCCACGATCGCCTGCTGTGAAAAGGTCGCGAGATCGATATTGGCGCCGCACACGATCAGCCCCACGCGCTTGCCCAGCAGTTCCTGGCGCAGCGGTCCGCAGAGCGCGGCCGTGGCAGCGGCGCCGGCAGGTTCGACGGCCAGTTTCATGTCGCTGTAGAGCAGCCCCATGGCGCGCCGCATGGCGTCGTCGTCGACCAATACCAGGTCGTCCACAAACTCGCGACAGAGAGCGTAGGAATAAGGCAGGGCGAACGGCGCCCCCAGGCTGTCCGCGATCGTGCGCACACGCTCGATCGGCTGCGGCGAGCCGGCGGCAAAGCTGCGTGCCATGCTGTCGGCCCCGGTCGGCTCCACGCCGTACACGGCACAGGAGGGCTTTAACTGCTTGATGGCGGCTGCCATGCCTGCGCAGAGACCACCGCCGCCGATAGGGATGATCACAGCGTCGAGGTCCGGCGCCTGGGTCAGAAATTCGAGGCCAATCGTGGCCGTACCCAGCGCCGTGCGGTATCCCTCGTAGGGATGGACGAAGGTGCGGCCCTCATCTTTTTCGATCTCGTGTACGCGGGCGAAAGCTGTCTGTACATCGTCTACCAGCACAACTTCGGCGCCATAACCGCGGCAGCGGCCGACGCGAAACGGGTTGGCGGTGCGCGGCATGACCACCTTTGCTGTCGTACCGAGCAGGTGAGCGGCAAAGGCAACGGCGATGGCATGGTTGCCGGCGCTCACGGCGGTTACGCCGCGGGCGAAGAGCAGCAGCGTCGAGGTCAAGCATGTTTGAGAGCGCGCCGCGCGGTTTGAAGGAGCCGGTATGCTGAAAGAGTTCGAGCTTCAGCATCACTTGGGTGGTGTCGTCGTCAAGTGCGGCATGCAGATCGCGGCCGCCCCACGGCCAGACGGGCGTGGTGAGAATCAGGTCGGAAAGGCGGTCGCGCAAGGCGCGTATGTCGCTGAGCGTTGGTATTTGCATTCCTTTTTCCATATCTAAAACCTACATGCGAAAGACGCCGTAGCGCGTCTCCTCGACGGGGGCATTCAGACAGGCGGAGAGCGCCAGGCCGAGGACGGTGCGCGTCTCGGCAGGGTCGAGAATGCCGTCGTCCCACAGGCGGGCAGTGGCGTAGTAAGGGCTGCCCTCGCGTTCGTACTTATCGAGAATGGGCTGTTTGAAGGCAGCAGCCTGCGCCTCGCCAAGCGGCTCCTGGCCAAGGCGCGCAAGCTGATCCTGCTTGACGGTGAGCAGGACATTGGCAGCTTGTTCGCCGCCCATCACGCTGATGCGGGCGTTGGGCCACATCCAGAGAAAGCGGGGACCGTACGCGCGGCCGCACATGCCATAGTTGCCCGCCCCAAACGAGCCGCCGATGATGACCGTCAGCTTGGGCACCTCCGCGTTGGCGACGGCATGCACGAGCTTGGCACCGTCCTTGGCGATGCCGGCGGCTTCGTACTCCTGGCCGACCATGAAGCCCGTGATGTTCTGCAGAAACAACAGCGGAATACGGCGGCTGCTGCACAGCTCGATAAAGTGGGCCCCCTTGAGCGCGGATTCGCTGAACAGGATTCCGTTGTTGGCGACAATACCCACCGGATAGCCGTGGATGCGGGCAAAGCCGCAGACGAGCGTGTCGCCGTAGCGAGTCTTGAACTCGCGCAGCCGGCTGCCGTCCACAATCCGGGCGATGACCTCGCGGACGTCATAGGCCTGACGGAACGATGCCGGGATCACGCCATACAGTTCGTCCGGGGGATAGAGCGGTTCCTCGGGCGGCGCAATGTCCAGATCGACTGATTTGCGCGTGTTGAGCGTAGCCACGATCTCGCGCAGCGTCTGCAAGGCGTGGGCATCGTCCACGGCATAGTGGTCGGCCACGCCCGAGCGGCGCGTGTGGACGTCGGCCCCACCCAGTTCTTCGGCGCTGACGTCGACACCGGTGGCCGCCTTGACCAGCGGGGGACCGCCCAGGAAGATCGTGCCGGTTCCCGCCACGATGATCGACTCGTCGCTCATGGCAGGGACATAGGCGCCGCCGGCGGTACACGAGCCCATGACGGCGGCGATCTGCGGGATGCCGGCCGCGCTCATGCGGGCCTGGTTGTAGAAGATGCGCCCAAAGTCGTCGACGTCGGGGAAGACTTCGTCTTGGAGGGGCAGGAACGCCCCACCCGAGTCGACCAGGTAGAGGCAGGGAAGGCGGTTCTCCAGCGCAACCTGCTGGGCGCGCAGGTGTTTCTTGACGGTCATCGGGAAGTAGGCGCCGCCTTTGACGGTGGCATCGTTGGCCACGATCAGGCACTCGCGACCCGAGACGCGGCCGATGCCCGTGACGATACCTGCGCTGGGCGCAGTGCCCGCCTCGGGGGCCTCTCTGCCCCCTTCTTCACCGTACATCTCCCAAGCGGCCAGAGGGCGAGAGTTCCAGGAACGGCGAGCCGTCGTCCAGCAGACGGTCGATGCGTGTGCGGACGAACAGCTTGCCTTGTTCGGCATGGCGTGCCTGCGCCTTGGTGCCGCCGCCCTGGCGGACGAGTGCCAGCCGGGTGCGCAGTTCCTGGGCGAGGCCACGTTGAAACTCGGCGTTGCGCTGGAAGGATTCGCTCTGCGGATCGAGGTTGGATTCAAGCACCTGCATCGGCGACCTCGTTTCTTGGCTTTAGGCGCCACCATGACTTGTCTGCGCCTGCAACTACGGCGGACTTGTGGTATCGTCGTACCGGCAATTATACATCGCCATCAGTGCTAGAATCAGCAGAGATGGACACATCATGTCACAAGACCTGGCCGACCTGCTATTTCCGTCCGTGCCGCGCGTGGCGACAATCCGCGCGCAGTATCCTGTGCGCCACGCTCGCACCAGGGGCCGTCGTCACCCGCTTTGCCCCCAGCCCCACAGGGTTTGTTCACATTGGCTCCATCTACATCGCCCTGATCGATTGGCTGCTGGCGCGCCAGAGCGGCGGTGTTTTCATCCTGCGAGTTGAGGATACCGACCAGAAGCGCCAAATCGAGCATGCGCTCGAGGATATCGTGGAGTACCTTGCCGCGTTCGGGCTGGACCCCGACGAAGGGCCGGCTATGACCGGTGGCGTGCTCGCAGAGCGCGGCAGCTACGGTCCCTATATCCAGAGCGAGCGCCGCGCAATCTACCAGGCGTGCGCCAAGGAACTCGTAGCTGCCGGCTGGGCGTACCCATCGTTTCAAACAGAGGAAGAACTGCTTGCGCTGCGCCGGCGGCAGGAGCTTGCCAACACCGGTACGGGATACTATGGTCCCTGGGCTGAAGACCGCGGGCTGACGTTTGCGGAGGTTACAAGAGAAACTGGCGGGCGGCCAACCGTTTGTCATCCGCTTCCGTGCGCCCTACCCAAACCACGAGAAAGCGACGATCGACGATGCAATTCGTGGGCGGATCGAGATTCCCGGCAACGAGATCGACCACGTCCTGCTCAAGTCCGATGGCCTGCCCACCTATCACCTGGCGGTGGTTGTCGACGACGTCTTGATGGGCGTCAATCGTGCCATTCGTGGCGAAGAGTGGCTCGGCACGCTGCCATTGCACGTACAGTTGTACGATGCGCTCGGCTTCCCGATGCCTGTCTTTGCGCACATTGCCCCGATTGCAAAGATGGAGGGCAGTGCCAAACGCAAGCTGAGCAAACGCAAAGACCCTGAGGCCAACGTCGCATACTATTTCGCCCAAGGCTATCCTACACAGGCGATCCTCGAGTACCTGCTAAACATTGCAGACTCTGGCTTCGGCGAGTGGCGCAGCAAAAACCCTGAAAGCTTTTTGGTGGAGTATCCGCTGTCGCTGCAGCGGATGCCCGTGAGTATGGCCCTGTTTGACCTGCAGAAGCTCAACTCGATCAGCCGCGAGGTGATCGCCGGTTATACGCCTGACGCCCTGCTGCAACACGCGCTTGCCTGGGCAGACCACCATTCATCTGACCTGGCGCGTTGGCTGCGCGCGAGATCTTGACTACGCCCTGGCCGCTCTCAACATCGGTCGAAATGACACGCCCCCGCGCAAGGATTTGACCGTCTGGTCTGACGTCGAGCGCGAACATGGCTATTTCTTTGACGAGTACTTCGCCCGCTCACTCGCCGCAGACGGGTACAAGTTTCCAAACCTAGCAGACGCGGACATGCTGCTCATCCTGGACTACTGCCTCCAGGACCCTGCCGCTGTAGAACAAGAGGGGAAAGATGCCTGGCTCCAAGACATGAAACTTTTCGGCGAGAAAATCGGTTTTGCGTTAACATCACGTGAGTATAAGGCCCATCCCGACAGCTATAAGGGAATGTTTGGGCAGATGATGGAAGTATGCCGGATCGCGCTGGCAAACAAGTCACATACACCAGACTTGTACACGATCATCCAGATTATGGGCACGCAGCGGGCGAGCGCCCGGCTCAGACATGCCAGGCAGTGGCTGGAAGCAAGACAAGGAACGTAATAGGGACACCAACGGGCGGTAGATACCAGGAGGATAGCAATGGCGCTATTTGATCGCGAGGCATTGGCAGCGCTGCAGGCGCAGGAACAGGCGTGGGATGCGACGCGTGCGAAGGGACTTGAGCGGTTCCCCGAACGCTACGCCGAGTTCAGCACGATGTCAGGGGTGCCGATCCAGGGGCTGTACACACCGCTCGACATTGCGGAGATGGAGTACGGCGCCGAAGTGGGTCTGCCCGGCGAATACCCATTCACACGTGGGGTGCATGCGACCGGCCATCGCGGCAAGCTGTGGACCATGCGTATGTTTGCCGGCTTTGGCAGTGCCGAGGAAACCAACGCGCGCTTCAAGTACCTGCTCGCCAACGGCCAGACAGGGTTGTCGATCGCCTTTGATATGCCCACGCTGTACGGTTACGACACCGATGCGCCTGAGGCCGAAGGCGAATTCGGCCTATGCGGCGTGGCGGTTTCGTCGCTGGCCGACATGGAGCTGCTGCTCGACGACCTGCCGCTCGACGCCATCACCACTTCCATGACGATCAACAGCCCGGCGGCCATCATCTGGGCCATGTATATCGCGGCTGCCGAGAAACGGGGTATTGGGCGGGCGAAGCTGGGCGGCACGCTGCAAAATGACATCCTCAAGGAATACATCGCCCAGAAGGAATTTATCTTTCCGCCCCGGCCGTCGATGCGCCTGGTGACCGACACGGTCGAGTTTGCCGCACAGCAGATGCCCCTGTGGAACCCCATCTCGGTGTCAGGCTACCACATCCGTGAGGCCGGCTCGACGGCGGTGCAGGAGCTGGCATTTACGCTGGCCGATGGGTTGGAGTATGTGCGCTGGGCCGTTGCGCGTGGGCTGGCGGTCGACGACTTTGCCCCGCGCATTTCGTTCTTCTTTAACGCCCACAACGACTTCTTTGAGGAGATCGCCAAGTATCGGGCCGCACGGCGCATCTGGGCGCGCGAGATGAAAGAGACTTTTGGCGCGAAAAACCCTCGCTCCTGGATCCTGCGCTTTCACGCCCAGACGGCCGGCGTGAGCCTGACGGCACAGCAGCCGCTCAACAATGTCGCCCGCGTCGCCATGCAGGCATTGGCCGCGGTCATGGGCGGGGCGCAGAGCCTACACACCAACTCGATGGACGAGGCGCTGGCGCTTCCGTCCGAAGAGGCCGTCACCGTGGCGCTGCGCACGCAGCAGATCATCGCCCACGAGAGCGGCGTCACCAACACGGTTGACCCGCTCGGCGGTTCGTACTTCGTCGAGGCGCTGACCAATGAGGTCGAGCGGCAGGCGGTGGCGTACTTCCGCCAGATCGACGAACATGGCGGCGTGCTGCATGCGCTGGAGGAGGGCTACTTTCAGCGTGAGATCACGGAGGCCGCCGTACGCTACCAGCGTGAAGTAGAAGCGCAGCGGCGCATTATCGTAGGCGTCAACGACTATGTCAGCGGCGAGCGGCAGAAGGTGCCGATCCTGCAGATGGATGTCGAAGGCTGCGCACGCCAGATCCGCCGGCTCAACGAAGTGCGCCGCACGCGCGACAACCGGGCGGTCAGCCACCGGCTGCAGGAACTGGCACAGGCGGCGCGGCAGGAAGGCAAAAACCTGATGCCGCCGATCCTGGCCGCCGTCAACGAGTACGCCACCCTGCAGGAGATGATGGACGTCCTGCGCGAGGCGTGGGGCATCTACGAGGAACCGGTAATATTGTAGGGGCACGAGGTCCGGCGGCAGAAGCTTCCCAGTTATGGCGAGCGCTGTCACCGCCGGACCTCATGCCCCTACTTCGACAGCAGCCCGTTGAGAAGGCTGTTGCGGCCAAGCAGACCCTGCAGGCAGCCGTCATCGTCCACGACCGGCAGACGCTTGATCTGATAGCGCAGCATCAGGCTGAGCACTTCGCTCAGCGGCGTGTCGAGCTTGATGGTGATCACGGGCAGCGTCATCAGCTGTCCTGCCGTTTCGCCGCCATAGGGCAGCGTCACCATCTGCTCCTTTTGCCGCGTCACCAGGTTGCGCAGGCGGCGCAGCAGGCCCGGATCCTGCGCATAACGGCTGCGGCGCAGCAGGTCGCCGTCAGTAATGATACCCAGCACACGGCGACCATCGTCGACGACGATCACGCGCCGCTGATAGCTGCTCTCTAATGCACGCACGATTTCTTCGAGCCGAGCATCGGCGTGCACCGTAGGCACATCCTTGTTCATCAGTTCGTCAATCGATGCGCCCAGCCGCGGGGCCACTGCTTCCGCCTCGTCGCTCTGCTGGTGGTATTCCACCGCGCGCAGCACGTCGACGCGGCTGATGAGGCCCACCAGGCGCCCGTCCGCATCGGTCACGGGCAGCCGCTTCAGGCCGTGCTGCGCCATCAATACCGCGGCCTGGCGTACCTTGTCGTCAGGCTGGACCGAAATGACCGATGTGGTCATGATAGCCTCGGCAGTATGGGGGCCACCCTGCAGGGCAGCCAACTGCGCCTGCATCTGTTCGGGTGTCAGCTTATCCTGCAAGCCAAGCCGCGTGAGCAGGCCGGCACGGCGCATCAAGTCGCCGTCGGTGATGATGCCCACCAGCTTACGCTGTTCGTTTATGACCGGCAGGCTGCGGTAGCCCCGCTGCATAAGCAAGGCGACGAGATCGGCCACGGGCGTCGTCGGGCGCACTGTGGTGACGCCGCTGCGCATGATGGCGCGCACCGGCTGTTCGAGCGGCTGGATTTCACGGCCGGGTGCGTACTGCACAACCTCGATCTCCTCGCGTGTGATCATGCCGTCGTCCACCATGATGCGCACGACCGGCAAAATGCGCTCGATCTCTTCGTAGTTATCGACCCACTCTACGCAGATCGGCAGGCTGGCCGAGAGGTCGGCCAGAGAAGTAGTCCGCATGCGGCTGTGGGCACCAAACCCGGCCAGGCCACGCTTCGCGGTAGCGCCCGAGGCGCCTTCGCGGCGCAGCATCTCGAGCAGCGCTACATAGAGTGACTTGCCGCGATAGTGGTCGTCCTCGCTGATGTAGATGGTAATGCGATACGCCTTGCCCTGCATGCCGTGTTCCTCCTAATACAGAAGTCAGCCGCACGATCGGTTCAGGGCACCGGACCAGGATTGCGGCAGTGGATTCCGCAGATCAGTGTAACATGAGGGGCATGGCACGAAAAGTCAGAGGATGATATTAGGTGTGCGATATGGTCTCGGCTAGAATAATTCGGTTATGACCCGAATCGCCAGCCTTGCGACCATCTGTTTGTTGGCCGGCACAGCTCTCTTCTGGGGGTTGACACCGTGGCCCGCTACACCGGATGGCTGGCTGCACCTGCAGCGGGTGCGTGCCCTCGCAGAAGCCTTGCAGGCGGGCGTACTCTATCCACGTTGGTTTCCCGACTTCTCATTTGGCTACGGCTATCCAGTGCTCAACTACTATGCACCGGCGTTTTACTATCCCCCGGCGCTGCTTGTGGCGCTTGGGTTGGACGTGACGATGGCGGCGCGTATCACGCTGTCAGTCGTGTATGCTGTGTCAGCCATGGGAATGTACGCACTGCTCCGTCTTTGGGTGCGTGCGGTTCCGGCCTTAGTCGGCGTGGTGCTTTTCCTGGTGTTTCCCTATCGCTTATACGACCTTTTTGTGCGCGGCGCACTGCCTGAGTTTGTCGCATTCCTTCTGGCTGCCGCTGATCGCCTGGCTCTCCATCTTGACTGCGCGGCCGCAGGAAGGACAGATAGTAAACAAAGGCCCCTTTGCAGCGGCCGCACTCTGCTGGGCGGGGCTGATCGTAACGCACAATTTGACCGCCATGATGGCGGCTATCACGGCGGCAGTCGTCGTGCCTGTGGCTGCGATTTTTCCCTTCGCGCCCCAGCCTGACGCCGGTTATGCCAGGCGGCTGCTGCACTGGACCTGGGCGGCGCTCGGCCCCTTGCTGCTGGGGGCGCTGGTGAGCGCCTGGTATTGGGTGCCGGCACTCCTGGAGGCAAGGTTTGTAGGCATCGGGGCGGGTATCGAGACAACCGGCTATGCCCGGCACTTTGCCAGCCTGGGCGACCTGTTTGCCTGGTCGCTTGTATTCCCCTATCCTCCCGCCGCCGCGCCAACTGTGCCACTGCCGGCCTGGCTCCTCCTGATCGTCGCGCTTGCAGCGCTCGGGCTCGCCTGGCGCAAACGCGCCATGCCGGCAGGCGCACTCGCGAGCGGCATGGTGGCTGTATTGGCGGCAGTATGGCTGACCACGGCAAGCAGTGCCTTTATCTGGCGTCTCCTGGAGCCCGTGCTGGGAAAGCTGCAGTTTCCGTGGCGCTGGCAGACGATCGCCGGGACAGGATTGGCGGTGCTGTTGGCTGTGGGCTGGCAGGCAGTGCACAGGCACGCCGGAGACGGCAAGCGCTCGCTTGTACCAATTATCCTGGGAATTGCCGTGGGCGGCTACCTCGTGGCCTATGCCACCCTGGGGTTGAGCACAACACCGGACAGCGGCAGCGCGGCCGATATCACGACGGCAGGCATGTGGGCGTACGATAACCAGAATGGGCAAGTAGGCGCAAGTTGGACCGGCGAATTCTTGCCCAATGAGGTGACGGAGCAGCGCTGGGCCATCGGGCGCGCGCCATCGGACGGAAGCTCGGCGGCGGCACTGCCACGCGTCGAGATGAGCGCCCTGCCGCAGACGGTAGGATATACCTCGGCCGCTTATGCAGCCACCTTTGCACATCCGGGCAGCTTGATCTTCCCCCAGTTCTATTTTCCAGCGTGGCGTGTATTGGTAGATGGACAGGCAGCACCGGCCCGCGCCGTGAGCCCACTGGGGATGTTGGCCGTGGACGTGGGCGCAGGTACGCACAGCATCATACTAACGTGGAGTGCGACCACCGCAGTCTGGGTTGGACGGATGCTCTCTGCCGTAGGGTGGGCCGTTGTCCTGTGGCTGCTGGTGCTGTGGTGGCGAACTGGCTCTGCGCCGGGTACGGGCAGGCGGGCACTTGCGCTGGCAGGGATTGGGGCTTGGGCACTGGCCGGCGTGCTGCTGTTGGTTGGGGCAAGCGGCATGACGGCAAGAGCCGCAGCGCCGGTCGCGGTCGGGGCAGACTTCGGACCGGTGCGCCTGGAGGCGGCAAACGCAGAACCGGCGGAAGCCGGGCCGTGATGCCCAGGTAAACCTGTACTGGTCAGTCCAAGGACCCGTCGAACCGCTGGTGGCATTTGTTCACGTTGTAGACGGGACTGGTGCAGTCGTGGCGCAGAATGACGGCCCGCTTGGCGGCGAGTATACGCCGGTAGAACGCTGGCTGCCGGGCATGGTGATGGCACGTACGTATACTATCCCGCTGCCGGAAAACCTGCCGCCTGGGCAGTATGGATTAAAGGCAGGCGTGTACCGGCCGGGACAGGCAGACGCGCCGTTGGTGGCCGAGGGTGCAGGTGAAGCGCGCGTAGACATCGGCACGCTGGAGGTGCAGCCATGACGCCGTGCCGCGAGCGGACGCATCGTCTTGGGCGCTTGTCATCGGCCATCTGCTCCTGGCACTTGCCTACAGCGTCATCAACCCGCTGGCCGAAGCGCCCGACGAGGCCGACCATTGGGCCTACGTCGTGCATATTGCCCGCGAGCGTGAGCTGCCCGGGGCCAAGGTCACGCAGGCCAAGCACCCACCTTTCTACCACGCTACGGCGGCGCTTGTCAGCCTGCCGGCGGATCCGACCAATGACTTCCTGCGCATCAACCCTGATACAGAGCTGGTGCCGCACGATGGCTGGTCGCCCAACTTCTTTGTTCACACAGCCCGCGAGGAGTGGCCGTGGACAGGCGGCATCCTGGGTTTTCACCTGGCACGCCTCTGGTCTGTGCTGCTCAGCACCATGACGGTGGCTGCAGTCTATGGGTTGGCACGTGCAGCGCTGCCGGGCCGGATTTACGTGGCGTTCGGGGCAACCGTACTGGCGGCGTTTTTGCCCGAGTTTGCGTTCATCGGCAGTTCGGTCAGCAATGACGGCGCCGCGGCACTGTTTGGCACGCTGGGCCTGTGGGGTGGCTTTGCCATCTATCGCGGCGGCGGCCGCTTCCGCGGAGGTTGGTGGACGCCGCTGGCATTGGGGCTTGGGATTTCTCACCAAGGTGAGCACGGCGGCGCTGTGGCCGGTCGTAGGGCTGGCGATCGTGCTGGGCGCAGCGGGCAGCATACGCCAGGTACTTACAGCCTGGCGACGCTGGCTGGCGACCGGGCTGCTGGTCTTTGTGCCAGCCTTGCTGATTGCTGCGCCGTGGCTCCTCCGCAATGTACAGTTGTACGGCGATCTGTTGGGCACCGAGATGGTGCGCAAGACCGTGGACCTGCGCACCACCCCTTGGAGCTGGGATGACACGGTCTGGCTGCTGCGCGGCTGGTTTCTCTCGTTTTGGGGCAAGTTTGGCGGCGCAGGACACATTCCGATGCCGCCCATGGCTGTACTGGCTGTTGGGAGCCGTGTGCCTGGCCGCCGCTGGGGGCCTGGTGCGGCTGTACCTGCGCCGGGACTGGCACGGTGAGCGCTGGCCCTTGACGCTGCTGCTGCTGGCCGTGGCGGCCGTGGCATTGGGTATCTGGCAGTATTCGCTGACTGCGCTGGGCACGGACCAGGGCCGGCTGCTGTTCCCGGCGTTGGGGGCAATTGTCGTCCTGTTGGCTGCGGGGCTACTGGCCTGGCTGCCCGAGCGCCGTCTGGGCATAGGAGCAGCGGTATTGGGGGCGGCGAGCATGGCGCTTGGCGTTTATGCGCTCGTGGGGGTGCTTGCGCCCGCATTTGCCCCGCCAGTAGAAGCGAGCGACGGCGAATGGCAGCCGGCAGCGCTCGCGGCACCTGTCAGCTTTGGCGAGTTGGCCCTGATCGGCTATACGTTGGATCCGGATCCGGTGCTGTATTGGCGGGCCGCTGCCGCACCGGCGCAGGATTGGCGCACGGTATTGCGCGTGACGAGTGAGGACGGCAGCCTGGTGTGGGAATGGCGGCGGTCGCCGGGCGCGGGCCGGTGGAGCACCGACCGCTGGCCCCAGAGTACGGTCGTACGCGATGCTTACGCCGTCCAGTGGCCCGACTGGGCCCCCCCGGGCCGCTATCGCGTCGAGGTGGGCTTGGAGCCGTACGACCAGGAACCGGCAGTGCCACAACAGGATGGCAAGCCGGCCGCCGCCAGCGACCACCCGTATTTTCTGCTTGGCTGGCTCCAGCGCTAGACCAGGTCACAGATTGAAAGCCATCTCGGAAGCGATGAGTAAGCGCGAAGTTCTCCCTGCACCGCCAATTGACAGCACACGCCCGCGCCTGGACTGGCACTGGGCAGACGCGGCCTGCGTGGGGCTGATCGTACTCGTCGCCGGGTGGCTGGCGGCAGAGCTGATGCGGCCGGGGGTGCAGAACTACCGCGATGCGTTGATGAGCGTCTACCGCGTCTTTGAGTTGGACCAGGCCTGGCAGCGCGGCGTGCTCTATCCGCGCCTGGCGCCCAACCTCAACTTCGAGCTGGGCGCACCGCTGTTTCAGTTCTATCCGCCATTGGCCGCATACGTTGGCCTGCTCCTGCACAAGCTGGGGCTGGGATTTCTGGCGGCGACAAAGGGCACGATGGCGCTGGCCCTGCTGGCCGGCAGCCTGGGCGTCTACGGGTACGTGCGCTGGCTGACGGCAAAACGGCTTGGCGCAGCGACGGCCGCCCTGCTCTTTCTGCTGTCCCCCTATGTGCTGCTGACGACCTTTGAGCGCGGTGCAGCCGCCGAAGGCGCAGCGTTGGCAATCCTGCCGTGGCTGGTGTGGGCGATGCACCACCTCCTGTACGACCGGCGCTTCTGGGCGACAAGCCTTGCGGCCGTGCTGGTAGCGGCAGCCATGCTGGCCCACAACGTCACGGCGCTGTTCGTCCTGCCCGCAGTGCTGGTCTATGCCGGCATTCTCGCAGCCGCGCGCAAAGACTATGCCACGCTGGGACGCATCGGGCTGGCCTTTGCGCTGGGCCTTGGGCTCAGTGCCTTCTACTGGATCCCGGCGCTGGCCGAGCTGCGCTACACGCGCGCCGAGACCATGATGCTGCAAGGCGTGAACGACGTAACCAACGGCTTGGTTGCGGCAGCAAGGCTCGTGCAGGATGGCTGGACTACCATCTACAGCGGCGACGACCGCTTTCGATACGGCCTGCTGATGTTTGTCTATGGGATCGTCGGGGTGGTCAGCGTACCTTGGCAGGATCGACGGCTGCGGTTGGCGGGCTGCCCTGCTGGCAGGCGCCTGGGTGGTGATCCTGCTCCTGCAGCTGCGCCAGGCCGAGATCTTCTGGCAGCAGATGCCGCTCGTGCGCTTTATCCAGTTCCCCTGGCGGCTGTACGGCCTGGCGACGTTCTGCACCGTCGTGCTGCTGGGCATGCTGCTGGACAGCGCCAGGCTGGCGTCGATACCACGCTGGCTGCCGGCGAGTGCGGCGGTCGTGCTGGTCGCCGGCGCGATCATGGTCCAGACGCCTAATGCCCGCGTGGAGACGCTGACGCTGTGGACAGACCTGCGCGAACAGAAGGTGGCGCTGCCCAATCTGTATGAGTTGGGCCGGCTGGAGTTTCCGCTGTTTACGGACTATACGCCGGTGTCGATGGACACCTATGGCAGCGCCATCACCCAGTCTCGGCCGCCAGACGCCATTGTGCGGGATGAGAACGCGCCCGCGCCATCCGTCAGGATCGAACGCCTTGTCCGCAGCGGCTTTGAACTGGCGGTAAGCGCGCCGGCGCCGTTTGCGCTCAAGGCGCCGCGTGCCTACTTTCCCGGCTGGCAGGTATACGTGGACGGTGCGCCCGTGCCTACGGCCGGCAGCGGGCCGCTTGGGCTGGTCACCGCCGAAGTGCCCGCCGGCGAACACAAGGTGCGCATCGAGTTCGACCAGACGCCGCTGCGCACGGCGGCGGACTTCATCTCCTTGCTCACGCTGGTCGGGATGTGCGTCGGCGTCATCTTGCTCTCGCCGCTGCGGCACAAAGCCTGGTGGCTGGGGGGCTTGGCAGTGGCGGGCGCCGGCATCATGCTGCTGCTCGGCCAGGTGCCGAACATGACGGCCGTACAGCCCGTCGCATACGGCGCAAATCTAGATGATGAAGTACAGCTGATTGCATATCAAATTGATCACCCTGTCGTGCAGCCCGGCGAGAAGCTCGACGTCAAGCTGTATTGGTACGTGCAAAAGGCGCCGGTCGATGACCGCAAGGTGTTTATCCATGTCAACCTGCCGGACGATACAGGACGGGTGGCGCAGAGCGACCAGACGCCGCTGCTGAGCTACTACCCTACCACGCCAGTGGGAGGCGGGGCAGATCTTCGCCGACGAGTACCGCGTGGAGATTCCGCCTGAGACGCCGCCGGGCCGCTATGTCGTAACTGCAGGGATGTATCACCCGGATCCACCGCAGAATCTGCCGGTGCTGGCGGGGCCAAACACATGGCCGGGCGACCGCATGGTGCTGGGCGAGGTTGAGGTCACCAATGGCCGCTGAGCTTGGCGCGCGGCAGGAGACCCGGCGCTGGGCGGGGCTGCAAAGTGCCGTCTGGTGGGAACTGCTGGCGGTGCTGGCCATCTTCCTCGTGGCGCTGGCGCTGCGCACGTATCGCCTGCATGAGTGGCCGCCGGGGCTGTTCAACGACGAAGCCGCCAACGGGCTGGATGCCCTAGGCGTGCTGCGGGGCGAGCGGCCGATCTTCTTTCCGCGCAACACAGGGCGCGAGCCGCTGTTCCTCTATCTACAGGCGGGCATGATGGCGCTGCTGGGGCCGACGCCCTATGCACTGCGGTTGACGGCGGCGATCGTCGGGGCGCTGGCCGTGCCGGCTGCCTATTGGATGGTGCGTGAGCTGTTCTGGGATTCGCCGGTTGGCCCACGCCGGGTTGCGCTCTGGTCCGCGCTGTTTATGGCCTTTGGCTACTGGCATATCAGCCTCAACCGCATCGGCTTCCGCGCCAACATGCTGCCGCTGCTGGCGGCCATCACCTTTGCCCTGTTCTGGCGCGCCTGGCGCACGCTGCTCGCCGGCAGGCGCTTCCCTTGGCTCATGGCGATTCTTACCGGCATCGCCCTTGGCGTGGCGCTGTACACGTACACGGCCAGCCGCTTCCTGCCGGTCCTGCTGACCTTTATGGTGCTGGCAACCGTGCTGCGCCCGAGCCTGGAGCGCAAGGTACGCCTGCGAGCCCTAGGCGCGCTCGCCGTCATCGGCCTGACCAGCGCCGTCGTCTTTGCACCGCTGGGTTGGTATTTCGTCCAGCACCCCGAGCAGTTCTCAGGCAGGGCGGCGTCGGTATCGTTTCTGAGTGAAGGCGTTTTCGCAGGGCAACCCGGCCCTGACGCTGGCGACGACGATCGGCAAGCTGGGCCTGATGTTCCTCACCTTGGGTGACCCGAACCTGCGGCACAACCCGGGCCAGCGTCCCGCTTTCGACCTGCTGCTGGGGCTCTGGTTCTACGCCGGCCTTACTTTATGTCTAATTAAGTGGCGGCAGCTGCCCTACCTTTTCCTGGCGGCGTGGACGCTGCTGCTGGCGCTGCCTGCCATCCTGACGCCCGAAGCGGCGCCGCACTCGCTGCGTGCCACGGGCATGATCCCGGCCGTCTACGTGCTGCCGGTGCTGGCGATGCTGGCCGCCGCGGCGTGGCTGGCCCCGCATACACGTCTCAACTGGCGCAAATGGCTGCAGTGGCTGCCGCTGCCCTTCCTGCTCTTTAGCGCCGCCACCAGCATGGAGGGTTACTTTGGTGCCTGGCGCGACATCGGCGGCTTTACCGGCGTCTTTATGACCAACTATGCGAGCCTGGCCGACGCCATGGCCAAGGCAGAGGACAAGGGCGTCTGGATCATGCCGCTGTCGCCCAACTATTTTCTGATCGAACCCCAATTCTACGCCATGGACTTTGCCGCCGCAGGCAAGATGGACTTTGGGGGTATCTCCGTCGATCCCGCAGTGGCGGGGCAGCAGCTGGCGGAGGCGCTAAAAGGGCAAACCATGGCGCAGATGGTGCGGGCGCGCAACAGCGACCGTTTTCCCGAGGCGGGCTATATCCTCGACGACCCCAAGCACCTGATCAAGTTCCTGCTCGACAAGTACGGCGTCCAGGAGGCAGAACGGGACGACAAGGTTGTGGGCATGCCCTACCTGGTCTACCGGCTGCCGGAGCAGGCGGGCTACACCGTCTTTGGCGCAGAAGAGCCAGCAGACACGAATTTCGACGGCAAGGTTACGCTGACCGGTGCGAGCTATGGGCAGACGGCGCAGGCAGCATCTGGCGTGGACGTCGACGCACACTCAGTTCCTTCAGGCCAGCCGCTGTGGGTGACGCTGCGCTGGCGCGCCGATGCCCCGATCGACGTCGATCTCAAGACAAGCCTGGTCGCTGCGCGATGTCGCCGGCCATATCGCCGGCCAGGTCGATGACCTGCTGGTGGGAGACAAGTACCCGGTGCAGCGGACCTGGCAGGCAGGCGAGGAAACTGCGTCTTATCACATCGTGCCGCAGCTGCCGGGCGTGGCGCCAGGACGCTATGACTCGTGCTGCGCGTGTATGAAGACCAGACCCAGCGCCCATACCCTGTGCTGGATGCTGAAGGTGCGCCGGCCGGCATCGACACGGTCATCGGCAGCGTCGAGGTGCTGCCGGCGAGTGGGCCACAGCAGGTAGAGCCGCAGCAGCCACTGGCAAAACCACCGCAGCTTGTGCCAGGGCTGGCGCTGCTAGGGTACGATCTGCCCGCTGCCGGCGTGGCGCCGGGTGGAACCCTGCCGCTGACCCTTTACTGGCAGGCCGCGGGTACGCCGGAAGCCGACTACAGCGCCAGCCTGCAGCTGCGGTCAGCCGATGGCGCAATCGTGGCGGAACAGACGCAGCCGCTGGCGGGCGGCACAGTTCCCACCAGCCGCTGGGCAGTGGGCACCACGGTGCGTGACTGGCAGGATCTTGGCGCTGAAGGCGGATGTGCCCAACGGCAGCTATCACCTGTGGCTGGCGCTGACCGCCGGCGAGCAGCGGTCGCAGGAACTGGATTTGGGCGAGGTTACCGTCGAAGGCAGGCCGCACGGCTTTGCGCTGCCGCCGCTGGCGACCACGTTCGGGGTGTCGTTTGGCCACAACGTCCAGCTCGCCGGGCTGCAGAACGCACCGGCGCCAAGTGTGCAGCCGGGCGACACGCATTGAAGTGCCGCTCGTCTGGCAGGTGTTAGCGCCGTCAGCATCGAACCGCTGGTGCGCTTTGTGCACCTACTGGGCGCAGACGGCAAGCCCCTGGCGCAGCACGACAGCGCCCCGTGTGAGGGCGAGTGCCCATCCGCGTCATGGCTCGCGGGCGAAGTGCTGACTGACACCGTCTCGCTGACCATACCAGAGGGTGTGCCGGCGGGCAGCTATTCCTTGGCGACAGGCTGGTACGACGGCGAGACGCTGCAGCGGCTGGAGGCACGTGATGCTGCGGGCACAGTCCTGCCTGATGGGCTGGCGCCGCTGGCGCATATTGAGGTGGCGCAGTAACGAAATTTCCCGACCAGGTCGGGACCCCAGTCCCATGACACGGGAACGGCGGGCGTGCGATCATGCGGGCAGGTTGAATCACTGCCAAAGCAAAATAGCACACCCAAGGAAGTAAAAGCTCATGCCGTTCCGTGGAGAAGGGGAGGAAACATGATAAGTCTTGACAGGCTTACGCTGGGGGCAGCCGCCGGTGCAGCGACAAACGTGGTGGTTGGCGGGATCGGCGTCCGGCTGACGATGCGAGTTGTCGTGCTGCTGATCGGCGGCCAACCGGCTGTTACGCTCGAGGGTACGGCAGGCATCCTTGTACTGGCGGCGATCCTGGGCACAGTGCTCGGCGCGGCCGTCGGACTCGTCCACGGTTGGGCGGGCAGCAGGTGGCGCCGAGCCGACTGGCTGCTGGGTGGGCTGCTGGCGCTGTTGGTGGCGGGAATGTTCTTGACCATTCGTGACGGCGAGGCTGCGCTGCTGCCCGCCGCCCAGGGGCTGCTGCTCTTTGCGCCGCTGGCACTGTTGAGCACGCTGGCGACCGGCTATGTCTTCGAACGGCTGTGGCGCAGCCGCGCGCCCAAGGTTGAACGCCAGGCGCCGGCAATGTGGTGTGTGATCTATGGGGCTGCATTTGTGCCGGCATTCGTGGGCATGACGTCGCTGGCAGGTGGACCACTGCGCCTGCCGCGCGTTGCCTGGCACATGGTCATGATGGCCGGCACGGGTGCGAACATGGCTGCGGCCTACGTTCCGATGCAGATGCTTGGCTTTGTGTTTGCGCTCCTTTACCTGCTGCCGTCTCTGGCACTGCCGCTGGGCATGCTGTGGAGCAGGCAGCGTACGCCTGGCGCGACCCTGGCATGGCGGCGGCCCGACGATTGGATGGGCTGCTGTCAGCACTGATCCTCATCTGGGCGCCGCTGGGATTTGGGTTGCTCGGCTACACAGACACCTACACATCGGTACCCTGGCGCTTTTGGCGGCTGCTCAGCGCCATGCGCCAGTTCGCCAACACCGTGGGAATGGCGGCCCTGGTGCGCGGCGAGGCGCTGTTTGGCCCCCCGATTGCAGCACGCCTGATGAACTACTTTGCCGTGCCACGACCGCAGGCACAAGCCGGCCTGTTTCCCGAGTTGACCGAGCGTGAGCGAGAAGTGCTGCAGCTGATCGCCCGGGGGCGCAACAACGCCGACATCGCTGCGGAGTTGGTGCTCAGCCTCAAGACGGTGCGCAACCACGTATCAAATATCTTCAGCAAGCTGCAGGTAGCAGACCGGGCGGAGGCCATTGTCCGGGCCCGCGAGGCGGGGATGCACTGACTGCGCGCCGTTTTTGACCCGCCCGACGTAGGGATAAGTGACAGATGATGGGCGCGGTTAGAGGAGGCATTATGCAGAGCACACATGTAGTCCCAAACGAATCTCACGTCTCGCAAGGCGAACTGATCAAGATGGTGGCAGTCCGGCTGGCCGTTGCGATCCCGCTGCTGTTCGCCATCATCTTTATCCCTGCCGGTACACTGGCCTTTTGGGAAGGCTGGCTGTACCTGGCCGTCCTGCTTATTCCGATGTTCTTGGTCATGGCGTACATGCTAAAAAATACGCCCGACCTGCTGGCGCGGCGGATGAAGATGCGCGAGCGGGAAACCCAACAAAAAGGCATCGTGCTGCTGTCGACCGCACTGTTCCTGGTGGCCTTCATCATTCCGGGTCTCGATTTCCGCTTCGGCTGGTCCGCTGTGCCCATACCGGTGGTCCTGCTCGCCGACCTGTTCGTGCTGCTGGCGTACGGATTTGTGATCCTGGTCTTTCGAGAAAATCACTATGCGCGCGCGTGGTCGAAGTAGAAGAGGGCCAGAAGGTCATCGACACCGGCCCGTATGCCGTCGTCCGCCACCCGATGTACCTGGGCATCCTCGTCCTGTACATCTTCTCGCCGCTGGCGTTGGGTTCCTACTGGGCCGTGCTGCCGATGCTGCTGATGATTCCCATCCTCGTTGCGCGGCTGCGCAACGAGGAAACTGTACTGGTGCGGGATCTCCCCGGCTACTCGGACTACATGCAGCGCACGAAGTACCGGCTGGTTCCCGGAATCTGGTAAGCAGGTTCGGCCTGGTGCCGCGCTAGTGCCAGGGATCGAAGAAAGTGATCGAGGTGCTGGCGGTGTTCCATAGGCGTTCCACGTCGGGCAGAGCCTGTGGGAACAACTCCCGGTCCCACGGCTGGGCGACGAGGGTATAGACTCTACCGTTGACGACGACGGCGGCGTTGCGCTGCCGCCAAGGACCGGCGATGAAGTCATAGGTAACGGCCGGATAACCGCCAATAGTCGCAGCCGCAGCCGAATTGGGATCACTGTTCTCGACCGGCGGCTGGAGCGCCTGCTCGGGCGTCATCTGGCCCAACGGGTACGTCCCCACGGACAGCGCAGCGCGCACGTGGGCAAAGTCGCTATACGGCCCGAGTTCCGGCCCGCCGGCAATGGTGGTGGGGAGATCGGGATCGATCGCAAAGTCGGCAGGATAGAGCAGGCAGTAGCCGCCCACCTCGTCGACTAGAAGCTTGGTATCGGCAGTAGCAGCCGGACAGACGTCGGCCGCCCGGACGACCGTACGGGTGTTCTGGGGCGGGAAAAAGACGATCGACCCTGTGACAGTATCCCAGGCCTGCGTGGCGGCATCGGCCAACTGCGGGACATCTTGCGGCTGCGGCAGCATGGTGACCTGATATTTGACGCCGCCGGCAACGACAAACGCGCCGCGCAGGTTAATCATCATGCCGGGCAGGTTGTCCACAACCATGGCCGGCTGCCCACCGATGGTGGCGGGCGTTTGCGTCACTTCGAGGCCAGGCGTCTGCGCCAGCGCGGGGGCAGGCATATTGTATTGCAGCCACGCGGCGGCATAGCCGGCGCTGTCCAGCCCGTCAGCCGGGCCGTTGCTGGCCACGGTTACGTTAAGCGCGACTGTTTCCATTGCCCCGGGTTCGGCCAGCGGGCCGAGCAGCAGCACAGCCTCGGCCGGGCGCAGCGGATCCGGCTGAAGCTTGAGATCTGCCGGGTAGAGGAAGCAAAAGCCGTTTTCAGTGCTGAGGTAAAGAGTTGTACCCTCCCCAGCCTGGGGGCACAGCGCAGCGGGATCGGTTACCGGTACAGCTTGCTGCGTCGCCTCAACAGCGGCGGCAGTGGCCCCGGTAGCATCAGGTGCGGGGGCAGTAGGAGTGTTGGCAGCTGCGCCGGATGCGGCAGGAAACTCGGCAGCAGACGGTGACCCGCAGCCGGCCAGCAGCGCCAGCAGGGTGAGCAGTAGTAACAGACGAGAGATGTTCGCCATCGGGAACGGTTCCTTTTCCATAGGGTATGCGCAAGTTGTTCGGTGGTGACTCGGGGTCACGCACGGCAGCCGTTGCCTTGGCGGAGACGATGGAAAGCAAGCGATTGTTCCCAGGTGGTGCCGCTATGCTGCTGGCATGACCGCGTAGGTCACGCCAGCAGCAGGAGCTATGCGAGCATGGCGGCCATTTTCTGGTGGATCAGGTTGACGGCCTTGAGCGGGCGCAGCATGACTTTGAACTCGACGATCTGCCCGGCATCGTTCCACTTGATCATATCCACGCCGTTGACACTGATGCCTTCGATCTCGACCATGAACTCCAGTACGGCGTCGTGGTCGCCCACCACCTCGCGCACGTAGCGGAAGGTGTCGTTGCCAAAGACGTGCAGGGCGGCAGCCAGGTACTGTGTCGTGATCGGTTTGCCCATCTGCGGCGTGTGGACGATGGGCGAGTAAAAGACCACGTCGTCGGCAAGCAACGTGGTTAATCCACGCGGGCTGCGATCCGCCACAACCTGGTGCCAGGCAGCAAGGACAGGGACAGGCATGAGCGTTCTCCTGGGTAAAAGTCGCGGATACAGGCAATAACGTTCGTATATTTGTATCATTCGTCGGGGAGTACTGCAAGCGCGCCCACGGGTTCTACACGTCTTCTGTTACATATTTGTTACATATTTTCACGAAGTAGTTGACTTATTTTCAGCACCAATGTTATGATCACAGCATTCCTCACCAAGACAACTGACAAGCAGTAGGTTGCTATGACCAATATCAGGGCCATTGCCGAGCGGTCGAACGTCTCGATCGCGACCGTGTCACGCGTGCTCAATAACCATAACAATGTCAGCGACGAAACGCGCATGTTGGTGCTGCAGGCGGCGCAGGCGCTCGGCTACCCGCTTCCTGACCTACAGCGCGGGCAGATAGTGTTTCGCACGGTGCTGGTGCTGATGACCCAGGCAACGGAGCCCGCAGGGCGCGGCCGCTCGGTGGATGCGACATTTGAGAGCGAAGTCTGGTCGGGCATCGAGTCGGTGCTGGCGGCCAAGGGCGTGGCGACCAAGCTACAGCAGTCACCGATGACGCCGACCGATGCCGACCGGCTGGCGAGTGAGGCGGGCATAGCAGGCGTGATCATCCTGGGCGGGATCGTGGCGCACGAGTTCCTCGAACGCCTGCAGCAAGTAGGCCTTCCGTTTGTCGCAGTCGGTTCGCATGCCCATCCCCTGCGCACCAACTACGTGATGGCCGACGTGGCGAGCGGGATTCGCCTGGCCGTGGATCACCTGGTGGCGCAAGGAAGGCGACGCATTGCACTGGTTAACGGCCCCGCCACGACTGGCACCAGTGCAGCCAAGCTGGATGGTTACCGGCTGGCATTGGCGACCAACGACTTGCCCTATCTTGCCGGCGCCGTTGCGGAGGCCGAGTTTACGCCTGACTCGGGCTACGAGCAGACGGTGCAACTGCTGCGCGCTCAATCCTGACCTGGACGCCGTGGTGTTTGGCGACGACCGCATGGCCATCGGAGGGCTCAAGGCGCTGCGCCATGCGGACCGGCGCGTACCGCAGGATGTGGCGGTGACCGGTTTTGGCCACCTTGATATTGCCCGCTATGTCATCCCCACGCTGACGACGGTGGAGTACAACCTGCAGGCAATGGGTAAGAAGGCCGCGCGGCGATTGTATGACTTGCTGGAAGATCCAGACGACTATACGTGGGGCATCATCGAGCCGACGTCGCTGATCATCGGCGAATCGACGATCGGGTAAAAACCCATTTGAGAAGGCTGTTCCACAGCGAGGTAGGAGGAGGGGCATGAGCTTACTGCAGACGAGCGTGGCAAAGCAACGGGCCAAGGAGGCGGTGCCGCAGCCGGCGCACAAGCCGCGGCAATTAGGCGACACGCAGGTAGCTCTCCTGTTGATCGCCCCAGCCGTGGCACTGCTGCTGACCATCATTCTCTACCCGCTCGTCAACTCGATGTACATCGGCCTGCTTGACAAGAGCCTCATCTACGGCGGCGACGAGTTCGTCGGCTTGCAGAACATCCAGGACGTACTGCAGGAGGACTTTCTGCCCATCTTGCGCAACACACTGGTGTTTACGCTGGGAGCCACGCTGCTGCCCTTTGTGATCGGCTTTGGCGTGGCGCTGATCCTCAACGGTCCGATCCGTGGCCGTGGCGCCTGGCGCGGCGCGTTTCTGATGCCTTGGCTGGTGCCGAGCGTGATCGTCTCGTTCCTCTGGCTGTGGCTCTTTAATGCCAACTACGGCGTGCTCAACGGCATCCTGCGCAACCTGGGGTTAATCGAGAGTAACATCAACTGGCTCAGCAACGGCGCTTCGGCCATGACGGCGGTGATTGTCGCCAAGACATGGCAGACATTCCCGTGGATCGCCGTAATGATCCTGGCGGCGCTGCAGACGATCCCGCGCGAGCTGTACGAGGCGGCGGCAATCAGCGGGGCCAATACGTGGCAGTCTTTCCGCTATGTCACAGTGCCCCACCTGCGCGGGGTGAGCAGCATCGTGCTCTTGCTCTCGCTGATCTGGAACTTTCAGCACTTTGAGACGATCTACGTCATGACGCAGGGTGGACCGGCGAAGGCGACGACAACCTTCTCGGTGGCCGTCTACCAGACGGCATTCCAGGCCTTTGACCTGGGCAAGGCGGGTGCGCTGGGAATCCTGTGGATGATCCTGCTCTCGCTGGTGGTGCTGGTCTACCTGCGCTTTGGCATGGGCGACGAGGAGATGGGCGCATGAAATCGCAATCGCTGGGTGGGCGCGTCGGCTTGTACACGGCGCTGGCATGCGCCGCCGTATTCGCCTTCTTCCCAATCTACTGGATGCTGGTCACTTCACTGCGTCCCAACACGGAGGTATTCGCCTTTCCGCCCACACTGCTGCCGCAAACGTTTACGCTGGAGCACTATCAGAACTTTATCCGCAACCCGCAGTTGCTGCGCTACCTGGGCAACAGTGTGCTCGTCGCCAGCGTCACTGCCATCTCCAGCCTGCTGATTTCGACCTATGCAGCGTACGCCTTTTCCAAGTTCCGATTCAGGGGCCGGCGCTCGCTGATGTTCCTGGTGCTGTCGGCGCAGATGTTCCCGCAGGCGCTGCTGTTGATCACGCTCTACCTGATGTTCTCGCGCCTGCAGCTGCTCAACACTTACCTGGTGCTGGTGCTGTCGTTCACAACTTTCACCCTGCCGCTATGCATCTGGATGCTAAAGGGTTATTTTGACCAGATCCCCAACGACCTGATCGAGGCGGCCAAGGTGGACGGGGCCAACCAGCTGCAGATCATCCACCGCGTGCTTCTGCCGATCACGGGACCGGCACTGGTTGCCACCGGGCTGTTTGCCTTTATGCGCGGCTGGAACGACTTTATCTATGCGCTGACGTTGGTGGGCAAAGACAAGCAGACGCTGCCGCCGGGGCTGGTGCTGACCTACGTGGGCGAATTCCAGTCACAGTGGGCGGACATGATGGCAGCTTCGCTGCTGGTTTCGCTGCCGCTCGTGATTGCCTTCATCATCTTCCAGCGACACATCGTCAGCGGCCTGACCGCCGGCGCTGTCAAAGGATAAACGATCGTCCAGTTAACCGATTTTGCTCAAAGAGGAGACCGAAATGGCTACAAAGCAGGTTCGACGAATTGCGAGCGCAGTACTGCTCTTTGCCATCCTGGCGGCAATGTTGGCCGGCTGTGCCGTGCCTGCGGCGCAACCAGGTACAGCAGGTGAAGCAACGGCTGGGCCGGCAGAGGGAGCAGCCGGCGAAGCGGCAGCAGAAGTCGCGGCGCCGGCGGAGTTTACCTTCACCGGCTGGGCGATCAACGAGGGGGCGTCGAAGGAGACAGTCGAAGGGTACATCAAGGCATACAGCGAGGCCAACAATGCCACCATCAAGGAGCAGGCGTTCCCGTGGGGCGAGATGCTCAACCAGATCGTGCTCCAGGTCAACGGCGGCACGGCCGAAGGCGCCGCACAGTTGGACATCGCCTGGCTCAACACATTGGCGGCGACGGGCAAGCTCAAGGACCTGGGACCGTATGTCGAGGGACGCGGCTACACCGAGGCCGGCTTGCGCAGCGGGCAGGTGAACGGCGTGCAGTACGGCCTGCCGTGGACAACGGCCTCTATCGGCCTGGTGGCCAACCAGCAGATCCTGGATGCGGCAGGCGTGACTGAGCTGCCGGCCACAGTAGCGGACTTTGAGGCGGCGCTGGAGAAGATCAAGGCCTATGACCCTGAGATCATCCCCTATGCCGGCATGACAGCCCTGAATGGCTTAAAAGATCTCATTCCCTGGATCTGGACGTTTGGCGGCAGTGTGATCGATGACCAGGGTAAGGTAACGCTGGGCGACGAAGGCAGCGTCAAGGCATTGGAGTGGTACAAGAGCTTGCTCGACCGCGGCTTGATGGCCCCCGAAATGGACCGCGCCACAGCCCGCCAGCTCTTCTCGCAGGGCAAAGTGGCGTTCTATGACGACGCCGTGGTAGCGAAGGGTATCGTCACGGCCGACACTCCGATCGATAACCTAGGCGATCTGATTGTCCCGGTCCCCCGTCCGGTTCTGCAGGCAGGGGACGACCCACAGTCGCTATTGTGGGGTCACCTGGTCGTCGTCTTTGACGCGGCGAACGCCGATGCGGCTGCCAAGTGGGCGCAGTACCTGACTTCCGACCCGGCGACAACGGTCGACTATTTTGAGAAGCTGGCGCTGCCGCCGACCAACGAGGCCGCCCTGCAATCCGACGTGGTTAAAAACGATGCCTATATGTCGGCATGGGCGGACAAGGTCACGGCCACGGCACGGATGAATCCCTTCTGGCCGTATGTGGAGTCGGCACGCATGGAGTCAATCCTGGCTGAGCAAGCACAGGCCTATCTGTTGGGCGGCGAGACCGATGCCGCGGCAGCCTGGCAGAAGGCCGCCGAACAAATCGGCGAGTTGACGAAGTAACTGTATCAGCACGTGAATTGACGAGGGAGCGCCTGTGCTGCAGGGCGTTCCCTCACAAAACTGCGGCTCCAGGCAGCGCCCAAGCAACGAACACAAACAACCAAGAAGAAGTGGCATGATGTACATAGCACCGGCGGTAGACCAGCGGCAACTCAAGACGGAAACCATTGCGAGCGATCTCGTCGTCGTGGGGGGTGGGATGGCAGGTACGTGTTGCGCCATCACGGCCGCGCGGCTCGGGTTGCGCGTGACGCTGGTACAGGACCGGCCGGTCCTGGGCGGCAACGCGTCCAGCGAGGTGCGGCTCTGGATCCTCGGCGCGACGGCGCACATGGGGAACAACAATCGCTGGGCGCGCGAAGGCGGGGTGATCGACGAGATACTGGTCGAGAACACCTATCGCAACCCCGAGGGCAACCCCTTGATCTTCGACACCATCCTGTTGGAGAAGGTGGTGGAAGAGCCGAACATCCACTTGCTGCTGAACACGGCCGTGCTGGAGATAAGCAAGCAAACAAGCAGCCGCATCGAGTCCGTCACTGCCTTTTGCAGCCAGAACTCGACGCGCTGATGCGCTGCATGCGCCGCTGTTTGTCGATGCCTCGGGCGACGGCATCGTCGGCTTTCTGGCCGGGGCGGCATTCCGCATGGGGGCCGAACTGGAGAGTGAGTTTGGCGAGAAGTTCGCCCCCAGCCAGGAATATGGCGAGCTGCTGGGCCACTCGTTGTATTTCTACAGCAAGGACGTTGGCCAGCCGGTCAAGTTCATCCCGCCCAGTTTCGCGCTGCGGGACATCACGCGGATTCCACGCTTCCGCAGCTTCAATGCCCAGGAGCACGGCTGCCGCCTGTGGTGGATCGAATACGGCGGGCGCCTCGACACGGTGCATGAGACCGAGGCGATCAAGTGGGAGCTGTGGAAGGTCGTCTACGGCGTGTGGAACTACATCAAGAACTCGGGCAAGTTCCCCGAGGCCGAGACGCTGACGCTGGAGTGGGTCGGGCACATTCCCGGCAAGCGCGAGAGCCGGCGCTTCGAGGGCGACTACATGCTGACGCAGCAGGACCTGATCGAGCAGCGGCTGCATGCCGATGCCGTGGCACATGGCGGCTGGGCGATCGACCTGCACCCGGCCGACGGGGTGTTTAGCGAGAAGCCTGGCTGCAACCAGTGGCACAGCCGTGGCGTCTACCAAATCCCATATCGCTGCCTGTACAGCCGCAACATCGACAACCTATTTCTGGCCGGGCGCATCTTCAGCGTCTCGCACGTAGCCTTTGGCTCGACGCGCGTGCAGGCCACGCTGGCTGCGGCTGCACAAGCAGCAGGTGTGGCTGCGGCGCAGTGCAAGGCGCAGGGCCTGCGGCCCAGTGACTTGACGACGCCCGAGCATATGCGGGCGCTGCAAGCTGAACTGCAGCGGATAGGGCAGTTTATCCCCGAAACGATCGTCAACGATCCGCATGACCTGGCGCAGACAGCGCAGATTCGTGCATCAAGCGAGCTGAAGCTGGGAGCACTGCCGGCGGATGGACCACGCTTACCCTTAACGCAGGCTTGGGCGCAGTTGCTCCCGGTGCAGCCAGGGCGCATGCCGCGCTTGACTTTCGGAGCCACCGTCACCGCTGCGACTACGCTGCAAGTAGAGCTGCGCACAAGCGACCGGCCCACAAACCATGCGCCGGATGTGCTGCTGGCGGAAGCCAAAATTCGGCTGGGGGCCGCCGAACGGGCGGAGGTTGTGCTGGATTATGACGTCGAAATTGACGTTGAGCGGTATGTATTTGTCTGCTTCCGCCCCAACCCTGATGTTCAGCTTTGGACCAGCCGGCAGCGGGTGACGGGCGTGCTGTCTGCAGCGCAGAAGTGGAACCGAGCCGTGTCCAACTATGGCAAGCAGGAAGTGCCCGCGGGAACAGACTTAGGCGTGGAGAACTTCGAATTCTGGACACCGGAACGGCGACCCGGGGGCTACAACCTGGCGCTGGCATGTGATCCCCCCCTAGCCGGGTTTACGGCGGCCAACGTTGTCAACGGCGTGGCGAGACCAACGAGCGGCCCCAATGCCTGGGTAGCGGCCCTTGACGACGCACACCCGGCGATTACCCTAAGCTGGGACACACCGCAGGTGGTCCGCACGATCGAGCTCAGCTTTGACACGGACTTCGACCATCCTATGGAGAGTGTATTGATGACGCATCCGGAACGGGCGATGCCCTTCTGTGTCAAGGCCCTACGCGTGTGCATTGACGGACGCGACGCGGCGATAATGGAGGATAATCACCAGTCGCGACGGCGGATTGTGCTGGACGAACCGACGACAGCACGCAGTATAACGCTGGAAGTACTGGAGACCTGGAGCGACGCGCCGGCAGCGGTGTTTGAGGTGCGGTGCTACTGACGGGTATAAACCGCCCCCTTCAGTTCAGCTGTCCCAGGTACTGGTGGACTGACTGAATCGCGATCCCACCCTCGCCGACGGCGGCGGCCACGCGCTTGACCGAGCCGTGGCGGACGTCGCCGGCGGCAAAGACGCCGGGCAGGCTGGTTTCGAGCAGCAGAGGCGCCCGCGACGGCGTCGCTGTCGTTGCAGTGCTGTCACCATCTCCGTTCGCAGCTAAATCTGCACCGGTGAGGATAAAGCCGCGTGGATCGCAGCGAATGCTCTCGGGCAGCCAGTCAGTGCGCGGTTGGGCGCCGATGAGGACGAACAGCGCTGCTGCCGCCACGGTTTCAGTCGTTTCGGAGCCTATCTCGCGGAGCACGAGGCTTTCCAGCTGCTGGCGGCCGTTGCCGTCCACGATCTGGGTGCGCAGACGCACGTCGATGTTCTCGGCGGACGCGATAGCCTGGACAAGGTAATCCGACATGCTGGCGGCCAACGAACTGCCGCGCACAAGCATAGTGACGTGATCGGCATATTTGGCGAGGTGAACGGCAGCCTGGCCGGCCGAGTTGCCGCCTCCGGCCACATATACATGCCGGCCGACCATGGCCTGGGCTTCGGTGATGCCGCCGCCGTAGAAGACACCGGCCCCCACCAGCGCTTCAAGGTTGGGGATGCCAAGCCGCTGGTAGTTGGCGCCCATCGCCAGTACGACGGTGCGGCTGGCTATCTGCGTGCCATTGGCGCACTCCAGGATGCGCAAATCGCCCTCGACGCGCAAACCGCTAATGGCGCGCAGCACAGAAGTCTCGGCACCGAACGACCAGGCCTGGTCCAGCGCACGATTGGTGAGTTCGGCACCGCTGATGCCGAGCGGGAACCCCAAAAAGTTGCGGATCAGCGAACTGGTACCCGCCTGACCGCCGATCGTCTCACGATCGATCACGATTGTGCGCAGCCCTTCCGATGCCCCGTACACGGCGGCCGACAATCCCGCCGGCCCGGCGCCGACGATAGCCAGGTCAAACACGCCCTCTTCCAAACTGTGGCGCGCGCCGAGCGCTTTGGCAGTGTCTTCATCGGAAGGGTTTGCCAATACGAAGCCGTCAAAGCGCACCATTACAGGCAGCGGCCCCTCCGGCCGCCCTACACGCTGCAGGACGGCCCGGCCTTCATCTGTGTCTGCGGCCAGGAAGCGGAACGGGAGCCCGCTGCGTTCGAGGAGATCACGCACTTCGTAAGATCGTGGCGCCCACTGCTCGCCCACCACCGTGACGACGACGTCCTGCGCATGCTGGTGGCGCTGCCACTCATGCAGAATCTCGGTGATGAGCCGGTGAAACTGCTCGTCCGGCACACGGTTGGACTTCATGGCATACCGATCGGCACGGCCCAGCGAGATCTCGTGGAGGATCGGCTTAGTAGCAGAGCGGTTCCCCCAAGGGATCAGCAGCACGCGCCTGGCATGCGGATACAAGTCGTGGGCGCGGTCCAGGTAATCGATGCCCGGCATTTCGGCCATGGTATAGCCGGCGAGCAGGGCGATGACCTGAGCACCCGAGGTCTGCAGCTCTTGCAGGCGCGCTAACGCCGTCACCGGGGACGATTCGGCGATGATCTCATAATCGGCGGAATAGCGCTTGGATAGTTCAGTTCGGATCAACTCCAGGTCTTGGCGTTGATCGTCGACAACAGTCAGGATCGGTTTTTGCATGACGCCTCTCAGGCAGGTTGCATGTCCCCGCGGCCTTTGCGTTAGGGTCGTAATGAGGAGAGAATGAACTGGCGGTGCGTCAAAGACCGACAGAATACCATAGAGTGACACAGGAGCCAACAAGAAATCGAGGACGGAATGAACGAGATTACACTGGACGTCAAGCTCGCCAAGACTACCATCGACCGGAACATCTACGGTCACTTCTCCGAGCACCTGGGCCGCTGCATCTACGAGGGCTATTGGGTGGGAGAAGAGTCTCCTATCCCAAACGTGCGCGGCATTCGCAGCGATGTAATTGCTGCCCTGCGCAAGATCAAGGTGCCCGTGATGCGCTGGCCCGGCGGCTGCTTTGCGGACGAGTATCACTGGATGGACGGTATCGGCCCACGTGAGCAGCGCCCTGCCATGATCAACACGCACTGGGGCGGCGTGGTGGAGAACAACCACTTTGGCACGCACGAGTTCATGGACCTCTGCGAACAGCTCGGCTGCGAACCGTATATCTGC
This sequence comes from uncultured Chloroflexia bacterium, assembly GCA_963791135.1. Classification (GTDB taxonomy): domain Bacteria; phylum Chloroflexota; class Anaerolineae; order Caldilineales; family Caldilineaceae; genus Fredericiella. The sequence goes on from CAWBRX010000034.1 coordinate 81,896, forward strand.
GGCAACGTGGGCAGCGGCACCGTGCAGGAGATGTCGCAGTGGGTGGAATACGTGACCTTTGACGGCAAGAGCCCGATGGCGGACCTGCGCGGGGCGAACGGGCGCAGCGAGCCCTGGCAGCTCAAATACTTTGGCGTCGGCAACGAAAACTGGGGCTGCGGCGGCCGCATGCGGCCCGAGTACTACGCCGATCTTTACCGCCGCTACGCCACGTATGCGCGCAACTACGGCGAGAACCGGCTCTACCGCATCGCCTGCGGGGCGCGCAACGACGACTACCACTGGACGGAAGTCTTGATGGAACAGGCCGGCTCCGACCAGCTGTTCGGCGGCCCCTACATGGACGGCCTGGCGCTGCACTACTATACCCAGGTCAAACGGCTGCCCGACGGCACACGCGAGGGTTCGGCGACCGTTTTCGGCGAGGATGAATGGATCGAGATCATCGCCAAAGCGCTGTTTATGGACGAACTGGTGCGCAAGCACGGCACGATCATGGACAAGTACGATCCCGCCAAGAAGGTGGCGATGATCGTGGACGAGTGGGGGACGTGGTACGCCGTCGAGCCCGGCACACACCCGCGCTTTCTCTACCAGCAGAACTCGATGCGCGATGCGCTCGTGGCCGCGCGTATCGCTCGACATTTTCAACAACCATGCCGACCGGGTGCGCATGGCCAATATCGCGCAGACGGTCAACGTGCTGCAGGCGATGGTGCTGACGCAGGGCGAGAAGATGCTGCTCACCCCCAGCTACCACGTGTTCGACCTGTACGCCGCGCACCAGGACGCAACGCTGGTCCCCATCGACGTGCAAAGCGAGCGCTATGCACTATGCCGGGTACGACATACCGGCAGTTTCGGCGTCAGCATCGGTCGGAGCAGAACGGCAAGCTGCACCTCACGCTGAGCAACGCCAACCCGCACAAGGACATCACGGTCAACGTCTTCGTGCGCGGTCTGCAGGCCGGCAGGATTGAGGGTCGTGTTCTCCGTGCCGACACGATGAATGCACACAATACGTTCGAGCAGCCGGAAAACGTCAAACCGCAGGCGTTTGGCGCCGCCAGGGCCAACGCGGATGGGCTGGAGATCGTCCTGCCGAAGATGTCAGTGGTGGCACTTGATGTGAGCTAGGCAGCCGGTTTGACAAACACAAAGGAGGCAAGCCGTGGCGGCTTGCCTTCATCTTCTACATGCCACCACTCCTTGAGGCTGGCCAACGACAACCCACTTGCTTCGGCCGCCGCCAGGAAGTCGGAAATGTGGTGAACATAGGCATCGATAAGAACGGCGCCGTCGCCACGCTGGAAGGTGGCCTGTGTCCCCTGATACTGGCGAAACGGGTGGAGTTCGCAGACAAAGAAGCGACCGCCGGGCAACAGGACGCGAGCCGCTTGGGCGAAGATGAAATGTAGATTCTCAATGTGCTCGAGGACCAAGGTTGCAGACGACGAGGTCGGCGCTGCGATCTTCCACCGGCCATACCTGCGTGAGGTCGGTTTCGACGAAGGTGACGTTCGCCGCCTGCACCTTTTCCCGCGCCCGGGCGAGCATGCCGGCGGAAAAGTCGAGGGCAGTGACCTTGTCGCCGATCTCGACCAGAAAGACCGTGTTTTTGCCGGTGCCGCAGCCGGTTTCGACGATGCTGCCAAAGTGTTGGCCGGACAGGGTGCTGAGGTCACCTGTTGGTCCAGGTCGCGGGTGCGGTTGCGGTCCTCGTCATAGGTGAGAGACCAGTTGGTGTAGGCGTCTTGGATGCTCATGGCAAGAGTCTACAGGGGAAGTGAATGGTGCGTGCAAACCAGGCAGTAGACGGAGAAATGACCGTGACCAGGCAGCGCCAGGCCACGGTCTGAGAGGCGATTGACACCGCATAAGCAGCGAATTAAAATGCGCTGCATCTTTGTTGACAGATGAACCTCGCGATGAACCTGCCGGACGAACATACCGGTGGCTTTGCCGCCGGTACGAGCAGGCTGAGGAGTCACCATGGCCAAGATCGCCTCAGCGGATGCATCTGCACCCTCCACGGCAGACGCCAGCCCGCCGGGTCTCTATAAAGCCAGCTGGATCGACCGCTTGATGACGTGGGTGGAAAGGCTGCCGGGGCCCTACTGGCTTACCTACCTGATCCTGGGCTGGCCGAAACCGTGCTCATTCAAGGCGCCATCTGGCTGGCGCGCCCGAGATCGCGCTTCGTCGTGCAGTGGGAGACAGCCATTTTCCCGCTCTGGACCTGGGGTGTACTGGCCTTGATGACGGCGCTTAACCAAGAGGCCATCCCAGGGCTGCACCGCTTTCACCCGCTGCTGGACGCCGACGAAGCCAACATTGCGACGCTGGAATACGAGATCACGACCATGCCGGCGCGCACCGTGCTGCTCACCACACCGATCTGGGTGGCTTCTCTTCGCCGTCGATTGCGATCACAAGTCCCATTATCAACCATCATCTCAAAACCCTATTCTGTACTCCGTGATTCTCTTGACGCGGGTTGGCGGCGTTTCTCGTCGGTACAGGGATCTATATTCACACCGTGCACCAGCTGCGGGTGGTCAACAGGCTGTACGCCGGGATGAAAAAGATCAACATGTTCCACCTGGACCCTGTCCATGCCTTTGCGAGCTTGACGGCGCAGACGGCCATCGGTTTTGTAGTCCTGATTGCATTGACCCAATTGATGTACCCCTACAGCATGATGGAAATGAACTTGCTGGTGCTGTTTGTCAGCCTGGCGCTGATGGCGCTGGCGGTTTTTGTCCTGCCCTTACGGCACGCCCACCAACGTCTGGTGTCAGGCAAGCAGCGGCTGCAAGCTGACGCTGCGCAGCGCATGGAAAATGCGTTGCACCACTTTGCACGAGGCGGTGGACGAACAGAATATTGGCGCCCTGGACGGGCTGAACAAGATCGTGGCCGCCGTCAGCAACGAGCGTGACATCCTGGCCAAGATTCCATACATGGCCATGGCCACCGGGGACGCTGCGCGCCGTGACCACGGTCATGCTCGTGCCGATCGCGCTCTTTCTGATCCAGGCAATTCTGCGGCGCTGGTTTGCGGTTTCGAACTGGTGAGTCCGGCGGAAACAGACACGTTGTATTCCTGGATGAGCCGGCCTTCGGCAAAACGGGTGTAGGCAAGCGACGAGACGTCCAGCGTGGTCGCCTGCCCGTCCAAGATCATCTCGCTCAACAGCAGGCCGGCGCCGGGGCCGTGCATGAAGCCGTGGCCGGAGAAGCCGGCGACGACATAGTAGCCACTCAAGCTGCGGCACGCCGCCCAGGATCGGGTGGGCATCGGGCGTGACCTCATAGAGTCCCGCCCAATGCGACATGCGCCCGGCCTTGGCCAGGAGCGGCAGGCGCGCGACGGCGGCATCCATGTGCGTGAGTTCCCAGTCGGGGTCCACACTCTGGTCAAAGCCCGGCTGCTCATTGGGGTTGCTCTGGCCGGTGAGAATGCCCTCACCCTCTCGGTGAAAGTAAAGGCTCTGCGCAAAGTCCAGCACAAATGGGAAGTCGCGTGCGATCTCGGGAAGTGGGGTCGTGGTCATGATCTGCCGGCGCAGCGGCACGATCGGCAGATCCACGCCCGCCGTGGCGGAGATCGGTGCTGCCCACGGACCGGCGGCGTTGACGACGAATTCGCAGGCGATCGGCCCACGAGTTGTCTCCACGCCTACGACCTTGCCGCCCTGCGTCGAGATGGCGCTGACGCCGGTTTCCGTCAAGGCACGCACGCCCAGACGCTTGGCACCGTTGACATAGCCCATGACGACACTGTTAGGGTCGGCCAGGCCGTCCTTATCGTGAAACGCCCCGGCGATCACGTCGCCGGCCACCAACTGCGGCACCCGCCGCCGCACCTCGTCGCCGTTGAGCCACTGCGTCTGCACGCCAAGGCTGCGCTGCAGCTCGACGTTGTGCCGAAACACTTCGACGTCGTGCTCGTTGGTAAGAATGAAGAGATAGCCGTCACGGCGAATGCCGATGTTCTGGCCCAACTCATCCTCGAAACGGTCGAGCATGGGCAGGCTGAGCAGCGACAGGCGAATGTTGATTTCGGTGGAGAACTGGTAGCGGATACCGCCGGCACAGCGACCGGTGGCGCCCGTGCCAAAGAACTCCTCTTTTTCCAGCAGCACCACGTCGGTGCAGCCGCGCTTGGCGAGATGGTAGGCGGTAGAGGCGCCCATGACGCCGCCGCCGATAACGACTACGGTTGCAGATTTAGGAAAGTCACTCATAACCCTAGATAGGCCGAAATGACTTTTTCGTCGTTGAGCAGTGCCTTGGCGTCGCCGCTCATGGTGATGCGGCCGGTTTCGAGCACGTAGGCACGGTTGGCAACCTGGAGCGCCATCTGCGCATTCTGCTCGACCAGGAGGACCGTGATGCCGCGGCTCTTGTTGAGCTGCTCGATCGAGTCGAAGATGACCTCGACCAGCACCGGGGCAAGGCCCATCGACGGCTCGTCCATCAGCAGCACCTTAGGGTTGCTCATCAGGGCCCGGCCCATCGCCAGCATCTGCTGCTCGCCGCCGGAGAGCGTGCCGGCCTTTTGTTCGCGGCGCTCCTGCAGGCGCGGGAACAAACGGTAGACAAAGTCCAGGTCGTCCTTGACCATGTTGGCATTCTTGCGCGTGTAGGCGCCCATGGCCAGGTTCTCCTGCACGCTCATGCGTGAAAAGACGCGGCGCCCTTCAGGTACGTGCACGACGCCGCGCTCGACGATCTCGTGTGCGCGTAGGTGCGTGATATCCACGCCGTCATACATGACGTGGCTGGCCTCCGGCGTCTTGAGCAGGTTGCTGATGGCGCGCAGTGTAGTGGTCTTACCTGCACCGTTGGACGCCGATCAGCGTGACGATTTCACCTTCGTTTACGTGCAGATCGATGCCTTTGAGTGCGTGGATATGGCCGTAGAAAACCTGTAAGTTTTGGACGTCGAGAATAGGCGCCATAGCTTAACTCCCTGTGGCGGCAGGTGCTTCGCGCATGCCGTAGTTGCTGCCGGTGGCGGCGCCGCGGCCCAGATAGGCCTCGATCACCTGTGGGTTGGAACGAATTGCCCAGGCATCGCCCTCAGCAATCTTCTTGCCGAAGTCGAGCACAGTAATCTGATTGGACACATTCATCACCACGTGCATGTCATGTTCGATCAGCAGGATCGTCATGCCCAGGTCGTCACGTAGGCGGCGAATGAGTGTCGTAGTGTCTTCCGTTTCGCGCGGGTTCATGCCGGCGGTCGGCTCATCCAGCAGGACCAGGCTCGGCTTGCCGGCCAGGGCGCGGGCGATCTCCAGGCGGCGCTGTTCGCCGTAGGGCAGGTTCTTGGCGATCCAGTCGGCCTTGCGGTGGAGATCGACGAACTTGAGGATCCGCATTGCCTCCTCGCGGGCGGCCGCTTCCTCGTTCCGGTTCTTGCGCAGGCGGGCGACGGCGCCAAACCAGCCCGTGTGCAGGTGGCGGTGCATGCCCACCAGCACATTCTCCAGCACCGTCGTGTTGGCAAAAAGGCGGATGTTCTGGTACGTGCGCGAGATACCACGCTGGGCGACACGATCCGGGGGCATGCCCTGGATCTCTTCACCGTTGAAGACCACTTGGCCCTCTTCGGGGTTGTAGAATCCGGTGATGCAGTTGAAGAAGGTTGTCTTGCCGGCGCCGTTGGGGCCGATCACGCTGTGAATCGATTTCTCGGCGACTGCGACGTCGAGTGCGGTAAGCGCCTGCAGACCGCCGAAGCGCTTGTTAACATTTTTTGCGATTAGTACGTCCATCTTGTCCCCCTTACGCCGGGTTGGTTTCAGACCGGCTTGGCGAGCCCAGTGTGATCTTCCGACGTCACGTTCGGCTCGTCGTCTTCGCGCAGTTCACGCACGCGCGTCGCCTCGGGCCACAGACCTTCGGGTTTGTAGAGCATCATGACGACGAGCACGGCGCCGTACACCCACCAGCGAAACTCGTTGAACTCACGCAGCAGTTCAGGCAAGCCGATCAGCACGATGGCGCCGACTACGACGCCGGGCAGGCTGCCCATACCGCCGACGATCAGCACGGCGAGCACGTTGATGGACACCAGCACGTTAAAGGAAGCGGGCACCATCGAACCGAGCTTGGAGCCAAACATCGCACCGCTGAGGCCGGCCAGCGTGGCGCCGGTGGCAAACGCCAGCAGCTTGTAGCCGACCAGGTTGATGCTCATGGCCGCAGCCACGTCTTCATCTTCGCGGATGGCCATCCAAGCACGGCCCAGGCGCGAGCTTTTGAGCCGCGAGGTGATGAACCAGGCGATCAGGATGCCGATCAGGATAAAGTAAAAGAACTCCTGCGGCGTGTCCGTGATCATACTGGAAAGAGCGGGGCGGGCAACGCCTGTCACACCCATGGCGCCGCCCAGAAACGGCTTAAGCGCATCGGACAGCACAAGCAGGCGGATAATCTCGCCAAAACCGAGCGTAATGATGGCGAGATAGTCGCCGCGCGTTTTGAGTACGGGTATGCCCAGCAGCACGCCCGCCACAAGCGCCGCCAACACGGCAAACGGCAGTGCCTCCCAGAAGGTCAGTTGGGGAATAATATTGCGCACCAGCGGCAGTTCGGGTGTCGTCAGCACTGCCATTGTGTAGGCGCCGATGGCAAAGAAGGCCACATAACCAAGGTCAAGCAGCCCGGCAAAACCTACCACGACATTCAAGCCGAGCGCCATGATGATATAAAAGCCGACAAGGTCCGCCACTTCGCTGAGATAGGGGCCGATCAACTGCGGCAGGAGAAAGAGCACGACGAGCATAAGTATCGTGACGACGAAGCTCATCGTCTTGCGCTGCTGCGGCGGCATGTCGTCAACACGGCGGGTAACCCGCACGCGATTGGCTAGCCAGATGTACGCAATTGCATAGATAGCGACAAACAGCGACACGGCCCCGACCAAGGTAAGGCCATTGGACCTATAGATAAACTTGCCAAAATTCTTGGGCAGAACAACAACGAAGACGTCTTCAAGCAAGGCGATCAAAATGACCCCACTCATGCTGATGAGCAAGGCATTCCGCCAGTTTGCAGGTAAATAAGTCACTGCCGTCGCAACCAGATCCCGTCAGGGCGCCAAATCCGACGAGGACTGCGGCGCCGGTGATGCCGGTCAGATCAAGCGGCATTAGCAGCTTCTCAAGCTGGGGAGTGGCGTTGACGAAGATGTTGCGCAGGTGCAGCGGCACAATCGACAGGGCAAGCACGGCCACAAAGAGCGCAGTGACGGCGCCGGCGATCAAGCCGGCAGGCACCGAAATTCTCCGGTTTGTGCGCTGCGCTTTACTGGCGGCAAACATGGCGCCGACAAAGGCCACCGCCAACAGCATCACCTGCGCCATGCTGATGACGTCGGCGATGATCATGCGCTTGCTAAATGCTTCGATCATGCCCACGAGGGCAATCAGGACGGCAGCGATGCCGGCGTATGCGCCGTACTTGGCGGCATCGACGAGATTAAAAGGACGTTCGGTAGACATAGAAGGCTCCTCTGATTCCTAGGCTCGCCCGGCTAAGCCCGTTTAGACAGCCGCTCGCCCAGGATGCCGCTGGGACGGAAGATGAGGATCAAGACCAGCACGGTAAAGGCAATACCATCTTTCAGCTGGTGGGGCGAAGGCACGCCAATGCCGTCCAGGAAGAGGCTGGGGCCAACGGACTCGATTACCCCCAGGATCAAACCGCCCAGCACGGCGCCCGGCAAATTGCCGATGCCGCCCAATACGGCTGCGGTAAAAGCCTTCAAACCGGGCACGAAGCCCATGTAGAACGCTACCTGGCGGAAGACCAGGCCGTACATCACGCCGGCTGCGCCCGCCATAATGCCGCCGACGGCAAACGAGGTAGCAATTGTGCGGTCGACGTCGACGCCCATGAGAGCAGCGGCATCCTTGTCTTCGGCCACGGAACGAATGGCGCGACCGATCTTGGTTTTGGAAACCAACACCCAGAGGATGAGCAGCAGCACAGCCGTGGCAATAAAAACGGCGATCTGGCTCTTCTGCAGGGTGATTGGGCCCAACGTCACGGCGCCGCTAAGCGCCGGCACATTCGGAAAGGCTTCCACACCCGAGCCGAACAAAGCCGCGCGCGGTGTACTGCAAGAAGTACGAGACGCCGATGGCCGTAATTAACGGCACGAGGCGTGGGGCGCGGCGCAGCGGGCGGTAGGCGATGCGTTCCGAAAGTATGGCGATGGTCGCCGAGACAATCATGGCGGTCAGCAGCATAAGCACGATCGACAGGATTGGGTTGCTCTGCAGCAAGCCGTTGCTGGCGAGAAAGTCAGCCATAAAAAAAGCGCCGAACGTGCCAAACATAAAGAACTCACCGTGCGCGAAAGTTAATCATCCCCAGGATGCCGTACACCATCGTATAGCCCAGCGCAATGAGCCCGTAGATGCCGCCTTGAGCAAGCCCAAAAATGATGAAATTAATCCACTGTTCGGTGGTATATTTGCCGCTCGCCAGCGTTACGAACGAACCGTAAATGATACCGATCAGCAGCACGCCGCCGATCAGCCAGAGAATCACGTCCGTCAAATCATATTTTCTACGGAAGCGCGCAAACATCTTGTCTCTCCTTTAACCGGCGCCAGATCAGCGGCTGGCTTGGCCGGCCTTGCCGGAATGGTGCATTAGCAAAAGGGGCGGGAGGGTTTAAGCCCCCCGCCCCTTTTCGATTCGACGGGGCAGTCGTCTACTGCTGCACCGCTTACTTCGGGTAAACCTTCATCGGCGACGTGACGTTCGGGTTCCACGCCGTGGTGTCGGTGACTTCATATACGGCAATCTTCGGATCGGCACAGTCACCGGTCGGGCCGCAGGTGATGTTGCCGGTCAGACCCTTGAAGTCCTTGGTGGCGGCGATGGCATCGCGCAGCGCCTGCTTGCCGATGATCAAGCGTATCGCCGTTCTGAACCGCAACCTTCTGAATAGCAGCGGCGATCACGTTGGTGGCGTCGTACGCATGCGCATGGAAAGCGCTCAACGGCGGTTCGCCATACTTCGCTTCGTGCTTCTTCAGGAACTCCTGGTACTGATCGCCAAAGGCGCTGAAGTCGGGGCTGCTCAGGTACATGCCCTTGGCGGCCTCGCCGGCGGCATTGACAAAGTCCTGCGAGAAGGAGCCGTCAGCAGCGCCCAACTTGACATTCTCCAGGCCCGGCACTTCCTTGGCCTGCGCGGTGACGAAGCCGGCCTCGGCCGTGAAGATCGGGTAGTAGATGAACTCAGGCGCGGCGGCGGCGATAGTCGTCAGCACGGGGCGCATGTCGGTGTCGCCGACGTTGACGGCCTGCTCGGAGACGATCTCGCCGCCCAGTTTCTTGAAGGTGTCGGCAAAGGCGGTGGCCAGGCCGACGGCGTAGAGCGAGCCGTCATGGATGGTGGCAGCCTTCTTGAGGCCCAGGTCGTTGTAGACAAACTCGGCGGCGACGCGGCCCTGCACCAGGTCGTTGTGGGCGGTGCGGAAGTAGCCGGCGACATGCTTGGCCGGGTCGGTCAGATCCGGCGCGGTGTTGGACGGAGAGATCATGCTCAGCCCGGCCTCAGTCAGGATCGGCGCGCCGACGCGGGCTTCGGACGAGCAGCTCGTGCCGACGACGGCGACGAGGCTGGTGTCAGAGGCCAGCTTAGTGGCAGCGGCCTGGCCGCCTTCGGGGCTGCAGCCGGTGTCCTCGCCCACGATTTCGACCGGGTGGCCCAGCAGTTCACCACCCATGTCGTCGACGGCGATCTCCGATGCCGCGCACCGAGTCCTCGCCCAGTGCGGAATTGGGACCGGCGGTCACGAGCGCATAGCCAATCTTGATGGGGTCGCCGGCAGCGACTTCAACACAGCCCAGGGCGTCAGTGCAGCCTGCTGCGCCCTCGGCAGATGCAGCGGCGGCAGCTTCGGTGGCAGCTTCGGTGGCTTCAGCAGTCGCTTCCGTCGATTCAGCCGCCGCCTCGGTAGCTGCGGTTGTGGCCTCGGCGGCTGGGGCTGCAGGCTGAGGCGCAGGGGCGCACGCGGCCAGTGCCAAGCCCGCAATCACGAATACGGTGAGCAGCAGCGCTCGGATTCGCATATACAGCTTCTCCTTTTCGAGTCAGATCTCAAGTGTGTTGGGTTGTGAACGGTTCAACTGATGCCAATGGTCTATAGGAAACCGGCCGAAGGGGCCGGGTGACCGCAATTGATGCTTGAGCGCTGTTGAAGTTGTTCGTCTGGGCCAGGGATAGCCGGGATTCGCGGCGAAAACCAGCCGAGGGGTCGATGCGATAGATGCGATACGACCGGGACCAGAATTGCGACGGATTATAGGCGAGCGGTTTGGCTTTGTCAACACACTGTAAAAGGAGGGAGAACATTGATTGATCGCAGGGAAAGGGGTATATGTCCCGGGGACCGGCGAACGCTTGGTAGAGGTCCCCGGGACATGGATGCACTTACTTCGGGTAAACCTTGATCGGCGAGGTCACGGTCGGGTCCCAGACGCTGGGGTCGGTAATCTCGTAGACCGCGATCTTGGGATCGGCGCAGTCACCATTGGGGTCACAGGTCAAGTTGCCGGTCAGGCCCTTGAAGTCCTTGGTAGCGGCGATGGCGTCGCGCAGTGCCTGCTTGCCGATGACGAGTGAATCGCCATCTTGCGTCGCAACCTGCTTCACGGCAGCTACGATCATGCTGGTCGCATCGTAGGCATGGGCATGATAGGTGCTCAGCGGCGGTTCGCCATACTTCTCCTGGTACTTTTTGACGAACTCTTGGTACTGATCGCCAAAAGCGCCGAAGTCGGGGCTGCTCAGGTACATGCCCTTGGCAGCATCGCCGGCGGCGTTGACAAAGTCAGGCGAGAACAGGCCGTCGGCGCCCATCAACTTAACATTTTCCAAGCCCGGCACTTCCTTGGCCTGGGCGGTGACGAAGCCACCCTCGGCGATGAAGATCGGGTAGTAGATCAACTCGGGGCCGGCGGCGGCAACGGTTGTCAGGACAGGGCGCATGTCAGTGTCGCCGACGTTGACGGCCTGCTCGGAGACGATCTCGCCACCCAGCGCCTTGAAGTTTTCGGCAAAAGCAGTGACCAGGCCTTGGGCGTAGACAGAGCCGTCATGGATGGTGGCGGCCTTCTTGAGGCCCAGGTCGTTGTAGACAAACTCGGCGGCGACGCGGCCCTGCACCTTGTCATTGTGGGCGGTGCGGAAGTAGCCCGCGACATGCTTGGCCGGGTCAGTCAGGTCCGGCGCCGTGTTGGACGGGGAAATCATGCTCATGCCGGCGCCGGTGATGATGGGGGCGCCGACGCGGGCTTCGCTGGAGCAGGTGGTACCCACAACGGCGAACAGGCTGCTGTCAGAGGCCAGCTTGGAAGCTGCGGCCTGGCCGCCCTCGGGGCTGCAGCCGGTGTCCTCGCCCACGATTTCGATCGGGTGGCCCAGGAGTTCGCCGCCCATGTCCTCCACGGCAATTTCCATGCCGCGCTCCGAGTCAATGCCCAGCGAGCCGTTCGGGCCGGAGGTGACCATGGCATAGGCAATCTTGATCGGCTCGCCGGCGGCGATGGTAACGCAGCCAAGCGGGTCAGAACAGCCGCCTGCGGCGGGTGCAGCAGCTTCGGTCGTGGCTGCAGCTTCGGCGGCAGTTGCCTCGGCCGCTGCGGCTTCAGTAGCGGTTCCCGCGCGGCGCGGCAGCTTCGCCTGCCGGTGCTGTTGTTGCAGCGCCACCGCAGGCAGCCAGGGCCAGGGCAGCAACTACAAAGGTGATCAGAAGCAGAGCACGTACTCGCATCATCAATTCTCCTTGCAGAATATTGGATCTGGAAACTATATGAAGATGGTTTTGCTGGCAAGATGGGGCTGCACGCCGTTGTGTAGCAAATCTCTGACGCGTCGCATTATAGTAGAGTGAAGCGAGAGTCTCCAAAAAAAAGTGCCATTGCGTGCGCAAGAGAGAAGTCCTTGTTTTTTCCCGGCTCGCACTTCCATAATCAGGCACACGTGTTGTATGATTAACGATCGTGCATCGGCTCATTGTTGGCTTGACGGGCAATATCGCTACAGGCAAGAGCACGGTCTTGCGGTATCTGCGCGGCAAAGGTGCTTACGTAATCGACGCCGACAAGTTGACGCACCAGGCTATGCAACCGCAGGGGCCGGCTTATGCCGCGATCTCGGCTGCATTCGGGCCGGCCATCGTCAAAGCCGATGGAACGATCGATCGGGCGGCCTTGGGGCGCATCGTTTTTAGCGATCCTGCCAAGCTGCGCCAGTTGGAGGAGATCGTGCATCCCGCGGTGTTTGTCCTGGCCAAGGAAGAACTGGCAAAGACTGACGCCGGTTTAGTGGTAGTGGAAGCAATCAAACTGCTTGAGTCGCAGCGACTGCTTACACTGTGCAAGGAAGTATGGGTCGTGACGGCTGCCCCAGAAGTGCAGCTGCAGCCGGCTGATGAGCGAACGCGGCATGACGGAAGCGGAAGCACGCCAGCGGATGGCAGCACAGTCGCCGCAGGAAGAGAAAGTCCGGCACGCCACCAGGGTAATCGCCAACAACGGCACGCCGGAAGAATTGTACAGGCAGTTGGATGCCCTGTGGAACGAATTAGCGGAAGCTGCGTAATGGCATTGATACGGCTGGTGATCTAGCGGTAGTATAGCAGCGGCGGGAACGGGAAGGATTGAACGGCAAAGTGGATTCGATCAAACGATTCTGGACCGACCATCCTGTGCTGTCGAACTGGCTGATTTTGGCCGTCGGCATGGTGATCATTCTGTACTTCAGTGCACGGCACATTCCTTTTGAGATGACGCAGTGGGCGGCCCTCATGGGGGCCACGATCGCTCTAGCCGGCTTGTGTGCTTGGATTATCAATTGGGAGTAAGGCGGGAGAGCAGCGGTCGTTCAACCTGGTTCGTTGCCGAGTTCGCCGATCATGGACGCTATGGACAAACGCGATTATTACGAAGTGCTGGGCGTGCCGCGCAACGCGGACAAGGATGCGCTCAAGAAGGCCTTTCGCAAGCTGGCCCAGCAATATCACCCCGACGTAAATAAGACGCCAGAAGCTGAGTCGCGCTTCAAAGAGATTAATGAAGCGTACCAGGTGTTGAGCGACGATCAGAAGCGCGCAGCCTATGATCGCTACGGCCATGCCGGTGTCCAAGGGGCAGCCGGCGGCTATAACGATATGAGCGGCTTTGGCGATCTCGGCAGCATTTTTGAGGAGCTGTTTGGCGGCTTCAGCCGTACGGCCGGCTCCAGCGCGGCGAACCGCCGCCAGCCGCGGCGAGGGGCCGATCTGCGGGCTGACATCCGTATATCGTTTGAGGAAGCCGCTTTTGGCGCCGAACGCGAACTGGAGATCCCGCGCATGGAGGCCTGCGACCGCTGCAAGGGCACGGGGGCTGAGCCGCCGACGCAGCCGGTCACCTGCCACAGCTGCAATGGGACCGGCGAGGTCAAGCGCCGCCAGCAGAGTCCATTGTTCGGCACAGTGATTACAGCCACGCCGTGCAGCACCTGCAACGGCACCGGCGAGGTCATCCCGTCTCCCTGCACAAAGTGTGCCGGCCGCAAGTACATCCGCGCTACGCGCAAGCTGAACGTCAAGATTCCCCCTGGTGTAGACGAAGGCACGCGTATCCGCCTGGTGGGCGAAGGCGAAGCAGGCGCCATGGGCGGGCCGCCCGGCAACCTCTATGTGATTGTCAGCGTGGACCAGCATCCGGTGTTTGTGCGCAACCAATCGGACCTGATCTTGGAGTTCCCGCTCAATGTGGCGCAGGCAGCACTGGGTGCAACCGTCAAGATTCCTACGCTGGAAGGCGGCCAGGAAGAGCTGGAGATCCCCCCCGGCACACAGAATGGTTCCCAGTTCCGCAAGCGTGGATTAGGTGTGCCGCATCTCCAGCGCAACGGCCGCGGCGATATGCTGATCAACGTGCGCGTGATCGTGCCGGCCAAGCTGAACACCGAACAGAAAGAGCTGTTCCGCCAGCTGGCGCGCACCTTTGGCGACGGGCCACCGGAGCAACCAAAGGGTTTTTTTGACCGCATTTTTGGCGGGTAGCTTTTGTCTTAACGAGACACCGAGTTTCTGAGCGAAACTCGGTGTCTGTCTTCGATGGCGAGAATCTATGGCAAACCAGTCAAACCAGGAAATACTCGAGATCTCTGTCGAGTGCGATACCGAAGCAGCAGAAGCCGTCAGCGAGTTGTTCAATCGCTACAACGGCGGCGACTATGACGACGACAGCGAGGCCGGCGAGGCTTCGGGCGGTGGCGCGGTAGTCGAATCTATCGGTTTCGACGACTGGGGCAAGCCCATCGACGACCAGTTTCGCATGTGGGTCAAGACATACGTAAAACCCGGCGCGCGCGGCAATCAGATCCGCCAGCAGATTGAGGAAGGCCTTTGGCGTTTGAGCCTCCTCTACCCCATCCCTGAGCCGCAAATACGCACGCTGCGTGAGGAAGACTGGGCGCATGCCTGGAAAAAGTTCTATAAGCCGCTGCGGGTAGGCCAGCGTGTGATCCTCAAGCCCAGTTGGGAAGAGTTTACCTCCCAGCCCGACGACATCGTGGTCGAACTCGACCCCGGCATGGCATTTGGCACAGGGCTGCACCCGACGACGCGCCTCTGCATTGCCGCGCTCGAAGAGATCGTGCAAGCAGGCGACAGCGTTCTGGACCTGGGCACAGGCTCGGGGGTGCTGGCGATCGTGGCGCATAAGCTGGGCGCCACGCGTATCACGGCGACAGACATCGATCCGATTGCGGTAGAGGTCACACAAGAGAACGCGGAGCGCAATGGCGTGTCCACCGGTGACGGAGGCGTGTTCGACGTGCGGCTGGGCAGCGTGCCTGAAGACATGGCAGGGCAGTTTCGTGTCATCGTAGCAAATATCCTGGCGGAAGTGCTGGCCAAGCTGTTTGATGCCGAGTACGGTTATCCGCCGCTCGCAGAGCCACTGGCGCCGGGAGGCGTGATGGTGCTGTCGGGTATCATCGACTTTCGTGCCGACATCGTGGAAGAGGCGGCGCAGCGACACGGCATGATTGTCACCAAGCGCATGCAGGAAGGCGATTGGGTGACGCTGATCGTGCGCCAGGCGTAGCCAGTGCACCGCTTTTTTGTTGACGGGCCGCTGTTTGCAGGCGCCACGGTGCAGGTGAATGCTTTGGCCCAGCAGTTGGCGCATGTGCTGCGCATGCAGGTCGGCGACGAGATTGTGCTGCTGGATGGCAGTGGCCAGGAGTATCACAGCCGAATCGCGCAACTAGACCGCCGTGCGGCTGCCGTAGAGGTTTTGGGAGCCCAAACATGTCTGGCTGAACCGCGCCAGACCTTAACCCTCTACCAGTGCAGCCTCAAGCAAGACAAGTTCGAGTGGGTGCTGCAGAAGGGCACGGAATTAGGCGCCAGCCGTTTTGTGCCGGTCATCAGCGAACGCAGCATTGTACGCCCTGCTGCTGCGCTCCTTGGCAAATACCTGCGCTGGCAGGCGATCGTGCGCGAGGCGGCGGAACAGTGCGGCCGTGCGCGTGTGCCGCAGATTGCGCCACCGTGTGAGTGGCGAGAAGCTGTTGCCGAAGCGCATGGGCTGCGCCTGCTGCCGTGGGAAGGCGCGCAGGCAGAATCTACACTGCATGCCAGTGCTACAAAAGGAATTGCAAAATTATGCTCAGACGTTTCAATTTTAATTGGACCCGAAGGCGGCATTACCGGAACGGAGGCGGGCCTGGCTTCCGCACAGGGATGGCAGATCGTGAGCCTGGGGCCGCGCATCTTACGTGCCGAGACGGCCGCTCTGGCCGCGCTTGCGTTGTGGGCAGGCATAGCAGGGACGTAGACAGACGAAATCGTTCCCGCGTAGCCTGCACGCCCCGTGCAGGGCGGCCGTGAGGCCGCAGTTGGAGTCAGGCACGATGCCACGCCCGGGAACTCGGGCACGTGCGGCGTGCCCCTACCCGCACGATGGCGTGCGGGCTACGCGGGAGGGCGTGCGGGCTGCGCAAGAAAACCATCTGATAGTCACTCTATTATGCCCTCAAACCAACTTGACGGCAGGGCCAAGCAGGCGTATAATTCACTACGAAATATATAGTGGGTTGCCCAACTGAGGAGAGATTGCGATGAGCACTGCGCAGACAAACGGCCATGTCGACGGCGCCGGCCACACGGTCGAGAACGTCATTATTATTGGCAGCGGACCGGCGGGTTTTACGGCCGGACTATATGCCGCACGCGCCAACTTGAGCCCGCTGCTGATCACAGGCAACGACTACGGCGGCCAGGTCAGCATCACCTATGATATCGAGAACTATCCAGGTTTCCCCGAGAGCCTGAGCGGCCCCGAGTTGGTGGAGAAGTTCAAGGCGCAGGCGGAGAAGTTCGGCACCCGCGTCGAGTTCGACTACGTGTCGGAGATCGAGGTAGACCGCCACCCATTTGTCGTGCGTACCACTAACGGCGCCGAATACTATGCCAAGTCGCTCATCATCTCGACGGGCGCCCGCCCGCGCTACCTCGAGGTGCCCGGCGAGAAGGAATATACCGGCAAGGGCATTTCGTACTGCGCTACTTGCGACGGCTTCTTCTTCCGCGGCAAGGATGTGCTGGTGGTGGGCGGCGGCGACAGCGCCGCCGAGGAGGCGATCTTCCTGACCCGCTATGCGTCACGGGTGCGGATCCTGCACCGCCGCGACAAGCTGCGCGCCTCCAAGATCTTGCAGGAGCGCGTTCTCAGCAATGAGAAGATCGAGATGGTATGGAACACGGTCATCACCGAGATCGAAGGTGAGAACGGCCACGTGACCGGCGTGCGCACCAAGGACACGGTCACCGGGGCCGAGGGCCGCCTGGCGACCGACGGCGTTTTTATCTTCGTCGGCCACCTGCCGAACAACGACCTGTTTCCGGGCAAGCTGGAGATGGACGAGGATGGGCACTTGATTACCGACCGCAAGTACCACACAAACGTCCCGGGCGTGTTTGCGGCAGGGGAGATTCAGGACAAGGTGTTCAAGCAGGTGGCGACCAGCGTCGGCCAAGGGTGCGGTGCGGCCATGTCGGCGACACGCTTCCTGGAAGAGTTGGAGGCAGGCCACGTCCTGGTGCTGGGCGAAGACCCGCGTGAAGGCGTGCGCGTCGACTGCATAGACAGTGCAGTCTCGCTCGCCCCGTCTCACTCACTCCGTTTCCCGTTTAGTGCGCACGCCTACGTGCGCTCCTGTGTTGCAGTTTCTTGCATAGACTCGATTTAGTCAGCAAACAAGCGTCGGGCGGCTTTGGAGCCGCCCGGCGCTTGGCTTTATGCTAGGTCGAATGGGCATCAGTTCTTCTGAATCCAGGGGGGAAGCAGCACCGGAACTCGCAGCAGACCCCACTCCAAATTCCACTGTAGAACCTGCCGGCGAATGTCTCGAAGCCTCCGGCGCGCCCGGGCTGGCGCGCTCGGCCAGCGTGTTGGCGGCCGGCAATCTTGTCAGCCGTGTCCTAGGTCTCCTGCGCGAGATGCTCATTGCCGCCTTCTTTGGCGCTTCGGGGCAGGTGAGCGCCTATCGCGTGGCTGCACAGGTGCCGATCCTGATCTATGACTTCTTGATCGGCGGCATGCTGAGTGCTGCGCTGGTGCCGGTCCTCAGCGACTATGCGCGGCGCGGCAAGGCCGAGTTCACCGCAGGTCGTGAGTGCGCTGGCCACAATTTTTGCCCTGGTGCTCGCCCTGCTGGTGCTGCTGCTCGAGTTAGCGGCGCCGCAGTTGGCCTGGCTGCTGGCCGGCGGCTTTGCCACGCAGGATCCCAGCCTGCTCCAGCTGACTGCCCAGCTCATCCGGCTGGTCTCGCCGATGGTCTGGCTGCTCAGCATGGGCGGGGTGACCGCCGCAGTTCTGTATGCGCTGCAGCGTTTCACCGTCCCTGCTTTTGCGACGGCGGTCTTCAATCTGGGCGTCGTCGTCGCCGTGCCACTGCTGGCGCCGTCGTTTGGCATCTACAGCCTGGTCGTGGGCCTGCTGCTTGGCAGCGCTACCCAGCTGGCGATGATGGCGGTAGAGATGCGACGCCGCGGCGTCCATGTATGGCCGACACCGAACTGGCGCCACCCAGCGCTCCGCCGTATTCTCTGGCTTTACCTGCCGATTGCGGCCGGGTTGGTGGTCAGCCTCTTCCAGGTCGGCCTTGACCGGCGCCTGGCAAGCGGAACGGGCGAATCGAGCATCGCCTGGATGGCCAACGCCACGACGCTGCAGCAGATGCCGTTGGGGCTGATCAGCGTGGCGATTTCGCTAGCGGCGCTCCCGCGCCTCAGCCAGTATTTTGCGGCTGGGGACGAAAGCGGCTACCGCACCACCCTGGCCCGCGGGCTGCGCATGCTCTGGCTGCTAATCGCACCGTCGGCCGCCCTGCTGTGGCTGCTGGGCACGCCGATCACGCGGGTTCTCTTTCAACACGGGGCCTTTACCGCACAGGACACCGTGCAGGTAGTAGCCGCGCTCAACATCTACCTGATCGGCATGGTGTTTGCGGCGCTCGACTATCCGCTCAATTTTGCCTTCTATGCGCGCAACAATACGCTGCTGCCGGCCCTTGTCGGTGTGGCAAGCGTGGCAGTGTACACCGTGGTGGCGCTGACGCTCGTGCAGCCGCTGGGCTACCTTGGCCTGGTCTGGGCCGACACGGCCAAGCAGGCCAGCCATCTTGCCATCATGGCGTTCCTGCTGTGGCGGCGCGTGGGGCGACTGGGGGCAGGTACGCTGCGCGGGCTGATCGAGGTCGCGGTGGCGACCGGGCTGCTTACGGTGGTCGCATGGGGCGTGGCACAGCTCGTGAGCAGCGTGCTGCCGCCGACCCTGGCGGGCTCGCTGGCGCTGATCGCTGCCGCAGCGGGGGCAGGTGTGGTCGTGTATGCCGCGTTTCTCTTCTGGCGCGGGCAGGCAGAAATCAAGACGATCTTTGCGCGCATCACCGCGCGATTTCACGTTATTTGATAAACGGCTTATAATCGAGTGTCGTGTCAGTTGACGTTTTTCAGGCAGTCTGCAGCTGCGTCCGACGTGTCGAGGAGATTTGCAATGACCACTAGCCGCCAATCCGGCCGCAAGAATAAGAATGTGACGCCCACCGCGGCGAAGAGCCAGAGCCGGCCGGCCGGCACTGCAAAGGCCACGACTCCCAGCCAGCCGGTTGCCCCGGAGCAGGCCGCGCCGACGGGTGCCTACTACTGGACGCACGACTACGATTATGTCAAAGGCGATCTGCGCAAGCTGCTCATCGTGTCGGTGATCCTCTTCGCACTGATCATCATAGCCGGATTCTTCATCTAGGCTACCACTGCGCAGCACGCGGCGATGCCGGCACGGCAGAGCACGCGCTAACAAAAGAAAGTCGCGGGCAGATCTGCCGATCGGTGGGTCTGCCCCGTTCTTGTCAAGTCAGAGACGAAACAGCACCACGCTGCACACGCACGGCAGCCGGCGTAAACAGCACTGCCAGGCTAGCGTGGATGAGCCAGCAAAGCCAAAAATTGCGCGTGAAAAGAAAGACAACCGTGGTGACCACGAGAATCGCAGTCTTGACGAGACGCAGGCGCCCGCTCTCTTGCAGCGCGAGAACAAGCGGCAGTGCCAACAGCGCCGCGCCCCAAACCGCCAGGTAGATAGGCGCAACTCGGGTTTGCGGCGCCGCCAAGGCAATTTCCCACAGGGCGGCGCGTAAGAAACACCAGAACCATTCTTCGGCCCCTGCCAAGACACTCCACAGCACGCGCTGCGACCCGCCGGCCCCACGGCCAGTTTCGTCACGCGGCAGGACAAACAGCCATGCCAACACTGCAAGCAGCCCGATGGTCAACAGCAAGCCTGCGCCGACTTGAAACGTCGTGCGCCAATCGATCCAGAAAAGGCCCATCAAGCGCGGGGAGACTGCACCTGCCAGGAGTGCGAAATAGGGAATAATGAGCCAGTAGGCCGGCGCCAACCAGGCTCGCCACGGTGCCGGCACATAGTAGCGGGCAACAAGCAGCACGATGGCGGCCGCGAGGGCGATGATGAGCCAGAAACCTGGTTCGGAAAAGCTGGCAAATGACGGCATGGCGGCATTGTAACATGGGTATTATCAAGCCGTTTCTATTGCTTGTGCGTTGGCGGGAGATGATGTATCATTGGCCTAGTTTGTAGTATTCGGCCGGTTGACTGCATGCAGCAGCCGGATTCCCAGTCCACGCAATCAATTAAAACCGCTGACCTATTCCTGAGGAGACTGCGTATGCAGGCGAAACGCAAGCTTTTGCCGATCCTCCTGGTGCTTATTGCCGCTGCCCTGATCGTCACTGCCTGCGGCGGCGGCGGTGCAGCCGGCCAGGAAAAGACATGGTTCAACCTGCCGGCCGCACCGCTCGACGTAAACCCGGACGGCACCGTGAGCCTGTACGGGCTTGGGCTGCCCGTGGGTGCTATCGTGCCGGCCACACTGGTGCAGCAGCTCCAGAGTGCCGACGTGCAGCAGCTCCAAGTGCGCATCGGAGCGAACGGCATCAATCTTTTTACCAATGGCCAGGAGCTGCCGTTCATCAGCTGGACCAGCGAAAGCGCCAAGAACCTGGGCGCGGCACTGAGCGCTGCCGGCATTACCACGATGGATATGAATCAGCTGCGTACGGTGGGCTTGGGGCTGAATCTCAAGATTCCGCCGGCCCAGGGCAAGCCGGTGCTCGACGTGCCTCGCTGGCGCGGCGAGACGGCGCCGCCGGCAGCCGCAGCGGCAACGGGCCAGCCGATCAGCCTTGGCATCAGCTTTGATGCCGAGGGCAACCCGTCGGCGCTGGGCCTGTCGCCCGAAGCCCTGGCGGCAATCGCCGGGGGCGCCCTGCCTAAGCTGGACCCGGGGACGCTGCAGATGCTCAGCGCCATGGGCATGAACAAGCTGCAGATTTCCACCACGCCGACCGCCATCACGATCCTGGCCAACGACAACCAGCCGTTCCCGAGCCTGGCCTACGATGCAGCTTCGCTGCAGCGGCTGGTGGATCTGCTGAAGCCGATGCTGCAGAGCACGCCCGACACGCTGGCGACGCTTGAGCAGGTAGCAGCGATACTGCCGAATCAGAATCTGAACCTGACGGTAGGCTTCAACGGCACGCCGGTTGAGACCAAGCTGTCGGACCTGCCGGTCGGCATCTCGGACACCGGCAACATCACCTTTGGCGGCATGCCAATCCCAGGTGCAGCCATCCCGGCCGCCACGCTGGATCAGCTCAAGAGTGCGGGCATCCAGAGCATTGGTATCGCCGCAACGGATGGCGGCATCCTGTTGGCCGCCAACGGGCAGTCGCTGCCGAAGATTACCTACACAGACCAGGGTCTAAACACCCTCGCCAACCTGGCAGGTGCCGCTGCCGGCGTGTCGCCGCAGATGATTACAGGCGGGCTGCAGGCCGTAACCAGCGCCGGGCTCTCGACGAGCATTGCCCTGCCGGGCGGCCAGGCGGCCCCTGCGCCGACTGCGCCGACCTTTGCGGCGCCGGATCTCGGCGACGTCCCGACGCCTACGCTGCGCGTGGCCGCAACGGTGAAGGACGGCCAGATTACGTCGATCGGTGGGCTGTCGGCTGAGCAGCTGGCTGCGCTTGGCGTTGCATTGCCGACACTGCCGGCCAATGTGACCGACGCGCTGAAGGGGCTTGGCGCCAAGCAGATCGATATCGTGACCGAGCCCAACAAGCTGCGTGTCACGGCGGACGGCAACGATGTCCTGGGCATGGAATACGATCAGGCATCGCTGAAAACGGCCTGGGACCTGGCTAAGCCGCAGCTGGCAACCGGCGCGCTGGCCGATCCCGGTCTGCAAAAGTTGATCGAAGAGCAGTTCCTGCCGCTGCTGCCGGGCACTGACCTGAAGATCGCCATCACGCTGGAGTAGGGCAGTTCAGGTTTTCCGGCATCAACATAGTGAAGTCACACGTGGAACGCTCTTCTACTGCGTTCCACGTGTTGCTTTTTTGCAGGTCATCGTCACGTGCAGTTTTGGCATAGTATGGGAGGAAGAACGATGAGCGAAGCTGGCGAACAACCAATCAAGATGTGCATTGACCGCGTATTGCCACCCGAAATGACCGACCAGGCACAACTAGCTGCCATTATGGAGAATCCCGCCAATCTTGCAAGCCCGGAGGAAATGAGCCAACCGCCGCAGGCACGAGCGATCGCGCTGCTCAAGAAGAAGCTGTGGAAGCCCGGCCGCACGCTGCATGTGCGTTTCCTTGACGGCGATTCCAAGGTGAAAGACCAAGGTTGCGGCCGTGGCGCAGGAGTGGAGCAAGCACGCCAACATCCACTTTGCGTTTGACGATGCGCCTAACGCCGAAATCAGGATTTCATTTCGCCAACCAGGGTCCTGGTCCTATATCGGCACCGACTGCTTGATGATTCCGCCGAATCAACCGACGATGAACTATGGCTGGCTGACGCCCACCACCCCAGACGACGAGTATTCGCGCGTGGTGCTCCACGAGTTCGGCCACGCCATCGGCTGCATTCATGAGCACCAGAACCCGCTCAAGGGTATTCCATGGAACGTGCCCGCCGTCCTGCGCTACTACGAGGGCCCACCCAACAACTGGTCAGAGGCACAGGTGCGCGAGAACCTGCTGAAGAAGTACGATGTGGCCGAAATCAACGGGACCGACTTCGACAAGTTCTCCATCATGCTTTATCCGGTCCAGAAGGAACTAACGCTCGGCGGCTTCGAGGTTCCCTGGAGCAATAAGGCCCTATCTGACCAGGACAAGTCATTTATCGCCAAGATGTATCCACCTGCGGGATGAGGTGCGGAGGCCCCCAGCCATGCCTGACAACAAAACGCGAGTTGAGGAGCTGCGCCGCCAAGTTTATGACTTTCAACAGGCAGTGCACAGTCTCGAGCAGCAGCTGGCCAACGCCGGCGATCCTGCAGCAGCAAAAGCAACGGTAGACAAGTTGGCAGCAGCGCAGGCCAAGGCAGGCGCTGCGGAACAAGAACTGGCGGAAGCAAAAAAGCAGGCGGGGACCAGTGCCGAAACGCTTGTCGGCACTGGCGAGGTTACGCGCACGCGCAGCCTCGCCACCACGGGTCTGAACGTCGTCGTCGAGCCCATGATGGCCAGCGTCCCGACGGCGTTTTACCACCTGCTGGATGCCGAGGAACATCCGCTTGTTAGATGTACCGTAACCACAACTGCGGCGTTCAAGCGTGTGCGCATCACCTCCTTTATCGAGAGCTACTCGGCCCAGGCGGTGGATACCATCGAGGTGCGGCGCAACCAGGCGCCGGCGCCCGTCGTGATCCAGCAGCCGACGCTGCTCCTGGATAAGGTGCGGTCCATTAACGAGCTGACGCCGCGCCAGCCTCAACGTGCTGGCTGAGGATCTGGACACCGGCAAGGTCGAAGTGCATAAGAGCATGCCGATCTGGCTGCTGGCGCGCACCACGGCACCGTTGGCAACGTATGATCCCACCAGCGGTCAGTGGAAAGACATGTCGCGCTACCTGGGGGCCTTTGTCACGCCCAACCACCCTACCGTTATGAAGTTCCTGCGCCAGGTGGCCGACAAGCACGAGACCGCACGCCTCGTGGGCTATCAGGACGCCGATGTAGACGCCCAGGTAAAAGCGGTCTTTGACGCACTCAAGAGCGTTGCCGGCATCGTCTACGTAAACTCTCTCAATACGTTCAACCCCAATACGGGAGAGAAGAGCCAGCGGCTGCGCCTGCCGCGCGAGAGCCTCGACGACAGGCAGGCCAACTGTGTCGACGGCACCGTGTTGTTTGCATCGATCCTGGAGGCCGTAACGCTCAACCCGGCGATCGTCGTGCTGCCTTCGCACGTGATTGTCGGCTGGGAAACGGCACAAGACAGCAAACAGTGGCATTACCTCGACACGACCAAGCTGGACACACGTACGTTTGAAGAAGCGATGCAGTTTGGCACCACCCTGGCCCAGGTGATGGAGAAGCAGAGTACCGATACGGGTGATGAACGCTGGTTCCACCGCTGGTCGCTGCGCGAGCTGCGTGGCACGCACGGAATCTATCCGGCCGAATAGGTGTGTTCGCAGCGGCTGATAAGGAGCGCTAAAGCCAGCGCATTCCAGGCAGCCAGGTCTGGCAGTAGAAAAAAGGCGTCCACTTGGGCGTGGGCGAACGCGGCAAGCAGTGCGGCGGCCAATCCAAGTCCGAACCAGTCTACCGGTGCGGGCTGCATGCGCCGCCGCACTGCGGCTTTCAGATAGGCCGCCACATACCACAGCAGCAGGCCAAGCCAGGCAGCGCCCAGCAGTCCCCACGTTGTGAGAACCTCCAACCAGACATTGTGGGGGTGAAGCTGGTTTGGTTCAACACTGGCGCTTGGCTCCAAATACGCTGGGTAGGTCCAGAAGAAGCCCCCTGGGCCCACGCCCAGCAGCAGGTGGTCGCGCCAAAGGCGCAGTGACGCTGCCCACAGGTCGATACGCAGGTTGAATGTCTGTTGATTGAGCAGGCGATCCCGCAGCAGCAGAACCGCGGCCGCGCCGGCCAGGCACCCTCCCAACAATACCCAGCGCGTCACCGGGTGGGCTAAGGGCTTGCGCAGCAGAGCGGGCCGCCGGCGCAGGATGCCCCAGGCGAGGACGAGGATGCCCACCGGCAGCCCCAGCAGCAGCGCGCCACGCGAGCCGGTCAACACCAGCGCCAACAGGACAAGTGCAGTCGCCGCCCACAGGAGAAGTGCCCAGCCCCGGCCTCCGCTTGTCCGTGCCGGCGGCACTGTAGGCAGCTGCGAGGCCAAGGCCGAGAAAGAGGGTACGCACAAGATAGAGCGCCGTGTGGTTTGGCGAAAAATGCGGACCGACGAGGCGGCGCACGCCGTCTACAGCCACCCCGTTACCGCCAAGCCAGGCAGCGAGGCCCCAGGCGGCAGCCAGCACGCCTCCGGCAAACAGCGCCAGACCGACGGCATAGGCAAACCCTCCCATCTTTGCAGCAAGCGGCCCATCATGTCCATCGTCGAGGATGCGGAATGCGAACCAGAGGGCAAGGGGAACGAGCACGAGATCTATCGTGCCCTGTCCGTATGCAGGCCAGTTCCAGACACGGGCGACGGCAGCCAGGCTGGCGACTAGCAGGCCGAGGACGGCAGCATCGACCGGCAGCAAACCAGCCCCGGCGCTGCCGCGCACGCAGCAGTACGGCCGGCAGCAGGCATACCGCCGCAGCCGCAGCGGGAGGCACGGCGACGACCGTGTCGACAAGGTACAGATCCTTGTGCTGGAAATAGAAGGGCAGCAGCAGGGCAGCCACAGCCAGGCCAGCGCGGGGCTGTGCCAGGCAGAGCAGCACCCAGAGCAGCCAGCATAGGCCGACCAGCGGCGGCCACACGGCAAAGTAATAGAGCAGCAGCAGCCCTACCCAAGCCGGCCACCTGCAGCGGCCAAGGAAGACGGCGCCAGTCCCCCAGCCACTGCGCCCACGGCAGCAGGCGGGCGGCAGCCTGGCCGCGCCAGATGACGGCTCCCAGGCCGCCGGCCAGCAGCAGCCAGGCAAGCCAGGGCCAAGGCACAGAGGGACCTAACGCCCCCGCGCGTAAAGCAGGCCTTGGCAAGGCCAGCCAGTTTGCCAGCGCCGGCAACACGGAAGCCGGCGCACCATCAGGCGAGGAGAGGGCAAAGCCCCAGCGCGGATCGCCGGGCATGGCAGCCGGGCGATCGACTGCCCAGCCCAGCGCCTCGAGCCACGGCCACCGGCGCCAGGCCAGGTCCAATGCGTCCGTGGCATAGAAGGCCTGCGCCTGCGGCGTGACCGCGCCCCATACGCTGTTGGGCTCACGGTTCCAGCCGTAACGCACGGCCCACAGCGGCTTGTCGCCGCAGGCCCATGGCTGCCAGCGCACGTCGGATCAGCACGGCACGCTGAAAATCGAGCACGGAGGGCAGCTGGCGCGGATCGGCCGGCGCGTAACCAAAGCCAAACGGCTGGATCGCCACCACGTCAAAGGAGTCCGCAGCTCCCGCCGCAACCATGCGCTGCAGGAAGTAAACCTCGTCGATGCCGTGTGCCCGCGGTCGGTGGTCGGCGCCAGCGCGGCCGTGGCGATGACGGCGTCAGGGTCGGCGGCGCGGATGGCAGGTGCCACGGCTTTGAGCAGCTGGGCATAGGCAACCGGCTCGATCCAATGGTTGCCCCAGTGCGGCGCAATGTTTGGCTCATCCCACACCTGGTAGTAACGCACCTTGTCACCGTAGCGGGTGGCAAAAGCAGCGGCGAACCTGGCCATATCGTCGGGGTCGGCCGGCGGCGCCAGGGGGTTATCCACCGGCGCACGATCCTGCTCGGCCCGCGCCCACGCCGGGCTGCCGTCGAGCACGACCAAGGGAACCAGATCCCGCGTCCACGATATCGTCGATCCAAGCGTCGGCAGTGGTCCAGTCATAGACGCCGGGCTGTGGTTCCAGGGTGCCCCAATCGAAACGGAGCCGTACCCACTCAAAACCGGCCTGGCGCAGAGCGGACAGGGTTTCCTGGCGCTCGCCGGCACCAACGGCCTGCGGGTCAACGTTGATGCCGGCAAACGGCAGGCCGGTAGCGGCCGTCCTTTCAGGCAGCAGCCAGCCATCTTGCTGCAGTCTGCCCGCCAGAGCAGGCCACCCACCAGCAGCAGGCCACAGAGCAACCCGTAAAGCAGCAGGAGTCGCAGCAGCGCCAGGCATTGGCGCTGCCAGATAGGCGAACGCAAGCGGGACACAGTGCGACTCAAGTGACTGTGGAACTGCCCGGCGTGTTGGCTTGCAGAAAAGCAGTGAGCCGCACAGCATGGTCACGCTCGACGCCAAGAGCAGCGCGACGCTGGACAAAGCTCTGTGCGCGTGCAGCGTCGTCCCCTTCAGCAGCAACGAGGCTCAGCAAGTCCCGTATCGTCTGCAGATGCTCCTGGCGGCGCGTCTCAATGCTGCGCAGGGCAGAGGGTATGGCCGACCGCTCGAATTGGGGTACGGCTCGGAGCCAGGCTTGAAACTCGGCCAATTCGTCGAGCGCGGCAGCGATCTCGGCGCCGGTCATCCCCGGTTTCGCAGCGGCAGCATAGGGAGCTGCCGGGGTGCGCAAAACAAACGGCCGCTCGGGGACAAAGATGCGACCGTCTCCGGCGTTGAGCCAGAGGACCGGCGTGCCGTAGGCAAAGCTGTCGGGGTCCTGAATATAGAGTGCGCTGCGCCCGTAGTTGACGGCCACGTCTACTTGCCCCGCGCAGCGCCCCGCCACAAGCTGCTGGTAGAACTGCTCGCCAAAGGCAGCGGCGGCAGCAGCGCGCACATCGTACTGCATCGCAATGACGGCGGGAGCACCGGTCTGCAGCAGCTGTGCCCCCAGGCTTGCCAGCGGCGATGTATCCACGGCCTGGCCCGTGGAACAGGCCGCCAGCAGCAGCAGCCGGAGCGAGATTGGCGCCGTCCAGCGCCACGCGCAGGGCAGCCGCCGGCACCAGCTGCGGCTCACCCTCCTGCCAGAGCACGATGCCGTCCGGCCGTCCATGGGTCACAATATGCAGCACGTCCGGCTGCAGTCGTTCGAGCTGCCGGCGCAGTTCCCAAAGGCCGCAGCGGCCGCCCAGCCGAACTACCTCTACGCCGCCGCCCTGGAGGGGGGCCAGCGCCGTCTGCAAGCTCGCCCACTCAGCCTCGGCATCTACCTGGCCGGTTGGGTCTTCGGGGATGGCGGCCAGGATGCGCAGGGGCAGGTGTGTCGCCAGCGGGCGTGCGGCGCCCACATAGCGCAGCAGATTGACAACGCGTACCAGGGTGACGGATGCACCGGCCGCAAATACGGCGCCGCGATCGACATCGTAGAGAGCTTCCCAGGGGAGTGCAGCGACGGCCGGCGGCGAAAGGCTCAGCCGTACACGCAGCCCATCGATCGCGCCGCTTTCCAGGTCGCTGCGGCTGCGCAGCCAGAGGTCGCGCACCTGCTCGCGCCAGAGTGCGGCGTACAAGAGAGACCCGGTCTCCTCCAAGAAGGCGCGGCCGGGCGGCCGGGCGGCTGCATTGAGCCTGGCCAGCCGCTGCACCCAATCGCCCGCATGGCGATCGATGGGCAGTTCACCCTCGGCGCTGTGACCGGCATAGAGCGCATGCACTAGGTAAGGCGCAGCCTGGCCGTGAACGGCAATGTCAAAGTTCGCAAAACGGCAATCAGGCATGTTTTTGACAGAGTTTGCTGTGCACCTTAGAATGGCTTGACGTTTATGTCCCCGGGACATCATTGTACACAAACCAGGTGTATTGATTGTAAATGAACTTGACCCTTAGCCGTCTTTGGCGCCGCCCCCCATCTGACAATCCAGGTGTAGATTACCGCGATCGCATCAGCATAGCGACGTGGGTTGTCGTCTTTGGCCTCGGCGTCAGCCTGCTGCTGGAGATCCCCACGACCCAGATCACCTTCCGTGCCCTCGGCTCGCCGATCACGCTCTCGCTGTCGGCGGGGAACGTGATGGCGCTGCTGCTGGCGGTGGCGGCGGCGGCGGGGACCGAGAGCATCGTGCGGCTGCACCCTCACTTCCCCAGGCGGCATCGCAGCGCCACGTGGGCCTATTGGGCGCTGCCCATGGCCATCGCCAGCATCACGGTCGTGCTGCTGCCACAGGTGCCGACGCGGCTGCTCCAGGTGATCGTCATGTTGGTGGCAGGCGGGCTGCTGGCCGTCGCGTTTTACAGCCTGTACGCAACGGTCGAGCCGGGGCAGCCCGGTTTTCGCCGCGCCCGCTTTGCGTTGGACGCGCTCTCCTACGGGG
This sequence comes from uncultured Chloroflexia bacterium, assembly GCA_963791135.1. Classification (GTDB taxonomy): domain Bacteria; phylum Chloroflexota; class Anaerolineae; order Caldilineales; family Caldilineaceae; genus Fredericiella. The sequence goes on from CAWBRX010000034.1 coordinate 110,717, forward strand.
CGGCGCTGCTCCTCTTCCTCTTTGTCTATCAGACCCGCACGCGCAGCCTGCTCTCCGGCACCTTGGTGTCGCTAACCGCCACCTTGTTGGCCATCGAGATTCTGCGCACGTCCACATCCAAGACGGGCCTCGTGCTGATTTACGGCGCGGTCGTGGGTATCCTGCTGGGGCAGATCACCTGGGCGCTCAACTACTGGCCGCTGCTGCCGGGTTTGACGGGCGGCCTGCTGCTGCTGTTGAGCTTCTACCTGGCGGTCGGCATCGCCCAACAGGGGCTGCAGGGGCGCCTCACCCGCCGTGTGCTGATCGAGTTTGGCGTCTTTGGCGCAGTGGCATTGATGCTGATCGTGATCTTTGCGCCGGGGATTTGACTCCCAATTAGATTCTTTCGCGCAACTATTCACAAACGTGCAATTTAATTGCATTATTTTTCACAGTGTTGACATTGGTCAATAGGTGCTGTATTATCTCGTCAACCGCCCGGGACAACAGCCTTTCCCAAACTGTCTCTCGAAAAACTGAATATGCTTGCGCTGCGTGTTTTCTGTTGCTTCAGGCCTGAGGCTGCAGTTGACCTGCTGTTGCGCACGCCAAGGATGTCAAGAACTTGTCACCCCTTGTTTTGGGCGTCTTATTTCGATGCTGACCAGCTAGTTTTAGGTGCGAAACGCTAGCTGGCGCATCATTGGGAGCTGTTTTCGGATTGCGCTACACCTATAGCAAGACAGCAAGTCCGCGGAATTGTGCCAAGGGATTGAGGCTGTACCAGAAACAAGGTTAACTGCTTGCACCGGGTCTGGCACGCACCTGTTCCGGGATCTTCGGTGTTGGGGCTGCAAGCAGGTGATCACACTGATGTCCTCGCCCGCGCCCCAATAGGGTGAGTTGGATCAATCACTGCGCATCATATCTAGGAGGAAACAGTGAGCTTGAACAATCAGACCGTTGAGATGGATAAGAAAGTCCTGCTGTCAGCGAGAAAGATCGCGTTGACGGCAGGCTTACTCTACCTGCTCACCTTTGTCTCGATCCCGACCCTCACTCTCTACAACGAGGTCAAGAGTGCAAATTACATCCTCGGCGCTGGCCCAGACACTGCCGCCATCATCGGCGGTATTCTGGAGATCATCGTGGCACTCGCCGGTATCGGCACCGCAGTAGTGCTGTTCCCGATCCTAAAGAAGCAGAGCGAAGGAGCCGCACTGGGCCTCGTCGCCTCCCGAATTCTGGAAGCCAGCACTATCTTTGTCGGCGTCGCCTTCATCCTGACGATCGTGACCTTGCGGCAAATCGGAGCTGGAGCAGATGCGTCGGTCGCCAGCCATACGCTTGCCGCCCTTTATGACCGTATCTTCCTTCTAGGACAAAGCTTTTTGCCGGCCATAAATGACCTGTTACTGGGATTCCTGCTGTACCAGTCGCGATTGGTGCCTCGAGTCCTATCCTCGATTGGAATTGTCGGAGGGGTTGCTCTCCTCGCTGGCTACCTCGCCGTGATGTTCGGTCTTGTCGGGCAACGCGACACCTTGGCAGCGTTATCCGCACTTCTGGTCGCACTGTTTGAGTTTTCACTGGGAGTATGGCTCGTCGTTAAAGGATTCAATTCTTCAGCTGTTATAGCCCTTGAATCCAAAACTGAAGCTGCTCCCAATAGCCCTTCGGCCCTTCGGCAGAGCCCGTCTACGTCTTAGCGTTCACCGCCATCACCAATCCACCAGCGTAGCACAGCCTGACGAGCGCAGCCGGTTGCACCGGCTGCGCTCGTCAGGCAAGAAAGCTTCCAGCGTGTCATCGTCGCCACGCCGGGCAATAGCCGAGGAGGCCAGACTACTAAACTGCTTTGCCGCCGGTGTTAGGGCAGCTTAAGTTGTTTCCGTTATTAGTTCTTTACTGCATTGACCAGCCGCGCGTGATTGCTACGCCACGCGCCGATCTCACTGGGATGGACCACCAGGTCGCTTAACACCTCGGTCAACACCTGATTGACCGGCGTGGCGACGCCTACCTCACCGCCCTTGCGCACGACGGCGCCGTTGAGCCAGCCGACCTCGCTGCGCCCCTTGCCGCCATGCAGGTCGATGTGCAGGCTGGGCAGCTTGCCGCCGCGTGCGCCGCCGATCTGGCTGCGCAGGATGGGGCGCATCAGGGCCTTGGGGGCATAACGGATCAGCGGGGCCAGCGTGGCAAATGGGTACTTGTCCATGTTGAGCGCCGGAATGCCGGCGGCCGCCATGACGGCCAGCGCCTCGCGCCAGGCCGAGATCTCCAGGTCGACAATCTTGCCGTCGGCAAAGGCCGTCTGCGGCGGCTCGTCGAGGATGGCACAGGTGGCGTTGCCCATCATGTTCATGAGCAGCTTGGTCCACTTCATCGCCTGGGCATTGGCGTAGCGCGTGACGGTGAAGCCGGCATTCTCAACCAGGTGGCAGGCGCCATCAAAGAACGTCAGTCCCGCCGGCTCCGCCGCGCCATACGCCGAGACCCAGGCCGTAGCGCGGCTTGTCGACGTGGATGGAGCCCGGCCCTTCCACACTGACCGGGGTGGTAATGCTGCCTGCGAGCACCGTGACGGAGGGGAGGGCCGCCGCCAGCGCGTCCTCGTTGCCGACGCCGTTTTGCACGCTGAGCAAGGCCGGGGGCGGCGCGCCCGTCGCATCCAGCGCGGCGCACAGGTCGCCGATGGCCCCGGCCGTGTCATAGCTCTTGACGGTAAAGATCACCAGGTCAAACGCTGTTTCCGAGCGCGACAGCGCCTCAAGCGGGCTCTCCACTGCCGCGCACGTTGCGCACCGTGTGGCTGCCGGTCTCGTCCCCCAGCAGCAGCCCACGGCGGCGCACGGCCTCCACAAAGGTGGGGCGGCCGGCGAGCGTCACCTGCTGGTTGTCACGCGCCAGCTTGCCGCCGATGAGGCAGCCGATCGCGCCCGCACCGACGATCAGAACATTCACTTCGGCACCCGGCGGTCGAGGTCGTAGAGGCCGTAGGACGCCGCCAGGAGTTCGATGGGGTGGCGGCTGGGCAGGTGCGTGCCGTGCTCGAGCTGCCAGCGGCAGGTCTCCGAGTCGCAGGCGGTGTACTTCACGCCGTCGCCCTGCTCGCGCACGAAGGCGAAGAGCTCCTCGCCCACGTCCATGGCGATCTGATACTTCTCGATCTTGTAGCCGTAGGTGCCGGCGATGCCGCAGCAGCGGGCGTTGGACTCCGCTGAGGTCCAGGCCGGGGATGAGCGCCATGATCTCGAGCGCCGGCTTGCCGACACGGTGGGCGCGCAACTGGCAGGGCGCATGGTAGGGCAGCTTCAGGTCGAGCGGCTTGAAAGTCGGTGCGCAGTTCGCCCTGCCTCGTGCAGCTCGCGCAGCCACTCGAAGATGTCCCAGGTGGCCATCTTGAGTTCGGCACGTCGTTCTCGTCGTCCATGTCCAGCAGCTCGGGGGCCTCTTCCTTGAGGGTGAGGGTGCAGCTGGTGCTGGTGCCGACGATGGGGAAGCCGGCCTGGGCGTAACTGCCCAGCTAGGCGACGTTGCTCTTGTGATAGTCGCGTGCCGCCTGGAACTCGCCGTTGCGACAGGAGCGGCAGCCCGCAGCAGTTCTGTAGCGGCACGATCACTTCGTAGCCGTTGTGCTCCAGCACCAGCACGGCCGCCTTGCCGATGAACGGCTCGTAGTACATCGTGGCGCAGCCGTGGAAGTAGACGACCTTCTTGTCGGAGCGCAGCCGCTGGCTGTGCGGTGCGCTGAATCCAGTCTTGAAAGGTGCCGCTCGGTGCTCCAGCGGGGCAGCGGCGCATCGCGCGGCGATGCCCATCACCTTGTCCGCCATCAAGCGGCTGAAGCGAGTTGTGCAGGGCAAAGTTGGCCAGCGACGGCGCGATGCTGCCGAGGCTTGCCCAGCAGCTCGTTGCGCCCGAGCAGCCGGTTGCGCAGCGGAATGCCGCGCTTCGCCACAATCTCGGCACGGGCGCGGGCGTTGATCTCGGCGATCTTCACGCCCGTGGGGCAGACCTCGTTGCAGACGCGGCAGCCGGAGCAGTAGTCTACCGAGGGTCGGGCGACTGCGGGCTGGCCGTTCTCGCGAAAGCGCTGGGCCTGCGGGCCGACATACTTGGGGCCGGGAAAGCGGTCGGTCACCGCCGAAACCGGGCAGTAGCTCGTGCAGATGTTGCACTTGATGCACTCGTCGAGCGAGTGGTCCACCGAGTGCCATGAAATCGGAGCCATAGCTTCTCTCTTCTTTCTACTTAGGCGCCAGTTCGCTTGCCATGGCCGTTTGCTGCGGATTGACAGCCGTACGCAGGGATCCCGCCGCCAGTTCGCCGGCGGCAACACCGGTTGCCAGCGCAATGCCTTCGCGGCTGTGCTCCTGCAGCGAGTCGGCGCCGGCCAGCAGGCCGCCGGCAGCCCATAGATTGCGATATACGACACCGCCGCGGCCATCTAAGGGCTGGAACTGGCTGTTGACCGTCACGCCGCCGCGGAAGACCGGCTGCCCTTCCGGATCCATGAAGAGCGGGCGGAACCACTGGCTGCGGTCCTGCGGCACGCTCAACGGCAGGTTGAAGATCGTCTCCCAGAAGCGGCCGTGGTGGTCGCTCTGGAAACCGCCGCCCAACACGCCGCCCGTCGCCAGGATAAACCCGGCGGCCGCATGTTTTAACGGTCGCGCGCTGGTGCTGGTTTCCACCCAGCGGATGGCGCCGTTCTCGGCGTGGAAGCCGATCACCTCCATCCCCACTTCGACGCGCACGTTGTGGGCGTCAAGCAGCCGGCGCAGCGCAGCGGTGAGCCGCAGGCCGGGCACCGAAGGCGGCAGGGTCGGGATCTCGAAGACCGGGGCGCCCGCCGCCTTAGCCAATGCAGCCACCGTGCGGGCGTGATCGTTCAGGCCGAGTATGGCGGGCAGACCGATGCGCTCGCCGGGTTTTACTGCTGCCTTGAGGGCGGCACCAAGCCGATTGTGGTTTTCAGGCTTGTCCAGCTCTGCTGCCAGCTGCACGGTGTTGGCGTCGTGGCGCTGGGTGATCAAGCTGGTAGGCAGCACGACGGCACGCGCCGCGCGCCCCTGCTTGACCAGGTGTTCGGCGATCAAGTGGGGATAGAAATCGCGGACGCCGTCGAAGCCGACGAGCAGCAGCGGCTGTTCGCTGCTGAGGTCGCCGCCGCGCTGGCCTTGCGGCGCCAGATAGACCGGCCGCATGGCGCCCACCGGCGAAGGCAGCATGAAGTTCTCGCCTTCGACCGTCCCCCCGATGTACGGCAGTCCTGCCGCCGTGCGTCCAGCCCAGGAAGCGCTGTACGGCGGCGGCAACACGTTCGCTGCCGGCAACCTGGTAGGGGTGCTCCAGCGCGAGGCGCGGCAGCGTGGCCCAGGGCTCACGGATCGGGGTCGAACGCGGCGGCGTATAGCCCAACAGGTCCAGCGTGGCCGCGCTCCAGTGCAGGGCGTTGAGCCCCTTGCTCACTACCTTGACCCGAAGACCCGCTTCGGCCGCTGCTAACGCGGCGGTGAGACCGGAAAGCCCGGCACCGATCACGATCAGGTCAATCATGGCTGTACCTCAACTTCTACACCGGAAGCTTCTGCACTGGGGGTTGTGTCAAACTCCCAGAATTCGCTGAGCGGGCTGCTGTCGCCTTCATTGGGCAGATGGTCGGCGTTCATCACCGTCAGGTAGATCAGCTCGTCAAGCCGCTCCTGCTTCAACTGCTGGCCCCACAGGATCGGCGTCAAGCCACGCCAGCGTTCCTGCAGGAAGTCCCGCAGCAGAAGGGCAGGAGACGCTGCCGGCGGCTCCAAGCCTCCAGCGGCGGCAGCCCCAGGCTCACGGCGATTGTGGCTCGGCGACTGCAGGTACGCTACATCCCAGTGGGCGCCGTCGACTACCGGCGAAGTGGCTTGTACCTCGGCGTCCTGTGCTGCTGCACCGCCTGGACTGCCGGCCGCTGCGCCCGCCAGCTGCAGTTCGTGAAGGATGCCGGCGGCGCGGTAGGTGCAGAAACCGCCCTGGCACGGCCCCATCCCCAGGCGCACGTCCCGGCGCAGGTCGTCCAGGGTGACAGTCGGGTTCTTGACGGCCGCCTGTTCGAGCATGCGTGCGGGTGACCAGCTCGCATTCGCAGACCAGCTGCGCCCTGCAGCTGGTGCTCTTCGACCTCGTGCAGGCGATGGCCGAGCCAGTAGTGGCCCTGTTCGATGCCGGGCACGACGGTATCGGCCGTCTTGCAGGGACGCTCGACGCCAAGCTGTTTGCAGGCCATGTCCATGGTGGTTTCGGCCATGAGGCGGAAGGTGGTCCACTTGCCGCCGGTGATGGTGAGGAAGCCGGCCACGCCGTCACGCTTGAGGTGGTCGAGCAGGGTCAGGGCGCGTGTGGCGTCGCGGCTCTGGCCGCTGTAGCCCTCCTGGTAGAGCGGGCGCACGCCCGCCCACGCCCGCAGCACGCGTGCCTTGCTGATGCCGGGCACGAGCTTGTCGCCCTCGTCCAGCATCAACTGGACTTCCCAGGGTTCGATGCGCAGCAGTTCGGGGTCGGTGACCTTCTCGTCGGTCGTGCCGATCACGGCCACCGTGTGCACCGGCACGATGATGTCGCCGTCGGCGGGCATCTTGCAGCGGTTGATCACCGTGTTGACGATGCGGTGGTTCATGGCCACCATGGTGCCCTTGCCGGGGATGACCTTGACCTCGATGCCGGCCTCCGCAGCCAGCTGGCCGGCCCAGGCGCCCGAGGCGTTGATCGTCATGGCGGCGTGAATCGTCGTCTCCTCGCCGTCGACCATGTTGCGCACGACGGCACCCACAACCCGGCGGTCGCCCTCGCCGCCTTCTACCAGCAGCTTGACGACTTCGTGGTAGATCAGCACGCTGTGCGCCTGCCTGGCTGGCCGCCTGGGCCGTGGCATGCGTGGCGAGGAAACTGTCGGCGGAGCCATCGGGCACGGCGAAGACGCGGCTGATACGGCGGTTGAGCATCGGCTCGCGACGGAACGCTTCTTTGAGCGGGAGTTCCTCGCACGGGATGCCGACCTTGAGACAGGCGGACTTAAAGCGCTCCGGATAGTCGCCTTCGTCTTCGGGCGTGACGACAAACATACCGCCCGTATCTTCGATGCAGTGCGCATGCGTGCGCCGCAGGATACGGTTTTCTTCGATGCACTCGACGGCGCTTTGCGGGTCCTTGACGACATAGCGCCCGCCCGAGTGCAGCAGACCGTGGTAGCGGCCGGTGGTGCCGTGCGTGAGGTCGCGCTTTTCCACGAGCACCACGCGGAAGCCGCGCAGCGCAGCATCCCAGGCCACGCCGGTGCCCGTGGAGCCGCCGCCGATAACGAGGATATCCGTCTCTACTACCTTCATGGGACCATTTTCCCCTCTGGTTGTGCCGCAGCGTGAGGTGGACTTTCGGGATAGCCTCAGTGTACGCCGGGATAGGTTCCAGGGCAACTTTGGCGCAGAAGTGGCTGACCGTGCCCAGGTTGTGAAGTCATCATACATCCTGATGCATTGGTGCAGCAGTACTTGTGTGCCAGTCTAACGGTACAGCAGCGGCCCCCCACGGTCGCTGTTGTTGCGTCACCAATTTGAGATAGAGGGTGTCTTATGGGCGAATGGATTCGTGCAAGAGTAGACGACGCAAAAGGTGAGCTGCGCAAGGCAGCGGATCAGGCATTGGTTGAGCTGCAAGAGGGCTCGCGCGACGTGGCACCGATGGAGTGGTTCTGGCTGGCCGTGCTGCTCTCCATATCGGCCGGATCATGGTATCTCATGATGCTCGGTGCAGGTCAGCAAACAGGACTGTGGTAACACCCGGCTGCTTAACGCACGACCTCGCGCACGAGCGCCCGGACGGCGTCGCCGTTGACGGCGTTGAGTGCGCGCTGCGCCAGGCGGCGCACGACGGGCATCGCCAGGTGATTGATGAGCTGCTTGGCGGCCGGTATGCTGGCAGGAGCCATGCTGAACTCGTCGAGGCCGAGACCGAGCAGCACGGGGATCGCGTCACTTTGGCCGGCCAGCTCACCGCAGAGGCCACACCACTTGCCGTGTTCATGGGCCACGCGAATGACGCTGTCGATCTGGCGCAGGATGGCGGGGTGCAACGGGTCGGCCAGCGCAGCCACGCGCTCGTTCGTGCGGTCGGCGGCGAATGTGTACTGGGTCAGATCATTGGTGCCGATGCTGAAAAAATCTACCAGGGGCGCCAACTGATCCACCAGCAGCACGGCTGACGGCACCTCCACCATAATCCCCAGCGGCACGCTGCTGCTGTGCGGCAGGTCTTCGGCTGCAAGCTCGTCCATGGCCACTCCTAACAGCGTTTGTGCGTGCTGCACCTCGCTCACGTTGCTCACCATTGGCAGCAGGATATGGACGTTGCCGTGGACGGCGGCGCGCAGCAGCGCCCGCAGCTGCGTCTTGAAGAACTCGCTCAGAGCGAGCGAGATGCGAATCGCACGCCAACCCAGAAACGGGTTGTTCTCGTGCGGCAGGGAGAGATACGGTGCCGGCTTGTCACCACCGATGTCCAGCGTGCGAATCACCAAGGGACGCCCCTGCATGCGCTCGGCAACAAGACGGTACAGCTCGTACTGTTCCTCCTCGCCTGGCGGCGTACTCCGATCCTGAAACAGGAACTCGGTGCGCAGCAGGCCGACACCTTCGGCGCCGGCCGCAAGTGCCAGCTCAGCATCGGCGGCATAGCTGAGGTTGGCGACTACTTCGACGCGCAGACCATCGCGTGTGCAGGAGGGGCGCTGCGCGGCACGCCAGGCAGCAGTCCGCTCTTCATTCAACGTCGCCAGAGCACGGCGATAGGCGGCCACCGTCTCGGGATCGGGCGCGACGATCACCTGGCCGTGAGCACCGTCGATGGCCAGCTGCACGCCATTCGTTACGATACTCAGCAGCTCATGTCCCAGGCCCACGATGGCCGGAATCCCCATGCTGCGGGCCAAGATGGCAGTATGCGACTGTGGGCCGCCGCTGGCGATGCACAGGCCGGCCAGGCGGCTGCGGTCGAGGCCGGCCGTCTGGGAGGGAGAGAGATCGTGCGCGACGACGATAGCCGCAGCAGGCAGATCGATCGGATCTTCGCCCACGCCTGACACAATGCGCAGCAGCCGCCGGCCCACGTCCTCGACGTCAGCCGCGCGCTGCTGAAAAATGTCGCCGGCGCGCTCGCGGTATCGCTGCGCCACCGCGAGGAACGTCTGCTGAATCGCCGCTTCCAGCGGCAGCCGGTTTACTTCGAGGAAGCGGCGCAGTTCCTGCGCGATGTCCGGGTCTTGCAGCAGCAGCCCGTGCGCCCGGAAGATGTCCGCTTGCTGCGGCCCAAACGCGGAGTGCACTTGTTCGGCCAAATCGTCGAGCTCGAGCAATGCCGACGCAATACCCTGTTCGAGCCGCCGCCACTCACTGTCAAGGTCAAGAAGTTCTGCGGAGGCCGGGAACGAGGAGCGCAGCAGGTCGCGCGGCTCGGCCAGCAAATAGCCAATCCCCAAGGCAAGACCGGGTGCAGCAGGCAGTCCGATCAGCACTTCTGCACCGCTTCCCAGGACGGGTGCATAGGCCGATTCGAGCAACCCAGAAGCCTCCTGCGCTAAGATGTCGTCGTGGCGTGCAACCAGCTCTGTAAGCGCATTCACGACCGACTCGGCGTGCGGCCCACTTGCGACGATCTGGATGCGATGGCCATGCTGCACACCCAGGCTAAGCAGTTGGTTAAAGCTCGTCGCATTGGCGGGGCCGGCGCCGGTGGTCAAGTTGCTGACGTGCACGGGGGTCTTGAATTGCGCGACGCTCTGTACAAAGCGTGCAGCCGGCCCAAAATGCAGGCCGGCAGGGTCGAGCACCGTCACCTCGGCACTGGCGTAGCCGGCCTCCGGCTCGTTCTCTTCGGGTACGGGCAGTTGGCTTTCTTCCTGCAGCAGCACCGCCCGCTTGGCGTGCATGGCTTCTTCGGCCTCGCGCGCGACTGCGGCCAGCCCCATACCGATGGATGCCTGCACGGCGGCTGCCATCGCCCCTTCGATAAAAGGGCCGACACTGAGGTGCACGCGGGGCAGGCGTTCCGGCTCCAGCAAGTCGAGCGCGACCCGACCGCTGATGACGGCGCTGCCCAGATCCATCAGTACCAGCACACCGTCTTCGCTGTCTACTTCGCGAATGGCGTCGGCAATGGCGACCGGGTCCGTGCCAAACGGCTGGAAGGGATTGTCGCTGCCGCCCACGGCCACGATCGTGGCGCGGCCATGGATCTGCTGGTCCGCCAGCGCCTTGACCGCTTCGGAGAGTTCTTTGCTATGGGATACGAGTACAATCCCAACCATTGCGTTTTATCCGCCTCATGCAACGCAGTGCAGCTGCTACTCCACCCAATCAAAGGTGCGGGTCACCGCCTTCTTCCATTGTGCGTACAGGTGCGTGCGCGCCGTATCGTCGGCAGAAGGAAGCCATGCCCGGTCCTGTCCCCAGTTGGCACGCATCTCGTCGACGTTCTGCCAGAAGCCCACTGCTAGCCCTGCCGCATAGGCAGCACCCAGCGCCGTCGTCTCGCTCACCTTGGGGCGCACGACCGGCACCCCCAGGACGTCGGCCTGGAACTGCATCAGCAGTTCGTTGTTGACCATGCCGCCGTCGACCTTGAGCGACTGCAAATCCACGCCAGAGTCGGCCCGCATGGCGTCGAGCACCTCGCGCACCTGGTAGGCAGTGGCCTCGAGCGCAGCACGGGCGATGTGGCCGCGGTGCACAAAGCGCGTCATGCCGACAATTACCCCGCGCGCATCGCTGCGCCAGTAAGGCGCAAACAGACCGGAGAAGGCAGGCACAAAATAGACGCCGCCGTTATCGTCCACTGTGCGCGCCAGGTTCTCGACCTCGCCCGATTGGTCGATGATACGCAGGTTGTCGCGCAGCCACTGCACAAGTGCGCCGGCGATCGCGATCGAGCCTTCCAGCGCATAGACGGTTGGCTCCTCGCCAAAGCGGTAGCAGACGGTTGTCAGCAGCCCGCAGTTGGAGGGGACAATTTGCGTGCCCGTGTTGATAAGCATGAAGCAGCCGGTGCCATACGTGTTCTTGGCTTCGCCGGGCGCAAAACATGCCTGCCCGACCATGGCAGCGTGCTGGTCGCCGAGATCGCCGCAAACCGGGATGCGCCCCCCAAAGGGGCCGTCCACCATTGTATAGCCGTAATAGGCCCGGATCACTGGAGGGCCGGATTGCGGGCAGCATACTCTTGGGGATCCCCATGGCAGCCAGGATCTCGTCATTCCAGGCAGTACCTTCCAGGCTCATCAGCAGTGTGCGCGCGGCATTGCTCACGTCGGTCACGTGCGAGCCGCCGTGCACGCCACCCGTGAGATTCCAGATGAGCCAGGTATCGATGGTGCCGAACAGCGCATCGCCGCGCTCGGCATCCTCACGCAGCCCGGGCACATTGTCAAGCAGCCAGCGTATCTTGGGCCCCGCAAAGTAGGTAGCAAGCGGCAAGCCGGTCTGGCCGCGGAAGCGGTCCTGGCCCTGCTCCTTGCCCAACTCGGCGCAAATCTTGTCGGTGCGCGTGTCCTGCCAGACGATGGCGTTGGCGTAGGGTTTGCCGGTGCGCCGGTTCCAGACCACCGTGGTCTCACGCTGGTTGGTGATGCCCACGGCAGCAATATCACGCGCCGAGGCGTCGGCCTTGTCGAGAGCACTGCGTACCACTTCTTGTGTCCGCTGCCAGATTTCCAGCGGGTCATGCTCCACCCAACCCGGCTTGGGAAAGATCTGCGTGTGCTCCAGTTGATGGACACTCACGGTTTCGCCGCGGCGGTTGAACAGGATGCAGCGCGTGCTTGTGGTCCCCTGGTCAATAGCAGCAATATATCTCGACATAGGACAAGACCTCTTTACTTGATGCGCTTGGTTGCGGGTTTGAGGACAATCGTGTTACGAATCAGCAGCGGCGGCAGTAGTAGTGGCAGAAGCTGCTGCGGCCGCCGTCTCAATCAAAAGCTGCGCCGACGTGGCGCCTGGATCTTTGTGCCCTATGCTGCGCGGGCCCAGATAGCTGGCCCGCCCCTTTGTCGCCTGCATCGGGATGGTCAGCTCGGCGCCTGTGCGGGCAGCCGATGCAGCTTCGCGCAGCGCCGCAGGCAGAGCATCGCCGCGGTCGAGCGCCTGGCGCAGCGCATCCACTGCGAGGGCAAGGGCATCGACCATGGTCTTTTCGCCCCGGCGCGCGCTGCCCCGCTGCTGGATCCCTGTAAGGCCGGCCTCGAGTGCCGCGGCAAACTCGGGTCCCGTAAGCTCGAGCTTGCCGGCCGTTTCTTTACTGAACCGCATGAACAAGGTGCCATAAAGAGGCCCGGCCGCGCCGCCGACCTTTGACAGCAGGGTCATCCCTACGGCGTTGAGAATGGCGCCGATGTCGCGTTCGGCCAATCCGTCCAGCTTGGCGCACACCTCGGACATGCCGCGATCCATGTTGATGCCGTGATCGCCGTCGCCGATCGCTGCGTCCAGGTCGGTGAGATACTGCTTTTGTTCGGCAATCTGCCGCCGCATAGCGGCGGATCCATTCGACTACTTCGTCACGAGTCATTTTGAATGGGTGCTCCTTACCAGCTGAGCGCCGCTGTCAGGACGGGCGCATCCCACAGGCGCAGCAGTTCGTCGTCGGCTTTCAGCAGCGTGATCGAGCAGCCCGCCATCTCGAGCGAGGTAATGTAGTTGCCGATCAGGTTGCGTTCGATGGTTACTTGATGTTGGTCGCAAACGGTCGCCAGATGGCGGAATACAATATAGAGCTCGATCAGCGGCGTGCCCCCCATGCCGTTGACCATGACGATCACACGGTCGCCGGGGACAAAAGGCAAGTCCTTGAGGATCACTGTGGACAGCAGGTCCGTGATGTCGTCGGCGCTCTGCACCGGCAGCCGTTCGCGCCCTGGCTCGCCATGAATGCCAATCCCAACCTCCATATCGCCTTCGCCAAGGGCAAAGGTTGGCCGGCCGGCGGCCGGAACGATGCAAGAGGTGAGTGCCATGCCCATGCTGCGGGCACACTCATTGACCTGGCGGCATAGGTTGGCGACGCGCACCAGCGGCTGGCCCTCTTCCGCAGCGGCGCCACAGATCTTCTCCGCCAGGACGGTTGCGCCTACGCCACGGCGGCCCGCCGTGTAGATGCTGTTCTCCACCGCCACATCGTCGTCGATAACGACGCTTGCCACCTCAATGCCTTCATCGGCGACGAGTTCGGCGGCGATATCAAAATTCATGACATCGCCGGTGTAATTCTTGACGATGTGGAGCACGCCTGCGCCGCCGTCCACGGCGCGCGTGGCAGCCAGGATCTGGTCGGGAGTCGGCGAAGTAAAAACGGCGCCGGGGCAGGCGGCGTCCAGCATGCCCCGGCCCACAAAGCCGCTGTGCAGCGGCTCGTGCCCGCTGCCACCGCCGGAAACAATGCCAACTTTGCCCACAATTGGGGCGTCAGCACGCACGACAAACGCAGGATCGAAGTTGACTTTGAGCAGCTGCGGATGGGCGCGCTGCAGGCCATGCAAAGCATCGGCTACCACTTCTTCGGGCCGGTTAATCAGCTTTTTCATCGCTTCCTTGCCCCATCCGGTCGATCAGCGCCGCAAGCAGTTTGGCAGCATTGGCCGATGCCTGGCCGCGGTGGCTGATGCGGTTCTTGACGCTCGGCGGCAGTTCAGCCATCGTGGCGCCGTGTGTGGGCATGAAGAATACCGGATCATACCCAAAACCAAAGTCGCCGCGCGGTTCGTCGACGATCTCGCCCTCAACCACGCCCTCCACGGTATAGATCGGGCCGCCGGGTGCCGCAATCGCCACGACGCAGCGAAAGCGGGCGGTGCGTGGTGCCCCGGACAGTTCACGCAGCGCGGCCAGAAGACGTTGATAGCGATCGCGATCGCTCAGCCCTGGGCCGCCATAGCGCGCCGAGTAGACGCCGGGTTCTCCCCCCAAGGCATCCACCTCAAGCCCGCTGTCGTCCGCCCAGGTCCACAGCCCTGTCAGCCTGGCGTACTGCTCGGCCTTTAAACTGGCATTTTCGACAAACGTTGTACCGGTCTCCTCCACCTCCAACGTTACGCCTTCCTGGTCGAGCCAGGTGACGTTCAGCGGTAGATCCGCCAAGAGAGAGCGGTATTCGCGGATTTTCCCCAGGTTGTGAGTGGCTACAAGCAGCGTGTGCATCTATTCTACACTCCGATTTCTTACCCCTTGCATGCTATCATATAATGCCTGACGTTGGTAGCTATCTTACCGTGCGGCGCGCCGCCCGCCCCTGGTGCACCGCCTTTACAGAAAGGGCCTGGCGGACCATGGTCGAGTCCTATCATCCACTGCGCATCTTTACAGGGTCTGCGCATCCGGAGTTGGCCAAGGAGATTGCCGGTATCCTCCACGTCGATCTCGGCAGAGCCACTACCCGGCGCATGCCTGACAGCGAAATCCACGTCATGATCGAGGAGGTCGTGCGCGACCAGGATATCTTTCTGATTCAACCCTGCTCGGAGCCCGTCAACGATCACCTGGTGGAACTGCTGCTCTACCTGGATGCGTTCCGCCGGGCCAGCGCCCACAGTGTCAGCGTCGTGCTTCCGTATTTCCCGTACGCGCGCCAGGAACGCATGGCCAAGGGACGCGAGGCGATCAGCGCACGCGTGGTGGCCAACATGATCGAGATGCAGGGCGCCAAGCGCGTGGTCTATGTGGACATCCACAACCGTGCCATCCAGGGCTTTTTCAACATCCCGGTTGACCCGCTGAGCGCGCTGCCGCTGCTGGCGAACTATTTCCGCACACCGGAGTTTGCCAACGCCGCCATCGTCAGCCCCGACGTAGGACGCGCCAGCATGGCCGGCAAATACGCAGAGCTGCTCAACCTGCCGTTGGTCGTCATGCACAAACGGCGCACGAGTTTCACGACGACCGAGACCACGCACGTCGTAGGCGATATTGAAGGCCGGCGGCCGATCATCATCGACGACGTGATGGCCGGCGGCAGCGTGCTCAAGCAGGTGGATGCGCTGTATGACGCCGGCGCGGCGGGCAAGGCCTGCTTTGCCGTCACGCATCCGGTGCTGCTGCCGACGGCGCTCAAACGGCTGGACGAAGATGACCGCATCGAGCGGTTGGTCGTTACCAACACGGTCTGCGTGCCGCCCGAGAAACGCCATCCCAAGGTCGTCGTGTTGTCGGCCGCGCCGCTGCTCGCCGATATCATCTACCGGATCTATAAGGGACAGAGCATTTCTGAGCAGCTGGTGCTGGCATAAGCTGCCGGTAAGCTGCCGGTGTGAGGAGAGAACGCATTGTTTCGTCGCACGACGCGTCCCGAGGCGGACGCCATCGAAGTAATCATTGGCCCACGCGCCACCTTCAGCGGCACGCTGCAGTGTGACGCCTCGATCCGCATCGACGGCGCGGTTGACCAGGGCCGGCTCGTCACGCCGGCCAATGTTATTCTTACCGAGACTTCCAACGTCCAGTGCGATATCATCGCCAAGACCGTGAGCATACGCGGCCAGTTTAACGGCGTCATCCAGGCGGATCGCGTCGAGATGCTGGACGGCAGCCAGGTGCAGGGCGTGCTGAATGTCAACAGCTTCTACATGGACGAGCGTGCCGTGCTGCGGGCAGCGGTCAATATCCGCGGCGACGCGGCGACGCCGGTACAGCGCCCGCAGCCGCCGCAGCAGCCTGCAATACCCGTGACACCAGCGCCGGCAGTGCCGGGTCAAAGCACAGAAGAACGAAAAAACTAAACAAGTCACACATCAGGAGAGACAGGACAGATGAGCGAACGCACGGTATCATTCCGCGACAAGCAGCTCAAAATTGACGGCAGCGATCTGAAGCCGGGCGACAAGGCGCCGGAAGTGACGTTGCATACCGGTTTCCTTGCCGCCGTTCCAATGCTGGAGAGCACGGCCGGCAAGATCCGGTTGATCAGCGTGGTGCCGAGTATCGACACCAGCGTGTGCGACCTGCAGACCCGGCGCATGAACGAAGAAGCATCCAAGCTTGGGCGAAGACGTTGTCGTGATCACCGTCAGCGCCGACCTGCCGCAGGCCCAGAAGCGCTGGTGCGGCGCCGCCGGTGTCGAGCGGGTGGTGATGCTCTCTGATTACATGAGCCTTGCCTTTGGCCAGGCCTACGGCACGGCCATTCCTGACGTAGGTGTCGATCAGCGCTCGGTGTTCGTGGTCGATACGACGGACACGGTACGTTATGTCGAATATGTGCCCGTCTTTGGCCAGCACCCTGACTACGAAGCAGCGCTCGCAGCAGTGCGCAGCCTGCTGCAGCCGGCATAATCAAGCAAGGGAGCTGCCGGCAGCTCGCCGGCAGCTCCCTTGCTTCGTCCTCAGTCGACAACACCAGTGGAGCGACTATGATCTGGCTTTCCGTACCCATCGCAGCGTTGATTGGCTATGTGCTTGGCTCCATACCGGTTGGGTTATGGGTCTGCCGGATCTACGGCGTTGACATCCGCACGGTGGGCAGCGGGCGCACGGGCGGCACCAACGCCTGGCGTGCAGCCGGGTTAAAGGCGGCAGTCCCCACGATCATTGGCGACGCCATCAAGGGTGCAGTCGCCGTCCTGCTGGTGCGTTGGCTTTTTTACCTCGTCTTTCCCGACCCCGACACCATGAGCGTCGACGAGGCGACCACGCGTGCGCTGGTGCTCAACCTGAGCGTGGCGCTGGCCGGCGGCTTCGCCGTCATCGGGCACAACTGGTCGTTTCTCAACAACTTCCATGGTGGCGCCGGTGGCATTACCACCGCCGCCACCACGCTGGCCATCTCACCGTTGGTTGGCGGCATGGCGATCATTATTGCCGCCTTCGTCATCTGGTGGACACGCATCTCCTCTGTCGCGACCTTTACGGTAGGCGTCTGCGCCTTTGCGATGTTCCTGATCCTTGGCGTGCAGGAGATGTCGCCTTGGCCTTTCATCATCTACGGCATCATGGTGCTGGCGGCGGTCGTCATTGCCCTGCGCCCCAACCGCGAGAAGCTGACGCGAGGGCAAGGAGCGTGTGATCACCTTGTGGTGATCGCAGCGCTGGATGCACTTCGGCCTGGCCGAAGGATGGCACCGGCGAGAACCACACCGGCAGCAAGCCCCAGACCTATCACGCCCAGTGTGACTGCATCGGGCGCAACATTGGCTGTCCCCGCAGGGCCTGCCAGGTGACGAGCACGGTGGCGCCGAGGTAGGCTGCCCCGGCAAGCCATACCAGCTGCGTGCGCTGGCGGAGGCCCCAGCGGCGGGTGGCCCAGGCACGGGTCAGGACAAAACCGAGCAGGGGCAGCACCTGCATGGCATGCAGGCCGACGAAGTGGCCGATCCGCAGGTCGCCGCCGATCGTGCTCCAGCCCAGGAGCGGCAGGCCGGGTCCGCCGTCGGCAACGCCAACGCTGTGTGCGCCCACGATGGTCAGCGGCAGGCCGGCCTGGGCAGCTGCCAGCTGCGCTGCAGTGGGGCCAGACGTCATGATGTAGCCCACCAGCATGCCCATGAACGAGATCAGCACACCAAGCCGCACTGACCAGGCCAGCACGGGATCGGGCATACGCTGAAATACCAGCCAGATGCCGACCATCAGGTTGAAGACGGCCACCAGCGTGATAAGCACTCCCATTGTCGTGAATACGGCGGCATCAAGCGGTGTGCCGATGTTGAAGTGGCTGGTCGTGCCGCGCACCACCTGCATGATGATCAGCGCGATCTCGACCATCAGGGCAAAGGCCGTCACGTTGGCAGCCGCCTGCACCCAGCGCCGGCGCCCCTGCACAAGTGTGAGTAGCCACAGGAATGTAGCAGCGTAGACGGCAGCTGAGACGGTAAACTTGAACGGCTTGATCCAGCCGTTGACGCCGGTGATAACCTTAGGGTCGACCAGCATGGCTGCTACAACGACAGGCACGAGGGCAATGTTGATTAACAGAGTGAGCGTCAGCGGCCTGTTGAAGGCCCATGCGCGACGCAGCAGGCTGCCTGAATGAAGAGAAGCCCGAGCAGATGAGAGTGAAGCTGTAGCCATAAGGAGTCCTCCTTGAATGTTGGTACACGACGAAACGCTGAGTTCAAAGCATGATAACGGCCGGCGCCGGCTGGTTGCTGCGGGCAGGCAGCAGGCGCACAAAAAGATAGAGCAGCAGCCCCAGTGGGCCTACCATCAATATAAGAAACAGCACCGGCGAAACAATCCAGGCAGAAGTCCCCCACTGGCGGCTGTCCAGGTAGGCCCAGCGCCCGACGAACAGATCAAAGGCCAGGAAGTGCACCCAGGCAATCGTGGCGCCCGCCGGTGTGCCCAACAGGGTGGCAATTGCGCCAAGCTGCGGGTTGGCCAGTTGAGGCAGCAAGCTCCCCAGCGACGGGATCACCAGCAGCGCATAGAGCAGCGCCGCCGGAGCCACGACCCAGGGTGACGCCATGATGCGCCTGGTCCATTGCCAATGGGGCAGAAAGATGATCAGCAGCCAGAACGGCATGACAAGCAGGCTGCTAAGTTGAAAGATGATCTCCATAACATTTCCCTTCTCTTGAACGTCTTTAGAAAACCGAACATTGTTCAGGCTAGCTTAAAAAGAAAGGCAGCCACGCGGAAGTGACTGCCGCTCCCCAGGCGAAACCCCAGAAACTAGTGGACCGTCAAGCGTCATCATCTAGCGGCACGTGGGCGTGCCGGAGAAGCGCACGTGGGCGTGCGCACTAAACGATGAATCTTGACAAGGTGCTAGGTTACCTCAGCCATCAAGCCGGCGCCGATGCGGCGCAGTGCCTCGATTCCCATGTGGTCAATGTCGCCAGGATAGTTCCGCAAGTGGCCGATGCGCAGCATCGCAATGCCATGCACCATGGCCCAGGTCGTAAATGCCATCTCAAACACGCCGTAGCCAGGCTTAGCCTTAAACACACCTTCGTCCAAACCGCGCTGGATAGCGCGCAGCAGTAGTGGGAATGACGAGCCTTCCTGCTGCAAGTCCGCTACCGCCTGGTCGGGAGTCGATCCGGGGACAACGCCGGTGTTCGGGTTCGTGAACATCAGCTGGAAGAAGTCGGGATTGCGCACGGCGAAATCGACATAGGCGAGCCCGAGCTGCAGGAGCAGGTCGGCGGGCGGCAGCTCCGGGTCGGCGCGCTGCATGTACTCCGTCAAACGCCGGTGCCCCTGTTCGCACACGGCGCCGATGATTTCTTCCTTGCTGTCGAAGTACTCGTACAGGCCGGCGGGGCTGTAGTCGATACGCTGCGCAATGGCGCGCATCGAGAGCGCCTCTGTCCCTTCCGTGGCGATGATCTTGCGTGCCGCATCCAGGATTGCCTGCCGAGTCTTTTCGTGCCGCCGTTCGCGCGGACTGGTATCCATCATCTAACTCCGACAATATTCCGAACAATGTTCGGATTGTAATCCCAGTTTGGAGAAATGTCAAGAGGCAAAATAGACGTGCACGAATCGGGGGAAACATTTAGTCACGGTAACGTCCCCGGCTCGCCCGGCGGATTTAGTGACAAGCGATGCTCGTGCGGGCGTGCCGGGGTCGCAACGAATATCCGGGGGATCTCGTCAACACGTCCCAGGGACCTGCAAGCGACCGCTTGCGGTCACCAGTCCTGGGGACACTGGCGGTGACCGTCAGCCTCGACCCTGGCACAGCGCCACGTATTCCTTCTACCCCTCAACTGTTGCGCTGAGCCAGGGACGTTCCTTACTCTGCGCACACACTACGCCCTATTGAGGCCGGCGCTGCAGCGCTGCCAGCATGGTGTCCTGGTCGCTCCAGGGGTATTCGGTTTCGCCAAAGCACATGCTGCGTTCGTGGCCTTTGCCAAAGGCGGCGACCACGTCGCCGGGGCGCGCCATGTCGACGGCGTACTGGATGGCCTCGGTGCGGTCGGGCACGATGGCGTACCGGCTGCTGTCGGCGAACTCACGGACGCCGCGCTCGATCGAACGGCAGATGTCGGCCAGGTCCTCGGTGCGCGGATCTTCGGCAGTGATGACGGTGTAGTCGGCCAGCTCGCCGCAACGCGCCCCATCAGGTAGCGCTTCTCGCGGTCGCGCAGCCCCGCCGAGCCAAAGACGGCGATAAGCCGCCCCGGTCCGCTCGCGCTGCCCTGGCCCACCAGGGGGCGCAGGGTGCGCAGTGCGTTTTCGAGGCTGATCGGGGTATGGGCGAAGTCGACGATGGCGAGAAACGGCTGCCCGGCGTCCATGCGCTGCATGCGTCCCAGCACACCTTCCAAGCGCCGCGACACCCGCTTGGATGGCGGCAACGGGAATCCCGGCGGCGAGGGCGGCCGTGACCGCACAGAGAATGTTGTAGACGTTGAACTCGCCGATCAACCGGGTCTCGATCGGGAAGTCACCGCCCCACCATTCCACGGTAAAGCGGGTGTGCGACGGCGCATACTCGACGGCACGCGCGCTGACATCCAGGCGCACGCTGCTGTGCCCTGGGATGCCGTAGGAGCGTACGGGCACATGATAGTCGTGGATAGTGGCTTCTTCATTGAGAGCCGCCAATCAGCGCACCGTACGAGCCGCCGTCGTCGGCGTTGAGCACGGCGCAGCGCGGGACCCAGGCTTGGACGGCGAGGCATAGAGGCTGCGGAACAGCAGCGCCTTGGCGGCAACGTAGGCGTCGCGTGTACCGTGGAAGTCGAGGTGCTCGTGGGTGATGTTGGTCACCGCCGCAATATCGAACTCCACCGCCGTCACCCGCGCCTGTGCCAGCCCGTGGCTGGTGCTCTCGATCACGGCATAGCGACAGCCCGCCTCCACCATCTCGCCGAGAAAGCGCTGCACGTCCGGAGCATCGGGCGTCGTGACGTGCAGCCCCGTGTCACTCTCCCGGCCCTGGATGCGCGCGCCGACGGTGGTGACCACGCCGACCCGCCCACGCGGTGCGCCGGCATCGGTACTGGCGGCGGCCAGGATCGATTCGAGCAGGGTGCAGGTTGTCGTCTTACCGTCGGTACCCGTGACACCAAACACCTGGAGGCTGCGCGAGGGAAAGCCGTGCAGCGCGGCGGCGATGATGGCCAGCGCCTTGCGGCTGTCTGCCACCTGCACATAGGGTACGTCCGGCGGAAGAAGGCCGCTGCTGTTCAACGCGGCAGGCGCCGTCGTGCCCAGTAGAATCACTGCGCCCGCGGCGGCTGCCTGGGCGAGGAAGCGATGGCCGTCGACGCGGCCGCCCGCGACGGCCACAAACAGGCTGCCTGGTGCGACGGCGCGGCTGTCAGAAGTCACGTGCCCCACAAAGCATGCAGCGGCGTCGGCTGTTCCCCCGTAGCGGGCATCGGGCAGAAGGTCCAGCAGTTGGGCCAGGGTAATGGTTGCGTTTGGCATATATCGTTTTCCGGAATGCTTCCAGGAAGCGTTCTACTAAATATCGCGTGGGCCGCGCACGATCGAGATGCCGGCGGCGACGATCACACAGAGCAAAACGAGGGATGCGCCGGCAAACAACAGCGGCAGCCGTGTACGCACTTCGGCGGCTACATCGATCGGGATCGGCGTAGCGGTCGGCGTGGGCGTGATCGTCGGCGTTGCCGTAGGCGGCGGCGTCTCTGTGGGGGGAGCGTCGTAGTGGGTGTCACAGTTGCCGTCGCCGGTGCCATGGTCGGCGTGTCGGTAGGGACTGCCGTGTTCGTCGGCAGCATCACGCCGGCCGGCTGCTCAGCTGGCGTCTCAGCCGGTGTCTCACCTGGCGTTGCGGGTGAAGTCTCTGCCGGCAGCGGGGTTGCACTGCTCTCGGCGCCTGTCAAGGAAGCGCCGGCCGACTCGATGGCCTGCCGAATCAACCCGGCCGTATCGGTCACTACGCCATTCTGTGGCAAGGGTAGTTCGATGGTGATGGATGGCGCCGCACCCGCCTCAAGGGGCACAGACTGTGTCGCCGGGGCCGCCGCGCTGAGCGTAGCAGTTGCCGTTACAATAGGGGTATCTGTGGCCGATGGTGTACTGGTATCAGTCGCAGTGGGCGCAGCGGTATAGGTACCGGTCGGCGTGCTGCTGGGCGTAGCGGTTGGGAGCGGCGTACGCGTAGCCGTCGGCACCGGCGTATTGGTCGGCGTTGGTGTGGCGCTGGGCGTCGCCGACGGTGTGGCCGTGGCAGTTTCGGTGGGCGTATTGGTCGGCGTAGCCGTGTTGGTCGGCGTTGCGGTGGGTGTCGCCGTCGGCGTGGCCGTCGCCAGCGCGGCGCGCACGTCGAGTGGCCCCATGGCCGCCGGCGAGGCGAAATTGAGCCCCTCATCGTCGCTGCGCAGCACCCAATTGTCGACGGTACCAGCATAGATGGTGCGCGGGGCGCGCGGCGTATTAGCCAATGCATAAATAGGGGCTGTGTACGGCACACCATCGACGTTGGCGGGTGCCCAGCTTTCGCCGCTGCCGACAAACAGGCCGTTCTCCGTGCCTAGCACCAGCAGACGTCCGGTATCGACAACATCATAATAGATGGTAGAGGGCGTGTTGGCCACACGCGTCCAGGTATCGCCGTCGTCGCTGCGATAGAGGGCAGTATCGGTGCCGGCATACAACGTGTTGCCTTGGGTGGCCAGGCTGTAGACGATCCCGCCATCGGGGAAGCCTTCTACCCGCGTCCAGGTTGTGCCGCCTGCAGGAAGCCGGTAGAGCCCATCGTGCGTGCCGGCATACAAGGCGCCGTTATAGTCTAGCAGTTCACGAATGCGGCGCGCCTCGCCGACCAGGCCCGCGTCAAGCCGCTGCCACGTGTTACCAGCATCCGCAGTCCGCAGCACCCCGTCAAAGCGGGTGCCGGCATAGAGGACGAGGCCGGTACCTTCGTTGGTGGCATAAAGTTCGCCGATTGCGCTGTTGCTGCTGACGTAATCACGCACCGACGGGACCTCTGCCCAGGTGGCGCCGCCGTCGTTGGAGCGATAAAGAAAACCTGAGCCACCGTCAGCCGCAAATGCGATTCGCGGGTTGCGAGGGTCGAACGTGATCGCGGCGACACTGATATTGGGAGACAGCCCTGGCGTCGTATTCTGCCAGGTCAGGCCACCGTCCTGCGTGCGCCATACGGCGGCCGGTTGGGGCGAATTGAGCACGCCCGCAAGCACCCGATCCGGTGCGCGGGGGGCGACCGCCAGCGAGAGCACGGCATTGGGCGTTGGAATCGTGGCCTGTGCCAGCGCGCTGAGAGCCGGCGCCAGCGCTGCGACCAGCACCGCGAGCACTACCATAACGGCCAACACACCCTGCAGCACAGGGCGCCGGCGGCGATAGTAGCGGGACGAAGGCGGACAGGTCACATTCATGTAGTACGAGTATATACGGAAAGGGGTGGGGAGACGAAACTTTTGGCCGTAGTTTAGTAGCGAGATCGATAGACAAAACAGTATAACGGCACAAAGGTTCCCTGGCAGAAAAACACCGAGTGCATGCACGACGGCAAGCACTCGGTGTAGAGAGCAGCAAGGCGGGCCATCTCTTCCGTCCGCCTGTTCGGGCGATTACAGCATCTGCAGCAGGTACTGCGAGGCGCTGTTCGCCCAGTCGATCACGTTGGGCGGATACAGGCCGATCCAGAACACGGCCAAGACACACAGGA
The DNA here is from genome assembly GCA_963791135.1 of uncultured Chloroflexia bacterium. Lineage (GTDB taxonomy): Bacteria > Chloroflexota > Anaerolineae > Caldilineales > Caldilineaceae > Fredericiella. The sequence continues at coordinate 134,336 of CAWBRX010000034.1, forward strand.
AGACGATGGCCTGCGCACCGACGCCAGGCGGTGGCGCCGGTAGCGACTTCCGTTTCATCCTGGCTGAAGAACATGATGCGCACCAGGTTCATGTAGTAGAAGGCGGAGATGGCCACGTTGATGGCGGCCACGAGCGGCCAGGAAGTAATACTGGTGCTGGACGGTGGCGCCAAAGACAAAGAACTTGCCCACGAAGCCGGCCGTCAGCGGAATGCCGACCAGGCTGAGCAGGAAGATGAACATGGCAAAGGCCAGGCCAGGGGCCCGCTTCACCAGGTTGTTGAAGTGCGACATAGTCGCTGCCGCCCGTCATGTTCTCGACCGCCAGCACGACCATGAACGCGCCGATGTTGGTGAACAGGTAGCCAAACAGGTAGATCAGCAGGCCGTTGAGCCCGTTCATCGCCAGCGACGTAACGTCGGCCGCGTTGGTGTTCACGACCGACACCAGGCCCAGCAGCATGTAGCCGGCCTGGGCGATCGAGCTGTAGGCCAACATGCGCTTGACGTTGGTCTGGCGCAGCGCCATCAGGTTGCCGGCAAACATCGTCAGCACGGCCAGGCCGCCGAGGATGGGCACCCACACCGCATCGGCCGGCGCAAAGGCAACCAGCATCACACGTGCGATCACGGCAAAGCCGACGGCCTTGGAGGCAGTCGACAGATAGGCAGTGACCGGCGTCGGCGCGCCTTCGTAGGTGTCGGGCGTCCACTGAAAGAAGGGCGCCAGGCTGGCCTTGAAGCCAAGACCTACCATCACGAGCACCGCCGCCGGCACCAACACCGTAGCCAGCTCGGGATGTTCGCCATGGTCTTGCCGATATCCGCCAGCATCAGCGAGCCGCTCGCGCCATAGAGCAGGCTCATGCCATAGAGCATGACCGCCGAGGCCACCGAGCCGTACAGGAAGTACTTGAGCCCGGCTTCCGAGCTGCGCAGATCCTCGCGCACGAAGCCCACCAGGATGTAGCTCGTGATCGACAGAAACTCGATCGCCACGAAGAGCAGCAGCAGGTTGTTGGCGCTGACCGCAAAGCTCATGGCCGCGGTCACAAACAGGAACGAGGCCCAGAACTCACCGCGCGCGTGCGATATGCTTGTTCAGGTAGCCGCCGCCGGCGACAGCCACCAGCATCATGCCGCCGTAGACGATCAGCTTCAGGAAGAGCGCAAACGGATCGATCGCCACCATGTACAGCGGCGACCTGCGGCTGTGCGCCCAACTGGAAGACGACGCCGATCAAGCCCGACGAGCAGGAACAGCACGCTGATGGCCATATAGCCCTGGCCGCTGTCCCTGCGTTTGCCTGCCGTTGCGTCCAGAAGCAGGATCAGCAGCCCGCCGATGATCAGAATGATCTCGGGCAGGATGCTTACCAGCGAAAAGAGTCCGATTTCCAAGAGCGGCCTCCTGCGCCTTTACAGGACGCTCTGTACGAAGGTCAAGATCTGCACGGCGGCGCCGTTCAGGTAATTGAGCAGCGGCGTCGGATATACACCCAGGACGAAGATGAAGATCACCAGCGGCCACAGCGTCAGCTTCTCAAAGCCGACCATGTCGGTCGGCCCATCGGCATGCTGGCCGTCAACCGTGGTCCAGTGCGTAATCTTGCTGGCCTCATAGCTGCCCAGGAAGACATTCTGGACGATGCGCCACAGGATGTAGACGGCAGCCAGGACAATGCCGATGGCGGCAAAGAGCGCCCAGCCCGTCGCCAGGGCCAAGCGCGCCGCGGAAGGTGAAGAACTCGCCCCAGAAGCCCGCTCAGGCCCGGCAGACCCAAGCTGGCGAAGAGGGCCACCATCATGATGCCGTAGTAGTAGGGCGTCTTGCTGCCCGAGACCGCCAAAGCGCTCCAGGTCACGGGTGTGCGCCCGTTCGTAGATGACGCCGACCAGGAAGAACAGCGCGCCCGTGATGAGGCCGTGATTGAACATCTGCATCGTGGCCCCGTTAAAGGCCATCGCCGCGCTGTCAAACTTGCGTCGGGTCGTCCAAGCGTACCGAACGCCGCCGCGGCGGCGCCGATGCCCATCATGACGTAGCCCATGTGCGAGACCGAGCTGTAGGCGATCAGCCGCTTGAGGTCGGTTTGGGCAATACAGACAGCGCGCCGTAGACAATGGCGATTGCGCCCAACGCGACCAGCCAGATGGACCAGTATGCCGCCGCCGTCGGATAGGTCGGGATCATGATGCGCATGAAGCCGTAGCCGCCCAGCTTGAGCAGGATGCCGGCCAGGATCACGCTGCCGGCCGTCGGCGCCTCGGTATGGGCGTCAGGCAGCCAGGTGTGGAAGGGGAAGCTGGGCACCTTGAAGGCAAAGCCCAGGAAGAAGCCCCAGAAGGCCAGGCTGGTGAGCAGCAGCGCCTGGTCGGGCGGCAGATTGGCAAACGGCTTGCGCCGCGGCCGCGCCGATGATGTCGAAGGTGCCGGTGGCAAAGTAGGTGCCAAGAATCGCCAGCAGCATGGCGACCGAGCCGACCAGGGTGTAGACGAAGAACTTGATCGAGGCGTAGTCGCGATTCTTGCCGCCCCAGATGCCGATCAGCAGGTACATGGGCACCAGGCTGATTTCCCAGAAGACGTAGAAGACCACGTAGTCCAGGGCCATAAAGACGCCAAACATGCTGACGGCCAGCAGGAGGAACATGCCGAAGTATTCCTTGACGCGGATCTTGATGACGAAGACGCTGTAGTAGAGGCTCAGCGTCGTCAAGCAGCGCGGTCAGGAAGACAAACGGAATGCTCAGGTTGTCGACGCCCAGGTGGATGCTGGCATTGATGGCCGGAATCCAGGGCCAGTTCACCTCAAATGCCATTCCTCCCGTCTTGTAGTCGTAGGCAGCCAGCATGTAAATGCTGATACCCAGCGGGAGCAAGCTTGCTGCCACCGCACCCCACTTGATCATGCGGTCGCTCTTGCTCACGAACACCAAGATGGCGCTGAGCAGCGGCCACACAATCAGGATGGGCAGCGCCCATTGATTCAGGAATTCCATGGATTGATTTCCTCCGCAGACCAGTTTGGAATCGCACGCCTTTAGACTAGCGTCAAAATCATTGGCAGCGCCGTAAGCAGCAGCCAGATCGTTACAGAGACGACGACGACCATCAGGTAGACCTGCACCTGACCGTTCTGCGCGTTGCGCAGGACATTGCCGGCCCTTGAGGCCAGCCAGGCGAAACCCACCGACCGTGCCATCCACCACGTAGCGGTCAAAGTCGGCTGCGAAGCGGGCGATCCAGATGGTGATCCGGCCGATGCCGTTGACGATCGGGTCGATGATCCACAGGTCGTCGACCCAGTACATGAAGTTGGCCAGGCCACGCGTAAACGGCAGGATGGTGTAGGCATAGAGCTCGTCGACATAGAACTTGCGATGCATCACCCACCAGACCGGCCCCAGCCAGCGGCGCAGCGGGTCGATCTGGCCTTCGTGGCAAGCCGCCGGTAGACAAACCAGCCGGCCGCCAGGCCGCCCAACGCCACCACCAGCGAAGCACCGAGCACCAGCCATGTAAACTCCGGATGCACCACGTGCATTTCCTGGTATTCGACGTAGGGCTCCAGGATGTGCTCCAGCACAGTTGGGAGCGATGCCGCCAAACACCGGGAAGCTGGCCGGAATGCCAAACCAGCCCAAGGCAACCGCAAACGGCGTGATCAGGATCAGCGGCACCGTCATCCGCTTGACGCTCTCCGGCGCATTGGCAGCACCGGCGCTGCGCGGCTGGCCCAGGAAGGTCAAGGAGATCTGGCGCGCTACGTAGAAGGCGGTCAGGAAGGCAGCGAAGACCACCACCCAGAAGACGACCATGTGGCCGCCGTACCAGGAGCTGGTCAAGATTTCGTCCTTCGACCAGAAGCCGGCGGTCAGGAACGGGAAGCCGGACAGGGCCAGGCCGCCGATGATAAACGTCCAGCCGGTAATCGGCATGCGCTTGAGCAGGCCGCCCATGTTGCGCATATCCTGCGGGTCGTTCGGATCGAGATCGCCGTCGGGACGGGCAATGATACCCGGACCGTGGATATGCCCGTGGGCGTCTTCCTCGCCGCCACTTTCGCCGCCGACAGCTGCGGCAAGATCTTCGTCATGATCGTGCGCAGCGTGGGCGTGGGCGTGATGGAAGCCGTGCTCGACGCCATGAATGACCGAACCGGAGCCAAGGAACAGCAGCGCCTTGAAGAAGGCATGCGTGATCAGGTGGAAGAGGCCGGCCATATAGGCGCCGATGCCCAAGGCCGCAATCATAAAGCCAAGCTGGGCGATCGTCGAGTAGGCCAGCACGCGCTTGATGTCCCACTGGGCCACGGCAATCAGCGACGCAAAGAGGGCCGTGAAGCTGCCCCGGTGAGCCACAAACGTCAGCGTGCCCGGCGATACCTCACCGGCGACCATGAAGAGCGGGTACATGCGCACGACCAGGAAGACACCGGCCGAAACCATCGTCGCCGCATGAATCATGGCGCTGACGGGCGTCGGGCCTTCCATGGCGTCGGGCAACCACACGTGCAGCGGGAACTGGGCGCTCTTGCCGATGGTGCCGAAGAAGATCAGCACCGCAACGATCGCGACGGCCGGCGCCGTGATGCCAATGAGCGGCACCGTGACCATGTGCTCGGCCAGCTGGTGCAGGTTCTCAAGGCTGAGCATGTCGCGGAACACCAGGGTGCTCGGCACGCTCCAGATGTAGAGCAGCATCATGCCGACAAACATGATCGTGTCGCCGATACGGGTGGTCATGAAGGCCTTGAAGGCTGCTCGCTTGGCCGTCGGCTTCTCATACCAGAAGCCGATCAGCAGATAGCTGCAGAAACCCATGATTTCCCAGAAGACAAAGAAGGTCAGCAGCGAGTTGGAGACAACCAAGCCCAACATACCCGTGGCAAACAGGCTGATGTAGGCCATGAAGCGGCTGTAACGCGGGTCCTTCTCCTGGGCGTACGCTTCGGGATAATCCTCTTTGCGCAGGTGACCGGGAAAGGTCATGTAGCCGGTGGCATAGATGAAGATCATCAGCAGCAGGAACGTGACCATGAAGATCATCAGCGCATTCGCCGGGTCCACCTGGTAGCCGATGACGAAGTTGGTCAACCCGGTCGGAATGGTGTACAGCTCACCATAGTGAGGGTGCGCACCAAAATGCTCAGCGAAGAAGACCGCGAAGGCAATCGGCCAACCGATCAATAAGCTGACGACGACGCCGCCTACGGCCGTCAGCGCGCTGACAGTCTTATTGCGATTAAGAAATAGAATGATCGCAACAAATGCCAGGAAGGGTGGTACGGGCAAAAGCCACGCTAGATTTAGAAATCCTTCCATTGCGCAACCTCGTGTGTTTCTACGCTGCGGGTTTCCAACTTAGAACCCGTCCTGCCGATGTTTCCTGATAACCCGCCGATGTTCTTGCCGCTGTTTCGACTACTACTCTTACTACTGGCGGCTGCCGTTCTCGGCCCTTGCCCGAAAGCTGCGGATGTAGTTCCCTGCTCCATAACCAAGCAGTGCACCGATTCCCGCTAGCAACAAAAGCAATAGATCATTCCCTAACTGCGCTAACGATCCGACTGCCACCCCGACTGCTGCCCCGACAAATGCCATCACGACCAAAAATGTCTGATCGGATTTCTTACGGCTCACCTGCGCCAGGAGTTGCTGGGCATCGCGATAGTCGGGCTTATACTTGACGATCTCCTCCAAGGCGTGCTTGGCTCCCGTATAGTTGCCCTCTGCCATTTTGGTGATCGCCAGCCCGTACAAGAACTCGCACTGCTGGTCGAGCGTGCCGGTCAGCTTCTGCTTGGGCATGGCACCCGAACCACTCCTCTAATACCCTGGTACCCTAACCTCGCAGCATGTCCAACTCGTCGAGGTTGACCGTCTTGCGATTGCGGTAGATTGAGATGATCAATGCCAGACCCACCGCCACTTCGGCGGCCGCCACGGCAATCACAAACAGTGCAAACACCTGGCCATCCACGTTTACCGCCGGCGTTGCGCTGTAGCGCCAGAATGCAACCAGGTTAATATTGGCGGCATTGAGCATCAACTCAATCCCCATCAACACGGCAATCGCATTACGCCGGCCGAGAGCGGCAAACAACCCGCAGCAAAAGACAAACGCCGAGAGAATGAGATAGGAACTTAGTGGAACCATTGCTCTGAAACTCCCAGATCCCTACGAATAAGTGCGTTACTGCGCAAGCAAGACTCAGATTCTTTTCTAACTGTCTCTAGACAGACTACTGCTGTCACGACTGCTTGCGGTCGCGTGCCAGAACGATAGCGCCGGCCAAAGCCACCAACAGCAGCAAAGCCAGAAGCTCAAAGGCCACAAAGTATTCATTGACAAACATGCTGCCGATGCGAGCAATAACCGCTTCGCCATCGGGAATTGCCTCACCAGACTGCGGCCACGGCACTGCCCGCACCAATGCTGCCAGGACTACGAACGTCAGCGCGGTGATAATGGCAGCAGTACCTGACTGGCGGTTGCGCGGCGATGTGGTGCCGAACATCATGCCGCGGGTCAGCATGATGGCGAATGTGATCAGCGTCGAAATGGCGCCGACATAAACCAGAATCTGGCTCACGCCGACGAATTCCGCCTCGGAGATAAAGTAAACGCCGGCAACGCCAAAGAAGGACAAAACCAGCCCCAAGGCGCTGTGGAACAAGTTACGCGACAGCACGACCAAGAGCGCACCGACGATGGTAACCAGCGCAATGCCAAAGAACACGAACTGGGCTGGCGTCGGCAGCTGCGGCGGCACCAGAAGAGAAGAGATGTCAGGCATAGTCGATTAGTCTCCCGCCTGATTTACCGGCACCGTCGTGCCGATCAGGGACTTTGGCTCAAAGGCGCGCTTTGTGGTCACCGGCTGATTGGTAAGGTGGCGGTTCAACACCGACAGCACGATTCCCACCACGACCAGATTGCCAGCCAGCACCAGAACGTACGGAATCCAGCCACCCCAAGAAGGCATCGGCAGCTTCATGACGATCATTTGCAGCAGGATCAGCGCCAGCACCAGCGGCACCAGCACCTTCCAGGCAAAGGACATCATCTGGTCAATGCGAACACGCGGGAAAGTGCCGCGCACCCATTGGATGACCAGGTAGACCGCAAAGGTCTTGGCCATGAAGTAGATGAAACCGAGGAAAGGAATCTGGTCGGCGAACGGCCCCTGCCAGCGCGCCCAGGAAGAGCATCACGGCAATGGCACCAAGGAAGAAGGCATTCAGGAATTGCGCCAGGAAGAACATGGCGAAGCGCATGCCGGAATACTCGATGTGGAAACCTGCGACCAACTCCGACTCGGCCTCCAGCAGGTCGAACGGCGTCTGTTCCGCCTCGGCCAGTGCGGAGATGAAGTAGATCAGGAAGGCACCCGGCAAGAGGAAGACAAACCAGCCCAACCCAAGGTTGATAGGCCCGATATACAAGCGACTGCGCCTCGGCGATCTGCTGCGTCCGCATCGTGCCGGCCACCAGCACCGACGTCAGCATCGCCAGCACCATGGGAATTTCATAAGAGAGCAGCTGCGCCACGACGCGGAAGCCCGAAAGCAAGGCGTACTTGTTGTTGCTGCTCCAGCCCGCCATCAAGGCGGCCATGATACCGATCGAGCCAAGCGCCACCAGGTAGAGCACGCCTATATTAAGGTCGGCGCCGATAAGGGCAGGCCCGAAGGTGATGACAGCCAACGACATCAACACCGGAAACACGGCAAAGATCGGCGCCAAGGCATACGCGGCGAAATCAGCGCTCTCGGGCCGGATATCTTCCTTGGACAACAGCTTGAGGGCGTCGGCTATCGTCTGGAAGAGGCCATAGGGGCCTTGGCGGTTAGGGCCGATGCGGTCCTGGATCCGGCTCACGACCTTGCGTGTGATCCAAATCAGAAGCAACGCCAGCACAAGCGAGGCGTTAACCAGGATGAATGCACCTATAAAATAGGTAATCGCTTCGACGAGCCAGCGCAGTTGTTCCGGTGCGCCCAGCCGCATCTGCAAATCGATTAGGACGTCACTCCAATTCATCTAGCGTCCTCCCCAAAAATCCACTGCGGATTCGTACACAACTGCTCGCCGACTAGTCCCACTCAAGGGCGCCCTTGCGCCACTCGAGGAACAAGCCAAGGATCAGGATCAAAACAAACGTAACAGCCGCCAGCACCGAGAACATCGTCAAGTTCTGATAGGCGAGGGCGATGGGGAACAAGAAAATCACTTCCACATCAAAAATCAAGAAGATCAGGCCGATTAGGTAATACTGGGCACGAAACTGCACCCATGTGTCACCGATCGTCTCTACACCAGATTCGTAGGTCTCATTTTTGATCGGGTCGGGGCGCCGCGGGCCGAGGAAGTGGCCAATAAGCGTGGCGGCGACAGGAATGAGCAGGGCGATGCCACTCAGAATGAGAACAAAACCGTATTGGCTCAGCATTTAGTATGGCTCCTGGTCTCGCACCCCAACCAATTGCGCGCCAGGCGACCGTTACGGCAAGGCGAGCAAATGGGGCAGTTCAACAAATGAGAGACGCTTTGCTCCAAGTCGTGGGCATGTCGCCCTTGCAGCCAGATCAACACGAACTGGTGGCATTTGTGTAGAAAATAACAAATCCTTGCGTATGGTAGCATACCTTTCGAGCAAATTGGAAAATTTGCACGGCAAAAAACACATCTAAGTTTGTGCTAGGAGAGTGGAGAGGACATCAGGCGCGCCGCTGCTTGACCGCTTTCCCCTATAGATCCGAAGCATTGTAGCACAGCCGCCACGGCGCACCAAGGCAGAGTGCCGCACCTCCGGTTTACACGTTGATTCGGCCGGCATTACACCATTTTGCATCAATTCGATGGTCGCTGCGGTCGGCAGGCCCCAACTATGCTATAGAGGTGTACTGCGCAGGTGCCACACGGCTCACGCCAGCACACCTTCCTTTGTTGCCAAAGGCCGACTGTCACTCGCGGCGGTGACAGTCGGCCTTTGCATTTCCTGTTCGGGTCCCCTGCACGCACGCCTCGCGGTATGCCACGCATCCCCTAGGTAACGATACACGTCCGCGGCACACCATCAGCCCTGAAAACTAGCACAAAAGTTGCACCCCCTACGCGCTCGTGATAGAATGAACAATCGATTGTCTCTAGCAGACAATCGGAATTGCATCGGCGTCGATGATTCCGGGGACCTGACAGCTTGAGTCAAAAAGAACAAGTGTGTTGGGTCCCTTTTGTCTCCTAGTCGCAGCGGCGGTTCTGACCGGTATTGGGACAGCGAAAGGACGTGCATCTTGGCGCAGCAGTATTTTCCTCTGCTCATTTTCGTAGTCGTGTCGATCATATTCGCAGCCATCGCCATCGGCCTGCCGAGTGTTCTCGGACCAGGGCGAAAAAACAATCAGAAACTTGAGCCGTACGAATCCGGCATCATCCCCTTCCACGATGCACGGCGGCGCTTCCCCATCAAGTATTATCTGGTCGCAATGCTCTTCATCCTGTTTGATATTGAAGTCGTCTTTATCTATCCGTGGGCCGGCGTGCTGCGCCCGCTGCGCGATCAGTATGGCGTCTGGCTCACCCTGGTCCCGATGGGCATCTTTCTGCTGATCCTGATCATCGGTCTGATCTACGAGTGGTCCAAGGGTGCGTTGGATTGGGATTAAGGAGTTTCTGCTATGGGTCTTGAAGATAAACTGCCGGAAGGCATCGTCACTACACAACTGGAAGCACTGGTCAACTGGAGCCGCGTCAACAGCACGTGGCCGCTGCTCTTTGGCCTGGCCTGCTGCGCCATCGAGATGATCGCCGCCAGCACCGCCCGCCACGACATCTCCCGCTACGGCTCGGAGCTCTTCCGTGCCAGCCCCCGCCAGGCTGACCTGATGATCGTCTCGGGCCGCGTCAGCAACAAGATGGCGCCCGTCATCAAGCGCATCTACGACCAGATGTCCGAGCCCAAGTGGGTGATCGCCATGGGCATCTGCGCCAGTGCCGGCGGGCCGTTTAACAACTACGCCATTATCCAGGGCGTGGACAAGATCATTCCGGTGGATGTCTATGTGCCCGGCTGCCCGCCACGACCGGAGGGCCTGCTCTTTGCGCTGGAGAAGCTGCGCCAGAAGCAGGCCAACGAAACCTTCCGCCAGTATCGCGAGCAGCCAGGCAATCCCAAGGTCACGACGCCGACGGACATCAAGTCGCTGGAAGACCTGCACAGCAAGCAGACGGCCTAAAGCCCTAGTAAATGTTCTGGTTTGTGTTCTGGGAGAATCCGGCAGATTAGGAGAACGCCATGCTCAATCGTCTCCCCGCGTTCGCGACTACGAAAACATACCCGGCGTCATCCGGTTGGACATACCCGCCGTCGCGCCGCTGCCCACCGGCGAGACGGCCGACACGACACGCATCGTCGAACGCTTTGGCGAGGACATTCTCGCCGCCGGCCTCCATAACGGCGCACAGATGGTCTATGTAAAACCGGAGCGGTTGCTCGAGCTTGCCGAATTCGTGCGCACAGATGAAAAGCTCCACTACGAGGCGCTGACTGACGTCACCGCGATCGACCGCTCGAACTGCCGATCGGCGACGGCGAACGCTTCCACACGGTCTACCAGTTGCGCTCCTATTCCCGCAAGCAGCACCTGACGGTTATCTGCCCGCTGCCCAATGGCGACGAGCCCAGCGTGCCCAGCCTGGCCGGCATCTACAAAGGCGCAGACTGGCCCGAGCGCGAAGTCTACGACCTGATGGGCATCCGCTTCACGGGCCATCCCGACCTGCGCCGCATCCTGATGCCCGAAGACTGGCCAAACCACCCGCTGCAGCAAGAACGTGCCGTGGGCGGCGAGGAAGTGCCCTTTAGCATGACCTGGAGCGACCCGGAGTTCGCCTCGCTGGGCACGCAGATTCTGCCTGCCACGAGCGTGCCTCCGACGCTGCCGCCAGGCATGAACCGGGAGAACATGATCATCAACATGGGGCCCCACCACCCCTCCACCCACGGCGTGCTGCGCCTGGTGGTGGAACTGGACGGCGAGAGTGTTGTCAACGTCGATCCGGACCTGGGCTATCTGCACAGCGGCTTTGAGAAGACGGGCGAGAACAAGCGCTACAAGGACTTTGTCTACTACACCGACCGCATGGACTATCTCTCGGCCATGAACAACAACTTCGGCTACGTGCTGACCGTCGAGAAGCTGCTGGGCGTGGAGATTCCGCCGCGTGCCCAGGTCATTCGCGTCATCATGAGCGAGCTGCAGCGCATTGCCTCGCACCTCTTCTGGCTCTCTACGCACGTGATGGATGTGTCGGGCACCGGCATGAGCGTCCTGATGTACGCCACGCGCGAGCGCGAACGCATCCTCGACCTCTTCGAGATGGTCTGCGGCGCGCGCCTCACCGTCAGCTACATTCGCGTCGGCGGCGTCTATCGGGATCTGCCGCCCGCCTTTCTCCCCCATCTGGCCGACTTCTTGAAGGTGATGCCGGTACGCATCGACGACTACGAACAGATGCTGACCGGCTCGCCGCTTTGGGATGTACGCCTGAAGGGCATCGGCAAGCTCAGCCGCGACGAGGTGATCAACATGGGCCTGACCGGCCCCATGCTGCGCGGCTCGGGCGTGGATTGGGACCTGCGCCGCGACATGCCCTACGGCGGCTATGAGAACTACGATTTCAAGGTTCCGGTCGCCACCGACGGCGACTGCTATGCGCGCTACATCGTGCGCATGGAGGAGATGCGCCAGAGCCTGCGCATCATCGAGCAGGCGATCAAGAATCTGCCGGACGGCCCGTATCAAGACCGAGGATCGCAAGGTCAGCTTGCCGCCGCGCGCCGAGCTGGACGTCAGCATGGAAGCGCTGATCCATCACTTCAAGCTGATGACCGAAGGCTTCCTGGTGCCGCCGGGCATGATCTACCACGCCATCGAGAGCCAGCAAGGGCGAACTCGGCTTCTTCGTCTACGGCGACGGCTCGGCCAGGCCCTATCGCCTGCACGTGCGCGGGCCAACGTTCAACAATCTCTATGCCATCAACAAGATGAGCCAAGGCGGCATGCTCTCGGACATTGTGACGAATATCGGGTCGATCGACATTGTGTTGGGTGAAGTGGATAGATAAGGGTGCTCGCCATGGTTCTTATCCGAAGCAGTTCGTGCCGAAATCAAGCAAGTGGATGGACCTTATACCCGCAGGGCGTGAGCGCTCGGCCATGCTGCCGGCGCTCTATGTGATCCAGCGCGAGTTTGGCTACTGCCGCGTCGATGCGCAGAACGAGTTGGCGGAGATGTTCGACCTGGAGCCGGCCGAGGTCGGCGCGGTGGTGGACTTCTACCACATGTTCAACACCGAGCCCAAGGGCGAGTACCACGTCGAGGTCTGCACCAACGTGCCCTGCATGTTGCGCGGCGCCGGCCAGTGCATGCACCACTTTGAAGAGAAGCTGGGCATCCACCACGGCGAGACCACGGCCGACGACAAGTTCTCGCTCGACCACATGGAATGCCTGGGCTCGTGCGGCACGGCGCCCATGGTCGATGGTCACCGAGCGCAAGACCGGCCAGATTCGCTACTTTGAGGAGATGGACACGCGCCGAGGACGTGCAGAAGGTGCTCGACCTGCTGGCAAGGCGGCAAGGGCTTCAACACCCTCGAACGCTGGACGCCCGAAGGCGACCCCGAGCGGCACGGGCAAGGCCGCCGGCCCCTATCGCGTCGGCGGCATGGAAAAGCCCGTGCTGACGGCGCGCATCTTCAAGCAAAACAGCCACAAGATCGAGACCTATGAGGCCGACGGCGGCTATGAGACGGCGCAGCGTGTGCTGACCACCATGACAGCCCGAGGAGGTCGTCGACCAGGTCAAGGCCAGCGGCATCCGCGGCCGTGGCGGCGCCGGCTTCCCCACCGGGCAAAAGTGGAGCTTCCTGGCCCCGGCCATGCCCGCGCTACCTCGTGGTCAACGCCGACGAGTCGGAGCCGGGCACCTTCAAAGACCGCATCATCATGGAGTATGACCCGCACCAGTTGATCGAGGGCATCATCCTGAGCTGCGTATGCGATCAAGGCCGAGCGGGCCTTCATCTACATCCGCGGCGAGTACTACTTTGCCTACACGCGCCTGGTGGAAGCGGTCAAGGAAGCCACGGCCAAGGGCTATCTGGGCCAGAAGATCTTTGGCACCGACAACAACCTGGAGATCGTCGTCCATCGCGGCGCCGGCGCCTACGAGTGCGGCGAAGAGACGGCGCTGCTCACCAGCCTCGAGGGCTACCGCGGCCACCCGCGCATGAAGCCGCCCTTCCCGGCGGTCGAAGGGCTCTACGCCAAGCCGACCATCGTCAACAATGTCGAGTCGATCGCCAACGTGACGCACGTCATGCGCCACGGCGTGGAGTGGTACCGCAGCTTTGGCACCGAGAAGTCGCCGGGCATGCGCATCTTCTGCCTGAGCGGCAACGTGAAGTATCCCGGGCTCTACGAACTGCCGCACGCCACGCCCCTGCGCGAGATCATCTACACCTATGGCGGCGGCCCACAGGAAGATACGGCGGCCATCAAGGCCATCGTGCCCGGCGGCCTCTCGATGAAGATGCTGACGCCGACCAGATGGACACGCCGATGGACTACGAGGCGGTGGCGGCGGCCGGCTCTTCGCTCGGCTCGGCCGGCGTCATCGTCATCGACGAACGCACCTCGATGGTGGCGGTGGCGCGGCGCACGCTGAGCTTCTATCGCGAGGAGAGTTGCGGCAAGTGCACGCCCTGTCGCGAGGGCACCGGCTGGCTCGAAGAGCATCCTCATCCGCATGGAGAAGGGCGGCGGCCGCGAGAAGGACATCGACCTGCTGGCGCACATCACCAAGTTTATCGCCGGCAAGAGCTTCTGCCCCTTTGGCGAGGCGTCGGTGTGGGGCCTGCAGAGCAACCTCGCCAAGTTCCGGCCCGAGTTTGAGTCGTATATCGAGCTGACCAACCCGGAAGAGATCGGCGCCGATGCATTCCAATCCGCCCCATCTACCGGCCCGGACACGGGCAAGCCGAGCGTGCTGCAACGAGGCGGTCCATGCGAGTCGGAAGGCGATTCGCCGCTCAACCGGTGACACGCCGGATCGCTCGGCGAACGTAAGCAGACTGATAACATACGAAGGACCGATTGCATACTATGACCGACCTTGTCACCCTAACCATCGACGACCGCCAGGTCGACGTGCCCAAGGGCACGCTGGTGGTGGACGCTGCCGCCAAGCTCGGCATCGAAATTCCCGTCTTCTGCAGCCACCCCAAGCTGGACCCGGTGGCCTGCTGCCGCATGTGCCTGGTCGAGATCTCCGGCCCGCGCGGCATGATGCTGCAGACGGCCTGCTCGGTGCCCGTGGCGCAGGACATGGTCGTCAAGACCAACACGCAAGCAGGTGCAGGACGTGCAGGAAGCCAACCTGGCTTTCATCCTGCTCAACCACCCGCTGGACTGCCCCATCTGCGACAAGGGCGGCGAGTGCCCGCTGCAGGACCAGACGATGCGCTATGGCCCCGGCATCAGCCAGTTGGTCGAGCCAAGCGCCACAAGAAGAAGCACTACCTGATCACCGACACGATCGTGCTCGACCAGGAGCGCTGCGTGCGTCTGCTGGCGCTGCATCCGCTACCTGGAAGAGTGGGAAGACAAGCCCGCAGCTGGCGCTCTTCGAACGCGGCGGCGCGACGATCATCGACATCCAGGACGGCAAGCCGGTCGACGCCAAGACCAGCGGCAATATCATCGACATCTGCCCGGTGGGTGCGCTGACCAACCGCGTGGCACGCTTCGCCTACCGCCCCTGGGAGATCGACCGCACGCCGAGCATCTGCACCCAGTGCTGCGATGGGCTGCAACATCCGCATGGACACGCGCACGCACACGCTGCGCCGCATCATCGGCCGCGAGAACATGCAGGTCAACGACCAGTGGCTCTGCGACAAGGGCCGCTTTGCCCACGGCTGGGTCAACGACGAGAACCGGCTGACCATGCCGCTCGTGCGCAAGGACGGCAAGCTGGAGCCTGCCACGTGGAGCGAAGCGCTGAGCCTGGTGGCCGAGAAGCTGCAGGCGATCAAGCGGCCAGTACGGCGCCGACGCCATCGGCGCCATCGGCAGCGCCAAGCTGTCCAACGAAAGCAACTACCTGCTGCAGCGCTTTATGCGCCAGTTGATCGGCACCAACAACATCGACCACCGCGACGGCGGCGATGTGCAGCGCCATCGCCACGGGGTTGCCCGCCATCGCCGAGGTGATGAAGCCGCAGTACGGGCCGGACCCCAAGCATGACGTCATGCTGCTGTTTGGCGTCGACCCCAGCGAAGAGCTGCCGGTGCTCGACCTGCACCTCAAGCGGGCGGTGCGCCGCGGCAAGCGCAAGCTGATCATCGCCCACCCGCGCAAGATCGAGCTGACGCGCTATAATGGGCCGCATCCTGCAGTACAACCCGGGCAGCGAGGTGCTGCTGCTCAACGGCCTGCTGGCAGCGGCCACGGCCACCCGAGACGAAAAGAAGTCCGACGCGCGCAAAGACGGCCGGCAAGGTCAGCGACAAGCAGCTGCGCGAGACAGCCGGCGTCGCGCCGGAAGCAGTTGCAGCTGCAGCCGAACTGCTGGCCAAGGCCAAGAGTGCGCTGATCATCTACGGCCCGATGGTCGCACGCGGCGCGCAGGGCAAGGCTGTGACGGCCGCGCCTCACCAACCTGGCGCTCTATACCGGCCATTACGAGCGGCTGGCCTATGTGGGCCTCGACGCCAACAGCCAGGGCTGCCGCGACATGGGCGTGCTGCCCGACCGGCTGCCCGGCCACGTCGCGCTCGACGACGAAGTGGCCCGCCCCCTCCTGGAGCAGATGTGGGGCGCTACGCTGCCCACGACGCCAGGCAAGAGCTACAACCAGATGCTGGACGCTGCCGGCGGCGAGATCAAGGCGCCTGTTCGTCATGGGCGCCGACCCGGCCTCGGAGCGCCCCGGCTGGGCCGCCAACCTGGACAACCTGGATTTCCTGGTCGTGCAGGAGCTCTTCCTGACCGAGACGGCGCAGCTCGCCGACGTGGTGCTGCCGGCGGTGAGCTGGGCCGAGCAGGATGGCACCTTTACGAATCTCGAGCGCCGCGTCCAGCGTGCGCCCAAGGCGCTGGGCAACCCGCACAGCAAGGCCGCACCCGACTGGATGATTCTTTCATCACCTGGCGACGCACTTCGACGCGCAGTGGCCTTTCTCGGCGGCGCAGGCAGTGACACAGGAAATCACGGATGCCAACCCGCTCTACAGCGGCATGACCTGGGAGCGCATCGGCGACCAGGGCCAGCAGTGGTGTGGCGGATGCGCCTTGTACGCGACCGGAGCCTGTGTACCAGGTGGTCGAGCAGCCTGAGCTGCCGCCGGTCGACGGCGGGCTGCGCCTGGTCAGCGGCACGGTGCTCTATGACGGCGGCAACCTGTTCGGCCTGACGACGCAGATGGCCGGCATGGCGTTTGGCACGCACGCCGCCCTGCATCCGGCGATGTCGAGCGGCTGGGGCTGGCGCCCGAAGATACCGTCCAGGTGCGCAACGAGCACGGCTCGATCAGCCTGGCGGTTAAGATCGAACCCGCCGTCAAGCCCGGCACCGTCTGGATTCCCGCCAGCCTGCCCGGCGCACCGGTGGGTGCACTGCTAAATGGTGGTTTGGAAATCGTGAGCGTGGAGAAATAACGGCCTTAATGAGGGGTGAGAGGTGAGAGGGTGAGGGTCGAACTTCACCCTCACCCTCTCACCCCCTCACCCACACACTATTCGGGTGCATTTATGGACTTCAACTGGTGGCTGAACACCATCATCTTCCCGGTCATCCGCTCCGTGGTGCTGATCCTGGTGCTGCTGACGGGCTTCGCCTACCTGACCTGGTACGAGCGCAAGCTGCTGGCGCGCTTCCACGTGCGCTATGGCCCCAACCGCGCCGGCCCCAAGGGGCTGCTGCAGCCGGTGGCCGATGCAGTCAAGGCGATGTTCAAGGAAGAGATCATCCCCAACCATGTGGACAAGGCCGTCTACGTCATTGCCCCGGCGCTGGCGTTGATTCCTGCCCTGCTGATCTGGGCGGTGATCCCCGTCGCCAAGGGCATACCGGCAATCGCCGACGTGCCGATCGGTTTCCTGTGGATCCTGGCGATCGCCGGCATCGAGAGCTACGGCATCATCCTGGCCGGGTGGAGCAGCAACAACAACTACTCGCTGCTGGGCGCGCTGCGCTCGTCGGCGCAGATGATCTCCTATGAGCTGCCGATGGGCATCTTCCTGGTCAGCATCCTGATGCTGGCAGGCAGTTTCAGCCTGGTACAGTTGGTCGAGACACCGCGGGCCTGGTGGGAATGGATCTGGCTGTGGGCCATGTTCCCGCTCTTCTTTATCTGCATTCTGGCGGAGACCAACCGCAGTCCCTTCGACCTGCCCGAAACAGAAAACGAGCTGGTGGCCGGTTTCCAGACCGAGTACGGCGGCATCAAGTTTGCGCTGTTCTTCATGGCCGAGTACATCAACATGATTACGACCAGCGCAATCATGGCGACCCTCTTCTTCGGCGGCTACCGGTTGCCCTTCGGCATCCTGAGCAACGTGGTATGGCTTGGGCCCTTTGTATTGGCGGCCAAGATCATCATCCTGCTGTTCCTGTTCATCTGGGTGCGTGCCAGCATTGGCCGGCCGCGCTATGACCAACTGATGCGCTTTACCTGGCGTATCCTGCTGCCGGTGAGCCTGGCGTATATGATCATCACGGCGCTGATGGTCGTGTTGTGGAAGTAAGTGAAAGGCAAAACGAACCATGGCGATTCGCGACTTATTAAGGGGTGCAACTGAAATCGGCAAGGCAATGGGCGTGACGCTCAAGGCGTTGGCCGAAGGACCGGTGACGGTCGAGTACCCCAAGGAGGCCGTGCCGCTGTACCCGCGTTTCCGCGGCAAGCATGAGCTGCGCCGCTACGAAACCGGCATGGAACGCTGCATCGGCTGCATGCTGTGCGAAGCGGCCTGCCCGACCGGCGCCATCTACGTCGAGGCAGCGGAGAACGATCCGAACCATCGCACGTCGCCCGGCGAGCGGTATGCGAAGATCTACGAGGTCAACCTGCTGCGCTGCGTCTTCTGCGGCGACTGCGAAGAGGCGTGCCCGACCGAGGCCATCGTGCTCGGCCAGGAATTTGCCATGGCCAGCTACAACCGCCGCGACTTTATTCTTGTCAAAGAACAACTCCTGAATCCAGGAGAGCCCAACGTCGTCATCCGCCCCGAATAAGCGGGCGCTGGTCGAGGTGACCAGACGGAGTAAGCGAGCATGCGGAGCATACTTATGGACTTTGCGATGATCTTCTTTATCCTTGTCGGCGCTCTCAGCGTCGGCGCGGCAGTCGGGGTGGTGGCGGCCAGGGTGGCGGTGCACAGCGCCCTGTTCCTGCTCACGCACTTCGTGACGCTGGCGCTCCTCTACGTGACGCTTGACGCCCAGTTTTTGGGTGTGGCGCAGGTGATCGTCTACGCCGGCGGCATCGTGATTCTGATCCTGTTCGTGCTCATGCTGGTCGGGTCGGAGCGGCTCGACACGCGGGCGGCGTACCGCACGTGGGTGCCTTACGCCGGCATTGCCCTGGGCGCTATTTTGGCGATTGCCCTGGGCTTTGCCATGTTCCAGGCGCCGCTGGTGCCCGGCACGCTGCCGGCCAATGAGGGTGGCGTGCCCCAGGTCATCGGCATGTATCTGTACAGCCAGGGGATCATCCTGGTTGAACTGACCGCGGTGCTGCTGTTGGTGGCACTGCTGGGCGCGCTGCTGCTGGCCCGCCGTCCCAAAGAAGAACACGCATAGCTGCGCAAAGGCTAGAGGAAATCGACCATGGTGCCGACCAACTTTTACCTGATTCTGGGTGCAATCATCTTTATCATTGGGGCCATCGGCGTCCTGTCGCGCCGCAACGCACTGATCATCTTTATGTGCGTGGAGATGATGCTCAACAGCGTGAATCTGACCCTGATTGCACTCAGCCGGCAGTGGAACAATCTGAACGGGCAGATGTTCGTGTTCATTATCATGGCCGTCGCCGCCGCCGAAGTGGCAGTGGGCCTGGCCATTTTGCTCTCGCATTTCTACCATACCAAGACGGCCAATATCGACGACATCAATATCCTGAAATGGTGATCATGCTTGCATGGTCGCAGCCATCTCTCCGCCCTTAGCAACGGAGTGCACTCATGTTTAATTTAGCCTGGTTATTGTTTGCATTTCCCGCAGCAGGCGCATTGATTATCCTGCTGCTTGGCCCGCGCCTGCCGCTGAAGGTGGTAGGCTGGATAGCCTCGCTGGCCGTGCTGGGGTCCTTTTGTGGTTGCCGTCGGCCTCTTTTTTGGCATCAGCGGCCTGCCCGAAGAACAGCGCGAGGTCACGATCACCTACTGGCAGTGGATAACGGTGGGCAAACTTCAACGTGGCGGCAGCTATCCTCGTGGATCCGCTGAGCACGACGATGGCGATGCTGGTCACGGGCGTCGGCACGCTGATCCACATCTACTCGATCGGCTACATGGCGCACGAAGCCCGCTACCAGCGCTTCTTCTTCTACCTCAACTTCTTCATCCTGGCCATGCTCGTGCTTGGTGATGAGCAACAACTTCCTGTCCACGTTCGTGGGCTGGGAAGGCGTGGGTCTCGCCTCGTACCTGCTGATCGGCTTCTGGTTCGAGCAGCGCGACGAGCAGTACGGCTGGTATGCCGACGCCGGCAAGAAGGCGTTCTTGGTCAACCGCGTCGGCGACGTCGCCTACCTGATCGCCATGTTCATCATCTGGACGCAGGTCGGCTCGCTGACCTACCAGACAGTCGAGGTGCAGGCGGCCAACATGCCGCAGTGGGCGCTGGTGGGCATTACGCTGCTGCTGATCTTTGCGGTGAGCGGCAAGAGCGCACAGTTCCCGCTCTACGTCTGGCTGCCGGACGCCATGGCGGGCCCGACGCCTGTTTCGGCGCTCATCCATGCCGCCACAATGGTCACCGCCGGCGTCTACTTGCTGGTGCGTACCTATACGCATCTGGGACCTCGCGATGGAGGTTGCCACTGTGCTGGGCTACATCGGCATCTTGACGGCCTTCTTCGCCGCCACGCTGGCGCTCGTCCAGGTCGACCTCAAGAAGATCCTGGCCTATTCGACGATCTCGCAGCTGGGCTACATGGTAGCGGCGGCAGCCGTCGGCTCGCCTGCGGCGGCCATCTTCATCCTGGTCGCCCACGCCTTCTTCAAGGCGCTGCTCTTCCTTGCGCGCCGGCAGCGTGATGCACGCCACGGACGGCGATGATCGACGTCCGGCGCCTGGGCGGGCTGCGCCACAAGATGCCGCAGACCTACATTCAGTTCCTGATCGGCGCCATGGCGCTCGCAGGTATCCCATTGCTGTCCGGCTTCTGGGCCAAGGACGCAGTGCTGGCGACGCATTGCCGCCCAGGACGGCTGGATCATCTATATCATCGGCGATATCACTGCCCTGCTGACGGCCATTTACAGCTTCCGGGCAGTGTTCCTGACCTTTAACGGGAAGCCGCGTGACCAGCACGTCTACGACCACGCCCACGAGAGCCCCTTTATTATGACGGCGCCGCTGTGGGTGCTGGCGTTCTTCTCGGTCTTTATCGGCCTGGCCAACACGCCGCTGGCACTGACGATCGAGAAATACCTCGAACCGGCCACGGGCCATCACGAAGAGGTTGGCCTGGCGCTCGAGTTGTTCGTCCTCATGGTCAGCACGATTCTCAGCCTCACCGGCTTCTTCTACGCCTGGGCGCGCTATATCAAGCGTCGAGGGCTGGACGGTGTCGATCGGCAATGCTTTCAACTGGCTCAAGCCGGCGCTGGACAACAAGTGGTACATCGATCGGATCTACAACTACTGGATTGTGCAGCCGCTGCTGGCACTTTCCGGCTGGCTCGCCCGCTTCTTTGATCCCAAGGTGATCGACGGCGCCGTCAACGCCGTGGGCGAGGTGACCAACGACGGTGGTGAAGCCGTGCGCAAACTGCAAAACGGTGCGGTGCCGACCTACGCCTTCAGCATCCTGCTTGGCGTAGTGGCGGTCGTGCTTTATTTCGTGTTTGCACACTAGCCAAGAGGCGCGTCATGAATTTTACGCTACCCTATTTGCTCTCAATCATTACCTTCCTGCCGCTCGTCGGCGCCCTGGTGGTGCTCGTCGTGCCCGGCGACCGTGCCAAGAAAATCGTGGCGCTGCTGACGACGCTTCTGGTCTTCCTGGTCAGCCTGCTGCTGCTGCCCAACTGGCATAACGGGCCGGAGATGCAGTTCGTCGAAAGTGTGCCCTGGTTCCCGCCGCTCAGCATCAACTATGCGCTGGGTGTGGACGGCATCAGCCTCTTCCTGGTTCTGCTGACGACGCTGTTGATGCCGATTGCCGTTTACTTCAGCAATCTTTATGTCAACAAGCGATTGGCGCCTACATGGCGCTGATGCTGCTGCTTGAAACGGCCATGCTCGGCGTCTTCCTGTCGCTGGACCTGGTGCTCTTCTTTGTCTTCTTCGAGGCCAGCCTGATCCCGATGTACTTCCTGATCGGTGAATGGGGCGGCCAGAACCGGATCTATGCGGCCGTCAAGTTCTTTATCTACACCTTCGCCGGCTCGGCGCTGATGGTAGTCGCCATCCTGATCGTCTACTTCGCAACCGGCACCTTTAATATCGTGGAACTGCAGAGCTCCCACATTGCGCCGGCGGTGCAGACCTGGGCATTTATCGCCTTTGCCCTGGCCTTTGCCATCAAGACGCCGCTCTTCCCCTTCCACACCTGGCTGCCGGATGCCCACGTGCAGGCGCCGACGGCCGGTTCGATCATCCTGGCCGGCGTGCTGCTGAAGATGGGCACCTACGGCTACCTGCGGCTGGCCATGCCGATCTTCCCGCAGGCGGCGGTGCAGTTTGGGCCGATCGTCGGGGCGCTGGCCATCATCGGCATCATCTACGGTGCGTTGGTGGCGTTGACGCAGAAAGACATCAAGTCGCTCGTCGCTTACAGCTCGGTAGCCCACCTGGGCTATGTGATGCTGGGCCTGGTGGCCTTTAACGCCATCGGCATCGGCGGCTCCGTCCTGCAGATGGTCAACCACGGCCTGAGCACAGGTGCCCTGTTCCTCATGGTCGGCTACCTGTATGAGCGCCGCCACACGCGCCAGTTGGACGAGTTCGGTGGGCTGTGGAAGAGCATCCCGGTTTTCTGCGGCCTCTTCCTGGTCGTGGCCATGAGCAGCGCCGGCATGCCGGGGCTCAACGGTTTCGTCGGCGAGTTCACGATCATGCTGGGTGCCTACCAGGTGATGCCCTGGTACGCCGTCATTGCGGCAATCGGCGTCATTCTCGCCGCATGGTACCTGCTGACCGCGTTCCGCAAGATGGCCCAGGGGACGATCACCAAGCCGGAGAATGACAAGGGGCACCTCAAGGACCTGCGGGTCGACGAAGTGATCCTGATGCTGCCGCTGGTGTTCCTGTTCTTTATCATCGGCCTGTTCCCCAACCTTTTCTTCGACAAGATCAATCCTTCGGTCGAAGCAATGGTGACGCAGCAGCAGGCACGCATCGAGCAGCAGGGCATCGTCGAGAATCCGCTCGAGCACTTATCCAATCTCTTTATCGCCGAGACGATGGGGAAGTAATATGGACCTGAATCTAAATGCCGTACTGCCGGAGACTGATCATGGTTGTGTTTGCCGTGGTCGTGATGCTGGCGGACATCCCCAATCGTTTGGGCCGGACCATCACGCGCGCTTTCCTGCCTTGGATTGCACTGGCGGGCGTGGTGGTCACGGCGGGCGTGTGCTATTGGCTGCTAGGCCAGCCGATGTCGGCCTTTCAAGACATGATGAGTTCCGATCCTTTCGCCCTCGGCATCGACTTTGTCGTGCTGGTGGCGGTCGGGTTGGGGATTCTGCTCAGCGTCAAGTACATTCCGGACGTCAACCCCCAGACAGGCGAGTATTACGCCCTGCTGCTGTTGATCTCCTCCGGCATGATGGCCATGGGTGCGGCGATGGACCTGATCGTCGTCTTCATCTCGCTGGAGATCTTCTCGTTGGGGCTCTATATCCTCTCGGGGCTGAACCGGAACGACCGGCGCAGCAGCGAAGCGGCGATGAAGTACTTCCTGTTGGGCGCCTTTGCCAGCGCTTTCTTTGTCTACGGCGCGGCCCTGCTCTACGGGGCCACGGGCAGCACGCACTTCTCGCAGATTGCGGCAGCGCTGACCAACGGCGCCTATGACACCAACCTGATCTATCCGGCCATTGGCCTGCTGATCGTGGGCTTTGGCTTCAAGGTCAGCCTTGTGCCTTTCCACATGTGGACGCCGGACGTGTACCAGGGTGCGCCGACGCCGCTGACTGCGTTTATGAGCGTGGGCACCAAGGCAGCGGCCTTTGCCGCCTTCTACCGCACCTTCCTGTACGCGCTGCCTTCGCAGCAGGCAGTATGGGGCATGGCGCTGGGGATCCTGGCCGTGCTGACGATGACGCTCGGCAACCTGGCGGCGCTGCGGCAGACGAGCCTCAAGCGCCTGCTGGCCTACTCCAGCATTGCCCATGCCGGCTACCTCCTGGTCGGCCTGGCGGCAGGCACGCCGGCAGGGGCCGAAGCCGCCATGTACTATCTCATCTCCTACGCCTTCATGAACATCGGCGCCTTTGCCGTGGTGATCATGCTGGAGAAGCAGGGCGAGATGGATGCCAGCGGCGAGCGGCTGCGCGGGTTGTCGAAACGGCAGCCGGTGCTGGCCTTTATCATGGCGATCTTTATGTTCAGCCTGGCGGGTGTGCCGCCCTTTGCCGGCTTCTTTGCCAAGTTCTTCGTCTTCTCGGCGGCGGTGCAGGGCGGTATGGCCTGGCTGGCGGCCATCGCCATGCTCAACAGCGCCATCGGCGCCTACTACTATCTGCGCATCACCGTGAGCATGTACTTTGGCGAGCCGACCGACGAGACCGTCATTACGCCCGTACGCACTGGCCCGGCGACGTTTGGCATGTACGTCGCGTTGGTCTTCACCGTCCTGCTCGGCATTTTCCCGATGCTGTGGTTCAACTTCCTAGCAGCGGGATGGCCCAGATGGCGATGAAGTAAAGATAAGCTCTCCTGAGCGCGCACACACCATGT
>CAWBRX010000035.1:0-190670 GCA_963791135.1 uncultured Chloroflexia bacterium
ACCTGCACCTGCCTTCAGGTGACCAATATTGCTCTTGGCCGAACCAAGGCCGATTACCTGCCGACCTGCTCCGCCAAAGACCTCACTCAAACTGTTGAATTCGGTGGCATCGCCGACCTTGGTGCTGGTGCCGTGCGCCTCAACCAAAGTCGCTGTAGCAGGATCGATCTCGGCGTTCTCCCAGGCTCGCTTAGCGGCCAGAATCTGGCCGATCTGGATTCGGCGCGGTGATGCCTTTGCCCTTGCCATCGGAGGAGCCGCCGACACCGCGGATGACGGCATAGACCTTGTCGCCGTCGCGCTCGGCATCGGACAGGCGCTTGAGCAAGAACGAGGCCGAGCCCTCGCCCATGACGAAGCCATCAGCGCCCTCACCAAAGGGGCGGCTGCCGGTGGCGCTGAGTGCGCCAATCTTGCAGAACTTGACGAAAATAGCCGGGCCCATGTTGCGATCGACGCCACCGGCAACTACGACGTCCACATGATGCTCGGTGAGCATCTCAAACGCCGAACTGATAGCGGCAAACGATGAAGCGCACGCAGCATCCGTGATGAAATTGGGGCCGCGGAGGTTAAGCACATTGGCCACGCGGCCGGCGACAATGTTGGGCAGTTCGCCGGGCATCGTGTCTTCGGTAATGGACGGCAGCTTAGCGTCCATGCGCGCATGCCACTCCTGCATGATGGCCTCACGCGTGCCGGCAGGCAAGCCGGCGAAGGCAGGCGCAGCTTCTAGCATATGCGCAAACTCGGGGAAGACGATGCGGTTCTGGGTAACATAGTGAAGTTCGCCGCCCATAGCCGTGCCGAGAATGACACCTACACGCTCCGAGTCAAGCGAGCGGTTGGGATAGCCATAGTC
The DNA here is from genome assembly GCA_963791135.1 of uncultured Chloroflexia bacterium. GTDB lineage: Bacteria > Chloroflexota > Anaerolineae > Caldilineales > Caldilineaceae > Fredericiella. The sequence goes on from CAWBRX010000035.1 coordinate 863, forward strand.
CGTGAGGGCCTCGTCGGCAATGGTCACCGCCCACTGCTGCCCTGCGTCCATCGCAGCTGCTACCTTGGGCGGAATGCGATACTTTTTCCAGTCAAACTGGAATCCACGCACCCAGCCGCCTATTTTGGAATAGGTTTTGTCGGGGGCGGTAGGATCAGGGTCGTAATAATCGGCAATGCTCCAGCGGTCAACTGGAGTCTCGGAAATGCAATAGCGTTTATTGATAATGTTGTTCCAAAACGCCGGGGCGTTGGGAGCGTCTGGCAGAACGGCCCCCACACCCACGATCGCAATGGCTCTATCGGAGCTCTGCGTCATTGGATTTCACTCCTTTTGTATGAGGGCATCATGTCCCCGGGGCGGGCGAACACAAGCGTTCGCATCACGTCCCGGGGACATATACACCCCCCTCACCCTCTCATGATTACGCGGCCGGGAAGGCGACGACCAGCTGCTTGGCGACGAAGTCCATGTCCTCGATCAGACCGGCCTGTGCGGCATAAATGCCGGGCAGGTTGAGGCTGGCAGCGAGGTTCGGGTCGGTCTGGCCGGCGCCGATGGCCCACCGCAGCCCGTCGGTGGCAACCTTAAGGGCCGCCTCTCGCGGATGGATGCGGGACATTGCCTGCAGGGTTGGCTTATCGAACGGCATGGCCGTGGTTGGGTTATTCACCGACCGGTCGGCAAAGATCGCAGCCGTCTCAGCATAGGCAATCAACTCGCCCAGGCGGAAGAGAATGTGCTGGTTGCGGGTCAAGCGGTCGATGCGCGCCCGTTCGAGAATGACGGCCAGCGCCCGCAGGGCCATGGCAGCTGTGGAAGCGCCGCCGCAGTTGTCGGCACGGGCCTGTGCGTCGAGGCGCGCCGCCCAGTCACTATAGTAGGCGCCTTTGCTCTTGAGATGCAGCTGCCAGCGATCGCGTGCGATCGTCCACTCCATGATCTCCGAGGTACCTTCGTAGATGGTGGTAATGCGCACATCGCGCTTGTACTTCTCCACCATATATTCCTTGGTGTAGCCGTAACCGCCAAGGGCCTGGATTGAGTCCTCGCATGCCTTGTTGCCGCCTTCCGTGGCGAGATACTTGGCGACGGCACCTTCGGTCTGCAGGTCCGGCTCACCCGAATCGATGCGGTCGGCCGTCCATTCAATGTAAGCGCGGGCAGCTTCGAGGCGGACGACGTTGGGGACGATCAGCTTATGCGTATAGCCCTGCTTCTCACTGAGGGGTGCGCCGCCCTGGATGCGTGTCTGGCTGTAGGGGATGGCGCGCTTCAGTGCTGCCCAACCGGCGCCGAGACCAAAGGCAGCAACCATGAGGCGGGTATAGCCAAAGACGGCCTGCGCCTGGGCGAGACCCTGGCCTTCCACCAAGCCAAGCAGGCGGTCGGCGTCCACGTAAACGTCTTCCAGGAAGAGAGCGGCAGTATTAGAAGCGCGGATGCCGTGCTTATCTTCCGGCTTGTTCTTAGTAAAGCCTTCGGCATTCTTTTCGACTACGAACCAGGACGGACCGCCGGGTGCCAGTGCCAGGATGGTGTAGATTTCGGCTACGCCGCCGTTCGAAATCCACTGCTTGCGCCCGCTGATCTTGTAGCCCTTGACCTTGCCGTCTTCGATGACGGGAACGGCTTTTGTCTTGAGTTGGGCGAGGTCGGAGCCTGCCTGCGGCTCGGTAGCACCATAGGCCACCAACAAGCCTTCGTTGGCAATGCGGCTCATCCAGAGCTTTGTCTGCTCGGGCGTACCCCCAACAGTAATGGGATCGGCGCCTAGGAAGGTAGCGAGGACGCCGGTAGCGATGCCAAGATCATAGCCGGCCATCGCTTCCGAAACGCGGTAGACGTCGTACGCGCCGCCGCCCATACCGTCGCAGTCCTCAGGGATGAAGACTAAATGCAGACCAATTTTGTTGTACAACTCGTCAAGTACTTCGGCGGGGAACTTGTCCTCGTGGTCGAGGTGGATCAGGAAATCAGGGGTGAGCTTCTTTTCAGCATAGCGATGGAGGGTGGAGAGGACCTGATCCAGTTCGCTGCGGTCGATGGGCATATGCGTTCCTCCTGTGGGCTGCCTGCGGACAAAAGACCGTAGAAATAGGTGTAAGACCTGCCAAACCAGCAAAAGCGAAAGACTTATATGGCGTTTAGTGTACTTGTGAATCTCGTCACAGATTAGGGGCATGAGTAATGAATGGGTTGGGACAAGTGTCACTTTGTCCTTAAGTAGGGGCAGCACCGCTGTTTGGGATAAAAAAGGGAATTCGGATGCCGGCTAATGGGCACATGATGGGAACCTTGTCTTGAAAAGGTGTGTTATCATATCTGTACGTCTACTCAACCCCGAACAAAAAACAAACTGATGTAAGATCGGAGTATCCTCATGCGCACAAAGATCTTTGTTCTTTTAACCGTGTTAGCGCTGCTGCTCGGAACGGTAACACCTGCCCTGGCCCAGGACACGGCCGGCAGCGAGCCACCCGTCTTCTGCGGTAATCTCGACAAGGAAGACTGCGGTGTTCTCCAGAAATCCCACGACCTGATGAAGCAGGTGGCGCAGAGCACCGCGCTCACATCATTCGATGTGACGCTCAACGGCATCCCTGGCCTGCCGGCAGAAACGATCAACGCGGCCATTACCAGCAACACGACGTCAGTAGCAGATCCCGCTGCCATGGTAGCAGCCCAGAAGCTAAATGGGCTTACCCAAGAGGAGACGCTGCAACTGCTCGCAGACGACCCGCAACCGGTCGTTGACTTGATCTCCGGCTGGGACTTTGACATGTCTTTGGACGTGACGGTGACACCCGAACTTGCCGACTTGATCAGCGCCCAGTCCGGCCTGAAGGTCCCCGATCAGCTGGCGATCCAAACCAAGTTGGCGGACGGTGTGTTGTACTGGGATCTGAGCGAGGTGGCAGCATTTGTCCCCACAATAGCGGCGGGCTGGATCGGATTCCCGCTGCTGGACATGATTAACGAGTTGGTGAACCAAGGGGCGTTCGAACAGGCTCTGTCCATGCAGGCTCAGGGAGCATCCGGTGCAGGTGGATTGACAATTGCCGGCGTTGGCTCGGCGCAGTTCGTTCAGCAATATGCGGAGACGTTTCAGAAGTACATGACGATCGAAAGCGGGGACGTCGTCGAACTGGATGGACAACCTGCGGCACCCTACATTACTACGATGGATGTGGCCGGTTTCCTCAGCGGTCCCGAATTCCAGCAGATCGTCGTAGACCTGGCAAAGCAAGGAGCGTTCGAGAGCACGGGCTTGACAGCGGCCGACATTGAGCAGAATGTACAGATGCTGGGCATGATGGGTCCGATGCTGTTTACCGGCATGACGGCCACGGCCAAGCAGACGATTGGCCTCGACGACCTCTTGCTGTACGAATACGAATCTGAGGTCGCGTGGGACATGAGCGGGTTGGTCCAGATGGCAGCCGCTAGCGGTCAGCTCCCTGCGGAACTGACGCCGACGAGTGATAACGTCGGATTCGACATCAAGACGTCTATCAGCAACAGCAATATGTCCACTGAGGCAACAGAGACAATCGAGGTGCCGGCGGACGCGCAAATGATTCCGCTTGAGAGCGTGCTCAGCGCAATGACCGCTCAATAAGCAGTTCAACCGAGTCCCGGCGCACGCGCGCCGGGACTCGGTTACTCTTGGTCCCTGTCGGGGCCATGCCGCTCAATTCTGCTGCGAGGAACAAGCTGCCGGCAGCAGCGCACACGCCTGATCTGGCTCCGGCGGCGCAATCACACGAATCGATCCTAAATCCAACTCATCCATCGCAGCATTCGCCTCGCCGGACTGGCCAGCCGGAGACAGAGGCAGCCGTTCCCCCGTCTGCGGATTGTATACGCCAACGACCAACTGCCAGTCCTCACCGAGTTCTGCCTCTGCGGGCACCGTCACCTGCCGCCAGTCGTTCAGGATGGTTGTCACCTGGTCGGGAGAAATGACACGCTTGGACGGCTGCCCGAACCATTGGGGCGCACCGTCGGCCTGATCTAGATTGGCCCCTCCGTGCCGCAGATGGACAAATGCCGCCAGGTCCGGCGGCCATTCATTCCCTGTACTACTTCCTGTCGCCCCCGCCAGCCGCCACTCCAGCAGCACATTCGCCTGCCGACCGGTCGCAACGGGTGCAGCGGGAAGCCATCCTTGCAGTGTAAGCTGCCGCCCATCCGGCAGGGTTGCGGTCACTGCTCGGCTCGCGACCAAAGAGCCAAGATATGGCTGCAGTGCCGAGTCCAGGCTTCCGGCCCCAGGGGCCTGTTGCAGCACTTGCTGCAGCGTACCCTGCGGCCCGCGCACGAAAATCACCGGCCCGACTTCAGCGTCACGGCTGGCCTGCACGGCGAATACCGGCGGCAGGGTCAGGGCCAACGTAGTAAGGCGGATCTCGTCACCTGGGCGCCAGTCTGTCACCGGCAGCCAGGCCAGGCCGGGCGGGACAGCAGCAGCCAGCGTCGCCACGGTATCGCCGCCTGGCGTCACGACTGACAAGTGGGGTTCATCTGTGGCAGGATCGAACCTGCTGCCCACCTGCCAGGTCGCCGCCAGTTTCGTCTGCCGCCAGCGCGGCCAGTCCTCAGCCTCGATGCCGAGCAGATGCCAAACCTGATCGCCGGCTGACTCCGCCGCATGGGGCCGCACAAACGAGTAGAATTCCGGAGGAATCTCCGTGCTTGTTGCCGTTTTGCTCAACAGCAGGAATCCATCCGCCGCATCCACGACACCCCAACCATCGGCTAACATGGCGTCGACCTTGGCCTTGAGATCGCCGGGAGCCATGTCCGTGTTGGTCGTCACGTCTAGCAGCGCCCAGTCTGCAGGTACAGGAGCGTCGAGCCCGAGGGGAAATTGGTAGATAAATTGGCGATGGCTTACGTGGGGGTGTACGGCTGCCGTCGCAGTGAGCGCTGCATTTGGTGGGATCTGGGTGATGAAGCGGTCGAGCAGGCGGTGATGCGCCATGACCGGCGCAGGATCATAGCGACCGCCGAGGGGACCGCGCCCATGCAGCAGGTAATTGCCGCCTGCCCACAGCAGCAGCCAGGCGACAAGCGCCCACGTCATCAGTGGGCGCAGTGCCGTGCGTGAGTTCTGCACCAGCGCCACTGCCGCCATCGTCCCGGTACCGGCCGCAGGCAGGTGCTGAAATGCCGCCGAAGAGCGATCCGTACGTCGCGCCAGCGGTCGCCACAGCGCGCGCTAAGCCATATGCTGCGGCCACGGCAAAATAGGGTACAAGAGGAGCCGAATAATGGAATTCGCCGTAGTACTGGGCAGGATAAGCGCTGAGCAGGTTGGCCAAAAGGAGAGGCAGCGACAGGAGCACCACCTCAAGGCCGACGAGCGGCAAAAAGGCAAATGCCGCCAGCAGTCCCAGCAAATATGCCACCCGGGGCCCTTCACTGGCGATCGACCAGACGACCCGCGGCTGTGTTACCAGGCTCCGCAAGATGTCTGCAGACGAATCCCCCAGGGCGCCGTAGCGTTGGAAGTAAGTGCTTTCGACGGTGCCATAGAGCGGCTGCGCATAGGCCGGCACAATAACAAATGTGGCCACATAGAACCAGGCCAGCCCCAAGGCCAGTGCAGCAAGGGCCGCACCAATCCCATAGAGCATATCGGCGCCATGCCCTGTGCGCTTGCCGTCCCACCATGCGCGCCAGGCTGCCCACAGCCCGAGGCCGGCGGCCAGCAGCGCCATCTCCTCCTTGACCAGTGTGAGCAGCACTGCCGCCAGCACGAACTGGCCCCAACGACGCGCGTCTACCGCCCAGAAAGCCCACAGGATCAGTGGAACTGCCAGTGGTGCGGCATGAAACTCTGTGAGCAGCGCTGACTGCAGTTGCGGCGCTAACAAGTATGCCACGCCTAAGGCAAAGGCAAGTGGCCGCGCCAGCTGCTGGAGAGGCTCGCGCAGCCAGACTTGTGCCAGCTGGCGTTCCGAAAGCAGGGCCTCACAGCGGCGCAAACTAAGGTGGTAAAGGGGAAGCACACCGGTCGCCACGGCCACAACCTGCAGCAGCAGCAGTGCGCGCACGTCATCCCACAGCCAGAACAAGGGACTGATAAGGACAAGGACGGGTTCAACATGGTCGGTGAGGCGTGTAGCCGTAAAACCATTGTCCGTCTGCTCAAGCCAGCGACCGCGACTGCTGTTCCAGACGGCCTGATCGATCTGGCCAAGATCGGCTTTGTGCGTGCGCATCCCCTCATGCGCATCCCAGGCAAAGCGCGTGAAAACGATCACGTAGACAAGCGCCAGCGCCAGGAGGACCAGGCGATAAGGATCGCTGAGCAGTCGTTCCAGTGTGCGTGTCAGAACGCGTGTGGGGACGCTCCCCGGTACGCGTGTCTGCGGACGCGCAGTAGTTTGTTTCATGCGAGAGCAGTGATATCAGGCGCAGCGAGTGTCTGGGTTAAGGCGTCGACAATGCGGGTGACCTGTGCCATTGTCAATGTCGGATACATTGGCAGCGATAAGATCTCGCCTGCCATTTGCTCGGTGACAGGCAGGGGCCCGCACTGCACGACGCCGGGGCCATAGGCCGGCTGCAGGTGTACCGGCACCGGGTAATGAATCGCAGTGCCGATGCCGGCTGCGTCCAAGCTGCGGCGCACGCGATCACGCTGGGGCACACGCACCACATAGAGATGGTAGACATGCGTGGCACCCGGGCGCTCGCGCGGACCAATGGCCATGGGTGGCAGCAGCTCGTTGTAAGCGGCAGCCAAGACACGCCTTGCTGCGTTCTGTGCATCCAGATGGCGCAGCTTGACCCGCAGTATCGCAGCCTGCAACTCGTCCAGGCGTGAGTTCATGCCTTCGATCTGCGACACATAGCGCGCGGCCGGCGTCCAGCCATATTCGTGGAGCAGCCGCACACGCTCGAGCAAGGCAGTATCTTGGCCGACAACCGCGCCGCCATCACCCAACGCCCCAAGATTTTTGGTCGGATAGAACGAGAATGTCGCCAGTTCACCGAAAGAACCCAGCGTCCGCCCATGCAGCGTCGCCCCGTGCGCCTGAGCACAGTCTTCGATCAGAAGCAGGCCGTGCCGCCGCGTGATCGCCTGGATAGCGGCCAAATCGGCCGCATGGCCATAGAGGTGAACCGGAATCACAGCCCGCGTAGCCGCCGTGATGGCGGCTTCCAGCGCCTGCGAATCCATCGTATAGGTTTGTGGATCTACGTCAACCAACACGGGTAGAGCGCCGGCCAGACGGATTGCCGCCACTGTAGCCACAGCAGTATGCGCCACGGTGATCACCTCGTCACCAGGACCAATTCCGCAGGCGCGCAGCGCAAGCACCAGCGCATCGGTGCCGGAATTTACCCCCACACAACCAGCCGTGTGGGTAAATGCTGCGAACTCCGCCTCAAAGGCTGCAACCTGGCGCCCAAGAATGTACCAACCGGAGTCGAGCGCCTCGGCCACCGCCGTGTCAATCTCCTGCTGCATAGCCAGGTAAGCAGCGCGCAAATCGTTAAAAGGGATAGGTAGCATGGCTGTCATGAATGGTGAGTGTACACCTGAGGCGCGGCGCCATCACAATTGACAGGAAAGGATCAGAGAAATCGCGGGGTTACAATGGTACAGTATGGCTAGTGAGCAGGCATCAAGTTTCGCTTGAGAATTGTGGAGTCTTGCCATGTTGATTCACTCATCATTCATCACCACCTTGGCCCTGACCTGCCTGGCAATGGTGATGCTGTCAATGCGCCGCCCAGAGCTGCAGCTAGCCATGCGCCAGGCGACTTACGTGGCACAGACGCGCCGGCGCGATTGACGTTACTTAGAAAGCATTGAGGCAGAACACGGCACACCTGTTGGTTGTGCCGGCGTAAAGACCTTGGCCGGGCCAAGGTCTTTACGCTGCTTGCCGACTATGTCTCGCTACATTTTGCCGCCCATTGCCCCACCATTCGCCCCGGCCATCACGCCACCTGCAGTGGCTTTGGCAGCGCCCATCGTACCATCAGCCTCTGCGCCTGCCGGCGTGGCCTTACCGGCACTCGGGTCTATGCCTCGCAGCATCATACCCTGCCCGCGTGACAAGTGCGTCAGCACACTGGGAGGGTCAAGCGGGTCACGCATCTGCACCAGCAGGGTCGTGCGCGCTTCGTTGCTCACGTTGACACCTGAGCCGTGGATGGTGAGATAGCTGAAGTACAGCACGTCGCCGGCCTCAGCCTCGCACGCAATCGATGACTCCAACGGATACTTGTCCAGCGGCAAGTGCCAGCCGCCTTCCTGTACATGCTCCACCGCTCCCAGCTTGTGGCTGCCCGGCACCACGCACACGCAGCCTTTTTCTAACGGTGCATTGTCGAAATGAATGATCCCTGCAATCATCGTATCCTTATCGTGGGGAAAGAAGGGGCGGTCCTGGTGCATCGGAAAGGGTGAACCCTTTTCCGGCGGCTTGATAAACAGCTTGTTGTGATGGAGCTGCACGTTCGGCGTCCCCATCAAATCAGCTGCAGCGCCCGTGAAACGATCGTCGACCAGCAGCGCAGTCAGGCGCGCCGACTGAAACTGCACGTCGTGGCAGTGCAGCAGTGACGTCTTGGTGGCCGTCACCTCTTTGGCGCTGCCCCAGGTCGCCTCCACGTCACGTGTCTGCTGCAGCCGTGCGATGAGGTCATGCGCCTCCTGGCGGAACACGGCTGCTTCGTCACGCGTAAACAGGCCTTTGACCAATAGATAGCCATTCTCCTGGAAAAAATCTACCTGCTCCTGCGTCAGCATCACACTTTCCTCCTATGGAATGAATGTAAGAAGTGGGGACGAGCATTGTACAATAGACGGAGGCGTCCGGGAATCCGCCCGCCAGCCCTTGATTGCCCGAAAGCGTGTCCCTACCATGCAACCGCACCACCTTCCACTGCCCTTGCTGTTGCGGCCGATCCTCTTGGGTGCCGCCGTACTTCTCCTTGCCGCCTGCGGCTTGGGAGCCCAGCCCACACCAACACCAGAGCCAATCACACTGCGCTATATCACCTTTCCCGGGCTGGCCGCAGCGGAAGAGGCCCTTATCAGTGGCTATCGGGCGATTCACCCAGAGATCAGCATGGCAGTGGAGCAGTACAATCAAACGCCGGATGCCATGCTGGCCGAGCGGCCCGTGCCTGACGTCATGCTCATCACACCGGGTTGGTTCCTGGACAGGGCGATCGACTCCGGCGGACTCACCGACCTCACAAATTTATGGCAAGAATCTGGGGCTGCTGAATCGCTGCAGCCCAGCTTGCGCGCGTTGAGCGAACGGGAGGGCAAGCAATACTATCTGCCGGTCGGTTATAACTGGAACGGCTTCTACTTTAACAAGGCCGTCTTTGAGCAATACGGCTTGCAGCCGCCTACCACTTGGGATGAATTCCTGCAGGTGTGCGAAACGCTGTGGATGAACGGCGTCGTCCCGCTGTCCATGAGCGGCGAAGATCCCTTTATGGGCAGCCTATGGCTTGACTACCTGGACCTGCGACTTAACGGCCCCGAAGTGCATCGCGAGTTTATTGCCGGCGAGATCCCGTTTACCGACCCGCGGATCCGGACTGTCTTTGAGCAGTGGGCGCAGCTAGTAGAAAAAGGTTACTTCAATTCCGCGGCTGCCGGCATGGGCACGCAGGAAGCGCTAGCCGCCCTCGTACAGAGGGATAACTTGCTTGGCGCCAAGCCCGCGATGATCCTATCTGGTCCGGCCTTCATGGGTGAGTTGGCTCCCGAACGCCGCGCCGAATTGGGCTTCTTCCCATTCCCGGTGATGGACGCGACCCAACCGGCTGCCGAAGTCGTGATGGCGATTGGCTACATGGTCCCTTCGGCCGCCCCGCAGCGCGACGCAGCGCTGGATTTTGGGGCCTATCTAGCTTCGGCCAAGGGGCGTGAAGTTCTCACCAAGGATGTTGTGGGTGGAGGGCTATATGCGCCTGCATTTGCGGTGGCCGATCCTGCCACCCTATCCGAGCCGGTCCGCCAAGGTATGGCTCTCGTTACGGACACGCAGACGGTGACTGCCCCATTCTATATGAGCGTCTCGCCTGCCATGTGGTCTGTGCTCCGCGACATGCAGCGCCGCATTCTGACCGGTCCCGGCAGTGCCGCTGGCTTCGATCTTGACGCGCTGCTCGCCAAGCTCGAAGCAGCCCGTTGAAGCCGCGTGCGGCCTATTGGTCGGTCCGCAAGTGTTTCTCAAAAAACGCGAGGATCCGGTGCCGCGCATCGCCGGCCGACGGCTCATGGTAGCGGGTGTTAATGATTTTGCCCAACAGTGTCAGCATCCATGGCAGGTCGGCAGGATCCGGCTGGTTGAGAAAAGCATGCCCGGCATCAGGATATTCCTTGACATCGTGGTCGATGGCGAGCTTGGCCAGGGCATGCTCTAACTGGTCGGCGGCGCCGTGCAGTGAAATATCCTTGGCCCCATAAGAGGCAACAATGGGGCAGGCGCCCACCAGGAAGGTTTCCAACTCCTTGGGCAGCATGCCATAGTTGACGCTGGAGACGGCAAAGCCCTTGCCTGGGGCCAGCTGCAGCGCAAACCCGCCTCCCATGCAGAAACCGATCACGCCGATACGCCCGGTACAATCAACCTGCTGGCTGAGCCAGTCGCGTGCAGCCCCGACATCGGCGGCTACGTCCCCGTGCCAGGTCAAGTAGTCGAAGATCATCGAGCGCAAGCATTTCAACAAAGAGCCGCCATGGAACAGATCAGGCGCCGCCACGAAGTAACCTTCGCTCGCCAGCCAGTCGGCCTGGTTGCGCGTATCGCGGCTCATACCGATCGCGTCATGAATCACCACTACGCCAGGCCAGGGGCCATCGCCAACGGGTTTGGCCACGTAGGTTGCTAAATCGCCTTTGGCGGTCGCTATTTGAAGCTCGGTGCTTACCGGGAACATGCTCGCCTCGCCCATGAACTCGACTCGTTCGGGGTCTGTTCTTCAGACGCCTATTTATAGAATACGCTGCAACCGTGACGTGTCCGTGACGAACCGTGCGCCTGCAATAACGTGAGAAGGAGTACTTATTGGCAGCCGCACTGCACATTACAATTCCTCCATGGCTAACACTACGGCTCGTCTCAATATCCACTGCGCAGTTTACCTACCCCTGTATGCGCCCTATGGTCACCCACGCATTATTGCCGACCTGGCACACGATGCCGAAAACGCCTGGTGGGACGGCTTCTTCGTCTGGGACGACATAGCAGGGTGGGACAAAGACATGGCGGATCCTTGGATCGCACTGTCGGCCGCAGCGATGATTACAGAACGAGTGCGGCTGGGTGCATTGATCACACCGCTGCCGCGCCTACACCAGACGGCTGGCGCATCGTGGGAATGTGGGAGAGCCAGGCAGCATTCGACGCATTCACAAACAGTGTTTACGTCCCGGCGATGCGTGCGCAGGGCGGTTCGCCCCCGTCCCGCCGCGAGGTGACCCAGGCCTATCATGCCGGTCCGGTGCTGCGGAGATAAACGTCACTGCCAGTATGTCCGCAGAGTGGGTCGCAGGCTAAAAAAAGCCGAGCCTTCCTAGATGGAAGGCTCGGCTGATTTTCTTCGCACTACGACCAGTGCTATACCGGACGCAGCCCCAAGTACACGCGCTGTCCGCTCAGGGTGCGCTGAATTTCTTCAGCCGAACGCCAAGGAATGAGCTGGTGCAGTTCCTTGGGCGAGAGCGGCGTATTGTTGTTGGCCAGGAAGATACGAAAACAAGCCGAGGCGATCGGCAGCTTCTCGTTGATGTAGTCAGGATCGTTGGCGCAGCGTGTGCGCAGGCACTCGCGCAGCGCATCGGTGCGATGCACTTCGCCCGTTTCGGGGTCCACCCAGTCTACATCCTCCGTGTTGTGATAGTCGGCAAAACGCGCCCGGCACTCGTCGCACAACTGGTCGCGGAGGTAAAGACGAAAACTTTGGCCGCTCTTGTCCCACCAGTCGTAGTCGATACGGAACTTAGTGTCGAGCGTGGGGCGGAACCGCGCCAGGCGATCTGCAACTAACGATGAAGCCATAGAGTCGTCGTATCTCCTTTATCAGGTCAGGGCGAACAGCCCATTACCCACGTCGCGGAAGCGGCGATTGCTAATCAAGGCATGGAATACCGGGCCAGGCGGCGTGCGGCGCACCACGTTGACGGCGCTGTACACGCTTTTTGCATGTACCGTGCCTTGCGGGTTCAACTTCACCAACTCCGGGGCGATCTGCGCTACCAGTTCCGGAATCGTCGTACCCCGCTGGTCAATGCGCTCCCGCAGTTGGTCCAGCCCATCACCTTCCTGCTCGGCGATGATCATGTGTTCGTCATACTCGCACGCCACATTGATCTTGTTCATCTCAAAGCGCAGCTGGTTTGCATCCAGGTCGGCCTCGGCAATGCGAGCCCATTCGCGCTTTGGCCGGCGTGTACGGAAGTCCACGATAACTTCGTTGGTGGCCGGTGTACGCTCCAGTGTAATGAACGCCTGCCGACCGGGAGCTGGTGGTCGTCCATCCATTTTGAAAGTCCAGTCACGTAGCGGGCGTCGTGCATTACCCAACCCGTGTAGCGCGTGCCCCAGCGCCCGTCGACCAGCGTGATCAGCGAAGCGCCGGTGCCGGTCGGGAAGAAGCTGCGCGTGCGCCCGCTCAACGGCAGTGTGCCGTAGTGGCGATGCGGGTACGTGAGGATGATGCTGGTAGAAGGCACCACGGTTGGCACCTCACTTGTCAAGCTGCTCTCTCCCCACTCGTCGTCCAGTTCCCACTCCATCTGCAGCATTTCGACGCTGAGCAGCCCGCGCGTATATGACACAGGCTTATAGCGCAGCAGAGGAGGCACGGTCTGGATTTCTACCGGCTCCAGCCGTCGCAGGAACCACAACTGCTCCTTGCCCTGGCGTACGCGGTCGAAACGCTCGTCCTGGCTCAGCGCGTGATCCAGGCTCAAGATGCGCATCGGCGTACTTACATTGAGATCCAGATCTACCTCAGCCAACAGCTGCGCCGTGGAAAGTGGCTTGCCCTGCATCTCAATCAGCGCCTCAGCAATGTTGAGGTGGCCCACGTGCACGTCGGCCAGCATGTCCTTGAGCAGCCAGCTGCCGTCTACTTCGACAAACGCCTGGTGGCGCGGGCCTTCCTGCAAGGCATACAGCAGGGTCTCGTTGATGTCGAGTTCGTAGAGGGCGTAGATCTCGTCGGCAGACAGCAGTGCGTTGTCATGCACCAGGCGGTCGCCGTTTGTCTGGTTGAGCCGGTGCGAGGTCTGCAAGCCGGCGGCAAACTCGCGTGGCTTTTCATTGGCGGCAAAGCGCACCTGGATTACGTCAAAGTCGCCGTGCTCTGGATTCTGCCCCTTACGCACCTCGAGGATCTGGCCAACAGCAAACTCCAGTGCCGGGAACACTAATGTCTGGCCAACCTGGTAGCGCTGCTCGGGCACGTAGATCGTGCCTTTTGGAGAGGTCTCTGCTCGATACGCGTATTTTCGCGGCGCAGGTACTCGTTGATGAGGGCGACCGGCGAGGTCGCTCAACTTTATCGGCTTTTGCGCGTCGAGCAGAAGTTGATAGAGAAAATCCGTGTCGTCGGCGGTGACCTCAAATTGGTCCCGCCAGAAAGCTGCTGTTTGGGTGGGACGCTGCAGCACGCTTCCCCCTTTGGTAATGAACTAAGCAGTCAATAAACCGATACTGGGCAGTGGCGCCAAGGTCCACAGCAAAGGATAAGTATAGCACCCCGTCCCAGGAGGAACAAATGCCTACCCTCCTGTATGCCAACAATACGTGGGCACAGTGGGGCATATTGGCAGCGGGATCTGCGGGATTGTCCTTTTATGACAAATACGTTAGACTACGTGCACGACAACAGGTTCTCCCAAAGAACGCCGCAACTTTACACACAAAGAAGCTGACCTATGCGAACGATTGCCATGATCCTGGCAGGCGGAGAGGGCACGCGACTCACCGTTCTGTCGGAAGAGCGCGCAAAACCGGCCGTTCCCTTCGCCGGCAAGTTCCGCATCATCGACTTCACCCTCAGCAATTGTGTCAACAGCGGCATCTACACGGTCGGCGTCCTGACACAATACCGCCCGCACAGCCTCAACGATCACATCGGCATCGGCAAGCCGTGGGATCTGGACCGCAGCCGCGGCGGCGTGCGCCTGCTCCAGCCGTATCAGGCGCGGCGCTGGCCGGACGTGGTATGCCGGCACGGCCGACGCCATCTATCAGAACCTGGACTTCATCAAGCAGAACCGTGCCGATAACGTGGTCATTCTGTCGGGCGACCACATCTACAAGATGGACTATCGCCCGATGATCGATTACCACATCGCACACGGGGCCGACCTGCACGATCGGCGTCATGCCCGTGCCGCTCGAGGAGACAAACCGGTTCGGCATCATGCAGGTGGACGAGGAGTCACGCATCGTCCAGTTCTTCGAGAAGCCCAAGGACCGCGACAAGGGCAACCTGGCATCGATGGGCATCTACGTCTTCAATGCCAACGTGCTCGAGCACCGTCTCAGCGAAGGGCCGCCCCGACAAGCCCCGCAACGACTTTGGCAAAGACATCATTCCGGCCATGATCGCCGCCGGCGACCGTGTGTACGCCTATCGATTTGAAGGCTATTGGGTGGATGTCGGCACGGTGGATTCGTATTGGACCACCAGCCTTGAACTGCTCCAACCGAATTCGGCTCTCGACCTCTATAACGATCAGTGGCCCGTCCACACCCGTTCGGAAGAACGCCCGCCGGCCAAAATCGGCCCCCAGGCCAAGGTCGTCTCAAGCATGGTCTCAAATGGCTGCGTCATTCGCGGCGTCGTCGTCAACAGTGTGCTCAGTCCCGGCGTTTACGTCAGCCCGGGCGCAGTCGTGCAGGACAGCGTGATCATGAACGACACGTGGATCGGGCCGGGCGCCCGGCTCGACAAGGTCGTGGTCGACAAGAAGGTCGTCATCGGAGCCGGCGCCATTGTCGGCACCGGTGACCGAGCCGTCGTTAACGAGCAGATGCCCGACCGCCTGTTTGCCGGCATTACGCTGATCGGCAAGCGCGCCTTTATTCCCGACGGTGCCCGCATCGGCCGTAACGTCCTTATCAACAGCAACCGGGATGAGGGCGATTTCCCGGCCGACAAGATCGTGGCTGACGGCAAGACCATCTGATCATCCTAGTGAATTCTCTGAGGTGATAGCATGACATCCGCACTTGCGATGATTATGGCCGGCGGCTCCAGCGAGCAGTTGAGCGTGCTGACGGAGACGCGCGCCGAACCGGCCGTGCCATTTGGCGGGAAGTTCCGCCTGATCGACTTTCCGCTCAGCAACTGCGTCAACAGCGGTATCTACAACGTGGCCATGCTGACCCAATACAAGCCCCGCAGCCTCAACGACCACATTGGCATCGGCAAACCTTGGGACCTGGACCGCGCCAGCGGCGGCGTCCGCCTGCTCCAGCCTTATCGCGGCGGCCCCTACGGCGACTGGCAGCAGGGCACCGCCGACGCGGTGCGCCGCAACCTGGATTTTGTGGAACAGCAGGATGAAGAGCATGTACTTATCCTTGCCGGCGATCACATCTACTTGATGGACTACCGGCCGATGCTGCAGGCTCACGAGCAGAGCGACGCCGATCTCACCGTTGCCGTTCGCCGCGTCAATCCGCACGAGACGCACCGCTATGGCATCGTCACCATCGGTGCTGACGACCGCATCATCGAGTTCCGTGAGAAACCGCGCCGCTCGCTCGAAACGCTCGCGTCCATGGGCATCTACGTGTTCCGGCGCGAGGTACTGATCGACGTGCTGCAGAACGGCGATTATGTGGACTTTGGCAAGCACGTGCTGCCCGCCATACTTAAGCAGGCACGCCACGTCCGCGCCTACACCTTCCCCGGCTACTGGGCCGACGTCGGCACAGTCCAGGCTTATTGGGAAGCGAACATGAGCCTGTTGTCGGAGAATCCGGCCCTCGACTTGTACGATCCCGAATGGGTCGTGCACACGCGCAGTGAAGAGCGTGCGCCGGCCAAAGTGGGCGCCAATGCCCAGGTCGGCGGCAGTCTGCTCTCCAACGGCTCCCGCGTAGAAGGCATGGCCGAACGCAGCGTGATCTCGCCCGGCGTGTTTATCGGCGAAGGCGCCATTGTACGCGACAGCGTTATCTTGCACGACACCATCATTGAAGCCGGTGCTGTGGTAGACCGGTGTATCGTGGACAAGAACGTGGTGATTGCCACCGGCGCACGGGTCGGTGACGGCGACGACAACACGCCCAACGACGGCCTGCCGGAAGTACTCAACACGGGCCTCACCTTGATTGGCGAAAACAGCTGCGTGCCTGAAGGTATCACCATCGGGCGCAACGTGGTCATACACCCACGCAGTGAAACCAAGGCATTTGGCAAGAAGAAGAAAATAGCAAGCGGTGCCGAGGTCGGCGCCGACCGACGGTAAGCCGTTGCCACTCGGTACTATTACCCGGTCACTGATACAGCCCCAGGTTCACATCTGCGCCTGGGGCTTTTTTGTTGGGCTTCGTTCAGCCGCCCGACTTCTTGGCCTTATAGCCAAGTCCGATCAAAATCTCGACAATCTGGTCGCGGCGATCGCCCTGAATCTCGATCGTATCATCCTTTGCTGTGCCGCCCGTACCCAACCTGGTTTTAAGCAGCTTGAGCAGCGCCTCCTTGCCCGCGTCATGGCTGATGACACCGGATATAACGGAGACGGTCTTCCCTCCGCGGCCCTTGCGTTCAATGCCGACGATCACCGGCTGGTTCTTCTGGCGCGTGGCGATGGGCCCCGCAGGGTCGGCGCCCGACACAGCGGCAGCGCCACCGCTGTTTTGACCTCGATCATCTTCCGGATCGGTAGAATAAACGGTTCGCCGCCCTTTAGCGTCCTGCCCGGCCGGTCCGCTCGACGAAGGCTTTTGCGGCTGATTTTGCGGCATTCTCGTCTCCCCAATGCTTGCGCACAAAGCGCGCCGCCGCGTGCACTGCCTGGCGCGACTTTGGTTCGATCAAATACATGAACTGAAACACGTGCACCATACCAGGATAGACGTCAAAGTGCACATCGACACCCGCCCGCCGAGCATGGCGTGCCAGGCGGCGCCCATCATCGTACGGCAGGTGCGGCTGTAACGCGACATGGCTGAGTGGCCTCTGTCTGGCTTTATCTGGCTACCGGCTGACTTGCGGCAGGAAGATCGGATTGGCCAGGTTGCCTGTGCCCGGGGGATCAGGCGTACCGCTCAGTCCCCCTATAGGCGTTGGCGTCTGAGCCATGGGGAGTATCCGTCGGCACGACTGCCGTCGTGTTGGCAGGCGTCGGCGTATCGGTGTCTGTCGGCAAGGCCACGGCGGGCGCAGTCGATGTGGCTGTTGCCATGGCAGCCGGCGTAGAGGTTGAGGTAGAAGTTGGTGGAACAGGCGTATCGGTCGGCGTCATCAGTCGGCGTGGCGGTTGGTCCCAACACCACGTTGTCGAGTGGATCGGTGGCCGTCCAGTCGCGCGGCGTGAGTTGGAAGCCGTCCCAATGGGCATCCATCATCCCTTCGTCCTCATCGCGCGGGAGATGGTGGAAGGTAATACCGTACCAGACCACGATATCCTGCCCTACGAGGCTTTCGCCGTTCACGAACTTGCTGACGTCGGCAGCACATTGGACTTCGGGGTTGTGCGAGGCAAACCGCTCACAAGGCTTATTTACCGTCACGTAGAATTGATTGTTCGTGAAGGGTTCGACGGCCGGTCCCTGGTGAATATGGCCGACGCGGCAGCGGATTAAAGATGATATGAGATGGCGTGGCCCTCGCTGTTGGTCGTAACCATGTCGCGGACACGCCACGATCGCATACGCGTGGGGTTTACGGTGCGCGGCGGTTTCGGTCAAGAACTGCTTCACGGACACCTGGTAACTGTAGTTGTTGTCGATCGGGGTGAACTCAAACTCCTCCACCTGATCGTTTTGCGGGCCATCGAGATCAAAGTCGAGACGCCAAAAGTAGTTGTGCGAGTGCGCGATGGCGTATACCTGGCCGCCCTGGTCGACGTGGTACCGGCCAGCCTGAGGCAGCCGAATTGTAATTCACTCGCTGCAGCTTCCCGGTAGCGCCAATCGTCGGCTCAATGGCGCCGTTATCGATGAAGCGCCACACGGAACATAGTTGTATTGCCCGACATGCGAGACGCTGAACAGGCTAACTGCAGAGCCCTGCAGTTCCTGGGCAAAATACTTGTAGGCGTAGCCACGCGGACCGATCTGCATGCACAGCACGTGTTTGCCCGCGTCTACCAGCAGCGTGCCATTAGGGCAGTCCGCCTGGGTCAGATCATCCATATTCGTGCCGCCCAGGCCAAAGTCCGAGACATCGTGGAAGCGTGCGCCGTTGTCGTCATATGGCACATGGATCTGAGCCAGGTTCGCCTGGCCGAGCACCAGGCGCCGGGGGCCACCGCCGGCAGGGGTATAGTAGATATCGTGGAAGACGATGCCTTCGGAATTGCGCATTTCCCAGCACATTTCCCACCTGCTGCCGCAGGCAAGGTGACATCGACCAGGTACTGCCCGCTGCAGTTCATCGCGCTCTGCGCCCGCAGCACGCCGCTGCGCAGCACAAGGAACCATCCGGCGGCGACAATCGCGGCAACTGCCAACGCCGAGGCAAACCAGGCGACCCAACGGTCGTGCACTGTAATCGTGATTTTGTGTGCGGTCACGTTTATACTCCGCTTACTGGCGAGCAGAACCAAAGGGAAGAGTCTGCAC
Source organism: uncultured Chloroflexia bacterium (assembly GCA_963791135.1). Lineage (GTDB taxonomy): Bacteria > Chloroflexota > Anaerolineae > Caldilineales > Caldilineaceae > Fredericiella. Next base: position 19,666 of record CAWBRX010000035.1, read on the forward strand.
CACTGCGCCGGACGACAGGTCCACGATGGGAATGACCCGCAACGCCACGTTATCGCCGGCGGCCAACAGCAGTTGGGCACAGCGCTTGACGCCACACTGCGCCGCTGCACCTAAATCCTGGCCGGGGGCGGCATCGGCATGAAATGTCATTGCCTTCAGGATCAGTTGATCTGCTGAAACCAAATCCTGCTGGGTAATGTAGCGAAATTCGGCGTTCAGCTGCGGGCGCATCGTGGCATCTGCCAGGGCAATGGCCAGCGCCCGCTGCGTCTCAGCCTCCGTCAGCGGCAGCTGCACGCCCAGCACCTGATCCACCTGGTCTACCTGGTTCGTGTCCATGTTATAAACCTGGCGAATAAGCGTGTCGTCAGCATAGCGGTAGACATACACGTCGGCGCGGCGCGGCCAGCGCCCTTGGGCGTATGTCTGTTTGTCCTCCTGATGGCGTTCCACCAGCAGGACCTCCTCGGCAGGCATAGGTGGCACACCGGCAGCGGCTCCGGCAGCTGCTCCGGCAGTCGTCATGCTGTGCGCGGCCGCATCCGGCAGTTGCAGCCCCTGTGCGATCGTGCCCTTACGCTGCAGGTTTTGGAGCGCACGCGCCTGCTCGGCAGGCGTAAGCGGATCGTAACCAACAGCGGCCGTACCGGTAAACTGGGCCAGCGTCGTCGGCGAGGCCAGCGTAACGACTGTAATGCTGAGGAGCAGAGCGGCCAAGAGCGCGATCAGCCAAAGCCGAACCCTACGATGATTCCCGGTCATGTGTATTGTATTCACCTCATCAGCAAACTACGCAAGCACAGGTCGGGGAGCAGCTTTCAAACGCGTTAAGACAGAAGCCGCGTAATCTGCCACACAGTCTATTATAGAGTAAGGCAAACAGCGCAATTCTGACCTTGCAAGTTGCTGAAATTTCGAGGCAAGCGGCGGCAGATCGGTCGCTCGGGCGAGTTCCGTTAGGGCGCGGATGGCCATCAACTGGTAAAGGGGATCTCCGACAGCCTGGCCCCCGTCGACCAGGAAGGTGGAGCCGGTCGTAAAGCTGGATGCCGGTGAGGCCAGGTACAGCGCAATGCCGACCAGTTCGCTTGGTTCCGCCATGCGCTGCTGCGGGATGCCGGCCAGCGTCGCCCGGTTTAGCGCGGGGTTGTCCCAGATGGCCGCACTGAACTTCGTTTTGACAAAACCAGGGGCAATGGCGTTTACCTGGATGTTGTCGGGAGCCAGCTCAACCGCCAGCACCTCGGTAAGCATCAGTACGGCCGCCTTGCTCACGCAGTAGACGCCCATCCCCGGTTGGGGGGCCGTGCCGGCGATGGAGGCCATGTTGATGATCTTGCCGCCGCCGCGCGCCCGCATCCACGGCACACAGGCTTTTGCCAGACGGAAATAGCCCTTGACATTGACGTCAAGCGTCTTGTCCCAATGGCTATCTTCGGCACTCAAGATCGGGCCGAAATGCGGATTGGTGGCAGCATTGTTGACCAGGATGTCGATACCGCCGTAGATCTCGGCGACGCGCTCGATCAGCCGCTGCACGGCCGCGTCATCGCCGGTGTGCGCCGCTACGGCGAGCGCGTGCCCGCCTGCCGCTTCGATCTCCGCCGCCACGGCATCGAGGCCTTCCTGCTTGCGGCTGGCCAGCACTACCCGCGCGCGGCTTCGGCATAGCCGCGAGCAATCGCTTCGCCAATGCCTCGGGATGCGCCCGTATCAGTGCTACTTTCCCCGCTAAGAGAAACAGCTCATGACGCCAGCCATGCTGCCGCTTGCGCTTTCGCTCACGCGCCCCGAAACTGCGGCGCCCGCTTCTGCCCGAACGCCATCACGCCTTCGCGGTGGTCGGCCGTCTGCACGGCCTGGGCCTGCAGGTCGGCCTCCAGGTGAATTGAAGCTTCCAGCGTGGTGGTCATCGCCGCGGACAGCGCCTGCTTGGTCCAGCCGATGGCCAGCGTGGGCCGCTGCGCCAGGCTGCGCGCCCATGCCTGCGCCGTGCCTTGCAGTTCACCCGCATGCACGACGCGGTTGCATATTCCCCACTCCAAGCAGCGTGCAGCCGGGATGCGCTCGGCTTCGATGCAAAGCTGCAGCGCGCGGCTGTAACCGACCAAGCGCGCCATAAACCAGGTCGAGCCGGCATCGGGGACGAGCCCGATATCGGAGAACGCCTGCAAAATATAAGCGTCGTCTGCCATCACACGCAGGTCACAAGCAAGCGCCAACGAGGCCCCGGCTCCCGCCGCGCCACCATTAATGGCCCCGATGATCGGCTTTTCGATCTCGACCATGGCCATAATCAACGGTTTGTAGTATTTGACGATGGCATCGCGCACGGCATGGCCTTCCAACTGGCCCGTAAATATGCTGAGATCCTGGCCGGCGCAGAAGGTGGGACCTTCGCCGGTGAGGGCAATCGCGCGTACCGCCGGATCGTCGGCAGCGGTCACGACCGCGTTGTGAGAGTTCGCTCAACATTTCGCTGGTCAGTGCGTTGCGCCGATCTGGCCGGTTGAGGCGAACCGCAGCGATGCCTTCCTCTACGTGGTACAGAATAGTCTGGTACTTCGGGGTGGTCATGCTTTCCTCCGCGCGATCGTTGACGGGTCTTAGTTGCCCCAGACGTGAACGAACTTTTCCTTTTCCTGCAGCTCAATCAAGGAAATGGGGGTCGAGAACGGGTAGTCGCCCGTAAAGCACGCATTGCAGTAGCCGTCAGAGGTTTTCAGTGCCTTCATCAGCCCGTCGATCGACAGATAGGCGAGCGAGTCGGCCCCGATATGCTCACAGATCTCATCCAGGCTCTTGTTGGCGGCAATCAGTTCCTGCATGCTGGCCATATCGACGCCCATGAAGCAGGGAAACTTGATAGGGGGGCAGGCCACGCGGACATGAACTTCCTTGGCGCCGGCATTGCGCAGCATGCGGATCAGCGGGCCCGACGTATTGCCGCGCACGATCGAGTCATCCACCAGCACGATGCGCTTGCCCTTGAGATTCTCCGGCAGCGGGTTGAACTTCATTGCCACGCCCACCTTGCGCAGTTCGTCGGACGGCTGGATAAACGTGCGGCCAATGTAGCGGCTCTTGATCAAACCCTCGGAATAGGGGATGCCGCTTTTCTGGGCATAGCCAATGGCATGGGGTGTGCCTGAGTCCGGCACCGGCACGACGATGTCGGCATTCGCAGGCGCTTCCTTCGCCAGCTGCTTCCCGAGCTTCTGCCGCGTCTGGTGTACCAACTGGCCGCCAAAAATGGTATCGGGCCGTGCGAAATAGATCTGCTCAAACGTGCAAAATGCCAGCTTTTGGGCGGGCGCGCCCTGCATGATCTCGTACCCGCGTGCATCGATACGAACGATTTCTCCCGGCTGAATTTCGCGCACGGGTTCGGCGCCGATCGTCGCAAAGGCGCAGCTCTCCGACGCCAGCACGTACCCGGCGGGCCGTTTCCCACTCATGCAGTGCCATTCACTTGGGCGGCAAATTTAGCAGCTGCCTCTCTGCCGCCTTTGCCCTTGGCTGTTTCTCCGACCGCGCCTTCGGATGCACGCCATCCGACAGCTTACCTAGGACAAGTGGTCGCAAACCCCAAGGATCGCGCACACCGTAAATCGCATCGCGAGTGAGAATCGTCAGTGCATAGGCCCCTTCGGCGCGGGCCATCATGATACGGATACGCGTCGCATAATCTGCGGTGCCCGCACCCGCAAGGAGATGCAGGATTACTTCGCTGTCGCTGGATGTCGACAGGCCGACACCGCGTTCGCAGCAGTTCGCGCCGCAGTTGCGGCGCGTTGATCAGGTTGCCGTTGTGCGCGATCGCCAGCGGTCCCTCGAGTGTCTCGATCACGTATGGCTGCGTGTTGCGGAGCCTGGGTGCACCGGTGGTAGAGTAGCGCGTATGCCCGATTGCCAGGTAGCCCTGCAGGTAGTGTAGGTTTTCCTCGTTAAACACCTGCGAGACGAGGCCCATGCCCTTGTGTACGTGGGCTACGCTGCCGTCGCAAGTCACAATCCCCGCCGCTTCCTGCCCCCGGTGCTGCAGGGCATACAGCGCAAAAAACGCATGGCGCGCCACATCGCGGCCGGGAGCGTAAATACCAAAGACGCCGCACTCTTCGTGCGGCTTATCGAGTCTGTCGTCCTGCTAACTCAGTCGGTTGATCTGTTTGCGCAAACATCTCGCGGCCCCCCTGTTGCCTAGCGCACCAGTGCCTTGCGGGCCGCCAGCGCGACATCCTTCGCCGCATCCATTGTACTCGCCAGCGCCGTCAAGTGTCCCATTTTTCTTCCCACGCGCGCTTCGTGCTTGCCATATAAATGCAGCTTTACGTTTGGATATGCCAGCGCCGCCGCCCACTGCGGTTCGACGCAGCCGCCATCGGCGTGAACCACAGATCGCCAAGCAGATTGGCCATCGCAGCCGGGCGCAGCAGTTCGGTCGACCCAGCGGCAGGCCGCAGACCGCCCGCAGCTGCTGTTCGAACTGGCTGGTCACAGCGGCGTCAACCGTCAAGTGACCCGAGTTGTGCGGGCGGGGCGCCAGCTCGTTGACCAGCAGCCGGCCGCGCTTGTCCAGGAACATCTCGACGCAGAGAACCCCTACCACGTCCAGCTGCTCGAGCACAGCGTGCGCCAGGCCGACCGCCTCTTCCGCAATACGCGGGTCCACAGCTGCCGGCGCCAGTGACAAGGTCGAGTATGTGATTGCGATGGATGTTCTCGATCACACCCCAGTGGGCAAAGCTGCCGTTGAGCCCGCGTGCCGCAACCACCGAAAGCTCGCAGGCAAAGTCGACTACGGCTTCCAGCACCGCTTCCTGTCTGCCGATCGCCTCCCAGGCGGATTGCGCAGCGGAAGCGGAGGGGGCATCGATACGCACCTGGCCTTTGCCGTCATAGCCGAAGGCAGCAGTCTTGAGTATTGCCGGCGTGCCTAAAGCTGCCAGACCGGCTTCCAGCTCGGCCAGGCTGCGCACAGCGGCAAACGGCGTCACGGGCACACCTGCCCCGGCGAGGAACTGCTTTTCGCGCAACCGCTGCTGTGTCGTGTGCAGAACCCAACCGCCCGGGCGCACAGGCACGCCTTCCTCTTCGGCCACCCGGGCTACTTCGGCCGCTACATTCTCAAACTCAAAGGTGACGACCGCCACCTGACGCACGAAATCGCGCACGGCATCAAGGTCGGCATAAGGCGCACACACTTCGCGGTCGGCGATTTGGCCGGTCGGCGAGTCACGATCAGGCGAAAACGTGTGGATCCGGTAGCCCATGGCGCGTGCCGCCAAGCGCCAGCATGCGCCCAAGCTGTCCGCTGCCAAAGACGCCAATCGTAGAACCGGGGAGAATGGGTTCGTTGGTAGGCTTAGACATCGGCGCTACTCAAGCACTTCCTGCAGCACTTCGGCGGCCCGCTGCTGCCGAAATTGCTCCAGCGCGGCGCGCAGGTGGGGCTGTTCGGCACCCAGAATCGAAACCGCCAGCAAGGCAGCATTGGTGGCTCCGGCGCGACCGATAGCCATGGTTGCTACGGGCACACCGGCAGGCATCTGCACAATGGAGAGCAGTGAGTCGAGTCCATTGAGCGCCCGGCTTTGAATCGGCACGCCGATCACCGGGAGGAGGGTATGGCCCGCCACCATGCCGGGAAGGTGGGCAGCACCCCCAGCCCCGGCGATGATGATCTGCAGCCCGCGTTCCGCGGCCGACGTGGCGTACTCTACCATCCAGTCCGGCGTGCGATGGGCAGAAACGACGCGGCACTCATGCGCCACGCCAAACTGCGCCAGCGTGTCGGCCGCTGCCTTCATCGTTTCCCAATCCGACTTGCTGCCCATGATCACGCCGACGAGCGGCTGCTGTTCAGACATCGTTAGCCTTTACGCTGTCAACCATGAAGCCGTTATGCCTGGAAGCCGTTGTGACGGTGCGAGCCGTCGCAGAAAGGCTTGTTCGGCCGACCCACCGCAGCGACACAGCGCGGTTTCGGTGCCGCGGTAAATGGTTTGGCGGTCGGCACCTATCAGTTCAAAATCGCCGTCCAACCGCAAAGGGCCATTCGCCGCGCAGCTTGATCGACAGCTCACTGTGTTCGGCACCCTGTTCGGGCGCGCTCTCAGTACCGGTAGCGCCGGCAGTGCCGGCAGTCGCTGGGTACGGTGACAGCGCCTGGGTCGTCAAACCCGGCTGCGATATGAGAATTGTCACAGAAAGGTTTGTTTTGCGACTGGCCACAGCGGCAGAAGGCAACCCGTACATCCTCAAAATAGAGTTCGCCCGTCAGCCGTGAGCACACGCAGTTTGCCACGTGTGTAGTAGGGCCCTCGGGCCCGCACATGGAGCGGTTGCGAGCGTCGGGACGTTCGGCAGGACCGCCGTCACTGCGTTCGTAGTGGAGAGCGCCGGTGGGGCAGCGCTCGATCACCGCAGCGATTTCCTCCGCCGCAGCGGCACCAGGCAGGACCCAAGGGCGACGATTCTTGTCAAAGACGACGGGCAGTCCGCGCACGCATTCTGCGGCGTGGATACAGCGCGGCGCCACAAAGGTCACGGTGACGGCATCGCTTGTATAACGTTTGGCGCTTGTTCCCGCCTCGCTCATGCAAAACCTCCCGAGTTGCTGGCGGCACTGTCTGCTGACTTGTGCACCAGGTCCTGATACTCAGGTTTGCGCTCGATGTAGCCGCGGACAAAGCTGCACAGCGGCACAACTTCCAGGTTGTTGGCACGCGCATAGTCAAGTCCGGTCTTGGCAAGGCGCTGCCGATACCACGGCCCTCGAGTGCCGTGGGCACACCGGTATGTGTGAAGACGATCTGGCCCGCCGTCCCACCGCGATAGGTCAATTCAGCAGTTTCGCCGTCCTGCTGAACGACGAAGCGGTGCTTTTCGGGCTCGTGGGTGACAGTCACGGGTTGGCTGGACATGAATTCGCTCCCCTGAGAATGAGTGGGTTCCTGTAAATGACGGCGGCAATTGGCGAGAGTACCCACTGCCGTTTATGCGGCAAGCCACGCACGCAGATTGTGCTGACGATTACACGCGCCGGCAGGCTGCTCGGCGGCAGGGAAAGGCTGGCCGGTGAGTAGTTCGTAGGTGCGGATGTAGCGGCCGGCGGCCTGGACGGCCAAATCGGGCGGCAGCGGGAAGGGTTCGCCCTCGCCACGATAGCCAGCACGCGCAGCGTAATAGAGCCGAATGAACTCCTTATCGAAGTTGTCCGGTTCCTGGCCTGCGGCAATACGCTGTTCGTAGGTGTCGGCCAGCCAGAAACGGCTCGAGTCCGGCGTGTGCACCTCGTCGATGAGGGTTACTTCCCCTCGGGGCTGAGGCCGAACTCGTACTTGGTATCCACCAAGATCAGGCCGCCTTTGCGGGCAATCTCCTGGCCACGCTGAAAGACGGCGATGGCAGCTGCGCAGATCTGCTTCCAGATGCTCGGCGGTGACCAGGCCCTGTGCCACGACCTCGGCACTGGTGATGCGCTCGTCGTGACCGCCGTCGCGCGCCTTTGTGGTAGGCGTGATCACCGGCTGAGGCAGCATGTCGTTCTTGTTCAGCCCATCAGGAAAATCGATGCCGTAGATGCTGCGCTCGCCTTGGTTGTAGCGATACCAGAGTGCAGTCGAGGTAACTCCCGTGATGTAACCGCGCACGACAACCTCTACCGGCAGCGGCGTGCAGGCATGCGCAATCGTTACATTTGGATCAGGCAGGCAGACCAGGTGATTGGGGATGATATCGGCCGTATGTTTAAACCAGAAGGCGGCAAGCTGGGTCAGGACCTGGCCCTTATAGGGCACGACGCCCAGAATACGGTCGAACGCGGAAAGCCGGTCGGTCGTGACCAGGATCAGTTGGTCGGTGCGGCGATAGATATCGCGTACCTTGCCATGTTCGGCGCCACCAAGAAAAGGGAGATCAACTCCAGCCAAAGCACTGGCCAACTGCTCGCGTAGGACGGTTTCCGAAATCATGGATGGGCCTCCTGGCGGTACTGTACCATACTGGTCTGATGAGGAGAAACCGGAGCAGCACCAGGACTGTCCATCCCGTGACTATTGGTTATTGCTGCTGCTGCTGTTGCTGCATCTCCATCGCCAGTAAGGCCTGGGCGTAACGCTCCTGCAGCGCCTGTTCGGTGCTGCGGTAGATCGGCGTATCGCCCATGTCAGCATCGCCGGAATCGCCAGGGTCGGCAGCATCCGGTCCGCCATCAGGCAGCGCCTCGCGTTCGCTCCGAATCCGCACAGTGACGGCCAACTCGCTGCCGGCATTGCCCTTGTATACGCCGCGTGTCGGCGGAACGTCGGGATATTCCCGGCCGAGGGCAACCTCGATGTGGCGTTCGCCTTGCAGCAGATTGTTGGTCGGGTCGAAGCCGATCCAGCCGAGGTCTGGCAGCCAGGCCTGGAGCCAGGCGTGTGTAGCGCCGTCGGCGGAGCGGTCGTCGCGGCGGTGGTAGAGATAGCCGCTGACGTAGCGGCAGGGGATATGCAGGTAGTTACGGACAAGGGCCAGCATAATGTGCGTGAGATCCTGGCAGACACCGCGCCGGTGTTTGAGGGCCTCGTCGATCGGCGAGTCCACGTTGGTGCTGGCAGCATCGTAGGCAAAGGCGCGATTCAGACTGCTGTTGAGTTCGTACAGCAGGCTCAGCGGATCGCGCCGGCGTGTTACGTCCAGTTCGGCCGCCAGTTCGTCAAGGTGCTCGGTGCGGCTGGTAAAGGGGCTGGGAATGAGCATATCCCAAAACTCGCCGGTGGCAGTGACGCCATCGATCTGGGCCCATGCCTCCTGCGGCAGGGACTCAGGCGGCAGTGGGCGTGGATGGACCTGCACTTCGGAGAAAGCCGTAATGTGGAGCGAGTTGTGCGCAGCGGGCTGCGAGAAATGATGAACAAGGTTCCCCAACGAGTCCTGGTACTCGTAGATGTGGGCGGCAGGCTTGACATGCAGTTGGTACCCACCCACCTGCTGATAGGGGGTGGTCAACGGGCGCATGCGTACTTCGGTGACGCTCTCGGCGACCGGAGTAGTATAGTGATAGCGGGTGATATGGCGAACTTGATAGAGCATCGGTCAATAGGTCACAGTCATTGTTCGCGGTTGAGTTTGTCAGCGATGGGATAGGTAATGTAAGTAGCATAGATGGCATCATGAATTTCAGCGCATCGGGCCTGGATCTCACGAAGATATGTGCCCAGGCCACTTTCCATGATTTCGTCCACGCTGGCATAGTCTAGCATGGCCCGCAGCCTGCCCGCCAACCGATACACGCGCCGCCTTGGGCATTTCGGTCGCATCGCCGATGACCTCCAGCGAACGCTGCGCGGCATTGATGGCAAAATGCACGGAGTATGGGAAGGACGGGTTCAGCAGCAAGAATTCGATGATATAGCGCGGATGCACGTTCGCGGTATACATCTTGCTGTACGCTTCATATGCCGCCGCCCCGCGCAGCAGGCCGACCCAGTCGAGGTAAGTCCGCTGGTCGACGGCATCGTCGGACACATCAGAGACATGGCCGGGGGAGGCATACAGCTCGCGAAAATCGACGTCGAGCATATCGGCCACTTCACGTGCACGCTCAAGATAGCGGCCAAGCTGGACGAAATGCCATCCCTGGTCGCGCGGTGATGCGCGAGTCGGTGATGCCTTGCAGCCGGTAAACGTCCTGGTTGATGCCATGATAAAAACTGTGCGGCTGCCCGACCCAGATCTGTGTCATGCTCGACATCTGCATCTGTAGATAAAGCTGGTTGATCTGCTCCCACATCTGCGAATTGATCTGCTCGCGCACCTGGCGGGCATTCTCGCGGCCGCTGGCAATACAGCGGACGATCGAGTTAGGATTGTCCTCGTCAAAGGTCAGCAGGTAGGCCAGATCCTGGTCGCTGTGGACGGCAGCGGCAGGATAGTCGGGCCGCACGAGACAGGTGATCAGGCGGTTGCGGCGCCGGCGTGCAGCTTCGACGGCCTGTTCGGGCACGATCGTGAGATGGACGTCAAGCTGGCGGGCGACGTGGTCGGCGCGCTCCATGTAACGGCCCATCCAGTAGAGACTGTCGGCCACGCGCGAGAGCATTGCCGTGTTGCGCCGCGTGCGCCTGCCGCCTCATCGGGCTCCCAAATGGGACGCTGCCCGGCGAGCCCCACGCACGTTCGGTCGGTTGTTTCATAACAGCACCGCTCCTTTACCTGGTGTGCTGCTCATCGGCTGAGCACCCACGTATCCTTGCTGCCGCCGCCCTGTGACGAGTTGACGACGAGGGAACCGCGGCGCAGAGCGACGCGCGTCAGGCCGCCGGGCAGGATCGAGATACGCTGGCCGTATAGAATGTACGGTCGCAGGTCGACATGCCGCGCTTCCACCTGGCCGTCAAGAAAACAGGGCGCACGCGAGAGGTTGATCGTCGGTTGCGCAATGTAATTGCGTGGGTTGGCGGCGATGCTGCGGGCAAAATCAGCACGCTCGGAGGCAGTGCTGTGCGGGCCGATCAGCATGCCATAGCCGCCCGATTCACCCACAGCTTTGACGACAAGGTCATCAAGGTGTTCAAGTACATAGGATCGCTGCATGTCATCATTGCAGACATAGGTATCGACGTTACCCAGGATGGCGTCCTCACCCAGGTAGTAGCGAATGATCGCGGGTACATAGGCATACACGGCCTTGTCGTCGGCCACGCCGGTGCCAATAGCATTGGCGAGCGTGACATTGCCCGCCCGGTAAGCGTTGAAGAGCCCGGAAACGCCCAGCATCGAGTCCTTGCGGAAGGTCAGCGGGTCGACAAAATCGTCGTCGATCCGGCGATAGATGACGTCCACCCGCTGCAGCCCGGCGGTCGTGCGCATGTAGACCACGTTGTCGTGCACCACCAGGTCGCGCCCCTCGACGAGCGGAATGCCCATCTGGCGAGCGAGAAAGGTGTGTTCAAAATAGGCCGAGTTGAAGACGCCCGGCGAGATCAGCACAATATTTGGGTCTTCCTGGCGTGTAAAGCTCTGGCCCGAGATGCTGCCAGGCGAGAGATCCCGCAGCGTCGTGAGCAGCGCCTGGCCATAATAGTCGAGCGGGCGCACGCCGTACTGGCCGAAGAGATCGGGGAAGACGCGCTTCATGACCTGCCGGTTGGCAAGCATGTAGGAGGCGCCCGATGGTACCCGCAGGTTATCCTCGAGCACGACGAACTTGCCGTCCGGGCCCCGGATAAGATCGGTGCCGGTCACGGCCACGTAGACGCCATGCGGCACGTCCAGGTCATTCATCTCACGGCGGAAATGTTTAGACGAAAAGATCAGTTCGTGCGGCACCACCTTATCGGCAAGGATGCGGCGCTTGTGGTAAATGTCATGCAGGAACAGGTTGAGGGCGGTGATACGCTGGATCAGACCGCGCTCGATCGTATCCCATTCAGCGGCCGTGATGATGCGCGGGAGAAGGTCGTAGGGAAAGATGCGTTCGGTACCGCGCGCATCGCTGTAGACCGTGAACGTAATACCTTGATGCAAGAATGAAAGGTCGGCAGAACGCTGCCGCTCCTCCAATTCAGCTGGAGTCAGTTCGAGCAGGCGATGATAGAGCTGTTTGTACTGCGGCCGCGGCACCGCGTCGGGAGTAAACATTTCATCATAGGCGCCGTCCAGATGATAGGCATGGAATGGCGGGCATAATGCGGGCGGCGGCAGGTGCGAAGCAAGGTCCATGAACAAGACTCCAAAACGCGGAGCGCGCGGATGGTGGGTTGACCGGTCCATTATCGCACGTCGGTCAATGAATTGTTAGGGGAATGTGCATGAAGATGGTTGGGCAGGGTGCACAGTCGTTAAGCGACTATGCGCCAGATGGGGATACAAGATGCCGAGAGGCGCATCTTGTATCCCAAGGGTTTCCGCAAGGTGTGCTACACGTAGCTATCGAGCTACGCGTAGCTATCGCGAGGAGCGAACCTGCAAAGCGTCCTGCGCCTGCGCGACGCTCCAGCCTGCCGGTAGGGCAGCAGTAACCGTGCGGGTACGGCCGGCCGGGATGTCAAAGTAGTTGTCGCTGAACACGGCATCTGCGCCGGCGAACGCCAGTTCGACGTGGCGGGCAAGGGTCGCAGCGCTGACGTAAACCGCTAAGCCATCACCAGACGAGCGTACCGTCGCATGCAGCTGCGGATCGGCCAATTCCAGGTGCTTGTTAGGCACGAACGTGCTGACCGCCGTGGCCACAAGCTGGTCGGCCTGCCACAGCTCGGCGACAAAGACCAGCGTGCGGCTGTTCTCATCGTTTACGTGGGCCGTGAGAGTCCAGCGCACGCACGTGGGTATCCGCCTGGGGTGCGGCGTCGACGGTTGCCTCGCCCTTCTCCACCACTTCGCCGCCCAAGGTTTCGAGCGACCAGCGCACGGTTCCAGCCCAGGGCTGCTGTAAGTCGGACGTTACATGGATGTCGATCAGCGGGCCGCGATCGTGCAGCGACAGCAGCACCGGCGCATAGAAGCGGCCGGCCGCGTAGTGCAGCGCCTTCCAGCGGCCAAACGAATCAAGGCTGGACCACGAGGCGACGGGCCAGCAGTCGTTAAGCTGCCAGTACAGCGTGCCGCTGACGCGATCCATGTTGCGCCGCCAGTGCTCGACGCCGTAGCGAATGCCCTCCGCCTGGAGCATCATGCTGAGGTAGACCAACGAGGAGAAGTCCTTAGCCGTGCGATAGTTGTCGGTCATCTGGCCCAGCATGAGACCGTTGCCCGTTCCCGAACGCTGGTGGTGCTCCATGACATACGAGGTCATGTTCCAGTCGGCTTCGTCGGCATAGGTGCTGATCGTCGCCAGCGGCGGCAGGGCCTGGAAGCCAAACTCGCTCATAAAACGCGGGTACTGGCTGCGATAGGCGGTAAACGGCTGGCGTCCGTGCCACACGTCCCAGTAGTGAGCGTCACCCCGATCCTGGGCGTTGACGTTGCGGAAGGGCGTATCGGACGATGGCGACGACGGGCCAGTAGATGCCGTCCGGGTCCCATTCCTTGACCCAGGCTGGCAGCGTGGTGTGAAAGAAGGTGAGGTAGGCGTCGCGCAGCACCTGCCAGTCGTCCAGCGGCTTGACGTGCTCGGCCGCGTCCAGGAGGCTGCGCACAGGGGGGAAGGAATCGGCAAGCCGGTGCAGAGCGCACCATCTGCTGTTCGTCAATCTCGGGCTTTGCCCAACCCCAGCTCTCCCACCCCCATTCCATCTCGTTGTTGCCGCACCAGAGGGCAAGGCTGGCGCGGTGGCGCAGCCGGCGGACGTTCTCGAGCATTTCCTGCTGCAGGTTGGCGACAAAATCCGCGCGATCGAGCGGGTAGATGCTGCAGGCAAAGACAAAGTCCTGCCAGACGAGAATGCCGTAGCGGTCGCAGAGGTCGTAGAAGCGTTCCTCCTCGTAGAAGCCGCCGCCCCAGACACGCAGCATGTTCTGATGCGTCAGCGCGGCATCGCGGATCAGCTGTTCGAGGAAAGCGTCGGTAAGCTGCGTGGGGAAGGTATGGGCAGGGATCCAGTCTGACCCCTTGGCAAAGATCGGCACGCCGTTGACGACAAAGGTGAAGGATTCACCCCATTGGTCGGGCTGTTGGCGCAGTTCGATCTGTGCGCAGGCCCATCTGGTAGGTGCGCCGGTCAAGCTCGCGCTCGCCCGTCAAGAGGACGACGTCCACCTTGTAGAGCGGCTGGGCGCCGTAGCCGTTGGGCCACCAAAGCTGCGGATCGGCTACCGCCATGGCCAGGGCCGCAGCCTCGCCGCTGACCGGTTCGGTCGCCTGCTGCGTGCTGCCGCCCGGCGCAGTCAGCACAAACTCGAATTGTGAGCGGCGCATCCTGCCACGAGTCGACGGCGACTGCGGCGGAGACGGCCACGCTGCCGCCGGCGTGGCGCTGGCGCAGGTGCACATCTTCCAGGCGTGCGATGCTGCGGCCTTCGAGCCGGATGTCCTGCCAGACGCCGATCGGCGGCAGCATGGGGCCCCAGTCCCAGCCGAACTGGCAGGGAGCCTTGCGCAGGTGCGGGCCGCCCGCAATCGCCTGGGTTACGCCCTTCAGCGGGCGCTTAGCATCCTCGGCAGCGCAGAAAGCAACGGGGGAACGGAACTGGATCAACAGCTCGTTGTCCCCCGGCTTGAGCAGGGGCTTGACCTCCCACTCGTAGCGGCGAAACATGTTGTCGGTGTCGCCGAGAGCTTTGCCGTTCAGTGTGACGGTGGCCAGCGTATCGAGGCCATCGGCCACGAGAAATACCTTGTCCTCGCCCAGGACCGCAGCCTCTACCTGGAAGGTGTGGCGATAGTCCCAGTCCTGTTCGGCCACCCACATCACTTTCTTTTCGTTGTCGGCCACGAACGGATCCGGGATTTTGCCCAGGGCCAGCAGGTCCGTGTGCACGCCGCCCGGCACGGTGGCGGGGAGCCAGTCGGACGTGGAGGCCTGGCGAAACTGCCATTGGCCGGCGAGTGATTGCATTTGCATTTGTTTCCTACTCCTTTTTGTTTACGGCTTTAAAAAGCCTTCTTAGCGCCGCTCGTACAACAGAATCTGAAGACCGTTGAACGTCTCTGTGGTGACAAGATCGAATTCGTCTTCAAGGGCTGCCGGGATTATGCGCTGGGGATCAGTGTACCAGTCGTGGCTGTAGACGAGCCAAACCCGCTGTTGGTCGCGCACCAGCGATTGCAGGCGAGGAAGGTCGCTCTCCGCCATCCTGGGCTCAAGCACTCCACGATCGAACAGGTCGACCGGCACACCGTGCTCGGTCACGGCGCGGTCGAAATGGCGGAAGTAATAGTCAAACGGAATCTGGACCCATGTGGCGTTGAACAGGATCAGATCGCCATCGCGCACCTGGCCGGCGGCAGAGGCAGCAGCTTCCCGCCACTGTTCCTTGGTGAAGTTCTGGTAGTAATTCTGCAGCGACAGCAGGTTGACCGCACACAACAGCACAAGCCCCCCAACTATCAGCGTTTTGAAGCGAAGCTGCAATAGGCCAAATGCCAACAGAAGGTAGAGCGGTATCGTCGTCCAAATCAGGGTGCGATCATAAAAGATGGGGCGGCGCAGACTCACCAGCAGTTCGCCGCAGAAGCGGCGTCAGCAGCAGTACGAGCAAGAAGACCAGCACCGGCAGCCGCCTGCGCAGGTACACCGCGCCGAGCACCAGGAGCAGCCCTAACCCAAGCCACACGATCCCCAGGCGGCCGAGGAACGGCGGTGTGAAGTCATTTAACAACGCCGCCACTGCGTTTATCACGGTAGACTGCGTGGGCGCCGATATCCAGAACTGGTTATAGACCCCGATGCTTTGCACCACCGACGGCACTGCCCAGGGGCACCAGCACAGAAAAGCACCTACTTGCGCCCACAGCCAATTGCGGAGGGCCGGTGGGGAAAAAGCCCGTATGCTCGAATCCACAGCGCGTGGCGTAGCGCCGGTGCTGGTCGCTTGCCGGCGGACGAGAACCTGCGGTACGCAATAAAGCCGAGCACAAACAGGTTCGCGGCAATTGGATAGAAGATTGCCGTGTTGTGCGTGAGCACCGTGGCCGCAGTAAAGACCATGTAGCCAAGCCACGCCAAATCCGTCGTTACATCGCTCAACCGCAGAGGGGGCGAGTGGGGAGCACTTGCGGTACGTACGAAAAGAGCCAATGCAGTTGGCTGCCAATGGGCAGTGCCGCTGCCTTGGGATCGGTCAGCAGGTAGGTGAGCGCCAATGTTGCCAGCGAGGCATTCAACATCAAAAGCGCGTACATACGCGCCTCTTGGGCAAAGCGCACGTGAAACGGCGACAGCGCCAGGATTACTGCCGCAATGAAACCCGCCCGCCGACCGGCGATACGAGCCGCGATGAGGAATAGGACCGGTATCGTGAGGGTGCTGAAAAGAGCCGACAGTGCCCGGACATAGGAAGCTTCATCGCCCGCTTGGAGCCAGAAATGTAAGAGCGTGTAGTAGAGAGGGGGATGTTGGTCGATACGCATCAACCAGTCGAACAGAGCAGGCAACGGATGCGCAGCCATCCAAACACTAAATGCCTCGTCGAGCCAAAAGCCGTTGCGGTTGATTTGGTAAACACGCAAGAGCCCGCCGGCAATGGTAATGGCGGCCAAAACATACAGCGTCTGGCGGCGACTGGCGCGGCTAGTCATGGCTGACTTAAGTAGCCATCAAGCTTGCGGCCAGCATATGCCGCCGCGGCGTCGCGGCCGATGCACGTTCCACCAGGTTGACGGCCATCGTACAGCGCACCGGAGGACGGCCCGGAGACTGCACGCGGCTCATCAGCAGTTCCACTGCCAGCCGGCCAAAGGCAATACGATCGACATTGACAGTCGTCAGCGGGGGAAAGGTAAGCGTCGCCATGCTGACGTCGTCAAAGCCGACCACAGAGATGTCGCCGGGAATCTGGCAGCCTAGCTGCGCCAGCCGGCGCAGCACGCCAAAGGCCTGCATATCGTTTGAACAGATTACCGCCGTGGTGCCTGGCAGATTCCGGACAATCTCTTCGGCAGCGGCATCCCCTTCGCCGATGCCCAGTTCTCCCACGTAGATGATCTGGGTGCTAAGACCGTGCCGCCGCATGACTTCGCCATAGCCGGCGCGCCGTTCGACGACACTGGGGTGGTCCGGACCGCTGACAAACACGATCTCGGTATGTCCCAAATCGATCAGGCGTTCCGTCGCTTGGGCTACGCCGCCCGTATTGTCCAGCATAACGCTGTCCCAGCGGCAGTTCGGAAACCAATTGTCGATCAGCACGACCGGGAGTTGGCTGGCTTCGGCCAACCGTTCGACGACAGAGGGAGCCATTGCCCCTACCAGTACCAGGCCGCCGATACGTTCATCGGCAACGAGCGTAGGGAGGTTGCGCACGCGTCCCTCGACGGCATCCACCGAGCTGAAGCTGAGATTGATCCGCCGCTCGCTGCAGATCTGCTCGACGCCGTGATAGACGTCAGCATAGAAGGGGCTGGCCATCAAGTTCTCGCCCAGAGGGCGCACAAGCAGGCCGATATGCGTCATGTTTACGACAGGCAGCGGCAGCCGCTTGGCAGGGGAGTAGTTCAACTCTTGTGCCACTTCAAGCACGCGGCGCCGCACGTCGTCGCTGACGCCGTCCTTATTGTTGAGGACGCGCGAAACGGTTCCGACCGAAACGCCGGCCTTTTCGGCAATCTTGCGAGTGCTGGGCATACAGATCCGTTCGGGAATGAAAGGCACTAAAACATGGCCGCTTGGATGCAAACGCCCACACCAGCAACATTATTTACTAAACATGTTACAAAACGGTGTGTCTGTCTTATAGCAGAAAAGCAGGCCGGTGTCAACCTGGCAAGCCAAACAGCCCAGGGCGGTTGCCCAACGGTCCACCGGTCGGCACGTATCCTCCTACCCGCCGCGCCAGGTGCCCCTATCCGACGTTTACGGACGCGTTATTCGGGGCTGCATCTTTGCTTAAACCTGGAGTCTAACGCCCGACGCGCTACAAATGCCCTATTCAACAGCCGCAATCGCAAATTTACGTGTCGTCTATCCAGATTCTTGCATTTCAAATATGCAACCAGTGATGTTCCAAGTTTCTTGACAACGTACCGGAAAGCTGTTAGGATGGAACCTGTTCAGTAAACAAGTTCTTTTCCCGTCTACCAAATACGGTTTTGTTGCAGGGCATGGCTAGGAGACAGGACTCTCCTGTTCCCCGTAAGTTACGAGGGTCTCCTCCGCTTTTACAGCTCACCCACCGCAATCAGAAATCCTGCGCCGGTAGATCGCTCTTTGCGCATATTTGAAGATGCTTCCCAGCCGAGTGCTTGACCCAATTCCTGGCTGCGTGCCGAACGCAGTCGATCCAAGGCATATCTCCTAGCCGGATTTGACGATCTGCCGGTTGCAGCGCAGGCGAAACCACCGCGACACCCTGCGGCGCGCAACCAGGCAGACAGCAGGTCAAGCTGCGACATGATTGTTGATTCCAGAGATTGTTGGCAGAAGCGAGAGGAGACTAGCGAAAATCCACAGCACGAACAAGCCATGCTAAACCAGAAGAGTTCAGTCCGATTTCAAGTTGTTCAATGTTTCAAAAGGAGCACAAGATGTCAAAGAAAGTGTTCTGGCTAGTCAGCTTGCTGGTAGTCGCCTCCATGCTGTTGGCGGCATGCAGCGGCGCAGCAGCGCCAGCCGCGCCAGCCGCACCCGCGGCGACGGAAGAAGCGACCGAAGCCGCAGCCGCACCGGCTGCGACCGAAGAGGCCGCAGCAACCGAGGCCGCACCGGCCGAGGCAGGCCGAGCCGATGCGAATGCCCTGCCCCGCAATGAGACCGTGTATTTCAACGGGCAGCAGTGGGGTTCGGTGGTCGGTTGGAATCCCTATTCCAACAACAACAACAACGCCATGGCGATTGCCCAGGCCGGACAACGCCCGCGTGACGATGTTTGAGACCCCGTACCTGTACAACATGCTGGACGGCAAGGTCTATCCGCTGCTGGCCGATGGCGACTACACGTGGAACGACGACCGCACCGAGCTGACCTTCAAGCTCAAGCCGGCCGCCAAGTGGAGCGACGGCACCCCGCTGACGGCAGATGACGTCGCCTACACGTGGGCCACGCATGTCAAGTACAACACCCCGGCGGCGCCAGCAACATCGACTTCATCGCCGACATCGTGGCCGCCGATCCGCAGACCGTGGTGGTCAAGGCCAAGCTGGACGACGCCGGCAAGGCCGTCAACCCGCTGCAGGTCGCGGCCTATGTCAGCACCAACTACGTCATCCAGAAGGCCTGGACCCAGACGCTGGAAGAGCGCACCGGCGGCGATGCCACCGCCCTGATGGCGGACCCGGCGGAAGACGTCGTGTACTCCGGCCCGTACCACAAGTACTTTGCGGACGACAGCAAGGTCGTGCTGGTCCGTGACGACAACTACTGGGGCCAGGATGCCTCCATGTGGGGCAAGCTGCCTGTGCCGAAGTACCTGGCGCACGTGATCTTCAAGGACAACGCCGCCGGCGACGACGGCGCTGAAGGCCGGCGAAGTTGACGTCAGCCAGCAGTTCAACTCCAACGTGCAGGATCTGTGGCTGAAGGACAACCTGCCCATCTCCACCTACCTGCCGGATGCCCCCTACGGCATCGGCGCCAGCCTGCCCACGGCCTTCTTCAACCTGAAATCCCCGGGCCTGGACCAGCTGGCAGTGCGCAAGGCGATCGCCATCGCCGTGGACTACCCGACGATCATCGCCAACGCCATGACCAACCAGTCGGCGACCTTTGACCAGGTCCCGCGCTCGCTGATGAACCCGACCGCCGGCGAACAGGCTGCGTTCGACCATGACGCCGTGAAGGACCTGCAGTGGGTCGGCAACGACATCGAAGGCGCCAAGAAGCTGCTGGACGATGCCGGCATCGTGGACAGCGACGGCGACGGCTGGCGCGAGTACAACGGCGAGAAGCTGAGCTATGTTGCGACCTGCCCCAACGGCTGGTCCGACTGGCAGGCGGCGATCGAAGTCGTGGCGGCCGCCGGCAAGGCGATCGGCATCGACATCACCACCAACTATCCTGAATGGTCCGTTTACCAGACGGTCGTCACCAAGTCCGACACACCGCTGCCCGAAGGCTACGACATCTTCATGATGTGGACCGACGGCGCCGGCCCGACCCAGCCCTGGGGCCGCATCCGCAAGCTGATGAGCTCCGAGTTCAACGGCATGGCGAGCAACTGGAACGGCAACTGGGGCGGCTACTCCAACCCGGACGCCGATGCCCTGATCAAGGCGATCCCCGGCGAGACCGATCCGGCCAAGCTGAAGGAGATGTACACCGAGCTGGTCAAGATCTACCTGACCGACATCCCCTCCTTCACGCTGATGTACCGCCCGCAGTCGTTCCACACCGTCAACGAGAGCGTGTGGACCAACTTCCCCCACCAGGATGACGGCACCAACCCGCCGGTTCCGCCGCTGGACCTGACGGACGGCTGGAGCATCGCCGGCCTCTACAATCTGGAGCTGGTCAACCAGTAAGCGACAGAGGAACGCAACAAGTCATGCCCCACCACCCCGCGTGGGGCATGGCTGTTGCTGGGCCCTAAGGCGCGGGCATGACTGCAGCCAGTGCTGCGGGAGGAAACGTTGAAAGGGTACTTCAAATACTTCTCCAACAAGGCCATGTGGTTCCTGATCACATTGGTCGCTGCTTTTGTACTGAATTTCGTCCTGCCCCGGCTCATGCCGGGCGACCCGGTGGCGGCGATCGTGGCGCGGCAGGCGCAGGGCATGTCCAACACCTCCGGGGTGCAGGCGATCTACGAGCAGTACGCGGAGCAGTTCGGCACCAACAAGCCCATGCTCGAGCAGTTCTTCCTCTATGTGAAGAATGTGCTCCAAGGCGATTTCGGGTACTCGTTCAGCCAGTATCCGCGCACCGTCGCCGACGTCATCAGATCTTCCATCGGGTGGACGATTGCGCTGCAGCTGCCGGCAATCATCGTCGGGTGGATACTCGGCAACGTGCTCGGCGTGCTGGCTGCGTATCGCCGGGGTGGTTTCGACAAGTTTCTGATGCCCGGCAGCCTTTTTATGAGCAGCCTGCCGGCGTTCGGCATGGCCATTATTCTGCTGATGATCTTTGCCGTCACCTTGCGCTGGTTTCCCACGTCCGGCGGCTACGGCTTTGACAAGATCCCTAACCTGAGTTGGGATTTTGCCTGGTCCGTCTTTGTCCACTACCAGATGCCCTTCTGGGCGCTCGTACTCATCATTATCGGCGGCCAGGCGATTGGCATGCGCTCCATGGCCATTTATGAGCTGAACGCAGATTACGTGAAGTACAGCCGCTTTATGGGCATCAAGGATCGGACCATTGTCGGCTACGTGTTTCGCAACGCGATGCTGCCGCAGGTCACCGGCCTGGCGCTCGCCATCGGCACCATGGTCGGCGGTGCGCTCGTGGCAGAGATCGTCTTCAGCTATCCGGGACTCGGCAACACGCTTTTGACGGCAGTGCGAGGGCAGGACTATCCGCTGATCTCGGCGACGACGTTGATCATCACCATCATGGTGCTGGCTGCGAACTTCGCCCTCGAGATCGTCTATGGCTTCCTTGACCCGCGGATCAAAGCTGCCCAGAGCGACTAGGGAGTGCATCGGTTATGCTACACACATTTCGACAGGCGTTTCACTCGGGAAAATTCGTCACCGGTTTCGCCATTTTTGCCACGATTGTCCTGGTTGTGCTGGTGTACCCACTCATCGTGCGGGATCAGCCGCTGCAGATTATCGGCCAGGGCACATTCTTTGAGCCTGGCATCTACGTCAATGTCTATGACAGCATTGGCGCTCCGCAGTACACTCTGAACCTCGACGGCGCAGAAACAAGACGGATTGTCAGCCGGCTGAGCGAAGAAGATCGGACCGCCATTCAGGAGTACCTGGTGGCAGCCGGCGTGCCGGCTGCGCAGATCGATACGACAAACACCGAGCAGCTCCTCAACACATGGTTCAGCACCTTTGATCCGGCCAAGAAGATCAAAGGGATGACCAACGCCAAGCGCAACTACTATATCCGGCTGAATAACTCGATCCAAGGATTGCTGGCTACAGAAGGGGCCATTATTGCGACTCGCGATCCTCAGACCACCACGCTGCAGGAGGCGGGGACCATCCAGCAAGCGGCGTATGTGAATGTCAGCCAGGTGCCGAATGTCCGGGTGCTGCCGCTAGGCACCGACAACTTTGGCCGCGATGTATTGACCGAATTGGTGACGGCCACGCGCGTCTCGCTGCTGATCGGTCTCATCGCCGGGTTAATCGCGACGTCGATCGGGTTGGTTATCGGCCTGATTTCCGGTTTTATCGGCGGCATGGTGGACGACAGCCTGATGTTCGTCACCAACCTCTTTATCGTGATCCCCAGCTTCATTCTGTTGATCTTAATCACCTTTAGCATCGGGCAGGATCAGCGTGGCGCAGTCACGATTGCCATCGTGATTGGGTTAACGTCCTGGGTGTGGACCGCCAGAGCAGTGCGGTCGCAAGTGATCTCTTTACGCAACCGAGACCATGTCAACCTGTCGCGGCTGTCCGGCCATTCGATGACCAGAATTATCCTGCGCGATATACTGCCGTACATTATGTCGTACGTCATGATGGCGTTCGTGCTGCAGATCTCGGCCGGCATTCTGGCAGAAGCAGGGCTCTCGATCTTAGGGCTCGGCCCGCGCACGACCGAGGTGCCGACATTGGGCCTGATGATGAACTGGGCGATGATCTACCAGGCGCACATCCTCGGCAAGTGGTGGGCGTTCTTCCCCGTGATCCTGGTCATTGCGCTGATTGCGTTTTCGATGAATCTGATGAACACCGGTCTCGACCAGGTGTTTAATCCGACCCTGCGAGAATAGGTTTTTACATGGGTAATGTGGTACTCGAGGTCAAGGACCTGACGACGAAGTATATTACGCGCTACCAGGAAAACGTTTATGCCGTCGACCACGTATCGCTCAAGGTCGAAGAAGGGAAATCCCTGGGCATCGCCGGCGAATCAGGCTGTGGAAAGTCGACACTTGCGCTCAGCCTGATGGGCTACTACTTCCCGCCGCTGCATTACACGAGCGGGGAGATCATCATCAACGGCCTGAATATCACCGGCATGGCACCGGATGAGGTCCGCCGCACGATTCTGGGCCGCGAGATCGCCTACATCCCCCAGGCGGCGATGAATGCGCTGAACCCGACCCGCAAAATCATCAACTTCGTCGAGGATATCATTAAGGCACATCATCCGCAGGCGAGCAAGAAAGAGATCTACGACCTTGCCTGTGAGCGGTTTCAGCTCCTGGGGCTCCCGCCGGAGGTGCTGCAAAAGTATCCGGTTGAGCTCTCCGGCGGCATGAAGCAGCGCACGGTAATTGCCTGTTCGGTCATTCTTGGCCCCAAAATTCTGATCGCCGACGAGCCGTCTTCGGCGCTCGACGTGACGTCACAGAAGATGGTCATCAAGATGCTGCGCGACCTGATGGAAGGCGGCTACATCAAGGCGATGATCTTCATTACGCACGAGCTGCCGCTGCTGTACAATGTCACCGACCACATCATGGTGATGTATGCGGGGCAGATGGTGGAGCTGGCAGGTGCGCACGAGGCCGTGTTCGAGCCGCTGCACCCCTATTCTAAGGGCCTGATGGGGTCGATCATCGTGCCCGAAGAGGGTCTGCGCAGCGCCAAGCTGACGGCAATTCCGGGCGTGCCGCCGAACCTGAAAAATCCGCCCAGCGGCTGCCGGTTTGCCGAGCGCTGCAAGTATGTCCAACCCGAATGCAGGACGACTGCGGTGCAGCTGAAAGATGCGTATCGCGATCGCGCCTATCGCTGCATCATACCTGAAGCCGAACTGAGAGGGATCTATGCCGACGAACGACAGTAGACCCGTCTGCCTGAGCGCCCGGGGGGTGACAAAGATCTTTGGCCTTGGCCAGCAGAAGACGCTGGCCGTCGACCATGTGGACCTCGACCTCCACGAGGGCGAGGTTGTCTCCATCGTCGGGCGAATCGGGCAGCGGCAAGACCACGCTGGCGAAGATCCTGCTGGGGTTGATCAACGAAACCGAAGGTGAGATCTTCTTCCAGGGGAAGAAACGGGACATCCGCGGCGGCCGGAAGAAAGAAGGAATACTGGAAGAACATCCAGGCCATTTTCCAGGATCCGTTCTCTTCCTTCAACACGTTCAACAAGATCGATTCGGTGCTGCTGGATTGTATCAAGCTGCGCGGGGGCGGCCGCCTGCCCAAGGAAGAAAAAGTGGCGCTGATGAAGGAGGCGTGCGGCTTTGTCAACCTGAAGTTCGAAGAGATGACGAACAAGTATCCCTTCGAGCTTTCCGGCGGTCAGCAGCAGCGCCTGATGATTGCCCGCATCTTCATCCTGAAGCCCAAGATCCTGGTAGCAGACGAACCGACCTCGATGATCGATGCCTGCTCGCGTGCCACCATCCTGGACTACCTGATGCAGCTGCGCAGCGAGATCGGCATGACCGTGATCTTTATCACGCATGACATCGGGCTGGCCTATTACGTCTCCGACACGGTCTACATCATGGAGCACGGCCGGTTTGTCGAAAGCGGCACGGCGGACCGGGTGATCCTGCACCCGCAGGAGCCGTATACCAGGCGACTGATCAGCGACGTGCCGAAGATCTACGAAGAGTGGGACCTCTCGACAGTCTGATACCCACAGTCTGACACCGCGCAGCGACCGCTAACGTAGGGAACTGCAGAATAACTGGCCCCAGGCACGGCGTGCCTGGGGCCAGTTCAAATCACAAACAAGTCGAGCGCAACAGAACCTATTCGGCGCTCTTTCCTTCACTCGCCTTGGACAGCACCTGTCGTCGCAGCAGCCGCGCGCTTGGTGGTGTCGGCCGTAGCATCGGCCGTCTTCTTGACCGCATCGCCCGTGACGTCGGCGGTCTTCTTCACGGCATCGGAGGTAACATCCGCCGCCTGTTTGACCGCACCGGCGGTCACGTCAGCCGTCTGCTTGACGGCCCCGGCTGTTACGTCGGCACCCTGCTTCACAGCGCCGGTTGTGGCATCAGTCGCCTGCTTTACGGCGCCGGCGCCACTTTCAGCCACAGATGCCGCGACGGCAGCGGTGCCCTCGACTGCGGACTTTGCCACGCCTACGGCATCATTCACGGCCTTTTCGGCGTCGGGCAGCAAGGCAGAAGACATGTCAAAGCTTTCGACCGTGCCGCCGCTTTGCTTCAAGTCGGCGACGACGCCGTCGACCTCATAGTCATCGCACATGACGACGACAGCCGCAAGGCCGCCTTCCAGGTGGTTGGCGATCTTCTGCATGTCTTCAGGCGACAAACCAAGCGATTTCTTAAACAGCGCGCCCAATGCCCCACCAACGACGCCGCCCACCAGCAGGCCGCCAACAATCGTCATGCCGCCGGACAGAATGCCGGCGATGGCGCCAATGCCCAGGCCCAGGGCAGCGCCCTTGCCGGCCTTGCGCGGCACGCTCGTCTTAAGCTTGCCGTCTTCCTTGACCATAATGCCGATATTGCCGAGCTTGACTGCGGCGTTGCTGGTGTCCCAGTGGCGCAGAGCGTCTACAGCATGTTCTGCCTGTTCCTTGTTCGGGAAATAGCCGATGATAAGCCGCTCGTTCTTATCAACTGGCGTGTGTTCGTTCATGGTGCGTCCCCTTATGTTGGATCGATGGTAAAGCGACCGGTGCGGCCATTATAGCATGCCATTATAGCGTGATTGTCATGTCCTGAGCGGGCAGCTTCAGGTAGACTCAGTCTGGCGCCACGCCGCCCGCAACCCAGCGAATGGCGCGCTGCCAGCTGTCGCGCTCCTCACCCCACTCCTCCTTGCGAAAGCGGTGATCGTACTTGCGGATAAACTCGTCCATTTCCGCCCTGCAGTGTCGCCAGGCGCGTGCGCGTGGACTCCTGCAGAAAGGCAAAAGCCTCCTGGCTGCGTGCCAGCCCAAGCGCACGGCGCAGATGCGGCAGGCAGAGCCCGCCGTTCGGCCTGGCTGAGACCTTCACGCAGCCGTTGATTGCCGGGCAGCGCATCGGTGAGGGCGACGAGCGCGGTCTCCTCCATCTCCGCCAGGTACACGCAGGCAGGGCACGGGTCGGCAGGCGCCAGGCCCGGTATTCCCCCGGGATCGGCGGACGAAGAGGCGCCCAGCTTCTGCCACCAGCTTCTTTTGGCTACCAGGTGCTGCCTGCGCCAGCGCCTTGTCGATCTGGCCAAGGAGGCCGCGGTATATGATCGAAATTCCCAGCAGCGTACCGCCGACATCGGCCGCCTGCCAGGCATGATCGTGGCAAAAGCCAAAGGAGCTGCTTGAGCCGGCCCCGCGTATGCGGATCGGTTACTTCTTCGTACAAAATGGCGGCCATGAAGCGGCCGCCCCAGCGAAGGGACACACGGCACAGCGGGCAGCCGGGATCGGCGCACGCTTCGATTACGTCATAGACCATGGAGGGCGTTGGGGCTTCAGGCATGTGTCTCTCTTTTCTCACACAACAGATTGCCGAATGCGTCGACGCTGGCGGTCCAGCCCGGCGCAAGCAGAACGGTGCTGTCGTACTGCAGCACGAGAGCCGGGCCGGACGATGCGATTGCCAGGCTCCAGCACGCTCACGTTGGTAGCATGCTGTCGCCACGGGGCCGCTCGTGTCAAACCACACTGCCCGGTCATCGAGGCGGGCAGCCGCAGCGTCGGCACCGGAGAGCGGCCGGCGCGGCAGGCTGACTTGTGAACCGGGAATAGACGAACGGATACGCAGCGTCACCGCCTCGACAGCTTCAGCAGGCATGGCATACCCATAGCGCTGGGCATGGGCACGATGGAATGCATCTACGGCGGCCTCCAGGTTCGCTGCCGAGGGAGGCAGGGCAAGCGGCACGGTCAGTTCGTAGCTCTGGCCGCGATACCGCATGTCGAGTGCCGCCGTCGTCTGGGCAGCAGCGCTCGCCTCGAGCGCTAAGGTGTCCTCGGGTACGCGCCTCCAGCTGTGCAACTGCCGCGGATAGGGCGGATGGTTCGGCGATCAGATCCGCCGCCAGGCTGAGCACCGACGTTGCATATTCGGCGCTCATGTCGGCGACCAACATGCCGTAGGCGCTGAGCACGCCCGGCATGCGCCGGGCAGAGGATACGGCGAATGCCGAGGGCGCCCGCCAGATCGCACGCATGCAGTGGTCCGGCACCGCCAAAGGGCAGCAGCGTGAACTGCCGCGGATCGTACCCCTGCTCAACAGAAACGGCGCGCAGCGCCCGCTCCATCGTAGCGTTGGCCACGCGGACGACACCCAGCGCCGCCTCCTCGGCAGAGAGGCCGAGCTGTGCGCCGAGTTCTCCGGAGCACGCGGCGGGCAGCAGCGGCGTCGAGCTGCACCTGGCCGCTGCCGCCAAGAAACCCCTCCACGGCAAGACGCCCAAGCACCAGGTTGGCGTCGGTGACGGTCGGCAGTGTGCCGCCGCGCCCATAACAGGCAGGGCCCGGCAGGGCACCGGCGCTGCGCGGGCCGACCTGGAGCGCGCCACCGGCGTCGACAAAGGCAATGCTGCCGCCGCCGGCGCCGACAGTGTGGATGTCGATCATCGGCAGGCGCAGCGGCAGGCCGCCGATGACACTCTCGGCGGTGGTGGGAATGCGGCCGGGACACAGGCAGACATCCGTGCTGGTGCCGCCCATGTCAAAGGTGAGAATTTGGGGCGGCCGGATCCCTCGGCATCGCAGCAGCGGCGACGGCAAAGGCGCCGACGGCGCCGCCGGCAGGGCCGCTGAGAACCAGGCGCGCCGCATGCGCCGCCGCCTGGCGCAGATCGATGACGCCGCCGTTGGACTGCATGATGCGCAGGGCGCGCACCGGCGCGCCTGCCAGCGCCTGCTCCAAGCGGGCGAGATAGCGGGCGACGAGCGGCTGCACATAGGCATTGATCAGAGTCGTCGCCGTACGCTCGTACTCGCGGTATTCCGGCAGTACTTCGCTGCTCAGCGAAATTGGCAGTTCCGGCAGCAGGTCATGCAGCAGCTCTGCCGCGCGCTGTTCGTGCGTCGGGTTGCGGTACGAGAACAGAAAGACGACGGCCAGGCTCTCGGCGCCGCCGCGGCGCAGCTGCTGCGCGACGGCAGCCAACTGCCCCTCATCAAGCGGCCGCAGCACGTTGCCATCGGCATCGAGGCGCTCGATCCACTTCCAGGCGCAGCGCATCGCCGGCCAGAAGAGGTGGGCGCTGCTGGTGAAGCTGATAGAGGTGCGGCCGGTTCTGCCGCCCGATCACCAACGCGTCGGCAAAGCCCTCCGTCGTAAGCAGCGCGGTGACGGCGCCGCGACGTTCGAGCAGGGCATTCGTGGCCACCGTCATGCCGTGAACGATGACAAGATGCGGATGCGGGTGCTGCTGACAAGCAGTTCGAGATCGCGTAATCCTTGCAGGATCGCCCGGCTCTGATCGTCAGGGCGTGGTGGGCACCTTGTGGATGCGCAGCCGGCCATCCTGCCAGACCACGAAGTCAGTGAAGGTGCCGCCGACGTCGATGCCGACGTAGATTGGTGTGTTATGCAGCTTGTCGCTGGAGTCCATCATCTTTTCGGCATAATTGACAACAGTAGATGCTTTGCTTGTGCATCCTGCATTTGCTATAATACAGTGGTTCGAGCCGCAACTTTTACAGGAAGCGGTATTGCCAAATGCAGTGTGCCCCTACGAACTGTGATAATGCAACCAACTAATCCATTTCCCAATTCTCAAGGAGGATAGCATCCCATGCAACTCAAGCGACTGTACGGCGTGATGGCTGTGCTGCTGATGTTTGCCATGCTGTTCACGGCGTGTACGGCCCCTGCGGCGCCGGCCACGACGGCGCCGGCAAGCGGCGAAGCAACGGCCACGGCAGCAGCCGCGGCTGAGGCCACGGAAGCAGCTGCTGCGGCAGCCCCGGCAAGCAACCTCAAGATCGGCCTGGTCACCGACGTGGGCCGTGTCAACGACCGCAGCTTTAACCAGTCCGCCTGGGAAGGCGTCAAGCAGGCTGGCACGGCAGCAGGTCTGACCGAAGGCGATGGGTTCAAGTATATCGAAACCCAGGACGCCAAGGAATATGCCGACAACATCCAGCAGTTCGTGGATGCCGGTTACCCCGTGATCGTGACCGTCGGCTTTGCCCTGGGCGAAGCGACCGCCAAGGCAGCAGCAGAAAACCCCGACACGTACTTTATCGGCGTCGACCAATTCCAGGGTGAGGCACTGCCAAATCTGACCGGCCTCGTGTTCCACGAAGACCAGGCGGGCTACCTCGCAGGGGCGCTGGCGGCCCAGCTGAGCCAGAGCGGCAAGATTGCCGCCGTCCTGGGCACCGACCTGGTGCCGCCGGTGGTGGCGTTTGGCGAAGGCTATATCAACGGCGCCAAGGCCATCAATCCTGACATTGAAGTGATCTCCACCTACCACCCCGGCGAGATCTCGCAGGCGTTTGTCGACCCCGAGTGGGGCGCCGCCACTGCTCGCCAGGCTTTGGACCAGGGAGCGGACGTCATCTTCGGTGCCGGCGGCCAGACGGGCAACGGCGCGCTGCAGGAAGTGGCGGCGGCGGTTGACGGCCGGCGGCTCGCTCTACTGCATCGGCGTGGACACCGACCAGTGGGAAACCCTGCCGGCGGCGCATCCGTGCCTGGTCTCCAGCGCGGTGAAGCAGATTACGCCTGGCGTAGTTGATCTGATCGGCAAGTTTGCGGCTGACGGCACCATGACGGGTGGCAATCAATTTGGCCCGGCTGGCCTGGCACCGTTCCATGATTTCGAGGACAAGATCCCGCAGGAAGTCAAGGACAAGCTGGCTGAGACTCGAGGCCGGTTTGGCTGATGGCAGCGTCACGACCGGTTACAACCCCGGCCAGTGACCGGCATAAGTTTGTAATGTAGTAGGACGGGAGGCAGAGCGTACTCGCTGCCTCCCGTTTTTTAAACCATCGCTTGGTCCCACTATCCGTTCACTGAGAGTCGCCATGCAAGCATTCTCATTTCGCCGTATCTTTCAGGCGCTGCTGATCCCAGTGCTGGCAGTGTTCACCGCCCTCGTGGTGGGCGCCATTATCATGTTGATTTTTGGCGACAACCCACTGCAGGCGTATGCGGGTCTCTTCAACGGCGCCTTTGGCGCACCCAAGGACTGGGCCGAAACGATCCGCAGAATGACGCCGCTGATCTTGACCGGCTTGTCGGTTGCCGTGGCCTTTAAGGCCGGTCTCTTCAACATCGGCGCATCCGGCCAGTTTATCATCGGGACCGTCTGCTCCGTGGCGGTGGGCGTCAATTTTGAAGGGCTGCCCACCTTTATTCACCTGCCACTGGCGATCCTCGCCGGCATCGCCGGCGGTATGGTCTGGGGCGCTATCCCAGGCCTGCTCAAGGTATTTACCGGCGCGCACGAGGTGATCGTCACGATCATGCTCAACTACATCGCCAGCCTCTTTGCGGGGTGGACGGTGTATGCCGGCGGTACACAGGGCCAGACCCCGGGCCCCCTGTGGGACCCGACGGCGCGTGCCATTTCCGAGACGGCCGACGTCTTTGCCAGTGCGCAGATTCCCTGGATTTTTGGCCCTCCCTATCGCGTCCATTTTGGCGTGGCGTTGGCGCTGCTGGCGGCGATGTTCATCTATTGGCTGATCTTCCGCACGACCTTTGGCTTTGAAGTACGCACTGTTGGCCTAAATGAAAAAGCTGCCCGCTACGCCGGCGTCAACGTGCGCTGGGTTATCGTGATGACGATGATGATTGCCGGCGGGCTGGCGGGCCTGGCAGGCACGATCGAAACTTTGGGGCTCAACCACAAATTTGCCCCGGAATTTACGGGCGCGGCTGGTTTTGACGGGATTACGGTTGCCTTGTTGGGGCAAACGAATCCATTTGGCGTTGTGCTGTCCGCCTTCTTATTGGGAGCACTGGACGCCGGCGCGTCTCAGATGCAGTTTGACTCGGGCGTTTCGCAAGATATCGTCCAAGTCATCCAAGCGTTGGTGCTGGCGTTTGTAGCGGCACCGCTGATCATTCGCCAGATTTATCGCATTCGCAAACCGCCGGGCCAGGCCGATTCCACCGTCTTAAGCACTGGGTGGGGAAAGTAGGGGCATGATGAAGACCAAGCGCAAGTGGAGCCCCTTAACCTTTGGATTGATCATTTTTGGCGTGCTGTTCCTGATCATGACGATCCTGGTCAACACCAGCACACCTTTTCGCGACAATGTGTGGCTGCGCGTGCTGTTTGACGCCAGCACCTTAAATTTCACCATTCGCGCCAGCATACCGCTGATCTTGGGTGCCTTGTGCGGTATTTTGTGCGAGCGCACCGGCATCATCAACATTGGCATCGAGGGCATGATGTTGGCCGGCGCCTACGCAGCGTTTGTCGCCAAGGTAGCCACCAACGGCTGGCCGCTGATGGGCAGCCTGCTGTTTGGCGTGCTCGTGGCCTTGGCGGTAGGCGCATTGATGGGCCTGCTGCATGGCATCTTGTCGATCCGTTACCGTATGAACCAGATCATCTCCGGTACGGTGCTAATCATCCTGGCGGCCGGATTCACCGCCTACTTGTTTGACCGTAACGCCGTGGCGGAAGGCAAATTCTCCGCCATCCCCATCCCCGGGCTGTCACAGCTGCCGGTTGTGGGCAGGGTGCTGTTCGATAACCCGCCGCTCACCTATGTGGCGCTGCTGTTGGTGATCATCGTTCACATCGCCCTGTTCTATACGCGCTGGGGGCTGCGCACACGTGCGTGCGGCGAGCACCCGCGCGCAGCCGACACCGTCGGCATCAACGTCAACCGTTACCGCTACATCAACACCATGCTGGGCGGCATGCTGGCAGGCTTGGCCGGCGGCTTCCTGGTGCTCGAGGCGGTCGGACAGTTCCAAGAGGGCATGACGGCCGGACGCGGCTTCATCGCGCTGGCAGCCATGATCTTCGGCAACTGGATGCCGTTTGGGGCGGCGGGGGCAGCTATCCTTTTTGGTTACACACAAGGCATGCAGAATGCGCTGCTGTTGGCCGGTGTGACCACCATTCCGCGCCAGTTTGTGAGCATGATCCCGTATGTCGTGACTATCATTGCCGTTTCGGGACTTGTGGGCCGTGTGCGCCCGCCGGCCGCGGAAGGCACGGTGTACGACACCGAAGGTGGCAGCGAGTAAGGCAAAGCAGGTAAGGAGCAAGGCACGTGACGACTGCGACGACTGCGGAGACAGCGACAACCGATACCGCCACCCCAGTTCTAGAGGTGCGCGACATTACCAAGGTATTTCCGGGCGTGATCGCCAATCAGGATGTGAGCATCAAGCTCATGCCGGGCGAGATTCTGGCGCTGCTGGGCGAAAACGGGGCGGGCAAGTCGACCTTGATGAACATTGTCTATGGCTTGTATCACCCGACCTCGGGCGAAATCTGGGTCAAGGGCGAACACGTCACATTCAAGAACCCCAAGGATTCGATCGCACGCGGCATTGGCATGGTGCACCAGCACTTTCAACTTGTGCCTGTATTAAGTGTCGTAGACAACGTAATGCTGGGCGATGAGAGCGTCAAGGGCGGGCTGTTGGACCGAAAGCTAGCGGCGAGCCGTATTACGGAACTGGCGGATCGCTACAGCCTGCCAGTCGATCCATATGCCATTATTGAAGATCTGCCGGTGGGCGTGCGCCAGCGCGTGGAGATTATCAAGGCGCTCTACCGGCAAGCGGACATCCTCATTCTCGACGAGCCGACGGCTGTGTTAACACCGCAGGAGATCGAAGGCTTGTTTGAGGTGATGAATCTGCTGCGCGAGCAAGGCAAATCAATCATCTTCATTACCCACAAGCTCAAAGAGGTTCTGCGCGTGGCCGACCGTATCGTCGTGCTGCGCGGCGGCAAGGTCGTTGGTGAGGCTGACCCGAAGACGGCAACGCAAAACACTCTGGCGGCCATGATGGTTGGTCGCGAGGTAATTCTGACCGTCGACAAGACGCCGGCGCAGCCCAAGCAGGTCGTCCTCGAGTTGGAGTCGTTGACGGCCAAGAATGACCTCGGCGAGCCGGCGCTGCGCGGGGTTTCGCTCCAGGTGTGCTCCGCCGAGATTGTGGGGGTGGCCGGTGTACAGGGCAACGGCCAGACTGAGTTGGTGGAGGTCATCACTGGGCTGCGACGTGCGACCAGCGGCAGCGTACGAATTGGCGGACAGGATATGACCAACGCTACGCCGCGCAAGGTCACGGCCGACGGCCAGAGCTGCCACGTGCCCGAGGATCGCCACGCCTACGGCATGGTAGACAGCTACTCGGTTGCACACAATCTTGTGCTCAACACCTACTACCTGCCGCCCTTTGCCAAGAACGCCACCATCAACGAGAGCGCTATCAACAGCCATGCCGAGGAACTGGTCGCCAAGTTTGACGTCCGCACGCCCAACGTACAGACGCTGGGGAGCAACCTCTCCGGCGGCAACCAGCAGAAGATGGTGGTCGCCCGCGAATTCAGCCGGCCCATCCAGCTGCTGATCGCGGCCCAGCCTACCCGCGGCATCGACGTCGGCTCGATCGAGTTTATCCACAACCAGATCGTGGAGAAACGCGACGAGGACGTAGCCGTGCTCGTGGTCAGCTCAGAGCTGGACGAGATTATGGCCCTTTCCGACCGGATTGCCGTCATGTACAAGGGTGAAATCATCGATATCGTAGCGCGTGAGGATGCCACACGCGAGGGATTGGGGTTATTGATGGCAGGCGTAAAGGCGCATTGATCTACACGCCTTAAGCGTGTACAATGCGCGAGTATGCCAGCAATCAGTCCCGTACTAGACCAACCACAAAGCTACGATTACGAACAGCTGCCGATGGGCGTGATCGGCCGGCTCGCCAACCAGGATCTCTACTGCGCGGTGGACGCCAACAGCGATGCCAGCGACATCACTTGGCCGTGGGCCAATGCGGTCTACGCGCGAGCGGATCCGGATGGCCATTTCCGACTGGCAGGATGGTCCGCTGGTGCCGCTGGCGGTACGCTGCTTCCCCGGCCACCAGGAGACGATCGTGGGGGCAGAGGGCATGATTGTCACGAAGCGGCTGATCACTCCTTGGAAGGGTCCTGACGACAAGGCGCTGATCTGGCTGCTGGAATGCCAGGCGGAAGGAGATCGCCTCCTCAAGCTCGAGATCAATATTGACTGGGGCGAGCCCCTGAGCCAGCGGATCGTCGACGGTCTGCTGCTGGCGCAGCGCAACCCTGAACCGGCACGCGGCATCTATGCCCAAAGCAACGCCGAAAGCACGCGCGTCTTTGGCAATCCGTATGGCCGGCCTGACGAAGTCCACCTCGAAGATCCCCAGCGCGCCCGCCTGGTCTACCACGTGCTGGTCAACGGCGTGGTCGAAGTGCCGCTGCTGCTGACGATCAGCGACGTCGGCGAGCAGGTGGCGTGGAACGGCTTCCTATCGCTGCGGGATGTCGAGCAGATTTTTGATGCCAGCAGCGAAGCCTGGAATCGCCTGCTGCGCGTTGGGCGCCTATGGACGCCGGATCCGGCCTTCAACCGGGCGGTACATGAAGGCAAGCTCGAGGCAATCCGGCGGGTCCAGAGGCTGCGCAGCGGCTGGTCGCCATCCGACGCGCAAGTGACAAGCGTCACTGCGCTCGTCGACGCCTGGGACGCGATCGATCCAGCCGTGAGCCGCAACTTGCTGGCACATCTTCGCCGCCTGGCGGAGGAATATGGCGGCAGCCTCCCTGCGACACTGCCGCCGCTGCCCACGCTCGCAAAACACAAGGAAGAGGCACAGCACACATCTGCGACGCCGGCTGCAGCGCATGTGGCTGTGGAATCTGACGCAGGCACTGTTCTCCACAGCAACCGCACCTATCTCGCCGCGTTGGCAGCCCACCTACGCCATCACCCGGACAACGAACTGCTTTCTGCACACCTGCCGGCCGTGCAGTTGTGTGCCGAGCGCCTGATCCTGCTGCGTGTGCAGGAACAGGCGGGCGGTACAGGCTGGCACAGAGATTGGTATGCGCAGCGCTGCGCTGCAGCGCTGCATTGCGCCGCCGATCTGGCACACGCGGCGAATGCGCACGTCGACGCGGCGCGCTGGGAGAGCGAAGCAACCTACCTGTCCCAGGAAGCTAGCGCTGCAGCTGGCGGCAGTGCGGACCAGGGCGGCGCGGAAACAGCTGGCGGCAGTTGGCTCACTAACGTCCGGACGGCGGGTACTGCAGTCTGGAGCGGCTGCGGCGTCGGCTATCGCGACGGCGAGTTGTGGGTGGAGCCGTCCTGGCCCAGCGGCGGCACCTGGTGGGGGCTGCTGGGGCTGCCTGTGGCTAACGGCAGATATCTCAGCCTGCTGTGGGACGGTTCTACATTGCACGCCACACAGCCGGTACGCAGCCAATTGCCCATTTCGCTGTGGAAACGAATTCAGATTCATCGCACTGATGAATTTGATTTTGACCCCTACTTTGAGTTGACGCGCGATTCCAATGAGGGTGATACTGCAAGCACCCACCGTTTTAAGCCCAAGTTTCTTGCCAGTTAATTTTCGTTCCGTCTAGAGGCTCCCCAAGATCATGCGTCGGACAGCAATCGTCTACGATCCCTTTAACTTGCGTCACACACTGGAAGGACATCCGGAAAACCACCGCCGGCTCAAATCGACGATGGACCTTTTGGCGGAAGACGGTATGTTGGACCGCCTGATCAAAGTTGCCAGTACGCCGGCACCCTTAGATGCCATCCTGCGCGTGCACACGCCTGCCTATATCGAGCGGCTGCAGGCAATTACTGCACGGGGAGGCGGGCATCTGGATGCCGACACCTATGTGAACGGCGACAGTTTTGAAGCTGCGCTGCGCTCCGCCGGCAGCCTGCTTAACCTGGTCGATGCTGTGGTGGGGCGCCAGGCGGAAAACGGCTTGGCGCTTGTCCGGCCGCCTGGACATCACGCCTTGGTACATAACGGGATGGGATTCTGTATATTTGCGAATGTGGCGATCGCTGCGCGCTGGGCTCAGCAGCAGCACGGTATTCAGCGCGTGCTGATCGTGGACTTCGACGTCCACCACGGCAACGGAACACAGGATATCTTCTACGACGATCCGAGCGTGCTCTTTTTCAGCACCCACCAATATCCCTACTACCCGGGTACGGGTGCTGCCGCCGAGATGGGTACCGAGGCCGGCTATGGCGCTACGGTGAACGTACCGTTTCCGCCTCACGTAGGGGACCAGGGTTACCTAGATGCATTTCAGAAAGTCCTGGCGCCGCTGGCGCGACGTTTCAAGCCGGAGATAATTCTGCTGTCGGCGGGTTTTGACGCGCACTGGATGGACCCGCTGGCGTCGATGGGCTTGAGTATTGCCGGCTACATGGCGCTAGTACAAGAACTGATGGCACTGGCAGACGAGCTGTGCGGCGGCCGTCTCGTATCCGTGTTGGAGGGCGGCTACAACCTGCGTGTGTTGTCACATTCCGTCTTGAGCACCTTCCGCATTCTGCACGGGGTCGACCCGGAGCCCAGCGATCCCTTTGGCCCGGCGCCGGGAGAGGCCTACGATCCAAGCACACTGCTCGGTCGTATCAAGATGCTGCACGGCATTCGCGACAATACCTACTATTCCCTGCCCCATCGGTCGCTGGATTGGGGCGATGAGTTCGGAATATGAGTGAAACAAAGCTAGAACTGGCGCGTTTGAGCCAGGAGATGGAGGCACGCCTGCAGGCCGGGAAGCCGGAAGAAGCGGCTGCCCTGGCGCGCGTCGTGCTCATACGGCTGCCACGCCATCTTGCGACCTATCAGAGGCTGCTGCGGTCGGCATGGATGCTCAAGCGCCATCAGGAGGGGGAGGACTGGGCGCGCCGGCTGCTGCAAGCCGATCCTGCCAACGCGCTGGCGTGGCGTTCGCTCGCCTACGCGGTGGAGCAGAAAGAGATGCGCAATGCCGCGCGTTCGATGTGGCAGCGTGCGTTTGAGGCTGACCCTTATCAGCCCGATATCCGCGCCGGATTAGGCCGCACCTCCTTGAATCGGGCGAATGTGCTGGCCCTCAACACGGCATGCCTTGCCAGTCTCTATCTGCGCGGTGGGCGGTGGGCACATGCGGCCGGCACATACTGGTCGTTGATGCAGGTCGAACAGCGGCGTATCGACTTTCAACTGCATTGTGCCGTGGCTTTGTGGCAGCAGAACGCCAGGCAGGAAGCCTACCGGCTGGCGCGCCATCTGACGCAGCGCCATCCCCACCTGCTGCTGGCATGGGTTGTGCTCAATGCGCTTGGCGACGTAGACGACCGCGCCCTGGCGCGCAGCCCGATCATGAGCATGGATCCCGACGGCGAATTTACCCGCCAGTGGCTGGGGATTCCCTTCGCCGGCGCGCCGACAGAGCTGCAGGTGACGAGTCGCGAAGCGGCGTTGGTGGGGTGACGGTGGGTAGGGGCACCCGCCTCCGACCAGTTGACGGGAATACAGGAATACAGTAAGCTGTATCCATGAAGGCAACGATTGAGATTCCCGACGAGCTTTACCGGCAGGTCAAGGCCAAATCAGCCTTGGAAGGGCGCGCCATTCGCGAGGTTACAATCGAACTCTATCAAGCTTGGTTAAAGCAGGAAATGCCGCCAGGCGAGCAGCGTGGTCCTGAGGAACAGCTTGAGGATCTATTCAGGCAGGCAGACGAGTTGATGGCCGGTGCGCCGCCTGGCCCGACGGCGCGCGAACTCCTAGAAGAAGACCGCAACCGCTTGGAGCGTCGCTGATCGATGTTAACTGTCGATGCCAACGTCTGGATCGCTGCCAACGATCGCGCAGACACACAGATGGAACGCAGCCGAGATTTCCTGGCTGCCGCAACCCGCCAACAAGAAACCATCTACTTACCTTCCTTTGCGCAAGTGGAGATTGCCTGCGCGCTGGCACGACGGCGGCGGAGTCCAGAGATAGGGCAGCAATTGGCAAATCAGATTATGGCCCTCTCGCACATCGTTGCCGTGCCGCTCGATTCCGCCTTAGTCACGGAGTCGGTACAAACGGGCACCCGCCTGCTGCTGCGCAGCGCCGATGCACTTTATGCGGCGGTAGCTGCAATGCACGCGGCGCAGCTCGTTTCGTGGGACGCCGAGTTAATCCAGCGCGCCGGCGCGATAACACCCGCAGATTGGCTCGCCACAAGAGCGCCTTGAGTTGAAGCGTGTCGTGTTCTGGCTTATGATGGGCGGCGCTTGATTACCAAGTTTGATATCCAAACAACCATTCATTGGGAGTAATTCAAAGATGGAACGCACATTTGTGATGGTCAAGCCCGACGGCGTACAGCGCGGGCTGATCGGCGAAATCATCGGGCGCTTCGAGCGCCGCGGGTTGAAGATCGTGGGCATGAAAATGATGCAGGTGACGGACGAATTTGCGCGCAAGCACTACGCGGTGCACGAAGGCAAACCGTTCTTCGCCGGGCTGGTCAAGTACATCACCAGCGCGCCGGTAGTAGCGATGGTCGTCGAGGGCACTAACGCCGTCGTAGCGGTCCGCCAGACTGTGGGCGCCACGCGCCCGCACGAAGCGGCACCGGGCACAATCCGCGCCGATTTCGCCATCGAAATCGGCCGCAACCTGGTACACGCCAGCGACGCGCCCGACACAGCCGCCACCGAGATCGCGCTGTGGTTCGGCGAGGGTGTAGTCGAGTGGCAGCGGGCCAACGATCCCTGGATCTTTGAATAGAACGCACATTGGTGCGCCAGTCAAAGAATGGGTTGAGAAACCGAGTTTCTGGCGAGCGGCATTTGCTTGAGTTAAGAAACTCGGTTTTTGTATTGGAGGCAGTTGAATGACGGGACCAAAGATTACCATTGTCGGCGGCGGCAGCTACTCGTGGGGGCCGCTCTTTGTACGTGACCTACTGATCGCAGGGGCACTGCAGGATGCCGAGATCGTCTTGCACGACGTCGATGCCCAGGCGCTCGAGACAGTGTACAACCTTGGGCGCGCCATGGTAGAGCAGCGCGGGCAGGGTCATGTCGAGCGTACACTTGACTTGGCGACAGCGCTCCGCGGTGCGGACTTCGTCATTCTCACAATCACAACGGGTGGGCTCGAGGCTATGCGCCACGACGTCGAGATACCCGAGAAAAACGGTGTCTTCCAAGCGGTAGGCGATACGGTCGGCCCGGGTGGGCTGGTACGGGCCCTGCGTAATATCCCGGTTGTCGCAGGGCTGACAGAGAAAATGGACCAGCTCTGCCCCCACGCGTGGCTGCTCAACTATACCAATCCGATGACGACACTCTGCCGCACCGTAAACAAAACGAGCAGCATTCGCACGATCGGGTTGTGCCACGAGTGGCACGGGGTGCGCGACCGGCTCGCCGCCTACTTTGGCGTGCCTGCATCCGCCTTCATGCCGCGCATCGCCGGCATCAACCACTTGCCCTGGCTGCTTGACCTGTCAGTAGACGGCGAGGACTACATGCCGCGCCTGCAAGAGTTGGCGGCTGAGATCCTGGCACAGCACGGGGCTTTCGACGACGCCCCGCGTTCGACCGTCGACCGCGGCCTGGTCAAATCGCGCCTGCTCCAGCTCTACGGAGGGCTGCCGGTAGCGGGCGACCGGCACGTAGCCGAGTTTTTCCCCTTCTTCCTAACCGAGGCGGCCGGCCGTGGAAAAGCGTGGGGCATCGACCGCACGCCGATCGCCGAACGGTATGCGTGGCGTGAGCACGCGCGCCAGTGGATCGATCAATTGCAGGCAGATACCGCTGCGCGCGACAAATTCCTCTCTCGGGCTTCCGGCGAAGCTGCCGGCGAGATCATCACGGCCTTGGCCACGAATGGGCGCTATGCCGGCATCATGAATCTGCCCAACCGTGGCCAGATTGCCGCCTTCCCTGCCGAGGTAGTAGTCGAAACGTTGGGGGTGATCGAGCAGGGCGCTGCGCGTGGGCTGCCGGTAGGGGACATTCCACCAGCGATCGAAGCCGTCCTCCGGCGCCATATAAGCAACCAGGAGTTGACGGTGGAGGCGGCGTTGACGGGCAGCCATGCACTGGCGCTGCAGGCGCTGTTAGGCGATCCGCTGTGCCCGCCTGACGTCGTGGCCGCAGAGCGCATGCTGGAGGAGATGCTGGCCGCCAACCGCAGCTATCTGCCGCAGTTCTGTTAGTAGTCTGTCACATGTCATCGTTTAGTGCGCACACCCACGTGCGCTTTTCCGGCACGTGGGCGTGCCTCTCCGCACGTGGGCGTGCGGACGAAACAATCATGTGTGACAGCCCACTAGGATGGATACGGGAATTCGCACCTGGCGCCGCCTTCCTGTTGGCAGGAAGGGGCGAGCCAGGCACGCTGCGAGAGTCTACCAGTTGATCATCCAGCGGTCCCACTGTGCGGGGCCAAATGTCGGATACCCACGCTCGATAAAGGGCTTGGTCAGCACTGTGTAGCCGTCGTGCGAAAAGGGGGCAATACGAACTTCGTCGGCAATCATTCCCTGCTCGACCTGCTTGTACAGTTCCTTGCGTTGCTCAAGGTCAGTTTCCTGCCCCGCCTGCGCAGCCAGTTTGTCGGCCTCCGTGCAGGCCGCACGCGAGCGATTCTCGCTGTCAGTGCAGTGCAACACCTGGTAAACGAAGTTGTTCTCGTCCGGATAGTCGGCCAGCCAGCCAAGCAGCCACATCTCCGGCATCTCGTCTGGCGGCACGCTTGGGGCCGTGCTGGCGAGGAACACAGGGAACTCCTGTTGTTCCAGCCGTACCTCGATGCCAAGTCCTTCCTTCCACATCGATTGCAGGGCTTCAGCAGTGGCCTTGACCGTAGTCAGCGAAGCGTAACGCAGCGTAACTTCGGGAAAGCCCTGTCCTTCGGGGTATCCTGCTTCGGCCAGCCATTGCCTTGCCTGTTCCAGGTCATAGCCAATGCCGATTTCCGGCTCTGGGGCGCCAAAGATGCCTTTGGGTGCAAATTGCGTTGCCACTGTACCGCTTCCTGTGATCGTTGCCAAAAGCGCCTCACGATCGATCGCAGCAGAAAAAGCTTTGCGGACAAGCGCGCTGTCAAAAGGCGGCTTGGTCATCGTAAATCCCACATAGTTTGTCTCTGCCCTGGGACCTTCGTGCAGTTGGGCGCTCAACTCGGGGTCGGCCCGCAGCCGGCTTAGAATCTCGACCGGCAGCGGCTGGCCGCCGGTGATGTCCAACCCACCTTGCTCATACAACGCTACCACCGTGTTCTGGTCGGTAATAAACGTGACATCGAAACGCGCGATCGGCACCTCGGCAGCCTGCACGTAGTCGGGATTTTTGGCAAGCACCAGGTTGTTATCCAGATTCCACTCAGCAAGTTTATAGGGACCGTTGACTACTATGTTTTGCGGCTCAGTCCATGCTTGTCCAAATTCCTCAATTGCCCAGATTGGCAAGGCGCGCACAGTCCACAGGCCCACGATCGAGGGGAAGTAAGAGGCTGGCGCCTCCAGATCGAACTGCACGGTTACATCGTCAAGTGCCTTGACGCCCAGGCTCTCGAGCGAGTAGGTGTCGGTCGGGAGGGCAGTCTGGTTGATTGCCAGCGCGTTCTTGATGATATAGAGGGCATACGCATAGGGCGAAGCTGTCTCGGGCATGATGGCGCGGCGTACGCTGTACTCGATATCTTGGGCGGTAACCGGCTTGCCGTCGCTCCACTTGACGTCGTCGCGCAGGTGGAACGTCCAAGTCAAGCCGTCTTCCGATGTCTCCCAGTGCGTCGCCAATTCTGGCTCCACCTCGCCAGTCTCGCCGTTGATATTGGTGAGTCCCAGGAACATCTGCTCGACTACTTCTGCGGAGTAGACATCCTGAACCAGGTTTGGATCGAGTGTAGTTGGTTGTGCATCCAGGTTTACGCGCACCGTTGCCGGCTTGGTACCCGCGCTACGATTGGGAGGAGGAGCAACAACTGCTGTACAGCCGGCCGCAAGCAGCATGATGGTTGCTGCCGCGCCAATAAGCCAGGGGCGCCTGCACATACGTATTCTCCTTAATCTGCAATTTTGGGTTGATACAGAGGACATTCTCCCAAATTTTCACATTTGAGATGCAAGTTTAGTATAGCACGGTTTGCTCCAATTTTTGTGCGCTAAATCTACTGGGGCCGCCAATCAAAAAGGGCTGGGATCATAAGATCCGCAGCCCCTTGCCCTTCGCGTGGATGCAGTTGTCTAATCCGCTAGCACGTACGCAAAGATCAGTGGCGCCACAATGGTGGCATCCGACTCGATCAGGAACTTGGGCGTGGTGATATCGAGCTTTTCCCACGTGATCTTCTCGTTAGGCACAGCGCCCGAATACGAGCCATAGCTTGTGGTCGAGTCGCTGATCTGGCAGAAGTAGCCCCACAGCGGCGTCTCTTCCTGTTCCATGTCCTGGCGCAGCATGGGGACGACGCAGATCGGGAAGTCGCCGGCGATGCCACCGCCGATCTGGAAGAAACCGAGCGAGTTCTGCGCCGTGGTTTCGGTGTACCACTGCGAGAGCCGGATCATGTACTCGATGCCCGTGCGTACGGTGTGGACGTTCTTGACGTCGCCGCGCATTACGTGGGAGGCATAGATATTGCCGGTCGTGCTGTCCTCCCAACCGGGGACGAAGATTGGCAGGTTCTTCTCGCAGGCGGCCAGCATCCAGCTGTTCTTGGGGTCGATCTGGTAGTACTGCTCCAGCTTGCCCGAGCGCAGCACACGGTAGAGAAACTCGTGCGGGAAGTAGCGCTCGCCGGCTGCGTCTGCCGCCGTCCACTCCTCGAGGATCGCAGCCTCGATCAGGCGGATAGCCTCTTCCTCGGGAATGCAGGTGTCGGTTACACGGTTGAGGTGACGCGAGAGCAGTTCGTGCTCGTCCTCTGGCGTGAGATCGCGCCAGTTGGGAATGCGCACGTAGTAGTCGTGCGCCACCAGGTTGTAGATGTCTTCCTCGAGGTTAGCGCCGGTACAGGAGATGCCGTGGATCTTGTCCTGGCGGATCATATCGGCCAGCGAAAGGCCCAGTTCGGCCGAACTCATGGCGCCGGCCATCGCCAAGAACATCTTCCCACCGCTCTGCATAAATTGGACATAGCCTTCTGCCGCATCCACCAGCGCCGCCGAGTTAAAGTGACGGTAGTGGTGCTTGATAAAGGCCTTGATTGCGTTTGCGTCGTTCATGGGGTTCTCCTTAATACATCACGCCTTGTAGCCACGGGCATACGAGATCGCCTTGTATACCAGCTTGGCCACGGCGAAATCCGAAGCATGCAGGTTGTCGAGCGGGGCCAGTTCCACGCAGTCCAGCCCGACGACGGTGGCATGAGCGGTGACGGTGCGCAGAATCTGCAGCGTCTCCGCCCAAGTCAGGCCGTCAGGTTCGGGAGTGCCGGTAGCCTGCACGATGGATGGGTCGAGGCCGTCCACATCGATCGTAAGATAGACGCGGCGGCCGCGAATGCGTTCGATCAGTTCATCACGCCAATTGCCGGCGTGCACCTGTTCGCTGTACCAGACACGTGCCCGCTGGGGATTGGCGCGCACGAACTGGACCTCTTCCGTACAAACCGAGCGGATACCAAGCTGCAGCACCTGTTCGATGCCGTCCATCTCCAACAAGCGGCGCGCGATGCAAGCATGGCTGTACGGCGTATCCTCGTACTCGTCGCGGAGATCGCTGTGTGCGTCGATCTGGACGACCGTGAGGGGGCCACCTACGGCATCGAGCAGGCCGCGACCAAAGCCCACGCTGACAGTGTGCTCGCCGCCGAGCCCGACGAGGAGCTTACCGGAAGCAACGGCGGCGGCCGTAGCGGCGGCAATCTGGGCGACGGCAGCCTCCGGCTCGTCCGCCAGTTCCAGTGCGGGCAGTGTGTGCACGCCGTATTCGGTGGCCGGCTCGCAGTCAAACTCGCGATCGTACAGTTCAACCTGCTGCGAGGCCTCGACGATAGCGGCGGGGCCATGGCGGGTACCCCCGCCGTAGCTGACTGTCGCTTCAAACGGTATAGGCAAGACGAGCACAGCGGCTCGTTCATAGCTGCTGTGCTCGTCGGGAAGCCCTAGAAAGTTATTAAACGTCATTAGATCAGAACTGCCGCACAGATGACCGTAGTCCAGACCCCACCGGGCTCGGCAGTTACGGCCATGGTGATGCTGGTCGTATCGACAATTTCGCCACCCATGGCGTACTGCTCTTTGCGGGAGTTATAATCTTTCTCGGCGTCAAAGGGGATACCGAGCGTAGTGGCAAGCATGGTGGCCGCCAGGTCTTCGGCGTAGTCGCCGGATTCCTGCTCGGTCATGCCATAGCTGTGGTGTTCAGAGAGGTAGCCGTACTTATCATGATCGGCGGGGCGAGCGACGCCGATCGAGGCCCCTATGCGCCTGCCCGGCTCGTTGCTCGACATTTCGGCCAGCACGGAAAATACAATTTCACCCGCCTGCAGCAGTTGCAGACCACCCTCGCGCTCTACAATCTGGCAATGCGGCGGGAAGATCGATGATACGCGCACCAGGTTGAACTGGGCAATGCCGGCATCGCGCAATGCCAATTCGAAACTGGTCAGCTTTTCACGATGGACACCTACACCACGCGTCAAGAAGAGCTTGCGCGGGATCAATCTCATTTCATTTTCCTCCTCGGACAAATAAGCAAGAAAGCTACGGAGAATAAGAGTTCCGTAACCTGCCAATCTTATGATGATTGTCAGTGCACGTCAAAAAGGGGTAATAGTTTTTGCGACCTGCTAACGTCTATGCGGGGCAATTCTACAATGTGCCTGCTCCCGGCGCCGCCACAACCCCGTAGACGTT
Source organism: uncultured Chloroflexia bacterium (assembly GCA_963791135.1). Lineage (GTDB taxonomy): Bacteria > Chloroflexota > Anaerolineae > Caldilineales > Caldilineaceae > Fredericiella. The sequence goes on from CAWBRX010000035.1 coordinate 64,049, forward strand.
GGGCTCGATGCCGGTGGCAGACTGGTAGTGCTGCCAGACGTGGCCGGCGAAGATCTCGACCGCTTCTTTTTCGACAAAGGCAACCATGCAGCCGCCGAATCCCGCTCCGGCCTGCCGTGCGCCGATTACGCCCGGCCCGCTCAACATGGCATCCATCATGGCCTCCATCTCTGGCACGACGATCTCGTAGAGGTCGCGAGCGCCGGCAAAAGAGGCGGCGCAAAGCGTACGGATGCTGTCGCGCTTCCCAGCGGGCAGTGCCGCAGCCAGGGCAAGCACGCGCTCGTTCTCTTCGATGATGAAACGGCACCGCTTCGCGACGATAGGATCCAGGTCGCCTGCGCGCGCGATTGAACTGGCTGATCGACACATCGCGCAAGGCACTTACATGGGGAAGCGCGGCGCCAAGAATCAGCGATCCTTCTTCGCATTGGGCGCGGCGCACGCCGTATTGCGAGCCCGCAAGGGCGCGCCTGGCGCGTGTGTCACAGATGACGACGTGAATCGAAGGCGCAATGGGCACGTCCTCGCTCGTCACGGTGCGCGCATCGAGCAGCAGCGCGCAGCCCGCCTTGCCCATGGCCGAGGTGTACTGATCGAGGATGCCGCAGTTGACGCCGACAAACTGGTTTTCGGCGCGTTGGCCCAAGCAGGGCGAGCGTGACCGGGTCAGATTGCAACCCGCCTGCCTGCTCGAACATGCGGCCGACCGCCATTTCCAGCGCAGCGGAAGAGCTGAGGCCGCTGGCGACGGGCACGGTCGTATGGATCAAGGCGTCAAAGCCGTGCAGGGGATAGCCGGCCTCATGCAGCACCTGGGCCACGCCGCGCACGTAGTTGGCCACAGCGACGTCCTCGTCACGGCGAATATCGTCGAGGCGAAAAGTCGCCGCCGCCGTCGCGTTGAGCGAGTAGACGCCAACCTTGCCGATCGCCGCGGCCGCGCGCGGCCACCCACGTGTCGCGGTCGATGGTCATGGTCAGGATGTAGCCATCGTTGTAGTCGGTGTGGCTGCCCATCAGGTCGACGCGGCCAGGGGCACGCGTCCAATACTCAGGGGGCGCATCGAAGCGGGCGGCAAACTGCTCCGCCATCCAGGCCTGGCGTTCTTGCTGGTCCATCAGAGTCCTCCCGGAAGCTCGGCGAAGGCATCGAGCAGCGCCTCGACGTTTTGCCATGGTGATGTCGGACATCATGCGATGCGAAGGGGCGATCAGCAGGCCGGTGTGGTCAGGCGCAAGGCTTCGGCGGCGCCTTGCCACGGCGGCGCGCACATCGTCAGGGGTGCCAAAGGGCAGCATGGTCTGCGTCGAAACGCCACCATAATAGGCAAGCCGGTTGCCAAAGGTCGCGGCGCAGCCAGGCAAAAGTCCGTCACCTCGGGCTGCACGGGGTTATACATGTTGAGGCCGATCTCGACCAGGTCGGGCAGGATCGGTTCGATGTGGCCGTCGGAGTGCATCAGGATGGGCAGACCGGCGGCCCGGATCGGTGCAAAGAGGCGCGCCAGGCGCGGCTTGATCAGCGTGCGCCACATCTTGGGGAGACAGCAGCATGTTGGCCTGGCCGCCATAATCATCGCCAAAGTAGACGCCGTCGACGCCCAGTTCGATAAAACGGTGGATGAGCGCCAGTTGAATATCGGTGACACGGTCGAGCAGGTCGCCGGCATACTTCGGGATCGCCGGCCATGTCCATAAAGAACTCGACCATGCCGCGCAGCGACCAGGCGCGTTCAAAGAGGGCCCAGCCGAAGTTGGGGACGAGAAAATGCCGTCCATTGTCGGCCGCGATAGCCGCGGCAGCGTCGTCGAGGAGATCGGGGTCGTGCGGATCGGGCCAGGCAATGGCGTCGAGATCCTTGCTTTCCTGCAGCGGGCTCACGCGCACGAAATAGCCTTCTTCCTGGGTGTCAAAGCCGGAGCCCCACCAGTCAAACTTGACCGACCTGTCCTCGTTGAGCGTGCCGGGTAGGTGACATCCAGCCGGCGCAGGTGGTTGTCCAGCCGGTCGGGCAGGTCGCGCCACGTGACGCCAAAGTATGCGGCCAGTTGTTCGCCCTGCCGGCCGGTGTAGTTGATCTGCGTCGGTAGGCGGTCAACCGGCTCGTGGCGAATGGCGCGGCGCAAACGTTCTTTGTGGGTAAGCTGCATGAACAGACCTCGACGCTGCAGAGGGCAGCGATGTTGATTAACACGAAAATGAGGAAGACACAGCAATCCCAATCATACGCCAATCCGCCGCGCCGACCAAAGCCTCACGGCCAAGCATCACGTAAGGGCATCACAGCCAACCGCGCAAGCGATACACGACGATGCCCATATACTCCCTAAGCGCGTGCATCGTGTTATCCAGCGCCTCGGCGGTAGGGAAAAGGTTAAAGACCTGAATGGCAGGATCCGGGGTGAGATAGTAGTCCCATAGGGCCGCGGTAACGGCGTAGTCGGTCGGGGCAGGGATGACGTCGAATCCTTGCTTTCTGAAGATAGCGCTCGCTCGCGGCATATGCAGGGCCGAAGTCACCAAAATGATGCGCCGGATGCCTCTGGCATCAAGCAGTTTCTTTGTTTCGACGGCATTCTCATACGTGTTGCGCGAGCGCGGTTCCAGCCAGAGTGCTGCCGGGGGTACACCCATGATGTTGAGCAGCTGCGCCATGGCATCGGCTCCGGCCTGCAGCGCAGGGCCGTCGACGCCGACAACTCCGCCGCTGGCCAACACGTGGGGAGCGGCGCCCTGCTGATACAGCCACGCAGCGTAGATGATCCGGTCGCCATCGTCGTTGACACCGGCCAGCGGCTGCGGCGGTGTTGACGGCAGTTCGCCGCCACCCAGCAGCACGATTACATCGGCTTTCGGCGCCACGTCAGATGGGAAGTACTGCCACTCTAAGGAGCGCACCAACGCCATCGAGACGAGCCGGTTACCTCCCAACCAGAGCAGGAGGAAGGCAGCCAGCCCCAGCCACAACACCCAGCGCGGCCGCCGGCGCAGCACCAGCAGCGCAGCAAGCAGAAGGCAGGCGAGGCTGAGCGGATAGATAAACAACGGGAGCAGCTTGGATAGATAGAGGAACACTGTTACAGGCGCTCTCAGGGTTACAAGACGATCAGGATAATGGCCAGCAGCGCAGCGGCGACGCCAAAAGTCTGGGGCCGGTTCAGGCGTTCGCCCAGCACAAGCCAGGCCAGCAGCACCGTAGTCCCGGGATAGAGCGAGGCCAGCACGGAGGCAACGTCCAGGCGTCCGGACTGGGCCGCCAGCACAAAGAACAGGTTGCCGCCGGCATCCAGGGTGCCGTTCAACAGGTTGAGCGGCAGCACGGCACGCGGGGGCAGGAGCGGATGCCGGATCGACAGCATCAACGCTGCCAGCACCACGAAGGCAAACGAGCGGGCGAAAGTCAGGTTCCAGAAGCCGCTCACCGGATCGGCGCGGTCGATCAGCACGAAATAGAAGCCAAAGCCAAGGCCCGCCAAGAGTGCAAGACGCAGTTCGCCTGCGGATCCGGTACGTTCTCCGGTAGCGTTCTCCGGCGCTGGAGAGCAGCCACACTGCGGCCAGCGCGACGGCGAAGCCCATGAACTGCGTGGGCGCAGGGGGTCCTTCCAGTATAGGCACTGGCAACAATAGGCACCAGGGCGGCGATCACAGCTGAAACCGGGGCGACAACACCCATGTGGCCGCGGCCAAGCGCGGTATACAGCGCCACCAGCCCCATCGCGCCGGCAAGGCCGGCACCGGCGCTCCACCCCAAGGTCGGCAGGTCCGGCAGCGGCTGCCGCCAGGCCAACGCGGCGAGCAGCAGCAGGACGGCGCCGGAAATTTCCGCAATCAGCACCACCGAAAGGGGGCGTGCACGCCGTGTGGCAAGGCCGCCGCAAAAATCGCCGGCACCCCAGACAAGCGCCGACATCAGCCCAAACCAGACTGCACCGTTCATGCGCGACCCTGCAACCGCATACCCATTCTACTGAGAGGAAGCTTAGCGACGGCGCCGGCGGCGTTCGGCGCGGGTAAGTTCCATGATCTCGTCGGGCGTTTTGCCCTGCTCAAGCAGCCACTCACGCCGCGGCTTGAGGGCGTTCGTGGGGCAAACGCCGACACACTGGCCGCAGAAGACACAGGTGGTCTCCGGCATCGAGCTGTCAAAAAATGTGCCAATCTGCGTCTCAAAGCCGCGGCCGTCAAACGACGAGCGCAAATGTGTATTGGGCATCTTCGGCACAGACCTGGACGCAGCGCCAGCAGAGGATGCACTTGGCGTAGTCGCGCACATACATGGGGTTGTCGTCGATCACCGGCGGGGTGCGCCGTTCGGCCTCAGGAAAGCGTTGGGGCTGTGCGGCATAGTCGCTCATCTGCGCCTGGATTTCCGGCGCCTGCGAGAGGTCGACGGCAGAGTCGAGCATTTCCAGGATCGTGCGCCGTGCGCGCTCGACGCGCGCGTTGCGGGTCGTGACTTCCATTCCTTCGCCCACGGCCGCAATGCACGACGGCTGCAGCAGCCGTGCACCCTTGACCTCTACCACGCACATGCGGCAGAGGCCGTTGGCGGTGCATGCTTCGTGATAGCAGATGGTCGGAATGTGGACACCGGCAGCCGCCGCGGCCTGCAGGATCGTCGTACCGGCTTCTACGGATACGGCCGCGCCGTCGATCGTCAGATTCACTTCGGCCATGCTCAAGGCTCCAATCGAGTGCTGCCCGGCGCCGGCGAGCCGGCAGGTGCAGCGTTGAACAGGTCCGGCCAGTGCCGCATTGCGCTGAGCACGGCGCTGGCCGCAGTCTGGCCCAAGCCGCACAGCGATGCGTCGGTCATCGTCCAGCCTACGTCTTGCAGGCGCTGCGCATCGCCTGGCAGCCCACTGCCGTGGGCGAGCCGCGCAAGGATCTCATACTGGCGCTGCGTGCCCAGCTGGCAGGGATAGCACTTGCCGCACGACTCGTGGGCAAAGAAACGGCCCAGCCGCATGAGAATATCACGCAGATCACGCGTGGTGTTAAAGACCATAATGGCGCCCGAACCAAGCGTCAAGCCCGCTGCGCGCAGGTCCTCAAAGGTGAGCTTGACGTCGAGGTGAGCAGGCGTGGCAAAGGCACCCGCCGCACCGCCCAGCAGCACGGCCTGCAGGTCGCCGGTGACGCCGCCCGCCTGTTCCTCCAGCAGCGTGCGCAGGGTCATGCCAAAGTGAACTTCGTACAGGCCGGGCCGCACGACGTCGCCCGACAGACACATCAGCTTTGGCCCCGTCGAACTCTCCGTGCCCAGCTCGCGAAAGGCTGCGGGGCCATGCACGACGATGTACGGCACCTTGGCCAGCGTTTCAACATTGTTGATCGTCGTCGGCTTGCCAAACAGGCCGTGGGTGACCGGGAACGGCGGCTTGACGCGTGGGAAGCCGCGCTTGCCCTCGATCGATTCGAGCAGTGCCGTCTCCTCGCCGCAGATATAGGCGCCGGCGCCGCTGCGCACCTCGACCTCGACCGAGAAAGGCGAACCAAGGATATTCTCGCCAATATAGCCCGCCAGGCGGCACTCGTCGATGGCAGCGATGCAGCCGCTCGATCGCAAGCGGATATTCGCCGCGCACATAGAAGTAGATCTTCGCTCGCGCCGGTGGCATAGGCGCCGATCAGGGCGCCTTCGATAATGCGGCAGGGGTCGCCCTCGAGCAGCACGCGGTCCTTAAAGGTGCCCGGCTCGGACTCGTCGGCGTTGACGACGAAGTACTTTGGCCGGCCAGGAGCAGCGGCGGCACCCTCCCACTTGAGCCAGGCCGGGAACGCCGCGCCGCCGCGGCCCAGCAGCGCACAAGCCTTGATTGCGGCGGTGACTTCGGCAGGCGTCATTTGGGTCAGCGCCTGGCGCAGCGCCTGCATGCCGCCCACGGCCTGGTATTCGATCAGCTTGGTGCTCCGGCCACGCCCGCAGAGCGGCGTCACGATGCAGAGATCGCCGCCGACGTAGTCGTAGGTCCAGTAGCGGCTGCCGGTCGTACGGCCACGCGCGGCGAAGACGTCGTCCAGCGCGTCAGGCGTGACGTGGGCATAGGTGGCCGACTCTGCAGGCCGGCCGTGCGTGACGTTGACCGAAACGCCGGCATTGCACTGGCCCAGGCAGGGCGAGCGTTCCACCGTATAAGCGCCGTCGGCCGAGGTGCCGCCTACCTCGACGCCGGCACGCCGGCATGCTGCGTCGAGCACGGCATCGGCACCGCGCAAGGCACAGGCAGGATCGGTGCAGACGCGCACCACCGTGCGCCCGATGGGCTCACGGTACAGCAAGCGAATAGAAATCGATCACGCCATGCACGTCTGCCAGCGGTACGCCAAGCCCGCGGCCGATCTCCGCGGCCACCGGCTGCGAGATATAGCCGTAATGCGCCTGGGCAGCCTGCAAGACCGGCAGCAGCGATGATCGCCCGCCGGCAGCATAATCGGCAAGCAACTGGCGCAGGGGAGCGAGGTCGATGGTGTTGGGGCTGGCAGCATCTTCAAGCGATATCAGCATAACCGCTCATTTCATGTGGAGTGGCCGGCCAGATCACTGCAGAGCTTGTGGGCCGGGCCAATGGTAGAGGCCAGTATAAATCATGGCGGGGAGTTCGCTCAACTATTGATTGGCCCTCCCGTGCGCCGCTGCTATACTGGAGTTGTCGCCGTGCACTATGCGCATAGTGTCTGTCGCACGTTTGCGCACGGCACGTGCGAAAAGATGACTTGACAAGGCAACGCCATTTGCGCATCGGCAGGGAAAAAGGTTGCTAGCAACGCTTTATCCTCGCTGCCGTCCTACTGCTTGCCCTTGCGCTGTTGGCTGGATGCGCGCCGGTGCAGGCGCCGCAAAGCAGTCCCGGTGCCAAGATGCCTGCACCCGATGCACCGCCGATCGTTTTACCCGATGCGGCAGGCGACTGGCAGCGTATCCGGGAGAATGGCCGCCTGGTGGTCGGCACGGCGGCGGACTATGCACCGTTTGAGTACTATGACCAGGCCTTCCAGCTTGGCGGGTATGACATCGCTCTGCTGCGCGCCATCGGCGCCCAGCTCGGCGTGGAAGTGGTGTTCAAGGACTTTGCGCTCGAAGGGCTGGCAGACGCCTTGCAGTTGGGCCAGATCGACGTCGCCGCGGCCGCATTGACTGTTACTCCTGAACGGGCCGCCGTCGTCGATTTCAGCCAGCCCTATTTCGCCTCAACCGAGGGCATCGTGGCACGCAAAGAGAGTGCAGGCGCCGTCACAGCGCTCGCCGACCTGGCCGGGCAGCGCATCGGCGTCGAGCGCGGCTCAATCTATGAGAGCTTGCCTGCGCAAAGAGCTGATAGAAGGCGGCCTCAGTCCAGCCGAAAATCTGCTCCTTTATACCACCGATCGACGCCGCTGCCAATGATCTCGCAGCAGGGCGCATCGACCTGGTCGTAACCGACCTGGCGGCAGCAGAAGAGCATTGCCCAAGCCAACGACCTGCAAGTTGTGGGCAGTGGACTGCGGCCCAACAGTATGCCTTGGAGGTGCGCAAGGGCGCCGGCGAGCTGCGTGCCCAGTTGGACACGGCGCTGGCAGCCTTGGCTGCCAACGGCACGCTGGCCCGGCTTGCAGCCGATGAGCTTGGGTTGGCGCCAGATCAACTCACGGCACCAGGCGACCTGCCGGACTATGCAACCGAATCAGGAACAGGTGGAGCCGGGCAAAGCTGCAGTCGACGGGCTGGCCCGTTTGGAAGACTTGTCGCTGCCTGACCTGGGGATGACGGCCCCGGCTGTCCTGATGCCGGGCCAGCCGTTCACCAAAGCGTGGCGTGTACTCAACACCGGCACGTGCACGTGGGACGACACCTATCAACTCGTGTTCGCCTATGGCAGCCCGGCTGGTGCCGGCATGGGCGGCCAGCCAACCGCCGTGCGCGGCACAGTGCCGCCCAGGTGAAAGCTACGACATCGAAGTACAGCTGGTGGCACCGGTAAGCGCCGGCATCTACCAGGGCGTATGGCAGATGCAGAATGGCCGCGGCCAGCGGCTTTGGCGAGCGCCTGCGGGCCGGCATCCAGGTTGCAGGCGCGCCAACGCCTACGCCCGCACCGACGCAGACACCTGCGCCAGGCATCACCTTTGCGGCCGACGCCGAACGTGTGCTGCAGGGCAATGCCGTCAACTTCACGTGGGATGTCCAGGGTGCGCAGGAGGTCTACTTCTACCAGGCGGGACAGGAATGGCAGAACCGGCGGGGTCGCAGCCCAGGGCAGCGCCGCCGATATTCCTAACGCGACGACGACATACAACCTACGCGTGGTACGCAACGGCCAGGAGGATGTCCGCTCGCATCACGGTGTATGTCGAGCCGAATCCCGACCTGCCGCAGTTCGACTATTTCACGCTGGCACCCGCCGGCGAGATGCAACTTGGAGAATGCGTTACGCTTGCCTGGAAAGTCATCGGGCGAGGTGGACCAGGCGGCTGTCTTCCGCAACAAGGAGCCGCTGTGGAGCGAGGCCCCCGTCGAGGGCACGTATGAGGACTGTCCAAAGGCGCCAGGCACCTATGAGTATGGTGTGGGCGCCCAGGGACCTGGTGGACGCAACTACGCCGTGGCAGCGCTGCAGGTTATCGAACCCCCTGCAGCGGCCATGGTGACGCCGCAGGCAGACGTTACGCAGGGTCCTCAAATCGACCAATTCTGCAGTGCTGCCTGAACAGCTGACCGCCGGTGGGTGCGTCGAGCTGCATTGGACCGTGGCCGGCGAAGCCCCGAGCATTCGCATCGAACGCTCCGGCGTCACACTGGTCGAAGGCGCACCGCGCAGCGGCGACGGCTCGGACTGCCCGAGCCGATCGGGGCCCTTACGCTATCAGATCACGGCAGCAGACGAGCAGGGACGCACAGACAGTGTGGAAGTGGAGTGTCGCGTGGCGACACCCGAGGCCACTGCGGCGTCGTTACCGTCTGCTGCGGCACCGGCACCGACGGCGCCACCGCACCGAAGCTTCTGGCGCAGCTTCTGCCGATACGCCGGTAGGCAATGAATACGTGTTGATATCCTTTCGGGATGCCGCAGGGGCGCTGGCATCGCCGCTCACCGGCACACGTATCACTGCGCGGTTTGGCGAGGAGGGCACGCTAAGCGGCGACGGCGGCTGCAATTCATACAGCAGCACATACCAGATCGACGGGAATCAACTGGACAGTTGCCCCACTCGCCCCTTCGGAAAAGTACTGCAGCGAGCCGCTCGGAATCATGGACCAGGAACAGCAGTACCTCAGCTCGCTCCAGACTACGGCAGCGTACTCACTGAAAGCCGGCATGCTGACGCTGTTTGACGGCGCGGGCAACCAGGTGGCTGTATTCGTGCCAGCGCAGTAGTGAGTGGGTGAAGGGTCGTAGAGTGCACCCTCTCACCCGCTCACCCCTCAAAGCGCTTCCCCGGCTGGCGAACAGGCTGTCCGGCGCCGTCGAAGGGGCAAGCAGGCGCAGTGCGCCCGGCAGGACCGAGCAGGTGATCGGCGTGCTGTGATTGACTTCGCCGTCCAGGTGAAACGACTGTGGCGTAGCCGTTTCGATGATGATGTGCCGACCACGCAGGCAAAAGACATCGGGGCGTTGTCCATGCGTTTGCAGCGCAACAAACAGGCTGTGCAACCCCATGCGCGGGAGCAAAGCGGCCGGCCAGCACCCAAGTTTCGAACTGCCCATCGTCCAGCACGCCGCCGGGGTTGAGATTGAGCAGCCCGCCGGCAAACACACGGCTGTTGCAGACAGTAACGGACACAAAGTGCCCCTCAATGGCATGGCCGTCGACCGCTACCCGCACGGGCAAACCGGCAAACGTGAGGAACGGCACGGCGGCCTTCGCCACGTATCCGGCCAGGCCGAACCGCTTGAGCAAGGCCGAGCGCGGCTCGACATGCTCGACGATGCGGCTCTCAATGCCGACACCGGCCCAGAGCAGCCACTGTTTCCCATTGCTGCACGATCCCACATCCATTGACTGAACGCGTCCCGCCAACAGGGCTTGTGACGACTCGATCAGCCAGTTTGGATCGGGGCCATCTGACTTGGGCAACCCTCAAGTCGCGCGTGAGGCAGTTCGTCGTACCGGCAGGGAGCGGCGCCAAAATGCAGGGGGTATGGATCAGCCCTTGCGCCACTTCGTGCAGCGTGCCGTCGCCGCCGGCTGAGATGACGACTTCCGCACCAGCTGCTGCTGCAGCGGCGGCCAATTCTGTGGCGTGCCCCGGGCCCTGCGTCGTCTGTAATGTCACAGACCACCCGTGATCGCCCCAAAAGCGTGCGACACCTTCGATCTGCTGCTGCCAATCGTCGTGGCCGGCATAGGGATTGTAGATTAGGACGGCGTTGCGCGTCTCGGCAGCTGTGCCACGGCGCGTCGCCGGATGGGCGGAAGATTGCGACATAGCTGCTATTGTAGCCAATCGGGTGAAAAAGCAGCAAGCGCTTAGGAGGAAGCCAACCAGTTATGCACCGTGGCAATTGCTTCACCGTCGACGTTCAGCGGACCGGCGTCGTATGCCGCTTGGACGATGATGACCGTACCACGGCCGGGCAGTGACTCACAGTAGAGACGGCCGCCGATCAATTCGGTACGTTCGGTGATGCCCATCAGTCCAAAGTGACCGTTTTGAGTCAGTTCGGACAGCTTGGCCGGCATCTGGAAACCCTGGCCATCATCGCCCACGCCAAGTGTGACGTGAGCAGCGCCGAAGACAAGCATCATGCGGATGCAGCCGGCGTTGGCGTGGCGGCGAGCATTGGACAGCGACTCCTGGGCGATCCGGTAGAAGGCCAGTTCCTTCTCGTTTGTCAGCCGGCAGGCTGCGCCAAGGCAGCGGTAGTCCGCGTGCGCATCTTGCGCCAGGCGTTCCAATGCCGAGTCGAGACCGATTTCCTCCAACCCGAGAGGCCGTAGGCCGTAGCTCAGCCGGCGCACCTCCTGAGTTGCCGCAGCCGTAATCTTGCGCAGTTCGGCAACCTGGTCGCGTGTTCGTTCGGGATGTTTGTCAAGGCCCCGCTGTACGGTCTGCGCCTTATGGTCCAATGCGATCAGCGTCTGTACCGTTTCGTCGTGCAGTTCACGGGCTAGGCGGGCGCGTTCTTCTTCTTGCGCGTTGGTCAGTGCGCGCAAGTAGGCCTGCAGCGCCGCCTGCTCCGTCTGCAGCTGCTGTGCCATATGGTCAAGGGCCAGACGCAGGTCCTCGATTTCGTTCACTCCCCCGACACGCTCTGAGGCGGCACGGAAGTCGCCTTGGCCGATGCGTTCGGCATAGTCGACCAGCGCGTGCACCGGACGCACGACCAGGCTGAGGCCAAAATAGAGAGTCAAGACAGAGATGACCGCTGCCGCTAGCAGTATCAGCGGCAAGATCTGCTCAAGGCGAAAGAAGGGCGCAATCAAGTCCGTAACGGGGCGCTGAATCACCATCGCCCAGGGCGTGCCATCAATAGGGGCGAAAGCGACCACTGCTTGCTGGCTTGGATCGGACGCGACGTGTACGCCGCGTTCGCCAGCGCAGGGCCTGGTCCGCTTCGGGACCGCTCATAACGGCGGCATCGACGAGAGGCTGGTTGGCGTCGACAAGCTGTTTTGCGCCATCGACGACGGCAATCGTGGGCAGCGAGCGGTCGCCGACGATGGTGCTTGCATCGGTGAACAGATCGGCCAGGCCCAATCCAGCGGCGTCGATGCTGCCTACAATCCAGCCGGATGCGTCGGCCGCGGCAGCAGCCCAGACAATACGATGGGCGGCATCGTCGAAACCGAACCAGGTAGCGCCGGTGTTCGCCTCCTCGGCCGCTGCTGCGGCGCGGGTGGCCCAGGCCGGCACCTGATCGGCCCCAGTGTCATCATTGCGCAGGCGCCAGATCTCAAGCGGAGGAAGGGAGTTGTCGCCGGGCTGCAGGGAAGGTGCCGCGCCGGCGTGCACATCGACCTCTTGAGCATGCCTGCGTATCAAGCAGGGTGTGATAGAGATTGATGCGTGCCTGGACGGCCTTGGTGGCCACGTCGACGAGGTTGATATTCTCTTCCGCCACCAATTGGCGCACAGAGAACTGGTGGCTGCCGATCCCGGTCAGCGACACGATCAGCAAAACAATGATCAGCGGTACGATTGTCCAGAGCAGCACCTGCACACGCAGGCTGCGAAAATGAAGCGAGGCCATGGGCTCAACTGCTGCCGCTGGGCAGCTGAAACAAGCCAAGTTGGATGGCCTTGGTCACGGCCTCTGTGCGGCTGTTGACCTGGAGCTTGGCGTAGATATTGGCAAGGTGGCCCTGCACCGTGCGGTCGCTGATGGTCAGTTCGGCGCCGATGCCCCGGTTCGTCAACCCACGCGCAGCCAGTTCGAGGACCCGCTGCTCGCGTTCGCTGAGCGGCTCCATGGGTGGGGCATGCCGGCATGCCGTACGCCGATGGGCCAACCAGCATGCGTGCCACTGCCGGGTCCAACGCCGTCTGGCCGTGGTGGACGGAGCGCACGGCGGCAATGATCTGGTCGGCATCGGCGTCCTTCATCACGTAGCCGTTGGCCCCGGCCTGAAGGGCTGCGGTCACAAATGGGTTGTCGTCATAGGCGGTCACGATCAAGACCTTGACCGGCAGCGCCTGGCTGCGGACCCAGCGGGTCACCTCTATCCCCGTGGCGCCTGGCATGCGAATGTCGAGAATGGCGACATCGGGCCGATACTGTTGAATGATGGCTTTGGCTGCTTCGCCGTCGGAAGCCTCGGCCAGCACACAGATGTCGTTTTCTTCTTCGAGGAATTCCCGAATCCCCTTGCGCACGACGGCATGGTCGTCGGCGAGTATCACGCGGATGGCTGCCATGAAATCAGATCTCCTTGGCAAGCATCATAGGCGCATGGCGCGCCGATGTCATCCGACGAAATACGGATTTACGGATACGAATGTATCATGCTTTTGGCGCGGGAATAGCGCTCAAGGAGCGCTTCTGGGTCTAAGCGTCCTGCCCGTCCTACGCTAACGGACAGGACGCTGACCCAAGTCAGTGAAGGAAGGTTGCCAGCGAGGCAAGAAGTAATATCAAGACTGGGTATTTCAGAAGAGCGGCTACTCTATTTTTCTTTCGCCTCTGCGCTTTTACTCTTGCGCTTGCTCTTCTTGGTCATCATTGTAGCCCGGAAAAGGCGGGGGCAACAGCGCCGTGTGGCGCGATCTGCACCGCGCCAAATGGCGCGGTCGCACTCGTCTTTACGTCTAGTAAAGCGTCAGATAGCGATCCAGCTCCCAACGGCTCACATACAGCCGGTATTCGTTCCACTCCAGCGTCTTGGCCTCCACGTAACGCTCATAGACATGTTCGCCCAGGGCATCCTGGATGATCTCATCCTGCTTGAGGGCATCGATGGCCTGGCCCAGGTCGCCGGGCAGCATGTCAAGCCCGGCGCGCACGCTGTCCACGTGGTAGAGATCTTCCTCGGCCGGCGGGGGCGGAATCATCTTCTTCTCAATGCCTTCCAGCCCGGCCGCCAGCATGACGGCAAAGGCCAGGTAGGGATTGCACGAGGGATCGGGGCAGCGCAGCTCGCAGCGCGTGCTCTTATAGCGGCCGGCCGTGATGCGGGGAATGCGGATCAAGGCGCTGCGATTGGTGCGGCCCCAAGAAATGTAGACGGGCGCTTCGTAGCCGGCGACCAGACGCTTGTAGCTGTTGACCAGCGGGGCAATGATCGGGGTAATGGCCTTGGCATGTGCCAGCTGGCCGGCAATAAAGTGCATGCGCCAGGTCGCTCAGCCCATATTCGCCGTCCGCGTCGTACATGGCCGTGTCGCCCGTGCGCTTGTCCCACAGGCTCTGGTGCACGTGCATGCCGGAGCCGCTGACCCCCGTGACGGGCTTGGGCATGAAGGTGCAGTGCAGCCCGTTCTTCTGCGCGACCGCCTTGAGCGTCGTGCGCATGGTGTTGGCGTTGTCGGCCGTCACCAGGGCCGGCCCATACTTAAAGTCGATCTCGCTCTGGCCATTGGCCACCTCGTGGTGCGAGGCTTCGACGTCGATGCCCATCGCCTGCAGCGCATCGACCATCTGGCGGCGGACACTGTGCGCCAGGTCGGTGCTGATATCAAAGTAGCCGGCATAGTCGTGCGGCTGCAGCGGCAGCAGGTCGCCGTTGGCATGGGGCTGAAACAGGAAGAACTCAAGCTCGGGACCCACCTGGTAGTCCAAGCCCAGCTGCGCTCGGCGCGCTCCAGCTGGCGCTTGAGCACATAGCGCGGGTCGCCTTCAAAGGGCGACCCATCGGGCGTGTGAGCGTCGCAGATCACACGCGCCGTCGAAAGATCCATCTCCCAGGGAATGACCACAAAGGTGCTGAGGTCCGGCTGCAGGTACATGTCGCTCTCGGCGATGCGCGCAAAGCCCTCGACCGAGCTGCCGTCAAACCAGACCCCATGCGTGACGGCATCGTCCCAATGCTCAACCGGAATCGTAATCTGCTTGGAAACGCCGACAATGTCGGAAAACTGGAGGCGGATAAAGCGGATATCGTTGCGCTTGATGAGTTCGTCAATGCGTTCCAACTCATCCTGGCGATATGCAAGCGTCATTGGTTTACTTCTCCTCTACGCTGAAGATAGCGGCGGCCGGGGATGCGAGATCACATTGTACCAGGGACCCGCAGACAAAACACACCCGCGCCCGTCAAGGTGACGGGCACGGGTGTGGCATAACATGGCATCCACGGTCGACGACAGCTTGGCACTCGCATGTCACGGCATTGCGGCACCATCAGCTAGGATGCCAGCCTAGACACCGTAGTACATCACAAATTCGTGCGGGTGCGGGCGCAGGCGCACGGCGTCGACGTCGGCGATGCGGCGGGTAGCAATGTAGGTCTCGATCAGCTCCTCGCTGAAGACGCCGCCTGCGGTCAGATAGGCGTGATCGGCAGCCAGCGCATCCAGCACGTCGCTGAGCGACCCCATGACGGTGTACGGGTCTTCTTGATGTTCTCGCCCTCGAACAGGTCCATCTCCGAAGCCATGCCCGGGTCGATCTGGTTCTTGATGCCGTCAAGGCCGGCCATCAGGATGGCCGAGAAGGCCAGGTACGGATTGGCGGCCGGATCCGGGCAGCGGAACTCGACGCGCTTGGCCTTGGGCGACTGCGACGAGACCGGAATGCGGCAGGCAGCCGAGCGGTTGCGGGCCGAGTAGGCGATGACGACGGGTGCTTCATAACCCGGCACCAGGCGGCGGTAGGAGTTGGTCGTCGGCGCACAGAAGGCCAGCAGCGAGTTGATGTGCGTCAGAATGCCGCCGATGTACCACAGCGCCATGTCGCTCAGGCCGGCATACTTGTCGCCGGCAAACAGCGGCTTGCCGTCCTTCCACAGGCTCGGAGTGCACGTGCATGCCGGAGCCGTTGTCTTCAAAGAGCGGCTTGGGCATAAAGGTCGCGGTCTTGCCGTGCTTGGCCGCCACGTTCTTGACGATGTACTTGTAGATCTGCATCCAGTCTGCCATCTGGATCATCGGCGCAAAGCGCAGGTCGATCTCGGTCTGGCCGGCCGTGGCAACTTCGTGGTGATGGCGCTCGATCTTGAGGCCGGCCTTGATCATCTCGTTGACCATCTCGGAGCGGATATCCTGCAGGCCGTCAAACGGCGCCACCGGGAAATAGCCGCCCTTGTAGCCGATCTTGTGGCCGGGGCCCCATTCGCCCGTCGTCCAGCTGGCTTCGTCGCTGGCGATGGCATAGCCGGCCGAATAGCGGCCGGTTTCGTACTTGACCTTGTCAAAGATAAAGAATTCCGCTTCCGGGCCGCAGAACATCGTGTCGGCGAGGCCTGTGCTCTTCATGTAGGCCTCGGCGTGCGCGGATGACGTTGCGCGGGTCGCGGCTGAACGGCTTCCAGCGTGCCCGGCTCAAAGACGTTCGCAATCAAGCTGACGGTCGGGTTGATGCACACCGGGTCAATAAATGCCGTCGTCGGGATCGCACACCAGCAGCATGTCGCTGCTCTCGATCGACTTGAAGCCGCGAATCGACGAACCGTCAAAGCCCAGACCGCTGGTGAAAATATCGTCTTCATCGTAGTAATCGACCGGCACCGAAAAGTGCTGCCACTGGCCGTACAAATCCGTAAATTTAATATCGACAAATTCTATGCCCTGGGCCGCAATGGCGGCTGAAACATCGGCGGGCGAGCTACACTTTAGGCTCATGCGTACAACTCCTCTTGCATGGTTTGGGTATGAAAGAACTGCTTTGTCCAACTATAGGCCACGTTTCATCAATCCTCCATCACCAAGTTACCTGAAACTTTGGCAATCGATTTTGTGCAGGTTGCACAAGGCGAGTGGCACGCAGGACACGTCCCCGGCACATGATTCGGCGCGTCGCAGCCCCATATGGTTAAATAGGTCTTCCGTACGGACGTTACCTGCCAGGAGCCGCTGCCATGACCAAGCTGACCCAGTACCAATCCGACCCCGCCATCCAGATTGTCACGGGCGTCTGCCCGCACGACTGCCCCGACACCTGCAGCTGGCAGGTGGCGGTGGAGCGTGCTACCGGCCGCGCCGTCGACATCTGGGGGCACCCCGACCACCCGGTCACGCAGGGCAAGCTGTGCGGCAAGGTGGATCGCTATCTCGAGCGCACCTACCACCAGGGGCGGCTGACGACACCGCTGCGCCGCGTCGGCCCCAAGGGCAGCGGCGAGTTTGTACCCGTCACCTGGGAGGAAGCAGCCGCCGATATCGCAGCGCGCCTGCAGGCAGATTATTGCCGCAGACGGGCCAGAGGCAGTGCTGCCCTACTCGTATGCCGGCACGATGGGCCTGCTGCAGGGCGAAGGGATGGCGTCACGCTTCTTCCACAAGCATGGGGGCCAGCCTGCTGGAGCGCACGATCTGCTCGGAGGCGGGCTTTGAGGGCTATATCTACACCATCGGCGCGGCCGAGGGCATGGAGACCGAGGCCTATGCGCACGCCCGGCTGATCCTGATCTGGGGCAGCAACACGCTGACCAGCAACCTGCACCTGTGGCCGTTTGTCCAGCAGGCACGCAAGCAAGGGGCACGCGTCATCGTCATCGATCCGGCCAACACGCGCACGGCCCAGGCCGCCGACGAGTGGATCGCCGTGCACCCCGGCACCGACGGCGCGCTGGCGCTGGCCATGATGCATGTCATCATCGGCGAAGGGCTGCACGACGCCGACTATGTCGAGCGCTATACCGCTCGGCTTTGACGCACTGGCGCAGCGGGTGGCGGATTGGACCCCGGAACGCGCCGAGGCCATCACCGGCGTCGGCGCCGACCGGATCCGTACGCTGGCACACGAATACGCCGGGCAGCAGCCGGCCGCCATCCGCGTCAACTATGGGCTGCAGCGCCACTACGGCGGCGGCATGGCCGTGCGCACGATTGCCTGCCTGCCGGCGCTCGTCGGCGCGTGGCGCCGCTACGGCGGCGGCATCCAGCTCAGCGCCAGCGGCTATTTCCGCCACCTGGACCGCACACAGCTCTATCGGCCGGACCTGCTGGCAGGGCGCACGCCGCGCCGGCTCAACATGAATCGCCTCGGCGATGCGCTGAGCACCGACCCGGCACGGCTCGCGCAGGCGCACTACCATCCCCGGCCGGTAGACAGGATTCCCGACCCGCAAGCCGCCGGCCCCCTCGTCAAGGCATTGATCGTCTACAACTGCAACCCGGCGGCCGTCTGCCCCGACCAGGCGGCCGTGCGCCGGGGTCTGCAGCGCGAGGACCTCTTCACCGTCGTGCTGGAGCAGTTCCAGACCGACACGGCCGACTATGCCGACTATGTCCTGCCCGCCACGACGCAGCTGGAGCACTGGGATATTCTGAAGCCCTACGGCCACACGCACCTTGCGCTCAACCGGCCGGCGATTGCCCCCTTGGGCGAGAGCCTGCCCAACAGCGAGATTTTCCGCCGGCTGGCAGCGGCGATGGGCTATGACGACCCCTGCTTCCACGAAGGCGACGAGCAGATGCTGCGCGAACCTGGTGGCGTGCCAGACGCACCCGCGCTTTGCGGGCATCACCTGGGAAAGGCTGCTGGCCGAAGGGTTTGTGCGCCTGGCGCTGCCGCAGCCCTATGCGGCCTTTGCCGAAGGCGGCTTCCCCACGCCGAGCGGCAAGTGCGAGTTCTACAGCGAGCGGCTGGAACAAGACGGCTACGACCCGCTGCCAGGCTACACGGCCCCACACTGGCAGGAAGCGAGCGGCAAGCTGGATAGCCGAGAGGATGCGCCGGCTGAGTCGACCACGGCAGCACCAGGCGGAGCCGCAGCAGCTCGTGTGCATCTCGCCGCCGGCCCACTCTTATCTCAATACCTCGTTCGGCATTGTGGACCGGCTGCGGGCACGTGCGGGCGAACCGCTGCTGCAGATTCATCCGCACGATGCCGCCCCGCGCGGGATTGCATCAGGCAATATCGTGCGCGTGTGCAACGGATTGGGCGAGGTGACGCTCAAGGCGGAGGTGACCGAGGACGTGATTGCCGGGACCGTGCTGGCGCCGGGCGTCTGGTGGGCAAAACACAGCCCCGACGGCCGCAACATCAACCAGGTCACGCCACAGGACGAGGCTGATATGGGCGCCGGGGCGCTGTTCTACGATGTGCTGGTAACCGTGACCACGCGCCGGTTAGCGGCGACGATCGTCGTCCGGCAGGAACCAGCTGAGCACGGCGCTGATAAGGCTGATCACAACCGCGATCACAGCTGCCCACAGCAGCGTCTGCAGCCAGTTCGCCCCGCCGATTTCGACCGTGTTGGGGAACAGCAGGTTGGTAAACCAGGCGGTGAGCAGCAGCAGGATGGCGTTGATGATGAACGTAAACAGCCCCAACGTAATGCACGTGATCGGCAGCGAAAGCAGCCGAATGATGGGCCCGATAAACGCGTTCACGACACCCAGGATGACGGTGAACAAGAGCAGGCCGCCGAAACCACCCGACATATTGAACACGCTGTCGGGCAGAATCCAGACGGCAATGCCGACGGCAATGATGTTGATGATCAGGCGCAGCAGAAGTCTCATCAGATTGTTTCCTCCAGTTCTTCTCTAAAGGGCTAAGATGGGTACGGTGTTTGCTTGATAGTGTTGACCATCGCCCAGAAGTTCTCCATGGGCGTATCCAACTGCACGTGATGGGTTGGCCCCAGGATCAGGCCGCCGTTCTTGCCGAGGGTCTGCAGGCGCGTACATACTTCGTCCGCGACATCCTGCGGCGAGCCGAACGGCAGCGTATGCTGCTCGTCGATCGACCCCCAGAAGCAGAGATGATCGCCAAACTTGCGCTTGATCTCGGCCGGGTCCATGCAGGCCGGCTGGATCGGATTGAGGACGTCCAGCCCGATCTCGATGAGGTCGGGGATGATCGGCGTGATGACGCCGTCTGAATGGTAGGCAACCTTGACGTTGGGGTTGATGCGCTTGAGGGTGCTGATAAAGTTGGCAACGCGCGGTTTGAGCAGCACCCGCCATGTATCGGGGGCCATCAACATCGCCCGCTGGGTGCCGATGTCGTCGCCGATCCAGATCATGTCGACGCCAAGCTCGACCAGCTTCTGCGCCGCGGCAAGGTGATAGCGGTAGGGAATCTCCAAGATACGGTCGGCGAGATCCTGGTCGACAAGGAGGTCCATCAGCATTTGCTGATAACCGCGCAAGGCCCAGGCCGTCTCAAACATCGTGGTCACGGTGACGCCGACGATCCAGTACTCGCCGCCATATTCACGCACCACGCGCTCGGCATCGGTATACAGTTCGGGGCGATAGGGATCAGGTGGCGTATAGCGATCGATGGCGTCGTCGTCGGCCAAGGGGATGGATCACCATCTCTGTATAGTGGCCCACGCCGAAAGGAGTGGTGTAGGGGTGAGCGCGCCAGCCCACGCCCCATTCGTCGGTGTAGCTGTCACCTTCCTGGTAGTAGGAGTTCGCCCACCCGACCGAAGTCAGCAGCAGGTCCTCGTCGATGGCACGCTCCAGGACATAGGTGTTGCCGCCACCGTGTGGGTTGTGGATGTGCTGGCGGTCGAGGTGTCCATCCTCTTGATTTTGCAGCTCCTGGCGCAGACGGTCGGCAAACTCCGGTGTGAAGCTGATCTGCATGGGACAACGATCGGGGCGTTCATGGTGAAGTGCCATGAGCACGCGGTCACGATGCTTCATTACATTTTCCCTTTAGCTGGCTGCGGTGTTGCCAATGTAGCTATACATTGTAACCCTTGCCATGCGCAGAGAGCAATGTCACAATGCGGTGCAGAATGGCGCACGTAGGGAGTGTGCGCCATTGAGGGCAATCCTGCCAGCAGAGAGATAGGGTTCGACAATGAAAGGTTTTGAGGCATTTGACGAGGTGCAGCGTGCGATCGTCGTGGCCGCCCATCCGGATGATCTGGAGTGCTGCTGTGGCGGTGTCATCACCATGCTGGTGGCACGCGGCGTGACGGTCTTCTCGGTAAATTGTACGCTCGGCGATATTGGGGCCCAAGAGGGCGACATTCTCCGCCCGGCGCTGGCCGCCAACCGGCTGCGCGAGACGGAAGATGCCGCGCGGCTGCTGGGGCTGGCGGGCACGTACAACCTGGGCCACCATGACGGCGAACTGCTGCCCGATCTTGAGCTGCGCAGCCAGATTGCCCGGCTCTATCGGGTGACCCAGGCCGACACATTGCTCACGTTTGACCCGCACTGGCCGGGCCAGATCCATCCTGACCACCGTGCGGCGGGGCAGGCAGCGCTTGACGCATACATGCCCGCAAAGATGCCACTCTACCGGCCGGAGCAGCTGCACGAACCCGGCGCCGCCCTGTGTAAGCTGCAGCGCGTGTTCCTGTTTTCGACCGAACGCGACCTGGACGTGTGCGTGGACGTAACCAACGTCTACCCGGGCAAGCTGGCTGCGTGTATGGCCCATGTCAGCCAATTCCCTAAGGGCGAAGAGAGCCTGAACTGGCTAAAGGAAATGGATGGGCGCGCCGGGCAGCGCATCGGCGTGCAGTATGCCGAAGCCTACCGCACGATGTTGGTCTGGTAGCCGTTCAGCCGGCTGGCTAGAGCAAGCTGATGACAACCGCCACAAGCAGCAGGGCGCCGGCAATGCCGATCAGCAGGCGCTCGTGGTGCAGAATCTCGCTCCAGCTGGGCTGCGGCACGGGCGGCGCTGTCGTCAGCACGCTCGAGGTTGCAATGCGGGGTGGGGGCGCCGTCGAGCCGATCAGCAGGTCGCGAAACTCGCGGGCCGTCGCGGGCCGCTCGCTGGGATGCATGGCCAGCGACTGAAAGATCACACGTTCGCAGCGCGGCGTAGACATTCGGGTTGATCTGGCGAATAGCAGTCAGGGCACCCGGACGCAGAAAGCGTTCCTTGGCGTCGACCGGCGGCTGGCCGGTCAACAGGTGGTAGAGCGTGGCGCCCATGGCATAGATGTCGCTGCGTGCGTCGGTAAAACCGGAGTCGCCGCCGTACTGCTCCAGCGGCGTGTAGGCCACCGTGCCGCGGCCCTGCACGACGGTGACGGTGCGGCTGTCGTTTGACTGCAGCACCTTGACGAGACCAAAGTCCACAAGCTTGACCGTGCCGCGCGGGGTGAGCTTGATATTGGATGGCTTGATGTCGCGATGGACGACCGGGGGATCCTGGTTGTGCATGTACTCGAGTGCGTCGAGCAGTTGGGTTGCCCAGTCCAGCACCTGCTGCTCGTCGAGGAACACGTTGTTGCGCATCGCTTCGTGCAGGACCTCATAGAGGTCGCGGCCCTCCACAAAGTCCATCACGAGATACTCACGACCGTTGTCGGCAAAGTAGTCGGAGACTTTGGGCAGATTGGGGTGATCGAGCCGGGCCAGCGTGCTGGCTTCGATCCGGAACTGTTCGGCGATCTGCGCCAGTTCTTCTTCCGAAGCCGATTCCGATAGGTTGGGCAGGACTTCCTTGACCGCACAGATGCGGCCCTGCAGGCGGACATCGCCTGCCTTGTAGACGGCGCCCATACCGCCTTGGCCGACCAGTTCCAGTATCTCGTAGCGACCGCGCAGGATCGTACCCGATTCCAAGATATGCTGCAAAGCCTATTGCTCCTCGGCCACCAGGCGCTTGCCTGCAAGCTGCTCCAAAGCCCACCCGGCAAGCCGGTGACCATACCTAACGCATTTTTACAGTTGCCTAAGTTTGGTATAATGAGTAGATACGTTGCTTGGGCCTATTTGTTCAAGTTTGCTTAAGTTATTATGCGGCAGCGAGCGGTTGCTGTCAATCCAGTGGCGGCTGATAAGGTAAGTGGCCAGATCAGCGGCCAAACCTCGAAATAGACCGAGTAAAACACTGGATATGAGTTATCCCGCCAGAGAATAATTTGAGGATCCCAAATGTCAATTGAATCTAGTAACGAACTCCCGCTTGGATCCACCAGCGACAGCACAGCAGAAACGGGAGCACAGGACCTAACGGACAACGTAACGGAAAATGTTACCGACACCCTGGCCGACAACGGATCAGGGGCAGGCATGGAGGCGCCGCCGAGACCGCGCGAGACGGCCATGCTGATCCTGCAGCGTGGCGCCGAAGCAGGCCGGCGCTGGCCGCTGGATCGCACGCGTTCGATCACGATCGGCCGCGGCGAGGAATGCGACATCGCCCTGCCCGATCGCCAGGTCAGCCGGCTGCACGCGCGCATCGAGTGGCGGCAGGATGCCTACCATCTGATCGACCTGGGCAGCAAGAACGGCACCCATCTCAACGGGATGGAGGTGCGCGACACGTCGGCGTCGCTGCACGACGGCGACGAAATCCAGATCGCCCTGCGCTTCAAGCTGGCGTTTGTGGACGCCGGCGCGACGGCGCCGCTGAGCCTGAGCGGCGAGCAGCGCGGGCTGCGGCTGGACAAGGAAACACGCCAGGCGTGGGCCAACGGCATCCTGATCGATCCGCCGCTCAGCCTGCACCAGTACCGCCTGCTGGAAGCGCTGTGGGATTCCGGCGGCAGCGTATTGACACGCGAGCAGATCGTCGAGGCAGTCTGGCCAGAGGCCAGCGGCGAAGGGGTGAGCGAGCAAGCGATCGACGCCCTGGTGCGCCGCCTGCGCGAGCGCATCGAAGAGTGCGACAACGAGTTCCGCTATATCATCACGGTGCGCGGGCATGGATTCCGGCTTGAGAACAGATGAACGAACTGCCGGCGCTGGGGCTGTACATCCATATCCCCTTCTGCGAGCGCAAGTGTCCGTACTGCGACTTCAACACCTATGCCGGGCTGGAGTCACGTTTTCAAGATCTCGTTGCTGCGCTTGCCGGTGAGATGGCTCGCTGGCGCGAGCCCTTACGCGGGCGCACGGTGTCCACCATCTTTATCGGCGGCGGTACGCCCACCGTGCTTGGAGGAAGCGCAGCTGGCGCAGATCTTTGCAGCTGTGGACGCCAACTTCCGCCTGGCCGCCGACTGTGAGATTACCTGCGAGGCCAATCCGGGCACGGTGGACCGGGCCAAGTTCGCCGCCTTGCGCCGGCTGGGCGTCAACCGGCTGAGCATGGGCGTCCAGAGCTTCCAGCCGCAGGAACTGGCGTTTTTAGGGCGCATCCACGACGTCGCCGACGTGCACCGCGCCTTTGCAGCCGCCCGCGCCGCAGGCTTTGACAACATCAACCTGGATTTCATCTTCGGCCTGCCGCATCAGGCGCCGGACGACCTGGGAAGACACGCTTGACCAGGCGCTGCAGCTTGGCGCCCGAGCATCTGAGCCTCTACAGCCTGATCGTCGAACCGAACACGCCGCTTTACCACTGGGTGCAGCGTGGGCAAGGTAGACGACGCCCGACGACGATCTGGCCGCCGACCTGTACGAGCTGGCGATGGCCAGGCTGGCGGCCGCCGGCTACCTGCAGTATGAAGTCTCCAACTGGGCCCGCGTGCAGCGACGGGGATACCGAGACGCCGGCCTATGCCTGCCGGCACAACCTCATCTACTGGCGCAATGACGACTATCTGGGCATCGGGCCGGGCGCGCACAGCCACCTGCACTGCGCGCCACAGGCAACGCGGTGCGGGCGAGCGGCGCTGGGGCAACCGCAAGCCGGTTCCAGGCTACATCAAGCGGATACGCGCAGGCGATGCCCGTCGAGGAGTTCGACGAGGAGATCGAGCCGCGCCTGGCGATGGGCGAGACGATGATGTTGGGGCTGCGCCTGCTGCGCGAAGGCGTACCGCGCGGCCGCTTTGCCGCGCGGCATGGCAGGGCAGTGGACGACGTATTTGCGCGCGGAACTGCGCCAGCTGGCGGAGCGCAACTTGCTGGCGTGGGACGAGCACCGTGTCCGGCTTACACCTGAGGGTCTGTTGCTCGGCAACCGGGTGTTCGCCGCATTTTTACCTGATTGACAGAACGAAAGGTTTTCTCTATGGCGCGCGCCCTCTATCCCGGTACGTTTGATCCCATCCACAACGGCCACATCGACATCGCCGTGCGGGCCAGCGCGCTGTTTGACGAAGTGGTGCTGGCGATCTACGATGCGCCGCCCAAGAAACTGCTGTTCGACACCAACGAGCGGCTCGAACTGGCGCAGCGTGCCTTGGAGCATATTCCCAACCTGCGGATTATCACCTATACTGGGTTAACCATCGAGTGTGCACGCGACCAGGCCGTCAACGTCATCGTGCGCGGCCTGCGCAATGTCGCCGACTTCGAATACGAGCAGCAGATCGGGTGGGCCAACAACCACTTGACGCCGGCCATCGATCTGTGCTGCCTGTTCTGCAGCAATCCCTATGCCTATCTCAGCGCCACCATTCTCAAAGAGGTGGCAAGCCTGGGAGGAGACTGCACGGCCTGGGCGCCGCCGCACGTGATCGACGCGTTAGCCACCAAGCTGAATCGTCCCGAGTTACGACTTGGCACCAAGGTATTCCTACCGCACCAAGACAAACTGATCCATCACGATTAGCGGGAGGTGCATCATCGCTATCTTACAGATCATCGACCAACTAGACTCGCTGTTGGAGAACAGCAAGCGCGTGCCGATGTCTTCGCTGCGGATGGTGGAGTATGCGCAGTTCAAGCAGGCGCTTGAGCGGCTGCGCGTCAGCGTGCCGAGCTCGATCATGGAGAGCGAACGCACCCTGCAGGAACGCGACCGCATCTTGGAGGCAGCCGAAGCCGAAGCGGCGCGTATCGTAGAACAGGCACGGCGGCGCGCCAACGACATCTTGAGCAATGACGCCATGGTGGCGGCAGCGCACCAAGAGGGAGAGCGCATCCTGGTCAATGCCCATGCCGCCGCCCAGCAGCGCCGGGACGAGGCCGACCGCTACGCCGCACGTGTGCTGGAAGAACTGGCCGAAAAGCTGCGCATCGTGACGAAACAGGTGGACAACGGCCTGGATTTGCTGCGCCAGAATCTTGAACTGGAGCAGCGCCCGCCACAGAAACAGTAGCAAGTCACAAAATAAAATCGAGCCACTGGACAGGGGCTCGGTTTTTCGGGGTCAACGATCGGATTCCGCCTACAGGAAGAAAAGCATCCGGCTCAGGATCTTGCGCGCCTGCTGCAGCGGCGAAGCGACCGGCGCGAGCTGGCGGACGAGCAGGTTGTGCTGTGACTGCAACAGCCGTTCCTCATGCATCAGGTGGCTGACATCCCACAGATTTGACGACAACATAGGTTCTCCTCAGCGCAAGGCCTTGCGCACGCGTTCCCAGATCTTTGTACTGCGTTTTCCGGTGGAGCGCTTGTCACGCTCCTTCGCCCTCATGCGCGCCGCGGCATTGTGCTTCTCGGCGGTGCGCCGGATGTCTTCATAGCGTTCTCCCGCTACATAGACGTCTTTCATGTTCAACATGGCGCACACTCCTTTCCCTGTCTCGCCGTGTCCTTCTGTCTTCTTTTGCCTTGCCTTTTGTCACACTACAGTGTATATTGTGTGCAACTGTGTTTTTCACATCCACGCAAATGAGTAACACACAAAATACACATTGTCAATATGCAATTTGTGTGAATTTTACGGGAAACACAGACAGAGACACAGATGCGTGAAACTACACAGAATCTCCCACAGAGCCGGCGAAGATACCGTGGCGGAACTCGTGCGTATCGGCGCGGAAGAAGCACACTATCTGGCCGAGTGGGGCGCGAGCGACGCGCTGCAGGAGGCGGCGCAGGCATGCGGCCGCTGTGGTGCAGCGACGGTGCCACACCCTCCGTCCGTGCCTGAACCCACCCTGAGCGAACGTGCCGGCCTGGCTGTGCGACGAATACAGACGCCTGCTTCACGGTCCCAGTCGACACAGCCTGGTGCGGCCAGCCGCTGGCGCTCGAGCGCGTGCGCTGCTTCGCCGCCGCTTACCGGGACCTGGAACTCGCCTTTTTGTGTGTCGCCCGCTTGTGGCGCAGCGTGCAAGCCGGCTATGCCGGCACCGCGCGCCAGCGCAACGCTGCCGATCGACGAAGCCCGCCAGGTGCTGAGCCCGCTGCTGGAACTGCTGGGGATGCTGGCGCTGCGCGTCGAAGCGGAAGAGAAGACAATCGTCGCCGAACAACGCCCCTTTCAACTGGACGATGCGGCCAAGCAGGCGGGCGCAGCCATCGCCGCCGAACTGGCAGCGGCGCTGCACACACAACTTCCAGATGCACATGTGTATCCAAACAAATATGCACAATTACACAATTCGCCAAGTGGAAGTCGCAACAGCCCAAAGCTAGGCTTGCTGCCCACGATTACGGTACTGGTCGACGATGAGGCGGCCTGCTACCAGGTCCTGCATCAAGTGCACAAGTTATACACACCCGTCGATGGCGGCGTCGACGACAGCCTCTATGCGCCAGGCGACAGCGGTTATCGGGCCCTCAACGTGTGGGCGCTGGCCAACGCGCCGGCCGGGCGTGCCCGCATCAGCTTCTCGATTGCGCCGCGTGCCGCAGCACGAGGTCAACGAGTGGGGCGCGGCCGCACGCCTGATGCGCTACCACGACCAGACGCCAACGCCGAGCGCCTGGTGGAACCAGGCCGCAGACGCATACGCCCACATCGCCCTTGCCGCCGCCGGGCGCCCTCCCCGAAAAGCTTTATGTGTTCAGCCCGCGCGGCGAGCTGTTCGCCTTCGATCGCGGCAGCACGGTAGTGGACTTCGCCTACTCAGTGCACTCCGAAGTGGCCGAGCAGTGCCGCAGCTTTATCGTCAACGGCCGCCCGGTCGAGCCGGCCACGCTGCTGCGGCACCTGGACCTGGTCGAACTGGAGCACGATCCGCAAGCGCCGGGACCCACCCGCTTCTGGCTGGCCGCCGCCCGCACGGCGCGGGCGCGCAGCGCCATCGAACGCTCGCTCAAGCGCAAGGGCCAGGGCTCGCACCACGGCCAGAAGATCATCGAAGATCGCCTCAAGCAGCTTGAACTGCACTACGGCTTCAACCTGCCGGCCGAGAAGGTCGAGCAGGCGATCGTCGACGCCGTGCGCAAGGAGAACCTGAACCGCCGTGAGGACCTCTTGGCGGCGATCGCTTCGGGCCAGATGGCGGCCGATTCGCTGCTGCACAAGCTGTTCGAACGCGAAGTTCTGCGCCGGGTGGTCGTGCCGCGCCAGGTAAAGCTGCGCCACCACCAGCTGTTCCTCGCCCAATGCTGCCGGCCGCGTCCCGGCGACGAGGTGGTCGGACGCCTCTACCGGCGTCACGGCGAGGTGGTGCACATGACGCTGCACCGGCGCGACTGCCCGCGGATTGGGGGCCTGGACGACGTGATGCCGATCAAGTGGCGCATCGAGCCGATGTTGACCACGCTGGCGCGCATCGAACTGCGCGCCCTGGACGAGATCGGGCTGATGGGTGCCGTCGTCCAGCAGGTGTACGCCCGCCACCCGCGCGCAGCGCTGCTGCGTGTACACGGGCTTGCCCGCCACGGTTCGGCCCACATCGAAGTCGACCTGCAGGCAGACCAGCCGGCCACTGTGCAGGAAATTGTCGAGTCGCTGCGGCGGCTGCCCGACTTTGTGGTCAGCGAGGTGCTCTCGCTCAACTTGCCGCCCTCCGAGCAGGAAGAGTGGTCGGACAGCCTTGCCGGCGGCGCGGCAGGCGGGATGTTCAACCCCTACTCACGGCTGCCCGTCCATCAGAACACGCATGTTCTTTGGACGCAACGAGGAGCGGGCACGCATCGTCGAATGCCTGCGCACCAGCCAGCCCAGCATCTGGCTGATCGGCCAGAAACGTGTTGGCAAGACCTCGCTGCTGCTGCACCTCAGCGAACATGAGCTGCCGAGCCGCGGCTTTGCGCCCGTGTTTGTCGACTTCCAGCTGATGGACCATCCGGCGCGCGCCGACATCTTCTTCGAGGTGGCCAATGCTGTCTACACACGGCTGAGCGGCGACGTGCAGTTGGAGTCGCTCGGCGCGCCCTTGCGTTCGCTGATCGAACGCGACCCGGGCAACCAGTTGATCGACTACCTCACCGGCGTGCAGCGGCTGCTGGGGTCGCGGCGGCTGGTTATCTTGATCGACGAGTTCAGCCGGCTTGACCGACGCCTATCTCAACGGCCAGCTCGACGGCGCGATCTTTGACCGCTGGCGCGCCATGATGCACGCCACGATGCGCGCGGGTATCGGCTATGTCGTCGTCATGCAGCAGCAGACCTGCGACAACCTGCTCCAGGCCCTCCAGGCACGGCCTGACGACCCCAGCTGGCGGCTGATGGATGTCGGTCTGAGCTTGCAGCTGCGCCCGCTGCTGGCCGACGACGTGCGCCGCTTGATCGAATGGCCGATGCGCAACCACCTGGAGTACACGCCCGAGGTTGTGACGCAGATTGCCACGCTCAGCGGCGGCAGCCCCTTCTTGATCCAGGCGTTCTGCCACAACCTCGTGCTGCACATGGCGCGGCAGCAGCGCCAGCAGGTGACGCGCGGAAGACCTGGAACTGGTCCGCCAGGAGTTTATGCAGCCGCACGACCATACCTTTGCGCACATGACCGAGATGCTCAAGGGCATCACCAATCATGTGGCGGGCACGATCGCGCGGCTGGCAGGCCAGGCAGACCGACGGACCAGGCGGTAAGTTCCGGCCAGGTGCGTGCAGCGCTGCCCAACGTGGCGCCTGAGAGCCTGGGCGTGAGCTTGCGCATGTTGGTCGAGCACGACATCCTGGTACAGCCGGCACCCGAACGCTGGCAGTTTGCCAGTCTCCTATTCCAGCAGTGGTTGGCGATAAACGGGTAACGGGGCAACGGGTGACGAGGCAGTACACATGCAGACGAGCCGAAGGCTGTTTGTTGGCCGTGATCGGGTAGTAAGCCAAATCGTACAGGGTGTGCTGGCGACGCCGCCGCAGAGCTTCTCGCTGGTAGGCCCCAAGCTGGTCGGCAAGTCACAGCTGGTCAAGTACCTGGCCGACGAGCAAGGACCGCTGCTGAGTGAGGAGGCGGCCGCCCAGCGCCCGCGTGCCTACCAGGACAGCAGCCGGGTGCTTGTCACCTGGATCGACTGTGATTGGCAGGATGCGCAGGCCAACCTGGTCGGCTGGATCTACGAACGGCTGCAGGAGCAGGTGCGCAGCGAAGGCAGCCTGCCGATCAACTGGCAGCGCGTCGAGGCGCAGCCTTCGGACAGCCGCCGCATCTGGCAGCTGGCGCGCGACCTCAAGGAGCAGGACATGCGGCTGGTGCTGCTGCTCGACAACTTCGACCGTGTCTTTGAGAGCCAGCTGATCAGCGCCGATGCCATGGACGAGCTGCGGCCGCTTACGTTTGAAATGGCGCTGCTGGTTGCCACCGAGCAGCCGCTGCACGACCTCGACCGCGAGCTGGCAGCCTCGCCGCTGTTCAACGTCATGACGCAGCTGTTTCTGGGCCTGCTGGAACCGAATGTGGCACGCGAGTGGGTGCTGTCGTATGCCGACGAGTTCCCCATTGTGGCGTGAGCTGGCCGACGATCTGGTGGCGCTGACGGGGCAGCACCCGTTCCTGCTGCGGCGGCTGGGTGAGATCTTGCTTGAGGTGCGGCAGATGCTGCCGCCGGATGCCGGGGATGGCGCTTTGCTGCTGCCCCTGCTGCGGCTGCGGCTGGCCGAACACGGGCGGCTGCTGTTTGAAACCATCTGGCGGCGGCTGCAGAACCTGCCGCCGCGCCTGCAGCCCACAGCCGTGCAGGCGCTGATGCGCCGGCTGGCGCGCGGCGGGCTGCCGCTGGCGGATGTGTCCACTGGAACAGACGTCGGCGCTCAACTGGCTGATCAACCAGGCTGTCGTCACCTGCTGCAATACGCCGGCGCAAAGCGGGTACCAATTGTTCACCCCGCTCTTCACCGAGTTCTTGGTGCGCCGGCTCGAGCAAAGCGAACGCACCGCCGCCGAAGAAACCGCCGCAGCGGCTCACGCTGCACCGCCGGCCGCCGGCAGTGGCGGCAGCAATGTGCAGGGCATGGATCTCGACCAGTTCACCAAGATCGAAGCGTCGCTGCTGCGCTACTTCCAGGCCCACCAAAACGAGACTGTCTCCACCGAACAGCTGCTGACTGAGGTCTGGAAGCGGCCCGATGCAACCAATCGCCGTGTGCAGGAGGCGATCCGCCGCCTGCGCCTGCATCTCGAGGCCGCCAACCCGCCGATCGGCGCGATCGAAAACGATCGCGGCCGCGGCTATCGCTTCACGCCTGCCGGAAAGTAAACGTATGGCCTTACACCTTTCCCCTCGTTCTCATCAAAGGCGCCGGCGACCTGGCTTCCGGCGTCGGACTGCGCCTGCACCGTGCGGGCTTCCCCGTGGTCATGACCGAGACGCCGGCGCCGTTGGCGGTGCGCCGCCGTGTGGCCTTTGCGCAAGCCGTGTTCGATGGCGTCTGCACGGTCGAAGAGGTCACCGGGCGCCGCTGTGACGTAGACGAGGTGCAGTCCGTGCTGGCGAGCGGCGCCATCCCGGTCCTGATCGATCCACAGACACACATCCTTGCTCAGCTGCGCCCGCCCGTGCTGGTCGATGCCATCATGGCCAAGCGGAACACCGGCACACACCGGGACGATGCACCCTTTGTCGTGGCGCTGGGTCCGGGATTTACCGTGGGGCGTGACTGCCATGCTATTATCGAAACCAACCGCGGCCACGATTTGGGCCGCGTGCTGTGGCACGGCAGCGCCGAGCCGGATACCGGCACGCCGGGAGAGCTGCCCGGCATCGGCGGCAAGGCATCACGCGTGCTGCGGGCGCCCGCGGCAGGTCACGTCGAAGCCCTCGTGGAGATCGGCGATCGCGTCTCCGGCGGCCAGGTCCTGGCCGTTGTTCACGGCCCAGACGGTGCGGTCGGCGAGGTGGTAGCGCCCTTTTGACGGCGTGCTGCGCGGGATCGTGCACCGCAGCGTCATGGTGCAGCCGGGCATGAAGATCGGCGACGTCGACCCGCGTGCGGAACGCCGGCACTGCTTCACCGTGTCCGACAAGGCCCTAGCCATCGGCGGCGGCGTGCTGGAGGCTATCCTTATGACAAACACGAACCGACAGAAAGCAGCGGATGAATACGCAGAGTGAGGGGAGCGCACAGTCGATGCGCCTGTTTGCCGTGCCGGGTATGCCCATGATCAAGCCGGGCGACGATTTGCCGGCGCTGATCGTACAGCAGCTGCTGGCCGGCGGCGAACGCCTGCAGGCCGGCGACATCGTCGTCATCGCCCAAAAAGTCGTCAGCAAGGCCGAAGGGCGTCTCGTACGCGTGAACGACGTCGCGGCGAGTGAGCAGGCGCAGGAACTGGCTGCCACCGTCGGCAAGGATCCGCGCGTCATCCAGGTGGTGCTGGACGACAGCCGGGCGATCTTGCGCGTGCGGCGCGGGCTGCTGGTCGTCGAGCAGCGCAGCGGCTGGGTATGCGCCAATGCCGGTGTCGACCGCAGCAACGTGCAGCCCGACGGCGAGAGCGACTACCTGGCCCTGCTGCCGCAAGACGCCGACGCCAGCGCCGAGTCGATCCGGGCGCGGCTGGCGGAGCTGAGCGGGATCGGGCCGCTC
This sequence comes from uncultured Chloroflexia bacterium, assembly GCA_963791135.1. Classification (GTDB taxonomy): domain Bacteria; phylum Chloroflexota; class Anaerolineae; order Caldilineales; family Caldilineaceae; genus Fredericiella. The sequence continues at coordinate 96,046 of CAWBRX010000035.1, forward strand.
GACCTGGCCGTCATCATCAACGACAGCCACGGCCGCGCCTGGCGCATCGGCACCACCGGCGTGTGTATCGGCTGCGCGGGGCTGCCGCCGGTGTGGAACCAGCGCGGGCTGCACGACCTGTTTGGTTATGAACTGGTAGCCAGCGAGGAGTGCATCGCCGACGAGCTGGCAGGGGCCGCCAGCCTGATGATGGGTCAGAGCAACGAAGGCCGGCCGGTAATCGTTATCCGCGGCTATCAACTGCCGCCGGCGCCACCGGCTAACGCCCAGGCAATCCAGCGCCCGGCGGAATCCGATGCATTTCGTTAGATCTGCGTCCTATACCCGGCCCCGTTGACTTGGCTTGACTGCCGGTGCTAGAATCCAAGTATCCGCATTGGCTATTTTGAACAATTATTCTATTTGAGGAGGAGCCTCTGGACAGCATTACCCTTGCACGACAGATCGTAGACATCGTCGAAGATCGACAAGCCTCGGACATCCTGCTCTTGGATGTCCACGAACTCACCAGCATTGCCGCCTACTTTATCATTGCCACCATCGACAACGAGCGCCAGGCCAAGGCCATCGAAGACATGCTCTTGGAGAAGCTCAAGATCCAGCAGGACATTCGCCCGCTGCACGCCGAGGGGCTCGGCGGCCAAGGCGGCGGCTGGTCCGTGCTCGACTATGGCGACGTGATCGTCCATCTCTTCACGGCCGAGATGCGCAAGTACTACAAGCTGGAAGAGGTGTGGAGCAAGGCGCAGGTGCTGGTGCGCATGCTCTAGCATGCGTACGCCGGCAGCCCGGCCTTGCTCTCCGTTTTCATCTACACCAGTTCTACGGCCACGGCCGTTCCGCCGCCCACGCCATGGCATAACGATGCGATGCCCCGCCGCTTTCCTTCCTGGCGCAGCGCATTGATCAACGTCACAATGATGCGCGCACCCGAGGCCCCGATCGGGTGCCCCAGTGCGATCGCGCCACCGTACACGTTGACGCGGTCATAGGGAATCTCCAGCAGCTTGCGCAGCAGCACGTTGTTGAGCGCAAACGCCTCGTTGTTCTCGAACAGGTCAAACTCATCTACGCCGAGCTGCAGCTTCTCGGTCAGCTTGCGAATGGCAGGCACCGGCCCCTCGACAAAGCGCCACGGTTCGACGCCGGCGTAGGCCTTGCCCAGGATGCGGGCGATCGGCTGCAGCTTGTAACGATCCACCGCCTCCTCATTGGCCAGCAGCAGCGCCGCCGCCCCGTCGGAGATCTGGCTGGAGTTGCCTGCCGTCAGCACGCCGTCCTTGCGAAACGACGGCCGCAGGCCGGCGAGCGTTTCCATCGTCGTTTCCGGGCGCGGGCCTTCATCCTTGTCCACGACGACGGTCTTGCGCTTCTCCTGCACCTCGATGGGCGCAATTTCGGCCTCGAACTTGCCCGCAGCAGTCGCCGCAGCAGCGCGCGTGTTGGACAGGTAGGCGACCTCGTCCAGTTCCGTGCGGGTGATGCCGTACTCGGCGCACAGCCGCTCGGTTTCCTCGCCCATCAGTTCGCCGGTCATCGGGTCGGTCAAGCCGTCGGCCAGCAGCACATCCTGCAGCTGCTCGCGGCTGTCGCCGATCAGCATCTTGTAGCCCCAGCGTGCGCGGTGTGACAGCACGAAGCCGGCCTGCGACATCGACTCGATGCCGCCGGCCAGCACCAGGCTCGCCTCGCCGGCGCGGATGGCGTTGTCGGCGTTCATCGTGCTCATCATGCCCGACGAGCAGAGCATATCCACGGCGTAGCCGTCCACCTGCACCGGGATGCCGGCCTTGATGGCCGCATGCCGCGGCACCAACTGGCCGTGCCCGTGCTTGAGAATATTGCCAAAGACGTAGAGGTCGAGTTCGCCGGCGTCGATCCCAGCGCGCGCCACCGCCGCCTTCATCACGTGCGCGCCAAGGTCTACCGGCGAAACATCCTTGAGCGCCCCCCCAAACTTGCCGATCGGGGTGCGGGCGGTGGAGACGATGTAGGTGGTCATAGAGGCTCCTTTGGATGGGGGGCGATGCAGATGCGCGTCCCACTTATCTCTTACTTCGACGGGTCGTACAGGAAGAACCACTTGTTGTCGAGGTAGGAGGTGAAGCCATCTTCCTTCATGCTGGCGATGGCAGCATTGAAGGGCTCGACCAGGTCTGAACCCTGCTGGAAGATGAAGCCGAACTCCTCGCTCTTGATGGCGTCGCCCACGATCTTCAGCTTGTCCGGGTTCGCACCGATGTAGCCGCGGCCCGAGGCGGCGTCCACCAGCACCATGTCCACGTCGCCGGCCAGCAGCGCCTGCACCGATGCCCCGAAGTTCTCGTACAGCTTGATGCGCGGGTTCGCCTCGTCGCCGTCCAGAATGTCGTACACCGCCGTGTAGAAGCCCGACGTCCCCGCCTGCGACCCGATCAGCAGGTCCGGGTTCGCCGCAAACGCTTCCTTCGTGGCGAACTGGTCCTCGTCCGCACGCACCAGCATGAACTGCTGGCTCGTCATGTACGGCTCCGAGAAGTCCACCTGCTGCTTCCGCTCGTCCGTGATCGTGATCCCGTCCATCCCCACGTCGTACTGCCCCGCCGCAATCGCCGGAATCATCGCATCCCACGACGTGTTCTGCCAGTCCACCTACGCAGTTCAGCCGCCGGCACATCTCCTCCACCGCATCGTATTCCCAACCCACCGCGACGCCGGTCTTGGGGTCCACAAACTGCAGCGGGGTATAGTCATTCGCCACGGCGGCCGCGACCTTGCGGCCTTCGAGATTGGGCAGCCGGTCGTAGATGTCGGCGGCATTGGGATCGGTCAGGAAGAACCACTTGTTGTCGAGGTAGGAGGTGAAGCCGTCTTCCTTCATGCTGGCGATGGCAGCATTGAAGGGCTCGACCAGGTCCGAGCCCTGCTGGAAGATGAAGCCGAACTCCTCGCTCTTGATGGCGTCGCCCACGATCTTCAGCTTGTCCGGGTTCGCACCGATGTAGCCGCGGCCCGAGGCGGCGTCCACCAGCACCATGTCCACGTCGCCCGCCAGCAGCGCCTGCACCGATGCCCCGAAGTTCTCGTACAGCTTGATGCGCGGGTTCGCCTCGTCGCCGTCCAGAATGTCGTACACCGCCGTGTAGAAGCCCGACGTCCCCGCCTGCGACCCGATCAGCAGGTCCGGGTTCGCCGCAAACGCTTCCTTCGTGGCGAACTGGTCCTCGTCCGCACGCACCAGCATGAACTGCTGGCTCGTCATGTACGGCTCCGAGAAGTCCACCTGCTGCTTCCGCTCGTCCGTGATCGTGATCCCGTCCATCCCCACGTCGTACTGCCCCGCCGCAATCGCCGGAATCATCGCATCCCACGACGTGTTCTGCCAGTCCACCACGCAGTTCAGCCGCCGGCACATCTCCTCCACCGCATCGTATTCCCAACCCACCGCCTTACCCGAGGCGGGATCCATGTACTGGAGCGGCGTGTAATCGTTGGCGACCGCCGCCGCAATCTTCTGCCCCTTGAGGTCCGGCAGATCGTAGACGACGTTGACGTCATGCGGTGAGCGTGCAGACGCGGCTGGGGCGGCTGCAGCGCTGCCCGACTCTGTGCCGGCCTCAGCCGCGGCTCCGGCCGCGGCTTCAGTTGTAGCAGCCGCACCGCTGGCGGCCGGTTCCTGCACGGTCGCCGTACAGGCGCCGGCCAAAAGGGCGAACAGCATCAGTGCCGACAACAGCACGACTAGTTGTTTGTGTCGCATAGTTTGAACTCCTTTGCCAAAATAGGTGGGTGCAAGACGAAACCGTCAAGCATGTGACGAGCAGCAAGTGTTTCACAGTCAAGGCTGCGTATCCAGAAGATGGCCTACGATCCAGTCTACGGCATCGCGCTCCATGTCGGGCGTGACGGTATGGCCGGCAGGATAGATGGCCAGCCGCAGCTGCTCCGGGCATAGAGCGTAGGCCCCCAGCAGCCGGCGATAGAACTCGATGGCATAGTGCTTTGGCTGGTCGCTGTCAAAGTCGCAGTTCATGATCAGCAGGGCACGCGGCGCCGCCTCGAGCAGGCGTTCGGCCGGGATCCAACGCAGCGATCATCGTCGTGTGCAGGCGAGCCTGCTCGGCCACCTGGCCCAGCGCGGCGGCCCAGTCCGGATTCGAAAATGCACATTCGTCAAGCAGATCGGTCCAACGGCGGGTGAATGTTGGAATTCCGACCATGGGCACGGCCGCCAGCATCTGCGGGACATTGGCAAAGATCAAGAAGCTGGCGTAGCCGCCCATCGAAGGCCCGGTCACGGCACAGCGTGCCGTGTCGACCCGCTCGTCGCCAGCGAAGTGGTCCAGCAGGGTGCGCACGTCCGCCAGGCACTGGCCAATCACGCGATAGAAGGTGGCGCCGACGTCCAGGCCTGTTTCCGGCGGATAGATGCCGCCCAGTGCCGGGTCGGCGGCGTCGTACAGCTGCCGGTCAAACCGTTCACCATGAAACAGCGGGTCAAAGGCGACAAAGCAGCAGCCCCGCTGCGCTATTTTATACCCGAGGTTGAGCCCGCTTTCCTTGGCGGAGGTATAGCCGGGAACGTAGAAGACCAGTGGAAGACGCTGTTCGGCCTCGGGCAGGATCGCCAGGACGGGAATCCCTGCGACCGTCTGTGTTTCGATCACAATGCGTGCCAATGTGAGCGCTGCCTTTCCGGGTCAATCAGTATGTGTATTCCTCAGTGTACCTGTTACGCGGCGTACGGTAAAGATTGCGTGCCGCTACGGTATAATGAGAGGAAACAGCGTTCTTCCGCAAGAAAGCCTTTAGGAGCCATTACCATGCCAGTCAATTTACGCGGTCGCAACTTTCTCAAGGAGTTGGATTTTACGACCGACGAACTCAAGTACCTGCTGCAGCTGTCTGCAGAGTTGAAAGCAGCCAAGCGCGCCGGCTACGAGCGGCCGCGCCTCGGCGGCAAAAACATTGCCCTTATCTTTGAAAAGACGTCGACACGCACACGCTGCGCCTTTGAGGTGGCAGCCTACGACCAGGGCGCCCATGTCACCTACCTGGGTCCCGAGGGCACCCAGATCGGTCACAAGGAATCGATGAAAGACACGGCGCGCGTGCTGGGTCGCATGTACGACGCCATCGAATATCGTGGCTTTGGCCAGGAGATCGTCGAAGAGCTGGGCAAGTACGCCGGCGTACCCGTCTACAACGGGCTAACCAACGAGTTTCACCCCACGCAGATGCTGGCCGACGTGCTGACGATGATCGAATACTGCCCGCACAAGCCGCTGGAGCAGATCGCCTACTGCTATGTGGGTGACGCGCGCTTCAATTCGGGCAACTCCTTGATGGTGATCGGCTGCAAGCTGGGCATGGACGTGCGCCTGTGCGCGCCGCAGTCGCTGTGGCCCAACGCCGACCTGGTGGCGCAGTGCCGGGCGATCGCCGCCGAGACCGGGGCGCGCCTCACCTTGACCGAGAGCGTCGCCGAGGGCGTCGCAGGCGTGGATTACATCTACACCGACGTGTGGGTGTCGATGGGCGAGCCTGACAGCGTCTGGGCCGAGCGCATCCAGCTCCTGATGCCCTACCAGGTCAACGCGCAGATGATGGCGGCCGCGGGCAACCCGCAGGTCAAGTTCATGCACTGCCTGCCGGCCTTCCACGACCGCAACACCAAGATCGGCAAGCAGATCTACGAGAAGTTCGGCATCGAGGCCATGGAAGTCTCCGACGAGGTCTTCGAGTCCAAGGCGTCGATCGTGTGGGACGAGGCCGAGAACCGCATGCACACGATCAAGGCCGTGATGGTGGCGACGCTGGCGTAGCAGACCGATCATGTCCCGGGGACGGGTGAACGCAAGCGTTCGTGACGTCCCCGGGACATCGCGCTTACACGCGACTGTTCTGCGCCGCCAGCAGGTCCCGAATCTCCGTCAGCAGCTTCTCCTCGGCCGTCGGCGCAGGCGGCACCGGCGCCTCGGCCTTCTTGCGCATGACCCTGTTGGCCGCTTTGATGACCAGGAACAGTGCCAGGGCGATGATCAAGAAGTTGATGATGGCTTGTATGAAGTTTCCATAGAGTACGGTGGCACTCCCCACCTGTACCCCCAGCCCAGAAAAATCTACGCCACCCATCAATATGCCGACCAAAGGCATGATGATATCGTTGACCAACGACGTGACGATCGCACCAAAGGCGCCGCCAATGATGACGGCAACGGCCAGATCCAGCACGTTGCCCCGCATGATGAATTCTCGAAATTCCTTTAGCACTGCTGCTGCTCCTTTGTTGGCAAAGCCGAAGACTGTTGATTGGCAAGCGGTGATTTTTGGAATCACGCATTGTGAGTAGAATACCGTGCACTCCCCAACCGCCGCAAAGTCATGTTTCTTCCAAAGGAGGGCACGAGATGTGCAATCGACAAGCAGTGCAGTGGTTATTGGCCGGCGCAGCATTTCTCGCTACTTCGGCCGCCTGCTCGCCCGTCCGCCCGCTGCCGCGACTGGCAGGCACGCGCGCTCCGCCACAGCGCGCCGATTCCGCCACACCTACCGTCGACCGCTGGCAGGAAATCCGCCAGTGGTCGCCCTATCCGCACACCACGCCGCTGCCGCCACAGGCACCTACGCCCGTCGACGGCATCTACGTCCGGCTTGACCCGCGCACGCACGACCGGCCGCCCTGCCGGCGCTGCCCACCCTATCCACCGGAAGGCGGGGTGTGGAAGCTGGAACTGGACGAGGGCGTCTTTCGCGTCTATCACCCGCGCACGGGCTGGCGCACGCTGGGTTCGTACACCGTAGACGGCGATCGCATCACCTTCTTCAACGACCCGCAGTGCCACCTGGCGGTAGGACATTTCACCTGGCAGCGTGACGAGGAAGGGCTGCGCTTTGCCCTGCTCGACGACGACTGCGAACTCGGCACGCGCGCCAAGAACTTCACGGCCCAGGTATGGGAGAGCTGCCAGCCGCCCAACCACGAGGCGGCCATCACCAGCCACTGGAAGACACCGGAGGGGTGCGACCCGCCCGGTTAAAGCCCCATCTTCGTCTCGGCGATCAGATGATCGACGACGGCCTTGATGTCGCCGTCGTTGGCGTCGTAGACGCGCAGCTGGCGGTCGGCGCTGGTGCCGTGCATCAGGACATCCTCGATCACCTTGACGTGGTTGCGGATGCCCAGTTCGTCGATCTCTTCGCCGATCAGGTCCAGGAGCTCACGCACGAGCGCACGCGTGGACATCTCTTCGGTCTTGCCGAAGTCGATCATCTTGCCGTCGATGCCGTAGCGCGAGGCGCGCCAGCGGTTCTCGTCGATCAGTTCCTTGCGATAGACGCGGAAGGTGATGTTCTTCTGGCGCAGCTTCCACAGCCAGAGCACCATCGCCTGGAAGACACCGGCGATGGCGATGGCCTCGTCCATCTTGGTGCAGATGTCGCAGACGCGGAACTCGAGCGTCGGGTACTTGTGATGGGGGCGGCAGTCCCACCAGATCTTGCTGCCGTCGGGAATGCAGCCGGTGCGCACCAGCGTGCCGATAATGTTGTCCCAGTCGGCCACCGTGCGGCAGATCTCGGCCGTACCCGAGCGTGGGAAGTCCTCAAAGATCAGCGAACGGTAGCTCTTGAGCCCGGTCTTGCGCCCCTGCCAGAATGGGCTGCTGGTGCTGAGGGCGAGCATGTGCGGCAGCATGTAGCGCACGACATTCATGGTGTCGATGGCAAAGGCGCGGTCCTCGATGCCGACGTGGACGTGCATGCCAAAGATGAGCAGGCGCTGTGCCAGCAGCTGCATCTCCTCGAGCACGCCCTGGTAGCGCGGGCAGCGGCGTCACCGGCTGCTCCTGCCAGCGGCTGAAAGGGTGCGTGGCCGCCGCGGCAACCGCCAGCCCTTTCTGCGCGGCCAGGTCGACGAGAAAGCGGCGCTGGTTGGTCAGCTCTTCCTTCAGCTGATCCAGCGTGTGGCAGACCGGCGTGCCCAGCTCGACCATCGACTGGTGCAGTTCCGGCTTGAGGTCGCGCTCGACCATCACGACCTTGTCGCCTTCGAGAAACTGCGTGATAAACGAGCGCAGCTCGCGCGTCTCGGGGTCGATGATCTGGTATTCCTCTTCAATGCCGATCGTGAGAGAGGGTCGCTCGCTCATGCCGTCTTCTCCGTTTCGTCTGCCAGAAAATCGACCACCGCCTTGATGTTGAGGCCGTTGCTCTGCCACACCTTCACCTGCTGGTCGGCGCTGGCGCCGCGCTCCAGCATCGTGTAGCAGTGTTCCAGCTCGTGCCAGGAGTTGAGCTTGTGGCTGATCGGTTCGACACGCTCCAGCAGCTCGCGAATCAGCGTCGCGCGCCGGCAGCGACTGCTCGATGCCAAAGTCGATCAGGTTGCCGTCCAGCCCGTAGCGCAGCGCACGCCACTTGTTCTCGGCAATCAGAGATGCGCTCATAGTTGCGGAAAGACATGTTGCGCTGGCGCAGGTCCACCATCCAGGCCACCGCCGCCTGCAGCAGCGCCGTTACGGCCAGCACGTCACGGTAGTACGGCATCATGTCGCAGATGCGGATCACCAGCGTGGGGAAGCGATAGTGCGGCACGATGTCATACATGATGCGGCGCGCGTCGGGGATCGAGTTGGTGCGCAGCAGCGTGTCGACATAGCTGCGGTAGTCGTGGTAGGACGAGAAGTAGCCCGGAATCCCGGTGCGGGGCAGCGAGTCCATCAAGCACGGCGCGGTAGCTCTTCAGCCCGGTATTGCGCCCCAGCCAGAAAGGGCTGAACTGGTGCTGAGCGCAAAGATATGGGGCAGCACGTAGCGCAGCGTGTTCATGACGTCTACCGCCAGGTCGCGATCCTCGACGCCGATGTGGATGCGCAGGCCAAAGGCGAGCACGCGGCGCGCAACCATCTGCGTGTCCTCGGCCATCTGCCGATACTGCGCCAGCGTCTCCTCGCGCCCTTCCCAACGGCTGAAGGGATGCGTGCCGGCGCCGATCAGCCGGAAGCCGCCCGATCTGGCCAGTTCGATCATCTGGCCGCGCACGCGCAGCAGCTTGTCACGCGCCTCGTTGATGTCGACGCACACGGGCGTACCCACGCCTACCGTACCGTCGCGCACCAGGTCCGCCAGTTCGGCGTTCGCCGCGCGCTCGTTGACCACCATCTTTTCGCGCGCCATCGACTGCGTGACATAGCCCAACAGTTCGCGCGACTCAGCGTCAATGACCTGGTATTCTTCTTCAATGCCAATATTGAACGAAGGATGATACATCCGCCTCTCCCTCTCAGGGTTTCGGATCAACCACAAATGCCGGCACGACTGACCCGCCGCCGGCGGTCACATTGAGCAGTGTCACCTTGCTCAGCCGCACCAGGCAGCCGTCGATCGTGTCGCCGTTAAAGACGAAGGGATCGCAGTCCACCAGGCGGCGGCTGATGTCCAGCTCGCCATCCGGCAAAAAGGCCGGGAAGTCCTCGTAGGCGATCAGCGCCCGCTCCTGCACGATCGCCGGGTCGTCGAGGGCGGCCTGCAGCGCTTCGTTCCACGCGTCCTGCTCAGTTTCCCAGCCGATCAGCACGCCCTTGCCGCCATACTCGTCGTTGGGCTTGAGCACAAGGTGGTCCTTGTTGCGTGCTGGCCCAGGGCAGCAGGTCGATCTGGCTGCCGTGCATGTCGAACGTCATCCGCTCTTCGACCACGCGCGTCCAGGGGATGTGCTGGCGGATCGCCTCGCGCTCGGTTTCGTTGAAGAGATAGGCGTTGCGCTCGTCGGAGGCAACGGCAAAGCTGGCCTTCTTGTGCACCATCTTGCAGGGGAACGGATTGGCCATGCAGATCGCGCCGGCACGCAGGGCATGGATGATCGGATGATCCAGCCCGAATTTCTGGAGCAGTTCGGTGGACAGCACCCGCTTATAGACGTAGTCCACCGGCCGGCCGTTGGCGTAGAGCACGCCGCCGCGAAACTCCATCTCGTGCGGGTCGCAGATGGTGACCTTGATGCCGTAGCGGGCAAAGTAGTCGACAAAGAGGTGAAACTCGGTCGTCGTCGGCACGCCGTGCCAGTCGACGATCGCGATATCGGGCAGCTTGTCGCGGTTGCCGCGCCAGGTGTAGTAGATGCGCAGCAGCGCGTCCACGGCGCTGCGCCGGCCCAGCAGCGTATCCACAAAGTAACGTTCCTGGAAGCGCTGCATGAGCGGCGTCTCCAGAAACAGCTCGGCCAGCACGTCGCTGTACGCCATGCTGGCCGGGCTTTCGCCGTTCAACTCCACATAGTTGAGCGTATAGGCGCCGTCGTCATGCACGGTAAGAAAGCTGTCCAGCCGTGCCGTAGGCAGCACCGTGGGGAAGCCGGTAGGGATCTGTACGAGGTCCTCTTCCTCGGGGGTGAGATAGACCTGGGCGCGCAGCACAGGATCCTCGAGCATGGCGTCGGCCATCTTGCGAAAAACGCCGAGAATAATGGTCGAGCGCCAGCGCAGGTAGTGCCAGTCCATGCCGGTGTGGAAGAGCGGGCGCAGCACCGTCGTCAGCGGGCGCGTGCCAAAGATCAGCCCGCGTGCGCCGAGCCCCGGCAGCAGGTGCGTCCCAGGTGTCTTGTGCCAGCGTGCCGGTCGTGCACAGTTCGTGGTAGTAGTCGATCGCGGCTTGTCGTTGACTCATGGTATTTCGCTATCTGGTTGTGTCGCTTGCGCGATGCCGCAGGCGAGGCGCCCGTTGTGGGAAGAGCGTGCGGTCCGCTCCTGGATGATCTACTTGGTAAGGCTATTATAGCCGCATGAGGAATCCGTGCAAACGACCTCAACGATCGTGGCCCTAAAAAGGTACAGAGCGTGGAACGCTAGGCGCCCCACGCTCCGCACACAAAGGAGGAGGAAGAAACAGCTACAGTGTGGCAGACGGAGAAATCTTCCTCCGTGATAAAATATACAATCTTTGTTGAAACTTTGCGCAGCCCGATTGCCGCCGCCATTCTAGCCCTGGACGTCGCCTATCTGCGCCAGCAGCTTGGGCAGCGGCGCCACGCCGTGATTCACTGCCACGGGGCGCAGTTGCGGATCCAGCACCACGGTCGTCGGCACCGTCATGATGCCGTAGAAGCGCGCCAGCGTCTCCTGCTCGACGGCGTCCAGCTTGTGCACGGCGACGTCCACCTTGGCCGCCAGTTGGTTGAGAATCGGTGCCTGCTGCAGCCGGCACTGTGCGCATTCCGGCGTCGTAAAATAGAGGATGGCCGGCCGCGTGCCGTCCACCAGCTGGGTCACCTCGGGCGGCGCCACCTGTTCGGCCACACGCACCAGGCGGCGCCGCTGATAGGCACGCCAGCCGTAGTAGACGATGGCGGCCAGCGCCACCAGGGCAAGCAAGATAAGAAGGCGGTCAAGCATTCGAGGATCCTCTTGTTGTTACCCCTGCCACGACGGCAGGCTGGGCTTGATGCCGCGGCGGCCGAGTTGATAGTACATAAAGCAGCCGGCGCAGAAGCCCAGGATCAGGTTGACCGCCGCCAGCACGATGACGATGCCCGTGAGCACCCAGGCCAGCACGGTCCAGCCCAACAGGAAGGAGAACGATGCCAGCAGCAGGAATATCCCGCCCACCCCCTGCGCAAACAGGTGCGGCGCCGGCTCGTCGGCCACAACATTGGGCTTGAGCAGTCCGGAGGGGCGCAGCACGCGGGCGTAGAACTGCTTGAACAGCCCGGCGTCCGGCAGGAAGGTACCCACCAGCATGACGACCGCTACCAGCGCAACCAGCCACGGCCAGTTGAAGAGAAAGGCCCATGCCAGCAGGACGATGATACAGGCCTGGTTGAACTTGAGCGCCGTCTGATCGACTCTTCCCGCCGCACTTTTTGGCACGTTGTTGGCCACACCTGTTGACATGGTCTTCTCTCCTATGCGAATATGCCGAGGCTTACATACTTGCTGCCGTCGTCCGGCAGAATGGTGACTACGTTGCCCTGCTCCAGACTCCTGCGCAACTGCAATGCTCGCCGCCACTGCTGCGCCGCCGCTGACGCCCACGAACAAGCCCGCCTGCCGCGCCAGGTCGCGCACGCTGCGCCAGGCAGCTTCCGGGGCCACACTCACGGTGCGATCCGCCAGTTCGGCGTCATAGATGCCCGGTACGATCGCCGTCTCGAGGTGCTTGAGCCCCTCGATGACCGACAGTTCGTCCTCCGGCTGCACGGCCACCAGCTGGATCGCCGGGTTCTGCTGCTTGAGATAGCGGCCGGTGCCCGTAAAGGTGCCGGTGGTGCCTAAGCCCGGCCACGAAGTGCGTCACTTCGCCGCCCGTCTGCTGCCAGATCTCGGGTCCGGTGCCCTCATAGTGCGCCAGCCAGTTGGCAGGGTTGTTGTACTGGTTGATGTAGAAGTAGCGGCCGGGGTCGGACGCCACGATCGATCGCACCAGTTCGATCGCACCGTCGGAGCCCTCAAGCGGATCCGACTCGATCAGGTGCGCGCCGTAGGCCTTGACCAATGCCTTGCGCTCGATGCTGACATTGGCCGGCATCACCAGGTGCACGGCATACCCCTTGACTGCGCCGATCAGCGCCAGGGCAATGCCGGTGTTGCCCGAGCTGCTGTCGATGATGATCTTGCCGGGCTGCAGCTCGCCGCTGCGCTCGGCCTCCTCCACCATGCGCACGGCGGCGCGCGCCTTGACCGAGCCGCCCGGATTGTGCCACTCGGCCTTGGCGTAGACGCCGACGGCAGGCGCAACGCCCCGCGCATGGGCGAACGTACTCAGGTCCAACAACGGGGTGTTGCCGATCTGGTCCAGGATGGTGGCGGATTGGATCTTCGGTTGTGCCAGTACGTCGATAATCATGGAATATTCCTCGCTAAGAAACTCGAGTTTCTTTGAGAAACTCAGTTTCTCTCACCTACGCTAACTGCCAGACTCTCCTCGTGCGTCATGCTCGTGTGCTGCGCCACCCGGGAAGCCGCAGAACTGCTCGTAGTCGATCAGCTCGGTCACCGTCGGATGGTCGCCGCACAGCGGGCAGTCGGGGTTGCGCTGCACCTTGAGCGTGCGGAAGCTCATGTCCAGCGTGTCGATCAGCAGCAGCCGCCCGACCAGCGACTCGCCGATGCCCAGGATGAGCTTGATCGCCTCGATCGCCTGCAGCGAGCCGACGATGCCGGGCAGCACGCCCAGCACACCCGCCTCGGCGCAGCTCGGCACCTCGCCGGGCGGGGGCGGATCCGGGTAGAGGCAGCGATAGCACGGCCCGCCTTCGATGCCCTGTTCGGGCTGCGCCGGCAGGTAGACCGTGGCCTGTCCTTCGAACATGAAGATGCTGGCGTCCACCAGCGGCTTGCCGAGCATGTGGCAGGCATCGTTGACCAGGTAGCGGGTGGGGAAGTTGTCCGACCCGTTGAGCACGATGTCGTAGTCGCGGATGATCTCCAGGGCGTTGTCGCTGGTGATCGGCTCCTTGTGGGCGATCACCTTGACATCCGGGTTGAGGTCATGGATGCGATCCGCCGCGGACTCGACCTTGGGGCGGCCCACATCCTTGGTGCCGTGCAGCAGCTGGCGCTGCAGGTTGGAGACATCCACCACGTCGAAGTCGACGATGCCCAGCGTGCCCACGCCCGCCGCCGCCAGGTACATGGCCGCCGGGCTGCCCAGGCCGCCGGCGCCGATCAGCAGCACCTTGCTCTCCAGCAGCTTGATCTGGCCGGCTTCGCCCACTTCCTTGAGCAGCGTGTGGCGGCTGTAGCGCAGGCGCTGTTCCTCGGTCAGCACGGTCGGGATCTTGAAGTCGAGACCGGCATTCTTCCAGCCGTTGAAGCCGCCGATCAGCGAGAAGACGTGCTCGTAGCCCATCTCCTTGAGGTTGCGGGCCGCCAGCGCCGAACGCACGCCGCCGGCGCAGTAGAGCACCACGGGCGCGTGGCGGTCAGGCTGGTGCTGCTCGATCTGCAGTTCCAGGTAGCCGCGGGGGATGAAGACGGCGTCCGGCACGTGCCCCTGGACGAACTCATCGCGCTCGCGGACATCCACGACGGTCAGAGGGCGGCCTTGATCCTGCCAGCTCTTGAGCTCGCGCGCCGTGATTTCAGTGATTTCGCTCTTGGCGAGCTGCACCAGTTGGTCGCGATTCAGGCGTGACATGTTTACCTCTGCCCGCCGGCCATCGCCGGCACGATCGATACCTTGTCGGACGAGCGCACGGGTGTATGCAGGCCCTGCAGGCTGCGCACCTCGTCGTCGTTGACAAAGACGTTGATAAAACGCTTGATATTGCCGTCGTCGTCAAGCAGCTTGTCGGCCACGCCGGGATACTGGGCGTCGATCGCCTGGATCAGCGTGCCGATATCCTGCCCTTCAATCTCCACCTTTGCCTGGCCGCCGGTCAACCGCCGCAGCGGGGTCGGCATCAAAACAGTCGCCATCTCCAACTCTCCTTGCGCTTAGCACCAAATAAAAACGCCGTGTCCATCAAGCGATGAACTCGGCGTCGTCTCTTACCCTTCGATTTGGATGCACGGCAGGCGGCACAGCACTGTACTGCCTCCTGCCAATCCCTATCGAGTTTTGCCGCATGGCTCATCACTTGCCTGTCGCGACACAGCGGGAACAACCAGCACCATGCTGGCCGCGCCCGCTATCGACACAAGCAAGTAAGATTATGAGTCGTGCTGCAACTCTCGAACTTCATGGCTATCGTCTTTTCCTACTACTGGCCAGCACCACATTCGTGCCACTTGGAGGCGACAGTATACCGGCGCACGCAAGACTTGTCAAGCAGCCTGCCAACTAACTCGTTCAATACTAAACGAATTTTCTCACTGTGACGCGCATCGAGGTCTGTAAGATATGTCCCGGGACATTCTATCCTTCCACCACCACCGGATGCTCGACAAGCGACACCACCCGGGTGTCGGCGACTGCGCCGCGTTCGTCGGTCATAAAGTCGATATAAAAGGGAGCCGGCACTTCCAGGCGCAAGTTCGGCCAGCGCCGGCGGCAGCGGCGTGCCGGGGTCCTGGTAATAGGCGAACAGGTGCGGCCGTGTCTCGTAAAAAGGCAGCTGCGCACGCAGCGGCTCGACATCCAGATCAAGCCAGTGTGTCGTCATGCGAAAGGCGCGGATGATCGGCGCATCGTCGTACTCCAGGGAGCAGATAAAGTAGATGCACTCCGGATAGTGCGCATTCCAGGCGTCCGTAGCCGAGGGATATGCCACCGATACGGGGTGCGAGTGATAGATGCCCATCATCTCGTCGCCCCCATCTTCAAACGCGAACTGCAGCAGCAGCGTCTGCGGATCCACCTCGTAGTTCTCGATCCGTTCGGCCGCAAGATTGCGGCCGGCGACCGCTTCAAAGGCCGCCAGGCCGCGGCCACGCACCACGCCACAGATCTCCTCCGGCTTACCGTCCCGTGCGTGTGCCACGATAAAGTCGTACACCGCCATGGGCAGCTTGACAGGTTCAGCAACCTCCGACATAAACCACCTTATGGTATAGTAACGATTACAGCACAGATGTTCGAAAAAGCTATTTGCTTTTTTTTGACTCAGGACTATGATAGCAGTTGGAGATGCGGTATGCTAGACCGTAGCAAAGTTGTCAGTGCGCTGCAGTCTAAGCGCGAGCAGTTTACCACATACCAGAGCGAGCAGCGCCGCCAGTCCTCGCAAGCTAGTGACAAGCTCGCCCAGTTTAGCCGGCTCTCTGCTGAAGCCGTAAAGCAGGCGCTCGCCGATCGCAACGTCGAATGGCCCGGCGCCGAACCCACCCCCGAACTCGACCAGGCGCAGCAGCTGCGCCTCCCATTTGCCCAGCGCTGGAGTTCTCACGAAGACGCGCGCGCCTGGGCACTTGCAGTCTTGGCAGATCGGCCTGTCGCCGCCGTAGATGGCAGCCAGATCATGCCCAGCAAAGAAATGTCGCCACCCGTAGCCGCCGTGCAGGTGGGCTGGTACATTAACTACCACGCGGCCGGCGGCCGCTATGAAAAGGATGTACGCTTTGAGGTGCTGGCGCCGGAGGAACTGGCGCCCGACGAGAGTGGGGCTGAATTCGCAGACTGGCGCGTAAACCAGCGCCGCTTCCTGCTGGAATGCGAGCAGCTGTGCGACCTGATGGTGCGTTTCGCAAGTGAACCCCAAGACCGCCGCCCACTCTGCCTGTTTGACGGTTCGTTTATCATCAGCTTTGCCGGGCAGCTGCGTCCGGAGCGGGGCCTGCCCTATGTGCGGGCAGTACAGCAGGTGCTGGATACGTCGGCGCAGTACCGTGTGCCGTTGGCGGGTTTTGTCGACAGCTCATCGAGCAAGGACTTTCTCACGCTGTTGAATATCGTTACTGGGCAGCCTTATTTATCGTTGACTGATGGGCCTCTGCTAGGGGGAATTTTGCCCGAGTGGGGGGATCGCAGCCCGCTCTTCATCTGTGCGCGCGGCGACCAGCTCAGCACACAAGGGCGGGCAAATTTCTATCGTGATGTTGTGTTTAGCTACGTGCGCCTGGCGCAAAACCGGCCGCCGGCACGCATCGAAATGCCGCTGTGGCTGTGGCAGGAAGGGCGAGCGCAGCAGGTGCTTGACCTGGTGCGCGCCGAATGTATCGTGGGAGCAAAGGGTTATCCGTACGCAGCCGAGACGGCCGATGCCGTCGCCGTGCTGCAGATGATCGATCGTGAACGTTTCTATGCATTGTTCCAGCAGTTCGCGGAGGCAGAAGGGTTGCATCTCAACCAAAGCCGCAAATCGTTGAGCAAGGCCGCTCGCCGCACCTAAACGTGTTTAGCCTGTTGACTATACTTTATCCGACATCATACAGCACCACCTTGCGAGGCGATTCCCTATGTCTACCAATCCGGCACATGACCTGCATGCTGAAGCCATCGTCATCGACGGTCACTGCGACAGCATCGGCGATCAATTAGAAAACGGCCGCTGGCTGGGCGAACGTTCGTCAAAGGGGCACGTCGACCTGCCGCGCCTGCGCGACGGCGGCATCACAGCCCAATTTTTCGCCTGCTATGTGCCGGTGCCGTATCAGCGCCACGGCGCCACGACCCATGCCTTGGAGCGGCTCGACCAACTGCTGCGCTTGACCGAACAGCTGCCCGACCATCTGATCCTGGCACGCAAGGCGAGCGATATCAAGCGCGCCAAGGCAGAGGGCAAGATCGCCGCGATCGCCGGCCTCGAAGGGGCCGAAGCGCTGGATGCGAGCATCGGCGTCTTGCGCCAGTTCTACCGGCTGGGCGTACGTAACCTCGGCCTGGCTTGGAACTTCCGCAACTCGGCATGCGACGGCGTTTCGGAAAGCCGCACCAATGGTGGCCTCACCCAGTTTGGCGTCAAGGTCGTCGAGGAGTGCAACCGGCTGGGGATGTTGATCGATCTGAGTCACCTGTCGCCGGCCGGTGTCGACGATGTGCTCAACACGAGCCTTCAACCGGTTATCGCGAGCCACAGCAACGCACGTGCCCTCTGCGACCACCCTCGCAACCTGACCGACGCCCAGTTGGAGGCAATCGCCGTGCGCGGCGGCGTCGTCGGCGTCACCTTTGTGGATGCCTTCCTCAACGCCAGGAACCCGAGCCGGGCGACGCTCGACGACGTGATCACCCACGTCGAGTACATGCTGGCGCGTATCGGTCCGGACAGCGTGGCATTGGGCAGCGATTTTGACGGCTGCACCACGCCGTCTGATATTCCCGATGTGACTGCCTACCCGCGCATCACGGCCAAGCTGCTCGACCGCGGCCACTCGCCCGAGGTGGTGCGCAAGGTCCTGGGCGGTAACATGCTGCGGGTGTTTACATCCGTCTGCGGAGAATAGTCTGGACCTTGATTCGCAAGCTTTACTGATTATCATGATTGCGTGCAGGGCACATAGCGTGAGAATCCTTTAATCAAGCGAATCGTGGTTCAGACGCGACCAATCAGGAGGCGTGGGGTTTAACAAGTAGGAGTCCAATAAGAGTCATGCCCGACGCCAACCCTGCCAATCCTTTGCCGGAAGTACGGGATGCGGACGCACCGCCGGCCGTGCCCGTTGAACAAGCCGATGAATCGCTCGTAGCCCTGCTCGACCGCGTCGCCGACCCGGACGGCGACTCACGCTGGGATCGGTCGACTAAGCGCACCGTGCTGGTGATTCTGCTCGTAGCGCTGGTCTTCATCATCTATATCAGCCGCCCGGTCATTCCCATGATCCTCATTGCGGCGATCCTGGCGTACCTGCTGAACCCGACTTGTGAACATGGCAGAGCGCGTGCGCATCCCCCGCGCGCTCACCACAATCGCCATCTACCTGCTGGTCATCGGCCTCCTGCTGCTGGTCCCTATTCTCTTTATTCCAACGCTGATCGATCAGCTGCGCGCCCTGGCCTCGTTTGACGTGCCGGGCACGGCGCGCGGCATGATAGGTTGGGCCAACAACACACTGCAAGGATTGCCCGAGACGGTGACCATCATCGGCTACCAGCTGCCGGTGGCGGCGGTGGCGCGCGAACTGCAGGCCAGTTCGCAGCAGACACAGTATGTACCGTCAGTCAACGACATCCTGAGTTACATCCAGCAGTTTCTGAGCGCCACCACCAACGTGGTTAGCACCTCGGCCACAATCGGTATCAACGTGGTTGGCACAGTATTCTCGACCTTTCTGACTATCTTGGTGACGTTCTTTGTCAGCCTCTACATGACAATGGATGCGCCGCGTATCCAGAACTACTTTCACAGCCTGTTCCCCACATCCTATCGCTCAGAGCTCGCAGACCTGCTGCGCCGCATTGGATTGGTGTGGCAGTCTTTCTTGCGCGGCCAGTTGATCCTCGGCATCGTCGTGGGCGTGGCGACAGGGGTAGCGCTCAGCTTTGTTGGCATGCCGGGCGCCATTATCTTTGGGATCCTGGCAGGCCTGCTCGAAGTCGTGCCCAACCTAGGCCCCATCCTGTCGATGATTCCTGCCGTCATCACGGCGCTGATCCAAGGCAGCAACGTGCTCGGGCCGATGGGCATCGACAACGTCGGCTTTGCGCTGATCACCGTGGGCATCTACTTCTTGATCCAGCAGTTGGAAAACAACATCCTGGTGCCGCGGATTATCGGGGACAGCATCAACTTGCACCCCATTATCGTCATCTGCGCTGTGGTGGTCGGTCTCAATGTAGGGGGCATCCTGGGTGCGCTGCTGGCACCGCCTATCGTCGCCACCTTCCGGGTCATCGGCAGCTATGTCCATGCCAAGCTGCTCGATTACCAGCCCTTTGTCGGCAACCCGCTGCCCAACACGCGCCCCAGGGCCTATAGGCGCAAAGTGACGGGCAAAGAGTTGGTGGCACAGCAGCAGGGAGCCCCAGCCGCCGCGACCGTCTCTACCAGTGCCCCTGCGGCACCCGATCTGCCGTCCGTCGCCAGCAGCACGCAGCCGCCGGCCACCCCCATATCCCAGGAAGCACAAGGGTAGTACCTTGTCACACGTGCTCGTATAGTGCGCACGTGGGCGTGCGCACTAAACGATCAGATGTGACAGACCAGTAGAGCATACCGGCTTAGATAGTTCGGCAAGCAAAAAGAGAGGCGGGCCAGGAAATCCCTGTGCCCGCCTCTTTCATTCCCTCAATTAGTCCCAGGCCTACCGACGTGGGCCCCGATCGTCGCGCCGGGGGCCGCGGTCGCCGCCACCCGAGCGGCTGCCGCCGCCGTCGCGCCGCGGGCCACGGTCGCCGCCGGGGCGCCCGCCGCGATCGCCGCGATCGCCACCGCTGGGCCGTCCGCCGCGGTCGCGCCGCCTGCGCTTCCTCGACCGTCCAGCCCTCGAGCACGGCCTGGCGGCTCATGCGCACCTTGCCGCCCGGATCGACGTCGATCACCATTGCGGTCAGCTCGTCGCCCAGCTTGGCAATGTCCTCGACCTTGTCCACCCGGTAGTCGGCCAGCTGGCTGATGTGCACCATGCCGTCCACGCCGGGCATGATGTTGATAAAGGCGCCGTACGGCTCGACGCGCACCACCGTCCCCGTGTAGATCTTGCCGACCTGCACTTCCTCGGTCATGCGCTGCACTTCCTGCAGCGCCTGCTCAGCGCTCAGGCCTTCGCCCGAGACGTAGACGGTGCCGTCTTCCTCGATGTCGATCTTGACGCCGTAGTTCTCCTGCAGCCCACGCACCGTCTTGCCGCCCGGGCCGATCAGCTTACCGATCTTCTCGGGGTCAATATGGATCGTCAAGATGCGTGGGGCGAACTCGCTCAACTCCTGGCGCGATTCCGGCAGCACCTCGAGCATCTTGCCCATGATGTGTATACGACCCTCCGCGCCTGCTCCAGTGCCTTGCGCAGGATTTCGAAGTCCAGACCCTTAATCTTTAGGTCCATCTGCAAAGCCGTGATGCCGTGCTCGGTACCTGCTACCTTGAAGTCCATGTCGCCGAGCGCGTCTTCCATGCCCTGGATGTCGCTCAACACCTGGTACTCACCCGTGTCCGGATCCTGGATCAGGCCCATCGCGATACCCGACACAGGTGCCGTGATCGGCACACCCGCATCCATCAGGGCCAGCGTGCTGCCGCAGACGGACCCCATGCTGGTCGAGCCGTTGCTGCTCAGCACTTCGGACACGAGACGTAACGTGTAGGGGAAGTCCTCGGGAATCACCGGAACCAGTGCCCGCTCGGCCAGGGCGCCGTGCCCGATCTCGCGACGCTTGGGGCCGCGCATCGGCGTCGCCTCGCCCGTGCTGAAGGGCGGGAAGTTGTAGTGATGCATATAGCGCTTCTCTTCACCCGGCTGCAGGGTGTCGAGCCGCTGCGCATCGCCGGGCGTGCCCAGCGTGGCAATCGTCAACACGTGTGTCTCGCCGCGCATAAAGAGACCCGAACCGTGCACGCGTGGCATACAGCCTACCTGCACGCTGATCGGTCGAATTTGCGTCGTGGCGCGGCCGTCCGGGCGCGCACCTTTCTCGAGAATGCGGCGGCGTGTAGCCTTCTTGAGCACAGATTCGAAGGCATCGCCGACATCATTGGCCGCTACGGCGCCGGCTGCCACACGTTCGGCAAAGGCTGCCTGCACGTCACTGCGAATGGCGTCGAGACCCTCATTCAACGGCACCTTGCCCAAGCCGGCTTCAAGCAGTTCGGTGATGCGCTGCTTGGCCACACCGGACACTTCCTCGGTCACTTCAGCCGGCGGCAGGAAGAGGGTAACTTCCGTCTTCGGCTTGCCAAATTCGGCCTGCATGGCGACGATCAGATCGATTACCGCCTGATTCGATTCATGGGCGAGGCGCAGCGCCTCGAGCATCAGGTCTTCGGGCAGTTCGTTGGCGCCCGCTTCCACCATCAAGATGTTGTCGCTCGTGCCGGCGGCCACCAGGTTAAGCCCGCTGTGCAGCATCTGGTCGGCCGTGGGATTGACGACAAACTCGCCGTCGACAAAGCCCACCGTCGTGGCCGCAATCGGGCCGCTCCAGGGGATATCGCTGATCGCCAGCGCCGCCGAGGCGGCGATGATTGCCAGCGGGTCCATCAGGTTCTGGCCGTCGGTGGCAAGGGCCGTCACGATCACCTGCGTCTCATTGCGCATGCCCTTGGGGAAGAGCGGGCGCAGCGGGCGATCCACCAGGCGCGAGACCAAGATGGCCTGCTCGCTGGGCTTGCCTTCGCGGCGGAAGAAGCTGCCCGGGATGCGGCCGGCGGCGTAGAGTCGCTCTTCAAACTCGACCGTCAGCGGGAAGAAGTTCATCCCCGTGCGGACATCCTTACTCATCGTTGCCGTCGCCAGCAGCACGGTGTCGCCGTAGCGCACCGTCACGGCCCCGCCGGCTTGCGGCGCAAGCAGACCGGTTTCGATAGCCAGTGTGCGGCCACCGACCTCGGCGCTAAAGACCTTTGTTCCTTGGAACAGTTGCATAAATCCTACCTCGTTTGTTAGAAACAGAGTCGCCACAGATGACGCGGAACTACGCCAGGATGGCTACAGGCACAGGAAACATTGCCTCCTGCTGCCGGCCAACCTCGCGTCGACACCGTGCGAGCTGTGGTTTCTCCACCATAATGAGGGCTTTGTGGCCGAATAGGCCGGTAGGAACAACCTGCGAGGTGCGGAACTGGAGACCGAATCCAAGCTATCTTGGGTGCGCTCTCCAATGCCGGACCTCGTGCCGCCGTCGTTTAGACGGTTCGGCCCTTCCCATCCAGGCGCGCAGGCCACGCTGCCTTAAAAATCAAACCTTCACACCAACCAACGTTTAGTTCACACGCCCACGTACGACGTGGTACGCCTGGCGAACCAAACCTCCAGAAAAGCAAAAAAGGGGCGTGAGCCGCTGTACTCGTGGACTCAATCGCCCCTTGCCTCTCTCCGTTACTTGCGCAGCCCAAGCCGCTGAATCAGGTCTTGATAGCGCTGCGTGTCCTTGCGCTTGAGATACGCCAGGTGACGCCGGCGCTGGCCGACCAGCTTGAGCAGCCCACGCCGCGAGCCCTCATCATGCTTGTGCGTGTTGAGGTGCTCGATCAAGGCATTGATGCGGTTAGTCAGCAATGCCACCTGCACTTCCGGCGAGCCGGTGTCCGTCTCGTTGATCCGGTACTCTTCGATCACGTGCGTCTTTTGCACTTTGGTAATTGTCATCGGTACTCCCGTACTTTCCACTTGGACAAACGCCAGAACACGATACCTGTAGGTAACAGACTGTGAGCGGCCATGCCTGCTGCCAGTTTCACCTATCTATGGCCGAATCACCGCTGTACCGGGCGAGTGATCCCGCACAATAGTTCGAATCAGTATAGCAGGCAGGGGCCACTTTGACAAAATCTGGACTTGTTTGTTTTGTAAACAGTTGTTAATTAGCGGCCGGCCAAGTAAAAACTATGTCGAGGCTAAGTTTGCCTGCCGGACTTGCCAGCCCCTATTCGATCTGCTACCCTCAGCGCATGGACACGCTGCGGGGGGTGATCGAACGGATTACCTATCACAATGAAGAAAATGGCTATACCGTCGCCAAGCTTGCCCCCGAGTTCGCTCACCGGGCATCGGTTGGGTCCGAGCGCGAGATTGCCATCATCGGCAACATGATCGGCGTGCACGTCGGCGAAAGCGTGGAGCTGAGCGGCCGCTGGACCGTGCATCCCGAATATGGCAAACAGTTTACCGTCGAGCAAATGAAGCAGGTGCTGCCGGCTACTATTGCCGGCATGGAAAAGTACCTAGGCAGCGGGCTTATTCGCGGCGTAGGCCCGAAGACCGCCAAGCGCATCGTCGCGCACTTTGGGATTGAAACACTCAACGTCATAGAACAAACGCCGGAGCGGCTGGTGGAAGTTCCCGGTGTGGGCCGCCACCGCACGCAGGTGATCCAGCAGGCCTGGGCCGAGCAGCGCGCCATTAAAGAAGTCATGTTATTCCTGCAAAGCTATGGCGTCAGCACCAGTCTCGCCACCAAGATCTACAAGGAATATGGCGACGATGCCGTCGCCGTCGTCAAGAGCAATCCGTACCGGCTGGCACGCGATATCTACGGGATCGGTTTCCTGACGGCAGACAAGATCGCCCAAGCCATGGGTCTGCCGGCCGATGCCCCGCAGCGTGTTGCGGCCGGCGTTGCCTATGCCCTCAACGAGGCCAGCGAGGATGGCCATCTTTTCTTGCCGGTCGACAAGCTCGTCGCAGCGGCGGCCGAACTGCTGCACGTGGCGCCGGAGCAGGTCAGCCTGGGCATTACCGCGCTCTGGACCGATGCCCAGGTCAAGGTGGCGCCGTCGCCAGGCGCCGAGGCGCTTGATGCTGCGGCATGGTCCGGCGGCACGGCGGGCCCAACCGGCGATACGGGGAGCAGCTCGGCTGCGGGCGAATTGCCGATCCCTCGCCTCGTTGCCGAACAGGGGCAGCTGTATGCTGCCGGCACCGTGGCCCAGGCGCGCCAGCTGCTGCAGGAGGACGCCGCCGTCTACCTGGCCCCGCTCTACTACAGCGAGGCAGGCGTGGCCAACCGCCTCCAGCGGCTGAGCAGGGTCGCGACCAGCTTTCTAAGCGCGTTTCAGCGCTATTCAGCCCAAGAGTGGGCGAAGGCCCTGGCGCAGCTTGAAGCAGCCAACGGCTTCTCACTTGCCCCCCAGCAGCGCGCAGCGGTACAGACAGCTCTGACTACCAGGCTGTCCGTGCTGACGGGTGGACCCGGCACCGGCAAGACCACAACCGTGCGCACGGTCCTGCAGTTGTGCGACCGCGAGCGCTGCCGTGTGCTGCTGGCTGCCCCCACCGGCCGCGCCGCCAAGCGCCTGAGCGAAACCACTGGCCGCGAGGCGCGAACGCTGCACCGCCTGCTCGAATTCAAACCCACAGAGGGCATAGCGTTTCAACGCAACGAAGAGAATCCACTGGAGGCGGATCTCGTCATCGTGGATGAGGCCTCGATGCTCGACGTGGTGCTCACCAACCATCTGCTCAAGGCCATCCCCCTTGGTGCCCACCTACTGCTGGTGGGCGACGTCGACCAGCTGCCCAGTGTCGGCCCCGGCAACGTCCTGGCGGATATTATTGCCGCGATCGAAGGGGCAGTGAAAGGTTCTGCGGGAGGTTCTGCGGAGCATCTCAGCCTTGGGCAGCGCCGCCGTCGTGCGGCTGCAGACCATCTTTCGCCAGGAGGCAGGCTCCTATATCATCGCCAACGCCCACCGCATCAACCACGGGGACATGCCCCACATCGACAATGACGGCGCGCGCCGATTTCTTCTTGTTCAAGACCGAGGAGCCGGAGCGGGCGGCGCAGCTCTGCGTGGAGCTGGTCACCGAACGCATCCCGCGCCGCTTTGGCATTGCGCCGGAGGACATCCAGGTGCTCAGCCCCATGCACCGCGGCGTGATAGGCGTCGGCGCGCTCAACGAACCGCTGCAGGCGGCGCTCAACCCACCTGCCGCCAATAAGCCCGAACGCAAGATCGGCAGCCGCGTCTATCGCAGCGGCGACCGCGTGATGCAGATCCGCAACAACTATGAGAAAGACGTCTACAACGGCGACATGGGGCGCATCACGGCTATCGACCTGGAGATGCACCAGGTCAGTGCCCTGTTTGACGGGCGCACTGTCGTCTACGACTTTCTCGAACTGGACGAGCTTGTGCACGCCTATGCCGTCAGCGTGCACAAGAGCCAGGGCAGCGAGTTCCCGGCCGTGGTCATTCCCGTGCTCACGTCGCACTACATGATGCTGCAGCGCAACCTGCTCTACACGGCCGTCACACGCGCCCGCCAACTGGCCGTCCTGGTAGGACAGCCCAAGGCCATCTCGATCGCCGTCCGCAACGGCAAGGTCGCCGAACGCTACACCGGCCTCACCGAGCGGCTAACCGCGCCCAATGTCCCGGGGACGTTGGACGTCCCCGGGACATGATCGCGACATGACCGTCCCCTACCAGCTCCCCTTCATCTCCCACACATCCAGGGCATCGACGTAGGCGGTGCCTTGCTCGGCAAAGACCTCGACTGCCAGGTCGCCGGCGGGCGGATAAATGATGCGTGTCATCGCCACGCGGCCGCCATTAGCAAAGACCTCAAGCAGCGACTTGTCTAGGAATACGTCAAGGGTTAGCTCGCTGCCAGGCTCCGCCGGCAGCGCCGCCGCACTACCGGCGACGGTAAGCGTGCTGCCGTCCCACCGGATCTCAATTCCACGCTGCCCGTCACCTGAGCTGCGCACGCGCAGGCCGGCTGCGGACGCCCGTTTCATGCGCAAGCCCGACCCGGCCGGCGGCTCCAGGCGCAGAGTGGCCTGGATCTCAAGCGCAGCGCCGCCCACACCCGGCGCCACCATGCTGCCGTTCTCGACCGTAAACGGCTTCAGACTGGTCTGCCTGCCGCGCAGCGATCGCAGCGCCGGCAGCGGCTGCTGTCGCGGCTTACCGTCGGCGGCTACAGTCAGCAGCCGTGGCAGTGCTAGGGCACCTGCCCAGCCGCGGTCCTGTGCAAAGCCGTGTGCCCAGCCCAGCAGCACGCAGTTGCCTGCGGCGTCGTCAAGGACGTTGGTCGCATAGAAGTTCGGCACGTCGCTGTGGCCGGCATCGAGGATGCCGTGCTGCTCCGGCGTAAAGGTTAACGCCCCCGTGTCGAATTCGCCGGTCGTATACTCGACGAAGCTATAGGGTGAAGTCAGCAGGATCCACTTGCCCTTGCCCGCGGGCTCACTCGGCGGAGCCTGCACAAAGTTCGGACATTCCAGAAACCGCCGCCGGTCGACGCGCGGTTCTCGCACCAGCGGGCCGCGGTACTGCCAGCGCGTCAACGAACCGTCAACAGCTTCATAAAGGGCCACCTCTAGCGTGTCTTCAGTCTCGCCGGCAAGCACGAGGAAGCTGCGCCCGTCGGCTGTGAAAATAAACGGATCGCGCCATTCCTTGTGAAACGCCGGGCCACCGTGGGTTTCCAGCGCCAGCACGGGGTTCGCCGGGTGCCGTTCCCACGTGATCAGCTCTGCATCCAAGGGCCGCGCCGCCCACTGCTCATTGTTGGGGCGATCCTCGCGCGTACCCGTCTTCACCGAGGTATACACCAACAGCAGTTCGCCGCTCTCATTGACCCGTGCACAGCCCGAGTAGACATGTTCTTCCCCAGCCTCGTAGGCCGGCGGCAGGGCGATCGGCATGTGTTCCCAGTGGACCAGGTCGCGGCTGCGGGCATGTCCCCAATGCATATAGCCCCAGTCGTCGCCAAAGGGATTGTGCTGGTAGAAGAGGTGGTACCACCCATTGTAATAAATGGGACCATTGGGATCGTTCATCCAGTAGGCCGGCGGCAGGAAGTGATAGATGGGGCGTTCAGGGTCGGCCTCGGCGTGCGCGACGGCCGCCTGCACACTTTGCATGGCCTTCGCAACATGGGAGCTGGCATAGGAATTAGCCAAGGGGAGGTCGGTTTTCGTATTCACGGGACTTCCTTTGCAGTTCTAACGTAGCAGTGGCACTACTTGCAGATTATGAAATGTGACGTCGGCGTTATGGGCGAAGAAGAACACCTGGTCCCCGTGCTGCTGCGGGCAGCGATTAATGATACAGCGCCGTTGGTCGATGCAGACGTCGAGTATGTCCTCGTAGGCCACGATCTCGAGGCCAAAGGGACGGTCCAGCCCTTCCACGGCATAGATCACCTCGTCGTGCAGCTTGACCATGCGCTCCGGCAGCATGCACGCCAGCTCATAGCCGTGGGCGAAATCCTCGCCGCGCAGCCGCAGGCCAAACGCCCCAGACCCGGGCTCTACCCGCACATCAACTACAATGCGCACGTTGGCCGGAATATTGGCCAGGCTGGCGCCTTCCATGCCCGCGGAGGCCCGCAGCCGGATCGTACTGCCGTCGCATGTGGCTCCCATCGTCAGCGGCTGAGCCGCAAGGGCGAGCGGATCGCCTGCCGGCAGTGCCGTCTCGGGGGGTAGCTTTGTGCCCAACGTGCCGTCGGCATGCTGCACGATCTCGCGCAGGACAAGATTGCCGCCCCACTGCGGCTCGCCGTCATCACGGTTGCCGGTACGTGTGCCCAGCCAGGCCGCGCCGATGCGGCGGTCGGCGACCAAATGCGGCCGTCTTCATCACGCGCGCCAGCGGGCTATCCAACACGTCCACCGGCGGGCGCAGCCACGGCCCCAGGGGCGCACGCGACATGCGATAGCGTGTCGTCAAATGGTCGCTGAACAGCAGGTAGTACCAGCCGTTCCAGGCAAAGTAGTCGGGACACTCGGGCACATCGTCGTAGCCGGGCACCAGGAACGGTTCCTGCATCTGCCACTCCTGCAGGTCCGGCGAATGCAGGTGCGCCAGGCAGCCCGCCCCGCCCGGCCAGCGGCCAATCATCGCGCAGCGAGGTGACGAGCATGTGATAGCCGTCGCCACCGGCATCTGCAAACACGATCGGGTCGCGGAAGTGCAGCGGATTGTAGCCGTGTGGCGGCACGGCAAACGGATTCGGCTGCAGCTTGGTAAAGTGGATGCCGTCGTCGCTCACTGCCCGGCCCAACACCTGCCGCCAATCGGGCAAACGTGTCGCATAGAAGGCGTAGTAGCGGCCGTCGTGAAAGAACGGCGTACCGGTACAGATCGACCGCTCCCAGTCTTCGTCGATCGCCAGGGCAAGCGGATGGTGCTGCCAGTGTACCAGGTCGCTGGTGGTGGCGTGCGCCCACTGGTGGCCGCCCATCCCGCCCAGCCCCGGGTGATGATTCTCGTCAAGCAGGTAGAACAAGTGGTAGACGCCGTCATGCCAGAAGGGGATACAGTCCCCCACGAAGAAGGCGCCATCCGGTTTCCAGTACTGCATGGCTTGTCTTTCCGGTTAGCCCTTGAGGCCGCCCATCATAATGCCTTCCATCAGGTAGCGCTGGCCAAACAGGTAGACGATGACGACTGGAATCAGCGACAGCGTGACGCCGGCCAGCACCACGGAAATCCAGCCGGTCATCATGTAACCCTTGAGATCGTTGAGCCCCAACGGAATGGTGAAGTTGGTGTCGGTCACCAGGAAGACCAGCGGCCGGTAGAACTCATTCCAGGTGCCGTTAAAGGCCAGCACTGCCAGCACGGCCAGGCCCGGCGCCACCAGCGGCAGGTAGACCCGCAGGAAAATATAGAACTGGTTGGCGCCGTCGACCAGCGCCACCTCCTCAAACTCCTTGGGGATCTGCATGAAATACTGGCGCAGCAGGAATGTGCCGAAGGCCGTCGGCAGCGCCGGCAGGATCAGCGACATCAGCGTATCCGAAAGCCCCATCCGGCTGATCAGAATAAACACCGGGATGATGGTGGCCTGCAGCGGAATCATCAGCGTCGCCATCACCAGCCAGAACAGCACCGTCTTGCCCGGGAATTCCAGGCGGGCAAATGCATAGCCGGCCAGCGACGCCGTCACCAGCTGCCCGATCACGGTGCCGAGCGTGACGATGAAGCTGTTCAGGATCTCACGGAAGAACGGGATCTGCTCGAAAACCGACGCATAGTTTTGCCAGGCCCAGTCGGTTGGCAGCCACTTGGGGGGGAGGCTGAATGACTGTGCCGGCGTGCGCAGTGATGTAGAGACGGTCCACAAAATAGGCGCCACCATGAGTACGCTCAACGCAAACAGCCCGACAAGCAGGAGCCAGCGGCTGTAGTTGTAGCGGACGTGGGTGCCAAGTCGGCCTTTGTTGTGTGCGGCGGAATGCCCCGCACTCGAGACGGTTGTGGTTGCCATGGTGACTCCTACTGGTAAAACACCCACTTCTTGCCCATCGCAAACTGGACGGCAGTGACGATCATGATGATGGCGAACAGGATTACGGCAATGGACGAGGCGTAGCCTATCTCCATATTCTTGAATGCAGCCTCATAGAGGGTCATCACTACTGTACGGCTGGCATCTCCCGGGCCGCCACGTGTCATCACATATGGCTGATCAAATATCTGCAGGCCACCGATCACGCCGACGACGGCTGCAAACAAAATGGTCGGGCTCAACATGGGTAGAATAATGTTCCAAAGCCACTTCCAGCCCGCGCACCATCTACCTCGGCAGCATCAAGGATCTCTGGCGAGATGTTGCTCATGCCGCCCAACATACCGATCAAAGTGAATCCCACGAACTGCCAGAGATACGCCACAACGATCGTGTACAACACAGTATCGGGCGAGTTCAACCAAGGCACGGCTTCGATGCCTAAAAAGCGGAGGTAGTAGTTCACGACGCCAAACTCTGTGTGCAGCATGTAGGCCAATACAATGCCTGTGGCCGCGCCCGAGAGCAGAAACGGCAGGAAGAAGGTTGTACGGAAGTAGTAGCGCATCCATGTTGCCATCCTCTGCCGCAGCGCCAACGCCAGCAGCAGGGCAAAGACGATCTGCATGCTGATGGCTAGTACGACAAAGCGGAAGGTATTCCAGAAGCTGATGGCGACACGCTGGTCGGCGAACATGCGCTGATAGTTGTCCAAACCGATATAGACTGGCGGTTTGAGCACGTTCCATTTATAGAAGCTCAGGCCAAATGAAGCCAGCACAGGCCCTGCCGTAAAGACAAGGATGCCTAGGATAGTAGGCAGCACGAACAAGTATCCCATCAGCGCCTTGCGCCGCGCCATCCCTGTCAACGTGTCTTCCATCAGCCAGGCGATGGGGCCGGATCGCTTAGGCTTGGTTGTTGCTGCTGCTGCTGTCACAGCGTCCCTCCTTTGAAAACTGCCCATAGAACCGAACGTGCCCTCCCACGCTCGCTGCACTGAGCGTGGGAGGCAATCCTCGCTCTACTAGTTACAAGCTTACTGCTGCGGGTACATGATGTCCTGCGAGCGCGCAACCAGGTCCTCGAGCTCCTTCTGCAGGCCGTCCATGGCCGCCTGCGGGGTCATTTCTCCAGTCATGGCGCGTGCGGTGTAGTTCGTGAACAGCGTCGTCATCGGGTTCGAGATCGGCGGCGCCGGAATGGGGGCGGTGTCCGGGTGCTTGTCCAGCGTGTCATAGAAGACCTGCCAGTGCTCCGGCCCCGTGTTCGCAAACGCCTCGGGCGTCAACATCGAGCGCCGGGACGGGGTCGTGATGATGCCGTTGGCGCCGTACCACGCGTTCATAGCTTCCTTGGAGATGCGATACTTCATGTAGTTCCAGGCCTCATCCTTGTGCTCGCCGGCCGCTGCCATCCACTGGCCGCCGGTGCCGAACTGGTGGCGCTGGCTCTTCCACTTGGGGAACAGCTGCACGTCGAACGAGCCCTTCGGGAAGCCGGCGTTGGCCAGGCCGCCCGCCCAGAACCCGCCGGCCGGGGTCATGCCGAGCTTGTTGTCGGCGAAGAAGCCCTGCAGCGTTTGCCCGCCGCCCAGCTCGATCGTTGGCGCAACGCCGTCTGCAGTCAGTTGATAGACGAAGTCGAGCGCCTCGACAACCTCCGGCGAGTTGGCCGTCGGCGTCTGCCAGCGATAGCCGCCGCCACGGCCCTTCGGCTGCCGGGTCGTCCTGCGTAGAAGGTGCGCCCACATCCATTCGCCGCCCGGTGCTTCCTCCTGCTTGAAGCAGGTTGCCGCTCGTTGACGAAGATCCAGGGCATCCAGCTGCCCCACAGGCGGTTGGTCCAGCCATAGCCGAAGACTCGGTCTTGCCGCTGGTCGTCCTTCTTGGTGGTGGCCTTGGCGACTTGGCAGAAGTCGTCCTTGGTCCAGTCGGTCTGCGGTGTCTCGAGACCGGCTTCCTTCAGTACAGCGCGGTGTTGAAGTACATATTGGCGGCGTTGAAGTCGAAGGGCAGTCTGGTAGAGGCCGCCTTCGTACATCATGGCCTGGATCAGCGAGGGGTGGACGTCGGCGAAGTACTCGGCCATGTCGGCGGAGTCACGCTTCACAAACTCGTCGAGCGGATAGGACAGTTCCTGCCCGGCGTAGAGCTGCAGTCGCTTCGGTGGCGGCATAGCCGATGTCGATCGTCTGCCCGGCCGCAATCATGGTCAGAATCTTGCTGGCGATCTCTTCGTGGTCGATACCGGTAACGGCAATGAATTCGAGCTTGACGTTGGGGTTCTTTTCTTGGTAGGGACCGGCGATCGGCGCTTCTTCGTCCGGATCGCCCATTACGCGCAGGGTCAGTACGCCCTGGGCCGGAGCCGCTGCCGCGCCGCTGCCAGCAGAGGCCGCGGGCGCGCCTGCCGGAGCTGCCGGTGCACAGGCCACGATCACCATGCTGGCCGCGCCGGCGCCGGCGATGCGCAGGAAATCACGGCGATTGATGCGATTAATTTCCATTTGAGAATCCTCCATGCGTTTGTTCAATAGCGGTGCTTGAAAAACTACAAGTTGGCTGAAAACCTAGATTATGTTGTGCTCCGCTGCACCTCCTCTCGCCTGGTGCCGTGCGATTCACGTAATATCAAGGGACATGGAAGCTTGACTTGGGGAGGAGCAGATGCAAGCCCAGGTGGAGGCTGTTCAATGGACTTCTGCAGCAGATAGTTCACCGCCCACGCGCCCATCTCGTAGTGGGGAAGCTGCAGGGTTGTCAGGCCAGGACGCAAATGGGCAGCGATGATCTCCTGGTTGTCAAACCCCACGATGGCAATGTCGCGCGGGACGGCGAGTCCCATCTCACGCAAGGCATCGTAGGCGCCCATGGCAGCGCGGTCGTTAAAGCAGAAGATGGCCGTGGGTGGCTGCGGCAGCCGCATCAACACATTGACCCCGGCATAGCCGCTCTCGGCAACGCCGCCCTGGACACGTGACAAGCTCCGGGTCGAACGGCACACCCCAGTCGGCCAGCGCACGCTCGTAGCCTTGCTGGCGTCCCCAGCGTGCCGGCTGGTCCTCGTTGTTGTTGATAAAGCCGATCCGGCGGTGGCCCTGGCGCAGCAGCAGTTCCGTAGCGGTATACCCCCCTTGGAACTCATCCGGCACCGCCGAGGGCAGCGAGCGATCCTCGACGTAACAGTCGATCAGGACCGCCGGCAGCTGGCGTGCGATAGTCGGCAGCTTCGCCCCCCGATGAAACCAGGTAGCGAAGATCAACCCTTCCACCTGGCGGTCGAGCATCGCCTCGATCGCGGCCTCGAGCAATTTGTCGTTGGCGTTCGTATTCACCAGCAGCAAGATCTTGCCGTGCTGCCAGGCAGTATCCTGGGCGCCGCGGATGGTGTCGACGGCAAAAGGGGTGGAGGCAATCTCGTCGGTAATAAGGGCAAGCGCGCTTGAACGGCGGGTGCGCAGCGTCTTGGCGGCCGACTTAGGGCGGTAATTGGCCTCGGCCATCACCTGTCGCACCTGGGCGCGCGTGGCCGCACTTACGTTGGGGCTGTCGTTCAGCACGCGTGAGACCGTGCCAACGCCGACACCGGCACGCCGCGCAATATCGTGAATGGTAATGTCTTGGTTGCGAGCCATAAGGCACACCTCCCAGCGGCATTGGAATCGATTCCAAAGAGGCTAGCGAAAACAAAAGAGAGCGCTGGTATTCACTCTCGATAAAGCTTCTGGGGCAACACTTGACTGGAATCGATTCCATACTACATTATCACACCCGCAGAGCCGCTGTCAATAGGTCCATGAAGTTTCGCCCGAAAGTTCACCTGAAAGTCCCGCCTAAGCCGGTCCGCCGTTGACACGCACACCTCCCAATGTGACAATACCCACCCTTTATCACATTTTGACACTTACCATACGGATGCCATGATGACCACCCACAAACAGTTCAAAATCACCTACTCGACCCTAGGCAGCCCGGATCCCCTGCTGCATACCTATTACGAAGAAGCCCTCCAGGGGGCACGCGCCAGCTTGGGCCGCACGCATCGCATGTACATCGACGGCCAGTGGATCGAGGCAGCTTCTACATACCAGACCTACAGCCCCATCGACACCAGCCTGCAGATGGGCAGCTTCCAGGACGGCACCGCCGCCGACATCGACCGCGCGGTGGCCGCCGCACGCGCCGCCTATCCCCGCTGGCGCGCCACGCCCTGGCAGGAGCGCGTAGCCATCCTGCGCCGCGCAGCCGAACTCATCAGCGAACGGCTCTTCGCCATTGCGGCCGTCGACAGCCTCGAGGTAGGCAAGAACCGGCTTGAGGCACTCGGCGATGTGGAAGAGGTAGCCGATTTTATCCGCACCTACTGCGACACCATGCAGGAGAATCACGGCTTTGCCGTGCGCCAGCGCGCCGAAAGCCGCCACCACCGCAACACCAGCATTCTCAAGCCCCATGGGGTCTGGGCCGTGATTTCGCCCTTCAACTTCCCGATTGCCCTGTCCGGCGGCCCCACTGCCGCGGCATTGATCGCCGGCAATACGGTCGTGCTCAAGCCTGCCGAGGACACGCCGTACGGCCCCACACTCCTAGTGGAATGCTTCGTGGAAGCAGGTTTGCCGCCAGGAGCCATCAATCTCGTCACGGGCCAGAAAGAGACCGGGCGCGCGCTTGTCGACCACCCGGGGGTAGACGGCATCACCTTTACCGGTTCCTACCGGGTCGGTATGGAAATCTATGCCAAGGTGGCGGGCGGTCGTAAGCCGCGGCCGGTCATCACCGAAATGGGCGGCAAGAACCCTGCCATCGTCGCCCGCTCGGCCAACCTTGACCTGGCGGCCGAAGGGGTGGCGCGTGCCGCATTTGGCCTCAGCGGCCAAAAATGCTCCGCCTGTTCGCGGGTCTACGTACACGCGGATGTCAAAGACGCCTTCGTCGCTAAGCTGGCAGCGGAGGCAGAAAAAGTGCAGGTCGGCGACCCGACACAGCAAGAGCACTGGATGGGCCCGGTGATCAATCGCCGCGCCTATGAAGCTTACAAGGCACACGTGACCGAGCTGCGTTCCCAGGCGCATATCCTGGCCGGCGGCGCAACGCTAGACAGGCACGGCTTCTACGTTGCGCCGACTGTTGTCGACGCTTTGCCCGAGACCCATCCGCTGTGGCGGCAGGAGTTGTTCCTTCCCATCGTGCTGGTGGCCGGCTTTACTGACTTTGACGAAGCCCTGGCTAAGGCCAACGACGTCGACTTCGGCCTTACCGCCGGCTGCTACAGCGAAGACCCGGATGAAGTGGCCCGCTTCCTCGACACGATCGAGGCAGGCGTTATCTACGTCAACCGCCATACCAGCGCCACCACGGGTGCCTGGCCGGGCTATCAGCCCTTCGGCGGGTGGAAAGGCAGCAGCAATACCAACAAGGGCGCCGGCGGGGCCTACTACCTGCAGCAGTACATGCGCGAACAGAGCCAGACAATCGTGCGCCAGGGTCGCGGCTGGGAAGAGGATGACGAGCGTGGTGAACTCAGCGAATAGGGTATGGCTCCTTTTTTCCTTCTGCCTGTGTTAAAGTATCGTTAATGCGGCTCATTTTCAACTGGCAGTCTCGACAGGCAAGGAGGCGCTGTTTGCAGTATCGAACTTTTCTCGCCTGGGCGGCGATCGGCCTGGTCGTCGGGGGCTTGATCAGCGGCTGCGCCGGTCGCTCCGCTGCCGCCGGCGGTTCTACGCGCACCCGCGCCATTCAAAATAAGGGCTCGGATACCATTGTCAACCTGGCACTCGCCTGGGCCGAGGCATATCGTAAGGTCAAGCCGGACTTGGACATCGCCGTCACCGGTGGCGGTTCGGGCACCGGTATCGCCGCTTTGATTAACGGCACCGTCGATATTGCCAACGCCTCGCGTGAGATGAAGGATAACGAGATCGCCGACGCGCAAGAAGAACGGCATCAATCCTGTCGAACACACGGTGGCGATTGACGCTTTGGCGGTCATCGTCAACAAACAGAACCCTGTTTCCCAGCTCACGATCGACCAGTTGTCGGACATTTTCACGGGACGGATCACAAACTGGAAAGAAGTTGGCGGCATCGACGCTCCGATCGTCCTGGTATCACGCGAGACCAACTCGGGCACCCATGTCTACTTTCTCGAAGAGGTCGTGCGCAAGGGTGACGGCGAAAACAAGGACGTCTTTGCCCCGCAGACGCTGCTGATGCCTTCTTCGGTCGGCATTACCAGTGAAGTGCAGCGCAACCCGCACGCCATCGGCTACGATGGTCTTGGCTATGTGGATACAGACACGGAGAAACTGATCGCAGTCGCCAAGGATGCAAGCTCGCCCTACGTCTTGCCTTCGGTCGCCACCGGCGCAGACGGCTCCTATCCCATCTCGCGCGGCCTCTATATGTATACGACCGGTGCGCCCAACACCGACATCGACGACTATTTAGCCTGGATTCGCGGCCCGGACGGGCAGAAGATCGTCGCCAATCTAGGCTTTGTCCCGATACCTCAGGAGTAAAGTAGATGGCAGCTACGGAGGAACTACAGAACACAAAGGTGCAGGAAAGGGCTTCGCCACCCGGCCGGCGCTGGAGTGAGGTCATCATCGAGGGGCTCATCCAGCTGGCAGGTATCTCTGCCATTGTGATCATCGCCCTTATCTTCTTCTTTCTGCTGCGCGAGGGGCTGCCAATGTTTCTCGACATCCCCCTGCGCCAGCTGTTCGGCATCCGCTGGTATCCCATCGAGGACAGCTTTGGCCTGGCCCCACTGCTCTATGGCTCACTGGTGGTGACCTTCGGCGCGGTCCTCATTGCCCTGCCGCTGGGCATCATCACCGCGATTTACCTGGGCGAGCTGGCGCCGCAGTGGCTGCGCGAAATTCTTAAGCCCATCATCGAGGTGCTGGCCGGCATTCCCTCGATCGTGCTCGGCTTTCTCGGCTGGGTGGCACTGGCGCCGCTCGTGCAGGCACTCGGCGCCCCCACGGGTCTCACTGCCTTTACCGGTTCGCTGATCCTCGCCTACATGTCGCTGCCCACCATTATCAGCATTGCCGAAGACGCCCTCTATGCCGTCCCCAAGGAATATCGTGACGGCTCGCTAGCCATTGGTGCCACGCAGTGGCAGACGATCTGGCGCGTCGTGGTGCCGGCGGCCCGCTCCGGTATGTTGATTGCGGTCATGCTGGGCATCGGTCGGGCCATCGGCGAAACGATGGTGGTGATGATGGTGACAGGCAATGCCGCTAATATTCCACCGTTTGGTCCCGGCATGTTCTTCCAGCCGGTCCGCACCATGACCGCCACGATTGCAGCGGAAATGGGTGAAGTCGCCCAGGGCACGCTGCACTACAACGTGCTCTTCGGCATCGGCATCGTGCTGTTTGTCATCACCTTCGCCATCAACTCGCTGGCCAACCGCCTGATCGGCTTCGACGGCAGCAGCCGGGGGCGCGGAGGGAAGCTATGAAACGCCAGCAAACGCATCGTCTCGCCGTGGCCGTGTTTACGGCGGTGGCCTTTGTCGTCGTGATCCCCATCATCATGGTGATCCTCTATGTCTTCTGGCTGGGCCTGCCGGCGCTCACCTGGACCTTCCTTACGCAGCCGCCTTCCAACGGCATGACGGAAGGCGGGATCATGCCGGCCATCGTCGGCACGCTCGTGCTCACCATCGGCACGGCCATCGTCTGCATGCCGCTGGCGATCGCCGCCGCCATCTACCTGGCCGAGTATGCCAAGGACAACCGCCTCACGCGCATGATCCGCCTGGCTATCGTCAACCTGGCCGGCATCCCGTCCATCGTCTACGGTCTGTTCGGCCTGGGCGCATTCGTGCTCTTTATGGGCTTTGGCACCTCGATCATTGCCGGTTCGCTGACGTTGGGCATTATGACCATGCCGGTGGTGATCTCCACGGCCGAGGAAGCCATCCTCTCGGTGCCGCAGCAGTTTCGCACCGTCAGCCTGAGCCTCGGCGCTTCCCGCTGGCAGACGATCCGCCACCAGGTGCTGCCGCATGCCGTGCCCGGCATCCTCACCGGTGTGATCTTGGGCCTGGGCCGTGCCGCAGGTGAGACCGCCCCGATCCTGTTTACGGTGGCTGCCTTTTACCTGCCCAACTTGCCGAGGTCGATTTTCGACCAGACAATGGCGCTGCCGTATCACCTCTACGTCATCTCGACGCAGGTGCCCGGCATGCCGCTTCGGCTGCAGTACGGCACGGCCCTGGTGCTGCTCTTGCTTGTACTCACCTTGACATTGGTCGCTTCCCTCGTGCGCACGATCATGCGCCAGCGGCGGGAATGGTAAGCAAGGAGATCGCACCATGACCGGACCCGCCCCAAAAACGACCCTACAAACGACCGCACAGGCAGCCAATCTGCCGATTATCTCCGTGCGCAACCTTTACTACACCTATGACGATGGCGTCGAGGCGCTGCGCAATATCAACCTGGATATTCCCCCGCACGAGCTGTATGTGATCTTCGGCCCCTCGCGTGCCGGCAAGACGACGCTGCTGCGCCTGTTCAACCGGCTCTCCGACTTGTCAGAAAATGCCGCGCGCCAGGGCGAAGTCCTGGTCGACGGCAGGGATGTCTTTGACCCCGCCACCAATGTCTTCGATCTGCGCCGCCGCGTCAGCATGGTCTTCGCCGTGCCAACGCCGCTGCCGGGCTCTATCTACGACAACCTGACCTATGGGCTGCGCATGGCCGGCATTCGCAACCGCAGCGAACTGGATGGCCGCGTCGAACGTTCCCTAAAGCAGGCAGCGCTGTGGGACGAGGTCAAGGACCGCCTCAACACCTCCGCCTTTGCCCTCTCTGGCGGGCAGAAGCAGCGCCTGTGCATGGCGCGCAGCCTCGCACTGGAGCCGGAGGTAGTGCTGTTGGATAATCCCACGTCGGGCCTCGATCCGCTGTCTACGGCCACCGTCGAAGAATCGTTGTACGAATTGAAGCAGCGTTATACGATTGTGATGGTGCCCCACAGCGTGCAGCAGGCGGCGCGCATTGCCGATCGAGCCGCATTTATGCTGGATGGCGAGATTGTCGAAGAAGGGCCGGCGCGCCAGCTATTCGTCAAGCCACAAAACCAGCGCACGGAAGACTACATCACGGGCCGTTTTGGCTAACGTTTGGATGAGGTATGGAGAATAAGATCGAGGTACGCGATTTCAGTTTCTTCTACGGCTCATTTCGGGCCCTGAAGAACCTCAACCTTGGCATCAAGGAGAAGCGCATTACCGCGTTGATCGGGCCATCGGGCTGCGGCAAATCCACCTTTTTGCGCTGTCTCAATCGCATGAATGACACGATTCGCGGCACGCGCGCCGATGGTACGGTGCTGCTTGACGGTAACGACATCTATGCGCCGGATGTGGATGTAGCCGAACTGCGCCAGCACGTCGGCATGGTCTTTCAGCGTCCGAACCCCTTTCCTCAGAGCATTTTCGACAACGTGGCTTTCGGCCCCCGCATCTTGTCGATGACAAAATCGCGCGGTGAGCTGGACAGAATCGTCCGCGAGAGCTTGGAAGGTGCGGCGCTGTGGAACGAGGTCAAGCATCGCCTCCAGGATTCGGCGTTGGAACTGAATCCAGGCCAGCAGCAGCGCCTTTGCATCGCCCGTACGATCGCGGTCAGGCCCAGCGTCATTTTGATGGATGAGCCCTGTTCTGCCCTGGACCCGGTCGCCACACTGAGTGTCGAAGAATTGATGCGGCGCCTTTCGGAGGAATATACGATCGTGATTGTCACCCACAATATGCAGCAGGCAGCCCGGGCTTCCGACTATACGGGCTTCTTCTGGCTGGGTGAGTTGATCGAGTTTGGCGAAACCGAGCACCTATTCAGCCGGCCCAAGGAGACGCTCACCGAGGCATATATCACCGGCCGGCGCGGCTAGCTCCCTCGCTCCAGGCTAAGAACCAGGTTTTGCCCTAGAACCTACACCGTAGTCCGCATCAGTGCCGTCACAGCAGGAAGCGTGTAACCAAAGGAGAACCTATGACCACCGTACGGGCACATTTTGACCGCAAGCTGAGCGAACTGCGCGATGGCATCCTGCTTATGGGCAGCCGCGTCGAGGAAGAACTCAAGCTAGCAATGGAGGCGCTGGCAACACTCAACACCGACAAGGCCCACGAGGTCTTCGCGGCCGATCGCACTGTCAATCGCCTGCGCTTTGAAATCGAGGAACAGTGCTTCTCGCTCATCGTCACGCAGCAGCCGGCCGCACGCGACCTGCGCACGATTATGACCGCCATGAACATCATTGTCGACCTGGAACGCATGGGCGACCAGACCAAGGGCATTGCCAAGGTTGTCCCCCATCTGCTCAAGCAGCCCCTGGTGGAACGCCCCCCGGAACTGAAGCAAATGGGCGACATGGTCGGTCGCATGCTCAATCAGGTGCTGCTGGCCTACGCCCGCACCAATACTGACCTGGCGCGCTTGATTGCCCACCAGGACGACGAGGTCGACACGCTCTATGCCCAGGTGTTCGGCAAAATCATGGTCCAAATGGCGCAGACCGACAACCCTGCCCAGATTGAAGCCACCTACGAACTCCTGCCGCGTGGCACGCGAGTTGGAGCGTTTTGGCGATCTCACCACCAACGTGGCCGAACGCATCATCTACCTGGTCACGGGCACCATAGAAGAAATCAACGTCGATCAAGAATAGGAAGAAGTTGGCGGTCCA
Source organism: uncultured Chloroflexia bacterium (assembly GCA_963791135.1). Lineage (GTDB taxonomy): Bacteria > Chloroflexota > Anaerolineae > Caldilineales > Caldilineaceae > Fredericiella. Next base: position 135,956 of record CAWBRX010000035.1, read on the forward strand.
TCACCGAGTTGCCCCGGTGATGGCCGACCGCCAGGAGGAAAGTGGAGGTTCCCTTGCGGGAAGGAGGTGAGTGTGTGTGAAGTTTGCTCCCCAGTAAACTTCACAGTTATTGTAACATGGACACGATTGTAGCACATCGTGCAGGATGCACAAAATTCACCCAGTCAAATTGTGCGTTTATTCACAACCTTGCACAACAAATGCCCTATCCCGGATAGGCATTCTTGGATCGCCCGCTTTAGTACCTGCCGCGCACCTCGGCAGGCGCCAACTGCAGCCCCTCGCCCGCCTCCGCGATCTCAATATTGACCGCACAAGCCTTGAATTCCGGGATCTTGGCCTCTGGATCAAGTGTGTCGATCGTCAGCACATTGGCGGCCGCTTCGGAAAAATGCATGGGGATAAAGACCACCCCGGGCGTCGCCTTGCGCGAAACCAGCACGTGCAGCACGATCGCCCCCCGCCGCGAGGCCACGCGCACAACGTCACCAGTGGTCACACTGCAGCGCAGCGCGTCGATCTCGTTCATCTCAACATAGGGCTGCGGGTAAAGCACATCCAGCTGCGAATGCCGCGTCATCGTGCCGCCATGCCAGTGCTCGAGCAGCCGCCCCGTCGTCAACACAAACGGGTACTCTTCGTCCGGCTCTTCCGCCACCGGAATGTACTCGAGTGGGAAGAAGCGCCCGCGGCCGGAGGGGAAGCTTTCGGCAAACAGGTACGGCGTGCCGGGGTGCGTCTCATGCGGCACCGGATACTGCAAGCCGGCCTCTTCGATCCGAGCATAGTTGATCCCGCCAAACATCGTGGCGGCCACACCTGCCATCTCACGGTAGATCTGCTCGGGATGTGTGTAGCACCAGCCCGCGCTGTTGGGCCGTCCCAACCGCCGTTCGATCCGCTGCGCCAGGTCGCAAATGATCTCCGAATCCGCCCGTACCTGCCCACGCGGCGCGATCGCCTTGCGCACCCGCTGCACCCGGCGGTCCGTGTTGGTAAAGGTGCCTTCCTTCTCGGCCCAGGCCGCCGCCGGCAGAATCACGTCCGCATATGCGCCGGATTCGTTGATAAAGATGTCCTGCGCCACCAGGAACTCCAGCTCCTGCATGTGCTGCCGCGTCACGTTCATGTTGGGCTCGGTCATCACCGGGTTCTCGCCCATGATGTACAGCGATCGTACGCCGCCCGGGTGGGCGTGCGACAGGATCTCGGTCGTCGTCAGCCCGCGCTTGCGGCTGAGCCCGCCGGGCTCAACGTTCCAGGCCGCTTCCCATAGGCGGGCATTTTCCTCGCGCTCGACCTCCATGTACCCCGGGTAGTGGAAGGGCATGGCGCCGGCGTCAGATGCACCCTGCACGTTGTTCTGGCCGCGCAGCGGGTTGAGTCCCGTGCCCAGGCGTCCGATATGGCCGGTGAGCAGCGCCAGGTGAATCAGCCCCAGCGCGCTGGCCGTGCCGTGCGAAAGCTGCGAGATCCCCATGCCCCAGAATATTGAGGCATTTTGTGCCGTCGCATACATGCGGGCCGCCTCGACGATCAGCCGGCGATCCACACCCGACAGCATCTCGGCGTACTCCGGCGTGAACTTGCGCATCGACTCGCGGAACTCCTCGAAACCTTGCGTGCGCTCGGCAACAAACTGCGTATTAACCAATCCCTCTTCTAGGATCACGTGCGCCAAGGCCGCAAAGACGGGGACGTTTGTGCCCGGCTTCAGCGGGAGCCACAACGCGGCGTAGTCACACAGCTCGAGGCGGCGCGGGTCGATCACGATCAGCTTGGCCCCATGCTTGCGCACGGCTTCCTTCATTTGCAGCGCAATGATCGGGTGGTTCTCGGTCGTGTTGGAGCCGGTGACGATAAAGCAGTCCGAGTAGATGACCTCGGACGCTGCATTGCTCATGGCACTGGTGCCCAGCGACTTGAGCAGCGCCACCACGCTGCCGGCGTGGCACAGCCGCGTGCAGTGGTCGACATTGTTGGTGCGGAAGAGTGACCGGTAGAGTTTCTGCAGCAAGTAGTTGTCTTCGTTCGTCGCCTTGGCGCAGCAGTAGACCGCCATCGCATCCGAACCGTCACGGCGGTAGATCTCCACCAACCGGTCGGCCACGAGATCGAGCGCCTCGTCCCAGGTCGCCTCGCGCCACTCGCTGCGGTCGGTCGCCGGCACACGCTGGCCGGGCCTCTGCGGCGTACGCCGGATCAGCGGCGTGGTCAGGCGATCCGGATGGTAGAGAAAGTCGTAGCCAAAGCGGCCCTTGACGCACAGGTTGCCTTGGTTCACCACGGCATCGTGCGGCGAAGTAACGCGGTAGATAAAGTCGTCTTGAATGTGCAGGTGCAGGTTGCACCCGACACCACAGTAGGGACAAGTCGTGGAAACCACGCGGTCTGGTTGGATCATAAGCACACCCGATTTCAGCCTTGCGACACAACTCGTGGGCACGGCACCGGCCGGCCTCTAGGGGAGCGAGTGAAGCGCAATCTTATCACGGGTGCAGCCGCCAACCAAGTGCAGGGCGCCGGCGCTCTCTTGCTTAGGTGACGGCTGCCCTTTTCACGGAAGGGCGCCGAGCAGGCTGCTCGGCGCCCTTGGGTCTATAGCCCTTGCCGCCTAGTGGAGGACAGCCGGGAGGTAGATGAAGGGCTTGACCTGGACACCGCCGACGGCGACCTCAACCGGGGTGTTGCTGCCGGTGTCGCTGCCGAGGGCAGGGTCGACGAGGCTGAGGCCTGTGAGCGGCTGGTCGCCCAGCGCCTGGAGGTGGACGGTGGCCACGAGGCCGTCGTCGATGGTGGGCAGCGGCAGGGTGAGGCCGTAGACGGCGACCTTGATGCGGCCGGCGCTGGCATCGACGCTGACCGAGCGCTTGAGGGCGCTGGTGGTGGCGAAGACGACGGCATCGGGCAGACCGTCGCCGTCGGCATCGGTGCTGTCGAAGGTCACCTGCTGCGGGTCGTAGGTGAGGGTGAAGGCGGCGGCTGCGACGGTGGCGCCCTTGCGGTCGAGGGTGACCGGCACCGCAATGCCGCTGCCGTCTGCTGCCGGCGCCACTGCCAGCACGGCGGGTTCGGCGGCAGCGGCTGCGACCAGCGAGCCGCCGGTGCAGGAGCTGTTGCCAAAGACGACCAGCACCGTGCAGACGACGTCGGCGACGTCGATGTACTTGCTGGCGTTGGCGTCACAGCCGGCGGGGCTGCCATGGAAGGTGCTGCCTGGCGCATCGAGCCACCAGGGCAGGTCGGTGTCGAAGGTTTCGAGCACGATGGCGGAGAAGTCGCCGGCGTTGACGAAACCGTCGCTGTTGCAGTCGCCGCGGGCGCTGTTGGCAATCACCAGGACCTTGCCGTTGTCGGTTTCGACCGGCAGGGGGCCATTGGGCCCGGCGAGGCTGGCAGCCGTGAAGACCAGCGGGACACTGGTGCCGGAGGGGCAGGCGAGGTTGGCGGTGAAGTTGATCGTCACCAGCGTGCCGTTGGTGAAGGGCCCCGCTGGCGTTGACCGTGACCACGCCGACAGCGGCGACGCTGCCCGTGCCGCCGCTGGTGCTGACGTAGGTCAGGCAGGTGGCGTCATAGCTGACGCTGAAGGCGGCGTCAGTCGGCGCATTGCCGTTGGCCGTGAAGACGACGGGGATGCCGAATGGTCTCGTTGTGCCGCACGACGAAGTCATCGCCGATGCTCAGCAGCGAGTGGTCGAGCACGTGGATCACGAACTGCTTCTCGACGAACAGCGCCGGGACGCCACTGTCCGTGCTGCGCACGCGGATGTAGAGGACCGGCTGGGCAGCGTAGTCCAACACGGCGGCAGTCTTGAGCTGGCTGCCGTCGATGGTGAATTTGCTGTTGTCGGCAGCGCCGTCGCCGCTCACCAGGCTGTAGCTGAACGTCTGGACCGCGTCCGGGTCGCCGCTGGTGCTGAAGCTGCCGACCGCCGTACCGATGGCCGCGCCTTCCCACACCGTGTTGTTGCTCAGCGCAATGCCGGTGGGCGGTTCGTTGACGTCGAGGATGCTGATGGCCAGGGCTGCGGCGAAGGTGCCACCCTGCCCGTCGTTGGCTTCGACGCAGATCGTTTTGCTTGGCGTAGCCTCGAAGTCGAAGACCCCCGCCGTCTTGAGCGTGCTGCCGCTGAGGCTGAAGTCGCCGTTGGCGAATGCTCCGCTGCCGCATGCGGCGGACAACGTGTAGACCGGCGTGTCGCCGTCGGGGTCGGAGACGCTCAGCGTGCCCACCGGTGGTGCCGGCCGGTGCGTTCTCGGCCACGCTGCTGGGGCTGAGGTTGATGGCGGTCGGCGGCTGGTTGTAGTCCAGCAGCAGCGGGTCGGCGCCCTGGGTCGCGCGGTAGACGGCATTGCCAAAGCCATCGCTGAAGGTCGCGGACGGTGCCGTCGAGAACCGCACATAGGTGGTCTCGTCCGCCGGACCCTGGCAGGCGGGCAGGATATCGAACTTGATCTTGAGGAGGGCACCGGCCGGCAGTGCGGCCAGCGGCGGCGTCACATCCCACATCGCCACGTCCAGCTCGCCGTCTGTGTCTGCCGTGTCGAGCATGACGCTGTTGACAAAGCCGTCCGGCAGGCCGCTGATGGCTTCGGGAATGCCGTCGCCGTTGCTGTCGGCCGGGTTGATGCTCAGGCAGGCGGTGTCGTAGTCCAGCGAGAAGGCCGTGCTGCTCAAGCTGCCCGCCGTCGGGTTGAGGTTCACCGGCAGGATGAAGCTGGTGGCACCCGTTGGCAGGTCCACCGGCGTGTCCGGCACGATCAGCGCCGCGGCAGCCCCCGGTGCGGTCACCGCCAGCAGCACGGCGGCCGTGCTGCTCAGGCCGGCAGCATTGCTGATCGAGTAGGCGAATTGGTCCGTCCCTGTATACGCCGCATCCGCAGCATAGGTGATCGCACCGTCGGCACCTACTGTCGCCGTGCCATGTGCAGGCGGTGTAACAATCTGTACCAGCACGCTGCCTGCCGCCGCGCCGCTGTCGTTGGCGAGCACGGCGATACTCTGCGCTACGCCCGCTACGACAACAGCCGTATCATCTACTGCCGTTAGCGCGCTGTTGGGTGCCAGCGCCAGGTTCAGATCGGTAACCGCCGGCGGCACCCCCACGATCGGGCTGAACTTCGTGTCATAGCCCGGTGCGCTGACGGCCACGTAGTAACAGCCCTGGGCTACGTTCCAGCCATAGCCGCCTTCTGCATTGGTGACCTGCGGATTGACGGCCGGATCCATGCTGGCTGCGTCAAGCGCCGGGTTCATCATCACACCTGCGCCGGCATCGGCAGGCGGCAGGGCACTCCAGTCGACGCCGCCGCGTGTGGTGATCGTCCGGCAGTTGCGCTGCTGCATGTCGGTGTCGGGCAGCCAGTTGGGTACCCGGTACAGCGTGACGCTGGCATTGACGATCGGCTGCCCTGTCACCTGGTCGACGATCTTGCCGCTGGGGTCGTACAGGGTGATGTGTCCCACCAGGAGTTGCTGCGGCACGGTGCTGCACTGCCAGGCAACCACCAAATCGCCACTGACGATGCTGCCGGCCGGGATCGTCGCCTGGTAGAACCCGGGAGACGCGGGGCTCATGGCGTAGCTCACATTATTAAACAGCAGTTGGACGCCGGACGGCACACCGCTGGCACAGGTCACTGCACGCGTGATGGTGGTGTCAGTGCGCGCCCCAGAAGTGGTCAGGATCGCCACTTGCCCCGTCACCGGGTCGCTCATGATGTTGGCGCCTGGGCTGCTGACTGCGATCGCCGGTGGCGCCGGTGGCTCCAATACGGCATCGATCCCCTGCGTCGTCGCCTCTGCCGCCACGTTCACGTCGGCACCGCCCTCGATCGCCACAGCGTTGTTGTAATACACAGGCCGATATGTGCCGGCGCGGCCGGCAAAGTAGACACGATAGGCGCCGGCCGGCAGGCCGTTGATGCGATACTTGCCTACGGCATCGGTAGTGGCGCGGCCAAGCGCTTCCCAACCCGAGCCCGCAGCCCGATAGGCCATCACCTCGAAGCCGCTGGCGGCGCCGCCGCCCTGGAGGCTCACCTGCCCGGCAATGGCGCCTGCCCCGGCCAAGCTGCCGTCGACGTTGGCGACTTGATTTTGCCCCGTGATGATAATGGTGTTGGCCCCCGCAAAGTCAGGCTTGCCATCATAATAGAGGCTGGCCAGCACGCCATTGGGGTCCACAAAACGCACGCGGTAACTGCCATCGCGCAGCCCGCCGATCGTATAGCGGCCATCAGCGCCGGTCAGTGTGTAGACCAGGCGCCACCACCCGTTCCAGCCGCCGGAATCCTGGTACAACTCGACACGGATTCCGGGCAGTGGACCGGTGGAGTTGATAACCAGCCCGGATATTCGTCCTGTGTATACACTATCTCCGAGGATGACATCGCTGTTGTTGGTGGTGCTGCCGGCTGCGACGACAATATTGGTGGCGCCAGTTAAGTCAGTGCCGTTGAGGTAGTATTCTGTGTAGTTGCTGCCTTGATAGTAGGCGTTTATGGACAGGCGATATGTGCCTGCTGCTAACCCTCCTATCGTGTAGGTGCCGTAACTCACAGGATTGAGTGGATCCATAATCGGGAACGACCGCCAAAACAAGTACTGCCATCCTGTGCCATCAAGCTGGTAGACGTTCACCATGAATGAGAGTTCTGTCTGCCCGTCGTACATCCGCACATTGCCCTTGATCGCCCCACCTGCCACCATCACCACATCCTCGTTCGAGACGGCAGTGTCCTGAGGAACCACGACAGGGGTGGCTGTGGTGAGCGAGTTGGCATTGTTGTAGTACTCAAATGCGTAGACGCCACTCTGGTCCAGGAAGCGCAGGAAGTAGGTCCCAGCGTCCAGCGCCGGCATACTGTACTTGCCAGACGCATCGGTGCTCGTGCTGCGCACTTCCATCCAGTTCTCACTGCCCATCATCGTCGAACGCACGTAGGCCGTGACCTGAATGTTCGACAGAGGCGTACCATCTTGCGCCGTCACACGCCCACTGATGCGGCTCTTCTCATCTCCGAGGATGACATCGCTGTTGTTGGTGGTGCTGCCGGTAGCGACGACAATATTGGTGGCGCCAGTTAAGTCAGTGGCGTTGAGGTAGTATTCTGTGTAGTTGCTGCCTTGATAGGAGGCGTTTATGGACAGGCGATATGTGCCTGCTGCTAACCCTCCTATCGTGTAGGTGCCGTAACTCACCTGGTTGAGTGGATCCATCGTCGGGAACGACCTCATAAACAAGTACTGCCATCCTGTGCCATCAAGCTGGTAGACGTTCACCATAAATGAGAGTTCTGTCTGCCCATCGTACATCCGCACATTGCCCTTGATCGCCCCACCTGCCACCATCACCACATCCTCGTTCGGCACAGGTACTCCAACCACCGGGATATCGGACGCCGCAGCCAGCGTGGTCTGGTCACCGTAGTATTCAAAGGCATACACGCCCGCTGGATCCAGAAAACGCAGGCGGTACAGGCCTGTCTCAAGCGGGCCGGTGGTGTACGCTCCGGACGTGCCGGTAGAAACCGAACGTACTTCGCCCCAACTGCCGCCCGGCTGCTGGCGATAAATGGTTACCTGGATGCTTGCGAGCCCGGTGCCGGCCTGGTTGCGTACCGTGCCCGAGATGTCGCTGATGGTGGCTGCCTGCTGCACAGCATCCGGCACATCGGCCCGTGCAGCCAGGGGTATCAACGCCAGCAGCAGACCACACACAATTGCCAGCGCACCGCAAAAACAGACGAACTTGGGGGTGAGTTTCCCGAGTAACATCGCTCTCTCCCGGCTCCTTGCAGGAAGCCAGACTACGGTCAAGGATTGTCTATTGGGATGACTGGCGTGAGCAGTCAAAAGGTTGATGAGGTTGGCAGCGCGCTGCTTTTCGGGGGCAGCCGCCTGTGACTTGGCACAGGCATGGCAAAACGCCACGAGGGAGCCTGTGTCCTCGCGATGGTAGATCGGTCAAATGTCTTACACAAGTGACAGATGTCCCGGCAAATTCGGGACAACGAGCTTACATTATCTCGCTAGCGCAGCAATTTTTTCGTATATCCTGTAATTACAGTAAGCTTAATCAGTTATGACGGCTGCGCAGCCGGCAGGTGTCACACGCGAAGTCCCGAGCACGACCATTGTGCTCAGCACTCAAGTACTCTGTATTACCTGCTGTGCTTATCACGGGTGCAGCCGCCAACCAGGCAGAGGAGAAGCTCTTCAGCGGCGCCGCGGGCTGCGCCGCTGAAGAGGTGATTTATACGAGGTAGAAGAAAGAAGCGAGTAATGATAGAATACTGCTTTGGCGCAGTCTGGACCGATCCGAAACCTGATCGAAACCTGATCGGAATGCGATCGAGGACTCCAACGTAGGGGATCGCCAGTTGCTAAGCCGTTAGGATGATTTGACGTTAGACATGACTGGTCTTCCCTCTGACGACGAACCGGTGCCGGCACCAAGTTCGCCACCCGACGTAGGGCTCCACCGCGAGCTGCAACATGCGCTGCGCAGGCTGAACGACCCCACGCTCGCCGATTCTCCGCTGTGCAGCCTGGTGCTGGTGCGCCGGCTCCAGCAGAGCCTGGGGCTCGCCCCTGCCCCTGGACTGCGCCGCTGCCTGCTCGACCTGATCGACGCCCTGGCCACCGTCAACGCAGAGTGGGCTACCATCCTGCGCCGCCATTATGTGGACGGCGCCGAGGTGTTTATCATCGCCCGCGAGCTCTCGCAGGTGGAAGGGACGATCAACCGCAAGCAGCGGCTGGCCACGGCCCACCTGGCCGACCTGCTCCAGGCCCGCGAAGAAGCCGCCCGCGCCGCCGGCCGCGAGCAGGTGCTCGCCCGGTTAGAAGCCCCTACCTACACCCGCTTGTTCGGCATCCAGACGCGCGTAGAGGAAATCGACGCCGTCCTCCGGCGCGCCGGACCGCCCTGGCTGGTCTCTGTCGACGGTGCCGGCGGGATTGGCAAGACGGCGCTCGCCGACTGGCTAGTGCGCACCCGCACCGTCGACGCCCGCTGGCATGAAGTCGCCTGGGTCACGGCGCGCCAGCAGGTTCTCAACGCCGGTGGGGCGCTGCGTCCCACCAACCGCCCGCTCCTCACGCCCGCCGCCCTCGTCGACGCCCTCTACGAACAGCTGCTGGCCGTCGGGGGCGTGCCGGCACCGGCTGCGCCCGAACGGCAGCGCCGCCTGCGTGCCGCCCTCAAGGCGCAGCCGCACCTCATCGTCGTCGACAACTTGGAGACTGTCGCCGACCTCGACGCTTTGCTCGACATGCTCGGCGATCTGGCGGCGCCGACCAAGTTCCTGATCACCACGCGCCACAGCCTGCATCACGTGGCGGGCGTCTACAGCCATCGTGCGGCCGAACTTAGCCCGACCGATGCCGCCGCCCTGATCCGCTGGGAAGCCGAGGTGCGCAACCTGCCGGCACTCGCCGCTGCCGGCGATGCGGAGCTGGCGGCCATCTATGCGGTCGCCGGCGGCAACCCCCTTGCGCTGCGCCTCGTCGCGGGCCAGACCCACTTGCACACCCTTGACACGGTGCTGGACAACCTGCGTGAGGCCCGCGGCAAGGCGGCCGAGGCGCTGTACACGCACATCTACCGCTCCGCCTGGGAGCAGCTTGACGAGCGCAGCCGCCAGGTGCTCCTGCTGATGCCCCTCGTCAGCGAGTCGGGTGGCGGCATGGACTTTCTGCAGGCAGTGAGCGGGCTGAATCCGGGTGCGCTGCAGGATGCGCTCGACCGCCTGATCACGCTCAACCTTGTGGACAGCCGCGGCGACCTGTATGCGCGCAGCTACTCCATCCACAGCCTCACGCGCTCGTTTCTGCTCCAGCAGGTACTGCAATGGTAGAGCCAGGGAATGTAGTAGAGGTAGAGAGCTACAGAAACCTGTTTGAGGAGTATGTCGCCGCCGGCGTCGTACACAGCTTGGATACTGTGCGCCGGGACCCCCAGCGCATCTCCGAGGAGGTGCGTGTGCAGGCCTGGCACCTACTCAGCTTTGCCCTGCGCACCCCGCGCGCCTGGCCAGTCACCGCAACGCTCCTCCTCGAGCTGTCGCCCAAGATGCAGCGGGCAGGCTACCGCGAGCAGTGGCTGGCCTATCTCGAAGAGGGGCTGGTATACAGCCGCATCGCCGGCGACGGTCTACGCACGGCTGCCCTCGAACTCGAGGTTGGCGAGCTTCTGCGCCACCTCGGCCGCCTCGATGCAGCAGAGACATATTTCGACACAGCGCTCGAGGCGTTCACCGCTGCCGGGGACACCATACAGATGGGAGCCGCCAAGGTGTGCCTGGCCAACCTCGCCTGTATACGCGAAAGGTGGCTGCTCGCCCTCGACCTGTGTCACGAGGTGCTGGCGGCGATCCTCGACCTCCATTTCGTGCGTGCGCGCGCCCTCTTTGTAGCCGCCGGCGCATACGATCGCCTGCACGACGAAGGGCAGGCGGAACAGCTCTATGCAGAGTCGCAGGCTGCCTGGGAAGAGCTGGGAGAGACGCTCTGGGCAGCGTTGTGCCTGCAAAACCGGGCGTGGCTCGCAAACCAGCGCGGCGAAAATCGCGTTGCCCGTGCACTCTGCGCCGAGGCGATCGCGACCTTTATCGAGCTTGGCGCACTCCACAGCCAGGCCGTCGTACATCAGGATTGGGGCATCATCGAGTACCTGGACGGCAACATGCAAGCAGCGTTGCTGCACTATCAGGAAGCGGAGAAAATCTTTCGCCGCCTCGGCGATGTGCGTTATCTGGCTATGGTGTGCAACAACATTGGCTTAGTGTACCGCGCTGAGTGGCAGTGGGACGACGCAGAAATCTACTACGATGAGGGTATTGAGCTGCATCGTGAATTAGGTGGAGTACTGGCCCGCATCAACATGGACAGCGGTCGCGGCAAGCTTTGGCTGGACCGCGGCGATGCGACAAAAGCGCTGGCTCATTTCGACCAGCTGCTTGCCGACCTGCAAGCGACGGAAAAAAACGCCGAACACCGGCGCCTATATACCGAGATCACCGAGTACCGCCGGCAGGCGGCTGCAGCACTCGGATCACCCGCAGCAGATTCTCCCGTATCGGAAGAGAATCGGGAAGCTGGGTGAGGGATCCCAGCTTCCCGATATACGCTTACCCACCGTCGCCCCGCACTGGCCCGTCTGCCATGGCAGCCGGCACCAACTCAGTGTGCAGAACAGTGTCGGCTGCCATGGGGGCTGCCGCCGTCAGCAGCGCCAGCAGCAGGGCTGCCAGCAGGATCTTGGTACGATTGGTAATGTACCCCTTCAAACCTGTGTTCATCTCGATTCTCCTCACGAGGGTTGAGGCTCTTCGAGTTAGGGGATCCCACCGGCTTGGCGATTGCGCCGCACCGGCCACGCGTGTTTCCCCATCTGAGCAGGTTCTGGATTGCTTGACCTACGCCCGTTCGACCGGCTTTCGCCTGGTCTATCGGAGGTCCTACCTACATAGTCGTCGCTGCCCCACAATCTGTTTCAACTCATAAATGTCGAGTGCCCCAGCAGAATCTGCTGAGGCACTCGACACGTCACACTTTTAGGGGGAGGTTTCTTGCTTACTGAGCCATCAACCACCCAGATTGTCGGGGTCGGGCTGATCCGGCTCGGGTTCGGGCAGCGGCCCTGGCTCGGGCTCGGGATCCGGCGGCAGTGGTTGGGGCATGAACTCGACGGAGATTGAAAAGTCGCGGCTGTCCTCCAGCCCGCCGCTGTTCGCAGCCCGCAGCCGGTAGTCATAGCTGCCGGGATCGTTGAGGCACTCCTGCCGCCCATCGTTGGGGGCCACATCTGACAGGTACTGGCCGTCACGATAGAGCTGTACGACGTCCACCCAGCCCCCTACGCTCCAGGATATATAGACGCACTCGCCGGCATTGATGTCATAGTTAGTCGGCACTGAAATCCTGGATCACAGGGGGTTCGGGTGCCGGCGTGGGCGGCAGCGGTTCCGGTGTGTCCGTCGGCGCGGGCGCAGGCTGCATCACCTGTACGTATACGTCACGGGTATCTGCCGCAGTGCCTGCCATGCCCTGTGCCGACAGGCTGAACTTGAGCGTTGCGCCGGGGCTGCCTGATGGACAGAACTGCTGGCTGCTGACATAGGGTACGTCGCGCGCCACCGGATAGTCGTCGATCAGCACGGTAACCGAAGTCACACCTGCCCCGACTGACCAGGAAGCGTTCACGCACTGGTCCGGCATGATCTGTGTGCTGTCGAGGTTGAAGTAGTCGATCACAGCCGGCACCGGCGCCGGGTTGAACGGCGTGGCGGTCGGTGCGGGTACGGGCTTGTCGAAAACGCTGACGAGGGTGGCCCCGGCTGCCCTGCCACCTGGGCCGGTCGCCTCCAACGTATAATTGTAGTCGCCGGCCTGCTTGAGGCAGTCCTGCTGCGAACCGGTGGCCGGCGCACCGTTCCACCAGTCGCTGCCGTTGCGCTTGATCTTCACATTGCTGAGCTGTCCCTGCACCTGCCAGTTGATCGTGCTGCACTGGCCGGTGTTGATCTTGTCAGGGCTGGCGTTGAAATACTGCACGTAGGGCGCATCGGGATCGTGTGCCACGTAGACGGTGATCATCGGCGTCACCGCCGTACCATCACGTTTCTCCACGCGGAGGTAGTAGTTGGTGGTTGCCTGCGGGCATTCCTGTCGTGTCGCCTGGCCGGCTACCCCATGCTGGCGGAAGTCCTCGCCGTCCTTGTAGAAGAAGACGGCCAATACATTGGTCACGTCCCACTTGAAGTTGACGCACTGGCCGATGCGTACGTTGTTGCGATCCACGGTGAAGTTGATGCCCTGGATCGGCGTCGGCGTGGGTGCGAGCGTCGGCACGCTGCCACCCGGCACCTGGATACGGACCCAGACACGCTGGCCAAAGGGCTGGCCCTGCGCATTGACCATCTGCCAGACGCCCTTATACAGGCCCGGTGTCACTGGGGCAACCAGGCTGGCCGAGAGATCCACCGTCTGCCCCGGCTGTACCGGCCCCGTCAAAGGCACGCGCACGCCGCCCATCTGGTCTTCCGGCCGGCTGTCGGGCATCGGCACATACACTAATGCGTAATCTTTGGTCCAGGGGCAGGTGCCGTGGTTGACCAGCCGCCACGACTTCACAAACGGCTGGCCGGGCTGCACAAACGGAATGTTGTTGTCGCTGTCGACATAGGTCAGGTCGGCGACATAGCCCGAGACGTCCTGGCAGGTTGGCGCCGGCGCCGGCGTAGGCGTGGGCTGCGGTGTGCCTTCGTCGGCTGCCAGGTATGTTGCGTGCAGTTGGTCCAGCACCCCTTCCTGCTGCAGCTGCGTCAGCGCCAGGTTGATCTGCGGCAGCAGCGACGAACCCTTGCGCACGGCGATCGCATACTGCTGCAGCACCTGGTTCGAACCCACCAGCTTGGCGTCGCCATTTCGTACATATTCCTGGCCGGGCAGCAGGTCCATCATCCCCAAATCGATACGCCCCTGCTGCAGCGCCTGTACAATGTCTTGCTCGCGGGCAAAGAGCTGCAGGTTGGCCACCGGCATAAGCCCCAGGTCGATCAGGTGTGTCTTGGCCCAGGTGGCATAGACCGTGCCACGCTGCACCCCCAAGCGCAGGTTGGTAAAGTCCTGGCTCTTCAGGTCGACATCTTTCAGTGCCGAAGTGGTAGGCGCCAGGATGGCTTCCGCGCTGAGATAATAGGGCATGCTGAAATCTACCACCGCAGCGCGCTCGGGCGTCATCGTTAGGGCTGCGGCTATGGCGTCGATCTGGCCCACTTGCAGGGCGGCCGGCAGCCCGTCAAAGGCATAATCTACCAGCGCCAGGGTGACATCCAGCTTGTCGGCCACTGCCTGCATCAGCGCGGCGTCAAAGCCGTCGATCTGAAAGCCCGCCGTGTAGTAGGCAAAGGGCGGGCTGGACGCCGTGGTGCCCACCGTCAGCACGCCGCTGGCTTGCACTGCGGCCCAATCGCCTGCAACGGCGATCGGCGACAGCCCAAGCCCGTTATCCTGTGCGGGCACAACAGGTTTGCCCTCCAGCGGCCTGCTCCCGGTGGCGGTATTTGCCAGCACAGGCGCCGACAAGAGCAAGATGCCGGCCACGAAGAGGAGAAAAAGAACAACTGGTATGGATTTGGTGCGGTTATGCATATGACGCCTCGCGAAAGAAAATGAAAATTGTCAGCCGGCGATCGCCGCTAACAGTTGCTCGTCCAGGCAGCCTTTGAGCAGGGCAGCGTCTGCGCCTGCATACTTGTATGCCGCGCACTGTGCACTCCTGCTTGCCAGGACCACACAGCGCGCGGCAGGGTACTCTTTTCGGAGCCAGTGAATCAGGTCAGTGCCGGCACTGCCCAGGATTCCGCCATCTAGGATCATGATTTCGACGGGTGTGCTCGCCAACATGCGACGCAGGGCGCTGATGTCGTCCGCAGTGGCGATAATGATCAGGTTTGGCTGTGCCCGCAGCAGCGAGACCAAGGCATCGCGCTGAATGCCGGGTGCGGCAGCCACCATGACATGTAGTGACGGCTCTTGGCGAAACTCCATACGGCGCCCTCTGGCGTGCAGTTCAAATACAAACAGCGTATCATTTTTCGGCTGGCATCTCCTGCGGCAGGCGTCGCAACCTGGCCGCTTGCAGCGTCGATTCGCAATCGACAAAATGTCGATCCGCTTTCCCTACGATTTATTCAGGGGGAATTGTCACGAGCAGACAGAAGTAGTATGCTTTGCGCAAGGCTATGTTCATTTCCGACTACCTTCCCTTTGCCTTTGCTGCACTGGCCGCCGCGATGGTGTGCGGCGTGATCGCGCTGTATGCGTGGAAGCGCCGCCACGGCCCCGGTATTCGTGACTTCGCCCTGCTCATGGCGGCACTTACCTGGGCCTCCTTGATGAGCGCCGTCGAGTACACCATTTCCGCGCAGGACCTCACCGCCAAGGTGCTTGCATCCCAGTTGTACTTGATTGGCGCTAGCGCCGCCTCAGTCCTGGCGCTGCTTTTCGCGGCCCGCTACACGCATCACGATAGCTGGCTCAGACGCCCGGTCGTCTGGCTGCTGTGGGCGCCGGTGGTGCTGGAACTGGCGCTCGTCTTCACAAATGACTGGCACCACCTCTATTGGCCGACTGTTACCACAACCTCGGGTGATGCCGCGGCGCGTGTCGTGTTTGGGCACGGGCTCATGACCAATTTGCTTGCCGTATTTGGCTATATGTTGATCCTCCTGGCGGCCGCCCTGCTCCTCTGGAGTGCGCTGCACGCGCCACCCCTCTACCGCTGGCAAAGCACGATGTTCGTGATCGCAGTCTTAGTACCGCTGGTCACGAACATGGTCTATTACTTTGACCTGGGCCCCTGGCAGGACTTTGACTTCACGCCCGTCGCCTTTGCTATTACCGGGGTCCTGCTCGCCTTTGCCGTCTTCCGCTACCAGGCCGTGGAGCTGACGCCGGTAGCCTTGGACACTTTGTTTGCCAACCTGCGCGACGGCGTGCTGGTCGTCAACGAGCGCGGCCTGATTGTCAACGCCAATCCCGCAGCCCGTTCGCTGTTGGCCCTGCCCGAACCAAAGCTCCTCGGCCGGGCAATTGAGACCCTGCCCGCGCCGTGGCAGCAGGCACTGAAAGCAGTGCACAGTGGGACAGCGCTGCCGCAAGAGGTCGAGCTGCAGGAGGCACTGCCGGCGCGTACGATCGAGGTCACCGTCACTGCTCTGCACAGCCGCAACGCACACTGGGTAGGCAGCATGATCGCCCTGCATGACGTGACGATCCATCGCAACCTGCAGCGCAGCCTGGCCCAGGCCAATGTCGAGCTAGAGCAGCGCGTGGCGACTCGCACCGCCGAGCTGGCTGCTATGCGCGACTCGCTCGCCCAGCACGTTGCAAACCTCAGCAGTCACCTCTCGGTTCTCTACGAGGTTATCTTGCTTGGCGGACAGACGGTAGAAATTGAAGCCGTACGCGACCAGGCACTGGAGATCGTAATGACGTCGCTCCAAGCAGAGGCCGGCTTCATCATGGGCTGGGATACCACAGCACAGATAGGCAGCGTTACTGTCGCCAAGCATATCGAGGGGGCGGATCTGCTGCGACTGGTGAACATTCCTGCGGACTGGTTGTTTGGCGAAAGTGTGCCGCATACCATACTGGATATTCACGACGCCAGCGTACCTCCCGCACTGCGCCTCCCTGGCATGGTGGCCTGCCTGACAACCGCCGTCCGGCGCCAGAACGTGCCTGTGGCTGCCATCGGGATCTTCTGGCGCCAGCAGCCGGCGCTCAGCGTCGAGGCAATTGCCTTGTTTCGTGCCCTGGCAGACCAACTGGCGATCCTGGCGGAAAATGCCCGCCTGCGCCAGATCCAGAACGAGTCTTGGTACAGGAAGAACGCAATCGCCTGGCGCGCGACCTGCACGATTCGGTCACCCAGGCACTTTACGCGTTGGCACTGTATGCGGAGACAACCGCCAATGCAGTCCATCGCGGGCGCATCGACCAGCTGGATCAACGGATGGATCGCATCGCTGCGGCCGCACGCCAGGCGCTGCGCGAGATGCGCCTGCTGCTTTACGAACTGCGGCCGGCAGCCCAGCAGTCAGCGCATGTAGCCGAGTCGCTGCTCTTGCGCCTTGACGCGGTTGAGGGCCGCGCAGGAATCTCCGTCCATGCGGATATCGACGAAAACCTGGTACTCCCACCCGCTTGGGAAGCAGACGTCTACTGGATTGCGATTGAGGCGCTCAACAACTCGCTAAAACATGCATCGGCCAAGCGCGTACATGTCCGCCTGGCGCACGAGCAGGACGCCCTCGTGCTGCTTGTCGAGGATGACGGCCCCGGCATTCCGCCGGAGCAGGTCGGACACGCGCTGAGTGGTGGGCTGGGGCTCCGCTCGATGCAAGACCGCGCCAGTCGCCTTGGCGGCTGCCTGGACATCACGACATCTCCTCTGGGCGGAGTGGCGGTGCACTTGCGCATTGCCTGGGCTGCTGCGCCAGAGGAGATGCAGTCACTTACGTATGCGGAGGATCCCCTGTGAGCACAGAGCTGTCCGCCCCCCTACGCATCATGGTGGTCGAAGATCATCCCATGGTCCGCGAGGCGATTGTCGATGCTTTGGCGGCCGAGACCGATATGCAGGTCGTCGGCGAAGCGGCCGATGGCAAAGTCGCCGTTACGGAAGCACTGCGCCTCTGCCCCGATGTCATCATCATGGACCTCTTTCTGCCCGTCCAAGGAGGTGTTGAGGCAATTCTCCAAATCAAGGCGCAGGTTCCGAATGTCAAGATCCTGGCCCTAACGAGTGCCACGGATGAAGCCTTGTTCTTGGCGGCGCTGCAGGCAGGGGCCAACGGCTATCTTGTAAAGGACAGCGAACGCAGCGCCTTGCTGAACGCAGTGCGCGAAGTCGCCCGCGGCAACACTTCCATCTCCCCACGCATGGTAGCGAAGTTGGTTGCCCACTTGAGCCGCCAGACAGGCGGACAGTCCGACCACCTAAGTGAGCGCGAGCGCGAAATCCTGCGCCTGATCGGAAGCGGTAGAACAAACCAGGAGATCGCCCAGGAACTTCAGGTCAGCGGCAGTACGGTACGCACGCACCTGCAGCACATTCTCGATAAGTTAGGTCTTGAGAACCGCAACCAGGCCGTCCTCTATGCCATTCGCATCGGCCTGGCCGCCCCACCAGAATAGATCACTCTACGCCACCGCGCTGCTGTTCGTACCACGCAATGGCCGCAGTTCGGTCGGCCACGCCGAGTTTCTCAATAATGTGGTGGAAGTGCACGCGCACTGTGCTCTCGCTCAGGACAAGCCGGCCCGCGATCTGCGTGTCGGACAGGCCTCCCGCTGCCAAGGCCAATACGTCCAGCTGGCGCGGCGACAAGATCGATTCGGAGGATGCGGCGGGGCTTCCGGTGTGCTGCAGCGCACGCACCAGCTTACCCGCTGACCCAGGTGGAAGAAACAGCTCACCGCTGGCGACGCGGCGCACACCGTCCAAGATCTGTTCGCGTTCTGCATCCTTGAGCAGATATCCCTGCGCCCCGGCCGCCAGTGCCTGCACAACCCGCTCATCGCCAACTGCGCTCGTTAAGACCAGGATGCGCGCCTCTGCATCGTGCGCCAGGATGTCAGCTGTAGCGGACACGCCGTCACGCACCGGCATCATCAAGTCCATGATGACCACGTCAGGCCGGAGTGCCAGGTAAGATTGGAGTGCCTGCTGGCCATTGCTGGCCAGGCCGGCCACAACCAGGTCTGGTTCACCCTGCAATGCCGACGCCAAGGCATCCCGCATCAGCGGATGATCATCTACGACGAGAACCCGTATGGTAGGTGCAGACTGTGACATAGCGGCATTGAAACTGGCCACCACGCCGGCCCTCAGGGCCAGCGCAGCATAATAGGAGCATGCACACAATCTAGCACAATGCAGGGGCGCGCGCAATCACGGCGTGTGCCCCTGCAAACCATTTACATTACGGCCGCATTACATATCAGTCGCCACCCGGCATTTCGCCGGCATCGCCTGTGAGCGGTATGTACTTGAACTTGACCTCTTCGGTGGCAGTCGCCTTGCCGCCAGGGCCGTAGACCTTGAGTTCATACGTATGCTTGCCGTCAGAGCTGGGACAGTCCTTCTTGCTGCCGCTTGTTCCCAGCCCATTCTTCCAGTCAGAGCCATCCCGCTTGATCTTCACCTCGGTCACATTGCCCGAGACATCCCACCGCAGCTTGACGCACAAACCCACGGCAACCTTGTGATGGCTGGCATGGAAGTCGTTGATCCTCGGCGGGGCCGGGGCGGGTGCGGGCGGGGCAGGCGGCGCCGGTGGTGCGGGGGGTGCCGGCGGGGCGGGCGGTGGGGCCGGCGGTGCAGGCGGTGCCCCCGGCACGGTCAGCGTTGCCCAGACCGGCTGGCCAAAGACCTGGCCGCCGCTGTCTACCATCCCCCACTGGCTGCGATAGGTTCCGGGCGCACTAGGCGCCACCATGTTGACTGCTATATCATAGCTTTCGCCCGGGGCCACACTGCGCCCGATTTCCATACCCTGTCCGCCCAATCGATCGCCGCCGTAATAGGCCACGCGGAACGTCGGATCCCAGGCACAGGTGCCAGTGTTGACGATCCGCCATCGCTTATTGATCTGCTGCCCCGGCTGCACAACAGGTGCGCCGGCGGCGTCGTCATAGGTGAGGTCTGCCGCATAGCGCGCAAAGTACGTGCACGGCGGCGGGGTGGGCGTCGGCAGTGGGGTGGGCGTCGGCAGCGGCTGGAGGTTCTGCTGGTCCACGTTCAGATGTTCGGCCGCCAGCTTGCCGATGGTGCCGTCCTGCTGCAATTCAAGCAGTGCCCCATCGATCGCATGCGCCAGCGTCGAACCCTTACGCACCGCGATAGCAAAGTGCTGCCTGGAAAGGCCCTGCCCCACCACCGCAAAGCCGCCCATGCGCGCATACTCATTGGCGTCCAGTTCGTCCAGCACCAGCAGGTCGATCTCACCCTTTTGCAGCGCGGCGATCGCCTGGTCGATCGTATTGTAGAGGATCAGGTTCTCCTCCGGCAGGGTGCCCGGCTCGATCAGGCTGGCGCGCAGCCAGCCCGCATACAGGCTGCCGGCCTGGGCGCCGATATTGTGCCCCGCCAGGTCCGCCGTGCTTCTAATGCTGACGGACGGCGCGCCGCCATCGCTCGGCACGGCGGCCAGTACGCCCTCGCTGCCGATGTAATAGGGGATCGTAAAATCCACTTCCTCGCTGCGCCCGTCGGTGACGGCGATGGCCGCGATGGCCGCGTCGTACTGTCCGAGTTCCAGCGCATCGAGGATGCTGGGGAAGACCACTTCCTCAAACTTCACCTCCACTCCCAGCTTCTCGCTTACAGCCTTCATCACGGCAATGTCGTAGCCGTCGAGCGCAAAGCTGTCGTTCAGAAAGGTGAAGGGCGGATCGTCCGGCGCCGTGCCGACCAGCAGTGTCCCCTGCCGCTGGACACGCGCCCGATCGTCGATCGACCCTGCTGTCCCCGCTGCATCTTGTCCAAACCCGGCTGCGGGCCAGGCCAACATCCCCAGTACCACGCATCCCACAAGGAGCATGGTCCAGGCCGCGCCCATTTTGTGTTGCATCATGTCTTGCTCACTTTCACTTCATTATGGGACCATCGGGATCGCACGGCTGCTGCCCGACTCTTCCCACGTGATTGTCTCCCAATCCTCGCGTCTGCTGGCGCTGTTTGCATCGGCGCTATGTCGCATTGTTCGTTTAAACGCGTAAACACGGACGTCAGCTTGCATCTTACGATCGAGACCGAGTAGGGCGCGCGACTTTTTGGCGATAAACCCATACGTCGAGTATAAATAGGACTTAACCTGACCACCGCTGTTCAGGCGTTTACCCTGGTACCCACAATTCCCATAGCGTTAGGAAAGGAGCCATTATGCGTTCGCGCAAACTGGCGCTCTTGCTGAGCGTCGTTATGCTCGTCGGCTTGATCGCTGGCTGTGCCGCCCCGGCGGCGCCCGCTAGTGCACCGGCCGCCGAACCAGCGACGGCTACGGCAGAAGCGACCGAAGCCGCTGCAGCAGCACCCGCTGGCCCGTTTGAGCCAATGTCGCTCGCAGCCGACAACTGCGACTACGGCGGCGAGTTCAAGTCCATCGAAGCCGTCGACGCCTCCACCGTTAAGATGACACTTTGCTATCCCGACCCGGCCTTCCCCGCCAAGGTTGCCTTCTCGGCATTCTCGATCAACGATGCCGACTATCTGCAGGCAACTGGCGGCGGCGGTGACTTGATCGAGAAGCCCGTCGGCACCGGCCCTTATAAGTTCGTGGAATGGCGCCGCGGTGATCAAATCATCTTCGAGCGCAATGACGACTTCTGGGGCGACAAGGCCGCTGCGCAAAACCTCGTCTTCCGCTGGAGCCCCGAAAGCGCCCAGCGTCTGGTCGAGCTCCAGTCGGGCACGGTCGACGGCATCGACAATCCCGGTCCGGATGATTTCGCCACGATCGAAGGCGATTCCTCCCTGCAGCTCCCGCTGCGCAGCGGCACGAACGTGTTCTACGTAAGCATGAACAACACGTACCCGCCCTACGATAACGAACGCGTACGCCAGGCGCTTGCCATGGCGATCGACCGCCAGCGCATTGTCGACAACTTCTACCCGCCGGCTTCGTCCGTCGCTACCCAGTTCATGCCGCCCTCCATCTTCGGCTACAGCGAAGGGCAGACCTGGTACGACTACAACCCCGAAGAAGCGAAAAAGATCCTGACCGAAGAGGGTGTGCTGCCCGGCTTCAAGACCACGATCACTTATCGTGACGTCGTCCGCACCTACCTGCCCAACCCAGGCGTCGTGGCGCAGGACATCCAGGCCCAGTTGGCTGATATCGGCGTCGAGGCCTCGATCAACGTCATGGAATCCGGCGCATTCCTGGATGCCGCCGCTGCCGGTACAATCGACGGCTTGACGATGCTCGGTTGGGGCGCCGACTACCCAGATGCCACCAACTTCCTCGACTACCACTTCGGCGAAGGCGCCTCTAAGCAGTTCGGCAACGGCTTCCCGGATATCTGGGATGCCCTCAAGGAAGGCCGCACCAAGGCCACGGCCGAAGAGCGCCAGCCATGGTATGACAAGGCCAACGAGTTGATCAAGCAGCACGTGCCCATGATCCCCGTGGCGCACGGCGGCAGCGGCGCAGCCTTCAAGGCTGACGTCGAAGGCGCCTATGCCTCAGACATCGGCGCGGAGCAGTTCGCCAAGATGAACCCGGGCGGCCGCGATACCTTTGTTTGGATGCAGAACGGCGAGCCGCCAGGCCTCTATGGCGCCGACGAAACCGACGGCGAAGCGCTGCGCGCGATCGAGCAGGTCATGCAGTCACTGCTGGCCTACGATCCCAAGACCGGTGCTGTGGATGCCGGCCCTGGCCAGCGAGTGGACCGCCAGCGATGACCTCACCGAGTGGACCTTCACGCTGCGCGACGGCGTCACGTTCCACAATGGCGCCACGTTCGACGCCAATGACGTCGTAGAATCGTACGTCGTCCAGTGGGACGCTTCGAACCCGCTGCATGTGGGCCGCACCGGCGACTTCACCTACTTCTCCGGCTTGTTCGGACAGTTCCTGAACGCCCCGCCGGCTCAGTAGTTGCGTATGTTCATGTCCCCGGTCCCGGCGAACGCTAGCGTTCGCCGGGACCGGGGACATTCTAGATCTTCACGGAGTAAACCGTGTTTGCTTACATATTGCGGCGGATCGCACTCGCCATCCCAGTCCTTATTGGAGTTCTTTTTCTTACCTTCTTATTGAATCGCCTGATTCCGGGCGACCCCTGCCGCGCCATCCTGGGCGAGAAAGCCACGGACCAGGTCTGCGACGCTTTTATCAAGCGCTATGGCCTGGACCAACCTATCCCAACGCAGTTTGGCCTTTATATGAGCCGTGTCGTCACCGGTGACCTGGGCGACTCGATGCGCTTTGGCCGCCCGGTCACCGAAATGCTCACCGAACGCCTACCTGTGACGATCGAACTGGCCCTTACCTCGCTGGTGATCGCCACGGTGTTTGGGATGATCCTGGGCGTCATGGCCGCGTATTGGCAGAACTCACCCATCGACGTCTTAACCATGATCTTCGCCAATCTCGGCGTTTCTATTCCCATTTTTGTGCTCGGGCCTTCTGGTTGCCTACCTCTTTGGCGTGGTGCTCAAGGACACGCCGTTCGCACTTCCCCCTTCCGGCCGCATCCAGGCCGGCATGCGCATCGTCCCCATCGCCGAGGCCTGGGGCATGGCCGAATTGGGCGGGCCGCCACGCACCTTGCTCGACTTTCTTTCGCAGATGTACCTGGTCAACGGCCTGCTCACCCTCAACATGAAGCTGGCCGCCGACGCCGCCAAGCATATGATCCTGCCCGCCATCGTGCTGGCAACCGTGCCGATGTCGGTCATCGCCCGCATGACCCGTTCGAGCCTGTTGGAAGTGATGAACCTCGACTACATGCGTACCGCCCGCGCCAAGGGGCTGAACGAGCGCACTGTCGTCTTTCGCCATGCCATGCGCAACGCCCTGCTGCCGGTCGTCACGATTATCGGGCTCTCGCTGGGCGGTCTGCTCAGCGGCGCGATTCTCACGGAAACTATTTTTGGCTTGACCGGCGTGGGCAAGACTCTGTTTGAGGCAATTTCCTCACGCGACTACGCCGTGATCCAGGGCTTCACACTGATCATTGCCTTCACCTATGTCCTCGTCAATCTGTTGGTTGATATTTCGTACGGGTTCCTGGATCCACGGATCCGGCTGGGCTAGCTGAGCATACTGCCATGAGCACAACTGCTGTCGCCAGTGCTCCCCAACAGGTGGAGCAAATTTTCAACACCAAGCCGCGCGGCCTCTGGAGCCACGCCATGCACCGGCTCATTCGCCGGCGCTCTGCCATCATCGGCATGATCATGCTGGGCGGGCTGCTCTTCATCGCCCTCTTCGCCCCCGTGCTGGCCACCCACGACCCCGTGCAGTCGCTGATCGGCATCGAGAACGTCAAGAAGCGCGCCGCGCCCTGCGTCCATGCCCTTGGCTGCCCTGCCGATCAGGCCGAACACTTCTTCGGCACCGACGGCAACGTGCGCGACCTCTACAGCCGCGTGCTCTATGGCGCACGCCTCTCGCTCTTCGTCGGCATTGTTTCCGTCGGCTTTGCCATCGTCATCGGCGCGCTGATCGGCGCCTTCTCCGCCTACGTGGGTGGCTGGACTGACTCGCTGCTGATGGGCGCCATGGACATCCTGCTCGCCTTTCCCAGCCTGATCCTTGCCATCGGCATCGTGACGGTGCTGGGGCCGGGTCTGCTCAACACCTTGTTGGCGATCGGCATCGTAAGCATTCCTATCTACGCCCGCATCATGCGCGCCAGCGTACTGACCATTAAGCAGCAGGACTACGTGCTGGCCGGGCACTCAATCGGGTCGGGTTCCAGACGCATCATGTTCCAAAACATCCTGCCCAATGCCCTCACGCCGCTGATCGTCCAGGGCACGCTGGGCATCGCTACCGCCATCCTCGACGCCGCCGCCCTTTCTTTCCTAGGTCTCGGCGCCCAGCCGCCGACCCCAGAGTGGGGCTCGATGATCGGCCAGGAACGCAACCAGGTCTTCACCGCCCCACAGCTGATCATCTTCCCGGGCATCGCCCTCCTCTTCACCGTCCTCGGCTTCAACCTGCTCGGCGACGGCCTGCGCGATGCCCTCGACCCTCGCCAGCGCAGCTAGTACTCGGTCCCACGCCGCGTACCATGTCCCCGGGACCTTGGAGGTCCCGGGGACATTTTCTTAGGCCCAAAGGAGACAACCCATGACGCGCAAACTCTGCCTCCTCACCATCCTGACCGTCATCATCTTTGCCCTCACCGCCTGCACCGCCCAATCTCCTGCCCCCGTACCGTCCACACCCGCTGCCGCTGAAACAGCAGGCGTCCGCGGCGCCGACGGTGAGCTTGTCCTCGTCTACTGGCAGGAGATCTCGCTCCTCAACCCCTACCTCGCCAACGGGATCAAGGATTACCAGGCAGCCTCGCTGGTACTGGAGCCGCTGGTCAAGAACGACCCAGACGGCAGCCTTCTGCCGGTGCTTGCCGTAGAGGTGCCAACGCTCGACAACGGCGGTGTCGCGCCCGACCTGAAAAACATCACCTACAAGCTGCGCCCCGGCGTCACCTGGTCCGACGGCACACCGCTGACTGCCGACGACGTGGTCTTCACCTGGCAGTACTGCACCGACCCCGCCACAGGCTGCGGTACTCTCTCAACCTTTGCCGGCGTCACAGCCGTCGAGGCCCTCGACCCGCATACGGTCAAGATCTCCTTTGACGCACCACAGCCTTACCCCTATGCCGCCTTTGGCGGGCAGCTTTCTCCTATCCTGCAGAAAGCCCAGTTTGCTCCCTGCATGGGTGCCGCCGCCCAGGGGTGCGCGGCACAGAACACGATGCCGATCGGCACCGGACCGTTTGTCGTCGACGAATTCCGCGCCAACGACACCGTCGTCTATCGCGCCAACGACCGCTACCGCGTCCCCGACCAGCCACACTTCAGCCGCCTCGTCATCCGCGGTGCCGAGGATGCTGCCGCCGCCGCCCGCGCCGTGCTGGAAACCGGCGAGGCCGACTATGCCTGGAACCTGCTGGTCGAGCCTGCAGTTCTCGACCCCATGGTCGCCAAGGGGCAGGGGCAGCTCGTCAGCGCTTTCGCCGGCAGCGTCGAACGCATCATGTTCAACTTTACCAATCCCGACCCGGCGCTTGGTGATAGGCGTTCAGAGTGGAGCATGGACGACCCCAATCCGCACCCATTCCTGAGCGATCCGGCCGTGCGCCAGGCGATGTCGATGGCTGTTGACCGGAAGCTCATCGCCACGCAGCTGTTTGGCATTGGCGGCGAACCTACCTGCAATATCCTGGCGGGGCCGCCCGCCGTCGTCTCTCCCAACAACGATGCTTGCTTGCAGCAGGACCTGGCAGGCGCCAAGCAGCTGCTCGAAACAAACGGCTGGGTAGATAGCAACGGCGACGGCGTGCGCGAAAAGGACGGTGTCGAGCTGCGCGTGCTCTTCCAGACCGCCACCAGTTCGGTGCGCCAGAAGATCCAGCTGCTGGTCCAAGCCTGGTGGCAGGAGATCGGCATCGCCACCGAGCTGCGCAACATCGAGTCGGCCGTCTTCTTTAGCGGCGACCCTGCCAGCCCCGACACCCTGGGCAAGTTCTACGCCGATACCGAAATGTTTGCCAACGGCCCCGACAGCCCTGACCCGCAGAACTACCTCGTGGTCTGGACGTGCGAGGTCGGCGGCGAAAGCAACATCGCCGCATCCGCCAACAACTGGCTGCGCCCCAACATCGAACGCTGGTGCAGCTCAGAATACGACACCCTTTTCGCCACCTACCAGGCTGCCGTCGATCCCCAGGAGCGGGCGAAGCTGGCCATCGCCCTCAACGACATGATCGTCCAGAACTACGTCAACCTGCCGCTCGTCTCCCGCGCCACCGTCTCCGCCTACGCCAACAACCTCCAAGGCGTCGTCGCCAACGGCTGGGAGAACACATTGTGGAATATTCAGGAGTGGGAGAGGAAATGAGAGGGTGAGAGGGTGAGAGGATGATCGTCACGAAGCGGTATTTCACCCTCTCACCCGATCAGTTTCACCCGCTCGCGCATCGCGCCGTCAAAATCGCCGATCAGCCGCCACCAGTTGGTCAGCGGCCGGCCGCGGTAGGTGATGCCGTTATTCAGCCCCGGCACGTTCTGCATCCAGTAGACGAACCACTGCAGGCTGTCGCGGTTCCAGCGGTCGCTGTTGATCTGGATCTTCTGCCCGCCGCCGTCCGGACGCCAATCCTCGATATCGCGTCCAGCACCTTCTTGGGGTTGCGCCAGTCGTAGTCGCGCTCGCCATTGGGCGGGAAATGGGCCCAACCGCAGCGCCCCTCCCCCGGCTTGCCCACAAATTTGTTCCAGAACAGGTCGGGATCCGTATGCCGCAGCACCGCCTCGATCTGGTGCATGTGATCCTCCACCGCCTCCGATGGCCCGCGCTGGTAGTTGTAGTGGTAGACGGTGTAGGTCTTCGAAAACACCGGCAGGTCATGCGGATCGCGGTCGCTGTTGCTGATGTCGCCCCAGGGCCCCGCCATGTTCGACTCCCATAGGTCGACGACGCCACCGTGATAACCCCAGAGCCAGATCTCCTTGACCCCACGCTCCTCCACCCAAGTTCGGGCGTCGACGCGCGCCATGATGGCGTTGTAGTCGGTCATGGGCACGCGGTGTCCCGGTTTGCGCCAGGTCGGCAGCGGCTCCAGGTATTCGATGCTGTCCGCCACCGTATAGCGCAGGCTCGGCGGCGCGGTGGGGTCCTTGTAGCCATGGTAGCGTGCTGCCCTGCTGCAGCGCTTCGATGCACCTGCTGTGTCGTCCTGTCCGTGTGCTGGCGCAGATCGACTGCAGCGACGCGCCTACATCGCCCGTCGCCCGCAGATCGATCTGCTCGCCGCGTGACGGGGAAGTACTGCACCACCAGCACGGGCACGTCAAAGGGTGCATCTGCGCAGCGGTAGCAGGCGAGCTGCTGCTGCATGCGGCGGCTCACTGGCCGCACCGAAGGACTGTCGGCAGGAACTGCAAGGCTGGAAAAGTCGGTGAACCAGCCGAGTCGTCGGAAGTTGCTCAATGAAGATTGAACACCGGCAAAAGAGACACGGCCCTGCATCTGCAAGGCCGTGCCGACAATCTGTCCTGCTGCGTCGTTACTTGCGCGCTGCGGCGTAGTTCTGCGCCACGGCGTCCCAGTTGACGACGTTCCACCAGGCATCCAGGTAGTCGGGCCGGCGGTTCTGGTACTTCAGGTAGTAGGCATGCTCCCAGACGTCCACACCCAGGATCGGCGTGTCGCCCTGCATCAGCGGGCTGTCCTGGTTGGGCAGGCTGTAGGCGTCGATGCTGCCGTCGGCCTTGACGACCAGCCACGCCCAGCCGCTGCCAAAGCGGCCGACGCCAAGCTGCTTGAACTTGGCCTTGAACTCGTCAAAGCTGCCCCACTTGGCGTTGATGGCCTGCGGCCAGCGCGCCGCTCGGTGCGCCGCCCTTGCCGGGCCCCATGATGTTCCAGAACAGGGTGTGGTTGGCATGGCCACCGCCGTTGTTGCGCACGGCCGTGCGGATGTTCTCCGGCACACGTGTCGATCTTGCGGCAGATCTCCTCGACGCTCTTGTTCTCCCACTCGGTGCCGGCAACGGCGTTGTTCAGATTCGTGACATACGCCTGATGGTGCTTGTCGTGGATGAATCTTCATCGTCTTCGCGTCGATGTGCGGTTCGAGCGCGTCGTCGGCGTAGGGCAGATCGGGTAATTGGAAAGCCATGAAGAATCCTCCTCTTGTGTCGTCGGCGGTTGTTTATCGTTTCAACCTTAAAGCATAGCCATCTCCACTGGTGACTTCCGTGCCCCAGGATACAAACTATGCCTTGGTTGCATCCATCCGCACGAAAACACCCAGCCGGCGGCGGACTTGGACCTGCCATCCCTGCTCCTTGAGCAGTTCGACGGTCATGCGATCCAGATGGCAGTTGCCGGCTGCCTTGCTCCAGGCGGGCGTGACAGCCGCAGCCAGCCAGCCCAGCGGCACCGTCTTCGGGCGCACGTGCTCGAGCATGTGCAGCGTACCGCCCGGGTCGCAGGACACGTTCGATCTCGGCCAGCGCCTGCTTAGGCTCCGTCACCGAGCAGAACACCAGGCTGGAGACAACATGGTCAAACGCGTCATCTTCAAACGGAAGCGCTTCGGCCGCAGCTTCCCGCACGTCCACCGGCACCGGACGCATGCACGCCCACGGCACGTGCGGCTGCGACCTTCTCGACGTCGGGCTCGATCGCCCACACGTGGTCGGCGCGCCGGTAGTAGGGGAGATTGGTGCCGCTGCCAACCCCAATCTCGAGCACCTCGCCCTCCAGGTCCTGCACAAGGTACCGCCGCCAGTTGCGGATGTAGTCGATTGTATCGCCCATGCTCAAGCCCTCAGCGTGAGCAGCGCAATCTGCGGCTTGGCGCGGAAGCGCAGCGGGATACCTTCGCCCATCCCGCGCGTGATGTAGAACTGCGTGCGCCCATGCCAGAAGTAACCCGCCACGTTGCTGCGCGTGAGATAGGCGGACTGTGTGTGCGCCGGTCCCCACAGCGGCACCACCAGCTGCCCGCCATGCGTATGGCCTGCTATCACCAGGTCGATCCGGTCCAGCCGCGGGCTGGCAATGATGTCAGGGTTGTGGCTGAGCAGCACCACGGAGGCGCCCTGCGGCACGCAGTCCAGCGTCTCGCCCAGGCGCGGCCTGCCCTCATACACGTCGTCGATGCCGGCCAGGTAAAGATCCAGGCCGTGCTCGGGCTGCTGCAGGTGCACGACCTGGTTGTGCAGCACGCGCATGCCGCGCCTGGTCAGCAGTGCCGTCAGGCGCATCCGTATCGTTCGAGCCGATGCGCCGCCCGTCGAGCGGGGTGTTGCGCACGTATTGAATATAGCGCAGCCAGCGAGTAGCCTTGAGGTAAGTGCGCGGCAGCGGACCGGCGGCAGCGCAGCGGGTGGCGTCTTCGTCCGCAAACGTGCGCCACATGCGCGGCAGCGCCTCTTTCATGTTGTAATGGGTGTAGTCATGGTTGCCAAACACCGCATATGCCCCCAGCCGCGGAGTTGGCAGCACGTCGAGCAGCGCCTCGACATTCGGCAACCCGCTGTCGTAGTGCAACAGGTCGCCCGTGTGAATCAGCAGGTCGCACTCCACGTCGCGCACCAACTGCTTGACCCGCTCGAGCTTGCGCTGCTCCCGCCATTCCCGCCCGCTGAAGTGTGAATCGGATATGTGCAGGATGCGCAGCCCTTCCTCCGGCAGCCTTCCGGCCGCACTCGGCAGGCGAATGTCGAGCCGTTCCAGCTCGATATTCAGCGGTTCAACCAGCACGGAATAGCCTACGGTTGCCACCCCGGCTGCGCCAAGCAGCCCTACACCGGCCACCGCCGCACCTAATTTCCAGCGATAGTCTAGTTTCTTACCAGGCAACATTGCCTCTACGCATCCTTGCGTTCGTTCAGTCAATACATTAGCCATCCCTTCAGTGTACAGAATGAACGCGCACCCGTCCAATATGAGCGGGTGATGGGGTGAGCGGGTGAAAAGACTCAGTTCCTGTAACTTGACGTCACCCTCTCACCCCTCACCCTCTCACTACCGTCCCTTGATCTCCGTCCACATCTGCTCGTACAGCGGCGTAGCCTCTCCGAGATCCTCTACCCAATGCCCCTTGGCCCATATATCAGGAGGCGTGTTAGTGATCGGCGAGTTCATGTACGCGTCGTACAGCTCCGGCTGGTTCTCCTTGGCATAGTCGAGCGCAGCCTGGTTGGGCATCGTGTAGGGGAACTCCTCCAGCATCTTCCAGAAGATGTCGCCCTGCAACGTATAGTTGAGGAACGCATAAGCGGCATCGGCATGTGGCGCATCGGCCAGCATGACATAGCCATCCTGGAAGTTGAACTGCCCCTCACTTGGATACACGTACTCGATCGTGCCCAACTCACGGTTGGCCAGTTCGGCCTCGGCCGTCCACACCATACCTAGGTCGGCATCGCCCGCGATCAGCGCCGACTTGGGGCTGTCCGAGTCAAAGATGCGGATGTTCTTGACCAGCTCCGCCACCTTTGGCTTGATGGCCTCCAGCTCGGCCGGGTCCTTGGTGTTGGGATCCTTGCCCTCTGCGAGCAGTGCCAGGCCGATGGTGACACGCGGGTCGTCGACAAAGACCATGCGGTTGGCATAGTCCGGGTTCCACAGGTCTGCCCAGCTGGCCGGTTTCTGCGCCACCTTGTCCGCGTTGACGACGATCGCCTGCGTGCCGGCCATGTACGGTACTGCATACTCGCCGCTTTCATCGCCGTGCATCGGCAGGAACTGCGGCGCGATGTTCTTGAGGTTGGGCAGCTTGGTACTGTCCAGCTTCTGCAGCAGCTCCGTGCGAATCATCAGCGGCAGGAAGTTGTCGGTCGGCTGGGCCAGGTCGTACGTCGTGGCACCCTTGCTCAGCTTGGCATACATCTCCTCGTTGCTTGAGTACTCCTCACGGTTGATCTTGACACCATAGATCTGCTCGTAACAGTCCAGGATGTCCTTGGGGATGTACTCGGTCCAGACAAACAGGTTCAGTTCCTTGGAGGTGACTTCCATGCGCGGATTCGGCTCGGGGCATGCAAACCCACTGCTCGTCGTCACCGGCCCGTCGGCAGGCTTTGCGCCGCCGCCGCCGCAGGCCGCCACCAACACGGCGGCCACGACGGCGACTAACGCAATAGCCGGCACTGTCAATACTCTCTTGCGTAACATCATTACCACTTCCCTCTAACTCCCGTTGGCTACTGGCCGCCCTTGACCTCTGTCCAGACTTGGTCGTACAGCGGCAGGGCGTCGCCTACGTCCTCTATACGATGACCCTTAGCCAGCACATCAGCCGGCACATTGGTGATGTTCGAGTCCATGTACGCTTTGTAGAGATCCGGATGTTCGGTCTTGGCGAACTCAAGCGCGGCCGTGTTCGGATTAATATAAGGGAAGTCCTCGAGCATCTTCCAGAATACGTCGCCCTGCAGCGTGTAGTTCAGCCAGGCATAGGCAGCATCCAGGTGCGGAGCATCCTTGGGGATCGCATAGTTGTCCTGCCACAGGATGGTGCCTTCCGAGGGATAGCCATACTGTATGGCCGGGTTCTCACGCTGAGCCAGCAAGGCCTCACCCGTCCAGGTAATCCCCAGGTCCACGTCGCCTGCGATCAGTGCCGTCTTGGGGCTGTCGCTGTCAAACAGCTTGACGCCCGGTACGAGTTCGGCCAGCTTGTTCTTGGCCTCTCCAGCTGCGCCGGATCGGTTGTGTTGACATCATAGCCCAGCGTCAACAGCGCAGCCCCAATGATGGCACGCGAGTCGTCGAGCATGACCAGACGACCCGCATAGTCCGGCTTCCACAGGTCGGCATAAGACTTGGGCGGATCTTTCACGGCGTCGGTGTTGAACACCATGGCGTCGGTGCCGGCCTGATACGGAATCGTGTACTTGTTGTCCGGGTCGAAGGGCAGGTTGAGATAGTTCGGGTCGTAGTCCTAAGCACCGGCAGCTTGCTCTTGTCCAGTTCCTGCAGCAGCCCCTGGCGGATCATCGGCGCGACGATGTAGTCGGTCGGCTGCACCAGATCGTAGTTGGCGCCGCCCGCATTCAGCTTGGCATACATCTCTTCGTTGCTCGAGTACTCGGACTGATTGACCTTGACGCCGTAGACCTATTCGAAGCAGTCGATCGTCTGCTGCGGAATGTACTCCGTCCACACAAACAGGTTCAGTTCTTTCGACGTCACCTCCATCTTGGGGTTCGGCTCCGGACAGGCTGCCGCCCCCGTATCCCCACTCCCCGCAGCTTCTGTGGTGCCGGAACCGTCGGAGGGGGCCGCCGCCCCGCCACCGCCACAGGCCGCCAGCACCAGGGCCGCGACCAATACCGCTGTGAGCAATCCACTTACACGTAAATACCTGGCCATGCCGCTATCTCCCTTGCAACAAGAGGTTAGTTGATGATGGATGGTGGATGGTCTAATCACGACTCTGAAACCACTGCGAGATCGCCACGGCCACCAGTACCACCAGAATCCACATCGTCGACAGGGCGTTGACCTCCGGCGTGACGGTGCGGCGCAGCAGGCCGTACACATAGATCGGCAGCGTGGTCGAGCCGGGACCGTTGGTAAAGAAGGTGATGATGAAGTCGTCCAGCGACAGCGTGAAGGCCAGCATCGCCCCGGCCACCACGCCCGGCGCAATCAGCGGCAGCGTCACGCGGCGGAAGGTCGTCCACTCGTTCGCGCCCAGATCCATCGCCGCTTCTTCCACCCGGTTGTCGAAACTGTGCAGCCGCGTGCGCACCGTCAAGATGACAAACGGCACGCTGAAGGCAATGTGCGAGATGATGACGGTGCCCAGCCCCATCGACAGGCGCTGATCCGCCAGCCAGACGAAGCGCGTTGTTGATCCAGCCAAACATCGCGCTGAAACAGCACCAGAATGCCGATGCCCATGACGATCTCGGGCATCACGATCGGGAAGTACAGCGACGTCTCGGCAAATAGCTTCCCGCGGAAGTTGTAGCGCTGCAACGCCAGCGCCGCCATCGTGCCGATGACGGTCGCGATCATCGTGGACGTGAGGGCGATCATGAGCGTGTTGCTCGAGGCGTCCAGCACATCTCGATTCTGAAACAGCTGGCAGAACCAGTAGAACGGGCCGCACGGACCCCGGTTGACGACCCCTTCAAACACCACGTTCGTCCTCGACGAGTTGAACGAAAACACGATCAGCACCACGATGGGCAGGTACAGGAAGAGATAGACCAGAATGGTCGTCAGGGTCAGCCAGGGCGATCGTCGTGCTGCTCATCCGACCGCAATCTCCTCGCCGAAGCCGAACTTCCGCGTGTAGAAGAGCGTCAGCGCCAGCGTCATCCCCATCAGGATGATCGAGGCCGCCGAGCCAAAGGGGGGATTGCGCGCGTCCAGGAACTGGCGCTGGATCAGGTTGCCCACCAGCATGACCTGCTTGCCGCCCAGGATATCGGAGACGACGAAGGTGCCCATCACCGGCACAAAGACCAGGATGCGTGCCGGCCACCACGCCCGGCAGCGACAGCGGCAGCGTCACCCGCAAGAAGGTCCGCAACGAATTCGCGCCCAGGTCGGCCGCCGCCTCATACAGACGACGGCTCGATCTTTTCCAGCGAGGTGAACATGGGCAAGATCATGAAGGGCAGGAACTCGTAGACCATGCCCACCAGCACCGCCCCCTGCGAGGATAGAGGTCAAAGGCTTGAACGGCACGTGGCAAGCCCCGCCAGCAAGGCCAAGCGAGCTGTTGAGGACGCCCTGCGGCGCAGGATCATCACCCAGGCATAGACGCGGATGACGAAGTTGGTCCACAGCGGGACCAGCACCAGGAACAGCAGCATGTTGCGCCGCTCTGCGGGCGCGCGCGCAATGAAGTAGGCCAGCGGATAGGCCAGCGCGATCACGATCACCGTCGTCTGCAGCGCCAGCCACAGCGACCGCACCAGGATGCAGCAGGTAGCAGGTCGTCCCATGTCCCATTCTCGGTGAAGCCCACCAGCCGCCAGTAGTTGTCGAGCGTGAAGGTGTAGATGACGTTGCCGTCCGGGTCGCGCTGGCCGAAGCAGGTGATCACGGTCAGGATGCAGCGGGATGATCAGCAGCGCGATCATCACAGCATGGTCGGCGTCACCAGCAGGGTGCCTTGCAGTGAGCTGCTCTCACGTAGTTTCTGCAGCATGGTCTACTCCGTCAGCACCCGCGCCGCTTCGGGCGCAAAATGAACGCTGACGGCCTCGCCTTCCCGGGCCAGCAGGCGCGAATCGGCGGCGGTGTTCTGCTCGCGCACCCGCACCTCCTGGCCGTTGGCGAGCGTCACGCCGTAGTGGGTGTCGGTGCCGATGTAGACGACGTCGATCACGCGCCCCCGCAGTTCGTTGCCGCTGCTCCCCATGGTGGTCCGGATGATGCATCTTTTCCGGGCGCACGGTGACGCTGACTTCGTCGCCCGTCGCAATCGGCTGCGGCGTCGTGCGCCCAGATGCTCGCCGCCGCCGCATCAAGCTCGACTCGCACCTTGTGCCCATCCTTGCTCGACAATTTTGCCGTCCAGGAAATTGGTCTCGCCGATGAAGTCGGCCACAAAGCGGCAGTTGGGATGCTCGTAGATGTCGTTGGCATCGCCCGACCTGCAGCGCCACACCCTGTGACATCACGGCAATCCGGTCGCACATCGTGAGCGCCTCTTCCTGGTCGTGCGTCACAAAGACGAAGGTGATGCCCACTTCGCGCTGGAGCCTCTTCAGTTCGAGCTGCATCTCTTTGCGGAGCTTCAGGTCCAGCGCGCCCAGCGGCTCGTCGAGCAGCAGCACTTCCGGCCGATTGACCAGGGCGCGCGCCAGCGCCACGCGCTGCTGCTGGCCGCCGGACAGCTGCTTGGGTTTGCGCCGCTCGTAGCCGGGCAGCCGCACCATCGCCAGCGCCTCTTTGACGCGCCGCTGGGCTTCGGTCTTGGAGACGCCCTTCATCTGCAGGCCAAAGGCCACGTTCTCGCCGATGGTCATGTGCGGGAAAAGCGCGTAGCTCTGAAAGACCGTGTTGACGGGCCGCTGATAGGGCGGCGTCTTGCCCATGGCGCGGCCGTGAATAAAAATCTCGCCCTCGGTCGGCAGTTCAAATCCGGCGATCATGCGCAGCGAGGTCGTCTTGCCGCAGCCCGACGGGCCTAGCAGCGAAAAGAATTCGCCGTCGTTGATTTTGAGCGAAACATCCTTTACTGCGACGACTGTTTCCCCTGCGGGCCCGGGGAAACGTTTCCAGACATTTTGCAGCGCAACGGCAATTTCAGCCATCGGCGGGCGCCTCCGTGAGATAGGTTGGATGGTGTAGACGGAGTTGGCGCTGGACGCCAACAACCAGTCTCAAGCGTCATGAGGCAAAACACTATATGGAGAAATTTTCCGCAGTGTAACATGATTGCAGGTGATGTCAAACACAACCTGCAATTTCGGACATATGACGCGTTCGGAACGCTCATTATCGCAGGGCACAAGGTCCGGCGGCGAGAGCTTCGCCAGTGCGGCGATCTTTGTTCCGCCGGACCTTGTGCCCTACCACGACATCTCACGCATTCTGCGTCAGCAGCGGCAGCAGCACGGGGTAGACTACGTCGATCCGCTGCGTAGATTGTGCCGGGTCGATCATGTCGTGCCAGATCTTGAGGTCCTTGGCAAAGACATACTCCGAGACGTCGGCGCCATGCTCTTTCCACTCTGCGGCCACCTTTTTGGCCGTCGGCAGGTGGATCGCCGTGTCAAAATCGCTCAAAACGACCTGGATCTTCCTGGCGGCCGGCTTCGTGCTCTTTGCGGCCTGGCGTACTTCTTTGCCCAGCCGGAATGTCTCCTCCAGCCCCTTGGTGCTGAAGCGCGGATACGCATGCGGCGGGCCGACGATCTTTTCTTTGACGCGCGGGTCCCACCAGATATAGATAGTTGGGCAGGTGGCGCACGGCAAAGCAAAAGATGCTGCTCACCCAGGCCGGCACAAATGGCAGGCCAAACGCCGGGCCGATCACCACCGCCAGGTCCACATCAGCCCGGAACTGGGCCGCCCACGCCGCCATCACCCCGCCCGCCGACAAGCCCGGCAATCGTCACCTTCTTGCCCAGCCCCTGGGCAATATCGACCGTCTCCTGGGTGAGCGCCGCCATCTCTTCGGCCGTCATCTTGGACTGCTCGGTCGTCAGCGGGTCCTTGAGCCCGTGATAGGGCAGGCGCGGCACCAGCACGTTGTAGCCCTGCTGGCACAGTTCCTCGCCCAGGATCTTGAACTGCGGCGGGGCATTGGTGTAACCGTGGTAGTAGACCAGTACGTGCTCAACCTTCTTACCTTGGGACCAAAACCGCGTCCGGCTGTCGTCGCGCACATCCGGCCCATCCTTGGCTTGCAGCGCCGTTATGCGTCCGACGGCCTCTTCATACGTGCCGGCCGGTTTTGATGCCGGCGCCAGGTGTTGAGTTACGTTTGCCATGGTATTCCTTGCAAATTGAGGATAGACAGCCCGTAAAAACAGGGGGGATAATG
Organism: uncultured Chloroflexia bacterium; assembly: GCA_963791135.1. Lineage (GTDB taxonomy): Bacteria > Chloroflexota > Anaerolineae > Caldilineales > Caldilineaceae > Fredericiella. The sequence continues at coordinate 172,254 of CAWBRX010000035.1, forward strand.
CACCAATCCGCGGTTGATTGCGTACAGGTGCAGTGTAGCATACGAATCAGAGACTTGACGTACATCGAACTGCGGCAAAGCAGTGTAGGAAAGTATCAGAAAACTTGCTACACTAGGGAGTGCAGGGATTTAGCAAGCGAAAGGACCGTACCATCATGGATTTTCTGCATGAACTGTTCCGCTACTTTGCCTACCTATGGGGCGGCATCACGCATGCACTGCGTCTCGACCCGGGCGTATTTGCGTTTGTCGAGGAGTACCCGCAATCCGCCTGGGTCGTGGCAGGCATCGTCTTCCTGGCCGGCGCATCCACGCTGTTAGGCCAGAGCGCCGTCTTGTTTATCAACCGTGTGCGCAAGAGCCGTTTCGTCATCAGCCTGATCACCAACGGCTTGATCTTCATCGTCAGCTATATCGTGTGGGGTTTCATCGTTTGGCTGGTAGGTCGCCTCTTGTTCAACATCGATCCGCCCTTGGGGCCAGTTCGTGCGCATGGTCGGCCTGAGCACGGCGCCGCTGGTGTTCGGTTTTCTCGTGCTGATCCCCTGGATGGGCCCATTTGTCGGCAAGGTGCTCAACGTCTGGAGCCTGTTGATCCTGATCGGCAATCGTCGAATATCAGTTCAAGATCGGCTTCTGGGGCGCCGTGATCTGTGTCGGGCTTGGCTGGCTGGCCAGCCTCGCCCTCACCAACACGATCGGCAAGCCCATTGCTGCCTTGCGCAACAAGATATTCCAGCAAGGTCACCGGCTCCAAGCTCGATTCCACGGCCGATGACATCCTGCTGCAGTTCAGCGGCGCCAGCGTCGAACAGCTGCCGATGCCTACTGCCCAGGGAGGTGCAAAGTGATCGGACTGCTCCTCATCGGGCTTTTTGCCCTGATCTTCGTCTCGGCCGCCCTGGCGCCGATGGAGTCCTTGGGCTGGTGGGCCGGCTGGGGCGCCAAGCCGCCCAAAGAAGCACGAGTTGGCCGAAGAAGAGGCCGCCGCCAGCAGCTGCGCCTGAAGCCGACTTCTACCTGGTCTACCTCTCGGGCATCGGCGCCATCTCTGGCACTTCGGTCCCGGCCGAGGAATATCCCTTCATCTACGGCCTGCGCAAACGCCTGCCCAAGGCAGAGATCATCAGCGACATCTACCCCTACTCGGTCACCAACAACGGCCTGACCGGCCAGCGCGCCTTCTCGCTGGCTCTGGCGCGGGCTCGAGAAGATCGGCCAGACACCCGGCAGCAAGCTGGCGATCATGACCATGGTCATCAACCTGCGCAACGCCTTCCAGCTCTTCGTCTCCGCCGACCGCCGCTACGGCCCCGTCTACAACCTGGGCATCGCCAACGAAGTCTATGCGCGGTCTGCTGCGCCACGGCATGCACCCCCGCAGCAGCAAGCCCGATCATCATGCTCGGCTGGAGCGGCGGCGGCCAGATCGCCATCGGCTCGGTCGAGTACCTGGCCGGCCTGCCCGGCCCCATCTATGTCATCTCGATCGGCGGCATGCTGTCGGACGACCCGGGCCTCAAGAAGGTCGACCACCTCTGGCATCTCTACGGCGTAGCCGACCCGCTCCAGGCCCTGGGCGCCGTCTTCTTCGCCGGGCGCTGGCCGATCATGCCCCAATCGCCCTGGAATACGGCCATGGCCGACGGCCGCATCGACATGATCTGCCTGGGCCAGTTCGGCCACAACGGCAAGGGCAACTACTTCGACATGGTGACGCCCGTCACCAACGACAAGAAGGGCCGCACGCACGGCCAGAAGACGCTCGACACCATCGTCCGCATTCTCAATGAGGAAGGGCTGGTCAGCGACGAAGATGCCGCTGTCAGCCTGGAAGATGAGCGTGCCCCTGGAAACCGACGGCGTGCCGGAAGTCATCGCCCGCCGGATGGAAGAGGCGCCCGGGAGCGCGAGGCCAAGGAAAGAGGCCAAGGAGCGACGGCGCCACGGCCGCCGACGCGGACTCCCCGCTCGGAGGCAGCCGTCATTGCCAAAGTCAACGACAACAAGGAAGCCGCCATCGCCGCCAGCACGAAGCCGCCGCCATCGCCGCCGCCGAAGAAGAACGTACGAACTCAGCCCAACCGGTCAGCCCCAGGCTCGCCGCCCTTCAGCTAACCAACCTGAAGCCTCGTGCGGCGAGCCTGGGGCTAGTTCCCTCTACCTACACGCCTCGACCACGTCCAGAAACAGCCGGTGCCAGCGCGCGTCGTCCGTCAGCTCCGGGTGAAACGCCGTCGCCAGGATCGGCCCCTGCCGCACGGCCACGATCACCTGCTCGCCGTGCCCCGGCGCCTCCGCCAGCACCTGCACCGCCGGCCCGGTCTCCACGAATCGCCGGCGCCCGGATAAAGACCGCCCGAAACGGCTCATCCCCCAGCGCCGGCACCTCGAGCAGCACTTCAAAGCTCTGGTTCTGCCGCCCAAAGTAGTTGCGGTTGACGGTCACGTCCAGCCCGCCGATCAGCGGCTGCCCGCCCTGCTTCTGGCCCACGGCATGGTCGGCCAGCAGGATCATGCCGGCGCAGGTTCCCCACACCGGCTTTCCTGCCTGCACCCAGGCGCGCAGCGGCTCGACCAGCCCCCAGCGCTCTGCCACCAGCCCCATCGTGGTGCTCTCGCCGCCGGGCATGACCAGCCCGTCGAGCCCGGCCAGCTGCTCGGGCTTGCGCACCTCGACCACCTCGGCCCCCAGGCCGCGCAGCATGGCCGCATGTTCTAGAAACGCCCCCTGCAGGGCGAGCACGCCAACTCTTACCACCCGCGTCCGGCCATCTTCTGATTCTCGGCCAGCGTCTCGATGTTGATGCCCACCATCGGCTCGCCCAGGTCGTCGCTCACCTCGGCCAGGATCAGCGGGTCGTTGTAGTGCGTCGTCGCCTGCACGATGGCACGCGCCCGCTTGGCCGGGTCGCCGCTCTTGAAGATGCCCGAGCCGACAAAGACGCCGTCGACGCCCAGCTGCATCATCAGCGCCGCGTCCGCCGGCGTGGCGATGCCGCCCGCCGCAAAGTTGACGACCGGCAGGCGGCCCAGCTCCGCCGTCTGCCGCACCAGGTCGTAGGGCGCCTGGATCTCCTTGGCGAAGGTGAACATCTCGTCTTCGTCCATGCTCTGCAGCCGGCGAATCTCGCGGTTCATCGTGCGCGCATGGCGCACGGCCTCGACCACGTTGCCCGTGCCCGCTTCGCCCTTGGTGCGGATCATGGCCGCGCCCTCGGCAATGCGCCGCAGCGCCTCGCCCAGGTTGCGCGCGCCGCAGACAAACGGCGTCGTGAACTTGTGCTTGTTGATGTGGTTCTCTTCGTCGGCCGGCGTCAGCACTTCGCTCTCGTCGATGTAGTCGATGCCCAGCGCCTGCAGGATCTGCGCCTCGACAAAGTGGCCGATGCGCGCCTTGGCCATCACGGGGATGGTGACGGCCTCCATGATGCCCTTGATCATCTGCGGGTCGCTCATGCGCGCCACGCCGCCATCCCGGCGGATGTCGGCAGGCACCCGCTCCAGCGCCATCACGGCACACGCCCCGGCTTCCTCCGCGATCCGCGCCTGCTCAGGCGTGACGACGTCCATGATCACGCCGCCCTTGAGCATCTGCGCCAGGCCGGCCTTGACCGCAAATGTGCCGACGACCGGCTCATTCGTCTTCCCGTTCTCGTGCTTGCCGTTGACCGGCGTCTTTGCTTCCAAACTCATCGTGCGGTTCTCCTTCGCCCAACTGGGCCGCCTTTACCAGGCCGCCTTTTCCAGGCCGTCTGCTCCCCACTCCAACGGATCGTGGAGCCTGTTAGACGCTACATTGTAGGCATGAACCGTAGATTTACCAAGATTCTCAGCCCCTTCCAGGAAGCGACCACCCCGTTTAGTGCGCACGCCTACGTGCGCCTCTGGGCACGCCCACGTGCCCGCAGGTCCGACGGGCGCGAAAAGGCGGGCGCATCTGGCCCCTACAAGAGCCCACATGCGCCCGCCCCGTCATCTCGCTATCGTGCCTCGCTCGCCCCCAGATCCATCACCTACCTCAAACCTGGTGGGGCGAGCCTGGCACGGCTTCCTTACTTGTCTCTACTTCGCCGGTGCAAACGTCATGCCACCCGAATCAAACGGCAGTTCCAGCACCAGGTTGCCGTCGGCCATCAGGTAGGACTGCACCGACGTCAGATTCTTGATGTAGTGCGGCCTCCTGCGAACCGTCCGGGCAGGCCATGCGCGTCGAGATCGGCAGGTCGATCTTGATCTGGTTGCCGTCCACCGTATACGTGCCGCGGAACGTGTTGCAGTCCGTCGTCGTGCTGGCCGAGCCGTCCTCGCCCAGCTGCAGTTGGAACGCGTCCGCCTGCGCCGGGGTCGATCACGGTGCCGTCATTCATCTGCGTCTGCGTCCACGCCCACGCCGTGCCGGCCAGTTCGCTGCTGCCGGCAGCTGCTGTGTCAGTCATAGCTTCCGTTGCCGTTGCATCCTCCGTGCCGTCGTCGCCTCGGTGGCCGTAACTTCCGCGGTACCGGTCATCTCCTCCGTGCCGGTCATCGCCGCACCCGCTTCCGCGCTCGGCGCAGGAGTAACCGGCGTCTCTTCCGTCAGCTTCAGTTCGCCGTTCTCCAGCGTGTACACCTGGATCACCCGCATCGTCGGGCAGCACATGGGGTCATTCGGCCCCTGCGTGGTCATGTCGAGCTCAATGTTGGCGCCCGCGATCGGTCACGCTGTGGACCGCAACCCGGTCACCCAGCAGCGTCATCGCCACCGGCGTCGGCGCGCCGTTGACATCCTGCACGACGTTCAAGGTCGTGAAGACGCCGCTGCCGCCGCCGTTCTCGCCGATCAGCGGCACCGCCGTCCACACGTCGTTCAGGTAGCCGTACGCAATCGGGATTCAGCACGGAGAGCGAAGCGTTGATCTGCGCCTCGGTGTCCTCATACTTGCCGTCTACAAACTGCGCCGGCTCGTTGGTCAGCGTCAGGGTGTAGGCCAGGTTGCCCAGCACGCCGGGCAGCAGCGTGTTGACGCTCTGGCTGACGGTCACCGACTCCATCACCTGGTCCAGCGCCGTCAGGGTGGGGGAGTAGGCGTCGCTCGGCAGTTCGTTGAGCGTCGTGGTCAGGTCGGCGATGTACTTGTCCCAGTTGGCCGTCAGTTCGTCCATCTGCTCGCGCCGTGATGGTGTCCGTGTAGACGCCGGCCGTATCGGCCGGAACCGCCAGCGGCACCTGCGAGACGATCACCCGCTGGCCGTCGCTGGTGAGCCCCTGGAAGAAATAGCGCAGCGAGCCTTCGGCCCGAATCGGCGAGGCGTCCTGCGTCAGCCGGCCCACCCAGCGGATGCCGGAGCCGCCATCGGGCAGGTCCAGGTACGCGACCTGGGCGACGATGTCGTCCATGGCCGGCGGCTCGGGCAGAATGGCCGGCGCCTTGGTCAAGTCGGCCGGCTTCTCCTGCAGCAGCATGTTCAGCTCGGCGATCGCGTCCGACACATAGTTGTCGCCGGCCGCATTCCACATCGCTTCCCAGGCGGCGACATTGTAGATGGCCACATAGGCGCCACCGATGTTCATCACGGTTTGCGGCTCGCTGAGGTCAAGCGACCAGACCGGATGCTTGGGCTGCCCCTGCCCGCTGGGCGGCATGCTGTTGTCGTAGGGCGTGGCCGGAATGATCGCAGCCAGCACCTGCTGCGTCACCGGCGAGCCGTCGATGGTGGCCGGCGACTTCGGCAACGGGAGCAAGCTGCTTGTAGGCGTCGCCCGTGTAGGCATAGATGCGCGTCACCGGCATCGTCGGGCAGCACATGGGATCACTCGGCCCCTGCGCCACCATGTCGACCACGACCAGGCCGTTCTCCGTGATCGTCAGCCCGTCAATCCCCACCCGGTCGCCAAGCTGCGCAATGGCGACGTTGGTCGGCGTGCCGTCCACGTTCATCACCAGCGCCAGGTTCACAAACTGGCCGCTGCCGCCGCCGCTCTCGCCGATGATGACCGCCGCTGCGTCTGGCCGTCGATCGTGCCGTAGGCGACGGTCGGCGTGGTGCCGATCCCGGCCGTGATGCGGTTCTCGGTGTCCTCATACGTGCCGTTCGTCAGCGTCACGACGCCGGTCGGCGACTATGAAGGACATATAGGTCATGTTGGACAGATCTTCGACCGTAATGGTCTGCTCGCTTGTGGCGGCAACTGTGAGCTGCAGCGTCGGCCGCCGGGGTGGCTCTGCGGTGGCCTCTGCCGTCGCTTCGGGTGTAGCGTCGGCCGTGCCTTCTATCGGTCGCTTCGGCGGTCGGTTCCGCCGTGGCATCTTGCTGGAGGGCCGGCAATCCTGCCGCCTGCGCACCCACAAATGGCGCGACTGCAAACAGCAGCGCTGCCACCAGGGCAAAAATGGGTAGGAGCTGCATTTGTTTGTTCAAGGTGTACTCCTTGGATGTGCGTTATGTTTGTTTATAGCCATCTAGCGGAACGATGGCTGCTTTGTAGTGGTTCCGCACCGGCGCACCGCTGGCACACCGGTACTGACAGGCATTATGGCAAGACAGGGGCAAAGCACAAAATCCTACTACTTCATGTTTTGGGGCATACGCCGCTCCAGCCAGCGCACCACCAGCGTCAAGAAGAGCGTCATCGACAAATACAAGAAGGCCACCACATTATACGTCTGAAAATACATAAACGTGCTTACCGCATACGTGTTGCCCAGCCGCGTAATATCCGCCACGCCCAGCACCGAGACCAGCGATGAGTCCTTGAGCATGGCGATGAAGTCGTTGCCCAACGGCGGCAGCACGCGCCGGATGGCCTGCGGCAGCACCACCAGCCGCAGTGCCTGCCAGCGCGACATGCCCAGGCTGTACGCCGCCTCGATCTGGCCGCGCTCGATGCTCTCGATGCCGGCACGGAAGATCTCGCTTAAAAACGCGCTGTAGGCAATCACCAGCGCAATGATCGCACGCGCCGCATAGTCGAGGTCACGCACGCGGACCTGCGCCAGCGGGTCACCCACGATCCCCAGGCCGATGCCCCCCAACTCCTCGCCCAGCCAGTTGACCGCGCCGATCAGGGCCGGCGCCACGACAAAGGCGATGTACAGCAGCAGCACCAGCATCGGCACCCCGCGCACGATCTCCACATAAAAGGTGGCGACCTCGTAGACGACGCGGTTGCGCGAGCCGCGTGCCAGCGCCACCAGCAGCCCGAGGATCATGGCGCCGATGTACGACACGATCGTCACCCAGACCGTTACCCAAAGGCCCTTGGCGACCGTGGCAAAGATGACCCGGTAGCTCTCGTCACTCTGAATGTGCCAGACAAAGAAGAGGCCAAGCAGCATGGCGGCGATCAGCCAATAGGGCATGCGGGTTAATACTGTCTGCGTCTTGCTGCGGCTTGGTGCGCGTTGGGTGGTGGCGGACATGTGAACTGCTCCTTAGCTTTACTCTTCGATAATGCGTGCGCCGTCAAGGTACCGCTGTGCCATTTCAATGTAGTGCAGGGGCCCGTGGCGCATCCGCTCCTGCACCCGCAGCGGCAGTTCGCCCTTCACCTCTGCCGGCACGCCTGCCGCCAGCACCGCCGGCGGAATCTGGGCATGCTCGCGCACGAGGCTGCCGGCTGCGATCAAGGCGCGCTCGCCCACGCGTGCGCCGCTCAGCACCGTGGCATGCATCCCGATCAGCGCCTCGCGCCCGATATGGCACCCTTCCATCACGGCCGCATGGCCGATCAGGACATCGTCCTCCACGATCGTGTCTTCCCGTTCGTTGACATGGATCACGACGTTGTCCTGCACGCTGACGCGCTCCCCAATCACGATCCGCCCGCTGTCCCCGCGCAAGACCGCGCCAAACCACACGCTCGACCCCGCCCCAATCGTCACGTCCCCAATCAACACGGCCGTCGGCGCAATATACACACCCTCCGCCACCTTCGGCCTCACCCCATTCAACTCAATCAACATCGCGCCATCCCCCTCACCGCACCTTCACCCTCACCAGCGACCTTGGTCGCCACCCTCGCCTAATCCTCCCCGTCATGGTAAACTACCCCCAACAAGTTCTACAATCCATCTGCTCCCGCACCTTTGAATTTCAGAAGCGCCCACTCATGACCGTAATCGACATCTCCAGGACGCTGGAACCCTCGCTGGCCGTGTGGCCCGGCGATACGCCCTTCGCGCGCCGCACCGTGCTGGCGATGGCTGACGGCGCCTTCGTCAACCTCTCGACGCTGACGCTGAGTTCCCATACCGGCGCCCACGTCGATGCCCCCTTCCACGTCCAGCGCGACTGGAGTCACGATCGAACGCCTGCCGCTCGACGCCTACTGGGGACCCGCCCAGGTGGTTACCGTGCACAAGCCCGCCGGCCCGCTTGTGCCTGAGGACTTCCAGCATGTCGACTTGAGCCTTGCCCCCCGCTTGCTCGTGCGTTCGGGCGGCAGCACTGCGCCCCATGACGTCTTTCCGGCCGAGTTCGTCTATCCATCGCCTGCGCTGGCCGAGGCGCTGGGCCGCGCCGGCATCGTCCTCTATGGGTCCGATACGCCCAGCATGGACCATGCCGACAGCAAGGACTTGCCCGGCCACAACGCCCTGCTGGCGGCGGGCGTCGCCATCCTCGAAGGTCTCGACCTGCGCGGCAGCGCCGGACGGCTTGTACGAGCTGGTCGCCCTGCCGCTCAAGATCGCCGGCGGCGACGGCAGCCCGGTGCGCGCCGCCCTGCGTACGCTCTGATCACCCCCACACTGAACATGTAACCACTCTTGTCATTCGAGATTGTGGAGGCGCCCATGAGTGAGATTTCTGCTGTTGCCCTGCGCTGCGAATACAAATACGACCCGCTCGGCATCGACGTCCCCCAGCCGCGCCTCAGTTGGCAGTGCAGCGGCGAAGGCCGCGGCCTGGTCCAAAGCGCCTACCAGATCGTGGTGGCGGAGAGTGAAGCTGCCCTCGCCGCCGGCCCCTACCTGTGGGACACCGGCAAGGTGGAATCTGACATCTCAATCCACCACGCCTATGCCGGCGCCCCGCTGACGTCCGGCCAGCAGTGTTTCTGGCGCGTGCGCATCTGGGATGGCGCCGGCCAGCCTTCGCCCTGGAGCAAGACCGCGCAGTGGGAAATGGGCCTCATGCAGACGTCGGCGCGGCAGGCACGCTGGATCGGCGTGCCCTGGGATGAAGACACCAGCCGGTCGCAGCCTGCGCCATATCTGCGCACCGAGTTCGACGTGCCGCAGGCTGACAGGCGGCTTTGCTGATGGCTCTGCCGCTTCACCCGTGCTCTCGGCCCGGCTCTACGTCACCAGCCTGGGCCTCTATGCGGCCACCATCAACGGCCAGCCGGTAACCGAGGATCTGTTTACACCCGGCTGGACCAGCCGCCACCGCCTGCAGTACCAGACCTATGATGTGACAGACCTCCTCGTACCGGGCGCCAACGCCATCGGCGTCAAGCTGGGCGACGGCTGGCTGCGCGGCAACCTGGGCTTTATCGTCGCCCGCAATACCTTTGGCGACCACCTGGGCCTGCTGCTGCGGCTGGAGATCCGTTACGCCGGCGGCAGCGTTCAGGTCGTCACTAGCGACGAAAGCTGGACGGCCGCCACCGGCCCCATTCTCCAATCCGACCTCTACAACGGCGAGGTCTATGACGCCCGCCTCGAGCAGGACGGGTGGGATCAGCCCGGATTTAGCGGCGAGACTGGCAGCCTGTGCGCCTGATCGACCCACCTTCGGCCGCACTCATCGCACAGATTGCGCCGCCCGTGCGCGTGGTGCAGGAGCGCACGACGACGCTGATCAGCCGCTCGCCCGACGGCCAGGTCATCTACGATTTCGGCCAGAACCTGGTCGGCCGTGTGCGCCTCACCGTGCAGGGCGAGGCCGGCGACGAGATCGTGCTGCACCATGCCGAGGTGCTCGACCAGCAGGGCGAGGTCTACCTGGAGAACCTGCGCACCGCGAAGCAGGAGGTCCGCTACATCCTCAAGGGCGGCCCAACTCGAACAGTACGAACCCTGCTTCACCTTCCAGGGCTTCCGCTACGTCGCCGTCAAGGGCCTGCGTGGCGAACCCGACCCCGACCTGCTGACCGCGCTGGTCATCCACTCGGACATGGAGCCGGCGGGCGAATTCGAATGCTCAGAACCGCTGCTCAACCAGCTGCAGCACAACATTGTCTGGGGCCAGAAGGGCAACTTCCTCGACGTGCCCACCGACTGCCCCCAGCGTGACGAACGCCTGGGCTGGACCGGCGATGCCCAGGTCTTCTCCCGCACCGCCTGCTTCAACTTCGACGTCGCTGCCTTCTTCACCAAGTGGCTTGGCGACCTTGCCGCCGACCAGCGCCCCGACGGCCGCGTGCCGCATGTCGTGCCCGACATCATGTATGCGGAGGGCGAGCGCGGCGCCGGCGCCACCGCCTGGGCCGACGCCGCCGTCATCGTGCCCTGGACCGATGTACCAGTGCTACGGCGACACGCGCATCCTCGAGCAGCAGTTCGACAGCATGGTCAAGTGGGTCGAGTACATGCGCCGCTCGGGTGACGAGGAATATCTCTTCAACGTCGGCTTCCACTTTGGCGATTGGCTGGCGCTCGACCATAAAGACGGCAACGCCAAGATCGGCCTCACCGACACCGACCTGATCGCCACTGCGTTTTACGCCTATTCGACGACGCTGCTCGCGCAGGCGGCGGCAGTGCTCGGCCGCGCCGGCGAGGAAGCCGAGTACAAGCAGCTGGCAGCGAACATACGCAGCACTTTTCAACGCGAGTTCGTCGCCGCCTCCGGTCGCCTCACCTCGAACACGCAGACGGCCTACGTACTCGCCCTGGCCTTTGACCTCCTGCCCGAGGAGCAGCGCGGCGAAGCTGCCCGCCGCCTGGTCGCCGACATCCGCCGCCGCGGCACCCAGCTGACCACCGGTTTCGTCGGCGCCTCCTATCTCTGCCCCGTGCTGGCCAGGTTTGGCTATCTCGACGTCGCCTACGATCTGCTCATGCGCCAGGAATACCCATCCTGGCTCTACCCCGTCACCCAGGGCGCCACCACCATCTGGGAACGCTGGGACGGCATTCGTCCCGACGGCAGCTTCCAGGACCCCGAGATGAACTCGTTCAACCACTACGCCTACGGCGCCATCGGCGACTGGCTCTACCGCGTCGTTGCCGGCCTCGACACCGACCCGTCCGCGCCCGGCTACCGCCGCGCCATCGTCCGCCCGCGCCCGGGCGGCGGCCTCGAGTTGGGCCTATGCCGCCCACGAAACCATGCTCGGCGAATACACCGCCGGCTGGTCGCAGAGCGAAGGCCGCATGCGCGTCGCCGTCACCGTCCCGGCCAACGGCCACGCCGAAGTCCACCTGCCCAACATGCAGCTCGCCCACGTCTACGAGAGCGACATCCCGCTCACCGCCGCCCCCGGCTGCCGCCATGCCCGCCAGGAAGGCGACGACGTCGTCGTCGAAATCGGCTCCGGCGACTACCGTTTCGAACACATTCCCGCCTGACCCTTCCGTGGAACCCCGCCGCCTGGCCTTCGGGAACAGGGGGTGCTTCCCGGAAGGATTACTCCAAGGACCCACCCTATGCGCACCGATCTCGCCTACGCCCAATCGCTCGACGCCGCCGACCCGCTGGCGCACTTCCGCGACCACTTCGCCCACCCCGACGCGGGCCTGGTCTACGTGGACGGCAACTCGCTCGGCCGCATGCCGCATGCCTCGCTGGCCCTGGCCAACGACCTCGTGACCCGCCAGTGGGGCGACCGCCTGATCCGCAGTTGGAACGAAGGCTGGTTCGACGCGCCCGAACGGGTCGGCGCCAAGATCGCCGGCCTCCTCGGCGCGCAGCCCGACGAGGTGATCGTGGCCGACTCCACCTCGGTCAACTTCTTCAAACTGCTGGTCGCCGGTCTGCGCTATGCGCGGCAGCGTGACGCCCGCCGCACCCGCATCCTGACGGACGACCTCAACTTCCCGTCCGACATCTATGTGATTGAGGAGGCCATCGACCTCCTTGGCCGCCACCACACGTTGGAGCTGCTGCGCTCCCCCGACGGCATCCACGGCCCGGTCGACGCGCTGCAGCAGGCGCTGAGCGACGACGTGGCGCTGCTCACCCTCTCGCACACGGTCTTCAAGAGCGGCTACACCTACGATATGGCCGCCGTCACGCAAACAGGCCCACGACGCCGGCGCCCTCGTGCTGTGGGACCTCAGCCACTCGGCCGGCTCCGTTCCTATCGACCTCAACGCCGCCAACGCCGACCTGGCCGTCGGCTGCACCTACAAGTATCTCAACGGCGGCCCCGGCGCGCCTGCCTTCCTCTACATCCGCCGCGACCTGCAGGAGCAGTTGGCCAACCCCATCGCCGGCTGGATGAGCCAGTCCAACCTCTTTGACTTTGGCCTCGCACACAAGCCGGTCTCGACCCTGCGCCGCTTTCTCAGCGGCACCCCGCCGGTGCTCTCGCTGGCCCTGATCGAGGTTGGCGTCGACCTCCTGCTTGCCGCCGGCATGGACGCCCTGCGCGCCAAGTCCGTGCAGCAGACCGAATACCTGGTCGCCCTGTGGGAAGCCATGCTGCAGCCGCTCGGCTACACGCTCAACTCCCCGCGCGACCCCGCCTGGCGCGGCTCCCACATCTCGCTCGGCCATCCCGAGGGCTTGCGCATCGACCTCGCCCTCATCCGCGACTGCAACGTCCTGCCCGACTTCCGCTACCCCGACAACATCCGCATCGGCATCGCCCCGCTCTACAACACCTTCGCCGACGTCCACGCCGTCGCCGCCGCCCTGGCCGAGGTAGTAGAGCAAGGGGTATACAAGAAGTACCCCACCGAGAAGCCGGTAGTAACGTGATGCGCAGTATCTCCACCCGGTCGCAACGCATCTGTATGTCCTGACACATAGAGCCCCCATCCGCACTGCCCCACCGTGCCTGGCTCGCCCCAAATCACCTCGCCAACCGCATGCCCAGTGGGGCGAGCCTCGCACGAAATCCGCAGCTCTGCATCACGTCCCGCTCTCTTGCGGACTCGATTTGGACACCTTTGGCCTGTAATCCAAATGTAATGCTAGAGGGTTGACTTTCGCTGTCCCTTGCTCGATAACAGTGGGGTATGAACCACACCACGCCACTTGCCCCGGCCCGCACCGAGCGCACACAAAGATGGCCGCTGCATGCGCTCCTGGCAGCAGCCGCACTGGCGTGGACCGTATTTGTGCTGGCCTTCTACTACTCCCAGCTGTGGCGTCTGCTGCTCGGCGACTGGTCGCGGGCCGAACCCCAAACGGCCGTCACTCTGGCGGTCCTTGGCGGCATGCTGCTCCTGGCCTGCTCTGGGCGCCCTGTTGGTATGGGCTGCCGGTCGCCGCGTGAACCGGCGCACCTACGCCCGCTTGGCACGCGTGACCTGCCTGGCCGTCATTGTACTGGTTGCGTTGGGGTTTCTCGCCCTGACACTCGCCATGGCGCAGGCGCACGACCGATGGGGCTCTGCCATACCTGCACGACGCCCTGAACCGTGAGCTGGCGGGCAGCGGGGCCGCCCTGCTCCTGCTGCCTGCCGCCGTTGCGCTGGGGCTGGGCATCAGCCGGGCTGTTGGGCTGGCAGTACGCCGGCTGGCGCGAGCGGCTCCCGTTCGGGGGTGCGCTGGGGATCGGCGCCTTCGGCAGCCTGGGCCTTCTCCTGGCGCAGTTTGGCCTCTACCGGCCGTTCGTGCTGCAGGCGATCGCAGCGCTGGTGGTACTCGCCACACTGTTCGTATGTCGCGCCAGGCGCCCTGCGGCAGGTGCGCAGCGGTGGGCATCTGCGCCGGCCGCTGTCCGTACCGCGCATTCCGCGCAACACGACACTGCTCTGGATCGCCTGCGCCGGCCTTGCCCTCTTCTGCGCGGCGTAGCGGCGCTTGCTCCCGGAAACCCAGTACGACGCCCTGTGGTACCACCTGACGTACCCCCAGCGCTACCTCCAGGCGGGCTACCTGGTCGACGTACCCGCCGACTTTGTCTCGCTCTACCCGATGACAACCGAGCTCTGGTATGGCTACGGGCTGGCGTTGGGAGGACGCGACCGCCGCCATTCTTCTCCACCTCGGCTATCTGCTGCTGGCCGCCGTTCTGACCTACGAATTTGCGCGGCGCTACACGCCGGGCGCCGCACCTTGGCTGGCGGTGGCGCTGCTGGTCACCATGCCCACCGTGATCTGGCTGGGCTCGACCGCCAATACGGACCTGGCGATCATGCTGTTTGTGGCGCTCGCCCTGTACGCCCTCCTGCGCTATGTAGACACAAGCCGGCGCCAGTGGCTGCTGCTGGCGGCGCTCAACCTCGGTTTCGCCCTCTCCACCAAGCACCTGGCGCTGTTTGCCCTGGCGCTGTTCTGCCCCGGCTTGCTGCTGGCGCTGCGCAGCCGCGGCGCCGGCTGGCGGCAGGCGTTTCTCGCCGCGCTGGTGCTGGGGTCTGCTCAGCCTGCTGGTGGCGCTGCCCTGGTACCTGCGCAGCTACCTGGCGAGCGGCAACCCGGTGTTCGAAACGATGTACACGATCTTCGGCGCGCCGCCGGAGCGCTGGAACGCGCTGGCACAGGCTCGACAGCAGGATTTCCTCCACCAGTTTGGCCGGCCGCGTACGCTTGCCAACCTGCTGCTGCTGCCTTGGGATATGACGATCCATGCCGCGGGCTATGGGGGTACGTTGGGTCCCTTGTTCCTGATCCTCCTGCCGATGCTGAGTCTTGCGCCGCCGGCGTGGCGTCTGGCCGTGGCTTGCCGCCCTCGTTGTGCTCTGGCTCGTGCTCTGGTTTTCGCCGGTGACAAGCTTAGAAGTACGCCAGTTGATGCCGATCGCGCCCATCCTCGCCGTGCTTGCGGCATTCGCCTTTGCCCGCGTCGCAGGCCTGGCGCGGCTGGTGGCCGGCCGCGAAGCGCCGGCGCTGCTTGCGGGCGGCCTGGCCGTGCTGATGGTGCTCAACCTGCCGCCCTTCACGCCTCTGCACGAGGTAGACCGGGTCAACTGGGACGGCTGGCTCTCGTCCGTGCTCTACCGTCTGCCCTGGAGCGTGGTCGGGGGCGGCCAGTCGGTGGACGACTATCTCACCCGCGAGATCCGCTCCTACCCCGTCTGGCAGTACGCCGATGCCCACCTGCCGCCCAGACGCCCGCGTCTTGACCTGGAGCGGCGGCGAACGAGTTCTACACGCACCGCGATCGCCTCTGGGCCAATTCCGCACCCGCCATCGCCACTGCCAATGCCCCGCCCGGGTGCCGAAGCACAGGCCCTCGCAGGGCCTGCGTGCGCTGGGCATCACCCATCTCATCGTCGGCCGCCGTCCCCCCGAAGAGCCCCACCCCTGGGACGCCTACGCCCTCACCGGGCCCCTTGCCCGTTCACAGTGGTACGAAGAGCTGTACTCCGACTACTGGTACGTGCTCTACCGCATACGCTGGGAAGCACTCAACTGAGTCTACCGCCGAAGACGGCATCGCGTCGCATCGTGCCTGGCTCGCTCCCCATCAGCCTCCGCCAACCCCATACCGGGTGGGGCGAGCCACGCACGGATCTGTGACGCTGCTCTGACTTGCGCGTGACGATGCAGCCAACCTCGGCATCACACGCTTGTGTTCACAGGTACCTTGTCTTCCAGGTAGCGTCGAAAGTCCTCAGGGTCGTATTCGCTTACCTTCAGTACGCCGACCAAAGAGCGGGTAATCGGCGGCAGCTTGCTCTCAAACGCTTCGGCGTTATCGTCTTTGGCCGTCAACACCGCAAAGTACTCGGCCACAAGCTGCGATAGCGAGGAGCCATGTTCCTCCGCATACTGCTTCGCCTGTTCGATAATCTGCTGTCCATTCGCAGCGTCAGTTTCGTGTACATCTGTTACCCTCTCTATACGTACAGCATCCTGAAGATGCAGTTATACGTCACACCGAAGGCAGTTGGCAATGCTCAATATGAGCCCGGCGGCGATCTCTGTCGTGACAACGCATCGAGGCAATAGTAGGGCATCTGCTATAATCTAGGACAAAACTGTTAAGCGATTCGTCCGCGGGCGTTCATCCGCGGCTGATCCTGTCCTTGTTGCAGCCGAGAGAATAGTCTGGCGGTGCCGATTGCACTGGCATTTCCCAATATCGGGGTACTGGGTCAAGTGGGAACGGTCGATGTTGATGTGGAGAATGGACGTTTGCTGCTTACACCTCCACAGATTGAATCAATTCGCAACACCACGCTAGACTTGGCGGCACGTCATGCTGATACCAGTTACACATTGTTGGCAGCATAGCTTATCGATTGCTTGGGAGCCTGCGCACATATGTGCGCTGTAATTAGAAATATTTAGAATCCGAGAAACAGCAAGGAGTCCCACCCATGGTATCCGCAGTCGTCCTGATCAAATGCGAGCGCAACCGCATCGTCTCCGTCGCCGAGCAGATGGCCGAGATCGACGGCATCTCCGAGGTCTTCTCCGTCGCCGGCCAGTACGACCTTGTCGCCATCCTGCGCGTGCCCAACAATGCCGCCCTGGCCGACCTCGTCACCTCCCGCATGCTCCTGGTCGACGGCATCCTCGACTCCGAAACGCTCATCTCCTTCAAGGTCTATTCCAAGCACGACCTCGAGAGCATGTTCGAAATCGGCTTCGAGCAGTCCTGATCGTCTGCCTACTCGACGAGGTTGGCCCCCGGATCCGGCAATAGACGCGCCAAGCCGGGATATTTTGTGTGATAGAATGCAGCCTATGTCTGCAAACAATGCTTCTTATCTGGCCGCTGTCGCCAACCGGCATTCAAGCCGCCTTGGCTGACTTTGCCTGCGCCATCATATTCGCAGCTAGCCTTTTTTGGCTCTGTCTGCGCGCGACTTTGGTCCACACAGCGATATCGATGTGCTGGTCGAATTCGACCCGGGCCAGACACCTGGCTTTGCCTTTTTCTCGATTCAAGATGAACTTACTGATCTACTCGGTAGGCAAGTCGATCTCCATACCCCGAACTCGTTGAGCCCGTACTTCAGGAAGCAAGTGGAAGCCACAGCCGATGTCCGCTATTCCAGAAGCTGATGCCATCCGCCTGCACCACATGACTGTTTTAGCCCTTACCCCGCCGCCACCAGCTTCCGCAGCGGCCCGATCGGCAGCGCCCGCAGCACCGTCGCCATGTCTTCGCCGCGCAGCGCGCCGGTCAGGATCAAGCCCACCAGGTACACCACTAACCCCAGCGCCACTGCGATCCACACGTTGAGGCCCGCCGTCACCAGCCCATAGGTCGCCAGCCCCATCAACGCCGTCGCCAACAGCGGCGGCCCGTACACCTGCCACCACGGCACACGCCCCACGTTGCGCCGCACGCTGTAGTAGAACGGGAAGAGCAGGCTGAACTCGCTCAAGATCGTCGCCAGCGCCGCCCCCACATACCCCAGCCGTGGGATCAAAATCAGGTTCCCCACGACGTTGAACACGACGCCGAGGATAAACGCCCGCGTCAGGTAGTGCTGCTGGTTGACCGCAATCAGCACGTACTGCGTCACGCTGTTGACAAACCCGATCGGGATGCTCCAAATGATCACCTGGAACGCCAGGTCTGCCCCGCCCATGTAGGGGATAGTCCGGCCAAAGATGTGAAAGACGCCCGGCACGTCCAGGTACTGGACGCCGCCGACAATAAAGACCAGCGGCCGCGCCAGGAACGTGACGGACATAGCGATCGGCAGGCTGACGATCGTCAGCAGCCGCAGGCTCAAGATGTACGAACGCAGCAGGCTGTTCGACTCCGAGCGCGCAAACCGGCTCATCAGCGGGAAGATAGCCAGGGTCGACACGCTGGGAATGATGTTCAGCCCGTCCAGGTACTTCAACCCCACGCTGTACAGGCCAACTGCCGCCGCACCGGCGATCGGTCGCAGGATCCACACGTCGATGCGCCAGAAGATCGTCGCCAGCAGGTTGTTGATCATCAGTGGGCCGCTCATCCGCACCATCTGCACCTGCAGCGGCCAGTCCCATTTCCACTGCGGCTTGAACAGCGTGCTGCGCACCAGCAGGTAGAGCCAGATCAGCTGCAGGATGTTGACCACCAGCGAGACGCCCGCCAGCCCGACAAAGCCCCACCCGAGCAGCAGCACCAAGGCCCCCAGCGCCAGGCTGTCGGTGAACGACTGACCCGCGGGGTCTTCTAAATAGTAGGGCATGTGCTCGCGCAGCGGGAATCGGGACGATTCAGCAGCCAGAGCCGGCCGAGGGAGTTTTCGACAAGGTAGCGGACGATCCAGTGCGGGGTGAAGAGCTGGGTGACGGCGGGGATGTCCTCGGTGGGCACGGCGCTCTTGCGGGCCATGACCTGGTCTTTCCGCTCGGAGATGTAGAACTGGTAGAGCCAGCCGATGATCTCCACCTCGGCGCATTCGTCATCGGTGATCGCGCTGC
>CAWBRX010000036.1:0-95975 GCA_963791135.1 uncultured Chloroflexia bacterium
GCGCGCTGCGCGGGCTGCTGTGGTCGGTCCTGGGGATCACGGCCGGATCCGCGGTGAATTTCTGCATAGCGCGTTTCCTGGGTCGGCCCTTCATCGCCGCGATCGCGGGGGAGCGGCGTATCTCCAGGTTCAACGCCTTGATCGCCTCGACCAGGGGCGAATCGGCTTTTTTCCTCTTTTTCCTCATCCCCGGCATACCCAAAGATGCGCTCTGCTACGTAGCCCGGCCTCTCGCGCCTGAGCTTTCCGGCCTTCTTCGGCATCTCGCTGGCGGGCAGGCTGCCAGGCATCGCCGCCTCGGCCCTGATGGGCGACGCCGCCGGCGACGGGCGCTGGCTATTATTCGTCATCCTGGGCGCGGCTTCGCTGGGGATATTCGCGATCGGGCTGATCTTCAAGGACAAGCTGCACGGCTTGATCGATAAGATGGCCGCGCGCAGGAAGTCCAAGCGGGGCCGCTGGAAGGCGGTGACCCTACAGTCCCAGGCGCTTGGCCTCGTCCCAGAGCGCGTCCATTCGGTCGAATGCGTCGGCGCGACATGGTTTCGCCGTTCTCCTTCATGGTTTTTTCCACGTACTTGAAGCGCGAGATGAATTTGGCGACGCAGCGGTGCAGCGCGACCATCGGATCGATGCCAAGGAAGCGGGAGATGTTGACCGACGGAGAAGAGAAGGTCGCCGATCTCCTCCTCGCGCTTGTCGTGATCAGCGCCGACGGCGGCCTCGCGCGCCTCCGCGAGCTCCTCGTCGACCTTGGCCCAGACGTCCTCCACGCGGAGCCAGTCGAAGCCGACCTTGGCGGCTTTTTTCTGGAGCTTGTAGGCGCGCTCGAGCGGGGGAAGGGCGTGCGACACCTGGTCCATGAGCGAGTCTTTTTTTCCGCGGCCCTCGACCGTCTCCTTGATCTTGTCCCACTGCCTGACCACCGCGTCGGGAGTGTCCGCGTCCGATTGCGCGAAGACGTGGGGGTGGCGGCGGATGAGCTTTTCGGACAGGACGTCGAAGACCTCGGAAATGGGGAAGGCGCCCGACTGCTCGTACATGTAGGAGACCATCATGACGAGGAGGAACACGTCGCCGAGTTCCTCGCGGACGTGCGCGGGATCGCCCTCGTTGATGGCCTCGACGGCTTCGTAGGCTTCCTCTATGAGATTGCCGCGCATGGTCTGGGGCGTCTGCTCGCGATCCCAGGGGCAGCCGTCGGGAGCGCGGAGGCGCTGGATCACGCCGAGCGCGCGCGAAGGCCGTTTCAGTCATGTCGTCCATGGGTAGATGATACGCGGGCCGGCCCCGCCTGGCAATCCGCCCTGCTGCCTCCCGTCCGGCGGGACGAGGGCGCCAGGGCGGACGCGTTCGCGGATCAGCGGCACTTCAGGCTGCTCGAACCGGAAGTATCATCCTTGAGGATGTCGGGCGTGCCGGAGTAGGTCATGTGGCTGGCGCCGCTGAGATCGGCCTTGATGGTCTTGGCCACCTCTCCCAACGTGACGTTGCTGGCCCCTGAAACCTTGAGATCGATGTCCTGCACGCCGAGGGCATCCGCGTCGATATGGGAGGCCCCCGAAACGTCGCCGCTCAAGCCCAGGGCCTGACCCTTGAAGTACGCCTTGGAGGCGCCGGAAAGTTCCATGGCGATGTCGCCGAAAGAGCCATCGACGTCCAGCTTGGACGCGCCGGAGACCTTGATCCCGGCGATGGTGTAATCCAGGTCTCCCTGCATGCTGGAGGCGCCGCTCAGCTCCAGCAGGAGCTCATCGCCCGAAAAAGCGTCCTCCAGGTCGATGCGCGAAGCGCCGGAAGCCTTCACGCCCGATAGCGCGGGCATGGTCAGGGCTATCTCGAGTTTCTTGATTTTCATCACGCCCGAGCCGGGCCTGAAGTACATCTTGAGGACGCCCTTCTCGATCTCGGTGATGAAGTCCTTCTGGAGGTTGGAATCCAGCTCAACCGTGCAAGAAAAATTCTTGCCTTGGCTGATGCTCACCGTGGCGGCCCCGCCGACATCGATGGCCTGGAAGCCCTTGACGTCGCGGTCCGTGCTGACGGTCTTGCCGTTGCCGAACTTGAGCGCGAAGACGGATCCCGCGATCCCGAACATGAGGAGAGTGGCGATGACGACGGATTTCTTCATGGGGTAGCCCCCTAGAGATGATTGCGCCGATTCTCGCGTGTAGGCCGGCATCAACACGAGCGCCGCGATGGCCGCCGTGAACCGCCTCACCAGCGTGCGATCCGCCCGCAACGCGCGACGGCCGCATTCCCAGAACGAGCGCTTTTTTGTACTCGGCCGGGAACCTACGTCTCCCGGCATCCGCTTGTATAGGATGAAATATACCTTCGAAATCATGGTCTTTCAATACTATTGGATGGTATTGCCTTTAGGGATCATCTGGTATTACCAATCGCTCGGAAATTGTGATGAAACGCACACATCCAGTCCGTGACAAAAAACCTGAGTATATTAGGGGTATGAAAGCATTGAGATTTTTAAGCGTGGCGCTGTTGGGAGGAATCATGTTTCACCTCTTCTCCCAGGCCGGTGCTTCCACGAAGCCGCCCTATGCGACATATGAGAAGCTTCTCGATCTCGTCGAAGGCAGGGACAAAAAGGAGTACCTCCTTCTAGACGTGAGGACCGCAGAAGAGTACGAATCGGGGCATATCCCGGGGCCCTCCTCATACCCTATGACGAGATTGGCGCCAAGAAACCCGATGTCCCGAAAGATCGGCTGGTCATCGTCTATTGCCGCTCAGGAAGGCGTTCCGAACTGGCGGCCGAGAGCCTGCGCGACCTGGTTTTCAAGGATGTCGTGGATTTCGGCGGCGTAGGGAATTGGAAGGGGAAGCTCATCAAGGGCATGAAGCCTCGCTAGTCCTGGGCTTAAGGCCCCGTCTTCCAGCTCAGGCTGAAAACCAGGGGAGAATCCAGAACCATGGCCTTGAGCAAGGGTATGGACACGCTCAAGGTCCTCCCGGAAGCGATTCCCCCGATGAGGCGATGATGGGGCTGGGAGCACTTGAGTTTTCAGGTCGAGCTTTGCCTTCTCCATGGCTAGGACTCCATTTTTCCCTAGGAAGGGAAGGAGTGCCTCCGTATACTCCTCCACGCTTATTTCATCCCCGTACAAGGCGGGAGGAGCTAAGATCTCCGCTAACTCAGGAGCGACGCCTGGTAAAAGAGCTAAAATGCCCCTGGCATTGTCGCGGTCCAAGCGGAAACTGAGGGAGGAGATTCCCTTCTCCTCCTTACGGGTGAAAAAAGGCGCATCACCGGTCTCGGCTTTTCCGAGCAGGGACATGTCCTGGACGCGCGCTGTGCCCCTAGCCGCGCTCTCCGACGGTTTTCTCGATGGAGAGCAGGACCACGTCCTTGCGTCCTGCAAAGGTCTTTTTCAAGGCATCCGTATCCAAGGCCTGGATCTCCCACATTGGCGTCCTGGCCCGAGAATGCGGCTGCCTTCTGGGACATGCTCGTCAGCATGTCCATGTCGACGTCGACTGAAAATCCGATGTCGGCTCCCGCATCGGCGCTCAGGACGATGTCATATGCGGCGCTGCAGCCCGTGAGGGCGCTGCCCGCGAGAATCGAGAGAACCATCAGTACCGCTTTCATGCGCATGCTCATTCCTCCAATGCGAAACAGCGCCGGGAAGGGCGGCGTTACTTCCTGCCGTAGACGGGCATCGGCGCCGTCCTTCCGCGGATGAGGACCTCGCCGAGGGGGAGGAAATGTGATTGGTTTTCCAGGCTCGAGTTCCTGTACATATTCTGGTCGATGACGATGTCTTGGCGGAATTCCCTGCACAGACTCTGCATGCGGGAGGCGACGCTGACGGGATATCCCAGTACCGAGCTTTGCCGATTGGAGGGTTCGCCGAGATCCGCCATGATGACCTCGCCGCAGGAAGCCCGATTCCCACGCCGCGTATGATAGGCAGGTTGCGGATGGCGAATTCCTCTTGAAAAGCAGGCAACTGATCCAGGAAATCAAAGGTGCATTTGACGGCTTGGTTCGCGTTGTCCTGGATCCCGGGACCGAATACGATCATCACCGCATCGCCCATATGCTTGTCGATCCGCCCGCCGTACTTGGAGGCGCTCACCTGCCAGGTGGAGAAATACAGGTTGAGGCACTCCGCGATAGCTTCCGGGCTAGCCTTCTCGGTTATCTGAGTGAAACTGCGGATATCGGCCCAGAGCACGGAAATTTCAGCAGTCATCACGCCAGTCGCCGCCGGGGGCGCGGCCTTGCGTCCCATGCACGAGGTCGGGATCGATTTCAAAGAGGTCGGAAATACGCTGTTTCAGGGAGATGATCCTGATGCGGCTCGTGCCGAGCATGAAACCGATCAAGAGGCAGGAAAAGATCACGAAGCGATTCTCCGGGGCGGTGATGAAGCCCGCGAAGGAGCTCGGGAAATTAAAAATATTGAAAAAATCGGAAGCCTGGGCTCCCGAAAGGAGTTCGGCGGCGGATTTCACGCCAAACCAGAGCATCAGCCCGTAATAAAAGGTGAGAAAGAGAAACACCGATATCGTTCCCATCGAGATGAAAAATTCCAGGCTCTTTTTCCCGCCAGGGGTTTTCGCACGAGCGTAGAGGGAACGCAGGAGGGCGAAGGCGAGCTGGGTGAACCAATAAAAGAGAAGGTTCATGTTGAGCGGCGAAAAGCCGCCGAATCGAACCTGGATGAGGGTGAAGAGGAGGGGGCAGATCATCGAGAAGAGGAAGCGCAGGATCGTCTTGTCCCCGAATCGCACGAGAAGGATGGTTTGGGTCGAGCCCGAAGGTCAACAGGAGGAGTCCTGTATTTTGAACGAGGTTGATGCGCTCTACTGCCAGGGCTAAAACGATGAAAAAAAGCGTGTACTGGCCGGAGGCCAAGAGGAGTTCATCGAGAAAACGGCGGATGGCATGAAACACCTTCACCCCCAGGAGCTATCTGCCGTAAAAACCTGGAAAGTGCAATTGAATCACTGTATACTATTTTATACTACTCTGTACAGAATTGCTCATTCCCGCTCATAGGGACAGTCGAGAAAATGTTTCACGTGAAACAGTTCTCATTCCTCTTCAGGGGCAGGGCTCGCCTCTGAATCCTCCCCATAGGTTTCATCGATCAACTCACCTTGCGTGGGCTGGGAAAGCCTCTCACGGCGTTCTTCATCTGAAGCGGTAGCGATTTTCTGCTGTTCCTCCTCACGGATGATCTTATCCAGGCCCGTCACAAAGTCTGGCCTCTCTATTGTGACGATTTTTACCCGGGCGCCCTTGCCCTGGATACTCACGTCGGTGGCAGGAAAATTGATGGGCCGCCACCTGCTCGAGCAGGTACTCATACTGCTCAAGCAGGCAGCGCATCCGCTCCGCCGCAAACAACGTCTGTTGGTACAGCACGCGCAGCCCGATCTGGTCGCGATACTGGTCGATGTAAAACGTCAGCGGCAGCTTGGGATCCTGTTCCGAGGCGTTGCGCAGGTCATACCCCTGCTCCGAGGCATCGACGGCTTCCTCGCTCTGGCTGAAGAAGTTAATCAACACATCAAACAGCGGGTTGCGGTGCAGATGTCGATGGGGCTGCAGCTCCTCCACCAGCCGTTCAAAGGGCAGATCCTGGTTGCTATAAGCCCCCAGCGTCGTCTCCTGCACGCGCCGCAGTAGTTCATAGAAGGTAGGATTGCCGGACAGGTCCGTGCGCAGCACCAGCGTGTTCAAGAACAACCCGGCCAGGTTCTGGATATCGGGATGGTTGCGCCCGGCCACAGGCGTGCCGATCACAATATCCTCCTGCCCCGCAAGCCGGCACAGCAGCAAGTCAAACGCCGCCAGCATCACCGTAAACAGCGTCACCTGTTCGCTCTGCGCCAGCACCCCCAGGTGCGTCGACAGCTGTGCCGACAGCAGGCGCGACTGCCACCCGCCCTTCCCTACCGTGTCCTGCTCTACCGTGCCCTTCTCTGCCGTGCCCTTCTCTGGCGTATCTATCTGGCGCCGGCCGTCGGTGGGCAGTTCGAGCACCGGCAGGTCGCCCTGCAGCCTCTCCCGCCAGTAAGCAAGCTGCTGCTGCATCGCCTCGCCGGCCAGCGCCGCCTGCTGCCAGGCCGCATAGTCGGCATACTGCACAGGTAGTTCCGGTAGCGCAGGGGGCACGCCCCTGCGTGTACGCGTCGTACAGCACCGCCAGTTCCTGCTCGATACGCACGATCGACACGGCATCGCCGATGATGTGGTGCATCACCATGATAAAGAGGAAATCGTCCGGCGCCGACTGGATCAACAGCGTACGCAGCAGGCGGTCGTGCGTCAGGTCAAAGGGGCGCGCCGTTTCCTCTGCGATCACTTGCTCGATCGTGTGTTTGCGCTCCCTATGGCTGCACTCCTGCAAGTCCAGCACGCGGCAGTTGCCACGGCTCAGGGTCGGCAATGACCTGCACCGGCTGGCCATGTTCGAGACAGAAGTTCGTGCGCAGGATCTCGTGCCGGCGCACCAGCTCGGTCAAGCAGCGCTCCATAGTCGGCACATCCAGCGGGAAGACCACGTGCTGGGACGCGAAAAGGTTATACGCCGAGCTGCCCGGCGTCAGCTGGTCCAAAAACCAGAGTCGCTGCTGTGCCGACGACAGCACCAGCGGCTCTTGGCGGTCCGTCCGGGGAATCGGAACGTGCAGTGTCGGTCCTGCTGCCTGCGAAGCGCGCAGCAGCGCGATCAGCTCAGGCTTCAGCTCCTTGATCCGCTGCCGGAGTTCAGGCTGCAGCGCCCCCTTTGGCGTACTAACGCGAATCTGTTCGCCCTCCACCCAGAGTTGGACATCCATAGCCCGCAGCGTCGAGAGAAGCTCGGCGACCATCAAAATTCCACCTCCTCGCGATCCGGATCGCCGGCTGTTAC
Organism: uncultured Chloroflexia bacterium; assembly: GCA_963791135.1. Classification (GTDB taxonomy): domain Bacteria; phylum Chloroflexota; class Anaerolineae; order Caldilineales; family Caldilineaceae; genus Fredericiella. The sequence goes on from CAWBRX010000036.1 coordinate 6,891, forward strand.
GGGCCGGCGCTGATTCTCCGCTGCCCACAACATCAACTCCAGTTGGCCGGCAAGCTCGGCAATCGTGTGTGACTCAAACATAACCCGCACCGGCAGTGCGACGCCAAACTTGTCCTGCAGACGCACCAGGATCTGTGTCGCTAACAGTGAATGGCCGCCTAGTTCAAAGAAGTTGTCATGAATACCGATCGCGTCGATCCCAAACAGCTGCTCCCACACGCCCGCCAGCTGCGCCTCAAGTTCGTTGCGCGGCGCCACGTACGCGGTCTGCAGCGCCGGCCGGGCATGGCGCCCCAGGCGCCCCGCCCGCAGTCGCTTCCGCTGCCTGCCCCGCCCCGCCGGCACCTCCGCCAGGACTGCGCCGACCCCGCGCCCGACCCGCCGGCCGGCCTCGCACCCACTTTCTCTGCCGCCGTGGGTGCCGCAGGTGCGTTCGCCCGCTGCACAAGCACCTGCAGATCCTGTGGCGACACCACAACCTGCGGCAGCGGGTTGGCCAGGATCCGCCAGAAGCACTCCTGCCCCTCGGCGGTGCGCAACCCGAGCCTGAGATTCTCTTCCTTCATCTCCTGCCACTGTGCCGGCACCTCCGTGTCAAATGCCATGCCCACTTCCTGCCAGGTCGCCCAATTCGACCGCAATCGTCAGCGGGCCGCCGTCACGCGTCGACGCCTGTGCATAAGCGTCCAAGTATGCGTTGGCCGCCGTGTAATCGATCTGCCCGACTCCACCTAAGATCGAGGTAAAGGACGAACACAGCATCACAAAATCAGGTGCGTCGCCGCCCAGCGCGACCGCCAGGTTAGCCGTCCCCACCACCTTTGGCGCCAATACAGCCTCCGTCGCCGCCTGCGTTTTGAGCGGGATGATACCGCCGCCGGCGACCCCAGCCGCGTGGATGGCCCCGTCGATCGCGCCAAACGCCGCGTGGGCAGCGGCCACGGCTCCCTTCATCTGCGCCAGGTCCGTCACATCCGCCTGGCACACAAGCACCTCGGCGCCCAGCGCCTCGAGCGCCTGCACCGCCGCAATCTTCTTGCTTAGGGGGTCGCCCACCGCGTGTTCGGCAAGCCAGTCTGGCCACTGCGCCCGCGGCGGCAGCGCCGTACGTGCCGTCAAGACTAACCGTGCCTGCACCGTGCCGCGCCAGCAGTTCCGCCACTGCCAGGCCGATGCCCCCCAGCCCGCCGGTAATCAGGTAGACGCCGCGAGACCGCAGCAGCTGCGGGATCTGCGCAGCCGGCCCCAGCGTCAACTCGGCAAAACTCTGCACCCACCGATGCCCGCCCCGCAGCGCCACGACATGGGCAGCTGGCGCAGCATTCAACCCGGTATTCACCCCGGCATCCAGCCTACCAGCCCGGCATGCACCCCGGCACTCAGCCCAACATTCAGCTCTGCCCAAAGCTGCGCTTCAATCTTAGCTGCCATCTGTGTCGTAGGCAGCACGATGTCGATGCTGCGGCAGGCAACCTGCGGCATCTCCTGCGCAATCACCCGGCACGGCCCCAAAAGCAGCGCCTTAGCCGGATTCAACGGCTCGTCGCCGGTGACGTCGTGCAGCCCGGTCGCAACAACGTCGAGCCGCGTCTTGTGGCTGCTCCCCAATTGGGCCAGCGCCTGCGCCAGGTACAACAAGCTGTAAAAGGCCAGTTCCGGCGCAGCCCCGCCCACCTGTGCGGACGTCTCCTCGCCGCCGGCGTTCCATAGGTGCACGATCCGGTCCGGCGTGCGGCCGGCACCCTGCAGATCGCGCAGTAGTGCGGCATATCCTTCCGCCTGCGCGGGTGCCAACTGGTAAGCCCCATCGCCGATCTGCCCATAGACAGGGCCTGGCACGACCGTGGTTACACCGTGGCCAAGCGCCCGCAGCCGGTCGGCCAGCCGGTCGGCAATGCCAAGGGCGTCGGCAAACAACAGCCAGTTCTGGGCCTCTAAGGACCGCCGGCCGGCATGTCACGATGGCCACGAACGCCCAGCGATGAGCCGGACAGGTGCCGGCGAGCATCCAGGCGCCGCCAGGAAGGCACGTAGAACCAGTTGGCCGGGTCCGCCCGCTTGCCACCCGCTCCAGCAGCCTCAGCAACTGCGCGCGCACTACCCCCTGTGGCGCTTCCGGTTGCCCCGCCAGCCGGCGCAGCTCCCTGGCTGCCAACCACACCATCTACCCAGAAGCGCACCCGTTCAAACGGATAGGTCGGCAGCGCCACACGCCGCCGCCGTTCGCCCGCGTAGAACGCCGGCCATTCGATCTCCGCACCCGCCTGCCACAGCCGGCCCAGCGCCTGCAGCAGCACCAAGTCGTCGGCCGTGCGATCGTGGGGGTGGCGCATCGTTCCAATCACCTGCTGGCTAACCGTATTGGCGCTGTGCTGCTTTGCCAGTGCGGCCAGGCTGCGGCCGGGACCTACCTCCAGCAGGATCAAGCCCGGGCTGCTGAGCAGTTCCCCCAAGCCATCGCTAAAGCGTACCGTCGACCGCAGATGCTGCGCCCAGTAGTGCGGGTCCGTCGCCTGCTCCGCCGTGATCCAGGTTCCCGTGACATTTGACACGTATCGCCGCGCCGGCGCCTGCAGCTCGACCTGGGCCACCCGCGCCGCGTACGCGTCCAGGATCGGATCCATCATCGCCGAGTGAAACGCGTGCGACGTGTGCAGCCGTTGGCACTGCACGCCGTCCGCCAGCAGGCCGCGCCTCCAGCGCCTCGACCGCCGGCGTCTCGCCGGCCACAACGCACATCTGCGGCGCGTTCACCGCCGCCAGCGCCAGCTCTGGCCCCAGGTAGGGCGCGATACCCGTGCTCGGCCAGCGGCACCGCCAGCATGCTGCCCGGGGGCAGCGACTGCATCAGCCGGCCGCGCGCCGCCACCAGCGCCAGCGCGTCCGTCAGCGAGAAAACCCCGGCCAGGCAGGCGGCGACATACTCGCCGATGCTGTGGCCGATCATCGCCTCGGGCTCCACGCCCCACGCCATCCACAACCTGGCCAGCGCGTACTCGACCACGAACAGCGCCGGCTGCGTCAGCGCCGTCTGGCGCAGCCTGGCGCCCGCGGCTTCCTCCTCGCCCGGCGGGCGGGAAGAGCAGCTCGCGCAGGTCAAGCCCCAGGTGCGGCAGCAGCAGCTCGGCACACGCATCCACCTCGCTGCGGAACACGGGCTCCGTGGCATAGAGCTCGCGCCCCATCCCTGCGTACTGCGCGCCCTGGCCCGGAAACAGAAACGCCACCGGCTGCCGCTGCGTGTCTCGGCCGGCACCCTGATCGGCTGGCAACAGCGCCTGTTCGCGAGTAACTCCGGAGACGTGCTAGATCGCTTCATCGCGATCGGCGCAGACGACAAAGCGGCGCTGGCTGAACGTCCTGCGCCCCACTTGCAGGGTGTAGGCCACATCGGCCAGGTCAAGTTCAGGCTGGCCGGCCAGGTGATCGGCCAGTGCCGCGGTGGCCTTATCCAGGGCGGTGGCCGTCATGGCCGGACAACAAGAGCAGCTGCCGCGGCGCGCCGCGGGCTCAGAGCGCACCACCGGCGCCTCTTCGACCACGACATGTGCGTTCGTGCCGCCGATGCCAAACGAGCTGACGCCCGCGCGGCGCGGCTCCGCCGTACGCGGCCAATCCGCCAGCGGGCGGCGACGTAGAACGGCGAGTCCGCAAAGTCAATGTTGGGATTCGGGGTCTCAAAATGCAGGCTCGGCGGGATCTGACCGTGCTCCAGTGCCAGCACCGTCTTGAGCAGACCCGCCACGCCGGCCGCAGCATCCAGGTGCCCCATGTTCGACTTCACCGAGCCAAGCGCGCAGAAGTTCCGCCGCTCGGTGCCAAGCCGGAACGCCTGTGTCAGCGCCGCGATCTCGATCGGATCGCCCAACTCGGTGCCCGTCCCGTGCGCTTCTACAACCGGATGGTGTCCGGGCTGACGCCGCGCCATGGCCTGGGCCATCGCGATCACCTCTGCCTGCCCCTGCACGCTGGGCGCAGTATAGCCGACCTTGTCGGCGCCATCGTTGTTGATCGCCGCCCCCAGGATCACCGCACGGATAGCGTCGCCGTCGGCCAGGGCCTCAGACAGCCGCTTGAGCACGACCACGCCTGCCCCTTCCCCCGCCACGATCCCACGGCCACGCGCGTCGAACGGGCGGCAGTGCCCGTCGGGCGAAAGGATCATCCCCGGCTGGTAGACATAGCCCCCCACGCGCGGCGAACTCACCGACACGCCGCCCGCCAAGGCAATATCGCACTGATAGGTGAGCAGGCTCTGGCACGCCATCTGCACGGCCACCAGCGAAGTCGAGCAGGCCGTCTGCACCGTAACGCTCGGCCCACGCAGGTTCAGCTTGTAGGCCACGCGCGTCGCGGCAAAGTCCTTGTCGCTCGCCAGCATCAGCTGATACGCACCCACCTGCTGCAGCACATCCGGCCGCGGCAGCAGGTTATTAAAGATATAGCTGTTCATGCTCAGGCCCGCATACACGCCGATCGCCCCGGCATAGCGGTGGGGGTCATAGGCGGCGTCCTCGAGCGCTTCCCAAGCCGTCTCAAGCAAGATCCGCTGCTGCGGATCGAGCACTTCCGCCTCACGCGGGTTGATGCCAAAGAACAGCGCGTCAAACAGCTCAGCATCCTCAAGCACGGCACGCGCCTTCACGTAGTTCGGGTTCTGCAGCAGCGCCGGCTCGACACCTGCGGCCAGCAGTTCCTCGTCGCTAAAGAACGTAACCAGCTCCTGGCCGGCCTGCAGGCGCTGCCAGAACTCCGCCAGGTTGTGCGCCTGCGGGAAGCGGCCCGCCGCCCCGATGATGGCAATTGCTTCTGGATGAACGTCTGTCATAGCGGGTGCCTTTCTATCTTCCCCTGCTTGCCGGCTGCTCCTGCAGTGCCGGCTGCTGGCGCAGCGCTCGCGCCTGGGCCTGCCGCAGGCTGCTGGCCGCTTGCGGCTGCTGCACATATGCCGCCAGTGACTCCACGGTGGGGTACTGGAACATCTGCGCAATCGTGATATTCGTGTCAAAGCTGCGCCGCAGCTGGTTGTGCACCTGGACTATCAACAGCGAATGGCCGCCAAGGTCAAAGAAGCTGTCCGTAACCCCAACCGCCTCCACGCCTAGCACCGCCTGCCAGATCGCAGCGATCTTGCGCTCAACCTCGCTGCGCGGCGCGACATGGTTGGAGCGGGGAGCGGCAGCTGCCGCCTTGGGCGCCGGCAGAGGCCTTGCGATCCACTTTGCCGTTTGGCGTCAGCGGGAACGCGTCGATCGTGACAAAGACGGCCGGCACCATGTAGTCGGGCAGTTTCTCCTTCAGATAACTGCGCAGTTCGGACAGTGGCAAGGGCTGGTCCGGGGACCGCTCCGGGTTCAGGCCCAGGTAGCCCACCAGCCGCATGTCGCCTGGCGTATCTTCCCGGGCCACGACCACCGCCTGCCGTATCACAGGATGCTGCTCGAGCACTGCCTCGATCTCCCCCAGTTCGATGCGAAAGCCACGTATCTTCACCTGGAAGTCGATCCGGCCCAGGAACTCCAGGTTCCCATCGGGGCGGTAGCGGACCAGGTCGCCCGTGCGGTACATGCGGGCGCCTGCGCCGGGCGCAAACGGATCGGGCACAAACTTCTGCGCCGTCAGCTCGGCCCGGTTCAAATACCCATGCGCCACCCCGTCGCCGCCGATATACAGCTCGCCGGCGACGCCGATCGGCACCGGCTGCTGCGCTTCGTCCAGGACGTACACCTGCGTGTTGGCAATCGGGCGCCCAATCGGCATGATGCCCTCTGCCGTGCGGACCTCGTAGATGGTCGACCAGATCGTCGTCTCGGTCGGCCCATACATGTTCCACAAGCTGGCGCAGCGCGCGAGCAGTTGGCCCGCCAGTTCTCCCGGCATCGCCTCGCCGCCACAGAGGATCTTCAGGCCGGGCGTGCCCTGCCAGCCGGCGCCGATAAGCAGGCGCCAGGTGGCAGGCGTCGCCTGCATGACAGAGACGTCGCAGGCCTTCATTACGCCCTGCAGCGCCGCACCGTCGGCGGCGACAGCGTGGCCGACCAGCTCAAGCCGGGCACCAGTTATCAGCGGCAGGAAGATTTCCAGCCCGGCAATGTCAAACGACAGCGTAGTCACCGACAGCAGAATGTCCTCACGGGCCAGGCCCGGTGCACGCTGCATCGATAGCAGGAAGTTGACCAGCGCCCGCTGCGGCACCTGTACTCCCTTGGGCCGCCCCGTCGAGCCGGAGGTATAGAGCACGTAGGCCAGGCGCTCGCCATCATAACTACCTGTGTTGGCCAGGTTTCCGGCCGGCTCTGCCCCGATCTGACGGCCAGTCGCGGTCGATAAAGACGACCTGCGCCTGGTTGGCAGGCAGCTCCTCCGCAAGGCTTGCTTGCGAGATCAAGAAACGCGTTTGCGAATCTTGGAGCATAAATGCCAGCCGATCACTCGGGAACGCAGGATCCAGCGGCAAGTACGCGCCGCCTGCCTTGTGAACCGCCAGCAGCGCCACGACCATCTCCACCGAACGCTCCATAAAGATCCCCACCAGCGTCCCCACCTCGACCCCCAGGTGCTGCAGATGCCGCGCAAGCTGGTTGGCACGGGCGTTCAGTTCTGCATAGAGAATACGCTCGCCCGCACAGGAAACCGCAACAGCCCCGGGCACAGCCGCCGCCTGGCCCTCAAACAGCCTATGCACCGGCAGTTCGCGCAGGTAGTCGATCCCCGTGTTGTTCCACTCAAACAGCAGCTGCTCTCGCTCTGCCGGTGTCAGCAGTGGAAGGTCACCGACCTTGCCGTCCGGATCGGCCACCACCGCTCGCAGCAGCGCTCCATAGTGGCCTATCAGCCGTCGAATCGTCTCCTCTTCAAACAAGTCGGTCGAGTACTCTGTGTCGATCGACAAGCCTTCAGGGCGTTCCCAGACTTCTAGTGTGAGGTCGTAGCGTGCCGTGGTTGTCTCAAATCGATACCGTTCGAGCTTAAGTCCGTCGAGTTGGAGTTCCTTTATGCTCGCGTTGTGCAGGTTGAATAGAACCTGGAAGAACGGCAGCCGGCTCAGATCCCGCTCTGGCTGCAGCACCTCCACCAGCTTGTCAAAAGGAATACGCTGGTGCTCAAACGCCTCGAGCATCACCCTGCGCACGCGCCCCAGCAGTTCCCGAAAACTAGGGGCGCCGGACAGATCCGTGCGCAGCACCAGGTTGTTGACAAAAAAGCCGATCAGCGGCTCCACTTCGGCGGCGTGGCGGCCGGCCACGGGTGCGCCGATGAGGATGTCCTCCTGCCGTGTGTAGCGGTAGAGCAGGACATTGAACGCTGCCAGCAGCGCCATGTACAGCGTCACCCCCTCCCGCCGGCACAGCGCCAGCAGGCCGTCCAGCACGTCGCGCTCGATCTTGAACTCCCGTCGCGTCCCCGCGTAGACAGTACGGCGGGCCGCGGGTGGTCGGTCGGCAGATCCAGGATCGGCAGCGGGCCCGCCAGCTGGCGCGTCCAATACGCCAGTTCCTGGTCCATCTCCTCGCCCAGCGCCCACTGCCGCTGCCACACCGCATAGTCCGCATACTGCACCGGCAGCGCCGGCAGCGCCGGCACCCGCCCTGCCGCATACGCCTCGTACAGCGCCCCAAGCTCACGCGTAAGAGTCCCCAGCGACCACGCATCCGCCGCAATGTGGTGCACCGTCACTACCACCAGGTGCGCCGCCGCTTCGAGCCGGATGATAATGGCACGCAGCAGGGGTCCCTGCGCCAGGTCAAACGGCCGTACTGCCTCGGTGCCGACCAGCCGCCGCGCCTCCATCGCCCGCTCCTCTGCCCCCAGCTGTCCCAGGTCGATCAGCGGCACCGCCACTGGCTGCGGCGGCATCACCACCTGCCCTGCCTCACCACCGTAGGCTACAAACCGCGTGCGCAGCACCTCGTGGCGTGCCACAACCTCGTCCAGGCTGCGGCGCAGCGCCGCCACATCGAGCGGCCCCTCGATGGTTACCGCCATCGGTATGTTGTACGCGGCCGAACCCGGATTCATCTGGTCCAGGAACCACAGCCGCTGCTGTGAAAAAGAGAGCGGCAGCGGACCTTGCCGAGGACCTTGGCCGGCGAGCGACTTGAGCGCGGACGCCGGCGCTTTGCTTGCCGCGGGCTGCCGCAGCAGGGCTACGATCGCCTCCTTGCGCGCACCGATCTCCCTCTGCAACTCCGGCGTGAGGCTGCCCGCCGGCGCATTCACGCGGCAGCTTCTCGCCGTCAACCCACAGTTTTATGTCGAGTTCGCGCAGCTGCGCCAGCAAGCCGCTGAGCTCCGCCGCCTGCCCGTGTCGTTCAGGCCCTGCCAGCCAGGTGCTTGGGGCCGAGTTGGGATCAGTCAATATCTTCTCCAATATGGTCTCATACGTCCTCTGCATCCGGCTGACGGTGTCTGCGTCGAACAAGGCCGTACTGAACTTGAACGCGCCTGTGATCGCGTCGTCACCTTCAGCCAGCTGCAGCGCCAGGTCAAACTGGCCCTCCTGCTGCGGAATGACATACGGCTCGAGGGTAAGCCCGGCCACATTGACGGCTGCACCGGGATGATTGGGGACAAACAGCGGCGCCAGGTCGCCAAAGCGCCGGAGCTGCTGCAGATCAAACGAGACTTGAAAGATCGGCGAGCGGCTCGGATCGCGTCCGGCATGCAGCCGCTCAACCAGCAGCGCAAACGGGAACTCCTGGTGGTCAAGCGCTGCCAGCACCTTGTCACGCACCTGGGCCAGAAACTGGCGAAACGGCTCCTGCCGCCGGCACTGCACCCGCACGACAACCATGTTCACGAAGTGCCCGACGACGGCAGTGTAGGCAGCCTGGCTGCGCCCGGCCATCGGCGAACCGACCAGGATGTCCTCTTGCCCGGCATGGTGCGCCAGCATCAGCTGGAAGGCGGCCAGCATCAGCATATACAGCGTTACTCCTTCGGCCCGCGCCAGGCTGCGCAGCCGCGCCGTAAGCTCCGCCCCCAGCGTAAATACCATCGGTAGCTCCGTCATGAGTTTGCAGCACCGGTCGCGGCCGATTGGTGGGCAGCGCCAGCACCGGCAGCGGCCCGCCCAGCTCCTGCTCGCCAGTAAGACCACAGCCGCGCCCCTTCCGGCCCGGCCAGCATCTCGTGCTGCCATGCCACATAATCGGCGTAATGTGCTGCCGGCGCAGGCCCTAACACCGACGGCATAGGTCGACTACTTACCTTCTCTGCCTGCTCTTGTGCCTGGACCTCGGCCGCATAGATCGCCATGAGTTCGTTTAAGGTAATCGCCACCGACCACCCGTCCCAGATGATATGATGCGCCACGATCAGCAGCAGGTGGTCACCTGCTGTCGAGGGCGAGGCAGGACGCGTGAACAGCGTGACCCGCAGCAGCGGGCCGGTTTCCAGGTCGAACGGCTCCGCGTAGGCAGCCAGCACCTCGCCCCGCAGCGCGTCTTCGTCCGCACCCGCTAATACGATGTGCAGGAAGCCCGCCGGCCGGTTACGGGCCACAACCTGCACCGGCCCTTCGTCGCCGTTGGCAAACGTTGTGCGCAGCGCAGGATGCCTGTCGACCAGCCGCTGCACGGCACGCTCGAGCGCCGGCACATCGACACCTGAGCAAATCCGCGCAGCAAATGCCACATGGTACGCTGAGCTGTGCGGGTCAAGCTCATGCATAAACCACATGGCACGCTGGCTGTACGACAGTGGGTACCTGGTGCCGGCCGCGCCTGCTTTCTTTTGCAGCAGGCGCTCGGCCAGCGCCCGCTTGTCCGCCAGCGACAGGCCGGCAGCGCTCAGCGCCGTGGGCACCGATGGTTGCGGTTCCTGGCTCATGCATTCAACCCTTCGTCGGCGAGCAGTTCCTGGAGCAGCCGGTCGATGTTCTCCTCCGACATCTCGTCCAGCTGTGCCAGTACCGCCGCCGGATCTTGTACCGCCGCACGCAGCAGCTGCCCCGGATCGTCCGGCGCCGGCTGCGGTGCGGCGAAGTGTTCTCACCACGGCAAAGCTCGCCGCCAGCATCTGCTGCAGATCGTGCACACTGGTGCCGGTCAGCAGCTGCGTCACGGGCACGTTCAACTGCAGGTCGGACTCAATCCGGTTGCGCAGCTCGAGCGCCATCAACGAATCCAGCCCCAAGAAGGTAAGCGGCTCCTCTGCATTCAGTTCGCCGGCGGGCACGTGCAGTACCTCCGCCGCCTGCCGGACCAGGTAGGCAAGCAGCTGTTCGCTGCGCTGGGGCTCAGATGCGGCCGCCAAGATTGCACGCGTGAGCCGCGCCCGCCGTCTTGGGCGACTCCACGCCCTGCGCCACAAAGTTGTCCAGGAGTGGAATGCGCGCCAGCGCCGGCTCCCGTGCCTGGAGCTTCGCCCAATCCAGGGCGAAGACCCCCACCTGCGGCGCACTCTGGCCGAGCAGGCGGGCCAGCGCCGCCGTCCCCTCCGCCGGCGTGATCATGCGTACGCCCTGGACGGCCATCTGTGCGCGCCGGCTGCGGGCAAGACCGGCCGCCATGCCCGCCTCGGCCCAGGCCCCCCAGTTGATGCTGAGCGCCGGCAGCCCACGGGCATGCCGGTGCTGGGCAAGGGCATCCAGGCACGCGTTGGCCGCGGCATAGTTCGCCTGGCCCCGGTTGCCCAGCACGCTGGACGCCGACGAAAACAGCACAAAGAAATCCAGCGCCATATCCTGCGTCAGTTGGTGCAGGTTCCACGCCCCCTGCGCCTTGGGCGCCAGCACCTTGGCAAAACGCTCGGAGCTCTGCTGGAGCAGCGCGCCGTCGTCCAGCACGCCGGCGCAGTGGATCACACCCTTGAGCGGGGTTCCCTCGTCGATTTGCTCCAGTGCCGCCGCCAGCTCCCCAAGTTCCGCCACATCGGCCTGCACCACACGCACACTCACACCCATCTGCGCCAGTTCGTCCAGCTCCGCCGCCGCTCCCGGCTGCGGCCCCTTGCGCCCTATCAGCAGCAGGTGCCGGGCGCCCTGCTCCACCAGCCACCGGGCCGCCGTCAGCCCCAGCGCCCCCAGCCCACCGGTAATCAAGTACGTAGCGCTGCCGCGGACCGCTAGCGACTGATCCGCATTGCGCACGCCCGCCGGCGGCGTCAGCACAATCTTGCCGATGTGCCGCGCCTGCTGCATGGTGCGCAGCGCGGCCGCCGCCTGCTGCATCGGGAACACGGTGCAGGGCAGCGCCCGCAGCTGCCCACCGGCAAAGAGCTGCGCAATCTCCGCCCACATCTCTTGCCACAAAGGGGGCTGCTGGAGGCAGATCTCGCCCAAATCAAACGCTACATAGCGCGCGTCTGGACGCACAGCGGCGACTTGTTCAGGGCTCCAGATATTGCGCTTGCTCATCTCCGCCACATAGCCGCCGGCGCCAAGGGCGGCAAGATTCGCTTCCATAAAGCCCGGTCCCGTCAGCGAGTTCAAAATGACGTCAACTCCCTGCGCCCCAGTATCGGCAAGAATCTGTGCCGCAAACTCAGTCGTGCGCGAGTTGTACAGATGGGTCACGCCCATCGCCCGCAGCGCATCCCACTTAGGGGGGCTGGCGGTGGCAAATACCTTGGCGCCCGCCTGCTGCGCCAGCTGCACGGCTGCCATGCCGACCCCGCCCGCCGCCGCGTGGATCAGCACCCGGTCTCCCGGCTTTATCTGTGCCAGGTACCGCAGCCCACAGTACGCCGTCAAGAAAGCCGTCGGCAGCGCCGCAGCCTCCACCGCCCGCATGCCGGCCGGTTTGTGTGCCACATAGGCACTGTCGACCGTGACATACTGGCTGAACGCGCCGGAAGCCATGGCCAGCACCTCGTCGCCCGGCGCAAAACCGGTGACCCCGGCACCCACCGCCACGACCACGCCCGCGCACTCGCCGCCGATTGCGCCCGGATCCCCGGGATACGCCCCCAGCACGTTAAGCACATCGCGGAAATTGAGACCACTCGCCTGGACTTCGATCTCTACTTCGCCCGCCCGGGGTGACCGCCGTACCACGGGCGCCAACCGCAGATTGTCCAACACGCCCCGCTCAGTCACCTCGAGCCGATAGGGCCCCTGCGGCACGGGCAGATCCTCGTCAAGCCCATACCGCTGCAGCCGCGCCACGAAGCGCGCACCCTGGCGCAGTGCGATCTCCCGCTCAGGCCTGGGCTGCCCGGCGCGCCCGGCGATCTCGGTATACAGCTGCTGTGCGCAGGCATCCACGTCCTCACCCCACCCAAGATCGACACAGGTTGCGTTGAGTTCAGGATGTTCCAGCGTAATCACCTTGCCCATCCCCCACAACCCCGCCTGCGCGCTGCCCGTAACGCGATCGCCGCTCACCACCGCCTGCGCATCCTGCGTCACCAGCCAGAGGCCGGACGGCCTCACCTGTTCCTCTACCAAGGCCTGCACCAACAGCAGGGCCATGCCGCAGCCGCCGCGCGCCGCCGGCACCAGTTCACCGGCCTCATCCAGCCCCCACAGATGGACAACCCCATGGACTCCGGGCCCGCCGCCCACCAGCTGCGCCACGAGCCGCCGCAAGTCCTCGCTGCGCTCGGCGCCAACATAGAAAGTGTCGGGACCCTCCTGCCGCCAGCCCTCGCCTCTGTATGCCAGCACCGCCCGATCCCCTTGCCCGCGCAGTTGGGCCGCCAGCCTTGCGCCTACGCCCTGGGCATCGGCAAGAATCAGCCACGTGCGGGGGGGCATGTTAACAGCCGGCTCGCCCTGTTCAAGCGTGCGCGGCTGCCAATCGACCGTGTACAGCCACTTCTGCCAGGCATCACGGCCGCGCACCGCCGCGGCCGATGCGGCCGCGCACCTGGAACCCCTGCACCGCGGCAATCACCTCGCCGTCTTGTGCGAGCAGGCGGATATTCCACCGATGCTGTGCAGTGCGCACGGCATGACACCACCACTCGCTCCCTGCCACACCCCTGCGCACCGCCAGCGACTCCACGGCAAATGGCAGCAGCGTCTCTTGGTTCGCCTCTTCCGTCAGGCCCGCCACCTGGAAGCAGGCATCCAACAGCCCAGGATGCAGGACATAGCCCGTGGTGTCGCCCAGCTCCAGCGGACATGCCAGCCGCGCCAGCGCTTCGGGCGCCGCGCCATCCTGCCCGCGCCACGCCTCAGCCAACCATCGAAACGATGGTCCAAGTTCGATCTGTGCTGCTGCGCTGTCCGCGTAAAAGGTGTTCACATCCACTACCTGGTGGCACCGCCGTTGTAACATCTGGAGGTCGGCAGCACGGGCCCAATTGTCCTTGCCGCCAGCCGCATAACCTGCCACGTACCCCGTCGCATGGGTCGCCAGGTCAAGGCCGAGAGGGTCTTCCGCTGCACCTACTGTATCACCGGTAACAGCGCCGTTCCTTACCAAGAAGCTGACAATATTAAATTTCTGCCTTGCGCTGCTGCCCTGTCCCGTATCGGCAGCTCCCTCTGGCACTTGCGCCGCACTATAAACCGCCTGCACCGTGCGTGCCTGCGCGTCGGGTACCACCAGCGCCTGCGGCAGCACAATATCCTCCAGCCGCAGCCACTCATGCTCCCCAAGTTCTAGTTCCGCCGCATTCAGCGCCATCGCCAGCTGGCATGCGCCCGGCGCGATCAGCGTGTCGTGCACGCGATGGTCCGCCAAAAACGGCAGCGCCTCCACGCTGAACAGGGCTTCATATACCGTCTCACCGTGCAGCGGCAGCCTGGTCACCTTGTCGACGAGCGGCCTCACCTGCGCCGCCGCCCGCCTGACCTTCTTCGGCGCCTCCAGCCAGTAGCGCTGCCGCTGGAACGGATAGGTCGGCAGCGCGACCTTCCGCCGGGGGTAACCACGGTCAAACGTCTGGCCAATCGACCTCCACCCCGCGCACATACAGCTCGCCAAGACTCTCCAGCAGCTGCTGCCACTCGCCCAGGCCCTGCCGCAGGCTCGGCAGCATCGCCGGCGGGGACTGCCGCGGGCCGCTCCCGCCTGCTTCCACCTGCCCGGCCATCCCCAGCAGCACGGGCTTCGGCCCAATCTCCACCAGCGCCCCTACCCCCTGCTCGTACACCGTCCGGACGCCGTCGGCAAACCGCACCGCCTCGCGCACGTGCCGCACCCAGTACTCGGGCCTGGTCACCTCCTCGCCCGCCAGCTTGCCCGTCACGTTCGAGATCAGCCGCAGCGAGGGCTTGTGGTAGGTGACGGTCGCCGCCACCGCCCCAAACGCCCGCAGCATCGGCTCCATCAGCGGCGAATGAAACGCATGCGACACCTTCAGCCGCTGCGTCTTCACCCCCGCCGCCGCCATCTCGTCGCCGATCGCCAACACCGCCGCCCGCCGCCCCGCGATCACCACGCTCGCCGGCCCGTTCACCGCCGCAATCGCCACCTCCGCCGCAAAAGGCGCCAGCGCCGCCCGCACCTGCGCCTCCTCTGCCCCCACCGCCATCATCTCCCCATCGTGCGGCAGCGCCCCCATCAGCCGCCCCCGCGCCGCCACCAGCCGCACCGCATCCTCCAGGCTAAACACGCCCGCCAGGCAGGCCGCCGCATACTCGCCGATGCTGTGCCCGATCACCACGCTCGGCCGCACCCCCCAGCCCTGCCACAGCTGCGCCAGCGCATACTCCAGGGCAAACAGCGCCGGCTGCGTATACGCCGTCTCGTCGATCAGCCCGCCCTCCCCTTCACCCAAACTTGCCAACCCCGTCCTGCCCGCCCCGTCGGCATCGCCAAACAGCACACGCAGCAGCGGCACCGGTCGATCCTCCTCCCGCTGTGCATCAAACAGCGCCGCACACGGCGTCCAGCGCCTCCCGAAACACCGGCTGCGTGCCATACAGCTCGCGCCCCATCCCCACATACTGCGACCCCTGCCCGGTAAACAAGAACCCGATCCGCAGCCGCCCGCCGCCGCGCCAGATCCCACAAGCGCACTCCCGCTGTGCACCCCGTCACACCGCTCGCCCGCCGCGTACGACCGCAGCCGCTCCTCCATCTCCTCCGTGCCGGCCGCCACCACCGCCAGCCGCTGCGCAAACTGGGCGCGCCCCGTATTAAGCGTAAACGCCACGTCCGCCGGCGGCAGCTCAGGATGCTCCGCCAGGTGCTGCGCGTGCCGTGCCGCCAGCGCCGCCAACCCGCCTGCATTCGGCGCCGACAGGACGGCAATCTGCAGCGGCCGCTCACCCTCATGGGGCACAGCCCCTCTCAGGTGCCCCGGCGCCCCCACCGCTGCCCCCTGCGCCGCCGGCGCCTCCTCGATCACCAGGTGCGCATTCGTCCCGCTAAACCCAAACCCGCTGATCCCTGCCAGCCGCCCGCCGTGCCCCCCGCACGTGGCCACTTCCTCGGCCTCCGTCGGAATCTCCACCGCAAACGCCGGCCACGGGATGCGCGGGCTCCGCGCCCGGAAATGCAGGTGCGGCGGGATCGTCTCATGCTCCAGCGACAGCACCAGCTTAATCAGCCCCGCCACCCCCGCCGCCGACTCCAGGTGGCCGAGATTCGTCTTCACCGACCCGATCACCAGCGGCCTGTCCGCGGGGCGCCCCTCGCCGAGCACCGCCCCCAGCGCCTCCACCTCGATCGGGTCGCCCAGCGCCGTCCCCGTCCCGTGCGCCTCCACATAGCCAATATCGCCGCCCCGCACCCGGGCCTCCGCCAGCGCCCGGCGGATCACCGCCTGCTGCGCCGGCCCGTTCGGCACCGTCAGCCCGCTGCTCCGCCCGTCCTGGTTCACCGCCGACCCGCGCATCAGCGCCAGGATGCGGTCGCCCGCCGCCACGGCATCGTCCAGCCGCTTAAGCACCACCATGCCGCACCCCTCGCCGCGCACAAACCCGTCCGCGTCCGCGTCAAACGTCTTGCAGCGGCCGTCCGGCGCCATCATCCCCCAGGCCGCAAACGCCACAAACGCCTCTGGCGTCAGCATCACGTTCACGCCCCCCGCCAGCGCCATGCTGCACTCCCCGTTCCGCAGGCTCTGGCACGCCAGGTGCACCGCCACCAGCGACGACGAGCAGGCCGTATCCACCGCCAGCGTCGGACCCTGCAGCCCCAGCGTAAACGCCAGCCGTCCCGCCGCCGCGTTCAGCGCGCCGCCCGTCGCCGCATATGCGTCCATCGTCCCCGGGGGGCCCTGGCGCAGCAGCGCGCCATAGTCGTTCGTGGTGATCCCGAGGAACACCCCCGTCTGGCTGCCCATCAGGCCGTCCGGCGCCAGGCCTGCCGACTCCAATGCTTCCCAGCCAACCTCCAGCACAAGCCGCTGCTGCGGATCCATGCTCGCTGCCTCTCGCGGCGAGATCCCAAAAAAATGGGGGTCAAATTGGTCGATATCGTCCAGATACCCCCCATACCAGGACACCGCCCGGGCGCCCTGCCCATCTCGGGGATCATCTGCCGGCAGGCCCGCATCGGCGCCATCATGTTTCCGCCACCGGTCAGGCGGCAGTTCGCGCACCGCGTCTACCCCGTTCACCAGCAGCTGCCAATACGCCTCCGGATTGTTCGCCCCGCCCGGAAATCGGCAGCCCATGCCGACAATCGCGATCGGCATATGCCGGCCGCGCTGCAAGCCGTCAACCTTCGCCTGCAGTTCATCCAAGGCCACCAGGGCACTCTTCAGCAGCGCCTTGTTCTTATCGTCACCATTACTCGGGTTCATCACGTCTTCTCCGGGCTTATTCTCTCGACTTAGTCTCTCGGGCAGCTTCCCCTAATGCTAGACTCACAGTTCCTCCCGCTGCAGCTGGCGCAGCCGCTCCATCAGCCGCTCCGCCAACTCGTCTTCCGAAAGCGCGTCGATGTCGCCGTTAGCCGCAGTGGGTCCACCCGCCGCCGGGGTTTGCGGCGCAGGGGCGTTGGGAATTGCCGCTCGGGAGGACTCAAGCTCGCCGGCGGAGAGCACCTGCTCTTGCAAGTAACCGGCCAGGTCGGCAATCGTGGGATAGTTGAACGTCAGCGTCGACGGCAGCGCGCATCCCACCTGGCGCTCCAAGCGCGTCTTGAGTTCAACCGACATCAGTGAATCCATCCCCATTTCAAACAGCCCCTGGTGGACGTCCAGCGCAGCGGGGTCAGGCGCCCCCACGATCGCTGCCACCGCCTGCCGCAGCGCGGCCACCAGCACCTCATCGCGATCGTCCGGCGCCGCGGCGCGGTACTGTGCCAGGAGGTCCGGCGTCACTTCCGCTCGGACCTTGGCCGCCGCAGGTGACACCGGCCGCGCTTTCATCGCCGCCAGGAACGGCCGCCGGCGCCGCGCCTCATAGGCCGGCTTGAGTACGCCCCAATCGATCGCCGCGATGGCCACTTGCGAGAGATCGGGATCGGCCAGGCAGTCCCCCATCAGCGCCAGCGCCTGCTCCTGCGCCATCTGCGCCAGTCCAGATACCGCCGCGCGGCTGCGTTCCGCGGCCGAGGCCGCGCGCATGACACTCCACGTGCCCCAGTTGATGCTCAAGGCCGGCAGCCCCAGGCCGTGCCGGAAGTGCGCAAAAGCGTCCAAAAACGCATTCGCCGCCGCATAGTGCGCCAGCCCGCTCACGCCCAGGAGCGCCGTCGTCGACGAGAAAAGCACGAAGAAGTCGAGGTCGAGGTGTGCTGACAGCTCGTGCAGCAGCAGTGTGCCCGTCACCTTCGGGCGCAGCATATCGTTCACCGCAGAGAGGTCGAGATCGGCCAGCGGCGCACTGCTCAGGTCGGCCGCTGCATGGACAATGCCGTGCAGCGGGGGCAGGTCGATCCCAAACCGGGCAAAAAGATCGGCCATATCCTTGCGGTCGCTCACGTCCGCCGCCAGCACCGTCACCGTGGCGCCTAGGTCCTCCAGCTGCTGCACGGCCTGGACCTGCTCCGCCAATGCCTCACCCGCCATCACGCCCGCCAGCACGATCGGCCACTGCTCGCACGCGGCGGCAGACCGCGGCGGCCGATCAGCACCAGGTGCCTCGCCCCGTGATCTACCAGCCAACGCGCCACCTCCAGCCCCAGGCCGCCCAGGCCGCCCGTGACCAGGTACGCCGCGTCGTCCACCAGTGTCACCTGCCGCGGCGCCGGCACGCTGCCGCGTTCGAGGCGTGCCACGTAGCGCACGCCATTGCGCCAGGCCACCTGGTCTTCGCCGGCATCAATCCCGGCATCGACTTCTGCCAACAGCTGCTGCGCCGCGGTGTGAGCATCGCCACCGTCTAGATCCACCAGGCCGCCCCAGACCTGCGGCTGCTCAAGTGCAATCGACGCGGCCAAATCCCCACAGCGGCGCCTGGCGGATACCCACCTCGCTCGGCGGCCCCAGGACCGGCTGCGCCTCGCAAGTTCCAACCCACAGCACAGGCTGAGCTGCAGCCGCCGGGGACGCGGCCCCTTGCCGCACCAGCGCCTGCACAAGATGCAGCAGGCCGGCAGCGGCCTGCTCCGCAGCCGCCGGGGCAGCAGAGCCATACCCCCACAAGAAGATGATCTTGCTCACCGGCGGCATGCCAGGCCGGGTCAGCAGCGCCTGAAACTGTGCGGGATCGAGCGGATCGATCTGCCACCCATCGTCCTGCCATGCCAATTCGGCACCAGGCACGACCAGAGTACAGCGGTCGCCGCGGGCATTGAGCATCGCCGCCAACTGCGTGGCGATACCGCCTTCGTCGGCAAAGATCAGCCAGGATGGGGCCTCACTTCCGGGCGCGTCCGCAGCGCGTACACTCGCTGTACGCGGCTGCGGCTCCCAGGCGACATTGTAGATCCAGTCCGACGGGCGCTGGCCCACTGCCCGCAGCAGTGTCGCGCGGTCCGCCCGCTTCAGGTGCAGCCCCTGCGCCGCCGCGACAAGCCGGCCGGAAACGTCGTAGAGCTGGATATCGCCGGTAAACGTCTCACCGCCGCCCCCGCCAGGCTGCCCTCGGCTGCTGCACCAGCCGGGTATGGTTCCACAGTTCGCCGCCGGGGGGCGCATAGAGCTCAAAGCGGTCGATCCCGATCAGCAGGTAGGCCGCATCGAGCCCCCCCTTTGCCAGCGGTGCTCCCAGCAGATGGAAGCAAGCGTCGAGCAGCGCCGGGTGAAAGCGATAGTCCGGCGCCTCGTCCGCCAGCGCCGGCGGCAGCACGATGTGGCCCAATGCCTCGCCGTCACCAACCCAGACTTGCCGGATGCCCTGAAAGCTGTCACCGAACGTCAGCCCCAGTTCGCGCACCTGGGCATAGTAGTCGCTCCCCGTAATCTGGTACGGGCAGGACAGCTGCAAGCTGGCAGGCTGGAATGGACCGTCGCTCCCGTCGCGCCCGATCGCTGCGCCTGTCTCAGCCGCTTGCCACACAATCTCGCCGGTGGCATGCAGCTTCCACTGCCTGCCCTCCTCCTCCCACGCCAGGACCTGGAAGCTCGTACGGCGTGCGCCGTCCGGCGGCCGCACGATCAGCTGTACCGTGCGTATCCTCCTCTGCGGGCAGGAGCAGGGGTGCGTGGATGGTAAAGTTCTCCACCCCGTGCGTGCTGCCGCCGAAGAGCTCCTGCGCCGCTCGCAGCGCCATCTCCAGGTAGGCAGGCGACGGCAGAATCACCACGCCAAAGATCGAGTGGTGGCTGAGATACGCCGGCTGCTCGCGCCCGATCTGCGTCTCGAACACGAAATCTTGCAGCGCCGGCGACCGCAGCTGCTCTCCCAACAGGGGGTGGCCTTGGCTGCGCGTGCCCTTCGCCGCACGCCGGCTGCGTGGCACTTTGACTGTCACTGCAGTCGTGCGGAACCAGTAGCGCTGGCGCTCAAACGGATAGGTGGGGAGCACCACGCGCCGTCTTGCATTATGCCGGTCAACCGCCGCCCAGTCGATCCCGACCCCGTAAACAAACAGTGCCGCCGCGCTGTCAAGCACCTGGCGCCACTCCTCGGAGCCCTGGCGCAGCGACGGCGCCCACACGCCAAGCCCGACGGGCCGCCCATCGGGCAGGCAGCGCTGGCCCATCGCGATCAGTGTAGGATTTGGGCCGATTTCGATAAAGACATCGTTCCCGTCCGCATAGAGCGCTGCCATGGCATCGGCGAAGCGGACCGGCTGGCGCAGGTGGCGCCGCCAATAACCGGCATTCGTCACTTCGCCCGGCTGCACCATGCGGCCGTACAGGCTGGAAACCAGCGCAATCTGCGGCTCGTTAAAATTCACCGTGGCGGCGACGGCCTCAAATTCGTCGAGCACCCCGTCGATCAACGGCGAGTGCGCGCCTTGCGCCACGGCCAGCCGGCGGCTGCGAATCTTCTGCTGCGCCAACGCCGCGACCACCGCCTCCACCGCCTCGGCTGTGCCCGAAATGACGGTGGTCTGCGGGCCGTTGATCGCCGCAATCGCAGCGCGGTCGCCGTACGGGGCTACCGCCGCGCTCACCTGCTCCTCGGGGGCAAACACCGCATACATCACGCCACCGGGAGGGAGCGCGTCCATCAACCGCGAGCGTGCTGCCACCAGCTTGACTGCGTCTTCGAGGCGCAGGACCCCCGCCACGCATGCCGCCGCATACTCGCCCAGGCTGTGACCCAGCACGGCATTCGGTTCGATCCCCCAACTGCGCCACATCTGTGCCAGCGCGTACTGCAGGGCAAAGAGCGCCGGCTGTGCAAAGCCCATGCTCTCCGTCCACGCCGGCGTGCCCCCGTCATCGCGCAGCGCAAAAGCGTCCAGCAGCGAGCCCCCCAGGGAGCTGCGGAACAGTTCGTCGCAGCGGTCGTACGCACGCCGGAACACAGGCTCCGTGGCATACAGCTGGCTGCCCATGCCCGCATACTGCCCGCCGTGCCCGCTAAATAAGAACGCCACCTGGGGCTTGCGCTGGCTGGGGACGTGGCCCGTATGCCCCTCAAACCCCGCTCGGTCCTCGGCAAACGCCGCCAACTGTGCCTGGGCCTCTGCTCGCGAGGCGGCGACGATGGCCAGGCGATGCGCAAACACGGCCCGCCCGCTGTTGGCCGTAAAGGCAATGTCGGCCAATGCGGCTTCCGCCTCGACCGCATCGGCCGAGCTCTGACCGAGAAAGGCCGCCATGCTGCGTGCCTGGGCTTGCAGGGCAGCGGCACTGCCGCGCCGACAGCTGGAGGAGATGGACAGGACGCTCGCTTCGATTGGAAGCAGTGCTGCCCGCAGCGGGATCCGCCGCAAGTTGGGGGGCAGCTTCCAGCACCATGTGGACGTTGGTACCGCTGAAGCCAAACGAACTGACCCCGCCAAGCCACCGCCCCGCGAGGGGCTCCCAGGCGCCGCCGGCAGCGGGCACGCGCACGGGCAGTTCATCCCAGGCAACATATGGATTCAGCTGCTTGAGATGCAGGTGCGGTGGGATCGTCTTGTGCTGCAGGGTCAGCACCAGCTTGATAAAGCCGGCCACCCCCGCGGCGGACTCCAGGTGGCCCAGGTTGGTCTTGACCGAGCCGATCAGCAGCGGGCCGCTCGGCGACCCTGTCCTTGCCCAACGCCTCCGCCAGCGCCTGGACTTCGATCGGGTCGCCCAGCGATGTGCCGGTGCCGTGAGTCTCCACGTAGCCGACCTGTGCCGGCTCCACGTGGGCATCGGCCAGGGCGGCCGTAATGACCGCCACCTGCGCCGGGCCGTTCGGGGCCGTCAGCCCATTGCTGCGCCCATCCTGGTTGATGGCCGAACCGCGCACCACCGCCAGCACCTGGTCGCCATCGGCCACGGCATCGGCCAGGCGCTTGAGCACCACTACCCCGCACCCTTCCGAGCGCACAAAACCATCGGCGCCGGCATCAAAGGCCTTGCAGCGGCCGTCGGGCGCCATCATCTTGGCCTTGGAGAGCGCGATGGTCGTATCCGGCGAGAGGATCGCGTTGACACCGCCTGCCAGGGCCAGCCGGCACTCCCCCTGGCGCAGGCTCTGGCACGCCAGGTGCAAAGCAACCAGCGAAGACGAGCAGGCGGTGTCGACCGTCAAGCTTGGCCCCTGCAGCCCCAGCAGATAGGAAATGCGGCCCGAGATCACGCTGTGCGCGTTGCCGGTCGACGTGTACATGTCCATGTTCTCGCCGCCACCGTCCTCACCGCTTTCATCGCCCGCCCTCAGCAGCAGCTGGTAATAATCGCCGTTGCAGGCGCCCACAAAGACGCCGGTCGCACTCCCCGCCAGGTGATCGGGCGCATACCCCGCCCGTTCGAGTGCCTCCCAGCTGGCCTCCAGCATCATGCGCTGCTGCGGATCCATCGTTGCCGCCTCGCGCGGCGTGATGCCAAAAAACTGTGGGTCAAACTCGTCGATCCCGTCGACAAAGCCGCCCCAGCGCGACGCCATCTTGCCCGGCGTATCGGGGTCGGCATCGAACAAGGCATTGATGTCCCAGCGCTCGGGCGGAACCTCCCGGATACCGTCGCCGCCGCGCAGCAGAAACTGCCAGAAATCCTCGGGGCTCTGGACGCCGCCGGGGAAACGCAGGCCCAACCCGATCACCGCAATGGCCTCACCTGCCGCCTGCCCGCCGCCTGCTCAGCTGACTGTTCAACGGCGTGTTCTGCCGCCTGCAGCCGCGCCTGCAGCTCGGCGGCAAGCAGGACGAGCCGCTTGGGCGACAACTTGCTGATCCGTTCGATAAACTCATTCATGCCGTTGCTCATGCTGTCCCGTCCAGAAAACCTGTCTAAGAAAACTGCCCTGCCAGGCGCCGCTCGACTTCCTCATCCGAGAGCGTCTCAATGTCCAGCACAAAGTCTGCTGTGTCAGCCGCCGGCCCCTCTGCGAACTCCGGCACCTGGCGCAGCAGGTAATCGCTGATCGCCTGCACCGACGGATAGTCAAACACCAGCGTGGCCGGGAGCGACCGTTTCAGTGCCAGCCGCTGGCCCAGCACATTGCGCAGTTCGACCGCCATAAGTGAATCCAAGCCCATCTCACGCAGCGGCGTCCGCTCGTCACAGGCCGCAGTGTCCAGGTCAAGCACCTGGCAGGCCTGCGTCCTGACAAAGTCGATCAACTGCTGGCGCCGCTTGGCCGCCGGCAGCGCTGCCAGCTCCTGGGCCAGGTTGCCTTTCGCCCCGGGCAGTACCCCGGTCCGTATCCCTGCGTCAGGCGGCTCGGGCTGGGCGGCGCCCGCCAGCGCCCCGAAGAAGGGTCGCCGGCCGCCGCCAAAGCTGCGCATAAACTGCGGCCAGTCGACCGGGCTGATCCCGATCCGGGTGGGCTGCTGCTCGAGCACTGCCCCCAACAGCAAGAGCCCGTCCTCGGGTGCAATCGGCTTCAGCCCCTGCTGGCTGTGTTGGGCGGCCACTCGGCAGCCGCACCGCGCAGCCGCCCGCTCAGCCGCAATGCCGACCTCGGACCAGATCCCCCAGTTGATGCTGGCGGCAGGCAGGCCCTGGCTGCGCCGGTGATACGCCAGTGCATCGAGAAAAGCGTTCGCCGCCGCATGGTTGCCCTGCCCCGGGGAGCCAAACAGCGAGGCCAGCGACGAAAAGAGCACAAAGCAGTCAAGACTGCGCTGTTGGGTCAGTTGATGCAGATGCCACGCCCCCAGCACCTTGGGCGCCAGCACCGCGGCAAAGCGCGGCCACGTCTGCTGCACCAGGACCCCATCGTCCAGCACGCCGGCGCAGTGGATGACTCCCCCCAGCGGCCGGCCCCCTGCGTCAATGGCGGCCAGGACCCGCTCCACCTCCGCGCGCACTGCCACGTCGGCCTGCACTACCAATACACGGCAGCCGGCACTTCTCCAGCGCACGAATCTCCGCCTGCTCGGCCGCTCCCGGCGCCGAACGGCCTACCAGTGCCAGGCTGCTAGCGCCGCGCTCGGCCAGCCAGCGTGCCACGCGCAGGCCCAGCCCGCGCAGCCCTCCCGTGATCAGGTAGGTAAAGTCCGCCCGGATCCGGCCGGGGCGATCGCCTTCAGCGGACGCCACATCGTGCATGACCACGATCTTGCCCGTGTGGCGCGCCTGCGCCATATAGCGAAACGCCGCCTGCGCATCCTCCTGGGCAAACTGCCGGAGCGGCAGGGGCGTCAACTCGCCGGCCGCAATCGCCGCCATCACATCCTCGAGCAGAGAGCGGATCAGCTGCGGGTTCTCGACGGCGTCCACCGACCAATCGACGGCAAAGTAGCGGCGGTCATGGCCGAGGGCCGCAGCTTCTTCGGCGCTCAGCAGCCCGCTCTTGCCAATTTCAAGGAAGCGGCCGCCCGGCGCCAGCAGCCCCAGGCTCGCCGGAATGAACTCACCCGCCAGCGAGTTGAGCACCACATCCACCCCCCGCCCACCGGTCGCCGCCTTCACCTCCTCCGCAAACGCCAGCGTCCGCGAGTCCAGCACGTGCGCCACACCGAGCTCGCGCAGGTACGCCCGCTTCGCCGCGCTCCCCGCCGTCGCGAATACTTCTGCCCCGGCACGCTGCGCCAGCTGCACCGCCGCCAGCCCCACGCCGCCTGCTGCCGCATGGATCAGCACCCGCTCCCCCGCCTGCAGCTTGGCCAGGTGCAGCAGCGTGTAGGCTGCGGTCACGAAGGCAATCGGGATGCTTGCCCCGGTGGCATAGCTCATATCTGTCGGCAGCGGCACCACCAGCTCCGCCGGCGCCGTCACATAGCTGCGGAAGGCGCCGGGGGCGATCGCCGCCACCCGCTCCCCCACGGCCACGCCCGAGACGCCGGCCCCGACCGACACCACCTCACCTGCACACTCGCCGCCCAACGGCCCGGCGTCGCCGGGGTACATACCCAGCGTATTCAGGACATCTTTGAAGTTAAGCCCGGTCGCATGCACCCGGATCTCCACCTCGCCGGCCGCCGGCGCCCGGCTTGAGCTCGGCTGCCAGGCCAGATGCTGCAGCGTCCCGCGTGCGCCGATCTCCAACTGTACCGGGCGCGCTGCCTGGGGCTCCGTGCGTCCTGTCACCAGCCTGCTGTGTGCCAGCCGCGCCACGTGACGCCGTCCGCCCCGCAGGGCAACGGCATCTTCCTCGCCCTCCGCCAGCAGTTCGCCCGCCAGTGCAGCTGCTTCCTCCTCGCCGCCCCGGAGATCGCCCAGCAGGATCGAGGTCTAGCAGCACCGGCCGCAGTTCCGGGTGCTCCAGGCCGATCACCGGCCCGAGCCCCCACAGCGGCGCCTGGCCCACGGCGGGCAGATCGTCGCCCGGGGCGACGGCTGTGCGCCGCGCGTCACCACCCACAGGCGCGGCGCCTCCTGTGCGGGCTTGGCGGCCAGTGCCTGAACCAGGTGAAGCAAGCCCCCATCGGCGGCAGCCTGCGCTGCCATCAGCACGTCCCCGTCTGCATCGCGGTCCACACCACGGTCCGCATCACAGCCTGGCGTGTCAAGGCCCCACAGGAAAATCACCCCACGCAGCGGCACCGGACCGGCATCCTCCAGGACGTCGTCGAGCAAGCGTTGAAAGTCCTGCGGCTGCCGCGGATCGACCGCGTAGACGCGGCCGCCTCTGTGCGCGTACGCCGTGCCCGCCGTCACCTGGATGCATTCACCGCCCTGCGCCGCCAGGTGCTGCGCCAGCCGCTCTCCCGTGCCGCCCTGATCGGCCAGCAGCAGCCAGCGCCCGGCAGCAAGACCCGCAGCAAGACCCGCAGAATGGCTCCCTGTGGCCCCCTGCCGCGGGGCCTTGTGGGCCGCAATGACGGCCTGATCCACAAAGCCTGCACCGTCCTCGCCCGGCGTGGCGACTACTGCGTCAAAGCCGCACTCCGCCAGCAGTGCCTTCCACTGCGCAATCGTCAGCAGCGGATAGGTGGGGCGCAGGGCCGTATCGGTAAAGCGCCACCAGCCGTCGGTCAAACCAAAGGTCACATCCACCCAGCGCTGCGGCCCGGTCACCTCCAGCATGACCAGCATCCCGTCTGGCGCCAGCAGTTGGCGGATATGCCCCAGTGACTGCCGCAGGTCCGCCGTGGCGTGTACCACGTTCGCCGCCACCACCAGGTCAAACTGTTCTTCGCCCAACCCTTGGGCAGCCGGATCCTGTTCCAGGTCGAAGACGCTAAACCGCGCCTGGGCGTACTCCCCAAACTTATCCTGTGCTCGTGCCACAAACAGCGGTGAGATATCCGTAAACAGGTAGGACGCACCCTCGCCAGGCACCTTCCCCGCCAGCATCGGCAGCAGGTATGCCGTCGTGCCGCCCGTGCCGCCGCCGATCTCCAGCACCCGCAGGGGAGTCGCCGGGCGCCGCTCAAGCAAGCGCTCAACCGTGGCGCGCAGCAGGCCGTTGTAGACACGTGCGCTAGGCGACCTTGTGTACAGGGCCTCAGCCGTCGCGAGATCTCCTTGCGGGAACAGGAGATGCACGGGGTCGATACGCCCGCTCAGCGCTGCGGCCAGCTGTCCCCCACACCGCGGCAAGCAGTTCCAACTCGGCCCGATACGCAGGGTGCCGCTGGCGCAGCGCCTGCACCAGACCGTCCGTGTCGCTTTGGGGCAGCGGGGTGCGCAGCCGCCACTTCTCGCCCTCGGCCTCCACCAGTTCAGCTTCGGCCAGGATGGCGCAGAACCGCTGCAGCAGCCGGCTGTGGCGCGGGGCGATGCCCAGGCTATGCCTGATCTCGTCCGCGCGTAAAGCTTTCGCCGGGCGCCGCCTGCCAGCCAAGCTCGCGCAGGGCGTGCGCGATATACGCCAGGCTCAGGCGGTCAAGCTGCGGCGCCACGTCAAGTGCGTAGCTCGCCAGGTCGTTTTGGTCTTCCAATACCTCCAGCTGCTGGGCCAGGTCACCCGCCAGCGTGCCGAGTGCCGGCCACTGTGTCGCCTGCACCGCAAGCGGCTCGGCCGCATCGCGCCGGCTCCCCGGCCGCGTCGGCCAGCTGTTACTCCCACCGCACCTCGTAGAGCCAGTCCGCATAGCGGCTTCCCGTCCCCCCGCCGGCAGCAAGCAGCGGGCCGTCTAGCTGCTTAAAATGCAGGCCCTCGAGTTCGGCGACCGTCTCCCCATTTTCGTCCAGCAGACATATGTCGGCCTGCATGACGCCGCCTGCGCCCAGGCTCACGTCCTGACGATCCTGGCAGCATCGCATCCTGCCGCAGCCGCACGTGGCTCCACACCGGCCGGGCGCCGGGCCGGTACACCTGGCAGCGGTCCAGGCTGAAGGGCAGGTAGATGCCGGCGTCAGGCGCCATGGCGGCAGCCACCACCTGGATGTGGGCATCAAGCAGCGCAGGATGAGAGGGAGTGCATTCCGGCATCCCCTGCCGCGTCTCCGACCAGATCGACGTCCAGTGCAATGTGGCCGAGCGCTTCGCCCTCCCGCCGCCATACTGTGGTGACGCCATGCAGACTTGGCCCAAAGTCCAGGCCGTGGCGCAGCAGCCCCGCGTAGTGCTCCTCGGCCGTTACACGTGCCGCGCAGGCAGCCTGGATGGCAGAGAGGTCGGCAGCAGGCGGCGCGCTCTTGGCCGCTCGCAAGAGGCGGCCGCGGGCATGCAGCTGCCACTGCTCGCCCGTGACCGTCCGGCTGTAACACTCAAAAAGCCAGGCGCCAGGTTCCTGCGGTGTGGCAATCCACTGGACCACGCGTTCTTCTGCCTCCTCCACGCGCAGCGGCTCGAGCAGCAGCAGTTCCTCCAGGGCAGCACCCCGCTCACCACTGTCGCCGGCTAGTACCTGGCGCCCAAGCAGCAGTCCGGCCGCCATAAAAGCGGCACCCGGCAGCAGCGTCGCACCCTGCACGCGGTGATCGGCCAGGTAGGCAAGATCGTCCGGCCGCAGCACGGCCTCGTATTGCACCGCGGCCAGTGCCGACTGCAGGCGCCGGCCCAGCAGCGGATGGACGGCATCGCCGCGGGCGCCCGCACGCTGCGCATGCCTGTGCCTGGCAGGCAGCCAATAGCGCTGGCGCTGAAACGGGTAGGTGGGCAGCGCCAGCCGCTGGCGTCGATAGGGGCGATCAAAGCCCTCCCAGTCGACAGCTGCACCGGCGCGATAGAGCGCCGCCAGGCTGCTTAGCATCGCCGTCCATTCCCCACGCGGCGGCTTAAGCGAAGCCAGCCACAAGGGCTCCTGCCCGCTGTGCGTATCGGCGCCGGCCAGGCAGCGCTCGCCCATCCCGATCAGCGTGGCGCCCGGACCGACCTCGAGCAAGATGTCGACTCCCTGGCTATGCAAGGTGTCCATGGCGGCCGCAAACTGTACCGGCGCACGACAGTGGTCGCGCCAGTACGCCGGCGTCGTTACTTGTGCCTCCGTCGCCAGCCCGCCGGTCACATTCGAGACGAGCCGCAGCCGTGGCGCCGCAAAGTGAACCTCCCCGGCAGCCTGGGCAAACGCATCAAGCATGGGATCCATCAGCGGCGAATGAAAGGCATGCGACACCTTCAGGGCACGCGCCTGAATGCCTTCCGCCGCCAACTCTGCCAGGATGCTATCGACCTCTTGCCGGCGCCCTGAAATGACGACGTTGTCGGGGCCGTTATAGGCCGCGATTGCGACGGATGCAGCATACGGTATCACAGCCGCCTCGACCCGCTCGCTACTCGCAAAGACGGCAGCCATGGCCCCGTATTCTCTGCCTGCCGGCAGTTCGCCCATCAGCCTGCCCGGACCGCGATCAGCTTGAGTGCGTCTTCCAGGCTGAAGATGCCCGCGACGGCCGCGGCGACGTACTCGCCAACGCTGTGGCCCATGACGAAGTTGGGCTCGATCCCCCAAGAACGCCACAGTTCGGCCAGGCTGTACTCCAGCGCAAAAAGTGCCGGCTGCGTATATTTCGTATTGTGGAGCCTCTGACCTGCGCCGGGTCCCTCGTCGAGCAGTTCCAGCAGCGGCACGTCCAGGTGCGACCACAGCACCGCCGCGCAGCGATCCATCGTGGCGCGAAACGTCGGCTGCGTGGCATACAGCTGGCGGCCCATCCCGGCATACTGCGCCCCCTGCCCGCTAAAAAGAAACGCGATCTTAGGTTTGCCGCTGCGCTGGACCACGGCGCTCGCCCACAGGGGACTTTCTGCCGGCGCGGCCTGGCCTTCGGCGCACGCCGCCAGCTGCTTTGCCAGCGCCGGCAGTGAGTCCGCCACCACGGTCAGGCGATGATGAAAGTGCGCGCGCCCGCTGTTGGCGGAAAAGCAGACATCGCCTGGCGCCAGTTCCAGCCGCCGCGCCATGTGATCTGCCATGCGTCCGGCCAGCGCCACGAGGCCGGCTGCGTTCTTGGCCGAGAGTGCCAGCACGTGCAGCGGCCGCTCGCCAGTCTCGTCGCCGCGCAGTTCAACCGCTGCTGGCGCAGGCGCGGCTTCGACGACGACGTGCACGTTTGTGCCGCTAAAGCCAAACGCGCTGACCCCGGCGATCAACCGGCCGTCCACTCCCGTCCACGCTTGTGGCTGCGTAGGCACGGCGAAGGGCAGCCGCGCCCACGGAATGTGGGGGCTGGGCGTGTGGAAGTTCGGCTGCGGCGGAATCACGCGCTGCTGCAGCGACAGCACCGTCTTGATCAGCCCGGCGACGCCGGCGGCGGCCTCAGTGTGACCCAGGCAGGCCTTGACGGCCCCGAGCAGCAGCGGCCGTCCCGGCGGGCGCCCGGGTGCAAAGACCCGGCCCAGCGCCTGCACTTCAATGGGATCGCCCAACGCAGTGCCGGTGCCGTGCGTTTCGATATAGCTGACAAGGTGGGGCTCGATCCCGTCCTGCGCCAGCGCGGCCCGGATCACCGCTTCCTGCGCCGGGCCGTTCGGCGCGGTCAGCCCGCTGCTTGCCCCGTCCTGGTTCATGGCCGTGCCGCGAATTACCGCCAGCACGGGATCGCCTGCCGCCAGCGCATCTGACAGGCGCTTGAGCACCACGACCCCGCAGCCCTCGCCGCGGCCAAAGCCGTCGGCCGCGGCGTCAAAGGTCTTGCACCGCCCGTCCGGCGCCAACATGCCAAACCGCGCAAAGGCCAGGAAGTTCTCGGGCGCAAGCATAAGGTTCACACCGCCGGCCAGTGCCATGCCGGCCTCGCCCTTGCGCAGGCTCTGTACCGCCAGGTGCACTGCCGCCAGCGAGGACGAACATGCCGTGTCGACCGTGACGCTTGGCCCTTGCAGGCCCAGCAGGTAGGAGAGACGTCCCGACGCGATGCTGTGCGCCACGCCCGAGGCGTAGTAGCCGTCAAACAAGCCCGGATCATCACGCTTCAAATACAGGTGCATGTAGTCGCTGGCACTGACGCCCACATAGACGGCCGTACGCGAACCCGCGAGTTTTTCTGGGTCCTGGCAGGCCGCCTCCAGCGCCTCCCACGCCACCTCCAGCAGCAGCCGCTGCTGGGGATCCATTCCATGCGCCTCGCGTGGGGCGATGCCAAAAAACTGCGGATCAAAGGCGTCGACCGGTTCGCGCAGAAAGGAAGCGCGCACGCTCCCCAACCCTTCCATCATCTCGCCGCGCCCGGCGGGTGGCTCGCCGGCCGTCTCGGCGCCTGCCTGCAGCAGCTCCCAAAGCGCGGCCGGGGTATCCGCGCCCCGGGAAACCGGCAGGCAACGCCGATAACGGCGATCGGCTCGTTGGCCGCCGCGTCTATGGCGTCGAGTTTGTTCTGCAGTTCCTCCACGGCGAGAAACGCCCGCTTAAGCGGCGACAGTTCTTGATCAGAATGCTGCGAATTCGACATGAATGGTTCCTTGCTAGCGGCGATTGAGCTTCGCCAGGAGCAGCGCCTCTACATCTGCGTCCGACATGGCAGCCACCTCGGCGAGACGATCCGCATGCCCGTTCTGCTGGTGCCCGCTGTCCGTTGGCTCGCCGCGTACCGTGGCGGGTGCTGCGGCGGCTGCCGGTTGGGCGGAGAGCACCAGGTCTTCCAGGTAACCCACGATGGCGCCAATGGTGGGGTAATCGAACACCAACGTCACCGCACACGGTCCTCGCCAAGCGCCAGCGCGTAGGCCAGCAGGCGGCGCAGTTCCAGTGCCATCAGCGAGTCCAGCCCCAGGTCCAGCAGGCGCTGTGTTTCGTCCAACGGTACGTCGTCTTCAAGCCGGAGCACGCTGCGGATCTTGCTGCATACCAGTTCAAACACCAGGGCGTGCCGCTCATCAGGCACCGCCGCCAGCAGCCGCGCCTTAGCTGCCGCGGCGTCAGCTGCCGCATCGGCAATTGGCTCGCTTGCCGCGCCCCCCGTTGGGTTCTCCTGCCCCGCTGCCCGGCCCGCTCCTGGCCCGACCGCTGTGCCACCGCGTCGCCGCCTTTCAGCGCGGCGATCACGTGTTGGCCCAGCACCTCGGCCGGCGTGGCGGGCTGCGGCCAGACGGCGACTTCGACAAAGTTGTGTGCGCGCAGCGCTCGTTCCCAGGCTTGCGCCGGCAGCAGCGGCTGATCCTGGCGCAGGTCGTCGTCAAAACGCTGCCAGCCTTCGATCAGCGCCGGTGGTTATGTCAAACCACGCCAGGGGCTCGGTTGCTTCACAGAGCAGAAGCACGCCTCCCGGGGCAAGCAGCGCATACAGGTGATCGAGCGCAGCGTGCAGATCGGCTGCCGCGTGCAGCACATTCACGGCCACAATGACGTCGAATGTACGCCCTGCATAGCCCTGGGCGGCCGGCGCCTGTTCAATATCAAGCCGCGCATAGCGGACAAACGGGTACGCAGCGAACTTCGTGGCCGCCCTGCCCAAAAACAGGTCTGATACGTCCGTAAACTCGTAGTGGCTCTGCGGCGGCAGGATCGGCAGCAGGGCCGCCGTCGTGGCGCCGGTGCCGGCGCCAACTTCGAGAATCTGCAGCGAGTCGCCGCCACGCAGGCTCACATACCCCTGCACAGCGGAGCGCATCAAGTTGGCGTAGTAGCGCGACACCGCCCAGTCCTGGTAGAGCGCTTCCGCCAGCGCAGGCGAACCACCGGGGAAGAGCGTGTCAAGTGCGCTGACGGTACCGGTCACGACACCCGCCAGCCGCCCTCCACAGCGCTCGACGTAGTCAAAGATCATGGGCGCATCCACCAGCGCGGCGCGTGCTGTCGCACGCAGCGCATCCAAATCGGGCACGCCGAGCGCCTGGTGGGCGGCAAAGCGCTCCCCCTCCTGCGCCAGCACCCCTTCTTCAACCAGGCGGCCGCACCAGCGCTGCACAAGCCCAGTGTAGGCGGGCAGCACACCAAAGCGGGCGCCGAACTCGGCAGCGGTATATGCTTCGCCGGCGTGGCGGTAAGCTCCGAGTTCACGCAGCGCGGCAGCAATGTAGCCGCACACCAACCCGCGCAGTACCTCCCACTTGGCGGGATACTGCTGCACTGCCAAATCGAGCGGCACCTGGCCGGCCTGGTGCTGCCCGGCCGCGCACACTGCCTGCCACACTTCTTCTGTGGTACGGTGTGGCACCTGCCCGCTGCCTTCAAACTGCACGCCGGTCCAGTAGCGCTTGCGCTGAAATGGATAGGTAGGCAGCACCGCCCGCTGCGGCCGTCCCTCCCCCTGCACCGCCTGCCAGTCGGGCGCCACGCCGTTCACGTACAGCATGGCCAGACTCTCCATCATCTGCTGCCAATCCTCGGCCGCTTTCCCGCAGCGACGGCACCCACACGCCGGCGCCGGCGGGCAGGCAGCGCTCCCCCAGCGCCAGCAGCATCGGGCGCGGGCCGATCTCGACGAAGATTTGCTGGCCGAGGCCGTGCAGCGTCGCCATTGCCTGCTGGAACCGCACCGGTTGGCGCAGATGGTCGCGCCAGTAGGCGGCCTGCGTGACCTGGTCGGCGCTGACCAGGTCGCCCGTCACAGACGACACCAGCGCCACACTTAGCGGCCTGCGTTCCCAGGCCCGCCAAAATGCCTGCTACGGTTACTTCAAACTGGGGCAGCAGTGGGTCGAGCAGCGGCGAGTGCGCGGCCTGTGCAATCGGCAGGGGGCGCGCCTTGATATTAGCGGCTCGCAGCTCACGCAGCACCTGTTCCACGGCGGCTGCGTGCCCGGAGATCACCACATTCGCCGGTCCGTTGTAGGCCGCCACCGCCACCTGGCGGGCATACGGCGCCAGGTACGGCTCCACGCGCTTAGCATCGGCGAAGACTGCCGCCATCATCCCCTTGGCATCATCGTGCCCCCGAGCTTGTCCTGCCGCCTGGAGCAATTGGCCGCGTACTGCCGCCAATTTCAGGCCGTCTGCAAGCGAAAACAGCCCCGCCGCCGCGGCGGCCGCATACTCGCCGGCGCTGTGCCCCATGACCACGGCGGGTTCGATCCCCCAGCTGCGCCACAGCTTCGTCAGCCCATACTGCAGCGCAAACAGCGCCACCTGCGCATAGGTCATCTGCTCCAGCAGGGCAGCAGGATCCGGCGCGCCCCCGTAGAGCCCCGGATACAGCACGCTCAGCAGCGGGTGCTCCAGCAGCGGGCGCGCCAGGTCGTCACACTCGTCCAGCGCGGACCGGAAGATCGCGGCAGCTGGTGTAGAGCTGACGGCCCATGTCGACGTAGTTGGCACCGTGCCCCGAATACAAGAAGGTAACCGGCGGCTGCACACCTTTGACGTGGCCGGCGAATACACCGTGCGGGTGCCGGCCGGCCCCATAGGCTGCCAGCTTGGCGTGCATCTCCGCCGTACTGGCCGCAACAACCGCGAGCCTGTGGTTGAAGTGACTGCGCCCCACATTGGCCGTATAGGCGATGTCGGACAGCGCGTGCGCAGGCGCAGCCTGGAGATAGTCTCCATACCTCCCTATGATCTCTTGCAGTGCATTCGGCGTCATGGCCGAAAGACACAGTACATGTGCCTGCTCGATCGCCAGTTGGGGCTTGGACTGCCGTGGGCGCGGGCGCCTCCTGGAGGATCACATGCGCATTCGTTCCGCTCAGGCCAAACGCGCTGACTCCCGCCATGCGCACCGAGGCAGATTCTTGCTCTACCTCCCATGCCGTCAGCTGCGTCGGAATCTCGACCGGCGCGTCCCCCCAGTCGATGTGTGGGTTTAACGTCCGCAGGTGCAAGTGCGGCGGGATCTGCTTGTGCTGCAGGCAGAGCACGCCCTTCACGAGCCCGGCCAGCCCGGCGGCGGCCTCCAGGTGCCCCAGGTTCGTCTTGACCGACCCGATCCGCAGGGGGTTGCCGGCGGCGCGCTCCCGGGCCAGGGCATCGACCAGGGCGTGCACTTCGATCGGATCGCCAAGCGCCGTGCCGGTGCCGTGTGTCTCCACATAGCCTGATCTGCTGCGCCTGCACGCCCGCGTTTGCCAGGGCGGCGCGGATCACCGCGGTCTGCGCCGGGCCATTGGGCGCCGTCAGCCCGCCGCTGCGGCCGTCATGGTTGATGGCGCTGCCGCGGATGACGGCCAGGATGGGGTCGCCGTGCTCCACAGCTTCCGCAAGGCGCTTGAGGACGATCACGATGCAGCCTTCGCCGCGCACGTAGCCGTCGGCCGCGGCGTCAAAGGTCTTGCAGCGGCCGTCGGCGGCCATCATCTGCGCCTTGGAGAAGTTCACGCTGATGGCAGGCGAAAGCATGAGGCTGACGCCGCCTGCCAGCGCAAGGTCGCATTCACCTTGGCGCAGGCTCTGCACAGCCAGGTGCACCGCCACCAGCGAGGACGAACAGGCCGTGTCCACCGCGACGTTGGGGCCGTGCAGCCCGAGGATGTACGAGAGGCGGCCGGCGGCCACGCTAAACAAGTTGCCGGTCGCCACATAGGGATCGATCGACTCCAGGTCGCTTAACAGCAGGCGTTGGTAGTCACTGTTGCTGATGCCCACAAAGACGCCTGTATTGCTGCCCATCAGGCCTGCCGGCGCCTGCCCGGCGCGTTCCAGCGCTTCCCAGGTCACCTCCAGCAGCAGGCGATGCTGCGGATCCATGTTCTCGGCTTCGCGCGGCGAAATGCCAAAGAAGGCTGCATCGAACTGGTCGACGTCCTTCAGAAAGCTGCCGTGCCGAGTCGAGACCTTACCCGGGGTGCGGAAGTCGGGGTCAAAAAAGCGGCCGTTATCCCACCGCGAAGCCGGCACCTCCGTCACGGCGTCGACGCCGCTGCGCAGCAAGTTCCCAGAACCCTTCGGGGCTGTCGATACCACCGGGCAGGCGCAGCCCGAGGCCGACAATCGCAATCGGTTCGCTGCGCCGCTTTTCCAGCAGGTCCAGCCTGGCGCGCAGGGTGCGCACTTCGAGCAAAGCCTTCTTGACCGGTGACAGTTCTTCCATGCTTGGTCCACTTCCTATCTCATGCGCCACTGTTTAGCTGCTCCAGTTCGGCGAGCAGCAGCGCTTCCGCTTCCTCGTCCGACATATTCGCAATCTCGTGCACCGCCGCGTGCTGGCAGAGGCTGGTCCGGGCCCTCAACGCTGCGCTCAGCGCCTGGTGGCTCTGCCAGGCCCGGCACGTTGGCGACCAGGTAGTCGACCACGGCATTTACGCTCGGGTGATCGAACAGCAGCGTGGCGGGCAGGGTCATGCCGCAGGCAGCGCCCAACAGGTTGCGCAGCTCGACGGCCATGAGCGAATCCAGCCCGTATTCTTGCAGCGGCACAGCGGGATCGATCGCTGTGTGATTCCCTTGGCCGCCCGGCAGGCCGATGGTGCGCGCAGCTTGGTCGCACACGTATTCGGACAAAACGCTGCGGCGCAGCGAAACCGGCGCCGAGTGCCACCGGGCAAGCAGTTCCGGCTGCGCCATGTCGCTCGGCAGCGGCCGTGGCAG
Organism: uncultured Chloroflexia bacterium; assembly: GCA_963791135.1. Lineage (GTDB taxonomy): Bacteria > Chloroflexota > Anaerolineae > Caldilineales > Caldilineaceae > Fredericiella. Next base: position 42,446 of record CAWBRX010000036.1, read on the forward strand.
AGGCTCCTGCCGATGGCCGGACGGCATCTCGCTCAGTACGGAGCTTTGGTGCGATCACAAGCTCCGTGTACGGCAGTTGTAAGGCAGCCCGCAGCGCGGCGACCCCACGATGGGGTGCAATCACGCCCATGCCCTGTTCCTGCCAGCGTCGAGATAGTTCTTCCCTTGTCAAGGCGTGCAGCCATGCCGACCTCGGCCCATGCGCCCCAGATCGAGTGTGACGGCCGGCAGCCCCTGGCTGCGGCGCAGATGCGCCAGGGCGTCGAGAAAACGGTTGGCCGCAGCATAGCTGCTCTGGCCGAGGGCACCTTGCAGCCCGGCAACGCTGGCAAAACAGACGAAGAAGTCCAAGGGCGCCTGCTGAGTCAGCAGGTGCAGGTTCCACGCCCCAAGAACCTTGGGCGCCAGCACACCGCGCATGCGCGCCCAGCTCTGCTGCAGCACGCTGCCGTCGTCAAGCACGCCGGCGGCGTGGATGATGCCGCGCAGCGGCGGCCACTCGGCGGCGACGGTGTGCGAGCAGCGCAGCCAGTTGGCGCCGGTCGCTGACGTCGACGGCCGCGATCCAAACCCGGGCGCCGGCCGCCTGCAGTTCGCGCGCGCAGCTGACGCGCGCCGGCCGCCTGCTCGCCTTGCCTGCTAAGGAGGATCAAGTTGCGTGCGCCCCAGGCAACGAGGCCGCGGGCCAGCTCCTGGCCGATGCCCCCGAGACCGCCGGTCACCAGGTAGGTTGCAGACGCCGGCAGCTCGCCCTTTGGCACAAGTACTTCTGCGCCGGGCATGGTCAGCACCAGCTTGCCGATATGGCGAGCCTGGGCCATGAAGCGGAAAGCATTGGCGGCCGTTGCGAGTGGGAAAGTGCGCCGCGGCAGCGGCCGCAGTTCGCCGGCTGCAAACGCCGCCAGCAGGTCCAGGAGCAGGCTGCGGATCAGGGCCGGTTCCCCGTGTAAATTGGTCGCCGAGAAAGACAGGGTAGTAGCGGCGGTCATGGCCGAGTGCCGCCGCTTCTTCGGCGCTCAGCAGCCCGCTCTTGCCAATTTCAAGGAAGCGGCCGCCCGGCGCCAGCAGCCGCCAGGCTCGCCGGGATGAACTCACCCGCCAGCGAGTTGAGCACCACGTCCACCCCCCGCCCGCCGGTCGCCGCCTTCACCTCCTCCGCAAACGCCAGCGTCCGCGAGTCCAGCACATGCGCCACACCGAGCTCGCGCAGGTACGCCCGCTTCGCCGCGCTCCCCGCCGTCGCAAATACCTCCGCCCCGGCACGCTGCGCCAGCTGCACCGCCGCCAGCCCCACGCCGCCTGCCGCCGCATGGATCAGCACCCGCTCCCCCGCCTGCAGTTTGGCCAGGTGCAGCAGCGTGTAGGCCGCCGTCACAAAGGCGATCGGGATGCTTGCCCCGGTGGCATAGCTCATATCTGCCGCCAGCGGCACCACCAGCTCCGCCGGCGCCGTCACATAGCTGCGGAAGGCGCCGGGGGCGATCGCCGCCACCCGCTCCCCCACGGCCACGCCCGCCACGCCGGCCCCCACCGCCACCACCTCACCCGCACACTCGTCGCCCAAGGGGCCGAGGTCCCAGGGATATTGATCGAGCGCCTTCAACACGTCGCGGAAGTTGAGGCCGGCAGCGTGTACACGGATCTCGACCTCACCGGGGCCGGGCGCAATTCGCACCGCGCCCTCTGTACCGAGGCTGTCGAGCAGCCCGCGCCTTGTCTGCGCCAGCTGCACCGGGTGTTCAGGCACCTGGCCGGTGAGTTCACCTGGCGCCAGTGGCTGCAGCTGCAGAGACTGGCGTTGGCCGCTGCGCCAGCGCACCTGGGAGGCACGGCCGGCACTAGTTGCTCCAGCTTCAGACAGTTCCGCCCAGAGGCAGGCGATATCCTCCGCCTGGGTGCTGAAGGGATCGAGATCGACACAGGTGGTGTGCAGCTCCGGGAGTTCCTTAAGCAGCGTCGCCCCCATGCCCCACAGCGGAGCTTGCTCCACTGCAGGTGCGCCGCCGTCTTCCTGGCTGCCGCGCGTGACCAGCCACAGCCCATCAAGGTGGTCTCGCCCCATGGCAGCCAGAGCCTGCACCAGGTACAGCACACTTGCCAGGCTCAGAACCTGGTCCGCGGCTAAGTCGCCATCTTCGCCCGCAGGCGGCAGGTCAAGGCTCCAAAGGTGTATGACACCGCGCAGCGGTTCTGCTTCGCCGGCCAGCACTTCGTCCAACAGGCGCCGGTAATCGCCAGGCTCTGCTGCAGAAATGGTCCAGCTGCCGTCGCCCTGCCTGGCAAAGGTCGTGCCGGCGGTAATCGTATGCACAGTGCCGCCGGCTGCGCGCAGACGCGCTGCAAGGGCGGCACCGCACCCGCCGCTGTCGGCCATAATCAGCCACTGGCCGGGAAGCAGCGCAGGGTCGGAGGCGAGCTCCGCCCCAGGCAAATGATCTGCGAACTGCTCTGCGGGCTGCCATGTGACGCTGAGCATGGCCTCGTGAAGCCATTCGCCCAACTCGTCGGGCTGCTGCCTGTCGATCACCTGCTGCAGTGCGTGCTCGGTCGCACGCACGAGGCGCAGCTCCGAGATGGCGGCAATCACGCCGGCGTCGTCAAACAGGGTGACATCGCAGACAAGTGTCCCCGCGCGCTCTGCCTGCACGGGCAAACGCCGGAGCTGCAGTTGGCTCCACATGCGCGCTGGAGGCCGGCCGCAGGACAACCAGCGAGCCTACGCCGACGGGCAGATAGACTGCATCGCCTTCCTCCGGTGCCAGCACGGCTGACAGCGGCTGCAGCGCCGCATCCAGCACCGCCGCGTGCAGCGTCTCCTCTCCCGCCAGCAGTGCCGGCGGCGGCTGCAGCTCGGCCAGCGCTTCATCCTTGCCGTGCCGCACAGCGACGAGTGAACGGAAGGCCGGGCCAAACGCAAGGCCACGCACCGCCATGAGCCGGTAATAGTCCTCGGCGCCCATGTACTCTGGCAGCCGCATGGGTGTGTCCTGCAGCACTGGCCGGGCTACCGTCCCGGCCGCATCTGCCGGCCGCAGCAGGCCGGTCGCATGCAGCACCCAGCTCTGCTCGTCAGCTGAACTGTACAGGGCGAACTTTGCCGTACCACCGGCAGCTGCTTCCGGCTGCAGGTGCAGCTGTACATGCCGCGTACCTTGTTCCGGCAGCACCAGCGGAGACTGGATAGCCAGCTCCTCCAGCGCGACCTGCGCCGACGGCCACAGGCTGCGCGCGGCGGTCAGCGCCATCACCATATAACCAGTCGCAGGCAGCACGCTGCGCCCAAAGATGCGGTGATCGCCCAGAAAAGCCGGGCTGGCTGCCGACAAGGTAGATTGGAAGAGGATACCGTCGACTGCCGGCGAGCGGAGCGGCGGGCCGAGCAAAGGCTGTTCCTGGGTCGATGCTGCCGCGCTAGCCGTGAGCCGACGACGACGGCTCAAACCAGTACCGTTCGTGCTGCCAGGGGTAAAGCGGCAGCGTGACGTGCTGGGCCGGTATCGAGAACAGGCCCTGCCACTGCATGTCGCAGCCTGCCATATAGAGCTCGGCCAGCGTGCCCAGCAGGCTTTCGCGTTCTGGGCGTTGGCGGCGCAGCGAGGCAAAGGCAGCGCCCTCCCGCCCGACGGCGGCCAGGCACTCGCCGATCACGCCCCCAAGCACCGGGTGTGGGCTGACTTCGACAAACAGCTGTATCCCGGCCTCTGCCGCACCGTTGACTGCTGCGGCAAAGCGTACGGTCTGGCGCACGTTCCGCCCCCAATAGGCGGCATCCAGCCCGCGACCGTCGCTAATTTGCCCGGTCACGGTCGAGTAGATCGGAATCGCGGCCGCCGTCCGGTGTAAGTCCGTCCAGCACGCGCACCAGTTCGTCCGCCAGGCCGTTCATCTGCACGCTGTGAAACGCGTAGTTCACTTTCAGCTCTCGATAGCTGACCTGCCGCTGTGCCAGGACCTCGAGCACAGCTTGCAGCGCAGCGGTCTCTCCCGAGATCACAGTGGTGGTTGGACCGTTGACGGCTGCGATCGACAGTTGATTGTCATAGGGAGCGATGAGGTCCGCGGCCGCTTCCGCAGGCAGTTCCACGGATGCCATGCGGCCATTGCCCGTCGCCTGCTGCATCAAGCGGCCCCGGTGGTAGACCAAGTGAATCGACTGCTCCAGCGTCAAACTTCCGGCGGCACAGGCAGCGGCAATTTCCCCCACGCTGTGACCGATCACAGCAGCGGGCGCGATGCCCCAAGCGCCCCACAGTGCATGGAGGCCCATCTGCAGCGCAAAGATGGCCGGTTGAGCAACTTCGGTCTGGTCCAAGCGCGAAGTCTCTTCGGCGGCGTGGAGTTCTGCGAGCAGCGACCAGCCCGCTAACGGCAGCAGCAGCGTATCGCAGCGCTCGACCATTTTACGAAAGACGGGTTCTTGCTCCAGCAGTTCGCGCCCCATTGCCCACCACTGCGGTCCCTGTCCAGAAAAGACAAAAGCCACGCCAGGCGGCTCGTCATGGCCCCGGTTGGCTCGCAGCGTGCGGGCTTGCGCCAGGTGCTGTCGCAACCGGGCGCTCAGTTCGGTGCGGCTGCTGCCTACGATCGCCAGCCGGTGCTCGTAGTGATTGCGATGCACGCCGGCTGTATAGCAGATGTCACGCAGGTCGGCCGGCTGGCGGCCGTCGTCCAGCCAGGCGGCGTAGCGCTCGACCAGCGCTCGCAAGGCCTGTGGGCTGCGCGCCGAGAGCGGCAGCAGCGCAGCAGGTGCCGCCGCAGCTAGTGGCAGCGCGGCCGGCTGTGACGCGGGCCGCGCCGGCGCCGGTGCTTCGGCGATCACGATGTGGGCGTTCGTCCCGCCAATCCCAAAGGAACTTACCCCGGCGATGCGCGGGCTCGTCCCCACCGGCCACGACGTCAGTTCCGTGGGAATAAACAGGCGGGTGCCGCGGAGATCAATATGCGGGTTCAGCTCCTGGAAATGCAGGTGCGGTGGAATCGCCTCATGCTGCAAGCTCAACACGACCTTGATCAGACCAGCAATGCCTGCCGCCGCCTCCAGGTGGCCGAAATTGGTCTTGACGGAGGTGAGCGCACAGGCCGGTGCCCCGTCAGCCGGTGCCCCTTCAGCCAGTGCACTGTCAGCAGGTCCGCCCAGCACCTGTGCCAGCGCCTCAACCTCGATGGGATCGCCCAACAGCGTACCGGTACCGTGGGCCTCGATATGGCTGACCTGCGCAGGCGCCACGCCTGCGTGCCGCAGCGCGGCAGCAATGACCGCCTGCTGGGCGCGGCCGCTGGGCGCCGTCAGCACCGTCGAGCGGCCGTCCTGGTTGACGGCCGAGCCGCGCACGACTGCCAGCACCCGGTCGCCGTCGACCAGGGCATCTGCCAGCCGCTTGAGCACGACGACGCCACAGCCCTCGCCGCGGCCAAAACCGGCGGCGCGGCTGTCGAACGTGTAGCTCGTGCCGTCGGGCGACATGAATCCGACCTTGGACAAGGCAATGTTGACCTCGGGCCCGATCATCAGGCTGACGCCGCCCGCCAGGCAGAGGTCGCTCTCACGGCTGCGCAAGCTCTGGCATGCCAGGTGCACCGCCACCAGCGACGACGAGCAGGCCGTGTCGAGCGCCATGCTGGGACCGTGCAGGTCAAACAGGTAAGAGATGCGATTGGCAGCAATGCTGTGAAGGGTGCCCGTCAGCGTGCGCAGGTTGATCGACGCGAGGTCTGCATACTGCTGCTGCGTGTAATCGTTGTGATAGCTGGCGACAAACACGCCGGTCTGGCTGCCGCCCAGCTCCCGCCGGGTCAGCCCAGCATCTTCAAACGCCTCGTAGGCGACCTCAAGCAGCAGCCGCTGCTGCGGGTCCATGCGTTCGGCCTCGCGCGGAGAGATCTCGAAGAAGGCAGCATCAAACCCGTCGACCGCGGGCAAATAGCCGCCCCGGCGCGTGTTCATCTTGCCCGGTGCGGCAAAATCGTCCGCGTAATAGGCACCGGCGTCCCAACGGTCAGCCGGCGTTTCACCGATCGCATCGGTGGCGCGGCACAGCAGATCCCAGTACGCCTGCGGGTTGTCGGCGCCGCCCGGGAAGCGGCAGCCCATGCCGATCACGGCGATCGGCTCGGCGTGCAGCACTTCTTCAACCTGCGCGTAGGCCTGCTTGGCCAGCAGCGCGAGTTTTGTGGCCGATAGATGGTGTAACTTGCCTGAACTCTGCGGCATAGACGGTTTGTGTGTCTCTTCTGGCACGGATTAGGTGGCCTTTAAGGCAGTCAAGGCGTCCTCGTCGGACAGGGTTTCAATGTCTGCAAGCAGGTCGTCAAGAGAGGTAGATCCCAAGGTTTCCTGCTCTACCGGACGGATCTCATCTAGCTCGCCTGTACGTGCTTGTACGGCCGTGCCGGCCGCTTCTAATGGCACATCCATCCGCTCAGCCAGGTAGGGGACCAACTCGTGGATGGTGGGATAATTCCAGACAAAGGTTGCCGGCAGGCGAATGTCCAGTCCAAGCTCCAGCCGGTTGCGCAGTTCCATCGCCATCAATGAGTCGAGGCCAAGCGAGCCCAGGGGTACGGCCAGGCCCACGCGGGCAGGAGGCATCCGCAGCACCTGCCCTACGGCCTGCTGCAGTTGGGCGGCAAGGGTCGCCCGGCGCTGGGCGGACTCCAGCGCGAGCAGCATCGTACGCATGCTCCGTGCTGGCTCGTCATGGGCTTGCTCCTCTGGAGCAGCAGAGGCAGCAGCCGTATGCAGTTCGCGCAAGAGATACGGCAGTTCGCGCGCCTCAACAGCAGGCGTGACGACCGGCAGCACTGCCACCTGGCCGGATGAACGCCCTGCCAGCAGCTTCGCCAGGATATCGAGCCCCTGCGCGGGTTCGAGGGCGCCGATACCCTGCCGTGCAAGCTCTTGGGTCACCCGCTGCCCACCGGTGGCGGCGGCAAAGCCGATTCCCGACCAGGGCCCCCAGTTGATGCTCAATCCGCTGTAACCGGCTCGACGGCGCTGCTCTACCAGTGTGTCGGCAAAGGCATTAGCGGCGGCATAGTTGCCCTGGCCCGGCTGCCCCAGCAGCGCGCCAAGCGAGGAGAACACGACAAAGAAATCGAGATCGGGCAGGAGCGTGTGCAGCAGCCAGCTGCCCGCCATCTTGGCATGCAGCACCTCGGCCATCTCAGCCCAGGTCAGGTCGGCCAACAGCCGGTCGCGCACCGTGCCCGCAGCGTGAACAACGCCCCGAATGGCTGGCCAGCCTTCGGCCTCATATTGGGCCATGAAAGCTGCCATCTGTGCTTCATCGCCGACGTCTACGGCGGCCAGGTGCACGGACGTGCCGAGCGCTTCCATCCGCCGCACCGCTGCGACCTGCTGCCCGGTGCGGCTCCCGGGGTCCACGTTCACCCACTGGCTGCGTGGAGGGAGTGCGGTTCTTCCCATCAGCACAAGGCGCCGTGCCCCCAGTTCTGCCAACCGCTGCGCTGCCAGCAGGCCAAGCCCGCCCAGGCCGCCCGTGACCAGATAGGCGGCATCACGCCGCAGCTGCCGATCCTGGGCAGGAGCGGCTTCAGCCGGCGCAAGGCGCAGAACACAGCGTTCCTTGGGCCCGAGCGCAACTTCGTTGTCTTCGCTCGCCGCCGTCAACTCGCCATATAGCATTTCCGCCGCGGCCGCCGGCACCAGTGCGAGATCAAGATCGATTAGCCCGCCCCACAATGCCGGGTGCTCAGCGCCGGCTACACGGCCCAGCCCCCACAGCGACGACTGCAGCGCTGCACCGGCTGCGTCTGCTCCGTCTCGCACATCCGGCACGCTTTGCCGTACGCCCTGCGTGACCGCCCACACCTTAGGCTGTGAGCGCCACGGGCGGCGAGCAACGTTCTGAACTACCTGGAGCAGCGGTCCCAGGCTCACCTGCTGCGCAGCCATAAGTTCGCTGCTCGAATTGCACTCTGCGCCTGCGGCATTGATGCCCCACAGGTACATAATGCCGGCACAGCTCTCCTGCTCCGATGGGAATAACAGCTGAAACAGTTCGCCGATGCCTTCGAGCGAGGTCGAATCTACCGTGTACTCCTTGCCGGCGGTCGCGCGGTGCCCGCCTTGAAAAACAAGCTCAGCTGTCCCCCCGGCGCGGCGAATCAGCGTAGCGAGCGCGTTACCTGTGCCGGCAGCATCGGCGAAGATCACCCATTTCCCAGCAGCCTTTTGTCCACCTGAATTTGCTTGCACAAGGGATTGGGGCTGCCACACCGGCGTGTAGAGCCAGTCTTCCACGTGCGCCAGCGCCGCTGTTCCCAACGGCACCAGCTGCAGCCCGTTCATCTGGGCTAACGGAGTGTTATGTGCATCCCACACGCCAAGCTGTTGTTGCGATGCTGCCGGCGCCGGCCAGGCACTGCACATGGCCCCAAGCAGCCGGTGCCTCACCGCTATTGACCCACAGTTCGTCGAGCCTGTGAGGTACATATATATAGATGCCGGCAGTGTCGTTTTCGACCGGCGGCGCTGGCCAGCGGTGTCATCTGGAGCACAGCGTCCAGCCATTGCAGATACGGGATGCTGTCGAACGCGGCCGGCGCAGGTTCAAATGAAGCCAGCGCTTCACCGCCGCTGCCGGCAGCGGTGCGCATATGTCGCAGCGCCCCAAAGCTTATCCCGCGCGCCGCCAGATCTGCATAGACTTCCAGACGTATCCGACGCGTGTCCCAGCCGCTGCACGATTTCATCGCGTGACGCCGGGAACGGCTGTGTGCTCGCCGGCGCAGCGCAGTCGCCTGCCAATTGGGCGGACAGATGCAGTACCCAGTCACCTGCGTCCGTCCTGCTGTACACCTGGAGCACATACTCCTGCCCCTCTGCCGCTATGCTTGTCTGCACCGTGCAGGATGCCACCTCGTCCAGCAGCAGCGGGCGATGGAAGACGACATCTTTCAGTGTGAGCGGCTGGAAGCCCACGACCGTGTGGCCGGCTGCCACCGCCAGCGCCAGGAATGCAGAGGCTGACAGCAGCAGCGTGTTTTGCACGCGATGCTCGTAAAGCAGGGGATAGTCGCCGCGGTTTAGCACGTTCTCCCAGATACGGCGGCCCGCGCCGCCGGCCATTGCAATTTCCCAGCCCAACAGCGGGTGCTGGCGCCGGCCGCGCGGCAGCCGACCATCGTCACCGATCGACCGCCGACCCTGACTCCAGCCCAGGTATGTTGTCCAGCCAGAACCGCTCACGCTGCCAGGGGTAGTGCGGCAGCCGCACATGGGTGCCGCCGGCGGGATAGAGCCGCTGCCAGTCGACGGGCAGCCGAGCACATAGAGACGGCCGAGCGATCGCAGCAGCGCAACCTGTTCGTCTTCGCTGCGGACGCAAGAAGGTAGGGCCGCCGGAGCCGCGCTGTCTTCGACCTGGGAAGGAAAACACTGTTCGATTACCGGCACGAGGACGGGATGAGGGCTCAGTTCGACAAATGTGTCGTAACCCGCCGCAAGTGCCGCCTGCACTGCGGACGCAAACAACACCGGCCGGCGCAGGTTCTGCCCCCAATATTCGGCGTCCAACATCTCGCCGGGCATCGCCTCTCCTGTGACCGTGGAGAAGAATGCAACGGCTGCAGGCGCTGGTGCCAATCCTATGAGGTCTGCAACCAGGCGTGGACGCAGCGGATCCATCTGTGGGCTGTGCGCCGCCACATCAACTTTTACAGAGCGGCAGAATATCTCCTGCGCCTCCAGGCGCGCCATGACCTGCTGCATTTTCACTGGGTCGCCGGTAAGCACGGTCGAACGTGGGCTGTTGCTCACGGCGACGGATATCCCTGCGTATTCTGCGGCGCACGCGTTCGGCTTCTGCCAGCGATAGCGCAGCAACAGCCATGGCACCTTGTCCGCTGATCTCCTGCATCAGGCGGCTGCGCGAACAGATAACCTGGGCGGCATCCTCCAACGAGAGCGCACCGGCCACGCAGGCTGCTGCGACCTCGCCCATGCTGTGGCCGATCACGGCTTGCGGCTCGACACCCCAGGCCCGCCACTGCGCCGCCAGGGCAACTTGAATGGCAAACAATGCAGGTTGGACGACGCTAATCTCGTCCAGCCGTGATCGTTCCGGCAGCGCTGCGAGTTCCTCCAGCAGGGACCAATTCACAAAGGGGCGTAGAGCCCGATCGCATGCTTCCAGCGCAGCGCGAAAGGCTGGTTCTGCCGCCAACAGGCGGCGGCCCATGCCTACCCACTGTGAACCCTGGCCGGAAAAGACAAAGACAATTTTGCGCTCGCCGCCCGCAACGGATAGTGGCGCCTCACCGTCGTGTGCCGCCAGTTCAGCCGCCATCTCCTCGCGCGTGCCGGCGACAAAGGCAGCCCGCAGGCGGTGGTGAGTACGGCGTACGCCGGCCGTATAGCAGAGATCATGCAGGTTGGGCGCCAGCGGTGACTCCAAAAGGGTGCGATAGGCGGCGGCGAGTGCCGTCAACGCCTCGGGCGTTTGCGCCGAAAGGGGAAGCACATACACCTCACGTGCGGGCACACCATTGGCACCTTCATGGCGCAAGCCCTGCGCCGGCGCTTCCATGAGCACGACGTGCGCATTTGTGCCGGCAATGCCAAAGGCGCTCACCCCTGCCACAGCAGGACCTTCATGCTCCGGCCACGGCGCCGCTTGCGTTTGCACGCGGATGGGCAGTCGCTCCCAGGGTATCGCGGGGTTGGGGGTCTGGAAGTGCAGGCTGGCCGGGAGCGTACTGTGCTTGAGCGCCAACGCCACCTTGATGAGGCCGGCAATCCCGGCGGCACCTTCGGTATGCCCCAAATTCGTCTTGACGGACCCTACATAGCAGAACTCGCCGCTGGGCCGGCCTTCCGCCAACACGCTGCCGAGCGCCTCGATCTCCACGGGGTCGCCTGCCCGCGTGCCGGTGCCATGCGCCTCGACGTACTGCACGTGGCCAGGAACAATACCGGCGGCATGGTATGCCTTGCGCAGCAGGTCCTCCTGGCCCGCCGTACCCGGTGTCGCCAGAAAGCCGCTGCTGCGCCCATCGTTGTTGACGGCGCTGCCGGCAATGAGGGCATAGATGGGATCGCCGTCGGCCAGTGCATCGGACAGCCGCTTCAGGACAACCACGCCGCAGCCCTCGCTGCGCACATAACCATCGCCACGCGCATCGCCAAACTTGCAGCGGCCGTCCGGTGCCATCATCTTGGACTGCGAGTATGCGATCGTGATGTGAGGCTGGAGAATGACATTGACCCCACCCGCCAGGGCAAGGTTGCACTCCCCGTGCTGCAGGCTCTGGCAGGCGAGATGCACGGCGACGAGCGAAGAGGAGCAGGCAGTATCTACGGTCAGGCTCGGCCCTTGGAAGTCAAACAGGTAGGAGAGCCGTCCCGCGGCGACGTAGCGCCCCGAGCCCGTGGTCATGTAGAAGTCGGTGTGTTCGGGATTATGGAAGAGCTTGGATTCATAGTCCTGCAGCCACATACCGACAAAGACCCCGGTGGCATGCAGCCGCGGGTCGCGTGGCTTCTGACCCGCATCTTCGAGGGCCTCCCATGCGACCTCAAACAGCACTCGCTGCTGCGGGTCCATACGATCCGCTTCCCGTGGCGAGATGCCAAAGAAATAGGCATCAAACTTGTCTACATCTGCGAGGAAGCCACCCCACCGGGTCATGATCTTGCCGGGTGTGGCCGGCCGCGGGTCATAGTAACGGTGTGCGTCAAACCGGCTGTCGGGTATCTCTGTGATGGCGTCCGTGCCATCCAGCAAAGCACGCCAGAAAGACTCAGGATCCTGAATACCGGCGGGGAAACGGCACCCTATCCCGATTATGGCAACAGGCTCGTGTGCCGCAGGTACATTCGGGAGTGGGGCAGCTGTGTTAAGAAGCACGAAAATCCTCCAAGGCAGGTATGTCAGACAGGCGTTGAACTGTCCCACCTGTTCTTGCGCGGCGGGGCGCGCAGCAATTCAAGCCATGGCGGTGGCGGCTACACAAGTTCTTAGACTAACTTACGAAACACGAACAACAGCAGTTTGGCTGTGTAGTCGGCGATGAGGAGAACGCTGTGGCTCCACCTATATGACGGTAATCATAGTGTAGCACCATATCGATATTACTTACAGGATGCTGACAAAAGGTTCGACAAGCGCCGGCCTCGTGTAATCGTAAGCGTGAATTGTGCACATGACGGGTATAATACAGACAGGCAGCGCAGTTTTTGACCGATCGTGGGATACTGGTGCATGTTTACGCAGATCATTCCCGGCGACGTCCATGTATGGTGGGTGGTCATGGACGACCTGCAGGCACAGAGCCCGGTTCTACTTTCGTTTCTTTCGGAGGACGAAACAGCGCGCGCGGCGCAATATCGGTTCGAACAGGACAGGAACGCCTATGTCACCGTACGTGCCCTGCTGCGCATTCTACTCGGCCGGTACCTCGAAGGAGATGGCCACTCGCTGCGCTTCGACTATAACAGCTTTGGAAAGCCGTATGTCCGTGCGCCGATCGCGTTTAACGTCGCGCATACCCGCCAGGCTGGGCTTTTGGCCTTCATGCTCGACGCACCGGTAGGTGGCGACTCGATTGGCGTCGACATCGAGCGCTTGCGCCCGGAAATTGTCACAGATGAACTCGCAAGCCAGGTGCTGTCACCCCTCGAACTTGCCCGCTACCGTGCGAGCCGCGAAAAATCCCAGTTATTCTTCGACATCTGGACGCGTAAAGAGGCCTATGTCAAGGCACTTGGTACAGGGTTGTCGACACCGCTGCCGTCGCTCACCGTGCTGGATCAACCAACGGTTGGCCAATATGCGCTGTATCCCTTGGCGATCGACGTGCTAGCACACGCGGCTGCGTTGGCAGTAAAAGGCAAAGCCAACACGATCAGACTGTATTCGACGAGTGACGCCTGGCCGGAGTGACCTTGTTGGAGAGAGCCCAGCGGGCGATTCGCTAACCTTTGTATTGCAGTATTGCAGACAGCAGTATAACGATTCGACCCGCCGGGTATTGCGGGAAAAGGGAGGGGAGTGAGCTTACAAGTATCTCTACTCGAACTTGTTGCGCTGCATCGCGACGATGTACAGCACGACGATGGCGGGCAGGATCGCGCCAAACAGGAACAGCATGCTCCCGGTGGCGAGCATTGCACCGATGCCGCCGGCGATCGTCGCAATTCCGTACAGGTAGATACCCCACTTCTTCCAGAACCACATGGCGCCGGCAGCCACTACGTCGCCGAGCGCAGACAGTACGGTCAGCCAGAGCGCAATGCTGCCGACTGTACGCTGTGTCTCAGGTGCCCCAAACCAGAAGAGAGCAAGGACCAGGATGCCGTGCAGAATCACCAGGATGAGGGCAATTGTGAGTAAAAGGTTGCGCTGCTTGGCAGGTTTCACCTGCGTATTTGTCTTGGCCGGCGCTGACTTGTTAGCCTGGGCGGTTTGAGACTGCGCGCCCTGAGGCTGTGCCGGTTTTGATTGGCTGGTATTGTTTCTTGATTTTCGATTCTTAGACTTGGACATGGATCCCTCGATGGCGATCTTGCAATATGGATAATGCGGCAGGGCCATTATATGCTGAATAGGGAAATTTGACGAAGCAATCTTGACTTCTGAATACTCAAAAGAAAGGCTCTTAGCCATGACCCGCGTATTGTTGTCGGTGTTGGCGGTGATTGAAGCTGTGCTCGGTATGTTCGCGCTGGTTACGACGCTCAACTTGTACTTCAGCCACGGGGCAGGTATGTCGGCCGTTTTCCTGCCCGTGCTGGGCGGTGGCCATCTTGCTGCTGGTGGCCGGCGCGGCCATCTTTGTACGCAAACCATTGGAGCCTATGGGTGCACATCGTCGTGGTCTGGGCGATCGGCATCCTGTTGGTGCTCTTTGTCGGCCCCCTGCTAGGCGCCGACCCCACTGCGACACTTATCGTGGCCGGCGGCCTTGTCGTGCTGATGACGGTGGTCTTTTTGCTGCCGCCCGTCAGGCGCTACTTCGGATTGGTGCCGGCCGCATAGCATTGACAGAAGCACAGCAGACAGGTATGCTGCTGTCACAGCGCCCCTCTATTCACCGCGTAGGGCGGTTCCAAACCGGAACATTATTGCTTCTGAAGCCTCCGGCTGCTATTGGGATGGGCCCGGCCGGGAGTGACAATGACAGTGGCCGCGCACTGCTCCTAAAATTCTGCGAAACCTCATCTGGTGGTCGCCAGCACCGGCCAGCTGCTGCTACGCGGCAGGCCGGCTGACCTGTGCGCCTCCTTGCATCATTCATCGACGCATTCGCCTGCCGCTACACGCGGGGACGAACGCACAAAGGAGCCGAGGTATTCATCATGGACTGGTTTAGCTTTATTGCAGGCGCCCTGACGGGTTGGATTATCGAATGGCTCATCGATCTCTTCTATTGGCGGCGCAAACAATCGCGCTGGGCAAACGAACACAACCGCCTGCAGGCGGATCTCTCCCATGCACAGAATACGGTCAGCGGCTTGCGGGCACGCGAAATGGAGCTGAGCCAGCAGCTGTCGATCAGCCGCGGCGACCTGGAGGCGGCCAACAGCAACCTGGGCATTCTCCAGGCCGACCTGGACGCCGCACGTGCCGAGATCGCAGCGCTGAACAACCAGCTCAATCTCGCCAACGCCGACAAGCAGGCATTGGCCGAGCAACTCAACGGCGAGTTGGCAGCCGCGCGGGCAGAATCGGCCGCCCTGCACGAGCAGATGGAACACGTGCTGGCGGCAAACAAGGTGCTGCAGACCGAGAACTCGGCGCTGGGTGCCCGCACAAGGACGTGCTCGAATCAGATGCCGCTCGCTTCCTTGCGGTCAGCGGCTTGACGGTGGCGGCCGCTGCAGCAGCCCAGCCAGAGCAAGAACACGACGATCTCACGATTATCGAGGGGATCGGCCCCAAGATCGAAGAGCTGCTCAACCAGCACGACATTTACACCTTCGCCCAACTGGCGGATACCGAAGTCTCCGATCTCGAGACCATCATTCGCGGCGCCGGCAGCCGGTTCCAGACCGCCGATCCCGGAAACCTGGCCGCGCCAGGCACGCCTGGCCGCCAACCGCGACTGGACGCGGCTCGACGCCCTCAAGGCGCAGCTGCAAGGCGGCGTCCGCCGGCCCAGCGCAGTTGAGGTAGCCGCTGTTGCCGCAGTTGCCGCAGCGGAACCGCCGCCAACCGCCGCCGAGCGACGATCTCACGATTATCGAAGGGATCGGCCCCAAGATCGCCGAGCTGCTCAACGAACACGGTATCTATCACGTTCGCCCAACTGGCGGACACCGAAGTCTCTGACCTCGAGACAATGCTGCGCAGCGGGGGCAGCCGGTTCCAGACCGCCAATCCCGAAACCTGGCCGCGCCAGGCACGCCTGGCCGCCAATCGCGACTGGCCACGGCTCGACGCCCTCAAGGCACAGCTGCAGGGTGGCGTCCGCCGGCCGGCGACCGAGCCGCAGGACGACCTGGCCGTGCTCGAAGGCATCGGCCCCAAGATCGCCGAAATTCTCTACCGGAATGGCATCAAGACCTACGCGCAGCTGGCGCGCATGGAACCGGCCCGGCTGCGCCTGCTGCTTGACGAGGCAGGTCCAGCCTATCGCATGGCCGACCCCACCTCGTGGCCGGAACAGGCCAGTTGGGCTGCCGTCGGCAACTGGGGCCGCCTGCAGGCACTAAAAGACGAACTCGACGCCGGGCGCCGGCAGGCATAAGCCGGCGCACCGTGGCTGCGAAGGACGAAAGCGTATGAATACTACCCGCCAGTCGAAAACCTGGCCCTATGACCTGGTCAAGGGAATTATCCTCCTGATTCTCCTCGGCCTGATGCTCTATTTCCGCCCGGACATGAGCGCTCAGATCCAGCGGCAGCTTGGCCTGCCTTTTGGCACCGTCACCGTATTGGATGCGCCGCAGGTAACCGGCGCCAACCCTACAACGCTCTCCGGCCACACCCAGGCGGGCGCAATCGTCGAGGTGTTTGCCGGCGAAGCCAGCCTCGGTACGGCCACCGCAGGGGCTGACGGAAGCTGGTCGCTGCCGGTGACCTTGCCCGCAGGCACCTACCAACTGCGGGCCCAGGCGCGCGACGCGGCTGGCGCTGCTGTCGGCTCGCCCGCTGTGCTTGATTGGAGCAGCGAGCAGCAGGCCGCCGCAGCCGGGACCACAGCCGAGGAACCAGCGGCCCCTGCCCAAGAAGCAGCAGTGTCCGAAGCAGATACAAGCACTGGAACCGGTGCTGATGTCAGTACTGGTACAGACACAGACACAGACACAGACACAGACACAGACACAGACACGGACACAGTAGCAGAGGTCGACACAGCCGCGCCGGTGCAGTCAGAGGGCGGCACAGCCACTGGCGCAGCGGTCGCCGGCGCCCAGAGTGCAAGCGCAGCTTCGTCTGCATCAGCGCAAGGATCGCTGGGCGCAGCCCAGGTAGCAGACGGCACAGCCAACTTGTCAGGGTCCGGCACGCCGGGCACCACAGTCGAGGTCGTTGCCATCGCAGCGGCAGGCGGCGCCGGCACAGCCGGCGCAGTCACAAACAGCGCCGGCAACAAAACCGACGCGATTGAGAACACCGGCAGCGGAGAGGCTGAAGCAGGTTCCGCTGAGGCAGGGTCCGCCGAAAAAAGTGCGGCTGCGGAAGCCGTGCTGGGCAGCGTGGTCGTTGCGGCCGACGGGACGTGGCAGCTGACCGCCAAAATCAGCCCTGGCGAATATGCGGTGACCGTGCGTACGCTGGATGCAGATGGCGCCACGGTCGACGAGTCTGCGGGCGTACCGCTTAGCGTGCCTGGAACTGCAATCACAGGGAGCGCAACTGCAGGTGAGGCTGGCCAAAGCACAAGGCCAGGCGTTACGGCGAGTGCTGAGGTGACGGCTGCCGAGCCAGCCACTGCATCCGTATCAGCACCGATCACTACGTCTGTGCCAAGCGCCCGTGCGCCGCAAGTGTCGGCCCCGGTAGTGGCAGGCGACAAGGTGACGCTTACAGGTATGGCCGCACCCGGTGCCACGGTCGAGCTGGTCACCAGCGACGAGGTGCTGGGCGAGGCCGCCGCCGATGCGGATGGGCTGTGGATTGTCGCAGTCCAACTCGATCCTGGTTCCTACGCGCTGCGGATCCGCACAGTTGACGACACGGATAAATCCGTTCAGTACTCGCGCATGGTATCGCTGACCGTGCCGGCAGCACGGAGCCCTACAGTGACGGCAGGCGAAACGATCACAGCGGCGGCCGGCGTAGCTGCTGCAGTCGCACCCACGGCCACCAAAAACACCACGACCACAGCCGCAGCGCCGGCTACTGGCGCAGCGACAGTTTCTGGCACAGTCTCAGTCACCGGCACCGCTGCCTTGGCAACATCCGCCGTGAAAGGCACCTCTGCCGTTACGGCCACGCGCACTGCTACAGCCAGTGCGACGGTGACGACAACGGCAGCTGTAGCCGCCGCGGCAACAGTCTCTGGCACCGTCTCAGCAACCGGCACCGCTGCCTTGGCAACACCCGCCGTGAAAGGTACCTCTGCCGTTACGGCGACCACACACACCACTGCTGCCGGCACGGCGACTACGACGGCAGCTTCGGTTACAACGGCTGTGACAGACACTACGCCGACGAAAGCCACCGCAGCCACAACAGCATCGCCGGCCGCCACCAAGACGCCCGCTGCGCAGGCCGCTTCTTCTGCCACTTTGACGGCAACCGCAGCCGCCGGCGCGGCCAGTGCAGTTACACCGACAGCTGCCGCCGCAGCCACCGCCGCAGCCACCAGTGTGCCGCCAACGCTCGGCCAGCCTGAGATTTCCGGCAGCACGCTCACCCTGTCCGGCACCGGAACTCCCGGCACGTCGGTCGAGATTGTGTCCGGCGCCACGGTGTTGGGCAAGGCCACCGTGGGCGCCGACGGCACCTGGTCGCTGGCCTCAGAGGTCAAGCCGGGCAGCTACAAGCTCCAGGTTGTACGCAAGGATGCCGCGGGCAAGGTCATCAGCCAGTCACCGGTGGTGTCGCTCGACATCCCCAGTGCGGTGGCCGGAGCCCGTGTTGGACACGCCGGAGGTCGCCGCGGACAACACGATCACGCTTACCGGCACGGGTGAGCCCGGCTCCGAGGTCGAGATCGTGCAGGACGGCGCCGTAATTGCCACGGCGCCCGTGCAGAACGACGGCCAGTGGACCTATGCCTACCCGGCAGCCAAGACCGGCAACGTGCAGGTGGCAGCCCAGGTCAGCGGCGAGCCGGCAACGCGCACCAGGCCGGTGATCGTCGTGGTGCCGGTGGTCGTCGCACCGGCCGCACCGGCCCCCACGCCGACCGCGGAGCCGACCGCGGAGCCTACACCTGCCCCTACCGCGGAGCCTGAGCCAACTGCCGACGCTGCCGAGCAGCTCTGGCGGCCAGGCCTATGTCGTGCAGCCAGGCGACACGCTCACGGCGCTCGCGCAGGAGTACTTGGGCAGCGAGACACGCTATCAGGAAATCGTTGCCGCCACCAACGAGATGGCCAAGCAGGATCCGGCCTACAAGCAGATCACCGATCCAAACATGATCGTGGTCGGCCAGCAGATCTGGATCCCAGCCCCGTAGACAGAAAAACCGCACAAAAAAAGGCGGGGCTTCCCCGCCTTTTTTGCTTGCATATTGCGCAGCCGGCTATAGATCAACCTGGCCCGACTGGTTAGTCGGCGAGGATGTCATTCGCCCGGCGGTCGATAACCGCACGGCTGGGGGCTGCCGGCCCGGCGGCCCCGCCCACGTCGGCGGCGGGTACAGGGCGATCCAGGTAGGCGCCTAAGCGCATTTCTGCCGGCGTCGATCAAGGCATTCAGGCGAACTGTCGACAGGTCAAACTCAATCGTGCCGTAGCCGCCCGCAGGCAGGCGAACGATGAGCTGATCGTACTCGTCCATCACCGTCCTGTCATGTGCGCCGAGCGCGGTCGAGACGAGCCGCTCGAGCCGTAGTACCGTCTGCAGCTCGCCCGGTTTTATGTCAATCTGGACCAAGGGAGCCGCAGCCGGTGCAATAGGCTGCGGCACCGGCGCATTCTCGTCGATCAGCATGCCCAGCACCGCGGTGTCCTGCTTGGGCCCCATCACGTTGGTCACGCCCAGATCGTTGGAAAGATAGAGCTCGATGGGGAAGTTCGACAGCATGCCGCCGTCGACGATCGCATGGCCGGTGATATCCCGGCCGCGGTAGGTGCCCCAGCTTTCCTGCCAGATCACTTCGTCCCACAGCAGCGGGATGCTCATCGACATGCGCACGGCCATCACCAGGGGACAGTCGGGGGCGGTGCGATGGTTGAGCACGAGCATGCGCCCGCCGGTTGTGTCGGAGGCAACCACGGCCAGTTCCACCTTGGTGGCGGCAAAAAACTGGCTCAGCGTCATCTTGCTGAAAGCACGCTGCGCGCCCTGCCATTGGCCGGCGTCGAGCTTGGCCCGCAGCCAGGTGACAAAGGCATCCGCCGAAAACCAGCCGCCGCGCTCCACAAAGGCAAAAAGGTGGCGCGACGATGGATCTTTTGCCAGCAGCTGCGCGATGCTGTCGTCCAACTTATCTTCTACAAAATCCGGGACGAACGTGAGGTTCACACCCTTGAGCAGGTGGCGAATGGCGCTGTTGCGAATCTGGTCCGGCGTGAACGGCGCAGGCGCGCCCAAGAAAGCCGCCATGACGGGCTTGCCGGCCGCATCGCGCTCGTCGAGCGCGGCAAGCATCTCCTCCGACGTGTAGCCTGCCGCCATGAGGGCGGCCGTGATGGCTCCCGCCGATGTGCCCAACAGCCGTCCAGTGCGTGTGGCCGCGCTTGACAAACTCGTCATAGGCGCCAACCAACACAAACCCCTTGGCCCCGCCGCCTTCAAAGACCAGATCGTAGATCATCAGAGCGCTCCTGTGCTGGCCGTGCTGCGCCGGCATCTCAAGTATCGTCCGTTGCGTAGAAAACAGCTAAGAAGATTGCTACAGCTTCTATGTGGTTGTCAAGACGGCAAAAAACGCCTGATGGCCGCCAGCTGCCTACTCCGTGCTGCTGCGCCTTCTGTGCCGCCTGCTGGGCGTGGCGGTGCGTACCGTCACACAGCGGCTTGTTGCCCGATAGGCCGCAGCGGCAGAGCGTGACCCGGTTGCGCGTCTCAAACGGCTGGCCGTCGGCCCTGGCGATGGGAATATTGCCGGTGACCCAAAGCGGGCCCATGATCGGCCCCTCATCCGTGATCTCGGTCGTGGCCGCGATCTGCTGCGGCAGGTCCGGTTCGATATCGCCGCTTTCTGCGTCCAGGGCAAAGGTGTACGAGCCGGAGGGGCAGTGGCCGATCATCGCCATGATCTGCGCCCGCACCTGCGGATCGGCCGTGTGTTCGACCATCGCCGTCGATGTTCGTGACGCGGTTGCCGCAGAAGCCAGACTCGACGCACAGGTAGAAATCGCGCTTGACCGTGATGCGTGTCCCCTGCTCGTTCACGATCTGGCGCTCGGCCGTGCTGCCCGTGAGCGCCGTTTCCGTGCCGTCAAAGTGGATCTTGGCGTGCGTGGCGTCACAGAAAGGGCTTGTTGCTCGACTGGCCGCAGCGGCAGAGCAGGTAGGTCTCCTCCACCTCGAGGTCGCCGTCCTTCTGCCATGTCAGCGGCTCGCCGTATTCGGACACGACCTGCGTCTTCTGCACGAGAGGCACACGGCCGTAGACCATATACGGGCCATTTTTGCGGACGACGATTCGTCGGACCGGGCTGATACCCGGCGGGCTGGATTCTGCCATTGTGTTTCTCCTCCACAGTGCGACGCGTACGACAGCATATTTCCAGAAGTAGGCGCGTTTCTTGGGACGGAGCAATCTTAGCCGCAGGCAGGGCAGACGTCAATTCGCTTTTCTGGATCAGGAACCTTCGCTGTGTTGGGGAAAGCGGTCGGCGACAAGATTTAGCCGGATGCCGTGTTCCAGCAGCGCCTTGGCACCTGCCAGCACGAGCGTAAAACCTTCTGTCGAGCCCGCAACCTGCCGCACAAGTTCGTCACCTTCGCCAACAAAGCCCTTTTCGATGATGGTGACAAACGTCGCGCCCTCGCCGTACGGCGCAAAGCTCCACTCGACAGTCGTGCGCCCCTTTTCGCCCGGCCACTCGATGAGGATACGGCGGTTGGGCTCGACGGCCAGGACCGTAACAGGTGCCGACACGCCGTACATCTCCCATTCCCATTCGACCGTCTGCCCGGCGGCAAGTGCGTCACTGCTCTTGGTGAACCAGAACTGCGTCGTGATCGCGGGGTTGACAAACGCCTCAAACACCTCGCGCATAGGCCTGCGGATAAGCAGCCCCGTCTCTGATTGTGCTGCGTGGGTCAACTGCTTGTTCGTCATATATACTCCTTTTCTGGGCTCGCCTTACCTAACGTACGAGGGGCCGATTGGTTCCCATGCAGGTTGGATTATACTTAGCCCACCCGACACACTCTTTCCTGCCATATGTCACAAGGAATGGACTGAAATGAACAAGATCAAGGTTGCGAACAGTGATCTCACCGTCTCCGAGATTTCGCTGGGCCTCATGCGCATTGCGAGCATGGCGAAGACGGAGATTGCGGAGTTGATCCATACGGCGCTGGACGAAGGGATTGACTTCTTTGACCATGCCGACATCTACGGCGGCGGGCAGAGTGAGGCGAAGTTTGCCGAAGCGTTGGATATGAACCCGCGCGTGCGCGAGACAATGTATATTCAAAGCAAGTGCGGGATCCGGAAGGGCTCCTTCGACTTCTCGAAAGAGCACATCCTCGCCGCCGTCGACGGCAGCCTGGAGCGGCTGCGCACCGATTACCTGGACGTCCTGCTTCTGCACCGGCCCGATGCCCTGGTCGAACCCGAAGAGGTGGCCGAGGCATTCACGATCCTCCAGGACAGCGGCAAGGTCCGCAACTTCGGCGTCAGCAACCAGAACCCCATGCAGATCGAATTGCTAAAGCGCTATGTCAAGCAGCCGCTGATCTTCAATCAGCTCCAGCTGAGCATCACCAACACCGGCATGATCGACGCCGGGCTGAACGTGAACATGGAGATCGACCGCTCGATCGATCGCGATAACAGCATCCTCGACTACTGCCGGCTGCACGACATCACGATCCAGCCCTGGTCGCCCTTCCAGTACGGCTTCTTCGAAGGCACCTTCCTGGGCAACCCGAAGTTTCCCGAACTCAACCAGAAGATCGACGAGATCGCGGCGCAGTACAACGTGACGAACACCGCGATCGCCATTGCCTGGCTGCTCCGCCACCCGGCGCGCATGCAGCCGATCCTCGGCACCACCAACGCCGCAGCGCGTCAAGGATGCCTGCAAGGCGTCGGGCGTGCGGCTCAGCCGGCAGGAGTGGTACGCGATTTACCTGGCCGCCGGCAACAAGCTGCCCTGACGGCGAGCGTAAACAGCAGGGGCATAAGGTCCGGCGCTGAGAGCCTAACCGGACAGAAACCGAGTTTCTTTGAGAAACTCGGTTTCTTGAGACGTTACCGCCGGACCTTGTGCCCCACCCCCAATGTCAAACTAGACCCCGACTCAGCGCCGAATTGCCGGCAGATACAGGTTGCGCCCCGTTTGGGCGAACGTGACGTTCGACGTCGATTGCAGCGGCACCGATGCTGGCCGTAACCTGGGCGATCCCTGCGGCTGCAGGTGCAGTCAGCGGCGCAGCGGCCACGCCCGCACCGTCCGTCTGGGCTGAACCGTTGATGGAACCCAGCGAGGTGCTGAAGTGAACAACTGGCACCGGCGATCGGGTTGCCAAACGCATCCGTAACCCTGGCACGTAC
Organism: uncultured Chloroflexia bacterium; assembly: GCA_963791135.1. Taxonomy (GTDB): domain Bacteria; phylum Chloroflexota; class Anaerolineae; order Caldilineales; family Caldilineaceae; genus Fredericiella. Next base: position 65,261 of record CAWBRX010000036.1, read on the forward strand.
GGTGGCGACACTCTGCCCGTCGGCCGCCAGGACAGTCGGCGTGATCACGGTCGTGATGACGGCCGGCTGGCCGGCAGCGAAGCTGACCACTGCCGCCTGGTTGATGCTGCCCACGATCGCCGTCACGGTTGCCTGCCCTGCCGTCGTCGGGGCGACCAGATCAACACTCACCTTGCCGTCAATCCCAGTGCTGCCACTGCTTGCCGTGAGTTGTCCCGCTGTCGTCGTGAACTGGACCGGCTGGTTGGGCACCAGGTTGCCGCCGGCATCCTCCACGACGACAGTGATCTTGCTCGTGCTGGTGCCGTCGGCGATAAGCTGTTCGGGCGCCGCACTCATGGCAAGGGTGGCGGCGCCACCGATGAAGATACTAAGGTCGGTATGGCGATAGCCGGCAGTGACGTAGGCCGGCAGATCGGTGACGGCCTGGCTTGGGTCACCGGTGTTATAGATGAGGACGTTCCTCAACTCATAAGGGCCGTCGACGCCGTGGGCCAGAATCTCTGTTGCGCTAAACGGCAGTGTCACGGTCTGCATCACCCCGGCTGTCACGGCAGCATCCGTTTCTGCCCACTGGATGTCGCCACCATTCTTGTCCACCAGCCGTCCTTGTACGATCACGACGCCGCTGCTGCCCGGTTGGATCGGCACCGCAATGCCTAGATAATCGTTCTGGCCGTCGTTGTCGGCATCGACGGCAGCGTCACTGAAATTCCCGCCAAGAGCCACCAGGGGATAGGCAAACGCGTTCGCCGCATAGGGCTGTGTCGTGGCGGCGAGAGCCTGTTGATCGATCACGTCGCCTGCCGCCGTGAGTATCACCTGCGTGACCCTGATACGGGCCGTCCACGCCATGCTGCCGGATCTGGCCGCCGGGGAAGTCGAGCGCGACTGGATTGCCGCCCACGTTGAGATTGACATCTTGCGCAATGTCCGTGATCAACTGTCCGGCCGGATCGGTTAATGACGCAGCAAGATGGTACGGCCCGGCACTTGTGGCAGTGATCGTAGTGCTGTGATCCGCAGCAGATCATACAGACCGTCGCTGTTGAGATCGACGGCCTGGTCGCTGTAGCCACCGGCATCAATCTCGGCGCTTCCGCCGGACTCAAATTGGGCGCAGTATAGGAGGTCGCCGTTGTATACGCCAGCGGCAGGAAGGCAACACGCTCCTGGTTGGCATCGCGCACTTCCAGATAACGCAGCGAATAGGGTCCATTCTTGCGCTGCCAGCGAATGCTCTTGCCGTCAAACTGCAGCGTCTGGGTACCGGAGTTGGAGAACGTAGTCGTGGCCACTGCGCCCGGAATGGCACTGCCGTCAGGAGCGTACAGCCAGCCGACCAGCGTGTAGCTGCCCGCACCGTTCACTTGGACGCCCACATTTACATTGAGTGTATCAAACAAGCCGTTGCCGTTGCTGTCGACACCGCTGTCGGAATACGTGCCCGTGATAGGCAGCCGCAGGCGCTGCAAAGCTGCTCGCGGCGTACGCGGCAGTGTGTATAGGCGTTGTCCGCAAAGTCTACGACGTCGCCGTCGTCCCCGGTGCGGAGTTCGACATGCGCCAGTTTGTACGGGCCATTTACCCCTTGCAGGCGCAGCAGTTTGCCGTCGAAGTCGAGCTGCACCTGTTGGGCCCCTGGGCTCAGATTAGCGGTGGCATAAGCCCAGGCAAGATCCGTACCCGTGCTGCTTTGCAGCCAGCCGACGACTTGATAGGCAGCTGCCGCGGTCACGTTGACGCCGACCGTGATGCGCAAGGCTTCGGCTTCACCGTTGTTATCGGCATCCACGCGGGCGTCAGTATAGGCACCGCTCAACTGGGCCAGGTCCGGCAGGACAACCGCCGGTGCGTGGTATTGGCTGGCTGCCGTGACCGGCCCGCTGGCGCGCTCGCCTGTCGTCCGGTCGCGACCGCAGCGGCGACAAAGGTAGGATTGGACTGCTTGCCCGGATTGGCCCAATCTTTCGTGGGGACACCCTTCTGGCCGTGCCCGGCGACAATGGCATCAAACTCATTGTCGCCGTAGTACTTGTATACGGCGCTCTTCTTGTGCTCCAGGTCTTTGCTGTCCGTCTTGGTCTTGTCCGTGCCAAAGGCGTCTTCGTACTCATTTGGCAGCTTATCGTAGTATGCGTTCGTCGGCACACGATAGTCAGAATCGGCCTTGCCAACCCAGGCGCCGCCTGCTCCCCAGTTCACGTTGATCGTGGTGCGGTGGCGCAGTTCGTGGGCGATCACCTCTGCCACCGAGTCGACGCCGCGCACATTGCCATAGGTCGTCCCGTCGATGACGAGGCCACCCGGATAGTGGGTTTCGGCCGCGGCCGGCCCTAGCTCCACCCGGTCGCTCGTAGGGCTCCAGGCACCGTAGCTGCCTGCGCCCTTGGTGGCATCGTACGTCACCTTGGGGTTGACCAGGCCCGTCACGGCGCCGTCGGTGCCCCAGTAGTCAAACCAATTGGGCTTGCCGTCGCCGTTATCGTCGCCCTTCTTCTCGAAGAAGAGCTTGAACTCGTACTCTTTGCTGACCTGCCCGATCGCCCCGCTGGTCTTGTTGCGAAAGGTGACGGTTGCCGTAATCTTCTTTTTGCCTTGCGTGCCTTTGTCCGGCGTGTAGGTGTAGGGGTTACCGTCACCCGGCTTCAGGTCGCCGGACCAACTGACCTTGGTCACCTCAAAGTCGCTGGGTGTTTCCACGACGGCTTCGAGCCTGACGCCGTACGTGGTCATGGGGTTATTGGCGTCTTTGCTGCCCGTGACCTTGATCTCCTTGACCTTTGGCGCCTTCAAGAGGACCGGCTGATCGACGACATTGCCCCAGTCCCATGCGAGACCGTACAGGGGTCATTGGGATCGTCTACAGATAACCGAGATTGGCGCGCAGCCAGGTCGTCTCGGTAAAGACAGCCGGAATGGTAAATTGGCTGATCCCCGTCATCGTGCCGAAGTAGTTGATCGCCGTAAAGCCGGTCAGGTCCTTATCCATCACCCGTTCGGAGGCATCCCAGACTTTGTCGCCGTTCCAGTCGATCCAGGCATTCACATGCTCGGGGCTGGGATCGTACGAAGGGCATTCCTGGCCGGCCACGCAGCCTTCGGGTTGGCGATAAACACATTCAGCTGCAGCTTCATCGTGCCGTCGCCGTTGGGCGTCAGGAAGGCGCCGGTGATGTTCTCAAATTGGGGAGAGCCGCCAGCAGATGGGCAGTAGCCCGGCGCAGCGCTGGCAGCGCTTGCCTGGCTGGGGCTGAAGGTGGCGGGCGGGTGACGCGTGCTGCTCGAGCCGCTGCCGGCGGTGGGAGTGCCAATGGGTGTCGCCGTTGGCACAGCATCGGCGGCCTTGGCCGTCGTCCCACCGACGATAAAGCTCAGACGCCCAAGATGGCAAGAGCACAGAAAATGGCAGCACTTAACTTTTGCATATCGTCTCCTGGCGATAACGTGCGCGATAGACATAGATAAGGCGATCCGCTTTGGCACCGTCTAGGGCAGCATTGAGCGCGGTTGTGCAGGGGGACCTGGGCTTTTATCCACCTTACTGACAGGCGTTTGGCAATTCTAATGGTACCCGCATCTACAGGCAACTGCGCGAAAAAATGGCTGGGGAGCGTTATTCTAATGGACTCGCCGGCGGCCTCTAACTGGCATAATAGATCCAGCATTAGAAATTCAATGCGGGTCGGAGAATTTAATGCGGGTCAGATAGACTGATATTGACGAACTTGCTTGTAACTTCAGTCAGGGTAGGAGATCGTTTGTGGCTTGCCGAGCATTCAATGTGCGCCGGTATAACCAAGTATATTCACCCAGTCGGACGATCTATCGGTTACGACTCAGCCCGTTCACCTCTGAGGAAGAGAAATGGATACCATCGCTTCTCACCATATCGCTGCTGTGACTGTCAATCATAATACGCCAGTCTATATGGAGTTAATGCTTCGTTCACTCTTTGCTTGCCACCCAACAGGATTGTCGTTATCTCTCACGGTTTTCGATAACGCCTCAACCGACGATATGGGGGATCTGCGCCAGTATGCAGCAAGAATGAATGTCTCGATTAAGCCATCAGGTTTCCCGCTGAAAACGCCACACAACTCACACGGCGAAATCTTACGTCGCTTCGTACTGGCTCATCCAGATTGCACCCACTACCTTTTCTTGGATGCTGATGTCTGTTTTGTGCAAGCTAACACTATCCACATGATGCTCGCTGAAGTGGAACAAACGCCGTCTGCGTTCGGGATCGGTCCGCGAATGTCCTGGGACGGGGTCAACGAGATCCCCCTGAAGGTGCGTCAAGCAAACCCGGACATTTGCGATGCTCGTTTACATCCCTGTTGCGCGCTGATTCCCAATACCCCCCTCTTCCGTAACATCGTTGACCTAATTGGCTTGTCATGTATGCGCTATCTCTGGGCTGAGCGCGAAGAATATTTTGATACGTTCAAGCTGATGACTCGGGTCATGCTGACGCATGGCTTACGCCACATCTTGTCGTCGACGATGATCCAGCACTTCTTCGCTGTCTCCTACGATTGGGATACAGAAGAGACTATCCAGCACAAAACCAGGATGCGAGACCAAAGCTTACAGGCGTTACGTGTGCGTGTGGATGTCTAGCCGCCAAGAAGCTGGAACAAAGAGATCCGCTGGGATTATCGGGACACCCCCCGGCACCCAGCGGATCGTGCTGGCGTTCCTTAATGGCGAATCATCCGAAAGCTACTGGCCCTTGCGAAGCGTTGAGATTCGCGCGGCAAGAGTTACTAACTTTTTACTATGGTTACCGACTAATTCCACCAGTTACCAACTAATTCCCACAGTTACCAACTCCATTCCTGCAATACACACAGACAGTCGCCGGTCGAGCTGTCTTACTCGACTGTGACACTTTTGGCCAGGTTGCGCGGCTGATCGACGTCTGCCCCACGCCGCACCGCCATCTCGTACGCAAACACCTGCAGCGGCAGCACGGCCAGGATCGGCGTGAGCAGTTCGCTTGCCTGCGGGATCGGCAGCACGAAGTCTGCCTTCTGCGCCATGACCTCGTCGCCGACATGCGCCACGGCGAGGACGAGACCGCTGCGCGCCTTGACCTGCTCGACCTGGCTGATCATCTTGTCGTAGACGCTGTCACGCGGGGCGACGACGACGGTGGGCATGGAGGGGTCGATCAGGGCGATCGGCCCGTGCTTCATCTCGCCGGCAGGGTAGCCTTCGGCGTGGATGTAGCTGATCTCCTTGAGCTTTAACGCCCCCTCACGGGCGATGGGATAGTTGATCCCCCGCCCCAAGATACATGAAGTTGTGATAGTGCTGGAAGCGCTCGGCCAGCTGCTTGTAGCGCTCGCTGTGCCAGGCCTCCTCCAGCAGCTGGCCCGCCAGGCCGGGCAGCGTGGCGAGCTCGCGCACGAGATCGGCCCGTACCTCCTCGCTGAGCACGCCGCGCGCCTCGCCCAGATAGAGCCCGAGCAGGTAGAGGTCGGTCACCGAGGCGGTGAAGGCCTTGGTCGAGGCGACCCCGATCTCCGGCCCCGCCTGCATGTAGATGTGGCCGTCGGTGACGCGTGCGGCCTGGCTGCCGATGGCGTTGACGATCGCAGCCGTGAAGGCGCCGCCGTGGCGCGCCTCCTCCAGCGCCGCCAGCGTGTCGACCGTCTCGCCGCTCTGCGTGATGGCCAACACCAGGTGCGAAGGCTCGACGATCGGCTGGCGGTAGCGGAACTCGCTGGCATAGTCCACCTCGACCGGCAGCCGCGCCAGCCGCTCGATGTAGTACTTGCCGACCAGCCCCGCATAGTAGCTCGTGCCGCAGGCCACGATCGTGACCTTGCTGAGGCTGCGCGCCTGCGCCGGCGTGAGGTTGAGCGAATCCAGTGCGACGCTGCTGCGCGCAAAGTCAAGCCGGCTGCGCAGCGTATCGGTGAGGCTGCGCCCCTGCTCGAAGATCTCCTTCTGCATGAAGTGGCGGTACTCGCCCTTCTCGGCCGCCGTGGCATTCCACTCGATCGTCACCGTCTCCTTGCGCAGCGGCTGCCCCTCGACCGTCGAGTAGCGCACGTCGTTGGCCGTGATGATCGCCATCTGCCTGCTCTCGAGAAACGCCAGCTGCCGCGTGTGGCGCAGGATGGCCGGCACGTCGCTGGCGATGTACATCTCGCCCTCGCCATAGCCGACGACGACGCCGCCCGCGTTGCCCAGCCGCGCCGCAATCAGGCGGTCGGGTTCGCACCGGCTGAGGACGACGATCGCGCTGGGCCCCTTCAGGTTCGCCAGGGCCTTGCGGACTGCCAGCTCGAGGTCGCCGGCACAGCCGTTGTGATAATAGCGGTGGATGAGATGGACGATGACCTCGGTATCGGTGTCGCTTTGAAAGACGTAGCCCTCATCCTGCAGCTGCTGGCGGAGTTCGAGGAAGTTCTCGACGATCCCGTTCTGCACCACGACCAGGTCGCCGTCGGGGCTGCTGTGCGGGTGCGCGTTGCGGCGGCTGGGCGGGCCGTGCGTGGCCCAGCGCGTGTGGCCCACCCCGATGGCACCATGCACCGGATCGTCGGCCAACAGCTGTTCCAGGTTGGTGAGCTTGCCGGCCTCACGCCGCACCTGGATGCAGCCGCCGGCGTCGATCACGGCCAGCCCGGCCGAGTCATAACCGCGGTACTCCAACTGGCGCAGCCCATGCATGACGACAGGCGCGGCATCAGACGATCCAATATATCCAACGATTCCACACATGATAAACCCTCCCACAGGTATCAATGGCAAGCAGAGAACATGCTAGGACACGGCAATGCTCGCCGCAGGCGCATATCGAATGCGCGTGCAGGCGAAATCGCCATCAGGCGTAGGACAAAGCACGCGAGCTGCGGCCATGCCACAGCCGGGGCTTGTGCCCTACGCTGTCTCAATTCCACTGCCTGGCGCCGTTGTCCTGGCCGTTGCCGGCCGGCGTTGGGCGCCCGCTTGCCATGTTGTTGTGGGAAAGGTTTTCTCCGCGAACCTGGTGTTGGTCCGGGATGGGCCGGTGGAGACGGCCCAGGGGCATCCGCTGATGTGTCGATTTTCCCGCCGTGCTGCGGCGGTTAGCCTGGCATCCCTGCCAGGAACCCCTTCCTCGTCACCCGCCAGAACTGCCGGCGGGCCATGCGCTTGCTTTCCCTTAGCCTACTTATTCGTCGATAGGCACTACTCCTAACCTTAACAAGACCTGAATATCAACTCCAACTCCAGTATAGCGCGAATATTGCGCTCTGACAATCCCCCAAAGCTTGCAACCTGCCTACAATATTCTGCTGTGGTAAGGACGGTCTTCCAGGAGGACTCCGATCTTCGGTCAGACGTCCTCCTGGAAGGGGTCAGTAGACCGGCATGGCGTCGAAGCGCGACGGTTGAACCGGTGCGGTCGAGCGGGATCTCAGGGCGCCAGCGCGAGTCGGTGATGATCTTGCTCAGGTCGACGCGATCCCGATAGCGGTGGGCCACTTCGTATACTTCGTACAGCAGGCCCTCGCTGAGCCGGACCGGGTTGAGACCAAGATCGAGGAACTGCTCGTTGTGAATCACCAGCTCGTTGTCCCATGCCTCGTTGCGCGGGTTGATGTAGTACCGGACTTCGGCCCCCGTCAGGCGGGCGACCAGTTCGGCCAGGTCGTTGACCCGGTGCGTCTCGGTCGCCTGGTTGAAGATCTTGACCCGCTGCTTGTGCGCCGGCGGATGTTTGATCGGCCAGCGAGACGCAGCGCACGGTGTCACGAATGTGGATAAAGGCCCGCGTCTGCCCGCCGCGCCCGTAGACGGTCAGCGGATGGCCGACGCCGGCCTGCACGAGGAAGCGATTGAGCACGGTGCCGTAGTCGCCCTCGTAGTCAAAGCGGTTGACAAGCGCCGGGTGGAGCAGCGTCTCTTCGGTGTTGGTGCCCCACACGATACCCTGGTGCAGGTCGGTCACGCGCACGTCGTCGTTCTTGTTGTAGTAGAAGAACAGCAGGGCGTCAAGCGTCTTGGTCATGTGGTAGATGCTGCCGGGGTTTGGCGGATAGGGGATCTCGATCGCCTTCTCGCCGCTGGGTGAGTCTACCTTGACGGGCAGATAGCCCTCCGGCACCGCCATGCCCGCCGTGCCATAGCCGTAGACACCCATCGTGCCCAGGTGCACCATGTGCACGTCCAGCCCCGATTCGACGATGGCGCACAAGATGTTGTGCGTGGCGTTGATGTTGTTGTCGACGGTGTAGCGCTTGTGGCGGGGGGACTTCATCGAGTACGGCGCAGCACGCTGCTCCGCAAAGTGGACGACGGCCTTGGGCTCGACACGCTGGATCAGCTGCTCCAACTCCGTATAGTCGCGCGCCACGTCGAAATTGTAGTACTCGATCTTGCGCCCGGACACTTCTTCCCATGTCCGCAGCCGCGCCTCGATCGGCTGGATCGGGGTCAGAGACTGGCAGCCCAGCTCCACGTCGATCTTACGCCGGGAAAGATTGTCGACGATGATTACGTCATATCCTTCGCGCGACAGGCGCAGACTTGTGGGCCAGCCGCAAAAGCCGTCGCCGCCAAAGACGATAATCCGTTCTCCGCCTACCATAAGGCTGCCTTGCTCCTCGTTCTAAGCGTTTTTCGTTCGATAACAATACAATTTTAATGGCCACTGCTGTCGAGAGGATAAACGACAGCCGATCAAGTTGCAAGTCTTTTGCCTATGTACGTGCCCGTGCGGCATCGTATTCGGCGACCAATACGCTATAATCAATGCTATGGTGCCGCCTGGTGAGTCTCTCAAAATTGCTGTCTTTACCGAAACGTTTCTGCCGAAGATCGACGGTATTGTCAGCATTCTTTGCTTGATGCTGCAGCGCTTGCACGAGCTTGGACACAGCGTCCTGCTCTTTGGCCCGCCCGGAGGACCCGCTGAGTATGCGGGAGCCGAAATCGTCGGCGTCGGCGGCCCGCGGCTGCCGTTCTACCCTGAGCTGCGCATCAACATTCCCCGCCGGTTTGTGTGGAAGAAGATCGCCGCCTTCCAGCCGGACCTGGTGCATGTCGTCAACCCGTTCTTCCTGGGCCCGTTTGGCATGTCCTACGCACGACGGCTGAACGTGCCGGTGGTTGCGTCCTTCCACACCGACCTGCCGCGCTATGCGCAGGCCTACGGCTATAGCTTTGCCGCACCGGTCTTGCGGAGCTACCTGCGCGCGCTGCACAATCGGGCCGACCTGAACCTGTGCCCCTCGACGGCAATTCGCGCCGACCTCCGCCAGCAGGGCTTTCGCCGCGTGCGCTGGTGGCGCCGCGGCATCGACACCGAGGTGTTTACGCCAGGCCCCCATAACGAGGATGTGCGCGTCACGCTTGAGCGGCGGCGAGCCTGGCAAATTTTTGATCGTCAACGTCGGGCGCCAGGCGCCGGAGAAGCAGCTGCACCTGCTGCGTGACCAGATCTTCCCCGCCGAGGACGTGCGCCTGGCGCTGATCGGCGGCGGTCCCAGCCACGAACAGCTAAAACGCCACTTCGCCGGCACGCCCACGGTGCTGCCCGGCTACATGCGTGGCCAGGACCTCGTCGAAGCATATCGCGCCGCCGACGCCTTCATCTTCCCGTCCACCACCGAAACGTTCGGCCTGGTGGCGCTGGAGGCGATGGCATGCCGCGTGCCGGTGATTGCCGCACGAACCGGCGGCGTCCTGGACACGGTCGAGGACGGCGTCAACGGCCTCTTCTTTGATCCACAGCAGCCGCAGGAGATACGCCGGCAGGTGCTGCGGCTGCGGGACGACTCTGGACTCCGCGAACAGCTGGCCGACAACGCGCTGCAGCACGCCCGCAGTCGGTCATGGCGGGCCACCATGGACCAGCTTGGTAGACTACTACTTTACGGCGCAGCGGGTGTTTCGCCTGCGCGATGCACGGCGGCTATGGGCCGCAACACAATAGCAGACAATCAACCGACCAGCACACAGCAAAGAGGGAACGGCAATGAAGGTTCTGAGCATCGTACGCCACGCCAAGGCCGAGCGCCCTGAGGGTTACCAAACGATTTCAGCCGGCCGTTGACGGCACGCGGGCACAAGGATGCCGCACGCATCGGCGGCTTTATGGCAGAAATCGAGCCCCCGGTGGACTGCATCTTCAGCTCACCTGCTGCCCGCGCAGCACAGACGGCCGACCATATCGCCGCCGAACTCGAATTCGCGCAAGGCAGTTGGGTGGGAGGAGAGCATCTACCTGGCCAGTGCCGAAACGCTGCTTGAAGTGCTGCGCCGCGCCCCGGAGAACGCCGAACACGTCGTGCTGATCGGTCACAACCCGGGCCTCGAAGAGCTGGCGGCAGGTCTCTGCAGCGGCGCGGCCGACAACAGTGTGCTGACGCTCGTCACCGCCACGCTGGCCTATTTCGAACTCGATATTGCCCGCTGGAGCCAGCTCCGTTGGGGCGCCGGGCAGCTCCGCCTGCTGGTGCCCGCCAAGATGCTCAAATAACGCGTACGCTAGCGATACAGCATGGCCGTCGGGGCCCTTGCCGCTCGTTCGCCAGCCGGCGAGCACTTCCTCGATGGCGCCCAACACCGTCTCGACGTCGGCCGCGCTGACCTGATAGTTGGTGACTGCACGCAGGCGATGGGATCCCGTCGGGTTGATCAGCACACCACGCTCTGCCAGCGCCGCCGACAGGCTGGCGGCATCCATCCGGGCCTCGGCTCCAGGTCGAAGTAGACGATGTTGGTCTGCACCAGGTCAGGATCGAGCAGCACACCGTCGATGGCGGCCAGCCCCTGCGCCAGCAGACGAGCGTTGGCATGGTCCTCTGCCAGCCGATCGACCATCTCGTCCAGCGCCACGAGGCAGGCAGCAGCCAGGATGCCGGCCTGGCGCATGCCGCCGCCGACCTGCTTGCGCATGCGGCGCGCCTGGCGCACGAAGGCACTGGCTGCCGGCCAGGACTGATCCCACCGGCGCCCCAAGTCCCTTGGAGAAACAGACGCTGACGCTGTCCGCAGCCTGCACCAGCCGTGCCGGGGGCTCGCCCAGGGCTACGGCCGCATTCCACAGCCGTGCGCCGTCGACGTGAAGCTGCAGCCCACGCGCATGCGCCAGGGCGCCGGCGGCATCCACATAGGAAATGGGCAGCGCCCGCCCGCCGCAGCGGTTGTGCGTGTTCTCCAGCGCCAGCAGCCGGCTGACGGGATAGTGGTCGTTCTCGTCGCGGACGGCATCGGCCACCTGGTCGAGGTCGAGCGTGCCGTCGGGCAGGTTGGGCAGCGTGCGCGGCTGCACGCCGCCAAGCGCCGCCGAGCCGCCGCGTTCGTAGAGAAAGATGTGGGCCTTGTCGCCAAGGATCATCTCGTCGCCGCGGCCGCAGTGGCTCAGCACGGCCACCAGGTTGCCCATCGTGCCGCTGGGCACATAGATGGCCGCTTCTTTGCCCAACAGGGCCGCGACCCGCGCTTCTAGGGCATTGACGGTCGGGTCCTCGCCATAGACGTCGTCGCCGACCAGGGCATCGGCCATGGCGCGGCGCATCGACGGCGTGGGCTTCGTGACGGTGTCGCTGCGCAAGTCAATTGAGGGTGCTGCTCATGCGCGCTCTCCGTTCTGCTCCAGGTAGCGCTCGATCGCGGCAAACAGGCGATCGAGGTCCGCTTCATTCACCTCGCCCATGTGGGCGATGCGGAACGCCTTGTCCTTGTAGATGCCGTAGCCGTTGGAGATCTCCATCTGCTCCTCGGCCAGGTAGGCGTTCAGGGCCTCGACGTCGATCTGGCGGGTGTTGGTGACGGTCGTCACCGTCGGCGAACGGTAGCCCTCTTCGGCCATCAAGGCGAAGCCCTGCGCCAGCGCCCACGCACGCGTGCGCTGCGCCAGGCGGGCATGGCGCGCGTAGCGCTGCTCGATCGCCCTCGGCAAAGATCCGGTCGAGTTGGACGCTCAGGGCACGCATCAGCGAGATGGCCGGCGTGGCCGGCGTGGTGTTCTTCTTGAGCGACTTCTCCAGGTTGAGAAAGTCAAAATACCAGCCGCGCCCCTTGACCTGCTTGGCACGCTCGAGCACCCGATCGCTGGCCGAGCAGAATGAGAGGCCCGGCGGCAGCGCCAGCGCCTTCTGCGACGAAGTCAGCAGCACGTCGATGCCCCATTCGTCGACCGGGATGCGCGTGCCGCCAAACGAGGAGACGGCATCCACCAGCACCAGGGTGTCCGGGCTGATACTGCGCACGACCGCGGCGATTGCGCCGACGGGGCTCGTCACGCCGGTGCTGGTCTCGTTGTGCACGACGGTGATGGCGTCCACCGGTCCTTCTGCAACGGCCTTGCTCAGTGCCTCGGCCACGACTAAGGGGCTTGACGGCAGTGTTCCACTCCACGTCGACACGCGTCACCTGCTTGTCGCAGCCCACCGCCGTATCGTGCCAGCGCTGGCTGAACGCGCCGTTGACAAAGCAGACCACGCGGCCGCCGACGCAGTTGCGGATGGCGGCCTCCTGCAGGCCGGAGCCGGATGCGACGACGATGTAGACACGGCTTTCGGGTTTCAAACAGGCGCTGCAGCTGCCCTTCGCACTTGGCGAACAGCGCCTCAAACTCATCGCTGCGATGCCCGATCATCGGGGCAGTCTGTGCTTCCAGGACCTCGGGCAGGACGTCAGTCGGGCCGGGGATAAACAGCCGCTGCGGCGGTTTCACGTTGCTGGTTGACGACACAGCAGGCGTGGTGTCTACGAGTTCGTGCATCAAACGACTCCTCATTGGCATTTCATCGATGCAAGGCATGGGGGCACAACAGCCCAAACGCGGCTATTGTGCCACCGGCAGGGGGCCAGCGCAAATAAATACCATGAGCAGCGACAAGAGGCTATGTGAGCAGCATAATGGCACCATATGGGCAGACAGGGTTCAACCTTTGACGGCCTCTTGTACCGGTGCTATACTCCGCCGCGTGACGATGACCCCCATTCGCACGTATATCGACGGTCAAGCGTATAAATATCGCCTATTCTGCCGCAGCTTCATCGAAGATTCATCGAGATAGGCAAACGCAGCCGGAAAGAGAACGCGAATGTGAATCCGAAACACTACGCACGGTTTCGCAGCGGTTCGCTATTAGCAGCCGTGGTTTCGTTACTCCTCGCCGGAGGCATAACGCTGGCCAGCTGTGCTGCTCCTATACCCACGCCTCCTCCCCAACCGACATCCTTAGCTGCGGCGCCCACAGCCGCACCGGTCATGGTGGAGGTAACCCGCGTCATCACGCAGGAGGTCGTCGTTACGGCGACCCCTACCCCGCCTGACACCCTGCGCGGCTGCGGGTGATCCGGCCGCCGCCAGAAGCGATCGTAGGCGTTCTGGCTCCCTTCTCGCAGAATGCAGCTGCGCCCAAAGCACTTGCCATGCAGGCAGGGTTGGGCCTGGCCGTCGAGGATATCAACCAGGCCGGCGGCATCGGGGGCAAACCGCTGCGGGCCGCAATCGAGGACACGGCCGGCGATCCCGGGCTGGCGGCACGCATGGCGGAACAGCTCATCACCGAGCACTGCGCCAGCGCGCTGGTGGGCGGATTTACGCTGGAGGAAAGCGCGGCGATCAAGCAGGTCAGCGAACGTTACGGCGTGCCGTTTCATCATCGTCGACGCGACTGCCGACGAGCTGACCAGCGACAGCCCCGCCACCGTCTTTCGGATTGCGCCGGCGGCCACCATGTTGGCACAGATGCCCGTCCAGTGGATCAACAGCGTCGGCGACTATAACGGCGACGGCACCGTCCACGTGACGATGCTGGTCGAGAATTCACCCGGCGGCGACCAGACACTCGAACAGACGGTCCAGGCCCTCGATGCTTATAACTACACCGGCATCACTTACGACTATTTCCGGGTGGACGTGCCGACGCAGGATTACTCACCGCAGGTCGCACGCATCGTCGCCGGCGAGCAGACACCAGATGTGCTCCTGGTGCAGGTGGCGGGTGATGCTGCGCTGGATGTGCTGCGCCAGCTGCTGGATGCCGGCATCGGCCCCCAGAAGGGCACCCTCTTGGTGGTAGGCCGCAGTGCGCTTGACGGTCAGCAGTTCTGGCAGCGTGTGCCTGATGGTGCACTGACGGTCGTGGGCCGGCGCGGGCCTTGGAGCTCCAACTTGACGCCCATGGGCCAAGGCTTTGTCGATCGCTATCGCCAGTTCTCGACCCAGTGGCCCGAACCTGCCGCCTTTGCGGGTTACGATGCCGATCCACCTGATCGCAGATGCGGCCCAACGGGCCGGCTCATTTGTCCCCAAGGACCTGCTGGGTGCGCTCGAAACGACAGATGTGAAGCTGGCAGCTGGCTATTACCGGTTCCCCTGTCAACAGCCAGCATCCGCCGAATGGCAAGTCGGATCCCGCCTACATGTGGCACCAATGGGCGGACCCGCCGCTGCTGTACATGCAGTACCGCGAGCCCATGCAGGACCCGGCCACAATCGACATCATCTGGCCGCCGCTCTATCGCACCGTCCAGGAATCGTTTATCCGGCCGGAACGATGACCGCCGCCTACTTGCGCCAATAGGCAGGCGCAAAGAGGACAAGGATCGTGTAAAACTCGAGGCGGCCGAGCAGCATGCACAGAATCAGCACCCACTTGACCACTGCGTGCAAGTTGCCATAGTGGTCGTAGGGACCGACGCCATTCATACCGGGTCCGACGTTGCTAAGCATCGTCACGACCGCGCTTAACCCGCTTACCCAGTCCATGCCGAATACCGTTACGACCAGCGTGCCGGCGAAGATGGCAAGCCCATACAGCGCAAAGTAGCTGAGAATATTGCTCATGATGTCACGCGGCACGGGCACACCGCCCATGCGCACCGGTACGACGGCCTGGGGATGCAGCAGGCGCGTGAAGTCGGTGGCGATGTACTTGCCGACCAGGTAGATGCGCACAACCTTGAGCCCGCCCGCGGTGGAGCCGGCACGAGCCGCCAATGATCATCACCAGCAGCAGCACCCACTGGGCCGACTGCGACCACTTCTCGTAGTTGGCGACGGCAAACCCCGTCGAGGTCTGCAGCGAAACTACGGTAAACACGATATCGCGCAGCCCCTTGAGCCAGTTGGCGTACAGCGGCAGGGTGGTTGCCGCAATCGCCGCAACCGCAGCGGCCATGATCGCCAGGTAGACCTGGAACTCGCGATCCTGCCAGTAGGTGTCCCGGCGCCCTGCGAGAAAGTGATAGTGCAGCGCAAAATTGGTGCCGGCAAGCCCCATGAAGATCGTGATGACCACGTCGATATAGGTGCTGTGGAAGTAGCCGATGCTCAGGTTCTTGGTCGAGAAACCGCCGCTGGCCACCGTGGACAGCGTATGGCAGATGGCATCGAAGAAATCCATTCCGCCGAGCAGCAGGAGCACGAACAACACGCACCGTAAACAGTAAGTAGACGGCCCAGAGCAGGCGCGCCGTCTCGGCCACGCGTGGCCGCAGCTTGTCCGGTGTCGGTCCCGATACCTCCGCCTTGTAGAGCCGCATGCCGCCGACGCCGAGCACGGGCAGCACGGCCAGCGTGAAGACGATGATGCCCATCCCGCCCATCCACTGCGTCATGCTGCGCCAGAACAGGATCCCGCGCGGCAGCGCTTCGATGTCGCCCAGGATCGTGGCCCCTGTGGTGGTAAAGCCGGAGACGGTTTCAAAGAACGCGTCGGTAAAACCGGGGATGGCGCCCGTGAGCAGGTAGGGAAGGCTGCCAAACAGCGAGAAGAACAACCAGGCGAAGGCGACAACCGCAAAGCCTTCGCGCATGCGCAGTTCGTGCGTCAAGCGCGTGAACCGGTAGAGCAGGAAGCCGGCCGCCGCCGTGATGCCGGCGCTGAGCAGGATCGCCGGGCCGTCGCCGTCGCCGTAGTAGAACGAGAACGGCAGCGGCGTCAGCATGAACACGGCGCCAAACAGCAGCAGCAGGCCTTGAACATGGAGAACGCTGCGAATGTGCATGTCCGTCCGTGCAGCTGCCCAAACAGCGGCGAGTCCAAATCGCTCCATGGCGGTGCGGCAGAGCAAACACGACGGTGCGATCCCCCACCTCGATCCGTGTGAACCCGTCGGGAATGATCAGCTTGCCGTCACGCAGAATCGCCCCGATGACGGCGTCGTGGGGGAAACGCACATCCTTGAGCTGCTTCTTCGTGATGCGCGAGCCGCCGGCACGCAATATATTCGATCAACTGGCCTTCGATCCCGGGGATGCTGGCGATAGCCGCCAACTGCCGGTGCTGGATAAACTGGAGCACGGCGTTGACCGTCAGCATCTGTTTGCTGATGGCGGCGTTGATGCCGATGCTGGGCAGGATGTGCAGATACTGCACCTTGTTGACCAGCACGATGGGGCGCTTGACGTTGTGCTGTTTGGCCAGCAGCGTGGAGATAATGTTGTTTTCGTCGTCGCCGGTCACGGCGACAAACGAATCCATCTGGTCCAGGCCTTCGTCCTGCAGGAGTTCCAGGTCGGTGCCGTCGCCGTGCAGGATCAGCGCGTCGGGCAGCACCTCGGCCAACCGCTCGGCGCGGTTCAGGTCCTGCTCGATGATCTTGACGCGCGCCGTGGCCGCCATCGCCTCGGCAACAAAGCGCGCCCACACGGCCGCCGCCCATGATCATGATGTTGTCCATGCGCGGCTTCTTGTGCTTGCCGGCCAGGCCAAAGAACGTGGCGGCGTAGGCAGGGTCACAGATGGCAAACAGGTGATCGCCCGCCAGCAGGTGGTCGTCGCCCTTGGGAATGATCGTGACGTGGTTGCGGTCGACGGCCACCAGCTGCAGAGGAGGATTGTTGTAACGCCGGCCGAGTTCGGTCAGGGGAGCGCCGACCAGCGGCGAGTCCTCCTCGAGGATCAGGCCGATCAGTTCGACGCGCCCGTTTTCCAGGTCCACCACGTGGGTGGCGCTGCTCTCCTGCAGCAGCCGCACGATGGCCGCCGGCCGCCTCGCGCTCGGGCTGGATCATGTGATCCACCCCCAACTCCTCAGCCGTGAGCGGGAAACCGGGCTGCGAATACTCGGGGTTGCCCAGCCTGGCGATCGTAACGGCGACGCCCACGCGCCTTGGCCAGCCGGCACGCCATCAGGTTGACGCCGTCGTCGTTGGACACGGCCGCCAGCACGTCGGCCTGCTCGATGCCCGCCTGGCGCAGCACCTGGAGGCTGCTGCCAGACCCTTCGATGACCTGCGCGTCGATCTGCTCGTGGGCGCGGCGCACCTTGGCCCCGTCGGCGTCGATCAGCGTTATGTCGTGCTGCTCGCGCGCCAGGCGCTTTGCCAGCTGAAAACCGACATCACCAGCCCCAACGATGAGGATTTGCATGGACGGAGAGAGGCCTGGCGGCGCCTCGCCTATCCTTTCTGTGCCCGCTTTGTACGTGCGCGAATGTCGTGGTTGAGGATCTTCTTGCGGATGCGCAGCGAAACCGGCGTCACCTCGAGCAGATCGTCAGTGCCAAGATACTGGATGGCCTCGTCCAACGTCAACTCGCGCGCGGCATTCAGCATGTCACTGGTAGCGGAGGGCTTCTCGCGGAAGTTGGTCAGTTGCTTGGCACGGCAAATATTGATCACCAGTTCTTCGTCGCGAATGTGCTGACCTACGACCTGGCCCGCATAGACCTCGTCGCCCGGCTTGACAACATACTCGCCGCGCTGCTGCAGGCTGACCAGTGCATAGGCGGTAACCATGCCCGTTTCCAACGCAACCAGCGCGCCGTTTTGCTGCAAGTCCATGTCGCCCTGGTACGGCTCGTAGCCATGATACAGGGTATGAAAGATCCCCGTGCCGCGCGTAGCGGTTAGAAACGGAAGACGGAAACCAAGTAAGCCGCGTGTGGGCGCAAGGTAGGAGCAGTATACCGTGCCGTCGTCACCATAGTGGATGGTCTGCATCTGGGCGCGGCGCTTGCCGAGCATCTCTTGTACGGCGCCCAGATAGTCCTGGTTTACCTCCACAAAGACCTGCTCGATCGGCTCCAGCAGCTTGCCGTCTGCATCCTCCTTGAAGATGACCTCAGGGCGGCTGACCGAGAACTCGTAACCTTCGCGGCGCATCGTTTCGATGAAGATGGCCAGGTGCAGTTCACCACGCCCCGAGACAATAAACTCGTTGGCGCGTTCCGTCTCCTGCACGCGCATGGCTACGTTGTGCTCAAGCTCATTAAACAGACGCGCGCGGATTTGGCGGCTGGTAAGATACTGTCCTTCGCGACCGGCAAATGGACTATCGTTGACGGCAAACGTCATCCGCACCGTCGGCTCTTCCACCTTGATCGGCGGCAAGGGGCGCGGGTCGTCCGGGTCTGCCAGCGTGTCGCCGATGCCGGCGTTCTCGATGCCCGGCCACGGCCACGATGCTGCCGGCAAACACCTCGGTTTCGGGCACACGCTGCAGGTTCTTGAAGGTGTAGACCTGCGTCACCTTGCTCATCTCGACCTGGCCTTCAGGGTTGATGCGTGCGATCGGCTGGCCCGTGCGGATCGAACCACTGCGCAGGCGGCCGACGGCGATCTTGCCGACGTAGCTGCTGTACTCGAGCGTCGTCACCAGCAGCTGGGTCGGGCCATCCATGTCCACCAGCGGCGGCGGCAGGTACTTGAGGATGGCTTCAAAGAGCGGCTCGAGATTGGGGCTGAGTTCGTCCGCCTCCAGCCCGGCGCGGCCGTCCAGGCCGATGGTGTAGACGACCGGGAACTCGGCCTGCTCGTCGCTGGCGCCCAGGTCGATAAAGAGATCAAAGGTGCCGTTGACCACGTGGTCAGGGCGCGAGGCCGGGCGATCCACCTTGTTGACGACGACGATGGCCTTGAGCCCCTTCTCCAGCGCCTGGCGCAGCACAAAGCGGGTCTGCGGCATGGGGCCTTCGACGGCGTCCACCAGCAGCAGCACGCCGTCCACCATGTTCATGATGCGCTCGACCTCGCCGCCAAAATCGGCGTGGCCGGGCGTATCCACAATGTTGATCGTGACGCCTTTGTATTCGACACTGGTGTTCTTGGCCAGGATGGTGATGCCGCGCTCGCGTTCCAGATCGTTGGAGTCCATCACGCGCTCCACGACCTGCTGATTCTCGCGGAACACCTTGGTCTGGCGCAGCATGCCGTCGACCAGGGTCGTCTTGCCGTGGTCGACATGGGCGATGATGGCGATGTTGCGAATGTCGGGCCGCGGCTTGAGCCGGCTGAGGTCTTCGACAATCACATTTGTATTGCTTTGGGTCATAAAATCCATTTGCTTTTCTGCTCTCACATGCGCAGGCGCCAAAAACCGGTCACAACCGCCTGGTCTTCGTCCAGTGCAGCCCATGATTATACGCCAGAAGTCGGTATTTGTGCAATCCAAATGGCTCGAAAACGGCAGCAAATCGTCTGCCAAACGTCGTCTGCAGCATCCAATAAGCCATTTGCATTTGCCCAAAAACAAGCAAAAACGCTTTAGATGAGAGCCGGATGAATTTGCGTAAGTTTGATCCCCCTGCTAGCATGTCGGCCATGCGCCATCAGACCAAATTCGGTCGGCACTCAGATCTGAGTCGGACCACTTTCATACGTGCTACCCTTGTGGTCCTGTGTACGCTCGTCATCGCCATCACCCCTTCGCATCCGGCAGCGGCCCAGGACATCAGTTTGTCACCCCAAGCGCAGCAGATCCTCGATGCAGTCAACCAGGCTCGCATCGACAACGGCTTGCCGGCATTGAACGCAAGCCCACTGCTCAACCTGGCCGCCCAGAACCACGTCGACGACGTAGTCGCCAACGGCAATTGGGGCCATTACGGCAGCGATGGCAGCAACGTCCGGCAGCGCGCCGCCCGCGTCGGCTATTCAACCAGCTCCGTGAGCGAGAACTGGGTGGCCGTCTCCGATCCCGGCCAGGCGATCGGTTGGTGGATGAACGACTGGATTCACCGCGTCAATATCCTCGAACCCCGCTGGGACGAGGTCGGCGTCGGCGCCGCCCAGGCCGGCAACGGTTACTGGATCCTGGTCACGGACTTTGGCAACATCGACGGCGACGCCATGCCGCCCATTGCGGACGTCACGCCTGGCGGCCAATTCGCTGCCGTCGGCGACATTCACCAGCGAGGCAATTCCTGAAAACGGCGAGTACTCGATTCAGTCCGGCGATACGCTGATGGGCATCGCCTATCGCTTTGGGCTCGACTGGCAGGATATTGCGCTGGCCAACAACATGGGCGAAAACGACCTGCTGCAGATCGGCCAGGTCGTCCGCCTGCCGATTCCGAACGGTGTCGGCGGTCCTGTGGCGGCGGTCTCCGCCAATGTCGTGGCCGGCAAGCAGGTACACGTGGTGCGCACCGGCGAAACGCTGTGGACCATCGCCGCCCGCTACAAGATTTCCTGGGAAGATATCGCCGCCGTCAACGGCCTAGGTGAGTACGATTTGCTCCAAATCGGCGAAGAGCTAAAGCTTCCGGCCAGCCTCGACGAGCCGCAGGACGAAGAAGCGGCGGCAAAAGACGCCAAAGATAGCGATACCGCCGACACCGGCAATGCGACGGCAAGCGAGTCTGATTCCAGTGAAGAGACAGCCAAGGATGAGTCCAACAAGGATGCAGCCGACGAGGGCAGCCGCTTTGCCCAGAAGAACGCCTTCGCCGCTTCCTACACCGTGCAGTCCGGCGACACGCTCCTGGCGATCGGCATCAAGCTGGGCATCGACTGGGAAGACCTGGCGGCGGCCAACGACCTCACCGAAGACTCCTTCCTCCAGATCGGCGATCAGCTCAAGGTTCCTGCCGCTGCGCCAACCCTGATGAGCCTCCAGGCCGCCGACGCCAACGGCGTCGAGATCAGTGGGGATAAGGGCGGAGATACGTCCGGCGGCTTCACCGCCAGTGCCAAGTCCGGCGACGCTGCCGCGTCCGGCAGCAACCGCACCCATCGCGTCCAACCCGGCGACACCATCTACGGCATCGCCCTCGAGTACGGCGTCGACATGCAGGACCTCATGCGCGTCAACAACCTGGACGAAGACTCCCTCCTCCAGCTCGACCAGGAATTGACTCTGCCATAACGACAATGTCCCGGGGACGTAACGCAGTGTTCGCATGACGTCCCCGGGACATTATCACGCCACCGCCCCCGCCTCCAGCAGCAGCGCCTCGATCTCCTTGTTGTTGCTCTGCCGCGCCGCCATCAACGGCGTGAAGCCGCTCTGCTGGCGCGCGTTGACGTCTGCGCCGTGCTCGATCAGCAGCTTGACGATGCTCGGCGTACTGGCCGGCGACTGCCGCGTGCAGCGGCTGGATCTGCATCGCATTCTTGGCCACGGCATGGATATCGGCGCCCTGGTCGATCAGAAATGCGGCGATGTCGGCGTGCCCAAAGAAGCAGGCCAGTTGCAGCGGCGTGAAGCCATCGGAGGTGTAGTCGTGCACGGCGCCGGGCCACGCCTTCGCAATTTTGCGCACACGCTCGCCCTCTCCCGCTGCCGCCGCCTCGCCCATCGTCAGCCGCATGCCGCTGGCCAGCAGCGCCTGCACGATATCCTTGCGGCCCCGGTACTGCGAGAAGAGGATGGCAGGCAGTTCGTCCTCCATCACCGTGTAGGCGAGGCCCGGCCGCTGCTGCAGCAGCGACTCCACCTCTCTGCGGTCGCCCTCGCTCACGGCGGCGATCATTGCCTCGATCAGCGGCAGCACCGCCTGCAGCGAGGCAAGCCGCTGGTCGATCGCCTTCGCCATCTCCGCACACGCCTTTGCGCCCTGCCCGCCGTCGCCGATACAGACGCCTTCCACCTCGGCCAATGCCGCGTACATCTGGCGCAGCAGCAGCCTTGCCTCATTGGGGCGTGCATCCAGCAGCACCAGGTCCTTTTCGAGTCTGGTTGGCGTGCTCGCGCAGGTGGGATTCAAAGCGATGCAGCCGGAAACGCACGGTCGGCCAGGGCTCCGGCTCCCACATGGGCGAGCGCAGTTCCAGCTGCTCGTTGGTCAAGGCTTCTGGAGTTCGCGCTGCACCTTGGCGTGCAGCCGCGCGTAGTCGGCCCACATCTCCGCGCAGCGGCAGGTCGGCCGCAATCTCGAGGGGCTCGCCGGCCATCTCGGCGACGTCGACGTCGTCCAGCGCCTGCGGCTGCGGATTCAGCAGCGTGTTGCGAATTGCGGCAAAGAAATAGCGCTCGACCTCGTGGACATGCTGCAGCACGACGTTGACGGGCCACTCGTGCGGCGCCGGCTGGCGGCGAAAGTCCTTCTCGTCGATGTTCAACAGCAGCGCCTCGACGTCGCGGAAGGCGGCATGGTGCTGGCGCAGGGCATACTGTGCCTGCGTCGGCGGGCGGCCGGTGTTGCGCCGGCGTGCCACGATCTCGACGGCCAGCTGCCGCAGTTCCAGCGTGGTGTGCAGAAACGCGTAGCGCACGCCGTCATAGGCATCGTACGACCAGGCAGCATTGTTTAAGACCCAATCAGGCAGGCCGTGGGTAGCGGCAGCAAAACGCGCCACCGCCCCGTACAGGGCTTCGGACGTCATCTTCAGGCTCCTTCCTTGCGTCGCGTGGAGACTGTCGTTACTGGCGTATCGGGTTTATTCGACCGGCGTGGTTACCGGCACCTTGACCAACGTGCGGTAGACCACCTGGTATGCACTGCGCGAGGATCGGCGGCCCCGGCGCAGCCAGATCAGCAGGTAATACCGCAGCGGGCGCTGGAAGCGCAGGGCCAAGCCCCCCAGCACGAGCAGCAGTATCCACTGGATTATAACCCACTGCGCCGGCAGCACGGCAGTGAAGTTGCCCAGCGTGATCCCGAGCAGGATGCCCGTCGCGCGGCCCAGCAGGATGGCCGGCAGCAGCCAGCGCAGCTGCAGCGTGCCCATGCCGGCCACATAGATGACCAGGTCGGGCACCGGAAAGAGGAAGAAGACGTACCAGACGAGCGGCGAGCGCAGCCGCAGCTTGCGCTCCCAGCGGACCAGTTCGACGCGGTCAAAGAACCGCTCCAACAGCGGCCGTCCGTAGCGGCGCGCAATGACGACGGCCAGGCTGGCGCCGATGGTAAGGCCCAGCAGGCTGAGGAAAAGGCCGTCCCAGAAGCCAAAGACATAGCCGGCAAAGAAGGCCAGGAAGTTGCCCGGCAGCGGGGCAATCAGAATCTGCGCGGCGTAAAAGAGGACATACATGATCGGCGCCAACGGCCCATAGCTCATCAGCCAGGTGCGTACGTCGCCGGCGGCGTGCAGCAGCGCAGTCATCGGTTCGTTAAGCCACCAGACCAACAAGGCAGTTGCCATCATCGCCAACACGAAATAGCCGCCACCCTGCCACTTATTGCGAATTCGCAGCATGAGACCTGGCCCGTCCAGACTATGAAAGTGAGGTGCAGTAACGACTACGTGAGGAAGCTACAAGCAGCCGTCACCACTCTACGAGGTGTGGCTGCCTATCTCTTTCTACGAGCAGCATACCAGAAACGTCGCGATCTGTCAGCTACATCGCGATGACGATCGCCTGTTATTTTGCTGACAATAGGGTCCGGCGAAATAGTGGATTAGTCTATAGCACCAGGTACACGCAGGGGTGTCGTGCGGGGGCGCAGAACGCGCCGCGCGCGGCGGGCGCCGGTCAGAATCCAGTAGCGGATGAGCCGCTGGTAGCGCAGCGCAATCCCACCGACCAGGAACAGCACCATCCACTTGACAATCACGATCTCGGCCGGCAGCACGTTGCTGGCGTTGCCGATCGCGATGCCCAGCGCCACGTTCGCCCCGCGCCCGATAAGGATCGCGGGCAGCAGCACGCGCAGGCTGAGGCTGCTCAGGCCGGCAATATAGACCGCCGTATCCGGCACCGGGAACAAGAAAGAGGACAAACCAGGGAATGGGCGAGCGCAGGCTCATCTTGCGTTCCCATTTGACGAGTTCCTCACGGGGAAAGAAGCGCTCCAGCAGGCCGCGTCCAAACCGCCGTGCGATCCACACCGCAATCGAGACGCCAAGGCAGAGCGCCGCCAGGCTGAGCAGCAGCCCCCACCAGAAGCCAAACAGATAGCCGCCAAAGACGGACAGAAAACTGCCCGGCAGCGGCGCAAAGATGATCTGCGCCGCATAGAACGCAAAGTAGCCGGCAGGCGCCAGCGGTCCCAACGCGATCAACCAGGCGCGCACGTCGTCGGCCGTCGCCATCATGTTGCGCAGCGGATCCCGCAGCAGCCACACCGCAGCCATCACGGCGCTCATGGCGACGACGATCAACAGCACGTTCCTTAGGTTGCGACTATTGAGATAAGCAGGCATACAGCTCCTTGGCTACGCTTGGATATGTCTGAATCTGGCGCGCTTCGGGCCTGCCAGATTCAGACAGAGTTGGCGCTGCTTTTCTGTAAGCGGGATAACATCTGAACCATGATTCGTAGGATTCTGGGGATTAACATGATTCCGCACGCGACGCGTCCGAATCGTGTTAATCCTCTAAATCCTACGAATCATGGTTCAGACAGCCTTAATCCCCCACGATGAACTCGCGGTCCTTCACCTTGCCGTTGCGGCTGCTGGCTTCGGCCAGCACCGTCGCCGGCTCCTCCGCACCATTGGTGTGTGGTGCCGCGGGATGCACCTCCACATGCTGCTGCGGCTGCGTTGCCACGGGCGTGCCTCTCTGCCTCATCCTCGAACAGCGCTGCCAGCGGATCGATCTGCTCGACCAGTTCCTGGCGGAACTGCTGCGTGTAGAGCCGGTAGTAGTGGCCGCTCAGCGCCAGCAGTTCGGCGTGCGTGCCCATCTCGGCAATGCGCCCGTCCTCGATCACCAGGATGCGGTCGGCGTTGCGGATGGTCGACAGGCGGTGTGCGATCACGAACGACGTGCAGTCGGTCATCAGCGCATCCATCCCCTTCTGGATCAGCGCCTCGGTCAGCGTGTCCACGCTGCTCGTCGCCTCGTCCATGATGAAGATGTCCGGCTGCGCCAGCACCGCACGCGCCAGGCTGATCAGCTGCTTCTGCCCGGTCGAGAGCAGCACGCCGCCCTCGCCCACCTGCTCGTCGTACCCCTTCTCCAGGTTGGCGATGAAGTCGTCCGCCCCGGCCACCTTCGCCGCTTCCTCCACCTCGGCGTCGCTCGCGGTCAGCCGCCCGTAGCGGATGTTCTCGCGGATCGTGCCCGAGAAGAGGTGCGGCGTCTGCAGCACGATGCCGACCCGTGACTGCAGCGCGTGCTGCGTCATGTCGGTGTAGTCCACACCGTGGATCGTGATCTGCCGCCGCGCGGCTCGAAGAACCGGCACAGCAGGTTGACGATCGTGCTCTTGCCGCCGCCCGTCGGCCCCACCAGGGCGATCGTCTCACCCGGCGCCACGCGGCAGGTTGAAGTCGCTCAGGATCGGCTTGCCCTCCTCGTAGTAGAAGTCCACGTGGTCGAAGACGATCTCGCCGCGCAGGCTGCCGTAGTCCTGCGCCCCCGGCTTGTCCACCACGTCCGGCCTGCGAGTCGAGCAGCGAGAAGATGCGCTCGCCCGAGGCGATCGCCTGCTGCATCTCGGCGAAGACACGTGCCATCTCCTGGATCGGCCAGATCATGAAGACGATGTACGAGATGAACGCCTGGATGCCGCCGATGCTGATGGCGCCGTCGTTGGCGTTGAGACCTGCGTACAGGATCACGGCGGCCGTCGCAAACGAGGCGATCAGCTGCACCGTCGGCAGGAACAGCGCCGAGAACCAGGCCGCCCGGTAGCCGGCGCGGTACATGTCGCCGGTCAGCTGGCCGAACTCGTCCAGGTTCGCCTCCTCGCGGTCGAGCGCCTTGATCACGCGCACGCCGGTGATCGTCTCGTTGTAGGCGCCGGTCAGCTTCGAGTTGATCCGGCGCACGTCACGGTACTGCACGATGATCTTGCGCTGGAAGATCGTCGCCACCACGATGATGATCGGCACGATCAGCATCACGATCAGCGTCAGCTGCAGTTGATCAGCGACATGAAGAACAGCGCCGTCAAGATGTTGAACGTCGACCAGGTCACGTCGAGCAAGCCCCACGTCACCAGTTCGGCCACACGGTCCGTGTCCGACGTCACGCGGCTGATGATCCAGCCGACGGGCGTCTTGTTGTAGTACGGCAGCGACAGCGTCTGCAGGTGATGGAAGAGCGCCTTGCGCAGGTCGTAGCGAATGCGCTCGCCCAGGATGCCCGCCAGGTAGATGAAGATGAAGACGAACACCGCCTGCACCAGGATCAGCAAGCCGTACTGGACGATGATCTGCAGCAGCACCGTCGTGTTCTTGCGCGAGGATGCCGTCGTCGATGATCTGTGCGCTTAGATAGGTGAAGTAGGAGTCGAGCCCCGAGACGGCCATGACCGCCAGCAGGAAGCCAAGCACGCGCCCACTTGTAGGGGATCAGCAGCTTGCCCAACTGCCGGATGGTCTGGCCGTTGAATGAGGTGTCGAATTCCTCTTCTTCGAACTCAATTTGTTCTGACACGGTTCAGCTCCTCTTCCAGTTCCGCTTCCATGCGGGTCTGCGCCCGGTAGATGCGGCGGTAGATGCCATCTTGTTCCACCAGCTCATCATGTCTGCCATGCTGCACGATGCGTCCATGCTCCAGCACCAGGATCTGGTCGGCGTCCATCACACTCTGGATGCGATGGGCGATGATGAAGGTCGTGCGCCCCTCCATCAGCCGCTTGAGCGCCTGGCGGATCAGCGCCTCGGTCTCGAAGTCCACCGACGAGGTCGAGTCGTCGAGGATCAGGATGCGCGGGTCCTTGAGCAAGGTGCGGGCGATCGCCACACGCTGCTTCTGGCCGCCCGACAGCGTGATACCGCGTTCGCCGACCAGGGTGTTGTAGCCCTCGGGCAGCTTGCGCAGGATCACGTCGTGAATGGCGGCGGCCTCGGCGGCGGCGAACACTTCTTCGTCCGGCACCTGGCGCCCCACGCCGTACGTGATGTTGTCCCGGATCGTGCGTGAGAACAGGAACGGTTCCTGCTCCACGATGCCGATCTGGCGGCGCAGGTAGTGCCGCGGGTACTCCTTGAGTTCGATGCCGTCGAGCAGGATGCGCCCGCCGGTGTACTCGTAGAAGCGCGGCAGCAGGCTCATCAGCGACGACTTGCCCGAACCGGTGGCGCCCATCAGCGCCACCACCTGGCCCGGCTTCACCGTAAAGGTGATGTCGTGCAAGGCGGGCTTGTCGGTGCCTTCGTAGCCGAACTGCACGTTCTCGAAGACCAGTTCACCCTTGAGCGGGGTCGTCGAACGCACGCTGCCCTCGACCACCGGCTCGCGGTCTTCCTTGATCACGGTGCCGATGCGGCCGAACGACACCAGGCTCTCCGACATCTGCACGATCAGGCGGCCCAGGTTGCGCAGCGGCCAGATGATCCAGATCACCAGGCTGGCGTAGGCCATGTAGGTGCCGACCGTGATCTCGCCGTTGATGGCCATGATGGCCGCCAGCAGTGAAGCCAGACAGCATCTGGATGCCGCACATGATGTCGGTCACCGGCCAGAAGATAGGCGTGCATCAGCAGCAGGTACTTGCCCTTGAGGATACTTGGTCCAGTTCTCCTTGTCGAACTTCTCTTCCTCGTAGTCCTGGCGGGCAAACGCCTTGACCACGCGCACGCCGCTCAGGTTCTCCTGCAGCGTGGTGGACAGCTTCGCTTCCTGCGTCTGGTAGGCCTCGTAGGCCTTTTCGATGCGGCGGAAGAAGAAGAGCGAGATCACCAGCACGACCGGCACCACGATGATCGAGAGCCAGGCCAGGCGCCGGTTCAGGTAGAGCAGCGCCGCGAAGTTGACGATAAAGAGCATGGCGATGCGGCCGGCCTCGATCGCCTGGTCGGCGAAGAAGCGGCGGATCGTGTCCACATCGGACGTCGCGCGCTGGATCAGTTCGCCCGTCTGGGTGCGGTCGTGATAGGCGAACGGCAGCCGCTGGATGTGGTCGTAGAGATAGTTGCGCAGGCGCAGGGCGATGCCCTCGGCGGTGCGGGCGGCCAGGCGCTTGCTGTTAAAGGTCAGGACGCCCATGAAGAACGCCAGCAGCAGGAAGGCGGCCACGATCGACCAGAGCGGCCAGGTATGGTCCCCGGCGTCCAGGTACGTGTCGATAAAGTAGCGGATCAGCAGGAACGTCAGCGTGTTGAGGATCGCTGCGATACCCACGCTGATCGTCGCGCCCAGATAGGTCATCCGGTAGCCGTTCATCATGCGCCAGAAGCCGCGCCATTTGCCGACGCCGACGGTTTGCTTGAGGTCGAACGTGGCTGGTGGGGGGGTACTGCCTGCCATCGTGTTGGCGGTTGAGTTAAGAATCGTCAGCATACGTGCCTCACTTCAGATCAGATACTGCTCAGATACTGCTTGATGTGGTTCGCCTCAACTTGAATACGAACCGGGCAAAACAAAAGATGCAGGACATTGGTCTTGATCCTTCCGGACCCAATGCCTGCATCTCTTTTGGCTTGTAATCGCCGGGCGTCCTCGAGGAGGAGCACGTGCGCGACACAACAAAAAAGCCGCAGGCACCGGTGTCAGTGCGCTGCGGCCTTGGCTTCCCTTACGGGTCAGCTACCGGACGATAGGCGCACCTCTCCCACTGATGGCAAATCCGCCACCGAGTGGGTGAATAACGACGGTGAAAGCCTTCATTGTCACGGTAACGCTGTCCTTTCCTAAAACTAGCCTGAGCACGGTGATAAACGTCTTCTGCTTCTCAGCTCAAGCCAAGAGAGCGTATCACAGCGAGTGAGCCTCTGTCAAGGGGGTAAAGGTAGCAAAATTACAAATTGGTCTATATTGGTCTTTATTTGTGGGTTTGCGGCGTAGGACGTCGCCCGGACAGCTGTTTTATACTGACCAGCATGCAGCGCATCAACGTCGTCGGCGCCTCCGGCTCCGGCAAAAGCACCTTTGGCGCGGCCTTAGCCGCAGCGGCTGCAGGGCTCGCTCGTCGAGCTCGACGAGCTGTTCTGGCGTCCCGGCTGGCAGCAGGCGCCGAACGACGAGTTCCGTGCCGCCGTCGACACGGCCCTGGCGGTGGACCGCTGGGTCGTGTGCGGCAACTACAACAGCCGGGTCCGCGACATCGTCTGGGGGCGAGCCGACACCGTCGTCTGGCTCGACTACCCCTTGCCGCTCACCTTTCACCGGCTCTTCCGCCGCACCTGGCGCCGGCTTATCACGCAGGAAGAGCTGTGGGGTGGCAATCGCGAGTCCTGGCGCGGCCAGTTCCTCAGCCGCGACTCGCTCTTTCTGTACACCCTGCAGACGCACCGCCGCCGCAAGACCGACAACGAGACCGACATCGACAGCGGCCGCTACGGGCACCTGCAGATCCTCCGTTTCCGCCACCCGCGTGCTGCCGAGGCGTGGCTCGCCGCCGTGCCCCCCGCCGCCGGCCCCTCCACCACCTGAGCGGCAGCACCCTCCCTAAATCGCCCCTAAACGACTACGACAATTGACGTACACAAACTACGCCAGAAGTTGCGCCATTTGCCGGATGAAGCCCCCGCCCAGCCGTGCTACTATATTGGCGGATGGGTTAAGGGTTCAGGGTTGGTTTTGCAGGTTTTCTCCTTCTCTCTGTGTTACGACCGTCGGTGCGTGGGCGCCGGCGGTCGTGGCTTTTTAGGGGAAGTTTGCCCGATCTTCCGCCATATGGCAGTGCTTGTACTTCCTTCCACTCCCACACCAACAGGGATCGTTGCGTCCCAGCTTTGTGCGAGTCGCTGTGGTACTCACCGGCGGCAGATCAGGCGCGACAGCCGGCACCTTCACAGTAGGCGTCTGCCAGTTCGGGGACAAGCGCGCGTGCGAAGTCCGCCCAGGGCAGCTGCGGGCCCGGCACAAAATCTGATTTGAGCGCCGCCCGCAGATCGGCGAGTGCAGCGGCCGGTAGCTCGTCTTCCCGGTCGGCCACGCTGCCTGCCTCCAGGCGCTGCAGCTGCTTAGCAATCTGGCCACGAATCTTGTCCGGATCGCCCTCTGCGTCCAGCAGAGCCAGCCCCCGGCGGGCCGCCTCGGCGCCCACGCGCGGCAAACCAACATCGTCTGCTATTAAAGCGAATGAGTTGTACACCCAGATATCTGTGGGGTCGTTGCACACCAGCGCAGCGTAAAGGGCAAGCCCCCGTTCGTACTCGCCGAGTAGACAAGAAAGCGTCGGCCAGGTCACGCAGCACGAAACTGACGTTTGACCCATCTCGACTGAGCCTTGCTGTCGAAGCGCAGGATGTGCGCCAGCTGCCGCACCCGCAGTTCGACGGCGTGCGGATCGTCCTACGCGCACATAATCTTGGGCGACTTCGCTAAAGACTTCATCGTACCAGACAAGCGGACTGGCCGCCGGTGAGTCGAGTACACGCTCGAGAATGCTGAGGGCCGCGTGGTGCAGGGTGTCGAGCTGTTCCTGTGTAGCTTTACCTCGTTCTCGGCCCAGTTCCGCCAGCGTAGTGACCATCTCATAGGCGACGACGAGCCCCCAATCACCGACCGGATCTTGGAGACGCGCCACCAATTCCTCCAAGCCCAAAGTAAGCAGCGCATCCGCCTCAAGTGACTCGGCCACAATGATGCGGGCGTCCGTTAACGCCAGGTACGACACGGTGTGGTTGGGCGGGCGCCCGGCCAGGTAATCCCGCTGGCAAGCATCGATCACACTCGCGGTCACGCTGAAAAAGCGCGACATGGCATGTCTTGGCATCTCGTTCTGCCTCTTACGGGT
>CAWBRX010000037.1:0-63942 GCA_963791135.1 uncultured Chloroflexia bacterium
CGCCATGGGCGAGCGGGAGGCCGCCGCCGAACCGGTAGGCGCCGCTGAGCCTGCCGGCGCTGCCGCCGGGTGCCTCAGCCGCCTACGGGCCAACCCAGGGCTGGTCCGGCACTGCCTACGGCAGCCCCGCCTACGGCAGCGACTTCGGCCAGGCCAATTCGGCGGGCAACCTGGGCGGCCGCGTCTTTCACGTCCGGGTCACCAACGGCGTGACCGGCAAGCCCAAGGTGGACGTCAACATTCCGCTCAGCCTGGTGGACTTCGGCCTGCGCTTTATCCCGCCGAACTCCAAGGTCGACGCCCAGAAGCTCCGTGAGGCTATCGCCAGCGGCACCCGCGGCCGCATTGTCGACGTCATGGACAACGAAAAAGGCGACCACGTCGAGATCTTCTTCGAATAACACAAGGGGCACGAGGTCCGGCGGCACTCGGAGCGCAGGCGTTCCGCCTGCTGCCGCCGGACATCGTGCTCCCCCCCTACGCCTGTGACTGCCGTAAGAAATAGATGGCCGCAATGCCCGCAACCAGGTGCATCAGCTCCAGCAGCACAATCATCATGGCCGGCGCGCCTGGCAGTGAGAGTGGTGACACAGCCGACACCACCAGCACGATCACGGCAATAATCGTAAACCAGCGGTTGGGATTGCCGGTGAAACGGTTCAGGATTGAGTAGACGATCGTCGCCACCACGAGTGCAACCACCGTGGATGCTACGACCGGCACGATTGTGACCGGCAGCCCCATCGGTGTCAGCACAGTAGCTGGCATCCAGCCCAACGCCGCACCGATAAAGTAGAGTACCGCGTTGACGACCGCTGCAACTACGATTGCAATCAACCCGTTGCGCCAGATAGTGCTGAGGGTAGGTTTACTTGCTTGGCTCGCTACTGCTGTCATGATGGTGCCCCTTTGCCTGATGAGTTTTCTGATACGAAACGAACAGTCTACAATTATGGACCAATCAGTCCGTAATCATTTCAGCTCTCCAAATTGCTCTCAGTAACAATTCACCCAATGGAAGCCTGCTTTCTGGACTTTTCGGTCCAAAATGCTTACATTGGCGGCTGAGGAGTTGAATCAATGGCGAGACCACAGGAGTTCGACACGGCTCAGGCGCTGAGTGCAGCTATGCACGTTTTCTGGCGCAAGGGCTATGAGGCTACCTCACTGGCAGACATCATGGCCGCCACCGGACTCAGCAAGAGCAGCCTGTATGCGGCCTTTGGCGACAAGCGCAGCTTATTCCTGTCCGCATTGAGTGCCTACCAGGCAGAACGAATGGCATACATGGAACAGGCTCTCGATGATGGTCGTCCGGCGCGCCAGTCGATCGAGTCCTTTTTCAGGGACGCTGTTGCTCATATTGCCGATCCGGACCATAGCTCTGGCTGCATGACCGCCAATGAGGCGGTCGAACTTGCGCCTCACGATGGCGAAGTGCAGAGGTTGGTTGCCGAGGACTTCCAAGCGCTCGACGATGCGTTCGCACGCGCGGTCGCACGCGGGCAGGCAGACGGCTCAATAGCAAGTACTGAGGATCCTCGCAAGATGGGACGCTTCCTCGTGGTTGGCTTCCAGGGCCTGCAAGTCATGGCGCGCGCACAGTCGGACCAGCCTCGGCTCGACGACACGGTGGCCATAATGATGGCTGCCCTAGACTAAGCCTCCCCTAGCGCACCTGCCTGAACGTCGCCGTCGCAAACTTCTTCCGCTCTCCATCCCATACCAGATCGGCTTCTACGCCTGCCTTAAGTCCCTCGAACATCACACGCACCCGGCTCTCACCATCCCCCGCCAGCACGTGCCCTGACTTGCACTCGTCGCAGAGTGCCGCCACCATGCGGATTTTGTCATAAAACGTGTGCCGGTCCGCCGGTTGGATCTGCTCTACAAACAGTCGGCTCACCCCACGCTGTGACGGGCGGTTGATCAGCCTTACCAACTCCTCCACCGCAGCTGCCAGCGCCGGCGCTGGCAGCTGCACGGACTCGAGTCCCAGTTCCTGCACGCGCGGCGGCACGGTCGGCGTCAGCGTGACAAAGGCATTCACCCAGCCGCGCTCGCCCACCAACTTCCACGTTCCCCGCAGCGCATTCTCCGCCTGAAACGGCCCCTCGTCACGCAGCTGCCCGTGCACTGTCGCCAGCCGGCCCATCTCGCCCTGCCACCATTCTCGGCTGTCGTCCAGGAAGAAATTGTCGGCAAACAGCCTATCGGCAAGCGCATCGTCCCACTTGGCCAGCAGCCGGTCTACGTCGCTCCTCGCTGCTCCCAGTGCTGGCGCCGGCTGCCTGCGCCGCGATTGCGCCGCCCCCTGCCGCACCAGCTGCCGCAGTGCCTCGGTCGACGCCATGCGCATGCTCGCATAGCGCACGTTGCCCAGCGCTACCACTCCCAGGTCGAAATCCGGCGCCCAACACATGTGTGAGCCAAAGCCCGGCAGCCCGCCCGCATGCCCGACGATTGCCAGGTTGCCTTCATAGGAAGTGGTCAGGCCATACCCATAGCCCCCAGCCGACCAGACGACGGGCCGGCCGATCTCCGGCGCCTCGTCCGACGGCGTGTATAACCGCTGCGGCTGCTGCATCTCGCGCAGGGTCGCCCGCCGCACAAACCCCTCTTCTCGATCATCGCGCGGCGGCCAGGCTGCCAGTTGAAACGCTACCCAACGCGCCAGGTCGGCCACCGTGCTGTAGAGTCCCCCAAAGATCGCTGCATCTCCGCCCGACGGGAGCAGCGGTTCCTCAACCCATTTCCCCTCCAACCAGTGATACCCTTTTGCCAGCTGCTGCGGATCGACCTCTGCCGCGTTCCACACGGTGTCGTGCATTCCCAGCGGCCGTAGGATGCGCTGAGTGATGAAACCAAGTGAGCTCTCGCCACTTACGTTGGCGATCACCCGGCCCAGCACCATGTACCCAATGTTGGAGTACTCAAAGGTCACACCCGGCGCATTGGCAAACGAAATGCCGGGCGCCAGGATTTCGCTCAACTCCGCGTCGTTCCGCCACAGCTGGCGATCGCCCCACGGGTTGTCCTCCGGCCAGCCCGCCGCCATGGTCAGCAGCTGGCGCACGGTGATCGGCGCACTGTCGCGCGTGGGATAGGTAAGCTCCCGCAGTTCTGGCACGTACTCTGCTGCCACCGTATCCAGCGCCAGCTTGCCTGCGTCGCGCAGCATCAGGATCGCCAGCGCGCCAAAGCTCTTGGTCATCGACGCAATGCGGTATACCGTGTTCGCGTCCGGTGCGTCCGCATCGTGTGCCGCATTGCCGGGGGTGACGACGCCGATGCTCCCGCTGCCCACCAGGCGCCCCCCTGCCACGACACCGTAGGCACAGCCGGGCAGGTGGTGCTCGTCACAGTGGGCTTGAAAGATCGGGACAAGCTGCTGGAGGGCAGAGGTCCAGGTAGGATCCTCAGAAGCGGTCCGGGCCGGGCTGTAAGTTGTGTCGCTCATCAGTCTTTCTCATCATGCGTGGATATGGTGGGGGAGATAACCGACAGTATACCTGGCCTTATGGTATGCTTACCAGAACTTCGGCATCATCCGTCAGGTATCAACCGTTTCATCGTCAATCTATATAGGAGTGCGAACATGAACTATCGTCGTCTGGGCAGCGCCGGGCTCAAGGTGAGTGAACTGTCCTTTGGAGCCTGGGTGTCCTTCAAAACACAGATGGGAAGCGACACCGTCTACGACTGCATGGCGGCTGCCTACGATGCCGGCGTCAACTTCTTCGACAATGCCGAATCCTATGCGGGCGGTGAAGCCGAGGTGATGATGGGCGAGGCCCTGCGCCGCGCCGGCTGGCGCCGCGCCAGCTATGTCGTCTCGACCAAGTTCTTCTGGGGGCTCAACGACGGCCCCAACGAGAAGAACACGCTCAACCGCAAGTACCTGATGCAGGCCATCGACGGCTCGCTCAAGCGCCTGGACATGGACTACGTCGACCTGATCTTCTGCCACCGCCCGGACCCCGACACGCCGATCGAGGAGACGGTGTGGGCGATGCACGACATCATCTCCTCGGGCAAGGCGCTCTACTGGGGCACCTCGGAGTGGAGCGCCGGCCGAGATCATGGCCGCCTGGCAGATCGCCGAACGCCATCATCTGCACAAGCCGCAGATGGAGCAGCCCCAGTACAACATGCTGTGGCGCAACCGCGTGGAGAAGGAATATGCCCGCCTCTACGACGACATCGGCCTTGGCCTCACCATCTGGAGCCCGCTGGCCTCCGGCCTCCTGACCGGCAAGTACGCCGCCGGCCTCCCTGCCGACAGCCGCGCCGCCCTCCCCGGCTACGAGTGGCTGCGCAACTCCGTGACGGATGAAGGCCGCAATGCCACTGTCAAGGCGCTGGAACCGGTCGCCAACGACCTCGGCTGCAGCCTGGCGCAGCTGGCCCTCGCCTGGTGCGTCAAGAACCCAAATGTCAGCACGGTGATCACCGGCGCCAGCCGCGTCGAGCAGGTGCACGAGAATATGAAGGCGCTTGACGTTGTGGACAAGCTCACGCCCGACGTCATGTCGCGCATCGAAGGCATCTTGAACAACAAGCCTCAGTAGTGTCAGCCAGTCTTAACGCAGGAGGGTGGCCGGGCAGGACTTTGGCCCGGCTACCCTCCTGCACGTCCGGCCGGAGCGTGGTTTATCATCTACACGAATCGGTAATTAGAGGCGATGAGTAGCTCTACACCAAGGCGGTTACTGCGGCGGCAGAACGGCGTGGGCCCCGGACAGAGCGCACCCATCGGCGCGACGGTCTTCGGCGACGGTGTGAACTTCAGCATTTTTTCGCGCACGGCGACCGGCATCGACCTGCTGCTGTTTGACGATGTCGAGGATGTCCGCCCCGCGCGCGTGATCTCCCTGGATCGCAGGCGCAATCGCACCCATCATTACTGGCATGCCTTTGTCTCGGGGGTGGAGCCTGGCCAGGTGTATGGCTATCGCGCCCAGGGCGCCTACGATCCGCTCAATGGGCGCCGTTTTGATGCCGCAAAGCTGCTGCTCGACCCGTATGGCCGCGGCGTTGCTACGCCCCGCAGCTACAGCCGTGAGGCAGCCAAGCTGCCCGGCGACAATATCGCCTGTGCGATGAAGAGCGTGGTCGTCGATCCCTCCCTTTACGATTGGGAGGGCGATGCCCCTCTGCGCCGCACCTTCAACCGCACCGTCATCTATGAGATGCACGTCGGCGGCTTTACCAAGCACCCCAACTCCGGCCTGCCGCCGCAGCTGCGCGGCACTTATGCCGGCCTGGTCGAGAAGATCGGCTACCTGGTCGATCTTGGCGTCTCTGCCGTAGAGCTGCTGCCGGTCTTTGCCTTTGATGCCCAGGATGCACCCGCCGGCCTGGTGAACTACTGGGGGTACAGCCCGGTTTCGTTTTTTGCGCCGCATACGGCCTACAGTTCGCGGCCCGGCGTGCAGGGCGCCATCGACGAGTTTCGCGACATGGTCAAGGCCCTGCACCGCGCCGGCATCGAGGTCATCCTGGACGTGGTCTACAACCACACTGCTGAAGGCGATCACACGGGGCCGACCATCTGCTTTCGTGGGCTTGACAACGAGGTCTACTACATTCTCGACCCCGACCACGAAGGAGATCGCTCGCGTTACGCCAACTACAGCGGCACCGGCAACACCCTGAATGCCAATCAGTCTATCGTCCGGCGTATGATCATCGACAGCCTTCACTACTGGGTGCAGGAAATGCATGTCGACGGCTTCCGCTTTGACCTGGCCTCGATCCTGTCGCGCGACGAGCAGGGCCGCCCGCTGGCCAACCCGCCCGTGCTGTGGGATATCGAGAATGATCCCATCCTGGCCGGCACCAAGCTGATTGCCGAGGCCTGGGACGCGGCCGGCCTCTACCAGGTGGGCAGCTTTATCGGCGACCGCTGGAAGGAGTGGAACGGCCACTTCCGCGACGATGTGCGTAGGTTCGTCAAGAGCGACGCCAACATGGTCCAGGCCCTCGCCCCCCGTTTGTTTGGCAGCCCCGACTTGTATGGTCTGAAGGAGCAGGAGCCGGACCGGAGCATCAACTTTGTTACGTGCCACGACGGTTTCACGCTCAACGACCTGGTTTCTTATAACGAGAAACATAACTGGGCCAACGCCGAACAAAACCGCGACGGCAACAACGTCAACTACAGTTGGAACTGCGGCCTCGAAGGCCCGACGAAGGATCTGTCAAGGATGCAACCGTCGAGCGGCTGCGCCGCCGCCAGATCAAGAACTTTCTAGCCTTCACCCTGCTGTCGTTGGGCGTGCCGATGCTGCTGATGGGCGATGAGATGCGCCGCACCCAGGGCGGCAACAACAATGCGTACTGCCAGGACAACAAGATCAGCTGGCTGGACTGGTCGCTGCTGGAAAAACACGCCGGCATCCACCTGTTCGTGCGCCGGCTGATCCGCTTTCGGCTTGAGCTGTACATCTTCAAAGAGATTCATGGGCTCAGCCTCACCGAACTGCTGCGCCTGGCCCGCATCGAGTGGCACGGCACCCGCCTCAACACGCCCGACAACGGCGAGGATTCGCGCACGCTGGCGCTCCTCGTCGCCGGCACGCGCGAGGCAATCTATGTGATCTGTAATGCTTACTGGGAGCCGCTTGATTTTGAATTGCCTCCCGCCCCCTTTGGGGTGGCAGGTTGGCGCCGCATCGTCGACACCTCGCTCGAGTCTCCCGACGACTTTTGCGAGCTGGCGAGCGCGCCGCTTGTGCTGGGAACCACCTACCACGCCGAGTCTCGTTCCTGTGTGCTGCTCGCCGCCGAAATTCCGTACCTTCCGCGGGAATAGCTCGTCATCTGTACTGTCGCCCATCCCTGTCACCCCACCATCCTCGGAATGTCAGGTCGGGGTCAGCCGATTCCGCCCCTTATTGGATTACAATAGACTTACTTGGAGTCTGGCAGACGCCTGGAGGTGTATGTGAATAATCTTATCGTTTGGGTTTGGGCCGCGCTCTGCGATCATCTTCTTCGTCGCCGAGGTCTTCACCATGGGCTTTTTCCTGGTCTGCTTCGGCATCGGCGCCGTGGCCGCCGCGCTCCTGGCCGTGCTCGGCGTGGGCGTGATCTGGCAGTTGATCGTCTTTATCGGCGTCTCGCTCGTGGCGCTGGCCTTTCTGCGGCCCCTCGCCGTCCGGATGACCAACCACGTTGCCAATCCGGGCGGAATCGACCGTGTGATCGGCAAGCAGGCCATCGTCCTTGAGGATATTAATCCGCACGCCGCCACCGGCCGGGTCCGCATCGAGCGGGAAGAGTGGCGCGCCGATACCTATGGCCCCGCCATCCCTAAGGGCACCCTTGTCGTCGTCATGGAGGTGACCGGCACGCGCGTCATGGTAGTTCCGGTCTCCGCTGTCGCCCAGGATGCTTTGCCGGTTACAGTTGCTGGGGCAATCACAGGGCCAGTCACAGAAGGAACTTTGGGAGAGGATTCCGAGAAGAATTCAAGGGAGAATTCAGAGGAGAATTCAAATGTCTGACACAGTTACTATTATCGGCGCAATGGCGATCCTGCTGCTGTTCTTCGCAGTGATCTTTATCATCGCAGCTACCAGCATTCGCATCGTGTCCCCTTATCAGAAGGGCGTAGTCGAACGCCTGGGGCGCTACCATCATACCGCGCAGCCGGGGCTCATCTTCGTGTTCCCTTTCATCGACACGATGCGCAAGGTGGACATGCGCGAGCAGGTGGTTGACGTCCAGCCGCAGGAGGTGATCACCAAGGACAACGTGGTGGTTACGGTCGACGCTATCGTCTACTATGAGGCGACCGACCCGGTTAAGCTGACCTACAACGTCGCCGATTTCTACAGTGCGGCCACCAAGCTGGCGCAGACCAACCTACGTAACGTGGTCGGCGAAACCGAACTTGACGAGGCGTTGACATCACGCGAGATGATCAACCTCAAGCTCCGCACCGTGCTCGACGACGCCACCGACAAGTGGGGCGTCCGTGTCGTCCGTGTGGAGATCAAGCGCATCGACCCGCCTGCCGACGTCACCGCCGCCATGCACCGCCAGATGAAGGCCGAGCGCGAGAAGCGTGCCAACATCCTGGAAGCCGAAGGCTTCCGCCAGTCGCGCATTCTCAACGCCGAAGGTGAGGCCGAGGCGGTCAAGCGTGTCGCCGACGCCCAGCGCTACCGGGTCGAGGTGGAGGCCGCCGGCCAGGCGAATGCTATCAACACTGTCTACTCGTCCATTCTGAGCGCCAATCCTGATAACCGGGTGATCGCGCTGCAGTATCTGGACGCGCTCAAGGCAATCTCCAATGGCCAGGCCTCCAAGGTCTTCATTCCGTATGAGGCGACTGCTATCCTGGGCGCGCTGGGCGGCATCCAGGAAGTGCTCAAGGGTGTGCCCGGCGATACTTCTGGCGGGGCCAACAATGGCCAAGGGGCCACCGGCCCGCGCGCCGGCTCCACCAATATGCCTGGCGTGCTCGTGAGCCCTACCCTGCCTACTGCGCCAACACCGGCGACGATGCCGCCTAGCCAGGCAGGCACGTAAGCGCCATCCTGCCTATTGCCCTCTAGCCATGTGCCGGGGACGTCATGCGAACGTTTGCGTTCTCCCGTCCCCGGCACATAGATCGCGATGCCCCCAAGACAAAGGGCCCAATTGTGCTTGAAGTCTTGGGGGCATCGCGTTATACTTCGCACGGAAGCGGGTGGCGGACATCTGCGGAGGAGTTTTCAACATGAAGCGGCTGAAATTTACCTATTGGCAAGATGGAGAGTTCTTTATTGGCTTTCTCAACGATTATCCTGACTATCAAACTCAGGGGCTAACTAAGGAAGAACTTGTCGCCAATTTAAAAGATCTGCTCAAGGACATTGAATCTGGCGAGATTCCATATATCCGAAAAGTGGAAGAGCTTGTCGTTGCAGCATGAAACGCCGTGATCTAGTCAGGCGACTGGAGGAGATGGGCTGCATACTTGTGCGCCACGGTGGTTCACATGATCGGTATACGAACCCAAAAACAAAGCAGTCACAACCCGTGCCGCGCCACGCTGAAGTAAATGAGAATCTTGCGAAGTCGATCATTAAGAAACTGAGCGACTAACGCGCATCTTACCGCGCCAATCGCAGCCCCAAGTCCCCTGCCAACTCTCTCGCACTGGCGATTTCACTTGCTTGCAAATCGCCCGCCAATTCAACCCGCGCCTGCGGCGGCGCAATATATTGTGTCAGCAGGCTGACCTCCACCCCCGGCAGTCCCGCCAGCCACTCGAGCGCCGGCCGCGTGCAGCAGTCGAAATGCCCCGGCATGAGCAGGTGCCGCACGAGCACCCGCTTGCCTTCGCCGTGCACCCGTGCAATGCAGCCCGTGACGACATCCCAGTAATCGGGCATGCCGCCGATTCGCTCGCCACAGCTCTGCGGCCCACCCGCCGGGCCAAACTTGAGGTCGGGTAGGTAGATGTCGATCGCGCCGTCCAGCAGGTCCAGCGCCTCGCCGGTCAGGTAGAAGTTGCTGTTAAAGACGGCCGGAATGTGCCGCCGGTCGCCCAACCTCTCGATCGTCTCTACGATCACCGGAGTGTGCGGCGCCGGGTCCCCGCCGATAAAGCAGACCGAACGCGCGCCCTCCGCCTGCCGCTGCTCAATGCGCGCCGCCAGCATCTGTGCCGTCACCGGTATCCCGTACGTGGGGCGAAACGCAAACCGCGCCGCCGTGCAGAAGGCACATGTAGCCGTGCAGCCGCTAAAAAAGATGGCGTGCGCCGGGCGCAGCAGCTCTTCCTCGCCCATATGCAGCATTTCTGAGGCGACATAACTCTGGGTGCCAACGCGGCAGACACCCCGCCCCTCCTGCCGTGCCGGGCCGCAGGCAAAAGGGCACAGCCGACAGTCGGCCAGGTGCTGCGCCGCCTGGGCAGATCTCAATGTGTACGGTAGGTCCACGTGGGGATCAGAACAATACGAACTGGTCGAGCGGCCAATACCGCAGCCAGACCCGGCCGACGACCTCGTCGCGCGTGATAGGGCCAAAGCTGCGGCTGTCGTTGCTGTTGCCGCGATTGTCGCCCATCACGAAATAAGCCAGCGGCCCCAACGTCAGCGGCGCCATATCGTACGCCGTCAGGTCGTGGTCGTACGGCTCGGGAATAGCCACGCCGTTTACATAGACGGTGCCGCCGCGCACTTCGACCGTTTCGCCGGGCAGGGCGACGATACGCTTGACCAGCATTTCTTCCATCTCCGGCAGATCGACGACGACAATGTCGTTGCGCTGCGGCGCGTGCAGGCGGTAGCTGAGCTTGTCGACGATCAGGCGCTGGTTGGGATGCAGGTTGGGTTCCATGCTCTGGCCGTACACTATGGTGGCCTGGGCCAGGAACAGGTGTACAATCAGGGCCAGGACCAAAGCCGGGGCGATTACTTGCAGCGTCTCGACGACAAAGTGTCGTACGGCTGCCCACGCACCGGGCTGAGGTTCCAATGGTCTCACTCTGCTCCGGGGGTTCGACCCTCGATTCCACTGCCGATGCTGTTCCCGGTCCTGTTTCAAGTTCACTCATTGCAGACGGTTGCTCCTTGCATGTTGATCCGGCAGTATAAAGACAGACTGGCCGAATTGTCCAGAAATAGCGTGAAAGATACCCCGAGTTCGTGTTTTGCGGGCGACCATGCTAAGATGGCGCAGAGCGGCCAAAAAATCCCTGCCGCTGACGGACAATTGTGTCGCAACGATTTGCTGCTTTTCATCTACTCCGACGCAGCCTACTCTGCTGCCTTTTGTTCGCTTTGCTGCTTGCGCCGCTGCAAGGATCAGCGCCTGCCCGTGGGCAAACCCTGCCTGCCCAAACGCCGGCTGCCGGCGTGCCCGCCTCTCCCCTAAATTCATCGACCACCCCAACTGCTGCCGTCGGCGACGATCCTCTCGACCGGGAAGTGGAAGCCCTTCTGGCGACCATGGCGCCCGAGGATCGCGTGGGGCAGCTCTTCGTTGTCAATTTCGATGGTAACGAGGTCACAGCCGAAAGCGATATCACGCTCCTGATTCTCTCGCTGCGTGTCGGCGGCGTGGTGATCAGCCCGCGCAACATGAATTTTTCCAATGAAAAGGGCGTCGATACGCCGCATGAGGTTGCGACCCTGGCCAACCAACTGCAGGGGGTAGCCTACGGTATCCTGCTTCCGCCCGAGCGCGCGCTGGACCCTGTCCCGATTGCCCCCTGGCCGCCAAGTGACTATCTTGACGTCGCCAAGCAGTATGGCTTCAAACCCACCAACATACCCTTGCTGATTGGCGTGCAGCAGCAGGGAGATGGCCTGCCGGCATCCGCCTTGCGACGCGGGTTTACTCCCCTGCCGTCCCAGATGGCGATCGGCGCTACCTGGAACCCTGATCTTGCCCGCAGCGTCGGCGCGGTGGTGGGCAGTGAACTGCATGCGGTCGGCGCCAATATGCTGCTCGGACCTTCGCTCAATGTGTTTGACAATACCAATGCGGCGGCGACGGGCAACCTCGGCATCTACTCATTTGGCAGCAGCCCCTATTGGGTGAGCGAGCTGGGCCGCGCCTACATCGCCGGCGTCCACGAAGGCAGCGGCAATCGCGTCGCGACCGTTGCGCGCAGCTTCCCCGGTCAGGGCAGCACAGATCGCCCGCCGGACGAGGAAGTTGCCACGATCCAGACCAGCCTCGAGGAAATGCGCCAGACCGACCTCCAGCCGTTTGTGGCGACGACACGCGCCCCTTCAACTGTGGTGGCGGAAAACGGCGATGCGAGCTCGACGGATGTACTGATGACAAGCCACATGCGCTACAGCGCCTTTCAAGGCGGTGCCGCCGGCCGGATTACGCCGATCAGCCTGGCGCCCGAACTGCGCACCGCGCTCACGCAAGAGGGCTTCGACGACTGGCGCAATGCCGGCGGCGTCGTAATGTCCGACGCCTTAGGTGTGCCCGCCATCCGCCGCTTCTATGGGTCCGACGCGCAGAACTTCTTCAACCGCCGGGTGGCGCTCGATGCCTTCCTAGCCG
Source organism: uncultured Chloroflexia bacterium (assembly GCA_963791135.1). Taxonomy (GTDB): domain Bacteria; phylum Chloroflexota; class Anaerolineae; order Caldilineales; family Caldilineaceae; genus Fredericiella. The sequence continues at coordinate 12,028 of CAWBRX010000037.1, forward strand.
GCCATGACCTGCTCTACCTCGCCGACTTCAGCCTGGACGATACCTGGGAGAGCGAACGCGCCAACATTATCGAGACGATAGGTTTCTTCGGGGATCGCTACCGCTCCGATCCTGACTTTGCTTCGCGCGTCGATCAGTCGGTCCGGCGTATCCTGCGCCTCAAGCTTGGCCTGTACCGCGACGCGGTAGTTTCGTCGGCCGGTGCTCCAACGATTCCGCTGCCCAGCGTCATGGTGAGCGAGAGCAGCTTGAATGTGCTCGGCGGGGAAACACGCACGGCGGCCGAAACGGTCATGAACGACGCCGCCCGCCAGGGGCTTACCATTCTCTACCCCGACCCGCAGACACAGACCGAGCCGCTGCCGCCGACGTTTCGCAGCGATGATAACATCCTGATCTTTTCTGACAGCCGGCTGCTGCGCGAGTGCAGCACCTGCACGGCCGAGGCGGCTATTGGGCCCGATGAACTGGCAGATATCATCACGCGCTTTTATGGATCCGAAGCCACTGGCCAGATCGACCCGGCGCGCATTACTAGCTTGACCTTTGCCGACTTGACCATGTTCTTGGACAACCGCGCCCAGGCTCCGGCCGCGCTGGCGGCGTCTGCAGGCGTATCCTCTTCGCTGGCCGCAACTATGTCGGTGGGAGTCGGCGCCGTCGTCAGCCCCTCGCTTTCACAGCCCCTGTCCGGCGTGGCTTCTGTGACGGCGCCGGTCGCGGCGGGGGTCACGATAACGCCGTCGGCCGTGACCGCACCGGACTTGGAGGAACAGCCCAAGGTAAATGCGGACGCGCTGGTCCAGGAACGTGTGGCCAACACTGAGAAGCTGATCGAGAACGCCGACTGGATTCTGTTTGCGATGTTGGATGAGGATACTGCGCGCTATCCTGCCAGCGGTGCCGTCACCCGCTTCCTGCGCGAGTATGGGGACGAACTCGCCGAGCAGCGCCTGGTAGTGTTTGGGCTCAACGCACCTTACTTCCTCGACGCCACGGAGATGAGCCGGCTGACCACCTACTTTGGCGTCTACAGTAAGACGCAGGCTTTCCTGGAGAATGCAGTACGGGGCCTCTTCCGCGCCTTTACCCCTGGTGGGGCGCCGCCTGTGTCGGTCCCAGGCACTCGCTTTGCCAGCCTGAGTGAACGCCTTGCCCCCGATCCGGGGGCTGTTCTGCCGCTGCAAGTCAAGTCAGCCGACGGTGATTTGCTGATGGCGAATGCCACTTCAGCTGCACCGGCAGGTGCTGGGGTAGGTGCTGGGGCCGCGGGCCAGGCGGCTGGGGCCACCGAGGAACCGCCCCCGCCGGTCGACGTAGGTGATACACTCAACCTGAGCGTCGGCCCTATCACCGATCGCAATGGCCACCCGGTCGCCGATGGCACCATGGTGGCGTTTGATTTGAAGTATGACGACGAGGAACTGGCCATGGCTGTGCCCCCGGCGCCGACGCGCGCGGCGGCATTGCCGTCGCGCGACGTCGCCGTAGAGCGTTCGGGCACGCTGCGCATCGCGGCCACGGCGGGCGCCGCAACGAGCGGTGATCCGCTGCTGCTGGCCATCCTGCCGCCGCCCGCTCCGACCCCGGCCACAGCAGCCGACGCCACCGTGTCGGCCGGCCAGCCGGCACTGCCGGAGCGCGTGAACCTGATGACCCTCCTGATTGCCCTGTTTACCATTGCCGTTACACTCAGCCTGTTCCTTATCGTGCAGGTGCGCGTGCTGCCGCGGCCGGCGCTCGTGCACAATATGCTGTGGGCCGCGATCTTTGGACTGCTCGGCTACCTGATGTACGGGCTTGGTTTTCTCCCCGGTGCCAACTGGCTGCGGTCAAACATCAGTGTCTGGGGTACCACAGTCGTGGTGTTTGTGCCCATGCTGCTGCCGCTGCTTTGGCTGCAGCTGCGGGGGGAAGAGTGAGCAAGACAATGCAGTCTTTTCCGCAGGATCCGTCACAGGATTTGTCACAGGAAGAATCGTCGCTGTCGCCCGACCTGGTGCAGCGGCTGCGTGAGGCTGGCTATAAGATCACCCCGCCGCGCCTGGCCGTGCTGGAGATCATCCTCCGCGAGGGCGAGCACCTCAACCCCGGCGAGATCCTGCGGCGCGCCCAGGCCATCCATCCACACACCGGCCGTGCCACTGTCTACCGTACGTTGGAACTCCTGACGCAGTTGGGGATCGTACGTCCTATCTACGTGGGTGAGAATGGCCCTACCTATATCCCGGCCGAGGGTGGCCACCACCATCTCGTCTGCTCGCAGTGCGGAAAGATCGTGGATTTCGACCAGTGTGTAGCCGACAGCATGGAACGCGAGCTGGAAGCCCGTTTCGGCTTCCACATCCGCAGCCACCTGCTGGAATTCTACGGCGTCTGTGCCGATTGTTCGGACCGCGCCGCGTAGTCGTAGGGTATTTGGGACTTTGCCTGCCGGGGGCATATACTGATATTCAAGTGAATATGTGAGAACACAGGCACTCATAGCCCCGGAAGGCGTGAGTGGCAACGGCGAAGCCGGTGAGAGTCCGGCACTGTCGCGCAACTGTATCCAGGCTTGGTGCCTGGGAGTCAGGTCGACCGCCTGTGCGAACACAGACAACCCTCGCGAGCAGGGGTGTTTGCGCAGCAGTAGATCAAGCAAACCTCTTCGCCACCGCGAAGAGGTTTTTTGTTCTACTGCCACGCATGAATGGAGGAAGAAACAATGCAAAGGCAACAAGTGGGACAGCAGGGCAGGCCGCGTTACGCTGCTGCTGCTGTGGTGATGTCAGTTGTGGCGGCAGCATCGCTGCTGTTTGTCTGCGCTGCGCTGAGCCCAAACACCGCACAGGCCGCTCCCGCCGCTGCGCCGGCTGCCCAAGAAGCAAGCCCGGTAACTGTCACGACGCCGGTTTCCGGTGCACTGGCACATGTCGTCGTCCAGCTTGGCAGTGGGGGCAGCCTGGTGCGTCCGCTGACCTTTACCGCCCCCATCAGCGGCATCGCGGCACTGCTCAGCACGGGCCTGAGCGTCACCATAGCGGACACCGGCTTTGGCCCGGCCGTGTGTGCCATCGAGGGTACCGGCTGCCCGGCGGACAACTGCTTCTGCGAACCCAACCGGTTCTGGAGCTACTCGAACTGGGACGGCACGCAGTGGCAGTCCTACCAGGTGGGGGCCAGCCAGTCGGTCATCTCTACGACCGGGGCAGTCGAGGGCTGGCGTTGGGGCGAAGGCGACAATCCTGCCCTGGGCGCACCGCAAGCGGTGGCCGCCGCCAACGCGCTGGCATGGCTGCACGGCCAACAAGATGCCACGACTGGGGGCTACGGCGACGGCTTGGGCGGCGCCGTCGAGGTGATGCTGGCGCTCGGCGCCAATGACGAGAAGATCGGCGACTGGCGTTCGGTGACCGGTACGCGCACCCTGGCGGATTTCGTGCGCCTGCGCGCCACCAAGTATTCGCGCCAGGGTGTGGCCGAAGCCGGCAAGCTGGCGGTGGCGGCTGTCGCTGCGGGCGGGTGCCGCACCGTGCGCAGCCTGCAGCCCTCGGCCTTTTTCAGTGAAACGCTCGGCGCCTATGCCCCTGACAGCGGCTTTAACGCCTGGGGCATCCTGGGCACCCTGGCGTTGAGCCAGACAGTGCCGCCAGGCGCGGTGGAGGCTCTTGCCGTCCAGCAGCAGCCCAACGGCGGCTGGGAATGGCAGCCGGGGTTTGGCGCCGACACGAATACCACGGCCGTGGCCGTGCAGACCCTCGTGGCGGCAGGCTACCCCGTGACCGCCACCGAGGTCGTGAGCGGGCTGGCCTTTCTCAAGAGCGGCCAGGTGGCGGGCGGCGGCTTTTTGTATGACCCGGCGACGCCCGCAAACGGGGCCGATGCCAACTCCACGGCCTATGCGCTGATGGCGCTGTCCGCTGCCGGCGAAGATGCCAATGGCGAGCAGTGGTCTGTCGAAGGCAAGACGGCGGCCGATTTCCTGCGCAGCCTGCAGCTGCCCGACGGCAGCCTGGAATGGCAGGCAGGCACCGGGCCAAACCTGCTGGCAACCGCCCAGGCAGCGACGGCCCTGCTGGGCAAATCGTACCCGTTGGCTATTGGATCGTTAAGCGCCTGCCGGCGCTGAATAGGCGGCGAAGCCAAATGCGCAGCGCGCGTGGAACATTGACCCCTTCCAGGAAGCAGCGGCCCTTCCAGGAAGGGTATGCGGGCAGATTGCGCAGGCTGCTGCTGCTGGTTGCACTGCTGGTGCTGCTGCCCGGGGCCGCTCGCGCCCAGGACGAGAACCACGCGGGACTGGTCGTCGTCTTTGGCGACGGGCGTGTCGAGCAGCAGTGCGTAGCCTTTGCCGAGGATACTATCACCGGCTACGAACTGCTGCAGCGCTCAGGCCTTCCGCTCAGCGTCGAAGCCGGCGCGATCGGGCCGACCGTGTGCAGCATCGATAAGGAGGGCTGCAGCTTCCCCGCCGAGTCCTGCTTCTGCCGCTGTCAGAGCGGCCCTTGCATCTACTGGTCCTACTGGCGGCTGCAGGGTGACGGCGCCTGGCGTTACCAGGCGCTGGGAGCCGGCAATACCAGGGTCCGCAGCGGCGACGTGGAAGGGTGGCGCTGGGCAGCAGGGACGACGCAGGATGCCGAAGAGCCGCCGGCGGTGAGCTATGCCGACATCTGCGGCGAACCCTCGCCGGAAACCATCGCTGCCGCGCTGTCGCTTACGACGACGGCGCAATCTGCTCCAACTGTCACCACCGGTGTAACCGCCACTGCTGTGGCTACGGGGACGGCAGTACGGATATTCACACCGTTTGGCAATGTGGAGCCTGACAACAAGGCTGCCGCCGGCGGCGGGAACGCAGGTGGGACTGGGCTGGATCTGATCTGGATCGTGCTGGCCGGCGTGATCGTCATCCCGGCGGCGGCATTAATAGTGCTGGGCCTGCTGCGCAGGCGCAAGTAGACAGGTAATCTTTACGTGAACGGGCGCGGGCTGTTGAGCAGTATAACCTACCTATTGGCGACCGGTATGGGGATCGTGGCCTTTCTCTATCCCTTCTGGCTGCCGGCGCTGCAGCAGTCGCCTTATCAGCAGCAGGCGCATGCCGGCGACAGCGCGCTCATGCTCACCGTTCTGGTCGGGCTCTGCCTGGCTGTGCTCCTGCTCGAGGTGCAAAGCCAGGGCGTGAGCACAAAGACGGTGGCGCTGCTCGGCGTGCTCGTGGCCATCAATGCCACCCTGCGCTTTGTCGAGGTAGCCATTCCCGGGCCGGGCGGCTTTAGCCCGATCTTCCCGCTCATCGTGCTGTCCGGGTATGTCTTTGGCGCCCGCTTTGGTTTTCTCCTGGGCGTGCTGACGCTGCTGGTATCCGCCATCCTCACAGGCGGTGTCGGTCCGTGGCTGCCCTACCAGATGTTTGCCGCCGGCTGGGTGGGGTTGTCCGCGCCGCTGTGCCGGCCGCTGGTGCGCTTGTTGGGCGGGCCGGGAACTAAGGGGGAGATCGCAGTGCTGGCCGTGTTTGGCGGCTACTGGGGGCTGCTCTATGGCGCCATCATGAACATCTGGTTCTGGCCCTACGCCATGGGACCGGCGCAGATGTACTGGCAGCCCGGGATCGGACCCTGGGAGACTTTTCAGCGTTATCTCGTGTTTTACGCCCTCACGTCGCTGATGTGGGACATGGCGCGCATGGTGGGCAATATGGCCTTGATCGCTATCGGCGGCGCCGCCGTGCTGCGCGTGCTGCGCCGCTTCCAGCTTCGATTTGCCTTTACCTATGCGCCCGCGCCATTCCGGCCGGCACAGCATGCGCCGGCAGCAGGCGCGATCGAGGTGCGACTTTGAGTGCTGTGCCTGCGGACTACCCGATCCAATATCCCACGCTGCACCCGGCTAGCTGGGTCTTCTGGGTGGCGGGCGTGGTCGTGGCGCTGACCAGCACGCGTAACCCCTGGCTTGTGGGTGCCGTACTCGTGCTGATCGGGCTCGTCCTGGTGCAACAGCGCCGGATTGCAGCCGCCCGCACCGATACGCCGGTGCCGGTCGTCGAGATCGGCGTCTTGCGCTTTGGGCTTGTGGTCGTGACGACGTCTGCCATCTTCAACGTGCTGATGGTGCATGTGGGCGAACACGTGCTGTTTACGCTGCCGCCCGCCATCCCACTCATCGGCGGACCAATCACGCTGGAGGCGCTGGTTTACGGCGTGCTCAACGGCCTGGTGCTGGCCGGATTGTTTGCCGCCTTCAGCGTCCTCAACCGCGTGCTGCCGGTGCGCTCGCTGCTGCGCCTCGTGCCGCGTGCCTACTATCCTGCTGCCGTGGTGATGTCGATCGCCGTCACCTTTGCCCCCTCTGCACTCCAGCAGATCCAGCAGGTGCGCGAGGCACAGGCCGTGCGCGGCCACCGCATGGGGGGCGTCCGCAGCTGGCTGCCGCTGCTCGTGCCGCTGCTGGAGGGCAGCCTCGAGCGGTCGATGCAGCTGGCCGAGGCCATGATGGCACGTGGCTTTGCCGCCGGCGAGGCAGCGGTAGACCGGCGCCCGCAGCTGCTGATGCTGGGTGGGATGATTGCGTTTCTCGCGGGCTGGCTGCTGCGGCTGGCCTGGCAGCAGGAGGCTGCCGGCTGGGCGCTGCTGTTCGGCGGGACACTGCTGCTGCTGGCCGCGCTCTGGCTGGCGGGACGCCGTCACCCGCACACGGTCTACCGCCCCGATACCTGGCACTGGCGCGACGGCGTCGTGATCGGCGCCGCCCTGGTCGCGGCTTCGGCCTATGTGCTGCCCTGGCCCGGCCTGGACCGGGCACCGCTGTTTTACTATCCGTATCCGGCGCTGGTGTGGCCGGAACTGAGCGTGCCGATTCTCCTGGCGACGCTCGGGTTGGGCGCACCGCTGCTGACAGGAGTACCATGATCCATTTTGAGCATCTGACCTATACGTATCCCGGGGCCGCCGCACCGGCGCTAAAGGATGTAAGCCTCGAACTGCCGGAAGGCGAGTTGATCCTCGTGATCGGCCCCTCCGGTTCGGGCAAGTCCACGCTGCTGCGCTGCATCAACGGCTTGGTGCCGCACTTCAGCGGCGGCGCCCTGGCGGGCAATGTGCGTGTGGAGGGCATGGACCCGGTCGCCGCAACGCCCAAGGTGCTCAGCCGCCATGTCGGCTTTGTCTTCCAGGACCCTGAGGCGCAGTTTGTAATGGACCGGGTCGAGGACGAGATCGCCTTTGCGCTGGAAAACGCCGCCATGTCGCCGCAGGAGATGCGGGTGCGCGTCGAGGAGACGCTCGACCTGCTTGACCTCGAGCCGCTGCGCGACCGGCCGCTCAAAACGCTCTCCGGCGGCGAGCGCCAGCGCGTGGCCATCGGCGCGGCCCTGGCGCTGCGGCCGCACATCCTCGTGCTTGATGAGCCGACGTCGCAGCTCGATCCTAAGTCGGCCGAGGACGTGCTCAATGCGCTGGTGCGGCTCAACACCGACCTCGGGCTGACAATCCTGCTCGCCGAGCACCGGCTGGAGCGCGTGCTGCCGTACGTGGATCGGGTGGTCTACCTGCCGGACGACGGCGGCCCTGTGCTGATCGACGAGCCGCGCCAGGTGCTGGCGCAGATCGAACTGGGGCCGCCGCTGGTGCGGCTCGGCAAGGCGCTGGCCTGGAAGCCCATGCCGCTCACCATCAAGGACGGCCTGCGCTTCAGCCGCGCCCATCTTGCGCAGCGGTCGCGGCCGGTAACCACGCCGTCGCCGGCTGCGCCCCGCCAGGTGACACGTGCGCGGACCGCACCCTACATTCAGGCGTCAAAAATCAGCGTCCAGTACGGCGGGCGCACGGTCGTGCGCGGGGTGGACTTCGCGGTGTGGCCGGGCGAGATCGTGGCGTTGATGGGCCGCAATGGGGCCGGCAAGACCACCCTGATCAAGACCCTGGTCGGCTTGATCGAGCCGCAGGGCGGCGAGGTGCGCATCGACGGCGTCGCCAACGCGAAGCGCTCGGTTGCCGAGATCTGCCGCACAGTCGGCTACCTGCCGCAGGATCCCAACACGCTGCTCTTTGCCGAGACCGTGCACGACGAGATGATGGTCACCCTGCGCAACCACGGCCTCGCGCAGCGCGTGAACGGCGAGTGGCGCGTGCAGGCGGGCGCCAAGGTGGCGGATCCAGCCGAACTGCTGCGCCGGCTGCGGCTCGGCGCCAAGGCGCAGGCCTATCCGCGCGATCTCAGCGTAGGCGAGCGGCAGCGGGTGGCGCTTGCTGCCATTACGGTGACACTGCCCGGCGCGCTGCTGCTCGACGAGCCGACGCGGGGGCTGGATTACCTGGCCAAGCAGGAACTGGTGACACTGCTCAAGCAGTGGCGTGCCGACGGCATGGCCATCGTGCTGGTCACGCATGACGTCGAACTGGCCGCCGCGCTGGCCGACCGCGTGGTGCTGATGAGCCAGGGCGAGGTCATCGCCGACGGTGCGCCGTCCGAAGTGCTCGGTTCGTCGCCGCTCTTTGCGCCGCAGGTCGCCCGCCTGTTTCCCAACACCGGCTGGCTGACGGCCGAAGACGTGCTCGCCGCCGACACAAATCTCGTTTAGTCCGCACGCCCACGTGCGGCAGCCAGTCTCGTTTAGTCCGCACGCCCACGTGCGGGCGACATGTAATAAAAAAGGAACGAACGCCAACATGCCACGACTGACCAAGATCTACACCAAAAAAGGTGATGCCGGCGAAACCGCCCTCGGCGGCGGCCAGCGCGTGCCCAAGGACAACCTGCGCGTCCAGGCCTACGGCACCGTGGACGAACTCAACTCCCAGCTCGGGCTGGCGCTCGCCGTGGGGCTGTGCGACCGCCTGGCGCAGGTGCTGCCCGAGATCCAGAACGAGCTGTTCGACGTGGGCTCGGACCTGTGCTTTCCCGAGGAAGACAAGCAGCGCTTCAAGCTGCCGGAGATCGAGGACCGCCACATCGCGCGCCTGGAGGCGCTGATCGACGAGATGACTGCCGTCGTCGGCCCGCTGGAGAACTTCATCCTGCCCGGTGGCTCGCTCGGCTCGGCGCAGCTCCACGTGGCGCGCACCGTCTGCCGCCGCGCCGAACGGACGGTCACGACGCTGGCGCACGCCGAAGCGATTGGCGCCAACGTGCTGCCCTATCTCAACCGGCTCTCCGACGCGCTGTTCGTGATGGCGCGCTATGAGAATCACATGCGCAATGTCCCCGAGCCGCTCTGGAAGCCGGGGGCGTGAACGGATTCTGGCTGGCGCTCGGCTTCTTAACCACCCTGCCGGCCCGCCCCGTGCCCTACGTGCCGGGCGGGCTGGGCAGGGCTGCCGCATGGTTTCCCGTGATCGGCCTGCTGATCGGCGTGCTGCTGCTCCTCGTGCAGGTCGCTGCCGCACGGCTCCTGGGCCCTCTCGTGGCCGCCGTGCTGGTGGTCGCTGTCGTGGGCAGCGTTGACCGGGGGCCTGCACCTCGACGGCCTTGCGGACTGCTGTGATGGCCTGCTGGTGAGCGCGCCGCGCGAACGGCGGCTGGAGATCATGCGCGACCCGCGCGTCGGCTCCTTTGCCGTCACCGGCCTGGTGCTGGCGCTGCTCCTCAAGACGGCCGCCGTCTTTTCGCTGGGGACAGGGTCCGCTGCCGCACCGGGTCTTGTCCTCGCCCCCGTTTGGGCGCGCTGGTGGATCCTCCTGGCGGCGCGCCGGCCTTCTGCTCGCGCCGATGGCCTGGGCAGCAGCTTTGCCGCAGCACTGACGCCGCGGCTTCTGGGCGTGGCCCTTGTGCTACCACTTGTGCTGCTTGGCATCGCGGCCTGGTTTGACTGGCGCAGCCTCGTGGGCGTGGTGCTCTCCGGCCTTGCCTGCCTGGGCGTGCTGCAGCTGGCGCAGGCGCGTATCGGCGGCATCACAGGGGACGTTTTGGGCGCCGTGGTCGAGCTGACCGAGATTGCCCTATTGTTTGGCATGGTGCGCCCGTGATCGACGTCCGTACGCGTGGGGGCTGCCGTTCCGCGTGGGCACAACCTCGTACATTGTACCCGACGACCTGCTGCCCAACGCCGAGTTCCTGGCGCCCCAGGTTCAGGATATGCAGCTGGTGCTGTTTGATGTGCCCGCCGGCCCCAGCAATCTGCCATCACCGGCGGCGGTCGCGGCGTTGGCGGCACTGGGCAAGGCACGCGACCTGACCTACACGGTGCACCTGATTCACGATTTGCGGCTGTACGACGAGGATGGTACGGCGTCTGTCGCCCTCGCCAAGGCCCAACAGGTGATCGACCTGACCCTGCCGCTCGACCCCTTGGCCTGGGTTTGCCATCTTGACGGCCGCAGCGTGCGCCATATGCGCCCCAGTGCGCCGGATCTTTCCTCGCATGATTCACGCCAGTGGGCCAAGTGGGTCACGGAGACTGCTGCCGCACTCGAGCAGGTCTGTGCCTGGGCCGGCAGACGGAAACCGCGTGGCGGTCGAAAACCTGGAAGGCTATCCGCCGGATTTCGTGGTTCCCGTGGTGGCGCACACGCCGGCGGGCCGCTGTCTCGACGTGGGACACCTATGGCTCGACGGCGTCGATCCGCTGCCGCACCTGGACGCCGCCCTGCCGCGGCTGCGCGTGCTGCACCTGCACGGCGTCGAGCCGCAGCGCAAGACCGACCACTGCTCGCTCGCATATGCCGACCCGGCGCAGCTCGATGCCGTTCTGGGCCGGCTGCTGGCGGCAGACTACAGCGGCGTGGTATGCCTGGAAGTCTTTGAGGAGGAAGACTTTCACTCCTCCTTGGCATCGTTGGCGGCGGCCGTACGCCGCGTGCGTGGCGAAAGGACGGTATCTTGAATAAGCGTTTGACGCTCGTGCTTGGCGGCGCACGCAGCGGCAAGAGCAGCTACGCCGAAGCACTGGCCGCGGATCATAGCGCTGACCAGGGCGGCGGTGTGTTGTACGTGGCGACCGCCGAAGCCTGGGACGACGAAATGCGCCGGCGCATCGCCGCGCACAAGGCGCAGCGCCCGGCCCACTGGCGCACGGTGGAGGCGCCGCGCCACCCGGGGACAGCGATATGTGCCGCATGGAATGAACTGGGCGGCCCGCCAAATGTTGTCCTGGTGGACTGCCTCACGCTGCTGGCGAACAACGTGTTGATCACCCTGCCCGAAGATGCAACCGAAGCCGCGGCAACGGCGGCGCTGATGGAGGAAGTGGAAGGACTGTTGGCGGCCTGGGATACATGCGGAGGCGAATGGATCGTGGTGTCCAACGAAGTAGGCCTTGGCATCGTCCCCGCCTATCCACTCGGCCGCCTCTACCGCGACGCCCTGGGCCGCGCCAACCAGCGCCTCGCCGCCGTGGCCGACACGGTGGTCTTCATGGTCGCCGGCATCCCCATGCGTGTCAAGGGGTGAGAGGGTGAGAGGGTGACGGAGGGATTTGCGCCTTGAGGCATTTGTGATAAATTCATCTCAACAATGGATTTATCACCCTCTCACCCACTCACCAAGCAACTCCAGTTGCCCTCACCCGCTCATGTCGCGGAGGTTTCCCATGTCTATCAAGCCCGACCACTGGATCCGCCGCATGGCGCTCGAGCACCGTATGATCGAGCCGTTTGTCGAGAACCAGGTGCGCGAGGGTGTCGTCTCGTTTGGCCTGAGCAGCTACGGCTATGACATACGCGTGGCCGACGAATTCCGCATCTTTACGCCGGCGACGGGGCAGCTCACAGTGGTCGATCCCAAGCAGATCGACAGCCGCGCCATGGCGCCTTACCAGGGCGAAGTGTGCATCATCCCGCCCAACAGCTTCGCCCTGGCACGCACCATCGAGTACTTCCGCATCCCGCGCAACGTGCTGACGATTTGTCTAGGAAAGAGTACATATGCTAGGTGTGGTATAATAGTAAATGTTACTCCCTTTGAACCTGAGTGGGAAGGGCATGTAACGATCGAAATCTCCAACACGACGCCGCTGCCTGCCAAGATATACGCCAACGAGGGGATTGCTCAGGTGCTCTTCTTCGAAGGGGATCCGCCGGAAGTTTCGTACGCCGACCGCAAGGGGAAATACCAGGCGCAGCGCGGGATTACGCTGCCGCGGCTGTAAAGCCGGTAGGAACGGATACCGGAAACCTACCTACACGATGTGGGCGCGTACTGTGCCTGGGGTGCACTGAAAGATGATATCGCCTTCATCACGCACGTAGGGCTGCTCGAGACGCTCGTGGGCCGACCAGTTGAAGGCATCGCTTAATAGGAACTGTTCGCCTGCAATCTCCAGCCGGAATGGATAGCCCCATACCGCGGTGCCGCGCATAAAGTTGTAGACACGGCGTGCGCTCCACTCAGCCGATACCATGAAGTCCGAATCGCGTGGGTAGGACTGGTACTGGCCGCCCGGCGGTTGTTTGCGATAGGGGATCTCGCCTGCGGCGACATGGTCCAACACCTCAACCAGCAGGCGGGCGCCGGCGCGTGCCATCAAGCCGGTTGCATCCGTTTCGCTGATGCCGTCGGCCAGCGGCACGACGCGTTGGTCGGCGAGCGGGCCGGTGTCAAACTCGGCATCCATCCAGTGCACGGACACGCCGGTGCGGGTTTCTCCAGCCTGGAGCTGCCAGAAGATCGGGGACGGCCCCTTGTACTCAGGCAGCATAGACGGGTGCACGTTAAGAAAGCCGCGCCGTGGCACATGCAGCAGGCTCGACGGTATGCGGCGCGGGAAACAGGCGACGCAGGCCACGTCGGCGCGCACCATGCTGATCGTCCCTGCGGTTTCCGGGCTGGCGATGTCGCGCACGGCAAAGAGCGAGATGCCCTTTTCCCAGGCAATATTGAGGATGCTGCGCTGCACAAACGGCGAGATGACGGGCAGCGCATGCGCATCATATTCAAGCACCTTGGCGCTCTCGGGCAGCAGCGCCTGGATCGGCCGGTTGACATGCCCCCTTGGCAGACCGGTGGCAGGCACAATCACTGCGGCAACTTTATGCGGCGAGTGCAGCAGCATCTGCAGCACGGTTTCCGAAAAGAGGCAGTCTGAACCAAAAAAGGCGAGGCGTAGGGTCACGATGCTTGATTCATGGTAAACTACTCGTCAACGACATTGTTAGTATGCATAGTATAGCACGAAGGAGCCAAACATGGCACGCATGGTTCAGTGCGCAAAATTGGGACGCGAACTGCCGGGCCTGGAACGCAAACCCTATCCCGGCGAACTGGGCGATCGTATCTACGAGAACATCTCGCAGCAGGCATGGGACATGTGGGTGCAGCAGGCGACGCTCCTGATCAACCACTATGGCCTGACCCTGGCCGACCCGCAGGCCACCGAGTTCCTGCGCCAGCAGATGGAAGAATTCCTCTTTGGCGAAGAAGCCGCCATGCCCGAAGGTTGGACTCCCGAACAGCAGCCGACCAAAGGCGGCAGCCGCAAGAAATAGGTTGGCGCTCTGCTAGTGACGTGGCACTGCCCACAGCGGGCGCCACATCTGCATCGTGCACTGTCCTCGGTAGTCGACCCACCAGTCCTTACACGCCCGTGGGTCCATAAATCTGCCCCGGTCCCGTATGGCAACCTTGATAGTGGGGCCGGTGGCGGTCCCCCAAAGTTCGCCATTCTTGAGTGCTGGTAATTCTTTGCGCCCTGCTGCATCTAACTGCCGGTACAAAGCTACTAGATCAGGTGCGACCGCTACATTTTCAAATTGCAGCATATAGCCATTCGCGGGACTATCATCACGCGTGTACGTGAGCGTTAGTCTTCCCTCCTCTGCATACAAGACCATGACTTTAAAGTCTTCCAGGATGCCCTGTCTCCTATGTGCTATGGACAATGGTTCTCCTGACACTGTGGACATCTCAAGCAGCGTCACCGGATAAGGATCAGCCAGAGGCTTGCCTCGACACCCTGTAGGTGGATTGCAGTTCCAGTCCCAATCATAAACTTGGTATGTACCTACAAATACCGGCAAGCGCGCGGGAGTAAAGATACCTGCCATCTGCGGTGGATCGTCGTGCGTGCCGCCATTGTAGTTAACTAAACCTAGGTAGGCAGTAGTTGTAATGTAACTGCGGACCGATAGATTTGTATCGGGGCTGATAGCTGCGGGCCACCCTAGCGAGCCGCCTTCTACAGGCACTTTGGAATATTGCCTCGGCGGCAGGGTGGGCACCGGCGTCGGGTTGGCCGCTACCAGCGGCAGATACATCGGGGTGCCTTCCGGTGGCGGTGGTATGGTCTCCCCCGGCGCCGCAGGCGCATCTTGCGCTGCCGCGGGCTGCCCCAGCCCCCAGAACAGAACCGCGCCCAGCAGCGTAATGCCGAGCACGGCGGCCAACCGGATACGGGGGCCGAAATGGTGCGTAGAATTCGGTTGTTGGAACATAAGCCTCGCTAATTACCTTCCATTTACTGGTCGTCAAACATGTCCTGCGAAGGATCTCGTGTAACCTGCCCCAGGCTCGGCGCACCCTGTACGCGGCGTGCAGCGTGCGGGCGCCGAGCGAGGGGCATCGATTGCCATCGTGCCTGGCGCTGCCCAAATCGTGCTCGCCCATCAACGAACCCCGTGGGCAGCGCCTCGCACGGATTCGCCATCTATCAACCCTCCGCTGCCGCGCACGTTCAACACCGAGCCGCCCAATTCGAGCAGCGCGGCGCCGATCTGGCGCAGGCAGCCGGGCAGGTCCTGCTCGATTTGGTCTGCCGCCAGGTTGAGCAGCGACCAGCGGTGCGGCTGCAGCGGCAGCGGCCGCTCTTGCGCCGTAGCATCCTCTACGCAGTTGATCCCGAGATAGCCGCCGCGCGCCCGCAGGGTGATGTCGACCACGCAGTCGCCCACCAACCGGTTCTTGAGCGGCCGCAGGTTGTGCTCGCGCAGGGCGCCCCACAGCTGCTCGAAGGGGTCGACACGGCGGAATAAGTCAAGGATGTCCTCGGCAGTCAGCAGCCGTGCCATGGTCGTATGGATAAACGTCACGCGGTGATAGCTGCGGGCCGGAACAGGATGTTCCAACTGCTCCATTGGGCCGAGTGCCACACGATAGTAGTAGTCCTGGGCACGGGGGTGGCTGCACTCGTCCGGCAGCAGTTCGGCGCGGGTCAGCAGCTGGTACCGCCGGGTTGGGGCGTAGTAGGGAACGGTGTGGGCGAGGCCGGCTGCGCCGCAGCCGGCCGTCAAGTAGAAGGCCAGGAAGTCGGCCCCGATCCGCCGCGGGGCGCGGCGCTGGGGGATGCGGTACCAGCCTTCGTCGGCGGCGCGGCGCAGGTCTAGCGCGTTGTTGATTACCGCTACCAGCACTGTACGCCGTGCGGCCTCGGCGTCGGGATAGTGCGCTGTCATAAGGATCGCTCGTTTCTCAGCCGCGGGGCTGATCGTGTGCCGAATTATAGCATAAAGCCGGCCCCGTCGACAGGGCGTAAGGGAAATCGTAGAGTTTTAGTAGAGGTGTAGGCGGCACCTTTTGCCACCTGCGCCCCCTAATTAGCCGGATTGGAGCCTCCGGCGTAAAATCGAACAGGCGCCGGCAATGCGGCCGGCTATCTTGAACACGACAGGTATTCCTATGCAACAGTTTCGCATCGAGTCCCTACTTTCTGCACGCCAGTTCGTGCAGCCCCAGATCACCGGCGAGCGGCTTTACTTCATCAGCAATCTGTCCGGCCGGCTCAGCCTGTATGTCATGAATATCGGTGGGAGCGTGCCCGAGCCCCTGGTGCCGCCGGACTTGGCGCTGCCCAATCCCCACCACCTTGATCACACCGTCGCCTTTCGCGTGCTGCCCAAGCTCGGCAAGATCCTGCTGATGCTCGACCACAACGGCGACGAAAACTACCAGCCGGTCTTTGTGCCCATCGACGGCGGGCTGCCCGAGCCGATCTTTGGCGACCGCTTTGCCAAGCAGCAGGTGCTGTGCGCGGCGTGCGACCCACAACGCAACCTGGCGCTGTTGGCGGTGGACCCGAGGCGGGACCCGATGCAGCGGACCTACCTGGCCGACCTGGCGACAGGCGAACTGACTGAAGTTGCCGCCAGCCTGTATGGCGCCATGCCGATTGCCGAAAGCCCCGGCTATGCCACCCTTGTGCTGATGGACCAGTACACGTTTGGCGATTCGGCCTACTATCTGTGGCGCAAGGGGGAAGGGGAGCGCCAGCTGCTCTTCGGCACACCGCGCGACCAGCGCAAGCCGGGCGAGGCGGTTGCGCCAAACGGTATCAGTTGGGCACACTTGACGGATAGAGGCCTGCTCTTTATCTCCGCTCTCACAGAGGATGGCTACGGCCTGAGCTACTTTCCCCTGGCGAATCCGGCCGCAGTGCAGCCGGTGCCGGTAGCAGGGCTCGTACACACGGGGCAGGGCGAACTGACCGACCTCAAGCACCGCCGCGATAATCTCTTCACCGTGACCTACAACATCGACGGCGCCAGCTGGGTGTACGAGGGCACTTTTGATGAAGGTGCCCTGCGCTTCGACGTCGGGCGTGTGCTTGTAGGCCAGGGTGAGCTGGCAGGTGGCGTGCTCGAGTCGCTCGCGTACGATGAGCAGAGCGACCGCTATGCGCTTTCCTTCTCGACGGCGACTTCGCCGTCACAGCTGTACATCATCGATCGGCAGGGCAACGTCTGCCGCCAGACCAACGAGCGCATCCTGGGTATCGCGCCGCACCTGCTGTCCCCCGGTGAAGACGCCTCGTACACCTCGCACGATGGGCTGCGCATCTCGGCACGGCTCTACCTCCCGGCTCCTGAACTGGGCTTCACGGGCAAGCGGCCGGTGATCTTCTACGTTCACGGCGGCCCGCAGAGCCAGGAGCGGCCGGACTTCACGTGGTTTTCGATGCCGCTGATCCAATTCTTCACGCTCAACGGCTTTGCCGTGTGGGTGCCCAATGTGCGTGGGAGCAGCGGGTACGGGCTTTCGTATATGAAGCGCGTAGACAACGACTGGGGCGGGCTGGACCGCCTTGACCACGTGGCGGCCTACGAAATGCTGCGCTCCGACCCGCGCTTGGACGTCGCCCGGGCGGGCGTGATGGGGCGCTCATACGGCGGCTACATGACCCTTACCCTGGCCGGACGCCATCCGGAACTGTGGCAGGCGGCCGTCGACATGTTCGGGCCCTATAATCTGTTCACCTTTATCGACCGGCTGCCGGAGGCGTGGAAGACCTACTTCCACCAGTCCGTAGGGCATCCCGAGCGCGATCGCGACGTCCTGGTCGAACGCTCGCCGAGCACTTACCTTCATAACCTCGAGTGCCCTATGCTGGTCATCCAGGGCGCCAATGACCCGCGCGTGGTCGAGCGTGAGTCGCGCGACGTCGTCGAGACGCTCCAGGGACAGGGCAAGGATGTGGGCTACGTCGTCTACGTCGACGAGGGGCACGATGTGATCACCTTCCCTAACAAGGTCGACTGCTATACGCGCATCACCGAGTTTTTCAAACAGCATTTGCGCCCATAATTGCCGTCATCAACCGCCAGCTTGCCAGCCGCGTGACCGCCAGCAAACCGGAGTCTCAGCCAATGCCATTCACGACCCTGATCTCGACCGCCGAATTGGCGGAGCACCTCGCCGACCCCGACTGGGCGGTCGTCGACGTGCGCTTTTCCCTCTCCGACCACGCCGTCGGCGAGCGCAGTTACCTGGCCGCCCACATTCCTGGTGCCGTGTACGCACACCTCGATCGCGACCTGGCGAGCCCACAGATTGTGGGTAAGACCGGACGGCACCCGCTGCCGCCGGTGGCTGCGATCACACAGACGCTGTCGCAGTGGGGGATCGACCGCCACACGCAGGTGGTGGCATATGACGACAACAGCGGCGTCTTCGCCGGCCGGCTGTGGTGGATGCTGCGCTGGTTGGGCCACGACGCCGTAGCCGTGCTGGACGGCGACTGGCGCCAATGGCAGCGCGAAGGCCGGCCGGTACGCGTGGGAGTCGAAACGCGGCAGCCGCGCAGCTTTGTCGCCCACGTGCGGCCTGAACTGGTAGTCACGGCCGAGGAGATCGAGGCGCGGCTCGGCGACCCCACACTGCATCTCTATGACGCACGCGGCGCCGATCGCTTCCGCGGCGAGAACGAAACAATTGACCCCGTGGGCGGCCACATCCCCGGCGCCCGTTCTGCCCCCTATGCCGGCAACCTGGATGCCAACGGGCGCATGCTGCCGCCGGAAGCGCTGCGCACCCGGTTCGAGGACCTGCTGGGCGCTGCCCAGGTCGAAGAGGCTATCTTCTACTGTGGCTCAGGCGTCAGCGTCGCCCACGACGTGCTGGCGCTTCAGCACGCCGGTTTGGGCATGCCGCGTGTCTACGTAGGATCGTGGAGTGACTGGATCAGCAACGGACAGAGACCGGTGGAGCGATAACGATGGAACGCACTTTCTTCTTGATTGGGAGCCTGCTGGGCAGCATATCGGTAGCGCTGGGCGCTTTTGGCGCACATGCGCTGCGTGACCGGATCGAGGCGAGCCTGCTTGCCAACTACCAGACGGGTGTCAGCTACATGTTCTACCACACACTGGCGCTGTTTATCGTCGTCCTGGCCCTGACACGCTGGCCGGGCAGCAGCCAGGCAGTCTGGGCCGGTTGGCTGTTTGTGATCGGCATCGTCTTCTTCTCGGGCAGTTTGTTCCTGATGGCGTTTACCGGCATGCGCTGGCTTGGCGCCATCACGCCCATCGGCGGGGTAGCCTTTATTGCTGGCTGGCTGCTGCTGGCCTGGACGGCCTGGCAGGCGAAGTAGCACTCGTGCCTGGCTCGCCCCTATTAACCTAGCCTAACCTCATGCCCCCTGGGGCGAGCCTCGCACGGGATCCTTTGCCGCCAGATCCCCCGCCACCAGCGCCGGATGCACGGTCGGCCCATAGGTGCGGATTATGCCCCCATGGCGCAGGCCCAGCTTGCCGCTGGTGACATCATTCGGCGACCACTGGAAACGATAACGCAGAAAACCTGCAATCTCCCAGGCGTAGAGGACGAGGAAGCCCAGGACTGGCGGGAGCCAGAAGCCGACAAAGACGAAGGCCATGTAGTGCCGCGCCGGATTGCTGTCGTCGACGTGTTCAGGCGAGAAGCCGCCGGTGCCAAACCGCAAGGGCGGCGCGCCTGCCATCTGGCGCAGGAAGCGCAGCGGCTGCCACATGTCTTGCAGGCGAATGTAGGCGCAGTCTTCACTCACGCGGAGGATATACCAGGCGCTGCCGGCAAAGCCAGGCGGCGCAGCCTGTGCCTGGGTGCTTAGGTAGTCGATAAACGCATCAAATCCGCTGCCGGCTGGGGGATCAGCGCCTGCATCACCTGCCATGTTCACCTGCTGCCTTCACCTACTGCCTTCCCTTGTTGCCGCCAATAAAAACGCGCAGCGCAATTGTACTCTGCGCTGCGCGTAGATAAAAGCAAAGACGAAAACGACTGTAACCTATGCCTTGTGGTGCTGTCCGTGCTCGGCAGGAATCTTGCCCAAGTGCGCGCCAGCGTTCGGCCGCGCCGTGGCGGAACAGGCCCGGATCAAAGGCGGCAAGGAACTCCCAGCCCTCGATCGAGAGGCCTTCCTGCAGTTCGTCGGTCAAATCAAATTCCAGCGTGCGACCGTCGGTGCGCACCACAAAGTGCAGCAGGTCGTCATTGCCGTCGTCGACGATGTCGACGATGCAGGGGCGATCGGTGCCCATGGGCTTGCGAAAGAAGGCTGCCGAACAGCGTGAACAGAAGTTCAAGGTCGCATCACAGTAGCCCCGGTCCATGACGATTTTCATGGCAACCCTCCCTTAAAGAAACAGATTATAGCGAAAGTTCTCGGGCCGGCGGTCCCCCGATGGATGTAGTATGCTCCTACCGTGCGTAGGATGCAAAGGACTTATGTCACAATTCGCGTGGGACAGCACTAGTGCTTAAAATGCCGCGTCCCCGTAAAGCACATCACCAGCCCCAGCCGGTCGACGGCTTCGATGATCTCCGCGTCGCGCATGGAGCCGCCGGGCTGGACGACGGCGGTGATGCCGTACTTGGCGGCCTCCTCGATGCCGTCGGGGAAGGGGAAGAAGGCGTCGGAGGCCATAACGGCGCCGCGCGAGCGGTCGCCTGCCTTGTGGCCCGCCATCATCACCGAGTCGACGCGGCTCATCTGGCCGGCGCCGACGCCTACCGTGGCGCGGTCGCGCACAAAGACAATGGCGTTGCTCTTGACGTGCCGTGCCACCCGCCAGGCAAAGGCCAGGTCGGCCAGCTGCTCGGGACTGGGCTGGCGCTGGCTCACGATCTGCCAGCCGGCCGGGTCCATGTCCTCCTGGCTGCGGTCGATCTCCTGGATCAGGACGCCGCCGACGATGCTGCGCAGGCTGAGCGGGCGCAGCGGCGCGCCGCTGTAGACGAGCAGGCGCAGGTTCTTCTTGCGCTGGAGCGTGGCCAGCGCCTCGTCTTCGTAGGCCGGCGCGACAACCACCTCGAGAAAGAGGTTGCCGATGCGGCCTACCGTGTCGACGTCGAGCGTGCGGTTGACGGCCACGATGCCGCCGAAGGCGCTCACCGGGTCACACGCAAACGCCTTGTCATACGCTTCCGCCAGCGTCGCGGCGCTCGCCAGGCCGCACGGGTTGCCATGCTTGATGATTGCGACGGTCGGTTCGGCAAAATCCTGTGCCGCCGTCCAGGCGCCGTCGAGGTCGAGCCAGTTGTTGTAGCTCATCTCCTTGCCGTGCAGCACCTCGAAGGCCGGCGCGTCGCCGACATAGCCGTAGAGGCCCCCCTGCTGGTGCGGGTTTTCGCCATAGCGGTTGAGTTGGACCTGGTGGAGGTCAAGATGCAGATGCGTAGCCAGCGGTGCCGGGCTCTCCTCGACGGCCTCGCCGTATCATCCTCGCCGTCAACGCCGATCTTCTGGGCCAGGTACTCGGCGATGGCGGTGTCGTAGCCGGCCGTGTGGCGAAAGGCCTTGATCGCCAGCTGTTTGCGCTGCTGCAGGCTGGTGCCGCCGGCAGCAACGGCCGCCGCGACGGCCGCATAGTCGTCGGGGCTGCAGACCACCGTGACCGACTCGTGGTTCTTGGCCGCGGCGCGCAGCAGGGCGACGCCGCCGATGTCGATCTCCTCCACCGCGGTCGAGAGCGTTACGTTAGGCTGGGCAACGGTCTCCTCAAAGGGGTAGAGGTTGACCACGACAAGATCGATCGGCGTGATCTTATGTGTCGCCAGTTCGTCGAGGTGCTGGGGAGTGCGCCGCGCCAGGATGCCGCCGTGGATGGCGGGGTGGAGCGTCTTGACGCGGCCGCCGAGGATCTCGGGAAAACCGGTCACCTCTTCTACCTGGAGCACGGGAATGCCGGCCGCCGCGATCGCGCGGGCCGTGCCGCCGCTGGCAACCAGCTCGACACCTGCTTCGTGCAGGCCGCGGGCAAAGTCGACGAGGCCAGTCTTGTCGGACACGGAAAGTAAAGCACGCAAAGAAGGCATATGAGGGCTCCTGTTCGCCGGCAGATGCCGGCAGGAAATGGAGGCTTTATGAAGATTAGATCAAGAGTATATCACTGTCCACCGCCGTCAGGGGCGCGCTCGATCACAAACATGGTAATATCGTCCTCCGGCTGGAGTCCTTCGCCCGTAAAGCCCCAGACTTCGTTACATACGGCTTCCGGTAGGTTCTGCTGCGGGGGCAGCGTGGCGATAAAAGCGGAGAGGCGCCGATCGCCAAACAGCTCGCGGCGCTGGTTGCGGGCCTCGACAATGCCGTCGCTGTACAGCATTAGCAGGTCGCCCGGCGCAAGGGTGTCTTCACCTTCCTCGTATTCCATGCCTGCCATCAGCCCCAGCGGCATCCCGCGCGCATGCAGGGTGCGCATGCCGCCTTCACCCCGCACGAAGGGTAAGTTGTGGCCGGCGTTGGCGAACCGGATCTTGCCGGTCGACGGTTCCAGCACCACGATCATACAGGTGACAAACATCTTTTCGGGAATGTCGGCCACCACGCGGTCGTTGATGCGGGCAAGCATGGCGCCGGGTGTCTGGAGCTGTTCCCCCACAAAGCGCACGAGGCTGACGGTCGTGGCCATCACCAGTGCCGCCGGAATGCCCTTGCCGGTCACGTCGCCGATGATGAAGGCGATATGGCCGTTGTCGACATAAAAGCAGTCGTAGAAATCGCCGCCGACGGAACGGGCAGGGTGCCAGCAGGTCGTGAGCCCCCAACCGGGGACCGTGGGGAGGGTCTTGGGGAGGATGCGCTCCTGAACGCGGCGCGCCGTGCTCAACTCGTACTCGATCCGTTCCTGCTCGATCAGGCGGGCCTGTGCCGCCTGCAGCTCACTGTAGGCGGCAACCAGCTCGCGATTGTTGGCGCGCAGCTCGGCAATGACCGCATTTTCGGTAATACGCATGCGCTCCACTACCTTGCGCAGGATCTCGACGGCTAAGCCGGGCTGGCGGCGCAGGAGAGCATTGAAATGGTCGCGGTCGATTTCCAGCAGCTGAACCTCGCCGCGCGCCCTTCCGCTGGCCGAGCGCATGCTGCCGGGAAAGAGCAAGCTCACCTCGCCATAATAGTCGCCGGGACCCAGTGTCTGCAGCACACGCTCGGTGGTCTCATCCACCAGGCGCGTGATTTCGATCTCTCCGTGCGTGACGATCGAGAACCGGTCGTTGGGCTCACCTTCCTGGAAGATCCGTGCACCCGCGAGATGGACGATTCGCTCCCATCCCTGGCTGAGCCCTTGCAGTTCCTCGTCAGGAAGAGCCGAGAATAAGGGGATGCTGCGCAGCAAGCCCTCGTACATGAAAACTCCTTGCTTACCGGCATCACCTGGCGGGATGACCAACCCGGCTTGGCGGTCGGCTAGACTGTGGATGTTTGTTTCTCCTGCCAAGCACGCATCAACGCGGCGTGAGTTGGAATGTTTTCAATAAACTGGCGGCGCAAGGCATCATCCTCAAAGCGCGCCATGTGCTCCGCAAGCCATGCGTGGGCTTTATCCAGGATCGCGGAGGCCCTGGGATCGCCAGCTTGGAGCAGCACGCGGCTGCAGGCCAGAAAGATGTCGGCGGGAGCAAAATAGATGGTCCCGTCCTCAAACTGGTGCAGGGTGGCCAGTACGTCTTCTATTTGTTCCATGGCTCCCAGGTAGATCGTCCAGGGCCAACAGGGCATTGCCCTGGTGTGCCTGGGCCGCAGCCGCATAGTCGGGTAGTTCCGCCGCGCGTGCCATGGCTTCTTCCCGGCGGTGGATCACCAGCGCTTCGTCGGGGCTGCCGCTGGCAAGGAGCGCACTGCCCCACGCATTGAGCGCGTTGATCCGGTCGCGCGGTGCGTCCAGTTCCTGCGCGATGGCATGGGCGGCCTGTGCGTGCGGCAGCGCAGCTGCGGGGTCGCCTGCCTGCAGATAGACGAGCGCCAGGTGCGTTTCGACTGTACCCTCGATGGCGCGGTTGCCGTCGGCGCGGGTGAGGTCGAGGGCCTGGAGCAGGTAGCTGCGGGCGGCGGCGGTGTCGCCCATGTCGGCGGCGACGATTCCAAGATTGCCGAGTATGTTGGTCTCTGTCTGCCGATCCCCGATCCGGCGAATGATCTCAAGCGCCTCTTGCTTGTACTGCAGGGCTTTGACATAATAACCGCTGCCCCAGGCGCCGTTGCCAAGATTGTCGAGCACGGCGCCTTCGCCTCCTGGGTCGTTCAACTGGCGGTAAAGCTCAAGCGCCTGCTGCGAATAAGCATCCCCGCGCACAAAGTCGGCGAGCTGGATGTAGGCGTTGCCCAGGTTCAGGAGCGCGTTGGCCTCGGTCATGCGGTCGCCGATCTCACGGCTGAGGGCGAGCGCCTGCTCGGAATAGCGGGCCGCCAGCATGAAGTCGTTGCGGCTGGTGGGCACCCAGGAAAGGCGGTTGAGGAGGACACACTCAAGCCGGCGGTTGCCGGCCGCGATCGCCTCGGCGAGGGCGGCCTCAAACGATGGCTGGGCGGCGTCAAGTTCACCCAGGAATACCTGGGCCATGGCCTGGCCGTGGAGCGCATCGGCTTGCAGCGAGCGATCGCCGGCCTGCTGCGCCAGCGCCCTGGCGGCCTGCATCTGGTGCAGTGACAGGGCAAACTCGCCCTGGCGCAGCGAAACCTGCCCCAATTGCAGCAGGGCAGCTGCTTCGACCTGCGCCGACCCCATCGCACGTGCCAAATCGGCTGCGCGTTCGGCGGCGCCGGTGGACTCGGGGTATTCGCCGAGGGCGAGTGCAAACTGGCTGCGGCGCAGCAGCGTCTCGGCTTCGGCTGCCTGACTGCCAAGCAGTACGCTCAGCCGTTCCAGCTCCGCCAGGTCTGCACCCTGTTCGTCGCGCCGGCCCAGCAGGTCGAACACGCGCTCGCGCTCGGCCAGCACAGCATAACGCTGGGCGGGGGCGGCTCCTTGCAGCAGCTCGCGGGCTGGATCGAGGGCGCGCAGTGCCTCGGCATTGGCAAAAGTGCTTGCCGCTTGCCTGCCCGCCTGTAAGTACCAGTGGGCAGCCTGCCCGGCCTCTTCCGCACTGTCGTAGTGGCCGGCGATGAGGGCGGCGAACTCGGCGCTGCGGCGGCTGCGGAGGGTCATCTCTTCGAGCCACTGGGCGGTCAGCCGGTGGTAGATACGGCGATTGCGTTTGAGCACGCTGCCATAGGCCACATCGCGCATCAGGGCGTGCTTGAACAAAAACTCCTGGGCGCGCTCAAAGCTCGAGACGCTGCGGATGAAGACGAGCTCGCGGTCGTTCAGGCCCAAGAGTGCCTGGTTGATGTTGGCCGTCGGCGCCTCAGCTGTATTGGTCTGCAGATAGGCGACTGCCTGGTCCCAAAAGACACGACCGATCACGGCAGCGCGCTGCAGCGTGACCCGCGCCTCGCCCTGCAAGCCGTCGAGGCGCGCCTGCAGTACGCCGGTCAGTGTTTGCGGCAGCCGTATCTGCGCCAGGCGAGCTTCGTTCACCGTCCATGGCTGTACCGTGGCGTCGATTGCGCCGTCCTCGATCAGCACCTTGACCAGCTCCTCGACAAAATAGGGGTTGCCGTCGGCGGCCGCCGTGATCTGGTCCACCAACCGCTGCGGTACGGTGTCCATCGGCTTGAGCAGTTCCCTCAGCAAGCGGCCGCAGTCCGCCGCCGAGAGTTGGTCCAGCTCGATCCACTTGATGCTGGTGCTCCCATCCCACCATTGTGGGCGGCGCCCTGTCAGCTCGGGCCGGGCCGTGGCGACGATCAGGATGCGCCGGTCGTCGAGCGTGGTGTTGAGCCGGTCGAGCAGGTCGAGCGAGCTGTCGTCTACCCAGTGAAGGTCCTCGATCAGCGCTACTACGGGGCGGTCGGCGGCGAGCGCCCTGTAATAGTCGCCGAGCCGGGCGAGTGCCCGGTTTTGCAGCACCTCGGGGTCCTCGACCTGATCCTGGCTGCCGCTGCCTCCGGTAAAACCTAGCAGGCGGCCGACGAGGGCAGGGGCGTCCGGCTGGTTAGGCAGCATGGGCAAAAAAGCGGTCTGGAGCTTGCGCTCGACAACCTCGGGCTCGTCGCTGTCCTGGATGCTGAGCTGTTGGCTAAAGAGATCGCGCAGCAGGCCGTAGGGGACGCCGCGCAGCGATGGCAAGCTGCGGCCGACCAGCAGGTACATGGGCATGCCCTGGCTGCGCAGGTGGCGTTCAAATTCGAGCAGGATCCGGCTTTTGCCCAGCCCGGGCTCGCTGACGATAGTGATCATACTGCCGCGCTGCTGCTCGACCATGCGGTGCCAGGCCGCGTTGAGAGCAGCGAAGACGTCGTCGCGGCCTACGAGCGGCGCCAGGGTGCTGGCGCTGTCGGGGGCGAGTGCGACATGCGAGCGCTCGCTCACCACGGTGTAGTAGGTGATCGGCTGTTCGAACCCCTTGACGTTGGTCGGAGGATGGGCCTTGAGTTCGAACTGCCGGCTGACGTGTTGGTAAGTGTCATGCGAGACGACGATACCGTTGACCGGGGCCAGCGCCTGGAGGCGGCTTGCTAAGTTAACGCTGTCGCCGACGATGACAAAGTCCTGGCCGCGTCGCTCGCGCAGCGTGCTCACGATCGTATGGCCGGTGTGGATCCCGGTGCGCATCTGCAGGCGGATGCCGAAGCGAGGCTCAAGCCGGGCGTTGAGCAGGTCAAGCTCGCGTCCCATGGCTAGGGCAGCGCGCACGGCCTGGATGGGATCGAGGTCGGTAGATTGGAGCAGGCCGAAAACAGCCATGACGGCGTCGCCCGCAAACTTTTCGACCACGCCGCCATGCCGCTCGATAGCGGATGTCCAGCGGGAGAAGTACTCGTTGACCACCTCGCGCACGTCTTCGGCGTCCAGGCGGCGCGTCAGCACGGTAAAATCGACCAGGTCGACGAACAAGATTGTGACCAGGCGGCGTTGTTCGGTCGCAGTTTGTGCTTGGAGTTCGCGCAGCCGGTCGCGCATGGGGGCGAGGGCGGCGTTGACGACAGCATCGCCCAACAGCGCGCGCTGGGCCTCCAGGGTCTCAATCGCGTGCTGGAGGTCGCTGATTTCTTGCATAGTTGCTATTACTTAGGGCGAGGTACATACGCCGCTGCACACCAGGTGCACCTGGTGACACTGTTTGACTCCGATTGCAGAGATAGGGAACACGTGGCGGCGAGCACCCTTAATTGTCGTGCTAGTCTAGCAGACAACCGCCGATCTGTCGATCAGTCTACGCCGCCAAAACAATTGTCGGAGAAACGCCAATGTCCCGGGACGTCATGCGGAAGCTCGCTTCTGCCATCCCCGGGACATCTACCGCTCGCGACAGTTAGCTGGACAATAACCTCCACGCCGCATACTATTACCCCAATGCAGATCGAGCGGATTCCCCTGATTAGGTTGGTTGCGCGCACGTGCGTGCTCTGGCTCATCAATGTCCTGGGGCTGTGGCTGAGCAGCTTGCTGCTCCCCGGCGTGGCGGTGACGCAGTGGACCTCGGCCTTTGTGTTCATGGCCATCATCGCCTTGTTCAACGTGCTGCTGTGGCCGGTGGTTACACGCCTGATGCTGCGCTTCGTGGTGTTCTCGCTCGGATTCTTTACTTTCCTCCTCAACGGACTCTTCTTCTATCTTGCAAGTTTTTTTGTGACGGGCGTAGTATTTGGCAATTTGTTTGTCGCTATTGTCTCCGCCGTGCTGGTAGGCGTGTTCAACACGCTCGTGGCGAATCTACTCTCAATCGACGACGACGCCGCGTTCTACCGCAGCACCGTCGAGCGGACGATGCGGCGGCTGCGGTCGACTCAGCCCGCCCAGAGCTACCCCGGGGTGCTGTTCCTCGAAATCGACGGGTGCTCTGAAGCCATTTTTCGGCGGGCGATCGACGATGGTTATATGCCCAACATGGCGCGCTGGCTGCATACCGGATCGCACCGCATCGTCGGGTGGGAAACGGACCTGTCGTGCCAGACGGGCGCGGCCCAGGCCGGCATCCTGCACGGCAACAACCACAACATCCCGGCCTTTCGCTGGGTGGAGAAGGCGAACAACAACCGTGTGATCAGCTCTAACGGGCCCAAGGATTCGCCGCTGATCGAGCGGCGCATCTCCGACGGCAACGGCCTCCTGGCCCGGGCCGGAGCGGCCCGGGCCAATCTCTTCAGCGGCAACGCCCAGGACGACCTGATGGTCTACAGCACGCTGACGTCGCTGTCGCAGTTCTACCGGCCCTCCTATTACGTTTTCTTCTCCAATCCCTACAACTTTCTGCGCACGATGACGTTGGTGGTGGGCGAGGTGCTGCGCGAACTGTGGGAGTGTCAGCGCCAGATTCGCCATGGCGTTTGGCCGCGCATCCCCGAAAAGCGGCGCGGCGTCTATCCGTGGGTGCGCGCCATTGCCACCATCCTCCTGCGCGATATGTCGGTGTATACGCTGGTCGACGACATCTTCCAGGGCCAGGCAGACGCTATCTACACCACCTTCTATGCCTACGACGAGGTGGCGCACCATTCAGGGGTAGAGGACCGGGACGCTTTTGCCGTCCTCCGTGAACTGGACAAGGCCTTTGCCCGCATCGAGCGGGCGACGCATGAGGCAGAGCGCTTCTACCACGTCGTGGTGCTGGCCGACCACGGCCAAAGCAAGGGAGCGACCTTCAAGCAGCGCTACGGCATCACGCTCAAGGACCTGGTCGTGTCGCTGCTCCCCGCGGCGATCAAGACGCACCAGGAACTGGACACGCATGAGGGCTGGGGCCACGTCGGCGCGCTGGTGACCGAGGTGGCACACGCCCAGGGCGACAGCAAGGTCATGAGCAGGGCCGTGGAGCGGGTGACACGCAAGCGCACACTGGACGGCGAGGTGCTGGTCGGGCCCGAGTACCAACTGGAGCGTGATGAACAAGCGGGCAAGCAGGTGGCGCCGGAGGACGCCGAGTTGATCGTGCTCGCCTCGGGCAACCTCGGGCTGATCTATTTCACGGCCTGGCAGGAACGCATGACGCTGGAGGAGATCGACGCCGCCTTTCCGAACCTGATCCCCGGCCTCATCACGCACCCGGGTATCGGCTTTATCATGGTGCGGTCGGAGCAGTATGGCCCACTGGCGCTGGGCGCGGAGGGGGTCTATCACTTGCAGAGTGGGGAGATCGAGGGCGAGAACCCGCTGGCCGTCTTCAGCCCCTATCTGCCGCAGCATCTGTTCCGCACCGACAGCTTCGAGCACGTGCCCGACATCCTGGTCAACAGCTTCTACGACCCGCAGAAGGACGAGGCCGCCGCCTTCGAGGAACTGATCGGCTTTCACGGCGGCGCCGGCGGCAACCAGTCGCTGGCCGTTTCTCTTTGTCCCCAGCCACTGGACCATCGACGCCGAAGGCCCCATCGTCGGCGCCGAGGAAGTACACCGGCGCCTAAAACGCCAACTGGCCGCCCTGCGCGACGGCAGCCGCGGATCTGTAGGCGTCGCCCTTAATCGGCAGCCAGGCTTTGCGCTGGCACCGTGGCAGCCAGCAGCCGTGCCACGTCGCGCATCGGCGGCGCGCCAAAGAGTCGTTTGTACTCGCGGTTGAAGTGCGCAGCGTCTTCATAGCCCACCCGGATAGCCGTCGTCGCCGCGTCGAGGTGCTCGCCCAGCATCAGGCGCCGCGCCTCCTGCAGCCGCTGCCGCTTCTGGTACTGCAAGGGGCTCATCCCCGTCACGGCCTTAAAGTGGTGGTGAAAGCCCGACACGCTCATCCCACTCGCCCGCGCAAGATCCTCGATGCGCAGCGGCCGGTCGTACTCGTCCCGCAGCCGCTCGATGGCCTTGGCGATGAAGTTCGTCTGGCCGCCTTGGACTGCGATGCGCCGCAGCAGGTCGCCCTGTTCACCCATCAGCAGCCGGAACAGGATCTCCCGCGTGACCAGCGGCGCCAGGAAGCCGGCCTCGGCCGGCGTGTCCACGAGTCGCACGAGCCGCACCACCGCGTCCAGCAGCGCTGCGTCCAGCTCGCTCACGGCGATCGCCCGCTCCGCCCCACGGGGCGCGGCGCCACGGCCGGAGCCTCGGCCAACACTGCCCCGAGCAGGCCGAGATCGAGGTCCAGCCGCAGGCTCAGGTACGGCCGCTCGGGCGAGGCCTCGACGACCTGGCCCGTGATCGGCAGCCCGACCGTGACGAGCAGGTAGTGCGCGGGGTCGTACTGGTAGCGGGTTTCCCCCAAGTAGATGTCCTTGCGGCCCTGGGCGATCACGCAAAGGGCAGGGTTCAGCACGCTGTGGATCGGCTCCGTCGGCGCACCCCGGCGGATGAGGCGCAGACCCGGCAGCGGCTCGACCGCGCCATCCTCCTGGACGCAGGCGGCAATGCGCTGGGCCAGCTCGTCGCGGCTGGCCTGCGCCAGGTACGCCTCCCGTTCGACTTGTTGTATAGATCCTTCGTCCATCTTCAACCCCTATCGCGAACCATACGCTATGCTGCTGCTTTGCAGGATCGTACAATGATTTTCGAGAATTGTCATACCTCTTCCGCTGCCGGAGTGCTAGGATCCATCCAACGTTTCAAATTCTAAGGAGAGAAAACGATGCAAACACGCAAACTTGGCAACAGCGGACTGGAAGTTTCGGCGCTCGGACTCGGCTGCATGCGCATGAGCTTTGGCGACAGCCCGGTCGGCACCAAGGAGGAGATGATCGCGCTGCTGCATGCCGCCGTCGACCGCGGCATCACCTTCTTCGACACGGCCGAAGTCTACGGCCCCTTCACCAACGAAGAGCTGGTGGGCGAGGCGCTGGAACCGTTCCGCGGCAAGGTGGTGATCGCTACGAAGTTCGGCTTCAAGCACGATCCCGTCAAGGGACCGCATCCGACCGTCGGTCTTGACAGCCGGCCTGAGCAGATCAAGCGTGTGGCTGACGCTTCGCTCAAGCGCCTGCGCGTCGAGGCTATCGACCTCTTCTACCAGCACCGGCCCGATCCGAACGTACCCATCGAAGATGTCGCCGGTGCGGTGCAGGATCTCATCCGCGCGGGCAAGGTCAAACACTTCGGCCTTTCCGAATCCGACGCTCCCACCATCCGCCGCGCCCATGCCGTCCAGCCCGTCGCCGCCCTGCAGAGCGAATATTCGATCTGGTGGCGCACCATCGAGGCGTCGATCCTCCCCACCTGCGAGGAACTCGGCATCGGCCTGGTGCCCTACAGCCCCCTCGGCCGCGGCTACCTGACCGGCAAGATCGACGAGACCACCACCTTCGACAGCTCCGACATCCGCAGCCGCAATCCCCGCTTCACCCAGGAAGCCATCAAGGCCAACCGGGCCGTGATCGACCTGCTCGAACGCATCGCACGGGAGAAAGGCTGCTACCCCCGCCCAGATCGCACTGGCCTGGCTGCTGGCACAAAAGCCCTGGATCGTGCCGATTCCGGGCTCACGCAAGCTCGATCGCCTCGAAGAGAACATCGGCGCGGCAAACGTCGCACTTGACGGCCGACGATCTCCGCGAGATCGAATGCCGCCATGGCACAGATCACGGTGGTCGGCGACCGGTATTAGAATCCTGCATGCCGGCTGAGCGAGGATGAAACGGAAGAGCAAAGGAGAGGGCAAGGATACTATCATGCAATTTACCGTATTAAACAATGGGGTAGAAATGCCCCTATTGGGTTTTGGCGTCTTTCAGGTCACCGATCTCGAGGAGTGCGAACGCAGCGTCTCCGCGGCGCTGCAAGCCGGCTACCGGCTGATCGACACGGCGGCTGCCTACGGCAACGAAGAGGCGGTCGGCGCGGCCATCAAGCACAGCGGCGTAGCCAGAGAAGATCTGTTTGTCACCACCAAGCTCTGGGTGCAGGATACAGGGTACGAAAACACCAAACGGGCATTTGAGCGATCGATGCGCCGGCTGCAACTGGATTATCTCGACCTGTACCTCATTCACCAGCCCTACGGCGATATCTATGGCGCTTGGCGGGCGATGGAAGAGCTGAACGCTGCAGGCGCGATCAGGGCCATTGGCGTAAGTAACTTCCACCCGGACAGGGTAATGGACCTGATTGTGCACAACAAGGTCGTGCCGGCCGTCAACCAGATTGAAACCCATCCGTTCAACCAGCAGATTGAGACGCAGAAATTTCTTGAAGAAAACCGCGTCCAGATTGAATCGTGGGGGCCTTTTGCCGAAGGCAGGAACAATATCTTCCAGAATGAACTGCTGCTCTCAATTGCGGCAAAGTACGGCAAGAGCGTGGCCCAGGTGATTCTGCGCTGGCTGCTGCAAAGAAAGGTAGTGGCCATCCCCAAGTCGGTGCGCAAGGAGCGAATCGTTGAGAATTTCAACATCTTCGACTTCGAGCTTGGCGCAAATGACATGGCGGCAATTGCCACACTGGACACGAAGACCAGCAGCTTTTTCGATCACCGGGATCCCGCAGTAGTGAAGATGCTGGGGCAGGCAAGGCGCAACACCTAGTTCCCAGGAGATTTATGATGGAATACGTACGGCTCGGTTCAACCGGAATGAAGGTGTCGCGCATCTGTCTCGGCTGCATGGGGTTTGGCGACGCCGAGCGCTGGGTGCATAAGTGGGTGCTGGACGAAGAGGCCAGCCGGCCGGTCATCAAGCACGCCCTCGAACTGGGGATCAACTTCTTCGACACGGCCAATGTCTATTCGATCGGCCGCAGCGAAGAGATCCTCGGCCGCGCGCTGAAGGACTTTGCCGTCCGCGACGAGGTCGTCATCGCCACCAAGGTGCACGGCAAGATGCGGGAAGGGCCCAACGGGTCCGGCCTCTCGCGCAAGGCGATCCTCGGCGAGATCGACAACAGCCTGCGCCGGCTGGGGGTGGACTATGTGGACCTGTACCAGATCCACCGCTGGGACTACGAGACCCCCATCGAGGAGACGATGGAGGCGCTGCACGATGTGGTGAAGGCCGGCAAGGCCCGCTACATCGGCGCCTCCGCCATGTGGGCCTGGCAGTTCCAGAAGGCGCTGCACGTCGCCGAGCAGCATGGGTGGACCCGCTTCGTGTCGATGCAGGATCACCTGAACCTCATCTACCGTGAAGAAGAGCGCGAGATGCTGCCGCTCTGCCGCGCCGAGCAGATCGGCGTGATCCCCTACAGCCCGCTCGCCGCCGGGCGCCTGACGCGCGACTGGTCGGCCGACAGCTCGCTGCGGGCCGAAACCGATCAGAGTCGCCAAGATGAAGTACGACTCGACGGCCGACACCGATCGCCAGGTCGTCGAACGCGTCGCCGAACTCGCCACAAGGTACGGGGTACCGCGCGTGCACATCGCCCTGGCCTGGCTGCTGCAGAAGGAGCCGGTGACGGCCCCCATCATCGGCGCCACAAAGCTCTCGCACCTGGACGACGCCGCCGGCGCCCTCGCCGTCAAGCTCAACCCCGAAGACGTCGCCTACCTGGAAGAGCCCTACGTCCCGCACCGCATCATCGGCCACCAATAACCCCTTCCGGGAAGACCCGGGCTTCCGGGAAGACCCTCCGGGCGGTCTTCCCGGAAGGGTCAGCGGGGCTGAGGACATAGACGTAGGCCTCGACTGCGCCGCCTTCGGCAAGCAAGGCCTCGACGGGGACGCGCGCGTACTGCTCCCCTTCAAATTCGTCCAACTCGGGCCAGAACTCGGCGAGCTTCTCGGAAGAGAAGACCAGCCCCTGGACCTCTTGCCCTGCCGGGTCGAGCACGAGACCCGGAAAGCCCAGGCCTGGCGCCCCATCCCTCCATCTTGAGCCGGCCCCTCACCGTCGCAGGCTGCCAGGTGCCCCCCAAGGGCGCGAGAATATGCTCGTTCTGCCGGCCCGGCGCCAGGCTGCCGTAGACAAATAATCTGTGCGTCATGTCAAATTCCCGTGAGTCACTGCTCTTTTGCGCTGGACGTCGGCTAATTCACCCTCCACCCGCCGCATCTATTACAATAATAGTATCCTACCGATCCACTTCCAGGAGGGAATTGTGACCGACCTCACCCGCACCCAACTCATCACCACCCTGAACGAACGACTGGGGTACCTATGTCGCCCGTTACCGCGCACTGCCACCCGCCGAGCAGCAGCAGTGGCTCGCCGCCCAGGGCTATCGATCGCTTCAGCGACCTGCTGGCCCACGTCGTCGCCTGGTGGGTCGACGGCCAGCAGGTCATCGCCCACGTTGCCGCCGACCCCGGCTATCCGCTGCGTGACTACGACGTGGATGTCTTCAACGCCGAGGCCGTGGCGCAATACGCCGGCGCTGGACGAAGACGCCATGATCGCCGCCTACGAACAGGCGCGGGCAGCCTGGATCCCGCTGATCGAGGGCCTCTCCGACGCAGCCTTCCATAACCCCAAGATCGCCGACCGCCTCTATCCCGGAGATCATCGGCCACCTCGGCGAGCACGCACTGGGAGCATAGCGAGAAGGCTAGGCCACTTCGACGTCGCTGCTTGCGGGCTCTGCAATGGGCTCTGTCGCATTGTATACGACAGCGCTGCCGCAGGGTTCGACGCAGGGTTCGACGCTGGGTTCGCTGGGGTTGCCCCTGCCGGCGCCTCGACCATGCTGCCTTTCAGACCTCGCTCCATTGCGATGTAGATGGCGACGGCCGCTGCTGCCGCCAGGCCGCCCATGATCAACATGGTCTGCCCCATGGCCGTCGTGAATGCAGGCGCAAGGTGTGCCGTGAGCGCCTGGTCCACATTCGCCGGCAGCTTGGTGTAGTCGCCCGACATGGCGCGGGCGAAGACGCCGCCCAGGGCGCTCTGCACCTGGGTGATCGTATTCTGCGCGACGCCTGCCTGGCGCAGCTGGTTGGCCAGCGCGTTGCCGGCCAGCCCCGAGATGAACAGGCTCGAGGTGATGACGCCCAGCGCATAGCCGGCCTGCCCCGCCGCCGAGTTGATGCCTGCCCCGCTGCCGATCAGCCGGGGTGGCGGCGTCGTCAGGATCACACTGGTGCGCGCCGGCCCGGTGATGCCCAAGCCTAGGCCTACCATCGCGAAGGGTACGATCAGGTAAGGCAGTGGGGTTTCCGTCCCCACCAGCGCAAGTACGATCATGCCGATCGCTGCCAGGAGCAGGCCGGCGGCAATCAGGCGCCGGGCATCGAAACGCGTCGCCAGCCGCACGATCACCATGGTGCCGACCATCATGCCGAGGACCAGCGGTGTGTAGGCGAGCGAGGCCACGACCGGGCCGAGGCCGCGGACGTCGATAAAATAGGTCCAAAACTGGTAAAAGATGGCTGCTTGCAGCATCGCCCCCACCATCGCCGCCAGGACGGCAAAGCCGACGCTGCGCACGTCGTAGAGCTTGAGCGCGCCCCGCTTGCGCAGGCGGCGGTAGAAGAAGCGGTAGGCCAGCGCCAGTCCGCCCAGGCCGGCGGCCAGGATCAGCAGCGCGTTGCGGCTGGTGTACCCTCCCGCAAAGGCGACGATGCCGTATACGCCGAGCAGCACGGCTGCGATCCACGCCACGTTGACCAGCAGCTCACGCCATTCCACGGGTTTGTCACGCTCCGTCTCGTGCACCGCGTGCTGGATGAGCCGCAGCCCGATCACCCCGACCACCACCGGCAGAAAGAACACGATCGTGCCGTTGCCCAACGGCTTGAGCATCGAGTAGAGGGCCGAGGATAGCCCGATGGCGATGGCCTGGGTGCTGAAGAGCACGCCGTACGCAAACGGCCGTACCCCCGGCACAAAGGCGAACGAGACGATAGCTACGCACATCGGCGTCACGGCGAGCTGCGCCAGGTTCAGCACGGTGTCGGCATAGTTGAATCCCGGCGTCCCCAGCCAGAACATGCTTGCCAACTCTCCGAACACGACGGCGCCCAGGCCAAACAGCAGCATCCGCTTGTGGCCGATGGCGTCGCCCGTGCCGCCCGCCAGCATGGTCAAAATGGCCATGATCAGGTAGCTGGCGGCGACGACGATGGGAACGCCGCTGCCGATGGTGCGCAGCCCCGCCTCGATGGGCGGCGAACCGAGCGTGATCACCGGCGGCGTCAGGTAGGTGCAGAGAATGGCCAGCAGGCACGCCGCCAGGGCGCTGAAAGACTTCCGATCGGCCGTCAAGTTGCCGAAGAGCAGCTTGCCCGGCCCGGGTACGCGATCGAGGACAGCCTGGACCCGCGCGATCAGTTCTTCCATGTTGTGCCTCTCTGCTGCGGCATGCCCGCCGGCAGCTATGCTGGGTGCGCTGTTAGCCAGGCCTGGGCGGCGTCCCAGGCTTGATTCTCAGCATACAACACGCGCGCCGTGGCCGGAAACACGTTTTCAGCCCCCAGTACCTCCTGCGCCCTGCTGCGGCGCAGCGTTTCCTGGACCGCCGGGTCGACGTCGGCTAACAGGAGCATGCCGCCGTTGGCCTGCAATGTCTTCGCATAGTGCAATAGCCAGCCGATCGCCGTGCTGCTGATGGCAGTCATGTCGCGCAAGATGAGCACGACTACGGCGCCCTCCACGTCGCGCGCGGGCGGCATCTGGTCGTCGAGCGCCGGCACCTCGGCGAAGAAGTCCAGCCCCTGGACGACGATGACTGTGACCGCGTGCGGGGGCAGCACTTTGGGCAAATCCTGTACCAGCCAGCTGCCGTCGGGCTGGCGTACCGCCTCGCGCAGCCGCAGCTTGTGTGAGGAAGCGCCGACGTAGAGCAGCAGCGACAGCAGCGCGCCCAGGAAGATGGTGTACTGCAGCGGGACGAACAGGGCGGCCACAAACGTGACCGCCAGCGCGGCGATCGGCCCCCATGCGCCGGTGCGGAAGACCAGGCGAGCGTTGGGCAGCCGGCCCAAGATCAGCTCGACGCCGACGACGACCAGCATGCCGCCGATCACCGCCAGCGGGACCTTCTCGACGTAGCTCCCGAAGAGCAGCACGATCAGCGCCATCCACAGCGCTGCAAAGACGCCGCTCAGCCGGCCGGTGGCGCCCGCCTCGGCGTTGACCGCGCTCTGGGAGAGCGCGCCGCCTGTGCCCATGCACTGGAAGAAGCTGCCGAATAGGTTGCCCAAGCCTTCGCCCACGAAGTCGCGCGAGGAGTCGGCCTTGCTGCCATCGGGGTTGGGCAGCGCCACGCTCACGGCCGCCCCCTGCGCCAAGGCCACAAAGGCGACGGCCAGCGCCCCTTGTGCGAGCTGCGGCACCAGGCTGAAGTCCGGGAGCATGAACCCGGGCAGCCCGCGCGGAATGGCGGCGATGCCGCCGACCAGCTCCGTCGGCAGCTTGAGCAGGTCGACCGCCACGGTCGCCGCCACCAGGGTCAGGATCGAAGCATAGTGGGCGATGGGCTTGATGCGCTGCAGCACGACCATAAGGACGACGACGGCAAGGCCGATGCCCAGCGTCGTCAGATCCCACTGGGCGAAGTTTTGCAGCCAGTCGATCGTCTTCTGCACCTGGTTGGCGCCGACGGGGCTGTAGCCGGTCAGGTGCTGCTCCTGGCCCAGGATAATCAGCAGCGCCATGCCGCCGACAAACCCGGTCATGACGGCGTTCGAGATGAAGTTGACGATGCTCCCCAGGCGCAGCAGGCCCAGGGCCAGCATGATCGCGCCGGCGAGAAAGGTGAGCGTGAAGAGCGCCTGCGGCAGCTGGCTGTCCTGGATGCCGGCCACCTGGAGCACGCTGCCCGTCGCCAGGGCGATGGCGCTCGTGATCGTGCTGATCATCAAGACCGTGCCGGTGCTCAGCGCCGCCACCAGCGTGGCGACGATGCCCGAATAGAGGCCGTAGATCGGGTTGACACCCGCCAGCTGGGCATAGGCCAGCCCCGACGGCACGTTGAACAGGCCTGTCGCCAGGCCGGACAGGACTTGAGAGACCAGCCCCCGGGCGCGTGGTTTGCTGTTTTCTGCCATAGCCAGAACCCGATCCCTCGAGCAGCGCAGCGGTGGCGTGCGCCGGCCGCTGCATGATATGGTTTGCGGCTTAATTAACCCGGCGGATCGGGGGCAGCAGGTAGCTGCCGTTCATGATTTCCTGCTTTGGTTGATACATCCGCATGATGGGCCGGAATGCGCCGTCCGGCGGCGCCGGCAGCCAGTTGGATTCCTTGTCGGCGCCCGGCGAATCCTTCTGCAGGTAGAGCGTCAGCGAACCGTCGGCGCCATACTTCAGGCCGGGCGTGCGGTCGCCGATCGAGTAGCGATCGATCGGATTGGCGACGAGGTAAAACTCGTGCGCGTCGTACATCGTCAGCGACCAGAACGCATCGACGGGCGGCAGCTCGGTCAACTGCAGCTCGTAGCGTGGTCGCTGGTCAGCGGCTGGTTGTCGGCGTCCACATAGACCATCCGGTAGTTGGCTTCGTAGCCATGGTTGCCCCACAGCCCCGCCCGCGCGGCGATGGCGCGCGTGACATAGGCGATCTTGCGGTCGGGGATTTGCCACTGCGGCTCATCCGCGGTGCCAGCTCGAAATAGTCCAGCGTTGTAGTCAAACACTGGAACGAGTTCTGCCAGCCGTTCACC
The DNA here is from genome assembly GCA_963791135.1 of uncultured Chloroflexia bacterium. GTDB lineage: Bacteria > Chloroflexota > Anaerolineae > Caldilineales > Caldilineaceae > Fredericiella. The sequence goes on from CAWBRX010000037.1 coordinate 49,901, forward strand.
GGCTTGGCCATATTGTGGATCAGATCTTCAATCTTGGCTTCCGCCGCCTTCTGACCCGGCCACCAGCATCGCGGCAAGCTGCGGATCGGGGTTGATGTAGGGCGATGCCGGGGCTGTCAGCCCGCACTGCTCGCAGAGGGCAAGGAACGGCGCATCGGCGGCGGGCGGCGGAAATGCGGCCAGCGCCACGCGGAATCGCTCCCACCATTCGAGTTCCGGCTGCACGCCGGCTGCAGGCTGCGGCATGCCGGCCACGGGCGCAGGCGACCGCTGCCGCCTTGAACTACGCTCAGCGGCGTGAGCGTGAACTGGTCTTGCAGGGCATGAGCAGCCGGCAGGTCGGCTGCGCCGTCGACGGCGAGGCGCCCCACGATGGCAAAAACGCCCGACGGCGCCTGCACCACGGTCATGTCTTCCGGCACTTCGCCTTGATAGTCGTGCGGCGCCAGGAGGTAGCGCGCCTCGGCGGTGCCCGTCGCACGGCGGCCGATATAGGCAAAGTTGTTGGTCCAGGCGTCGACGAACTGGAGCACGTAGTAGCGGTCGTGCGTGTCCGGCACATGCAGCACCAAGGGATCATTGCGCACATCGCATACCGCGAGCGAGTAACAGGTATCGTTGTTGGGTGAGACGAATTTCATGCCCGGCCGGCCAGCTCGCGTGCATGGCCAAAGGTATTGTATGGCGCCCGCACGGGGAAGCGCGGGCTGCCTGCCGCAAAGTCGGCCATTTCGTGCAGGTTGTAAACCAGGGAGTAGCCGTAAATATATGCGTTGCCGCATCTTTTACGTGTTCGGCTCTGGTCTGCCGCAGGCGCAGGCGAGCGAGCAACGTGACCATGTACATGATCAGCGAAGCGGAGGGAACGGCGGTGCCGGCGATAAAGCCGTAGCTGCCGACCTTGGCAAATGCCTGCACGCCGCGAAGCGCAATCAGCGTGGAGAGCCAGTAGACGATCAGGATGACCGCCCCCGTGAACATCTTAATGTCAGATCGTCGCGCATTGCGGTCCTCGCGTTCCGATCAGAAGGATTATACTGAACAGCACAGGAACTGAAGAGAAATCAGCTAGAGGCTCAAAGAAGAAAGGTGTAGGTCGAAAGCATGGCAGGTACAATACAACTGCAGCGCAGCAGCCCCGAGGCCGAGGGGATCCCCTCGGCAGCGGTGGCGGCGTTCGTAAAGGCATTAGAGGAACGCGCACACCCACTCGACGCTGTGCAGGGCTTTATGCTGCTGCGTCACGGGCAGGTGGCGGCCGAGGGCTGGTGGGCGCCGTATGGGCCGCAGTCGCCGCACACCATGTACTCGTTGAGCAAGAGCTTTACCTCCACCGCCATCGGGCTGGCCGTGGCCGAGGGGCGGCTCACGGTCGACGACCCCGTGCTCAAGTTCTTCCCCGCCGACGCGCCGGCGAACCCAAGCGCCAATCTGCAGGCGATGCGCGTGCGGCACCTGCTGGCCATGAACACGGGGCACGCAGGAGGACACCACGCAGCGCGTCTTCTGGGGCCGCAGCAACCTGCCGGCCGAAACTAATACCGAACCAAACTGGCCGCGCACGTTTCTCAGCCTGCCGGTCGAGCGTGAGCCCGGTTCGTGGTTTGTCTACAACACCGCCGCCACCTACATGCTCTCGGCGATCATCACGCAGCTGACGGGGGAGACACTGCTCGACTACCTGCGCCCGCGCCTGTTTGAGCCGCTGGGCATCGAGAATCCCACCTGGGAGAGCGACCCGTGCGGCATCAACCTCGGCGGCACCGGGCTCCACATCAAGCTCGAGGACATCGCCCGCTTTGGCCAGATGTACCTCCAGGGCGGCATGTGGGATGGCAAGCAGGTGGTGCCCGCGACCTGGGTCGCCGAGGCGACGACCGCCCACTCGGACAACAGCAACACGCCGAGCACCCCCGACTGGGCGTCCGGCTATGGCTACCAGTTCTGGCGCTGCCGCCCCAACGCCTACCGCGGCGACGGCGCCTTTGGCCAGTACTGCATCGTCATGCCCGAACAGGACGCCGTCCTGGCCATGATCAGCGGCGTGCGCGATATGCAGGTGGTGCTCGACAAGGTCTGGGCGCACCTGCTCCCTGCCATGGGGTCTCAGCCGCTGCCCGCCGATCCCGCAGGGCACAACGCGCTGCGCGCCCGGCTGGCGAACCTGGCCTTGCCACTTGTGCAGGGCGTACCCGCCCCGGCGACCGCGCAGTGGTCGGGCAAAGAATACGAGTTCGCAGACAACCCGCTGCAGATCCAGAGTGTCGTGCTCGACTTTACCGCTGACGGCAGCACGCTGACCGTCGCCGACGCCCGCGGCTCGCGCTCAATCGCCATTGGCTGCTGCGCGTGGCAGCCGGGCACCGGCGCCCGGCTGGGCGCCTACGACATGCACGGCGTCGAGCCCCAAGTTGAGCCCCTTGCGGCCTGTGGTGACTGGACGGCCGCAGGTTCGGACAGCGGCACCTACGAGGTGCGCATCTGCTACTATGAGAGCGAACTCGCCCACATCCTGCGCTTCCACTTTGGGGGCGACGATCTGCGCTTCGAGTTCGCACCCAACGTAGCGTGGGAGGAGCCGAAGGTAACGACGATTGTAGGGCGTGCGGGTGAGAAGGTGAAGGGGTAACCCTTCCCGAAAGACGTGTGAGATGGCGCACCCCCTACAACTGTAGGGGGTGATGATCGAGCGCGTTGTACCTTGTGAGGTGTGCTTCTGCCTGCTACAGTGGGCTGCGGAGAGCAAGTCCGTCTGTCGGCGTACGTGCTTTCAGCACACCCGCGCGGTAAGCTGGGCCGCGTGCAGCGCACACACAATTGGTGTGTGCTCGAATCCAAAAAGCTAAGTAAACAGGACAGAAAATATGAGAAAACCCTATTTGGTTCTGCTGGTGATGTTGTTTGCCCTGCTGGCCTTAACGGCGTGCCGGCCGGTCGCCCAGCAGGGCGCGGCTGCCGCACCTGGGCCGGCCCCGCCGCTGTGCTGCGGCGCCGGCGGACGCACTCTACATCCCGCGCGACGTGCGCTTCGCCTACCCGGCAGGGACGCGCAGCGCCGACGGGAACCCGGGCCCCAAGTACTGGCAGAACCACGCCGTCCACACCATGGACATCACGGTCGCGCCGCCCAGCCGGACAATCTCGGCGACGCAGGACATCACCTATACCAACAACAGCCCCTACCCGCTGCTGCCGTGGTCTTTAAGCTGCTGCAGAACGTGCGCCGGCCCGACGCCATGCGCGAACGGAACTACCCGGAGAACTACTTTACCTCGGGGCTCCATATCGACGAGCTGCGCGTGAACGGCGTCGAGCAGGACTGGGGCCCCGAAGACGGCCTCGTGGGCGTGCACGTCGTCCCCATCAGCCCGACGCTGCAGACCGGCGAGTCGGCCAATATCTCGATCCGCTGGCATTTCGACCTCGGCGATCATGTCGACTATACCAAGGAAGGCGCGGTCGACCCCACCACCTACTTCCTGGCCTACTTCTTCCCGCGCATCGCCGTCGCCGACGACGTCAACCCCACCGCCTGGGATGGCCATGAGTTCACCTATGGCAGCGTCGAGCAGTACAACGATTTCGCCGATTTTAACGTGACGGTGCACGCGCCCAAGGACTACGTCGTCTGGGCGACCGGCGACCTGCAAAACCCCGACGAAGTCCTGCAGCCTGAATATGCCCAGCGGCTGCGCGACTCGCTGACGAGCGACGAGGTGATCAAGATCGCCACGCCCGCCGAGCTGCAGGACGGGCAAGGTCACCGCCCAGGACGACACCGTCACCTGGAAGTGGCAGGCCATCCAACGTGCCTGACTTCGTGGTCGCCCTCAGCGACCACTACAACTGGGATGCAGGCAGCGTCGTGGTCGACCCGGCCACCGGGCGCCGCGCCAGCGTCCAGGCCGCCTACGACGATGCCGCCAAGGACTTCCAGCAGATGGTCGAATACGGCAAGAGCGCGCTCGACTTCGGCTCGACCCAGTGGCCGGGCGTGCCCTATCCCTACAGCAAGACGACCATCTTCCGCGGGGTGGCCGACGAAGAGTACCCGATGTTCGCCAACGACGACACCAACGACGATCCGGCCACCACGCGCTTTATCGCTGCCCACGAGCTGCTCCACAGCTGGTTCCCCTTCTACATGGGCATCAACGAGCAGCGCTACGGCTTTATGGATGAAGGCTGGACTACGGCCTTCGAGTACCTGATCAACGTGCGCGACATGGGTCCGGAAAAGGCCGCCGACTTGTTCAAACATTTCCGCACCACGCACCTGGTCATGCCCTTCAACGGTCTGGACATTCCGATCATCACACCCAGCGATTCGCTCTCCGGCAATGTGATCGGCCGCAACAACTACGAGAAGGCGGCGCTTGGCTACCTGGCGCTTAAGGAGACTGATCGGCGATGCACCCTTCAAGGCGGCGCTGCACGAGTTCATGGCGCGCTGGAACGGCAAGCACCCCATTCCGTGGGACATGTTCAACACCTTTAACGACGTCACCGGCCAGGACCTCAACTGGTTCTTCGACCGCTGGTTCTTTGAGCCCAACTACATCGACCTCGCCGTGGGCGACGTGCAGAAGACGGACGGCGGCTACATCGTGCAGGTCGCCAACCCCGGCGGCATGCCCATCCCGTTCGACGTGACGGTCACCTATGCCGACGGCACGCAGGGTTCGTTCCGCCAGAACCCGGCGCTCTGGCAGAACTCGCCGCACGCAGCCACCATCGCCCTGGCTACGGACCAGGAGATCACCAAGCTGGTGCTAGACGGCGGCATCTTTATGGACGCGACGCCGCCCGACAACACGTGGCCGGTCGCCAATCCGTGATCTAGCCCGGTCTTAAAGCAACCACGTCCTGATCTGCTCGTACACCTCTGGCGCTGCCGAGGAGATCAAGGTGACCCAGGTTGTAGCCGACCCAGCGGCAGTCCTCCCCCACCAGGAGGCTGCGGCTGGGGTCGGCGTGGATCCCCAGCGCGCTGTCTACGGTCACGAGGCCGTCGCCCAGCAGCGCCCCTTTCGCGGCGCCGCGCAGCGCTCCCCGCTGCCCCAGCGACCCGGCGACCACGCAGCACTCCACATCCTCGGGCAGCGGCACGTCTGCCCGCAGGTCGGGGCCGTGCGCAAAGCGGTCGCTGCCCGCCCAGTCCTCGTCTACCAGGCTGCCGTAGCGCAGGTCGGTGATGCCGGCGCTGCGCGCCCGCGTGAGCCGGCCAAAAGGCGCCATATAGCGTGAACCAGTGGGAATCTTGCCCAGCCACGCCCCGATCTGCTCCCAGGGGGAGCCGTGGTGCGGCGTGCCGAGAAAGACGATCCGGCGCAGCCGCCGGGGCCAGGTGTGCCCCGCCTGCACGCCATAGTGGACGGCGCTGCGGGCGACCAGCCCGCCCATGCTGTGGCCGATGATCACCAGCTCGTCGAGCGGCTGCGGCCACTGATCTGCCAGCTGCTCCAACAAGTCTGCGCAGGCGCGCCCGTTGCTGGAGATGTGGAGCCCGGTGTTGTAATGCAGATAGACCGGCGTGTAGCCCAGGTCGGCGGCGAGCGCGGCGCCGTGGTCGTGCCCTCTGCGCTGCCACTGCCGGTCGTTCATGCACAGGCCGTGGATCAGCACCACCACGCGGCTGCTCGCCGCCGGGAAGGCGGCCGCCAGCGCGTCCCGTTCCACGACCAGGGACCGGCCGCCGCTGCGGAGCGACATCTGGATCGCCAGGGGGTTATTGCTGGCGGCGAGAAAGTCACCGTGGACACCGTTCAGGCCCGCCAGCATGGCTTCGCGCTGGGGCGTAGGCTGCGGGGCAGGGGCGAGGGACGTGACGAGGTCTGTAGCATGTTCCAGCCCGGAGCCGGCCAAGGCGTAGCCCACGTGAATGCTGCGGTACACGAGGCCCGTGATGCCGCGCGTACGACCAGGCCCCGAATCTCCCAGCGGGTTAAGCGGCCCGGCGATTGCCTGGTGCAGCTCCTCGACCAGGTTTGTCACCTCGCCGGCGCCGTGAAGCGCCAGCCGGGCGATGCCAAAGATATCGGCCGGGTGCAGATGTTTCAAGAAGCGATATCCCTTCCAGGAAGAGAGGCCGGTTCATCCGGCGCAACGGCATAAGGTACACTACCAGTGGCCCAATTATATGCCGGCGCCGCCGGGCTGCAAGTGGGAATGGGGGTTCCAGGCAGAAAGGGGGGATGCGGCTGTAGTGCTTTGGCCCGTGGGTGGAAATACCCCACAGCCGCCTGGCTTTTAGCATAGGCGCGGCGGCGGGGGGTGTCAACCGGGGAATACCCTAATCTTAAGGAGTATCCGCATGAAGATCGAGCCTTTTGCCCTGGAGCGGTGGCTGACACGACATGAACTGCACGTGCGCTACGATATCGCCGAGAGCGGGATTCTGCCGCTGACGGTCAACGAACTGCTCGGCTTTGTCCCGCCGGAGGGGAGGGCGGACGCACTCGAACGGCTGCTCTCCCTGCCTCTGGGGTACAACGAGGCGGTGGGCACACACGCCTTGCGCAGCGCGCTGGCCGCCACCTACGGCCACTGTGACCCCGACAACATCCTGGTGACGACCGGCGCCATCGAGGCCAACTTCCTGCTCTTTAACGTCCTCCTCGATCCCGGCGACCACGTGGTTGCCCCTTACCCCGCCTACCAGCAGCTCTACAGCGTGCCACGTGCCATCGGCTGCGATGTCGCCCAATGGCGTATCCGGCCCGAGAACGGCTTCCGCTATGACGTGGACGAGCTGGCGCAGCTGATCACACGCAAGACGAAGCTCATCGTCCTGAACACGCCGCACAACCCTACCGGCGCGATGATTCCTGCCGGCGACCTGCGCCGCATCTATGACCTGGCGGACCGCGTGGGCGCCCTGGTGCTGTGTGACGAAGCCTACCGCTGGCTGGCGGTTCCGGGGGGCGAGGAGTTTGCCCCGCCGGTCTTTGATCTGGGCGAACGCGGCATCAGCGTCGGCACGCTGTCCAAGCCCTGCGGCCTGCCGGGGCTGCGCGTGGGCTGGCTGGCCGCGCCCAAGGAGATCGCCGCCCGCTGCTGGGCGATGCGCGACTACGTCTCGCTCAGCCCGGGCAAGCTCAACGACGCGCTGGCGGTGCTGGCGCTGGCGCACCGGGAGCAGATCGTGGCCCGCAACAGCACCATTATTGCGGCGAACCTGGCCGCGGCGCAGGCGTGGATCGACGGCTCCGGCGGGCTGCTCTCCTGGCAGCCCCCACGCGGCGGCCTCCTTGCGCTGCTCCACTATAACCTGGATCTGCCCTCACTGGCGCTGGCCGACAAGCTGGCCCAGGAATACAGCGTCATGCTGGCGCCGGGGTCGGCGTTTGGGTACGAGCAGTACCTGCGGATTGGTATCGGCCAGCGGCCGGAGATCTTCCAGGCGGGGCTGGACGCGGCGGGGGCGTGTTTTGCGGCGCTGCGGGGGTGAGGTGCTGCGAGTAGAGGGGGGCACAAGGTCCGGCGAAGGGGAATCGCCGCGATGGGGAAGATGATTCCGCCGGACCTTGTGCCCCTACGATTTTGTTACGATTTTGTGGGGACGCCCTATGCGGTGTCGCGGGCGGCACGGAGGAGCGGGAGCAGCGACGCTAGGAACAGGTCGATGTAGGTCTGGTCGCCGCGGACGGGTTCGAGGGTGAAGGCGTTCATCAGCGTGGTGCGGAAGACGACGACCTCGCTGTCGTAGCCCTCGGCGCGGCCGACTTGTTTAGCTTGCGCAGCTCTGCCTTTGGCACCAGGTACTTGCCCTGCACGCCCATGGCCTGTTCGAGGTAGGCCTGCAGCGCCTGCGGGTTGTAGGTGTCGTGGTCAAACTCGGTGTGCGAGACGATGAAGTCGCGCGTCTGCACGGGGCTTTCGGGATCGATGGACAGCGATTGGTAGAGGGCCAGGCTGAAACGGTTCATGACGTCCAGGCGGTCGTTGCCGGCCAGGTTGAAGGTGTAGTCGACGATGTTGGTGTCGGGCACGGCCAGCGGCTGGAGGATGAACTCGTCCTTGATCGTCGCAGCATAGTCGAGCAGGGCGGCGTGAAAGGTGCGGGCGATGCGCAGGGTCTGGCCGAGGAGCCGCCCGTAGCCTTCCTCGTGCAGGGGGATGACGCGGTGGGCGAGATAGACGGCGGCGGCGGCCGCCCCGGGCTTGGACCCTTCCAGGATGTACTTGCCGATGTAGACCTCGCCGGGCTTGCGCGGGCCGCGGCCGCCCAGGGCGTAGGCCGCTTCCTGCGCGACCAGCTCCTTGACACGGCCGTCGCGGAAGAGGATGGCCCCGGCGGGATAGGGCGCATAGCCGAGCTTGTGCGGGTCGACGGTCAGCGAATCGACGGCCTTGAGCGCCGCATAGCTCTGGTAGACCGGCTCCGGCGGCCAGCCGGCATAGTCGGCCTGCATGGCGGCCTGCGGGCGCAGCGCACCCTCCTTGTCGCGGAAGCAGCTGCCAATGTAGCCGCCATAGGCCGCATCGCAGTGCAGCGAGAAGGACAGGCCGCGCGCCGCAAACTCGTCGCGCAGGGCCACCAGCTCGTGCATGGGGTCGACGGCGCCTTCTTCGGTGGTGCCGACGACGCCGACGACGCTGATCACCGGGCCGCTGTTCGGCCAGGGCGCGTTCCAGCTCCTTGCGCAGCAGCTCTACCTGCTGGTGGTAGCTGCCGTCGATCGCGATCGGCCGCACCTGGAGCGCGCCGACGCCGATGGCGCCCGGACCCTTGACCCACGAGTAGTGCATCGTCTGCGGCGCACACATGATGGCCGGCTGCAGGGCGTCTTTGCCCGTGAGCACGCTGAAAGAAGGCGTGGTCGCCCAGCGAGAGGATGTCGTGCTGCTTGAGGGCCTCGGTCACGGCCGTGGTGCTCTCCTCGTCATCGAGTTCCGGGTGCGCCGCCACGTAGGTGCGCATGAGGTCGTCCTTGAGATCGAGGGCGGCAGCCGGCGTGAGGTTGACCAGCTCCCAGGCGCTCATCTGCGCCAGCGGGCGCCCGTCGCGGCCCGCAGCCAGTCCCGTCACGTCGAGGTCGGCGGCGGCCGCGCGCACGGCCAGCGGCAGGAACTTGAGCGCCTTGGCGACCCAGATGGATTCGATGTTGGCGAGGGTGCCGCCCGAGGTGATGTGCCCCCAGGTCTTGGCCAGCTCTTCCGGGGTGCTGCCAAAGCCGACCATCCTGGCGAGGGCGCGGCCCACTTCGAGTTCCAGCAGCGTGGTAATCGGCGAGGCCTCCCAGGAGACGTTGTTGGGGTCGTAGAGCATGGTGGCAAAGTAGCCGACGAGGGCGGGCAGGGCGGTATCTGCCGTCATGTGGCCGATATAGCGGGGCGAGTAGAACGGAATGTCGGACTTCAGCTGGCCGAGCAGCGTAAAGAGCTCGCGGCGGAAGCTGTCGGTAAAGGCGTAGAAGGAGTCGTCGCGCTGGCCGGCGGGGTCGATGGCGCTGATGTCCTCCGGGTGGAAGTTACGGCGCCAGAACACGTAATCGCGAAAGACGTCCACGAGCAGTTCCTCGACGAACTCCGCATTTTCGGCCTTTGGCCCCAGGAAGACGCCGTTGAGGTCGAGGGGTGCAGCGTCGAGTGCGCCGGCTAGCTGCTCGCCGGCAGCCTCTGCCCACCTGCCGGCGCCTCGAACTGTTGATGGTTGTGCCGCAGGCAGCGCGGCCGCGAGCTCGGCGGTCGTGAGGTGCGGGAACATGCGCTGCTGCAGCAGCAGGGCCGCCGCTCCGGCGGTGCCTGCCTGCAGGAACTGGCGGCGTGAGACTGGTGCGGAATCCATAATGTGCCCCCTTAGATACGCGCTTGAACGTGCGGTCGTGATGGCCGTGCATCAAGCATAGGAGCCGCAGGGGGCGCCGATCAAGCGATATTTAGCGGATTTCCCGTCGACATTTCGTCTAGCGGCACAGTGCTTGCGGGCGCCCAGGCGGCCCGCGCCTGTGTATAGCGCAGCAGCAGCAGCGCCACGGTGCAGAGGATCAACTCTGACACGGCCTCGGAGGCCCAGATGCCGTCGAGGCCAAAGAGCCGCGCCCCTAGCAGCAGCATCGGCAGCTTGACGAGCAGCATGCCGCCCAGGGTCAGCAGCAGCGCGTCCTTCGCCTTGCCCAGCGACTGGAAGTAGGCCGCCACCATCACCGCCACGCCGCTCAGCGGGTAGGCCAGTGAGAGCATGCGCAGCGCCTTCTGCCCCTCGACGATGATGGCAGGCTCGTGCGAGAGCATGCCGATCAGGATGCCGGGGATCAGCAGGCAGATGGCGCAGACGACGACCCCGTAGCCGACTGTCGCCCGCAGCGAGAGCGTCATCGTCCGCTTGACGCGCGCAAATCGTTTCTGCCCGTAGTTAAACCCCACCAGCGGCTGCATGGCCTGCACGATGCCGGTCTGCGGGATGCCAATGGAAGCGTAGAGGCGGCTGACAATGGCAAACACGCCCAGCGCGCTGTCGCCGCCGAGCACCTTGAGCAGGTTGTTGGTGATGATGACCACGAGGCTGGCACTGATGCTCTTGAGGAACGAGGGCAGCCCGATCAGCAGCACCTCGCCCATGATGGGCCAGTCGGGCTTGAAGTAGGCGGCCTTGATGCGGTAGGGGCGTACCTTGCGGAAGAAGAAAAAATAGATGCTCATCCCGGCCGAGACGGACTGGCCCAGCACCGTCGCCAGCGCCGCGCCGCCTGCACCCATGTGCAGGACCATGATAAAGAGCCAGCACAGCACGATGTTGGTGGTCACCGGGATTACCCACATGGCGGTCGAGAAGTTGACGCTGCCGTCGGCACGGACGATCGCCGAGAAGCCGGTGCTGGTGATGGCGCCCAGGAAGATGATGCGGCCGTACTCGATCGCATAGGGGGCGATGGTGTCGGTGGCGCCAAACAGGTAGACGAGCGGCTCGATCAGGAGCGTGCCGGCGATCGTGATTGCGATCGCCACCGTCCAGAAGATCAGGAAGGTGTTGGCCACCGTGCGCGAGGCCCGGGGGACGTCGTCCCCGCCGAGTGCTCGCGAGACCACCGAGGCCCCGCCGACGCCCACGATCGTGGTCACGCCGCCCAGCGCGATCAGCACGGGCGAGATGATCGACGCCCCGGCCGCGGCCAGCGAGTTGACGCCGACGGAGAGGAAGTAGGTGTCGGTGATGCTGTAGATGGCGTACACCAGGAGCGAGAAGGTCGTCTGCGCCGACATCTCCGCCAGCAGCTTGCCGATCCCCTCGGTGCCCAGGCGTTCTACCTTGCCCAGGCGCCCCGCTTTATTGGCAGTTTTGTCTTCAACCTCGGGCGCAGCGGCCATACGTCCTCAGTTGGCCTGCAGCCACGCCATGGTGCCGGCAATAAACTGCCGTGACATGTTGAAGATGTCGTCGGTATCGTAGTTGCGGTAATAGCACTCGATGTTCATCGTCAGGGCGAGGTGCAGGGTGTACAGCTGGTTGCGCTCTTCCTCGGCGAAGGTAAAGGTGGTCTTGCCATAGCCGCGCATGGCGTCGGTGATCTCATCGCTGCCAAAGCGGCGGAACTGCGCCTCCATCAGCGGCTCCGCCCACAGGGCGCGTTCGAAGTCGATGACGCCGGTGACCTCCCCGTCGCGCACAAAGAAGTTGGGGTTCCAGGCATCCCAGTGCACCAGGCAGGGCGTGGTGACCTCCTCCAGGGCGGGGGCGTGCTTGAGGACGGCGGCGCGCAGCTCGTCGTAGCCGAAGTCAAACACCACCTCTTTGCGGGCGGCGTCCTCCAGCAGCGCCTCGATCAGCTTGAGGAAGGTTTCGCGCCACGTCTGGCCGCGCAGGTCGGGGTTGCCGTCATAGCCGAAGTAGGTGCCTTGGAACGTGTTGATCTCCCGGATGATCGCCCCGATCTGCCGGTCGACCGCCACCTGCGTTTCAGGAGGGAGGCTTGCCTTGACGTGCTCGAGGTTGTCGCCGTCAATCTTCGCCATAAAGAAATAGGGGGCGTCGCAGAGGTCGAGGGCGTCGTCGTAGCAGTAGATCACGGGCACGGGGATGGCCGGGTTCTGGCGCACCAGGCGCATGGACGCCACCTCGGTCACCATGATGTTCTTCTCGTACTGCATCACGTCGGCGCCCACCGGCGGGGCGATCTTGAGGATCACCTGGCGGCCGTCGGCCAGGCGGACGCTGTAGGCGGCGTTAAACCAGCCCTCCTTCAGCTCGGCGATGGCGTCATCCCCTGGCGCCAGGCCCAGGCCGTCAAACGCCCGGGCGGCCATGCGTGCGATTTGCTCGCGCGACTTTTTGTTTTTGGTTTTGCTTTCCACCGGCTGCCTCGTTTTGTTTAATTTCTTTTTTTGCTGGCTTCCCGGAAGGGGTATGTCTCTGAATGATAGCCCATTAGCCTGCCGATTGCATTCTCGGCGTCACCATCTAGATGGTGATCTCCACGCGGTTGCCGTCGGGGTCGAGGACGAGGGTTTCGTAGTAGCCGTCGCCAGTCGTGCGGGGGCCGTCAAGGACGGGGACACCGGCCTGCTGGAGGGCGGCGGTGATGTCGTCGACCGCCTGCTTGGAGCCGACGGAGATGGCGATATGGGCGTAACCAACGGAGGGGGTGCCGTCCCCCCGGTGCAGATCGGCCAGACCAGGCACCCGCATGAGTTCCAGGCGGGCGCCGCCGTCTGGAAAGCTCAGGAAGTAGGATTCAAACTGGCGCTTGGGGTTGACGTACTTTGGGGCTGCCGCACGCGCAGAGAAATGGGTGACATAGAAGTCTTTTAGCGCCTCGAGCTGCGTGGTCCAGATGGCGACGTGTTCGATTTTCATCGTTTCCTCCTACGGATGGGCTTCCGAGGACTCGCACGTGGGCGTGCGAACTGAACGATCGCGCTAGGCCTCCCGGAAGGGTCACAGGCTGCCGGGGGTGAGGGCGCCGGAGCGGGCGTAGGTGACGACGATGACGCCGGTGGGGGTGATCTGGCCCTCGGTTACCGTGAACGCGGCGGGGATCGTGCCCTCCGCAAACAAGCGTTTGCCACTGCCCACTGTTACCGGAAAGATCATCAACCAGAACTCGTCGACCAGGTCGTGCTTGAGCAGCGTCTGGAGGAGATTGGAACTGCCCCAGCAGTGCAGATCCGGCCCCTGCTGCTGCTTGATCTTCCGCGACTTCTTCTGCGACATCGCCATTCAAAAACACGGAAGGCTGCCAAGCGTGCGAAGTCATAGTCCGCGAGGCGACGTACTTGGTCGCCAGGTTGACGCGGGGCCAGATGTCGCCGTGCTGCGGCCAGTACTGCGACCACATTTCAAAAGTTTTACGCCCTAGCAGCAGGTCGATTGGCCGGTCCAACTGGCTTTTCACGAGCGCGTCCAGAACTGGGTCGGAATCACCCGACGCCCACCCGCCATAGGCAAAGCCGCCGCTGGGATCTTCGTCCTTCCCGCTGGGGGCTTGGATGACACCGTCGAGGGAGATATGTTCGAGCACAGTGAGTTTACGCATGGCTGGGTTTCTCCTGATCTTGCTGTCTCGCTGCTACACGTGAAATGCTGAGGGAACGACGGAAACATAATTGTAATGGAATACGGGCGCAGCGGGGAAGGGGTAGAGGGCGTGTGCGACAAATGACGTTTCTTTTGCCCGCGCGGCGGACCCTGGGTATCAGCTGTCCCGGCTGCGGCGTCCTATAATATGGGGACAGGCTTGGCGGGAAGGCGGCGACCGCAGGTCGTCGTCTTCACGGAAGGGTGGGTCTTCCCGGAAGGGGGGGTCTTCCCGGAAGGGTGGGTCTTCCCGGAAGAGGGGGTCTTCCCGGAAGGGTATGTTACGAGCAAATTAGACTTAAGGACTTGGGATTATTTATGGCGCAGCGACCTTTGATTTTGATTACGAACGACGATGGAATTCATTCGCGGGGGCTGCAGGCGGCGGTGGCGGCTTGCGCACCATTTGGCGAACTGCTGGTGGTGGCGCCGGCGCGGCAGCAGACGGCGGCCGGGCGCTCGAAGCCGCATACGAGCACCGGCCGGCTCCAACAGGTCGTCTTTGAGGCGCCCGGCGGGAGTATCG
>CAWBRX010000038.1:0-39083 GCA_963791135.1 uncultured Chloroflexia bacterium
GAAATTCCCACGATCGCCACCGACACGCTCGACGGCAACATCGCCTATATCCAGCTCAACACCTTTAACGAAAACGCCGGCGAACTGGTGCGCCAGGCCGTCAGCGACGCCCTGGCCAAGAACCCCAAGGGGATCATCTTTGACCTGCGCGGCAATCCCGGCGGGCTGCTCACCCAGGCCGTTGCCGTCGCCAACGTCTTTATGGAAGACTCGAACGTGCTGATCGAGCGCTTTGCCGACGGCAAGGAGCAGATCTACAAGACCGAGGATCAAGGCTGCTGCCAAGGACGTTCCGCTGGTCGTGCTGGTCAACGAAGGCAGCGCCAGCGCCAGCGAGATCGTGGCGGGCGCCATCCAGGACAATGGTCGCGGCAAGGTGGTCGGCGCCAAGACCTACGGCAAGGGCAGCGTGCAGCTGCCACAGACGCTCAGCGACGGCTCGATCATGCGCGTGACGATCGCCCGTTGGTTCACGCCCAAGGACCGCACCATCGACGGCACCGGGCTCGACCCGGATGTGGTCGTGGAGATCACCGATCAGCAGCGCCAGCAGGGCACCGACCCGCAGCTCGACAAGGCCGTCGAACTGCTCGGCGGCAACCCAGAGCCGCTGCCGGTACAGTAGGACGAGGGACCAAGAAGCGGAATTTCAACCCAAGAAACCGAGTTTCTCAAAGAAACTCGGTTTCTGTACCACACAACTTTTGAATGCGAGAGCGCAGTGAAAAACGAAAAAGAGCCCGTGCGTGGCCCCCGCACGGTCGCAACCAACCGCAAGGCGCGCCACGAATACTTTATCGAAGAGGTCTATGAGGCCGGCATCGTGCTGACCGGCACCGAGATCAAGTCGGTCCGCGCCGGCAAGGTGAGCCTGCAGGACGGGTTTGTCATGATCAAGGGCAGCGAGGCCTGGCTGCTCAACGTCCACATCGCCCATTACGAGCAGGGCAACCGCTTTAACCACGTCGAGGTGCGCGACCGCAAGCTGCTGCTCAACCGCCGCGAGATCGCCCAGCTCTTATTTCGCCGCCACGCAGCGCAACTTCACGATCGTGCCGCTGCGCGTCTATCTCACCGAGCGCGGCCTGGCCAAGGTCGAGATCGGCGTCGCCCGCGGCAAGCAGCTGCACGACAAGCGCGACAGCATCGCCGAGCGCGAGAGCGAGCGCAACCTGCGCCGCGTGCTCAAAGGGGATTGGCAGTAATACCACCCATGCCGGATCCCCTTCACCTGCCGCACGGCGATCTTGAGCTGCCCGCCTTTCTGCCCGACGCCACGTTGGGCGTCGTGCGCGCCGTGGACAGCGTCGACGTCGCCAACTGCGGCATTCACGCCGTGGTGATGAACACCTTTCACCTGATGCAGCACCCCGGCTCCTCGACCGTCCAGGCGCTGGGCGGGCTGCATCGCATGAGCGGCTGGACTGGGCCGATTGTCACCGACTCGGGCGGCTTCCAGGCCTGGTCGCTGATCAGCGAGAACCCCCGCTTCGGCACGATCACCGAGGACGGCATCACCGTGCGCCCCGAAGGGCAGCGACCGCAAGTTCCAGCTGACGCCCGAAAAGTGCGTGCAGCTCCAAGTGGCCTATGGCGCCGACGTCGTCATGTGCCTGGACCAGTGCACGCATGTGGACGACCCCTTGCCCGTGCAGGAGGCGGCCGTGCGCCGCACCATTGCCTGGGCGAAACGCTGCCGCGCCGAGTTTGACCGGTTGATGGCGCAGAAGCGGCTCCCGCCCGAACAGCGCCCGCTGCTCTTCGGCGTCGTGCAGGGCGGCGGCTCGCCTGAACTGCGCGCCGAATGCGCCGCCGCACTCCTGGAAATCGGGTTTGACGGCTATGGCTACGGCGGCTGGCCGCTCGACGCCGAGGGACAGCTGGTCGACCAGATGCTGCGCCTCACGCGCGATCTCGATCCCGCCGCAGTTTCCCGATGCATGCGCTGGGGATCGGCCACCCGGCCAATGTCGCCGCCTGCGTGCCGCTGGGCTATGCGACCTTTGACAGCGCCCTCCCCACGCGCGACGCCCGCCGCGGCCGCCTCTATGTTATGGCAGGCCCGCCGACGCCCGCCGACGCCCGCTGGTTCCGCTTCCTCTACGTCACCGACGACAAGTATATCAAGGCGGCCGAGCCGGTAGATCCGACGTGCGACTGTCTCACCTGCACGCACTATTCGCGCGGTTACCTGCGCCACCTCTATCGTGCCAACGAAGCTGCCTTCCAGCGGCTGGCCACGCTGCACAATCTGCGCTTTATGAGCCGCCTGATGGCAGGCGCTGCGCCCTCACCTGCAGGTGGCGCATGGGTAGCACGGAGGAGCGAAACGCCGGATGCCGATCCCGCCAATCAGCCGAGGTCGTTGCGGCGGTACGTACCAGTGCGAAATATCGCCACGTTGCGCCGGCACTCGTCCAAACGCTTGCCGCCCGTGAGCTCGCCGCAGGTGCCCGCCCCAAAGACGCAGTAAAGTCCGTCAAGAACAAGCTGCACCAGGTCGCCGGCGCCTACCAGGTCGAGCCGCTGCATGGCGAGGCCTGGCTGGCGGAGGTGCAAACGTGCGTGGCGCAGGGTGGTGACGTGCGCCCTCTGTGCCGCAGCCTGATGGCGCGCCACGCCTCGACACGCGAGCGCCTGCCGATTTTGGACGAGTTCTACGCCACGCTGTTTGGCGGCCTGCCACCTGTCCAACTCCGTGCTCGACCTCGCCTGTGGCTCTGAACCCGCTGGCGCTGCCGTGGATGGGGCTGGCGCCTGGCGCGGTCTATCGTGCTTGCGATATCTACGCCGACCAGGTCGAACTGCTCAATCGCTGGTTCGCCATCGCCGGCCAATCCGGCGAGGCATTCCTCTGCGATCTGATCAACAATCCGCCTGCACTGCGGGCTGACGTCGTCTTGCTGCTCAAAGCCATTCCCTGCCTGCAGCAGGTGGACCGCGAGATCGGCCGCCGCCTGCTCGACGCCATCGACGCGCCCACGCTGATCGTCTCTTACCCGGCGCACAGCCTCGGCGGGCGCAAACATGGTATGCCCGAGCAGTATGCCGCCCAGTTCGCCCGCCTGGTCGAAGGCCGCCCCTGGCAGATCGACACCTTCTCCTTCGCCACCGAACTCGTCTATCGCATCCGCCGCTGAATGATACGCCGCCTCTTGCGCTAGAATATAGGACACTTATGCCATCGCCACGCTCCACCGGCCGCTCTGCCGGCAAGTCACCCGTCGTCGAGCAGCTGCATGCCCTGGCCGATGACCCAGCGGCGCAGGCTGCCTATGCTGCCACGGTGTTGGGAGGGCAGCACGGCAAGGATATCATGCAGGCTGCTCTCGCGCGTCCTCGCCGAGCGGCCGGACCCGGCGGCACGGGAAGCCTATTCTCCGTCTCTTCGCCCGCTATTCGGCTGACAAGGGTGTGCGCGACCAGGGCGCCTACTTCCGGCGCAGCCTGCTCGACGCCCTACGCCCGCTGGCGGTGCGCGCCGACGCCGATCTGCTGGCCCAGGCCGCAGCCAGCTATGAGTTCTGGCCGCCCGACTTTGCCGAAGACGCCGTGCTGCTGCGTGCCTCGGCCCTGGTGGCGCTGGCGGAGGTCGACGAGGAACTGGCGCGCTTCCATGCCGCCCGCCTGCTCGTCGACCCCTACGTCCAGCCGATGTCGGGCGAGCCGGCGACGACTGCCGCCCGCGTGCTCGGCATTCTCGGCGAACAGACCGTGCTTTGGTCCTACATCTTCAGCCAAGACCCGCCACGCTTCCCCGAAGTCACCGGCGAGTGTGTCCGCCAGCTCGTCGTCCTGCCCGAGACGCTGCTGCCTGCGCTGATGGAACGATATCGTGAGAAGCCGCCTTCCTCCGTGCTGCTCGGCTTGGTGGACCTGCTCATCAATCACCATACAGGGCCCCACGGCCGCGAATTCCTCACCAGGCAGCTGCAGGCCGCGCGCGACGCCGACATCTATCGCTACATTGCGATGACCATGGTCGCCTCCGGCAAGCCACCCCTGCTCGAGGATCTGCTGGCGCATGCCAAGACCACCCAGGATAAGCGCAAGCTTGCCATCCTGGCCGACGCCTTTGACCTGTTAGCCCACCAGCCGCAGTTTCGCTCCGCCGCTGCGGACATTCGACGGAGAATTTGACCCATGGCGACACAAGCGACCGCCATCACCAAGCGCCAGGCCTGGATCCTCGCCGCCCGTCCCAAGACGCTGCCGGCCGCCCTTTCGCCGGTTGTCGTAGGCGCCGCCTTGGCTGCGGCAGCCGGCACGTTTGACCTTCTGCCGGCACTGGCCGCGGCGCTTGGCGCGCTGCTGCTGCAGATCCTGAGCAACTTCGCCAACGACTATTCCGACTTCTTCCGCGGCGCCGATCCCGAGGACCGCTTGGGCCCGGTGCGCGTCACCTCAAGCGGCCTGATCTCGCCCAAGGAACTGCGGCTCGGCATTATCGCCGTCATTGCCCTGGCCGTGGTGGTCGGGCTGTACCTGGTCTGGGTAGGCGGCTGGCCGATCCTGGCCATCGGCGTCGCCGCCATCCTGGCCGCACTTGCCTATACCGGCGGCCCGTTCCCCTTTGGCTACTACGGCCTGGGCGAGTTTTTTGTCTTTCTCTTCTTTGGCGTGGCCGCCGTCTGCGGCACCTACTATGTGCAGGCACTCACCTTGCCCTGGGCCGTCGTTCTGGCCTCGGTGCCGGTCGGCCTGCTGGTGACCGCTATCCTGGTCGTCAACAACTATCGCGACATCGACACCGACCGCCGCGCCGGCAAGCGCACGCTGGCCGTCCGCATGGGCCGCGGCGGCGCCCGTATCGAATATGCCTTGTGCGTGATTCTGGCCTATCTCGTGCCGCCGCTGCTCTGGCTGGCCTTCGATTTCGCCCCTTGGGTGCTGCTGCCGTGGCTCACCGCGCCCCTGGCCTTTCAGCTGATCCGCACCCTGAACCGCGCCACCGACGGCCCCACGCTCAACAAGACGCTCGCCGGCACCGCCCGCCTCGGCCTCATCTTCAGCCTCGCTGTTCGCCCTGGGCATCCTGATCCCGTAGCGTGCACCGTGCCTGGCTCGCCCCAGGTCATCTCGCCTTCCACGTACCTTGTGGGGCGAGCCTCGCACGATTTGGCTGCCGCTCGTCTGGTGTCTCGTTCGCATGTTGACGTGCGGTGTGTTCCGCGTCAGTGCCGTAATCGCACGCGGGCGTGCGGTTGCGCACGTGGGCGTGCGCACTAAACGAGGGTAGATAACGGCGGTCGAAGGTGGTCAGCGGCGAGCGTCTGTAGGTGGGATTTCCTCGAGGTGGCCACTCACCCACCTTACCCCCGCTGTACTCCCTGCCGAGTTCCCCAGCCTCCGCAGGGCCAGCTCAAACGGGGCCACAGCCCCACTCGTAAAGTACGCCACTGCGCCTTGCTCTCCTGCTTCTCCGCCCCCTGTGCCACCGGTTGCGGCGAGCACGCGTTCCACCTGCCTTGCCACCGCCGCCGAGGGGTCGATCACGCGCACCGCCGGCCCGCAAATCCGCTCCAGCAGCGGCCGCACGAACGGGTAATGCGTGCAGCCAAGCACCAGCGCGTCGATATTGCGTGCCAGCAGCGGCTCCACCCAGCCGCGCAGCATGGCCTCGGTGCGCGGCGTCTCCAACTCGCCTGCCTCGATCTGCTCGACCAGCCCCGGGCACACCTGTGGGATCACCTCGACGCCCTGGGCAAAGCGCTCTACCACCGACGCAAAGAGCGCGCCCTGAAAGGTCGCCGGCGTGGCCAGCACCGCGACGACTCCCGTGTGCGACTGTTCGGCCGCCGGCTTGACCGCCGGCTCCATGCCCACGAAGGGAAGTCGCAGGATAGGCAGCCCGCAGCTCGTGCAGCGCCGCCGCCGAAGCCGTGTTGCACGCCACGACCACGATCTGCGCCCCCTGCTCGACGAGAAAGCGCGTGATGCCAAAGGAAAAGTCGCGCACCTCCTGCAGCGCACGCGGCCCATAGGGCACGTGCGCCGTGTCCGCCACGTAGACCAGGCCGGCGCCCGGTAAGCGCCCGCGCACTGCCGCCAGCACGGAAAGCCCGCCTACACCCGAATCGAAAATGCCGATCGTCGCCATACGCCGATGATAGCGCGGCGCCCCAGGAACTCCAATCCCGCTGCCGCAGTACTGCTTTACACTGCCTGCACGTGCATCTGCGGTACAATGGAAAGAAACATTTGTGCGAAAGGAATGCAAACGATGGTTGCTTTCTATGAAGTCAAGGAAGCCGTCCCTGGCTGTTACGCTCCCCTCTATTATGACTCAGCAGTGCAGGACTTTCTTGAACGCTATCCCGCCTACACTGCTGCTGCACATTTGGATGACTTGCGCGCCGGCGAATACAGCCGGCTCGATCGTCTTGGCCATGTCTACCTGGATTACACCGGCGGCGGCCTCTACGCCGAGTCGCAGCTGCGCAGCCACATGCAGCTGCTGGCGGACAACGTCTTTGGCAACCCGCACTCCAACAACCCGACTTCGCTGGCCATGACCAGACTGGTCGAACACGCCCGCCATGCCGTGCTCGACTTCTTCGCCGCCGACCCACACGAGTACGCCGTTATCTTTACGCCCAATGCCAGCGGCGCACTCAAGCTTGTCGGCGAGTCCTACCCGTTCACCGGCGCGAGCCGCTACCTGGTTGCTTATCGATAACCACAATTCAGTCAACGGCATCCGCGAGTTTGCCCGCAGCCATGGCGCCCAGGTGACTTACGTGCCAACCGTTGCCCCTGACCTGCGCCTGGATGCAGCCACCGTTCGGAGCACAACTGGCCGGCGCCGACCGGAACGCCGCCAACCTGTTTGCCTATCCTGCCCAGTCGAACTTCAGCGGCGTCCAGCATCCCCTCGAGTGGGTGGCGGAAGCACAGGCGCTGGGCTGGGACGTGCTGCTCGACTGCGCTGCCTTCGCCCCGACCAACCGTTTGCGGCTCGACGAAGTCAAGCCGGACTTTGTGCCGCTCTCCTTCTACAAGATGTTTGGCTATCCCACCGGCGTCGGCGCCCTGATCGCCAAGCGTGCCGCGCTGGCAAAGCTGCACCGTCCCTGGTTTGCCGGCGGCACGATCACGATCGCCTCGGTTCAGGGTGAAGGCTGGCATTACCTGATCCCGGGCGAGGCTGGTTTTGAGGACGGCACCGTCAATTACCTCAGCCTGCCGGCTGTCGAAAATGGCCTGCGCCACCTCCAGCAGGTGGATATGGCTGCCATCCAGGACCGTGTCATGTGTCTCACCGGCTGGCTGCTCGAGCACCTCGCCGCGCTGCACCATGACAACGGCGAGCCCCTCGTGCGTATCTTTGGCCCCCATACCGTGGACCGCCGCGGCAGCACGATCGCCTTCTACCTGCTCGATCCCTCCGGCGAGGTCTTTGACGTGCGGAAGGTGGAGGCACTGGCGGGGGAGCAGCGTATCTCGCTGCGCACCGGCTGCTTCTGTAACCCTGGCGACGGCGAAGTCGCCCACGACCTGCATCCTGACGACATGGCCCAGTGCTTTGGGAGCCAGGCTCCGGTTTCGTATACGCAGTTCTTTTCGCTCATCCACGACCGCACCGGCAAGACGCCTGCCACCATTCGTGTCTCGCTCGGCATCGTCTCAAACTTTGCCGACGTCTATCGTTTCCTGGACTTTGTGACGACCTTCCGCAACCGCCCTGCCGCCGAAATCAGCGGTACGCCTGTTGCCGAGCGCCATCCTGCCGCCGATGCTGCGTAAGCTGGCTTGACGACTATGGCGCCAGACGTTAGTCCTGTTTCTATCACGCTTGCCGGCCACCGCTACGACCGGCAGCAGCTGCTTGCCTGGGATGAAACCCAGGCTGCGCCGTCGCTGAGCGAAAACGACCGCGCAACGCTTCAGTTTGCGCGTGAATGGCTCTCTGGCGCCCAGCGCTTTGCGCTGCATACCTCCGGCTCCACCGGCACACCCAAGCCGATCTACCTGGCCCGCAGCCAGATGGAGGCAAGCGCCCGCGCTACCGGCGCCGCGCTTGGTCTTCATCCGGGACAGCAGGCGCTCGTCTGCCTCCCCACCCGCTATGTCGCCGGCCGCATGATGCTCGTGCGCGGCTTCGTGCTTGGCCTGGACATGCAGGTGGTAGAACCTGCCTCCGATCCGTTGGCCGCCCTGCCGCCCGACGTTCGCCCGGACTTTGCCGCGTTTATCCCGCTCCAGATGCAGACGCTCCTCGACATTGCCCTCGTGGCGCCGAGCGATTCCTGCTACGCGCGACGACACCGCCCGTTCCTTCCGCTACCGCCGCCTCCTCGAAGGCATGCAGGCCATTCTCCTTGGCGGCGGACCCATCGACGACGCCCTGAATAGAGCTGTTGAGCAGCTCTCCGTCCCCGTCTATCACACCTACGGGATGACCGAGACGGCCACCCACGTTGCCCTGCGCCGACTCAACGGGCCTGCGCGGTCCGATGCGTTTGTTCCCCTTCCCGGCGTCGAACTCTCCCTGGATGACCGCGGCTGTCTCGCCATTCGCGGCCCTATGACGGCCGGCGCCTGGCTGCAGACCAACGATATCGTTGACCTGCGCGGGGACGGTTCCTTTCTCTGGTTGGGGCGTTGGGACAACGTGATCAACAGCGGCGGTGTGAAGATCCAGATCGAACAGGTCGAAGCCGTCGTCGCCGCCTGCCAGGCACGGCGCGGCGAGCTGGCCTGGGCGGGCCGCCGCTTCGCTGTTGCCGGCCTGCCCGACGCAAGGCTCGGCCAGGTGGTAACGCTGGTGCTCGAAGGCGCAGCCCTCGCTGTACCGGCAGAGGCTGCAATCCAGGATGCACTGCGCGTCGAGCTGGATCGCTTTGCCCTGCCGCGCCGGTTTGCCTACGTGCCCGCCCTGCCACAGACGCCGACGGGCAAGATCGACCGCAAAGCCTTGAACGCTATGCTGGCTTGATACCGGCGCCCCCAGGCTGGCCCCTGGTCTGATCGGCTCGCCAGGATCACGGCGGCAATGCCAAAGGCCGTGGCCACGTTGAGCGAGCGCTTGGCGCCACGCATGGGAATGGCCAGCGTTCGCTCGCACAGACCCAGCAAGCCGGGATCGACGCCGGTGACTTCGCTGCCCACGACCAGCACCGTACGTGGGCGGTGGTGGCGGCGCATGCCAGCAGCGGCTCGGCACGCTGCACCCTCCTCCAGCGCCCACAGGTGGCATCCTTCCGCCCGCAGCCGCAGTGCCAGGTCAACGGCATTGGGCCATGCCTCCCAGTGCACGGCGTTGTGTGCTCCCAACGCCGTCTTCGCCAGCTTGGGATTGGCCGGGGTGGGCGTGACGCCGCAGAGGTACAGCCTGTCAAAGCCTGCGCCGTCGGCGCTGCGGAAGATCGAGCCGACGTTAAACACGCTGCGCACATTGTCGAGCAGGGCATGCAGGCCCGAGCGAGGGCTGTCGCAGGATCTGCCCCGTGCTGTTCTTCCGCCGGGGTAACCAGCTGGTAGCAGTGGGTCACGGGTGCATGGCAGGCCGGGCAGCGGGCGTATGCGTTGTCCTGCCTGCCGGCAGGATAGCGCAGCCGGCAGGCAGGATTGCTGCATTCGCAGATCGCGTACTCGGTCATTGGGGCACAGTGATCCCTGCACTGCTCCTAGGCGCGGATCATGCCTTGCGCGACGGCCGCGTCGATCAGGGAGTTGACATAAGCGTAGACGGGGGCAGCCGCACTGATCGGCTCCATGCGGTGTGCCACCTTCGCACGGTCCAGGTTTGCCTCGCGCCAGGTGCCGCCGCCGTTGTTGTAGTTTTGCAGCGCCGGCATCAGCCGATCCGCCATGTTGGCGAACTTCGCTTCCGGACTTTCGCCCGCTTCGAACTCCTCCCACAGCCCCTGCAGCTCGCTGCCCTGGTCGGCGGGCAGCAGGCCAAAGATGCGGGCGGCGGCAGCCTGCTCGCGTTCCGCCTTGTCCAGGTAGCCGACCGCGTCGAAGGCGAAGGTGTCGCCGGCATCGATTTCGACGATATCGTGCACCAACAGCATCTTGAGCACCCGCTGCACGTCGATCGGTTCGTTGGAGTACTCGGCCAGCACCAGTGCGATCATCGTGGCGTGCCAGGAGTGCTCGGCCGTATTCTCGCGGCGCTCGCCGCCGATCAGCCGGGTGCGCCGCAGCACTTGCTTGAGCTTATCAATTTCAACCAGGAAGGCAATCTGCTGTTCCAGACGTGATTCGGTCATGAGTTGTCAGTACCTGTTCCGCTACGATTAGCAGTTCGTTGGCTTTCTCGGCCTCAATAATAGCACGCTCCGCGTACTCGAAATGACATTTCGCTGACGATCAAGCGCATCTGGGCGCCGGTTTTTGTCAGTTCCTCGGCAGCCATTTACAATTAGGTCCCGGTCAGACACAGGATACTGGAAGGAGTTGGCAATGACCAAACTGCGCTTGCCCGGGCTGGTCGATGCCCACGTGCATCTGCGTGAACCCGGCTACACCCACAAAGAGGACTTCTTTAGCGGGACGGCGGCCGCATTGGCAGGAGGGGTGACGGTCGTGCTGGACATGCCGAACACCAACCCGCCGACGGCGACGCCCGAACGCCTCAGCGACAAGGCCCGACTTGCTGCAGCCAAGGCTGTTTGCGATGTCGGGCTTTTTGTTGGCGCCACCAACACGCACGCCGACGCCTATCTGCCGGCTGCGAAGCACGCATGTGCCCTCAAGATCTATGTCAGCGACACCTTTGGCAGCCTGCGGATCGATACGCTGGACCTGCTGCACCGGCTGTTCCGGACGTGGGCCGAGCAGGCCGCGCACGACGGCTATCGCCGCGACGGCAGGACCACGGGTCTGGGGCCAATCACGGTGCATGCCGAGGAACTGATGCTCCCCGTCTGCCTTGCGCTGGCCGACCTCTATGGCACGCCGCTGCATATTGCCCACGTGTCGCGCCGCAGCGAGATCGAGCTGATTCGTGCCGCCAAGGAGCGGGGCCATGCCGTGACCTGCGAGGCAACCCCGCATCACCTGTTCCTCAGCAGCGATGATCTGCCGCGCCTTGGCAACCGCGGCGATATGCGGCCGCGCCTGGCCGCGCCCGACGATGTGGCTGCGCTGTGGGAGAATCTGGCCTATATCGACATTTTTGCCACCGACCATGCCCCGCACACGCTGGCGGAAAAAGGCATTGGCGTAGCCGAAGTGCCGGCGGCACCGCCACCCGGCGTGCCGGGCGTCGAGACCCTGCTCCCGCTGCTGCTGACGGCCGTGCACGAGGGCCGGCTCGCGCTGGATGACGTGGTGCGCCGCTGTGTCGCCAATCCCCGGCAGATCTATGGCCTGCCGGAACAGCCTGACACGTGGGTGGACGTAGATGTGGACTGTCGCTATACAGCTGGATGACGAAGCGCAGCATACGGCGGTGCGCTGGACGCCCTTTGCCGGCAAGGTTGTCTATGGCCGAGTCGAGCAGGTGACGCTGCGCGGCCAGGTCGTCTATGCCGACGGCAAGCTGCTGGCGCAGCCCGGCAGCGGCATTGTACTGTTTCAAACGTGATCTTGTGCAGCTTTCTTTTATAAAGGAACTTCATACCATGGCAAGCAAACCTCAAACCAAAATCAAGGATGTGGACCGCATGGCGGCCAACCGCGTGGACAACGGCTTTTATGGGCAGGATATCCTGAGCGTCAGCCAGTTTGACCGCGAACAAGCTGGACTTTATCTTTGGCGTCGGCGAAGAAATGCGCATGCTGGTCGAGCGCTTTGGCAGCGCCGACCTGCTGCAGGGCAAGATCCTGGCCAACCTGTTCTATGAACCGAGCACCCGCACCAGCTCCAGCTTCATGGCGGCTATGCTGCGCCTGGGCGGGCAGGTGATCCCGATCAACAACGTGCAGTACAGCTCGGTCACCAAGGGCGAGAGCCTGCCCGACACGGTGCGCACGCTGGAGAGCTACTCTGACGTGATCGTGATCCGCCACCCCGAAGTCGGCTCGGCGGCCATTGCGGCGCACTATTCCAGCAAGCCCATCATCAATGCCGGCGACGGCGTGGGCGAACATCCTACGCAGGCGCTGCTGGACCTTTTTACCATCTCCGAAGCGTTAGGAACCATAGGCGGCCTCAAGATCGCCATGGTGGGTGACCTCAAGTTTGGGCGCACCGTGCACAGCCTGACCAAGCTGCTGGTGAA
This sequence comes from uncultured Chloroflexia bacterium, assembly GCA_963791135.1. Lineage (GTDB taxonomy): Bacteria > Chloroflexota > Anaerolineae > Caldilineales > Caldilineaceae > Fredericiella. The sequence goes on from CAWBRX010000038.1 coordinate 12,174, forward strand.
CTATCCGGTGGAGTTCGTGTTTGTCAGCCCTGAGATCCTGCGTATGCCCAAGGACGTGCTTGACGTTGTCAACTCGACGGGGCACAGCTACCAGGAAACCGAGGACGTGCACGATTGCATCTCTGACGTCGATGTGCTCTATGTCACGCGTGTGCAGAAGGAGCGTTTTACCGACCTGGCCGTGTACGAAGAAGTCAAGGATCACTATGTTGTCGATCCGGCGCTGATGAGCAAGGCAAAGGAGCGGATGATCGTCATGCATCCGCTGCCGCGCATCAACGAGATCAGCTACGCGATCGACAACGACCCACGCGCCGCCTACTTCGACCAGATGCGCAACGGCATGTACATCCGCATGGCCTTGCTCGCCGCCGTGTTGGGGAAGGCGTAGCGCAAGCTAGAGGAGATGGCAGTTGGCAGCACACCCCGATGATACAACTTTGCGCACGTCGCGCGGCGCCCAGGTTGAGGCGGCGTCTGCCTGGCCGAACCAGCGCGCCGCATCGGGGATGCGTGCGTGCTGGCTGCCATCTTGCTCGTTGGCGCAGGTTGTGCTGCCCCTGCCGGCTGCGGCGCAAGCCGCGCCGGCAGGCTGGCTGGCCAATCCGAACAGTGATGACGAGGTCATCTACATCGATCCTGCCGGATTCATCCGCGTATATGATCCTGTAGGCGAACCAAAGATCACGTGGGTGAGCCCCGAAGGCGGCTGGAGCGCGGCCGCGCTGGGCGACTTCACCGGCGAAGGTGACGACGAGATCGTGGCGGTCGGCGGCAAAGACGGCGCCGCCAGGCTGGTGATCTACGATCCCGTGGTGGCGTCTGGTGCGGTGGATGCCAACCAGGAGTTCAACGGCATCCCGTGGAAGCAGCTCTACATCACCAACCTGCCTGCTACGCCGCGGCTGGTGGCAACGGGCGAGTTCGATCCGGCAGTGCCGGGCCGCGAGATCATCTACACCACCGATGCGCCGCCGGACCCGTAACGGCAATCCCCGGAGTGTAGTCACGATCCTGGTGCAGACCGCCAGCCCCGCCGACGGCACGGCCTGGCGGACGCTCACGCAGCACCACGACGGGGCAGGTGTGGAGCGATATCTCGACCGGGGATCTTGAACTCACCGGCGTCGACAACGCCGCCTTGATCGACGAGGACCGGGGTGTATTGGCCGTCTATCGCCTGGTAAACAACGACGCTGCAGCCGATACTACCTCTCGGCCAGCGATACGCGCGAATGGAGCAGTTCGGCGATTGGACAGGTCGAGCCGGAGACGGCGCAGCCAGAGCTGGTACTCGTGCGGCGCGCAGATCGCCCATTGGCCAGCCTGATCGTGTGGCGCTACCAGGCGCCCGACAAGTTTGTGGATGTCTACCTGCGCGACTTCAATCCTTCGCCACGCGTGGTGTTTCTCGCCGACATCAACGGCACCGGCGATGCCGAGATGTTTATGCTGCGCAACGTCACGCGGACCGCCGGCTGCCCGCCGCCCTATACGACGCCGCCGGTTCAGCTCATCATGCGCGACCGCGGCCCCGATGAACCGCCGACCTTTGAGGTCTGCCTGGATGTATCCAACAGTTTTCGCTATGGGACCGGGGGCGACTTGGACGGCGATGGCAAAGACGAGGTCATCGTCTTCAGCGCAACCCAGCTGCGCATCTTCTACAACGTGGCGACAAGCTTCACGGTGCAGAATGTGGCGATCTCCAGCAATGCACGCACGATCGCGGCAGGCAATCTCGATAAGGCCGGTGCGGTCAAGCCCAACACCTTGGTCGTGAACCCCAACCGGCTCGACTTCACCGTCGCCGCGGGCGATCAGAGCCAGCCGCAGTCCATCAGCATCAGCAACGCTGCTTCATCCGGCAGCGGCAGTTCCCCTCCAGGTTCACACGTCGCCCCAGGTGGATTACGTGCACTGGTCACTGAGCAGCGCTCTACGCCCAGCACCTTGACCGTCTATGTCGACGCCGCCGAACTGCTGCCCGATATCACCTATGCCGTACAGCTGGTGATCGAATCGCCGGGAACCGCGTGACCAACACACCTTACAGCATTCCCGTTCTCATCCGTGTGGAGAAGGGGCATGATCGTGCGCCCCCACGGTTTGAGTGTCGTGCAGAGCTCCCTGCCAGCCGGCGGCTGCGCCGCTGCAGGTGGATCTGCGTGTCTTGGGTTCGACCGGCATGACCTTTAGCGCGGCGGTCGACGGGGGTACTGCCGGTCAGCAAACGGCAGCGCAAGCCGGCGCATTGTTACCCGCCGCATGCGGCCGACGTAGCCTGGCCGGTGCAAAACGCGCCGTGGATCAGCGCCGCGCAATCGCCGACGACCACGGTGCCGTCAACCATCACCTTGACAATCGATCCGGCGCAAGCGGCACTGTTCAACCAGGCGCACGTAACGGTGGTCGGCCAATTGGATGGGGAAACCTACACGCGCACGTCCGATATCGCGTTTGTCTGTACTGACTACCCATCTATCTGCCGACCATCCAGCGTCTGGCCTGGCCACAGTAGTAGCGGATTAGCTGCCGGCGCCGGCGGCTACCAGCACAAAACCCAGCACGCCAACGATGCCCACAATGAGCATGATGTAAAACATGCCAGAGTAACCGTCTTCCTGCTCGTCCATGATATCCTCGTTGTTCATTGCCGCTCGCGGCAGCTGAGCTGCACACGAGTCGGCGGTTCGCAATGCTCTTCATCAGTGAAGACGTTACGAATCCGCCAGGGTTACGGGCAGTTTTACTTTACAATGCTATTTGGTTGATGTCGATAGACGGCTTCTATACGGTGGGTAATTGTAAGCTGTGCGTTGGGTATGCGTAAGCTAGTGGGCAGCGGGCACGGGTGCGCCGCTGGGTGCGGTCGCATAGATGCGCTCACGATGAACGGCCCCGCGCACATCTTCGATGCTGCAGGCGTGGCCGTCCAAGCCACTGCTGCATCTCGTCACGAATCGTGCGAATGGCGTCGGCGCCCCGGTAGTAGACTGCACTGCCCACGCCCACGGCGGTGGCGCCAGCCATCAGCATTTCGATGGCATCCAGCCCGGTAGTCACACCGCCCGTGCCGATGATCGGCACATCGGGGCAGGCACGGCGGGCGTCATAGACGCATTTCAGGGCAACGGGTTTGATTGCCGGCCCACTCAGCCCACCGCTGCGGTTGGCCAGCACCGCCTGGCCGCTTTCGGCATCGATCACCATGCCCGGCACCGTGTTGATGACACACAGCGCATCGGCGCCGGCCGCGACGACCGCCCGGGCGATCCGGCCGATGCTGGGCACATTGGGCGCCAGCTTTACGACCACCGGGATCCCGCTCGCCTGCCAGCGCCTGCTTGACGTAGCCCGTCACCTCGGCGGCGGCATCCGCACTGCCGGCATAGGGTTCGCCAAACTCGCTGTGCACGTTGGGGCACGAGATATTGACCTCGACCAGATCGGGCTCTGCTGCGGCCACAGGCAGCTGCAACGGTGCCGAACTCCTCCGGCGGGCCGGCAAAGATGCTGGCGATCAGGGGCACGTGCAGCGGGGCAAGTGCCGCCTTGGCCGCCTTGAGCAGCGCTACTTCGGCAGCGGCGCCGGGGTTGGCGAGGCCGATGGCGTTGATGAGGCCGTGGCCCCAATCCAGGCAGGTGGGATTGACATGCCCGGCGCGCGGGGCCGGGCCGCAGGATTTGGCCGTGACGGCACCGCAGCCTGCACGCGCCGCGCGCGCGAGCAGGCTTACGGTCGTGCCCCAGATACCGCTTGCCAGGACGAGCGGGGTTGGGAAGGTCAGGTGAAGAAACTGCGTCTGCAGGTCAGCCACGGCAGCACCTCGGGCATAATCTCTGCCAGCATCGCTGGCAGAATCGTGGACACTATTTGCCCAGGAACGTGAGCACTTCCTGGTGTTTCTGCGGCGTCAAGCAGCCCTTGGGCGGCAAGCGCGTCGAGCACGGCCGTCAGCTTGAAGACGCTGTGCGCCTGGATGCCGGCCTGCGCCAGCTTGGCGACGCCGCCCTGCTCGCGATCGATCAGGACGATCACGTGCTCGACGACCAGGCCTGCCGCACGCAGCTGTTCGGCCGTCTCGATCGTGCTGCCGCCGCTGGTGATCAGGTCCTCGATCACGACCACACGTTCGCCGGCCTGCCAGGCCCCTTCGATCAGCTTGCCGAGCCCGTGGCTCTTGGCCTCTTTGCGCGGGTAGATCAGGGGTTTGTCGGCTGCGATCGCGACGGCGGTGCCGATGGGCAGGGCCGCATAGGGCACGCCGGCGATGCGTTCGCAGTCAATGCCGGCCAGAATGGCCGCATAGGCCTGGGCTGCCCGGGCCAGCAGCGCGGGCTTGCTCACCAGCAGCCGCAGGTCCACATAGATGGGCGACTGGATACCGCTGGCAAGGGTGAAGCTGCCGAACTTGACTGCGCCCAGGTGAAACAGCTCGGCGGCCAACTGCTGGATGTCGCCGGCCTGGCGCTGCCGCTGCCGGTTTGGCTGCACCGCGCAGCGGCAGTGCCCTGGCTCCTTCAGCCGTGCGCGCACGGCGTTGATTTCGTCACGCAGCTTGCGCGCTGCCTGCTCGTGGTCGTCGGCCAGGGCGATGTTGCGGCTGGCGTTGATGATGACGCCCGCTACCGTCGCGCGCAGACCTGCCGCCAAGGTTGCTGCCAGGTCGCCGCCCTGCGCGCCGATGCCCGGAACCAGGAACCAGGCTTGCGGGGCGGCACTGCGCACGTCGGCGATCGCCTGCGGGAACGTAGCGCCCACGACCAGGCCGACATTGGGGCTCCAGGCGGTCGCCGTGCGTGCCACATGGATATAGAGCGGCTGGTTGGGTTCGCGATCCAGCGTGCGCCAGTCGGCGATTTCCAGTTCCTGAAACTCACCCGCGCCAGGGTTGGAGGTGTGACACAGCACAAACAGCCCCTTGTCGGCGTAGCGGGCAAACGGTTCGATGCTGTCCTTGCCCAGGTAAGGGCTCAGGGTGACGCCGTCCACGCCGAGGTCGTCGAAACAGGCACGGGCATAGGCCTCCGCCGTGCTGCCGATATCGCCGCGCTTGGCGTCGAGCAGGACGGGAATGTGCGGGGGGATCAGGGCCAGTGTCTGGCGCAGCGCTTCCATGCCGCTCGGCGCCAAGCGCCTCATAGAAGGCGATATTGGGCTTGTAGGCGCAGACAAGGTCCTGGGTTTGGGCGATAATGGCGCGATTCCAGGCCACGATCGTCTCAGCTGGGTTGCCGTCCGCCGCCCGGTAGCGCGCAGGAGCCTGCGCCGGGTTGGGGTCGAGCCCAACGCAGAGCAGGCTGTTATTGCGTTCTACAGCGGCCTGGAGTTTCGTAAAGAAGCCCATTTGTGCTCCCTTCGGCGTCCTCAAGCGGGCGCTGGTTTTGCCGGCCGTTTATGCCAACGTCTAGACGTTGGCTAGACGTTCACGGTCGCCGGCTGGTATGGAACGTGGTCTTGCGGCGAAAATGGTAGATCCAGCTGCCATGCGCCGGGTTGTGCGCCGCTGGTCACACGCCAGGCTGCTGCCGGCGGCAGTGGATTCTGATGGTCGAACTGTTTGCCGGTAGTGCCAGAGCACGTCGGGAATGCCGCCGAGGTTTTCCAGCATCACGCGCACGGGGCCGCCGTGGCTGACGATGGCGACCGGCCCATACTGGGCGGCCTCCGCCCACGCGCGCAGGAAGACGGGGTTGAAGCGGGCAAACACCTGGGCGTCATTCTCTTCGCGCCGGTATTCTGCGACGGCGTCGACCACCTCGACCTGCACGCCGGCAATCTCGGCCGCAATCTCTGCTGTGCGCCGGGCCCGGACGAGCGGGCTGGCGTAGATCAACTGCACACTTTGGGACTTGAGGAACTTGCCCAGCTTGGCGGCTTCTTCTTCGCCCTGCGGCACGAGAGGCGGGCCTGGCGGAATATCGTAGCGGATGCCGGGCATGTTCCAGTCCGGCGTGCCGTGACGGGCGAGAAAGACGACGGGCTGGCGCCATGTCAACATGCCGTTCGCCCCGTTCAGACTGATCTTGTTGCCGTTATTTTCAAAGAGCATGCAATAAAAATTCCTTTTTGGGCACAAAAAGATTCGTGTGCTCTCACCGCCTCGCCAGGACACCAGGCGCTCCCGTGTCACCCAGAACGGTCTGTTTACCGTTGCTGCCTTCCGACCCTGGCGGAGTTCACAGTGTTCTGCCGCACAGGACCCAGCGCCTGACGAAGCGATGAGAACACACGAATCTTGGCGGAGAGGGAGGGATTTGAACCCTCGACGGCTATTAACCGTACGAGCTTTCCAGGCCCGCGCACTAGGCCACTATGCGACCTCTCCACCCCTGATTATAGGGGAGATAGGGGTTTCAGGCAAATGGTGAGGGCTTTAGGTGGGGTAAAGATGAGTAGGGTGAGGTGGTGAGGTGAGATGTCCAGGGCGACGTTCGGACGTCCCCGGGACATGGCCCTCATGCGGCTAGTGCTCCTTGAAATACTCCGCCACCGCGTCGACGAGGCCGGCGATGGTGTGCTGCTGCGGGACGATGTCGACGTGCAGGCCGTATTCCTTGGCGGCGGCGCTGGTGAGCGGGCCGATGCAGGCGATGGTGATGTCGTCGAGCATGGCCAGGGTGCCGCCTTCGTAGTCCAGGCGCTTGACAAAGTAGCGGACGGCGGTGGGGAAGGTAAAGACGAGGCAGTCGATCTTGCCTTCCCAGAGCAGGACGGGAATGGGATCGCCGCCCTTGCCGATGACGGTGCGATAGGCGTTGATGGCCGTGACCTCGGCGCCGGTGTGGCGCAGGCACTTGGCGAGGCTCATGCGCGTGACGGCGGACTGGGGCAGCAGCACGCGCTCGCCGGGCTTGAGCTTCATGGCTTCGGCGACGTATTCGGGCGTGTAGACCTCGGGCGCAAAGGCCGAGTCGAGGCCCATGAACTCCTTGGTGTAGATCTCGGTCATGCAGCCGATGGTGGCCACCTTGAGGCGGCGCGGGATCTGGACCGGGTCGATGTTGGCGGCGCGCATGCGCTCGCCGACGACCATGGCCGTGTCGGCATCGTTGAGGACGAGCCAGTCGTACTTGCCCGCCGCAGCCTCGCGCAGGGCGGCATCGAACTCGCCGTCCTGGTCGTAGGGCAGGATTTCGATGCAAGGATAGTAGAAGACCTCGGCGCCCAGGGCCCCAAAGAGTTCCGCCTGGTCCTTGGCCTGTTCCTTGTCGTGCGTAACGACGACGCGGACACCGGTGAGGACGCCAGAGGAGAGGTCTGGCGAGGCGCCTGACGCGGTTTTTGTGGCAGTAGTTGTCATTGTATTCATGGTAAATTGACTTCCTGTTTCACGGTGAACGGAACGGGAATGCCGTCCGCATAACGGCCTGCGAACTTCAGGCTCACGAACGGCTGAACAGGTTGCGGATGGCACCGGGATTGTAACGAGCCCTTGTTCCAGTCGTGTTGCTGTCTTTGCTGGATAGGCGTATCAATCCTGGGCAGATACAGTGTAGCAAAATTCCAAGGATTGTGCACTGGTCAGTTGCCCTGGTTCGTGGGGGACGATGGTACTGAGAGGGTGAGGGATCACGTAGGTACGAGGGCACGAGGGTATGAAGGCACGAAGGATGAATGGCACGAAGGCGGAGGGAGAGTGTGAGCTGGGGCTAGGGTTTGCGGAGGAGGTACCAGCGGCAGGGGTAGCGGTCGGGGGTGGCGCGGGTGATGTCGACGACCTCGAGGGCGGGGGTGAAGCGGGCGACGACTTCGTCGTCGAGCATGCCCATGTAGCGCGTCTTGGGCTTCTTCTTCGGGGCGGGGGACGTAGTCGAAGGCGTAGAGATGGTAGTAGCCGCCGCGGCGCAGATTGGCGATGATGCCCTCGGCGAAGCGGGGGCGCAGCTCGGGCGGGATGCCGTGCGAGCAGCCGATGTCGAGGATGTAGGCGGCGCCGGCGTTGGCCAGGGGGAGGGCGGTGACGTCGGCCTGGACGAGGCCGGCGCGCGGCAGAAGGTGGGGGGCGTGCCGGGCAATGCGGTCGCGGCCGGTGGCGACGGCCTGGTAGGCGATGTCAAAGCCAATGGTTACGCAGGCCAAGCTCTGCGAGGTAGCGGACGTTGGTGCCGGGGCCGCAGCCGATGTCGAGGGCCAGGCCCTGGGGGGCAAGACGGCCGGAGGTCCAGAAGGACTGGACCTCCGGTGGCGTGATCTGGGTGTCCCACGGCGTGTTGCCGGTGGCGTAGTGTGTTTCCCAACGGCTGCGTGCGGATTCGATCATTCCGGGAGCATGTCTTCGGTTGGGAAGGGAGGATGGCTGCCGCCGATCGTGTAGACCATGAGGGGCAGCGAGCGGGGGAGTCCTTCCAACTCGTAGGTCACTTCGCCGACGGTTTCGGCGCCCATTTTTTGATAGAAACCTTCGGCGTTCGGGTCAGATTCAATTTCGATGCGCTGCGCACCGTTGCTCGGCGGCAAGCTGCACGGCGTGCTCGAAGAGCTTGCGCCCGACGCCGCCGTGCAGCGAGCGGGGCTGAACCCAAAGGTGTTCGAGCACCATGCGTTCGCCGCTACCCATCAAGCGCATAGAAGCCGAGAATGGCTTCGTCGTCGTCGACGGCGGCGTAGACCTCGTTTTGCAGGATGAACTGCTTGGTGATCGTCAGTTGGTTGTGCCACAGCTCGATCCATTGGGATGGGTAACCCCAGTAGCTCTTGGCGGCGTGTGCGACCTGGGTGAGGCGCTCGGCCTGTTCGGGGCGAGCGCGAACGACTCTAATATCCATAGGCGGCGTCAATCACCATATTCGACAAAGTAGTCCTGCATGGCGGCTTCGACCACGCGCAGGGCGTGTTCGCGGTCGTAGGTGCGGTCGACCGTGAGGCCGGGTTCCTGGCCGGGAATCATCTTGTAGGTGGCGAAGTAGTGGCGCAGGCGTTCGATCAGGATCGAGGGCAGGTCGCCGATGTCGCGGGCGTTGCCCCAGACGTTGTCGTTTTGGAGCACGGCGATGATCTTGTCGTCGGCCTCGCCGTGGTCGTTGACATAAAGTCCGCCGACCACGCGGGCGTTGAGGATCACTTCCGAGCGGTTGACGGGGCGCTCGCTCAGCACGCAGATGTCGAGCGGGTCGCCGTCGCCCTGCTCGGCGCCGCCCAGCTCGGCTACGTGCTTGTCGCAGTAGGTGCGCGGGATAAAGCCGTAAAGGGCCGGCGGCTGCGACGAGGTGCGCTGCGGGCGATCGACGCGCAGGTAGCCGGTGGTCTTGTCGATCTCGTACTTGATCAAGTCGAACGGGGTGATCTCGATATAGGCATGGACCACCTCGGGCGGGTTGGGGCCGATCTCCAGGCCGTGCCAAGGATGGGGACGCCAGCGATAGAACGGTGGTGGGAATCGTTTGGACATGATTTTCCTTGTCGCCTTATGCGTGCTCGTTTGGCTGCACGTCCTGTGCAAGCCTCGAAATTATGCAACATTCTGGGGTTCACGACAAACCTGTAGGGCGAGGTTGGTGGCTGGCGGGGGGAAAATGATTTGCGTGTTTGGGGGAGGTGGGATAACGTTCTCTATGTTTGTCGTATTGGCGCAACATTAGGGACAGTGGGTCTTTTTTATGCAGCGTTTGGGTGTATGGTTTGGGCGGGCTGGGGTGCAGGCGCGGCAGCAGGAGCGCGGCATGGTGGCGGCCAAGCTCTATTACTTCAGCTTCTTTGCCGCGATCGGGGCGATCGCGCCGTACTTTAATATCTATCTACAGCAGCGCGGGCTGTCGGGCACCGAGATCGGGATCCTGGGCAGCCTGGCGCCGCTGATGTCACTGGTGGCAAATCCATTTTGGGGGACCACGGCCGACCGCTTTCAGAAGCACCAGGTGATCCTGGCAATCTGCGTGCTGATGGCGGGGATCCTGAGCATCCCGTTTATCTGGCTGCACGGGTTTCTGCCCATCCTGCTGCTGCTGCTGGTGATGATCTTCTTTCGCTCGCCGGTGCCGCCGCTGCTGGACACGGCGGTGATGGGCATGTTGGTCGAGAACGGCGGGTCGTACGGGCGGCAGCGGATGTTTGGCAGCATCGGTTTTCTGCTCACCTCCTATGGGCTGGGGCAGATCATGGCGGCGGACGACCTGGACCTGATCTTCTGGGTGCACGGGGCGCTGCTGGCGATCGGCTGCACGATCCTCAGCTTTATGCTGCCGTTTCACCGGCACACAGAGGAGCACGGGGCGAGCATGTGGGAGGGGCTGCGCATGCTGGCGGGGCAGCGTCCGTATGTGACGTTTCTGATCATGAACGTGTTCTTTGGCTTTGGGTCGGCGTGTTTCATCAACTTTGTGGGGCTGCGGCTGCTGTCGCTGGGCGGCACCAGCGCGCAGGTGGGGCTGGCGTTTGCGCTCAATGCGGTGACGGAGATCCCGGTCATGTTTATGGGCGCCCGGTTGACCGACCGCTTTGGCACCGTCAACCTGCTGCTGGTGGGCATCTTTGGGCTGGCGGCCTCGTACGCCTTTGCCGGCCTGGCGCCTACGCCGAACATGATCCTCGTCGCCATGGCGATGGTCGGCTTCTTTAGCGGCGCATTCTGGATGAACCTGGTCATCTTTGCCAACAAGAGCGCACCGCCGAATCTGCGGGCGACCGGGCAGTCGCTGGTCGGCGCGGCGCAGGCCGGGCTGGGCTGGGCGATCGGCGGGATCACGGCCGGCATCCTGTGGGACACGTTTGGCGGCACCGTCGTGCTGGTTATCGGTGGCATCAGCCTGGTCATCGGCGCCATCGTCTTTATCCTTGGTCAACGCAAGACACCACAGCTGGAGGTCGCAGTATGAGCGCAGAGTTGGAAAGCATTCTGCCCAAGATGGAGTCCACGCACGCGAAGTTCAAGGCATTTATCGCGGGGCTGGACGGCGCTGCGGTGCAGCAGCCGTCGGCGGGCAACCCGTGGAACCCGCGCGAGATCGTCGGCCACCTGGTCGACGCCGAGCGGGCGCACCGGCGGTTTATCGAGGCGGTGGCCGTCGGGCAACCCGCCGGCCAAGGTGGAGAACTTTGACCTGAACGCCTGGAATGCGGCGCGGGTGGCCAAGCGGGCGAACCAGTCGCTAGAGGAACTGATGGCGGCGTATGACGAGGAGCGGGCCGCAACGATCAAGGTGCTGCAGGCGCTGCCGGACGATGCCTGGGAGAAGAGCGGGGATCATGCTGCGCTGGGGCATGTAGACGGTGGAGTACGTGGCGCGGATTATCGGGCTGCACGAGCGGTCGCATTTGCAGGAGATGATGGGGTAAGAGGATCCACGAAGGACACGAAGGACACGAAGGAGCGGGTGAGTCGGGTGACGTCAGAAACCGAGTTTCCGCGGAGACTCGGTTACTTCACCCGCTCACCGCTCGTCTTTCAGCCGGCCCAGCTGGCGATGCCCAGCTCGTTGGGGTTGATGAGGGTGGGCTTGTTGGGGCGGGCGCGGACGCCGAGGACGATCTGGCCGCTGGTGCCGGGTTTGAGCGAGCACTGGTAGACGGCGGCGCCGTTGTCCCAGCCGCTGTGCTGCATGGCCGAGACCTGCGGGTCGGCAAGCTCCCCTTGCGCGTTGAGCACGCCGCTGACGACTTCGACGGCGGAGTCGCCGTCGGAGAGGCCGTTGTACCAGACCTTGGCGCCGATGGTGACGGATTCGCCGACGGTGATCTGCGACTGGTCGGGCACCATCGCCTGGACGGCGACCTGGCCCCAGCGCTGGCGCACCTGCTGCTTCCAATGGGCGATCTCGCGGGCCAGGGCATAGCCGCTGCTGCTGTAGCTGCTGCCGGTCGTGGCGGCGGGCAGGTAGAAGCGCTCGGTGTATTCCTTGACCATGCGGCGCATGCTGAACTCGGGCGTGCAGGTGCGGATCGCGTTCTTCATGACCTGGATCCAGCCGGTGGGCACGCCGTCGCCGTTGCGATTGGCGTAGTAGAGCGGGATGATGACGTCCTCGAGCGTGCTGTAGAGGCTGATGGCGTCGGCGGCGTCCTGCGTCGCCTCGTCCTTGTACTCGCGCTCCTCGCCGATCGACCAGCCGTTGGTGCCGTCATAGCCTTCGACCCACCAGCCGTCGAGCACGCTGAAGTTGGGCGCGCCGGAGAGGGCGGCCTTCATGCCCGAGGTGCCGCTGGCCTCGTGGGGGCGGCGCGGGTTGTTGAGCCAGATGTCGACGCCCGAGATCAGGTGGCGGGCGATGTTCATGTCGTAGTTTTCGACGAAGACGATCTTGCCCCAGTAGTCGGGCGTCTGGCTGAGCTGGTAGATGCGCTGGATGAGCGCCTTGCCCGGCTCGTCGGCGGGGTGCGCCTTGCCGCTGAAGATGATCTGCACCGGCCGGTCGGGGTTGTGCAGGATGCGCTTGAGGCGCTCCTCGTCGTGGAAGAGCAGCGTGGCGCGCTTGTAGGTGGCGAAGCGGCGGGCGAAGCCGATGGTGAGCGCCTGCGGGTCGAGCACCTGGCCGGCGGCGGAGAGCTTCTGCGGGCCCTCGCCGTGGCGGCGGTACATCGCCTGCAGGCGGCTGCGGGTGAAATCGACCAGCTTCGCCTTGCGGCCCTGGTGGACGGACCACAGCTCGGCGTCGGGCACGGCGGCCAGCTTGTCCCAGGTCTTGGGGTCGTCGACCTCGTCGCGCCAGTTCTTGGCCAGGTACTTGTTGTAGAGGTCCTTGATCTCCTGGACCATCCAGGTGCGGGTGTGGACGCCGTTGGTGATGGAGGTGATGGGGACCTCTTCGACCGGCGTCTGCGGCCAGAGGAACTGCCACATCTCGCGGCTGACGTGGCCGTGGAGTTCGCTCACGCCGTTGGCGTAGGCGCTGAGGCGGATGGCCAGGACGGTCATCGAGTACTGGCGGCCCCAAGGCAAGTCCTGGGCGGCGAACTCGATAAAGGTGTTGCGGTCGATGCCGAGCTGGCCCCAGTACTGCCAGAAGAACTTCTCGACCAGCTCAAAGGCAAAGGCGTCGTTGCCGGCGGGCACGGGCGTGTGGGTCGTGAAGATGGCTGTTGGCGCGGGCGGCTTCGACGGCCTCGGCAAAGGAGAGGCCCTGGCTCTGCACCAGCTCGCGCACGCGCTCGAGGCCGAGGAAGGCGCTGTGGCCTTCGTTCATGTGCCAGACCGAGGGGTTGTAGCCGAGGGCACGCACGGCGCGCACGCCGCCGATGCCGAGGACGACCTCCTGGCTGATGCGCATCTCGCGGTCGCCGCCGTAGAGGCGGGCGCTGAGCTCGCGGTCCTGCGGGGCGTTGCGGTCGACGTCGGTGTCCATCAGGAAGATGGGGATGCGGCCGACCTGGATGCGCCAGACCTTGGCATAGACGGTGCGGCCGGGCAGGTCGACGTTGATCAGGACGGGCTTGCCCTGCGGGTCGAGCGCCTGGGTGACGGGCATTTCGGCGAAGTCGATCTTCTCGTAGACCGCCTGCTGCATGCCGGAGGCGTCGATGCGCTGGATAAAGTAGCCCTGCGGGTAGAGGAAGCCGACGCCGATGAAGGGCAGGTTGAGGTCCGAGGCGGCCTTGCAGTGGTCGCCGCTGAGGATGCCGAGGCCGCCCGAGTAGATGGGCAGCGCCTCGTGGAGGCCGAACTCGGCGCTGAAGTAGGCGATGACCTGGTTGCGCTTGTCGCCGTGGGCCGTGCCGAACCATGTTGCGGTCGCAGGGTTCATGTATTCGTCGAAGGCGGCGAGGACGGCCGCATAGTTCTTGAGAAATTCGGCGCTGGCGGCAGCGGCGTCGAGTTTTTCCTGGCGCACCGTGCGCAGCAGCTTGACGGGGTTGTGGCTGACGGCCTCCCACAACTCGGGGTCGATCGAGGCGAAGAGCGCTTGTGCCTCCGTCTCCCAGCTCCACCAGAGGTTGAAAGCCACGTCTTGCAGGCGTGCGATCTTAGCGGGAAGCTTCGGATAGACGGAGATTTTGCCGACGATATTCATACTAAATGTTTTCTCCTTTTTTGAAGGCTGCTCATTGAAAGCACTTTCATAAAGGAAGATTGTACATGTTTTTCGCCAGATGGGCGAATGGGGAGTGCGTGAGAGGGTGAGAGGGTGAGAGGATCCACGAAGGGCACGAAGGGCACGAAGGGGGAGGGTGAGGTTGGAGCGCAAGCGTCCTCGCCGTGCCACTTCCTGGAGGTGGGGGTACCTCCTGGAAGTGGGGTCGTTCGGTTAGCGGCGGACGTCGGGCAGGTGCAGCAGGTCGGTGGCGCCGATGTCGGGGGCGGTGTTGGCGCCGGTGACGATGGTTTTGTTCATGGGGGCAGGCGTCGAAGTGTTGTAGCCTGCCGGCAGGGCGACGGCGATCGTGTAGCTCGCCGGCGGGCAGGCTCTGTGAACTGGTAGCTGCCGGCGGCGTCGGTGGTGGCCTGGCGGTTGAGGGCGCCGCTGACCTGGCGGACGACGACGGTGGCGCCGGCGATGCCCGGCTCGCCCGTGTCGCGGACGCCGTCACGGTCGAGGTCGGCGAAGACGACGCCGGTCAACGTGCCGGCGTTGGGCTGGCCCAGGTCGACGCTGCTCCCGGTCCCGAAGTTCTGCTTGGTGGTGGCCACGAGGGCGTAGGGCTGGGTGCCAAACGTGCCGTTGACGCTGCGCCGCGGTCACCGTGATGACATAGTTGCCGGCGGTCGGCTTCTCGATGCGCACCGCTTCGACGTTGTTCTTGCGGTCGGCGGCCGTGCCGCCGTTGCCGAAGATGCGGCCGCCGGGGCCGTCGACCGTGAGGTCGAGGTCGTTGACCAGCTTCTGGGCGGCCGCCGACTGGGCGGGCGGGTCGGTCCAGGCCAGCGTCACGTAGAGACCCTGGCCGGTGAGGGGCGTCCCGCTGCCGGCGGTCACTTCATACTGCGCCGAGGCGCTGCTGGCGCCCTGGACGACGGCGAGCGTGTAGCGGGCCGGCGCGGTGCTGCCGGTGGTCGACAGCGTCAGCGTGACGGTACCGGTGGCATCGATGTTCACCTCGCCCAGCGCCTGGCCGTCAAGCGAGACGTCGGCCGGCGTGCCGGGCGTGAAGTTGGTGGCGACAAAGGTAAACGTCGTGCCCGGCGGGCCGGAGGCCGGCGCCACCGTGAGCTTGGGGCTGCCGGCCGGCACGGCGGTGACGCTGAAGGACGTCTCGGCGCTGCGCCCGGCGCTGTCGGTGGCCCGCACCGTGTAGGTGCCGGCGGGGGTGTTGGCACTCGTGTTGAGCTTGAAGGAGACCGCACCGGCGCTGTCGCTGCCAACCGTGCCGAACGCAGCGCCGTTGAGCGTGACGGCGATCGTCGTGTCGCCGGGGATGAAGTCGCTGCCGCTGAACTGGAAGGTGGTGCCGGCAGGACCGGAGGTGGGATTCACGGCCAGCGACGGTTCGGCGGCGCCCGAGATCGTCAGCTGCGTTTCGGCCGTGCGGTCGGCAATATCGTAGGTCTGGATCGGGTAGGGGCCAGGGACGATGTCGTCTGAGGCAATCAGGTAGGCGGCGATGTCGCCGGCGGCATCGGCATAGACAGTGGTGATGTAGTTGTCCACGGCTGCACGGGCTGATGCAGATATCGACCCAGCCGTAGGGCGTGTTGTACTTGCCGGTCAGGAGGAAGGTTGTCCCGGGCGGGCCGGCGGCCGGCGTGATGGTGGCCGTCGGGGACGGGAAGTCGACGAGCAGGCTGACGTCGTCGACGAAGGCGGACATGTCGGGCGCGACGCCGTTGCCTTCGTTAAAGACGATCAGATAGGCGGTCTGGCCGGCCAGGGCGGCGCGGTCGTCGGCGTTGAAGCGTCAGGGAGTAGATCCAGTCGCCGTTGACGTCGATGCATTCGGGGTTGTCGGGCGCGTAGGGGCCGATATAGTTGCCCGAAGCGTCGATCAGGGCGACGCAGAGGTAGTCGGCGCCGGCGTCCTGGTCGACGATGCGCACGGAGAACTCGATGCCGCTGGCGAGGACATCGTCGATTGCGGCGGGAAACTGCACCGGGTAGAACAGCGTGTCCTCGGAAGCCGTACCGTCGTTGAGCGTGCCGCCGAGCCACATCGAGTAACTGCCTGAAACGACATTGTCCGGATCATCGGTGCGTACCGGCAGGCCGCTGCCCAGCCAGACATAGTTGCCAGATATCCGACCAGTCCGGGTCTTCAAAGTCGCCGCCGCCGATCATTTGCTGCTGATAACTCTGCAGCGCCAGGCCCGCAGCGCCTGTTCTGGGCTGGAAGGTGCCATGCGGGGCAGCGTTGGTATGCAGCGACTGGCGGCGATCGAGCGCCGGCACATCGTTGGGGAGCGGCTGCAGGCTGCTCTTGCCGCCACCTCCAACTGGGCCGAGGGCGTCGGGAATGGGCGTGAGCGGGCGGGCCTTGTCGTAGCCGGGCACTGCCGTGCCGTGCAGTTCTGCCGGTGTCGTGAGCGCAGTCGAGGCGGCGACGAGCGGAGAGTCACTCGCCAGCGAGAACGCGGCCGGAAGGGCACTCAATGCGCTCACAGGCGGTGCACCCTGTGCGACCAGCGCACCTTGGGCGCCTGCGGCGACGACCTGGACGGTGTAGCTGAGCACGCCGCCAGTCTGTAGACCCTGCACATGGTCGTCCATGACCACGTAGTTGGCACTCAGCGTGTTCTTCAAGTCGACGCGGCCGTAGCCGCTGTTGTTGCTGGCCAGCTGTTCACCCGGCAGCTGGGTTGCACCGTTGATGATGACGGCCTTGAGCAGGGCGGCCGACGGCGCTGCGAGGCCGCGCGCTTTATTCAGCCATTCGCGCACGATAGCGGCGCCGCCGGCAGAGAGGGGCGTGGCCATCGACGTGCCCCCCATGTAGGCGTAATCCTGGTTAAAGGGGGCCCAAAAGCTGCCGTCGGGGGCCTGGGTGGCGCGGACGGAAAGCACCCAGGTGCCCGGCGCCACGACATCGGGCTTGACGCGCCCGTCGGACGTCGGCCCGCGGCTCGAGAAGGAGGCCATGGTGTTGGGATCGTCGGCATCGTCGCCCTGGTCGGGGCGGTTGTTCTCGCTGGCGCCGATGGTCAGCACGTTCTTGGCGGTGCCCGGCGAGCCGACCGTCTGGGCGCCGGGACCGGCGTTGCCGGCGGCATAGAGCACCAGGTAATCCTTGTTGCGCCAGATGTAGTCGTCGACGAGGCTGGAGATCTGGTTGTAGCCGCCGCGGTCGCTGGCGCCCCAGCTGTTGCTGGAGATCCGTGCGCCTTCCTGGTAGCCCTTGTTGAGGAAGTCGCCGTTGAGGTCGACGCACTGGATGCCGGTGCTGCCGTCGGTGTTGAGCGCCATGAAGACCAGGCGCGCTTCGGGCGCGGTGCCGGCGTTGGAGCCGGTATAGGCGTGCGCGGCGGCATTGCTGCCGGAGCGGGTGCCGCTGCCGAGGACCGAGCCGGCCACGTGGGTGCCGTGGCCGTTGAGGTCGGTATAGGTCGTCTTGGCGGTGCACTGGGCGCTGGCGAGGTTCATCTCGCTGGGGGCGTAGGCACGCACCAGGCGGCCGGCGAAATCGGGGCTCAGGGCGCCCTGCACGCTCAGGCCTGAGTCAGAGATGGCGATGGTCTGGCCGCTGCCGTAGTAGCCGAACGACTGCCAGACGGCCTCGGCGCCGATGATTTTGCGGCCTTCGGCATTGGCGACGGAGGGCTCGAGGTAGCGTTCGACCCAGCTGACGCCCGGCTGCTGGGCCATGGACGGCAGGAGGCTCAGCGGCGCCTGGACGCGCAGCACGGGGCCGAGCGACGTGTCGGCGGCCTCGACGATCCCGGCGCCCAGGGTGGTGAGCGCAGCACGCAGCGCCGCCAGCGATTCGCCCGGGAAGGCGATGACGGTCAGCTCCACCGGCGCCGCCGGCGGCGGCAGCGGCGACCCGCCTTGGCCGAGGCGGCAGCCAGTTCGGGTGCGACCTTATAGGCGGGGCGATAGGGGCCGACCCAGCGCACGGAGGGCAGGCTCTGCACGGCGGCCACCGTTGACGGGGCCATGCGCACGATGTGGGTGTTGTTGGGAATGTAGCCGACCACCTCGCCGCCGAGGGCGGCGACCTGTTCGAGCCAGAGGGCTTCGACCGGACCGCTAAACTGCACAAGGTAGTAGGGCGATGCGGTGTCAGGCGGCGGCGGCTGCGGCAACTGGCGGGCGCCGCAAGCGGGTCAAAGGCGCCGGCCTGCAGGTAAATGGTGCCATCGTCGGGGGCGGGATCCTGGGCATGGGCGGCTGCGGCGGGCAGCAAGAGCAGCACGAATGCCACGGCGAGAGCAAGCATGCGCTTGGGCATGGGGTTATCTCCTATGTGAGTTTCAGGTATGCGCTGCCGCCGGTCGACTGGTGGTCCGCAGGCGACCAACAGCGGACGTGCAGTATCCAATGACAAGCGTGCGATGAGCAAATGCCGTTTTGCCGAGGGAGGCCGTGCGTCTGCACCGCGGTGAAGCATTGTTCGAAGGTTAGTCGCGTCTGTCTTACTTAGCGCTATTCCTTTCTAGCTTGCAGGGAGAACGTGAGTGGAATAGCATTCGCGGGATCCTGCCATTGCCACTGTCCGTCCTCACCTTGGCGCATGAAGGGGAAACGCCGGTTGCCGCCGTGGGAGAATTCATGGAGAAATTCCAGGTGCAAGCCGGCACCAAGTAGGGCGTTCAGGATGTCGCTGAAACTGTAACTCCAGGAATACTCAACGCCCTGCTGGTTAGTCGCAGGATCAGAGTGGGGCAGGGGGCCCTCGATCCGCAGCGGTTCCGCCGTGTGAAAGTAGGGGTAGCGCGTGCGCAAGTCCGTCACGCCGGGGCTGTCGTCAAAGACATTGAGAAACGGGTGTTCATCCTGCAGGTAAAAGATGCCGCCCGGCTTGAGGAAATGGGCGACGATCTCCGCCCAGCGGCCAAGATCGGCGAGCCAACACAACACGCCGCCCGACGTGAAGACGATATCGAACGTTTCGTCTAGCAACTGGGGCAGGGCGTAGATGTCGGCGCAGAGAAACTGCGCGTCCAGCCCTGTTTCCTGGCGCAGGCGGTCGGCCAGCGCAATCGCCTCATCGGCAAAATCCACCCCCGTAACGCGGGCACCCAGGCGCGCCCAAGAGAGCGTATCGAGACCAAAGTGGCACTGGAGGTGCAGCAACGACTTGCCTGCCACCTCGCCCAGTTCCTCCAGCTCAATCGGCGACAGAGTGGATTTGCCGGCCATGAATCCGGCAATATCGTATCTTGCGGCGCTGGCGGCATTTACGGCGGTGCGTGCGTTCCAGTGCACCCGGTTACTTGCGGTGTAATCGTCCAAAGGTAATGTCTCCTCTCAGCTGAAGATGGGCGCGGATAACTATGCCGATCCGCATCAGGTTACCATTAGACCAGGTGCAACCGCCCCACGCAGCTGCGCCTGGACGGCACGCCCTGTCGCCGCGTCCGCAAGCACGCGCTAGAACAATAGGGTGTGGTAGAATCGAAGGTATCCAGCATGAGCTTGCAGCAGTCGGAAAGTGGGGGTTTCGATGCAGATCGAAATTGATGCATTGACGCCGGGGGCAACATCAACCCGGAGCTATATATCAACCGTGAGTTGAGCTGGATCGAGTTCAACCGGCGGGTGCTGGAGGAGGCGCGTGACCCGCGCAACCCGCTGCTGGAGCGGATCAAGTTTGCGGCGATCTTCAGTTCGAACCTGGACGAGTTTTTCATGGTGCGGGTGTCGGGGGTGAAGGAGCAGATCGACCGCGGGGTGAGCGGGCGGACGCCGAACGGGTTTACGCCTTCGGAGCAGTATGCGGCGATCCGGGCCGCGCTGCTGCCGCTGGTGACGGAATGCCAGGACGTCGTGTGCGACGACCTGCTGCCGGCGCTGGCGGCGGAGGGGATCGTCGTGGCGCGCTATGCGGACCTCAACGCGGAGCAGCGGCAGTGGCTCGACGACTACTACCTGCGCGAGATCTTCCCGGTGCTGACGCCGCTGGTCGTCGACCCGACGCACCGGTTCCCGTTTATCTCCAACTTGAGCTTGAGCCTGGCGGTGGTGCTGGACGTGCCGGACGCCGGGAAGCGGTTTGCGCGCGTCAAGGTGCCGCAGATGCTGCCGCGGCTGGTGATGCTGCCGCAAACCGTCTCACAGCTGGGGACAGGCACAGGACAGAACACGCCCCAGAACACGGGCCAGAGCGGGGTCCAGAACGCGGTCCTCGTCTGGCTGGAGGATGTGATTGCGGCCAACGTGGGAACGCTGTTTACGGGCAGGGATATCTCGACCACGGTGCCGTTCCGGGTGACGCGCGATGCGGACATCGAGATCCGCGAGTATGAGGCGGCCGACCTGCTGCAGGCGATGGAGGAGAACGTACGGCGGCGGCGGTTTGGCGACGTGGTGCGGCTGGAGATCGGGGACGGGATGACGCCCGACATGCGGACCATGCTGTGCGAGAAGCTCGAGGTAGAGGATGACGACCTCTATGCGGTGCGCGGGCCGCTGGGACTGAGCGCACTGATGGAGCTGTACAGTCTCGACCGGCCGGACCTCAAGGATGCGCCGTTTACGCCCCAGACGCCAAAAGTGCTGCGCAACCAGGATATTTTTGCGGCCATTCGCAGCCGCGACATTGCGCTGCACCATCCGTTTGACTCGTTCCAGCCGATCATCGACCTGGTGCGGGCGGCGGCGATCGATCCGAACGTGCTGGCGATCAAGATGACGCTGTACCGGGTGGGGCGCAACTCGCCGATCGTACAGGCGCTGATGGAGGCGGTGGAGAACGGCAAGCAGGTGGCGGTGCTGGTGGAGCTAAAGGCGCGGTTTGACGAGGCATCGAACATCGGGTGGGCGCGGGCGCTGGAGGCGACGGGTGCGCACGTGATCTACGGGCTGCCGGGGCTCAAGGTGCACGCCAAGCTGCTGATGATCGTGCGGCGCGAGGCGGAGGGGCTGCGGCGCTATCTGCATTTGGGGACGGGCAACTACAACGCCACGACGGCGCGCCAGTACACCGACTTCAGCCTGATGACGGCCGACGAGGCGTTGGGGGCGGACGTGGGCGAGCTGTTCAACATGCTGACGGGGTCGAGCAAGCAGCAGGCGCACCGGGCGCTGCTGGTGGCGCCGCTGGACATGCAGCACAAGCTGATCGCCAAGATCGAGCGTGAGATCGTGCGGCAGCGGGAGACGGGCAACGGGCATCTCATCTTCAAGTGCAACGGGTTGACCGACGAGGAGATGACGGCGGCGCTGTACCGGGCGGCGCAGGCGGGGGTGCGGGTGGACCTGCTGGTGCGCGGCGTTTGCAGCGTGCGGCCGGGGATTCCGGGGTTAAGCGAGTGCATGCGGGTGCGCAGCATCGTGGGGCGGTTCCTGGAGCATCACCGCTTTTACTACTTTTACAATGGGGGCGACGAGGAGCTGTATGCGGGGAGTGCGGACCTGATGGACCGCAACCTGCACCGGCGGATCGAGACGCTGTTTCCGATCCAGGATGAGAAGCTGCTGCGGCACCTGCGCGACGACGTGCTGGATTTGTATTTGCGCGACAACGTGCAGGCGCGCGAGACTGCTGGCGGACGGGACGTATGTGCGGATCACGCCGGGGGAGGGGCTGCCGGTGAATGCGCAGATGATTTTGATGTCGGTGGGGGAGCATGGGAGGTGAGTATTGTGGTGACGGGCGAATGGTGATAGCTATTGACGTAACTCCTTAATTACACAACTGGCGTTGCTGACCTCGTGGCGATCATTGTGGCTGACATTGAACTAGTATCCGTGCATCGAGTACGGGCACTCGATTTTTCATATCTGTTGCGTAACCAAATAGGTTAGGTGAACCTGCTACGTGGCGGGCAAATGTCGCGTGCAAGAGAGAAAGGGTGGCACTCCCATGCAGCAACCTCGTAGTTCTTTTTAAAGCTTTGCTTGATGCATTGGTGTCGGTCACCGGCCGGGAAGAGGAATTGCGCATTTTACTGCGCAAAGAATGTGATATGTACTGGACAGAATGACTGGTCGAGGTTTGCCGATCGGCAACCAAGTGCTAGAAGTAATCGAATGGTGTGAACGAAACGGTTGTATCAAACAGCTTGTAGAAGGTGCGGTTCGTTTCAGTCCGCAAAACCCGGAACTACAGGCTTTCATAAAGTTTGATCGGCCTCGAGTGGCTAAAGGTTTGCAGTCTTCAGACTCGCTGGCCCGATCGTCTGACAGTTCGCAAACAGCAATTGAGTCCCAAGGACGGACATCATCTCGGCGGCTTGGTGCACCTCCGTTGATACCGCCGCTGTCGTCGGAAACGCAAGCCTTGACATCTGTACGCCAACAAAATCGATCAACTACACCCATTTATGCGCCCATCCATGGGATCATTGTCGGTGTCATGCGGTGCGACGAAGTGTGCGCCCGTCTTGGCGAACCTAGTTGGGACCTGAGTAGCAGCAAACAAGTTGCAGTGTACGCAGGCTACGGACTGCGCATCACATTTGATGATAGCTGGCAAGATCCCTACGTTGTCTCTATACATGTGAATGCAGCTTTGTCACAGCAACTCCCTTTCGGCCTACGTTCTGACATGCTGAGGCCAGAGTGGGATGGTGTGTTGCGCAGAGTATATGGCCCCCCAGTAGAAGGTGACAGCATTCTGAGTCCGACATACCAGCCTGGCCGTGGAGTCGAAGGAAATGCAATCCGGGTCATCCCCGATCTTCCAGACGAGCGTATCGGTACACTGGTGATTTTTCGTCATTACAGCGCAACTTGACAGTTAAGAGTCTAACATGCGGAAGGTTAACGTTCGAGTTGCCCCAGACCTGAGCCAGCCGCTATCAGCAGCTCGGCGTCGAGGATTATGGGCGGCTGTTCTACTGGTTTTTCTGGTTACCCCGGGCCCTCAAGTATTACATAAGGCGGTATGCGACGAGCGAAGAGGGTGAAGAATGGCGTGACTTGCAGTGGATGACCGGCACCATCACCGTGCTTGTTGTTATCGCGTTCAGCTTCTTAGGCATCTTCACTCTGCGCCTTGTCGACAATAGGGCATTAGGGGCGCTCGTGACTGGGCACGGGATGATTGCCTGTATCCTTGGCTACGTCACCACTACCCTCTGTTTTACAGTCCTCGTGTGGTATGGAGCCTTGCAGACTCCGTTTCTGCTGGTCCCTAGTTTTGGCGCATTTACGATCGTGATGAGTTTTGGGTTTCTGCATCTACTATACGCACCGGTACTCCAAATTGTGGACCTCTTCGTCCTATTTGCAGCAATGGGGTTCTTTTGTGGATTGATGTACAGCCAAGTTTACGCCTATCGCAGCGAAAGATACTTGCCTTATGCAAAGACTATATATCATGCGGTGCCTTTGTTTGTACTAGCGGCAGTAGTCGTCGCTACCATGGCATTGGGCATATTCCCACCGAGTCAGGTGACTTGGGGGCTGTGGACTGACCTCATTGTAGGCGTATGTATTGTAGCGTTTGCCAGTGCTACGGGCTTCCTACTTGGAGCTTCTTGTATTGACGATCGGGTGAAGAGCTGGATACAGACTGTCGGGAGTTCGAAGCATGCTGTATATCCTCCAGGTGTGACTCAGGTGGCGTTTCAGCCTTTGGCGGAAGAGTTGTGGGCTGGGGCCGTAGATGCTTGGCCTCGAGACGATATGTGCAGCGGCGGACGTTTGGAGATATACGGGCGAGCACCGAGTGGCAGCACAGTATCTCTTTAAGGCGTTGGACGAGTCACCGCCCGAGCTAAAGAATGAACGGCTGCTGTACGTTACGTCACCCGATATGCCATGGCGAGATCCTCTGTTCTTGGCTCGACGGCGGAGAGTGGGATACTTCCAAATTAACGCAGCAGGGCAACAGCGTCGAACTAGTCAACGAGCTTCCAGACCAGGGTGAGAAGCCTAATGAAGTCGTTAGTTATCTTGTCGTTGCTCAGATCTGCAAAAGTGCGAAGAATTTGGATGAGGCCATACAGCGGATAAATTCTGCACCTCCAAATGCAGAGAAACAATCCTTGCTCGAGTCTTCTAAATGCCTTAAACCTCCTTCGAGGAGCTAGTGCCCCTGTGGGTATGAACGATCCGAGTAAGTCTCCGCTGCTGCCGGAGGGAGGTGTTCTCGAGGTAAGAAACGGCATGATCCAGCTGGCACATGATCAACGAGCTAATGAATATACGTCACTATGCTTGGCTGACCAATCGCTGCCCGGATGAAGCTGATCGCGAACGAGGGTGCAAAGCACGTGCTGCAACTGCTTAAGGTGCACGAGCAGGAGCTCGAGGGCGCTTTCCTCATCCCTGTGTAAAAAGGTTCCTTCACGAACTTATTTTGCAGTGGAACAGCGATATGGCAGAGATGCGAGCTCAAGGTGCAAAATATCCGGCGCAAAGAGTTGATGTCTTGCAGACGAACAACCCATTCAAATATGACGGTCCGATCCGAAGCTTTACCAGACTTGTGGAGCGCCGAGAACATCTTGGTCTCTTCTTGAAGCTTGGTCGGATGACCATCTCCAAGTTGTGGAGATTACAGGACCAATCCTCTGCGGAAGCACTTCATTCTTCTTCTCAGCGGCGGCTGACGCCGTAAGTGATATGCGAGTGCCTTCGAAGTTTGTTGCTTATGTGAGTATGGGCCACGTGAACTCCGACGAACAGGCTACTAAGAAACTTGCAACCGGCCTGTTTGACGAGTTATGTGCGTATCTGCCAGAGGATGCACCGACTCGAGACGTACTGGCGGAGAACTTGGCAAAGGAGGCGCGACGGACTCTCGAACTAATGATTCGCCTGATCTTGCGAAAAGCACAAGTAAATCGTGGCGTTCGACGATATTGACCACCTAGAAAAAGTAGTTGCGCAATACGATGAGTTGCGCCGCTTCCTGGCAGTTTGTATTTCATCTGAACGAGCTTCTCCCCCACTTCGGCGTTGTCCTGATCGGTACAGTGGACCGTGCGGACAAATACCGGCGCCCGAAGATCATATACAACACGGTTTGTGCGCAGCATCGAACTTGATCCGATTGGCGGAATGCATGGCGGTCAAGATTTAACGAAGTTTCTGAACCGCCCGTGTGACGACTATAAGCCACGCTTTACACCGAAAGGTATTCAAGAACTTCTGGAGTTGTCTGGCGGGGTACCTTACCTGGTGCAGTTGATAGCCTGGAATCTCTATGAGCCTCTACGTCGTAATCAGCGCAGCATCGACTATGTTTCGGCACCACTGTTTACTTCCGGCCGAGTACGAGCAGTCCGGAACCTGGCAAGTTTCAAGCTTGGGTGGAAATACTATGTACACCGAATTCAAGGGTACTTCGGGAATGACTGGAAGCATGTCACAGCTGTACTAATGCAGCTGTCCAATAACCCCAAGGAAGGAGTGCGAGTAGGCACCACAACAACTTCAAAACGTGGCGTGAGCCGGACCACGGTCTCTGCAAAGGAAAGGGACATATTAGCGCGGCTGAAAAGCCAGAGAGATGATTAGTAGTGATCCACAAGAGGAAGTCTACCGATTAAGGGTAGGATTGTTGAACTACGATCTGCTAAATGAAATTAACGATCCAAGCGATCCATTTATCTGGCAGAAAGTTGGTGCCGTTGTGTAGTAACCACCGACATTTGCCGTTGACGTTCCGGTCAGTTGCCGAATTCATCGCCCGCCTTCAGTAGTTGGGCTTCTATAAGAGGGTGCTTGCGTCCAGCCGCCAGACTGGCTCACTAAATGTGTCCATGAGCCGTGCTTATCTTGCTAAACACAGCTTCGAGAGGCACAGGATTGATGCAGTCGCTTGCCGCCATCTAGCCCGTTGAGGTAGTCCACGGACCGGATCGGTTTCTAATTGAATTGACAAACAAAAACACTGAATAGTCTACCGTGTTCAAGGTGCTTCAATTGTAGCATCCTCCGTCACCCAAAGCTCAGCCAGGAACTGCCGGCCGGCCTTCTCCAGATCTTTGCCCAAGTTGAAGTAAATCGACCGTACACGTATTCCGTGGCTCCTTGCATCCAATGGGCGCATGGGCTGTGCTGGATAGATCAGTACGGCCTCCGGGCTTTGCTTCATGTGGGCGTAGGTGATGACCTGCGATATGTCGCTCTGGGATGGCTGCTCGGGGACCTTGTACTTTGTGTCCAAAATGTAGCGCGCCTGTCCGGTGCGGCGGTCATAGATGACGAGATCGGGGATGAATCGATAGACACTGCCACTATCAAGGTAGATGTTGTCCTTTTCCTTGAGTGCCCAGGGAGACGGCAAGTTTTTCGCCAGCCATTTGGCGACGAACAGCTCGAAGAGCTTTTCCATGTTGACGAGGAAGGGCACCATCTCCGACTGGCCGACCGTGTGGGTTGGCCCACTGTTGTCTAGGAAGAAACGGCAAATCGCATGCAGGGGATGATAGTCATGATTCAGCCGCTGATAGACGCGGTCGGAGCAGTCTGGGCAGTCGTGGGCAGTATAGGGCGCCAGCTCGGTGACCGGCTGAATGGCACGGTAGGCCTTGCGCACGACCGCTAAGGCACTCTCTTTGCAATAGCCGCTGCGCAATATTCGCCACAGCGTCCATGTTAAGATGCGGTTGTCGTCAATATCGGCCGTGTGGTCTTGATACTGGCACTGCAACCGGAGGCTCCAGGGCTTACTTGCTGCCTGCATGATGTCGACACGCCCACGCACAAACGGCAACTGGTCGTCCTCTGTGCGATACGTGTGGTAAAAGCCCTTCCAACTGCGATCGAGCACCCGATTGGCAAGCAGGCTTGCTAAGCTGGGAGTAAAATTCGCGCAGCGTCTCTGCATCCGTGAGCCCTTGTTGAAAGGTCAGGCTGGGGAGATTGTAGGCATAATTCAACATGCCAAACAGGCTGCTCAACGGTGTCTTGGGCAGCAGCCGCAACTCGAGTTGTGGCGACACTGGGATCTGGCCAACCCAGCCCTGTGGCGTTATCTGCCAGGAGTTT